>NZ_FNCN01000095.1 GCF_900100605.1 Sinosporangium album | reverse complement strand
CGCCAGACCTTCATCCGCCGCTAACCGGCGCACAATTGCCGGAAAGGGCCGCCGGGACCGCGCCCGGCGGCCCTTTCCTCTTCACCCGTCGCGGGTTCGCCACGCTCTGCACGGCGGCCCGGCGCACCTACCCCTCTATTGCGCTTGAACATATCGAGCGGCGGCAGGTTCTACAGCGCAGGGCGACAGTACCGCCTGCTTGGGCTCGGATTGTCCATTTGAAGCTCAAGCAGGCGGTCACTGTAGTTGCTATCCACGCTGGGTAATAACTAGCAGATAATCTCACATCGAGCTGGGTTGTAACCGAGTTACTGGATTTTGTGCTAGAAAACCGACTCTTACAGCCTCAAGCCTTCTTGTCGCGCTTCGACAGATTATCCTGCGCTGTGCGCCTGACTTCATGCCAAGTGTCACTGCAGAGTGTCATTAGAGTGTTGGTTGGCGTGTTGCGGTGTCCGGCAACTGTGTGTCGGACTGCATCGTGATCATCATTTGCGAGAACTTCAAGGATGTCCGGCGTGGCTTTGTTCTTTGCCGCCACCATGGAGCGAGTGTGCCAATCGCTACTAGCCGCCAGAATACGCAGTATCTCGATGGGAACGGTTTTGTTTTGTGCCACCCAGAAGTGTGCTTCTGGGTGGTGGGTGACCAGTTCGAGCCAGATTTCCAACGGGGCAGAATCCCGAGCGGCTCGGTTATATCCGGCAGGGTCATCGCCAAGGCGAAGTGCGAGGAACTCTGTTGCTGAATCTATCATCTACGGCCCCCTTCGCCTTTTGTTTCGAAGTTCATTCATTATATTCTAGCCACGTAGATCTTTCCAGGAAATGAACTTGCCGACATCTCCTTTGTGTTTGCTTTTCATCCAGTCTCCGTATTTGTCTGCGTCGGCCACCCATTCAAGCCCCTTGCTGGTTCCCCTGTAAACTTTCCAGGTTGACCCCCCGTGTCCAGCGTTGTCTCTAACCCACCAGTAGCCCTTTCTGTCTTGATAGAAAGTGCCGAACTTGTTGTGTTTCTTGACATTCTTTGCCTTGCTGGCGGTTATCTTCCAAAGGCCTCGTTCGCAATCTTCTCCTGAGTTGTGAACGAGGACATCTGCATCCTGTGCGCTTACATAATAGGTGTGGATGTCGTCGACTGTCAGGTTGTGGACGCGTTGGTTGTCGCTGGTCCACTTTCTGGTGCT
>NZ_FNCN01000089.1 GCF_900100605.1 Sinosporangium album | reverse complement strand
AAGAATGTGGCGACCTACGCCGACGCCGCCGGCAAGGGCGCAGATCTCGTGGTCACCGTACTGCCGACCGGGTTCCGGCACGACGTGGTGCTGCGTCAGCGGCCCACCACCCCTCTGCAACTCCGCATCGGAGTGGAAACCGGGGGCCTGACCTTGTCCGAAGGCAATGGTGGACGCCTGCTGCTGACCGCCCCCAAGCCCGGCAAGAAGGGCAAGAACGGCAAGGGCGGCACACTGGTGGCCTCGGCACCGCAGCCGGTCATGTGGGACGCCGACGCTCTCGGCAGTCTGATCGACGGCGAGCGCTTCACCAACCGCCGCTCCAGGATCGCCACCGACGTGGTCGTCAAAGGCGGCCGCACCGAACTGGTGCTCAAACCCAGCCACAAGTTCCTGACCGACCCCGCCACGACCTACCCCGTGCGCATCGACCCGACCACCACACTGCCGCTCAACAACGACGTCGAAGTGGCCGACACCACCGATGCCGACTGGCCCGCCGACCCGACCAGCCAATACCTGCTGGCCGGACGGATCAGCGGTTCCCTGTCCCGCGTCTACCTGCGGTTCGACACCACCAGCCTGACCGGCTCGACCGTCACCGATGCCCAGCTTTCGCTCCACAACATCGATGCCCCCTCCTGCGGCACCCAGGTAGGGCCCGGCATCCAGGTGCGGCGGGTGACCGGATCCTGGGACGAGAACACCCTGCACTGGGGCAACAAGCCCACCGCCACCACTGAGGACGCCCAGACCGACAGCCGCGGCTTCAACCAGGACTGCGGAGCTGATCGCCTGCAGTGGAACGTCACCGGCATCACCCAGGACTGGGTAGGTGGCGCGGCCGACCACGGCGTGGTGCTGCAGCACCCTAACGAGACCAACACCAACGACAACTACCGCGTGTTCAGCTCGGCGGACGACACCTACTACGCCGCACCGCCCACGCTGACCGTCACCACCGCCGGCCCCGCCTCCGCCCCCACCGCCACCGACTTGGCGATCACCCCGGCGCAGGCGAACGGCGGTACCGTAACCGCGACCTCGCTCACCCCGCAGCTGTCGGCCGTCGTCGCCGACACCGCGCCCGGCTCCCTCACAGCCGCCTTCGAGGTGGAGCACGACCCCGCGGCCCCCGCCGGGCAGGGCACCGGCCAAATCTGGACCGCCACCTCCGGAGCCGTCGCCTCCGGCAGCCCCGCCGCGGTCACCGTACCTGCGGGCATGCTGGTAGACGGGTGGAAGGTGCGCTGGCGGGCCCGCGCGGCCAACACCACCGCCGCCACCACCTCGGCGTGGTCGGCATGGCAGACCGCCACGATCGACGTGCCCAACCCGACGGTCGACGCCTTCCAGGTCACACCCTCCGCTCAGGTGAACGGCACCACGGTCGCCACCAGCCTGACCCCGACCCTGCACACCACCGCCACCGACCCCGCAGCCCAGCCGGTGCGGGTGGAGTTCGAGGTGGAGCACGC
>NZ_FNCN01000090.1 GCF_900100605.1 Sinosporangium album | reverse complement strand
GTCCAGCGGAGTGGTGTAAGAGCTGATCTCCGCGTGATCCTTCCAGCAGGTTAAGCGGTAAGCGTCTGCGGGAGCGGATACTGAGCGGCCGTGTCGCCGCCGACAACCCGCAGGCGGGCCTTGGCCAGGATGTCCAGCCCCATGTAGCGCCGCCCCTCGATCCACTCGTCGGTCTGCTCGGCCAGAACCGCACCCACCAGACGCACGACCGCAGCACGGTCCGGGAAGATGCCCACCACATCGGTGCGGCGCCTGATCTCCTTGTTCAGCCGCTCCTGAGGATTGTTGGACCAGATCTGCCGCCAGGTCTCACGGGGAAAAGCGGCGAACGCCAACAGCTCCTCCCTGGCTGCGTCAAGGTGCTCGCACGCCGCCGGGTAGCGCGCCTCCAGCGACTCCATCACCCAGGAGTGCTGGGCGCGGACCTGCTCGGCGGAGGGCTGGTCGAAGATCGTGCGGACCAGCGTGGCCACCCACGGCTGGGCGGACTTGGGGACCGTGGTCAGCAGGTTCCGCAGGTAGTGCGTCCTGCACCGCTGCCAGCACGCGCCCGGCAGGCACGCGCCGACAGCCTCCACCAGCCCGCGGTGGGCGTCGGAGACCACCAGCTGCACCCCCGACAGTCCGCGTGCGACCAGGCCCCGCAGGAAGGCGAGCCATCCGGCGCCGTCCTCGGCCGAGCTCACCTCCAGGCCCAGGACCTCGCGCTGGCCGTTGACGTTGACGGCTGTGGCGACCAGGACGTGCACGTGGACGGTCCGGCCGCCCTCGCGGACCTTCTGGGTGAGGGCGTCCAGCCACACGAACGTGTACGGACCGCCGTCCAGCGCACGGGTGCGGAACGCCTCGACCTGCTCGTCCAGGCTCTTGGCCATCTGGCTGACCTGGCTCTTGGAGATGTTCTTGATGCCGAGCTGCTCGACCAGCTTGTCGACTCGGCGGGTGGAGACCCCGAGCAGGTAGCTGGTGGCGACCACGCTGATCAGCGCCTGCTCGGCCCGCCGTCGGCGCTCCAGCAGCCAGTCGGGGTAGTAGGAGCCGGTCCGCAGCTTGGGCACCGCGAGCTCGACTGTTCCGGCTCTGGTGTCCCATTCACGTGGCCGGTAGCCGTTGCGGTGGTTGACGCGGTCGTCGCTGCGCTCGCCGTAGCCGGCGCCGCACAGGGTGTCGGCCTCGGCCGACATCAACGCGTCGGCCATGGTCTTCACCATGGATCGCAACATGTCGGGGTCGCCGGTCTCGATCTGCTTCGCCAGCCAGGCGGCAGGGTTCACACTGTTGTTCGCGGCCATCGCCTGTTCTCCTTCGATCATGGTTTCAGCAACCTGAAGGATCACGCGATGGCCGTGTTCATTTCACGGTCGCCACGCTTGTGGCCAGGTCAAACTCGTACACCACTTCCGTGGACGCAACC
>NZ_FNCN01000085.1 GCF_900100605.1 Sinosporangium album | reverse complement strand
TCTTCCGGGTAGTGCTTCATCACCATCAGTGACATCTCTTCCCCTGGATCTCAAGATCCAGTCTCCGAGGTGTCCACATTCAAGGGGGAGGTCCCGTCTCCCAGCGCGGAGAACAGTACCGGCATGCTGGCTTCCTCGTAGGCCAGCCACACCACGTGGCAGCTCGATGGTGCCCCCAGCGCCAGGAAGCGCTCGCACAAGGCGCCCCGCTCGCCGATCGTCAGGCCCGACGGCGCCAAGGGATCGTCCCGAGATTCGGGCCTCAGCGTAACGGAGTGGTCGAGGGCGGACTGCATCTCGGCCACGGCCCAGCTGTCGTCGTCCAGGACACCTGCCATGACTCTGATGAACTCGCTCCCGAACTCCAGGGAGTGGCCGGCCCGGCGCACGAGCGCCAGGAACAGATCTCGCGGGTTCGCGATTGCTTCCGCCGAGGTCTTCTCATTACTGATCTTGACCCACAGATCCCGCCACGACGCCTGCAACACCTCGCGGTCGCCCAGCTTGCCGATCAGTGTGCGCAGTGCGGATCTCGCCGGTTCCCGCTCGCCCGACCAGTCGGTGCAAAGCGATGTGAGGGCGTGCCGGACGTCCGTCAACTCCGCAGCCAGCACATCCTTCATCTTCGTGCCCAGGCCGTGGTGGGCCGCGTGTTCGTAGTCGCGCACCGCCGAGGCGAATGCCGCCGGGTGGAAGGACGCGTCGAAGGCACGGGCATCGGCGAGCCATGCCATCAGCTCGTCCGCGGCAGCGGGGAAGGTCAGCAGGGCCGGGTCCGACCAGCGGTGCTCAGGATTCCGCAGAGCCGTGCCCATCTCGGTGGCGGTGGTGGCCGGTATGTCTTCGCCCCATGCAGGCATGCGTCCTCCCGAGTAGTCGCGGCGCGGGCCCCACTCACATTGGCAGAACGGGTGATTCGTCGCGATCCGTTTGGCCGCAGCCGAGCATGCCCATGTCGAGTTGGGCTCAAGTGAGCCCGGCGATCAGCCAGGAGGGGAACGAGTCGAACTTGAAGGCCAGCCCCCAGCTCAGAACCCGGCCTTGCTCCGTGCGCAGCCCGGCGAAGCCCTGGCTCACCGAAGACCTCAACCGGTTTCGGCGGGTCCTCGACGTTGGAGGCTAGGCGGTCATGGACCCGACGGGAACCCCGAAGACCTCGTCGAAGGGATGCGCAAGGCGGGTGCTGACCAGGTAGTAGGGGCCGCCAGGCGGCTGATGGCCGATGGCGGCGTAGTGCAGGATCTCGGCGGGGGTGAGGACTCCCAGGTCTCCGAAGACGTAGAAGAGGGGGACGGGCGTGTTCATGCCGAGGAACTGCATCCCGGCGGTGAGACAGGCCCGGGACACCGCGTAGCGGTCGGTGTGGGTGCTGGGGAGGCTGGTCTTGGCGTCGATCGTGACGAGGGTGGCACCGCGTGCGGCGATCAGGTCGGGGAAGCGGCGCAATGAGGATTCGGTGCGGCTGAGTGCCCGTTGAATGCTTGAGGGGAAGGTGCCTTGGCCGCAGCGATGGGCTGTCCAGCCTCGGCGCTCCAGTTCGCGTGATGTGCCCCGAGGTTTCCGGACAGCTTAGTTAGTGGTCAGTTCACGCTGCCTGCTGCCGTTCCAGGTACTCGCCGTAGACCTGCCGCGGACTC
>NZ_FNCN01000067.1 GCF_900100605.1 Sinosporangium album | reverse complement strand
GTCGTTGACCAGACGCTCGCTCGCCGTCGTCACGCCCCCGCTGGACCACAACAGGCCGCAGGAGCAGGCTGCGGAGATGCCCGCGACCAACGGCATCTGTACGGCTCGCGCCCTGGCGCGCTTCTACGCCGCGCTCATCGGCGAGGTGGACGGGCACCGCATTCTCACTGCCGAGACCTTGGCCGCCGCGACCGCGGAACAGGCCCGCGGCATGGACCGCATCCTGCGCGTGCCCGTCCGCATAGGCACCGGTTTCGGTCTCCCGACGCCGGACGCCTTCTGGTACTCACCGACCGCCTTCGGCTTCCCCGGCCGCGGCGGATCGCTCGGCTTCGCCGACCCGGCGACCGGCCTCGCGTTCGGCTACGTCATGAACCGCGTCGAGGAAGGCATGCCTGACCTCAGGGCCGCGAACCTCCTTGCCGCCGCACTACAGAGCCACCCCGAGGCTCTCAGCCCTTGATAGCGCCCACATGCGCATATGGTCGACGCACTTGGAAGCCGGAGCGGCGGGGTCGGTTGGAACAACATCCCGAGAAGGCCACCCCACCCGAGCCCGCGCCGCGCCTCCGTGACGGGCCACGGCCCACCGCGTTCAAGGATTCGGCGAGTACGGCGAAGCGCAGCAGCCCATACGGCAGCGGGCACGTCTCGGGGGCCTCGCCTGAAGGTCCTGAGGAAGGAACGTGCCGAGCAGCTTGGTCCGAACAGGAAAGGTCCTCGCCGACGGGCCGTGTGCCGATCTGGAACGACGAACCGTAGCGTCATGACAGGGGCGAAGGCCCCTGAACGGCTGTGCAGAACTCCCGACCCAGGCCAGGTGGGCTCGGCCCATCTGGAACCGGGAGCCGGCTACGTCCTACGTGCCGACCAAAAGACGCAGACCTCCGCTCGGGAGCCGAGGACAGGAACGATGTCTTCGCGCCCGTCGTTAGGCATGATCGTAAGGGGAACGACGCAGCAGAAGGATTTTCATGAGCACAGGTGTTCGGCTTGTCCGCAACCACGAACTCTCCCAGACGGTGCAGTACGCGTACGCGTCGGTTGCCGATGTGCCGGTGCGCGCCATCTGGGCGGCAGGGGCGTGCCCGCTCGACGCCGAGGGCAAGACGGTCGCGGTGGGGGACATCGCAGGCCAGACGCACCGGACGATGCAGAACCTCGTTGCGGCGCTGGAGAGTGCCGGCGCGTCGCTGACCGACGTCACGAAGACCACCGTGTACGTCGCCTCGTCACACCAGAGCGACCTGGTCGAGGCGTGGGAGGTCTATCGGGAGTACATGGGCGCGCACGACGTTCCCAGCACGCTGCTGGGCGTGGCCGCCCTGGGGTACGACGACCAGCTCGTCGAGGTTGAGGCGGTCGCTGTGATCACCGGCGAGAACACCGGGCCCGCCAGTTCGTGACCGCGGCACCGGGGGCCGGCCCGGTCCAGGACCTGCTGCCGGACGGCGACCCGCAGGTCCGTTGGCGGCGCTGGACCGCGGCCTCCGCGTGGGAGGGTGCGCTCGGCGGTGAGAAGGCCTGGCAGGCAGCTCACCATGGTGGTGTCGAAGGTGGTGAGCTGCCGTCGCGGACCCGGTGGATCGTGTCCTGACCGTGGCTCCGCCAGAGGCCGTCGAAGATGTCCGGCCCGGCTTCGGCCTGCGGAGCGGCGAGAGCGGCCGTGACGGCGAGGACGGCGGATCTGGTACGGATGACCTGCTTATTCACGGCCTGGGCGCTGACGAGCGGCCACGGAAGGAAGTGTCACGCTGCGAAGCCGTTGTTGAGGCCGCTGGGCGGCCGGAGGCGATGGCAGTCGTGGGTCGAGCTGACCCGCAACGGGGGGAGTCTCCTCTATCTGGGCTGGCCGCTCTATGAGATCAGAGGCGTAGACGACCTTGAGTATGTCGTCAACGGTGAAACGGTGACGACGCTCATGGTCGGCGACCCAGCGGAAAGGGACGGTACTGATCCCCACGCCTTGGACGAGTACATGGACGGGCTGGACTTCGCCGGGGATTCAGCCTCGGCGGAGGTTACGTCTGCGCTGCGTCTCATCGGCCGCATCACGGGCAGGGAGCTCGACCGTGCCTGGTTGGACGAGCGCCACATGCGGTTCACCATCCCCGCCGTCGCACGATGACCGCAGGTGTCCCGACATGGATTTGAGCGCCATCGTCGCCAACCTCCTGCGGGCGATCGTGGGAAAGCGTCGCCCACAGGCGTCATGGGTCGCGCTGGGCCCGCCACCACCTGCGCGATCACCACGAACCGGGAGTGGTCGTCGATGCCGGTGACCATCGTGTACTCCCGGCCGTCGGCCAGCGGCACCCCGCCGACCAGATCCATCTGCCACAGGTCCATCGACGCCTCGCGCTGCCAGCGCCGGTAGGTCCGCGGGTGATGCTGCTCCTGGAGCCGGGTCAGGCCGTTGCGGTCCAAGGCGCGATGCACGGTCGCTTTCGACGGGGTCGGATCCAGGCCTTGCCGTCCGAGCTCGAAGCTGATCCGCTGGGCTCCCCGGCGCGGATGTCGACGCCGGAATCTGGCAGATCAGCGCCTCCACTTCGGCGGCGATCCGCGTCGGGCTGGTCCTGGGCCGCCGCGACCGGTCGTCCAGCCCCGGCAGGCCCTCGGCCTCGAATCGCTTACGCCAGGCATGCACCGACTACCGGGAGGTCCCATAGCGGGCCGCGACTTCACCGATGGGCGATCCCGCCAGCACCTCCCGAACTGCCCGATAGCGATACTCCACCGTCGCCTGCCGGTCCACGACCCCACACCCTCACAGCCTTGATCAAGAAGCGGAGGTAGAAGATCACGAATAAAGGTGAGGCGTCAGCCATGTCCTGATAACGATCGGTGAAGCATGTCCTGAGACCTCACATCGACACTTCTATCGCGCAACCCGTCGGCTTGGAGCGTTGCCTCTTCTCCGCAAGGGGCATCGGCACGGGCCTCAGGCTTTGAACGGGTTCATTGAGGTATGCACATATCGCGGGGTGGGTGATGGGCAGGGCTCTGCGGAGGGTCACGCGCCTCTTCGGTTCGCGCGGGCCCTTCACCCATATGTCACCTCCGGCCGCAGCCGGTTCACCTTGGGAATCCAATGCCGGACTGAGGCTTTCCCTAAGGTCGACGGCCTTAAGTAGGTGCATAGTCGCTTCCTGTGACATCTCTCGACTCTTGAAGGAGCGGTCATGCGTCGCACGATGTTCATCACCACAGGTCTGGTCGGCGGCCTGCTCGCCACCACGGTCACGCTGACCGTCGGTGCATCGGCCGCGTCGGCCTCCCCCTCGATCACTCTCAAGGAGTGCGAGGCTGCCGGAGGCCGCCTCGTCAACAAACTGGAGCCGGGCGGCTTCTTCCCGATCTGGTCATTTCACTGCCACCTCCCCGATGGCCGCGTCGTACCCATCGGCTAAGCGCACCTGAAGGACGGCGGCCCGGCGCGAGCACATTCCACCGGGCCGCCCTGTCGGGGGTGCCTGATCCGGCGTTGGAAGTAGGTCACGGAACACTCCGGTGCTGGTGCCGCATGGCACGAGGGCCATCCGGGAGGTGGCGGTGAGGACGAGCCGCAGGCTTGCTGAGACACTAGGCGCACGCCTATCGCAGGTACCAGGAACTCGATCGTTGAATCGGGGTCTGCAAAGCAGGGTCGCCCGATATCCTGAAAGGTATCGCGACCAACCGCCAGGGCATCCGCACTCGGCTTTCGCTGTTTTCTAGAGGGCCTGTATGCCCTGGGCCTGCTCGGCCCACCGTTGATCGTTGTCCCGCGCAGTTGACCCCGCGTTCCACGTTATGGCCGTCTGCCTGCGCTGGTAAGCGTTTGGAGCGGCTTGCCTGGTCAATCCGCACTTCATCATACGCTCATAAACAGCGAGGCGATTCTCCGGAAACGATGACGCCTCACGGAGGGAAGGCGGTTTATCGGGAAACGGTGACAGCGGTGCCGCGCGTGGCGAAGAATGCTTTTCATGGGAGAGTTGACTGTCGGTGTTGCCTCGATGCAGGACGTAGTGCGCCGTCTGCGGGAGTGGGCGGATGAGGAAGGGTGGAATCCCGGCGAATCCGATGGTCAGGCCTTCCTCGCGGCGGATCCGCACGGGTTTCTCGTCGGACGCCTGAACGGTGAGGCGGTCGCATCCATCTCCGCAGTCCGATACGGGGCGGACTTCGGATTTATTGGGTTCTATATTGTGCGACCGGAATTGCGGGGGCAAGGCTATGGGCTCCAGGTGTGGAAGGCGGGCATGGCACACCTGGAGGGGCGCAACGTCGCGCTAGACGGAGTGGTGGAGAGGCAGGCCGACTATCGCAAGTCAGGGTTCCGGCGGGCGTGGAACCACGTCCGCTATGAAGGGGTGCCCCACGGCGCCGAGCCGGTCGGCGACGTGGCGCTGGTCGATGCCCGCGCGATCCCGTTCGATCGGCTCGCGGCCTACGACCGCAGGTTCTTCCCGACCGCACGCGACGCGTTCCTGGCCTCATGGGTGAGTCTGTCCGACCGCACAGCCCTGGCGGCTGTGCGCGATGGGGAGCTGCAGGGGTTCGGGGTGCTGCGGCCCGCCGCCGGGGCCTCGCGGATCGGGCCGCTGTATGCCGCCTCGGAGGACGTCGCGCTGTCGCTGATGGCCGCGCTGGCGGGCGCCGTACCCGGGCTGCCGATCGCGATCGACGTGCCGGACGCCAACAAGGCCTCGGTGGCGCTGGTCGAACGGCTCGGCCTGCAGGCCACCTTCGAGGCGGCCCGTATGTACACCGGACCGGTCCCGAACGTGGATCTGAGCGGGATCTACGCGACCACGAGCCTTGAACTGGGCTGACGTCGCCGTGGCGCCCTCCGCCTCATCAGCCAGCTCCTGCCACTTGACCATCAGTGGCGGGACTTCGCTGCTGTCGGATCGCGGTCAGGGTGACGGTCGTAGCCAGGTCTCGTGGAGGTGCAGCCAGAGCAAGGCCGTTCCGCGGCGCCGCAGAAGCACGGTCGACTGCCGGGTGGCGGCCGGCTGCCACTCCTGGTAGGCGACTGCGAGCAGTGGCCCCTCCGAGGCCACCAGTCGCACCTGTTGGATGGCGATGCGCAGGCCGGGTGCGGAGCCGTGCAGACCCTCGACCTCCTTCAGGACCCGCGCCCGGTCCAGGGTGGCGCCGTCTGCGGTGGTGAGGGTGAACTCGACGGCGTGTGCCTCGGCGAAGCGGTCGAACTCCTCCTTTCCCGCCGAGCCCGACAGCCAGCGCTCGATCACCTGGTGGTGCCGGACGACCTCCGCCTCGACCTCACGGCGCGTGTGGTCGGCCGACGCGCCGTGAGGCGTGCCGCCCTTCAACGCCGGGCCCAGGGCTGGGCGGCCAGCCAGGCTCGCGGGGGCGTCGGCCGTACGTCCAGCAGGTCGAGGGCGGAGGGGTCGGCGGCCACCAGGGCGCGGTCGGCGGCGATGTGCCGGTAGGTGGCGGCGACGGCGGCGGCCGTCCGCGGTCCGGTCACCGCGGCCAGGGCGGTTTCGAAGGCGGTGACGTCCAGGAGCTGATAGCGGGCGCCGACGGCGGCTGCCAGGTCGGCGCCGGTGACGGCTTCCTCCGGGCCGAGCTTGAGGACGGCGCCGTCCAGGTCGTCGCGGATGAGGGCTGCGTGGGTAAAGGCGGCGAGGTCCTCCAAGGAGAGCCAGGCCACCGGCAGGTCGGCCGGCAGCGGGTAGGCCAGCACGCCGTCGGCGGCCAGCGGCCCGGCGAACCAGGGTGCGGCGATGTTGTCGAGATAGACGGCCGGGCGCAGCTCCACCACCGGCAACCCGGCCTCGCGCAGGGTGCGCACGGCTGCCCGGCGGGTGTCGTAGGCGACGACGCCGGTCTCGCCCTCGGGCAGGCGGTTGGCGGTGTTGAAGGCCAGGTGGCACACCCCGGCGGCCAGGGCGGCGTCGCGGATGTTGCGGACGTACACCTCGACCACAGCGGGATCGTAGACCATGGGCAGGGTCACCGAGGCGTGGCTGACTCCGGCGAAGGCGGCCTTGACCGCCTCCGCGTCGGTCAGGTCGCCGGTGACGGATTCGGCTCCCTCGGGGACGGCGCCGCTGCGTGAGAAGCCTCGCACGGGCAGTCCTGCGGCGAGCAGCCGGCGGGCCACGGCGCCGCCTTGGGCGCCGGCGGCGTTCAATACGAGAAAGGTCATGGCCACCACTGTGCCGCCACGCAACTGTACGATCTATAAATAGAAGTATCGTTCTCTTTAAGGATCGTCCGATGGCTGGGGATCTGCTCAGCGACCTGCTGGCCCCGCTGCGGCTGCACGGGGTCTTCTTCAGCCGCTGGCTCGCCCACGCCCCCTGGGGCATAAGCGGGGACCGTGAAAGCTGCGCGCTGCTGCACTACGTCGTCTCCGGGGTGTGTGTCACCGAACTGCCGGGCGGCGATCCGGTCCGCCTCGAGGCCGGGGACCTGGCCGTCTTCCCGCACGGCACCGCCCACACGCTGGGCGACCGGCCGGGGCGGGCCACCGTACCGCTCAGCGGTGTGCTGCCGGAACGCGAGCCCGGCGAGGTCTGCACCGTCGAGATCGCCGGGCCCGGTGAGCGGACCCTCATTCTCTGCGGCGGCCTGCACTACGACCGGGTCGCCGCCGCACCCCTGTATCAGTCGCTGCCGCCGCTGCTGGTCCTGCGCCGCGAGCGGCTGCACGCCCATCCGCTGCTCGGCGTCACCTTGGAACGCCTGGCCGGCGAGTGGGACAACGCCGCCCCCGGCGCCCAGCTCGTGGCCCTGCGCGCGTTCGAGATGGTCTTCGTCCTGGCGCTGCGGGCCGCGATGGAGGGCGACTGCCCCGACGGCCGACCCGTCATGGGAGCGTTGCGCCACGAGGGTGTGGCCGCCGCGCTGCGCGCCGTCCAGACCCGCTTCGCGGAACCCTGGACCGTCGAAACGCTCGCCACCGAGGCAGGCATGTCGCGTTCGGCCTTCTCCGCCGCTTTCACCCGCCTCCTCGGCCAGGCGCCCATGCGCCACTTGACCGCCCGCCGCATGCAGGAGGCAGCGCGGCTGCTCACCGAGACCACGCTGGCGCACAACCGCATCAGCGAACGTGTCGGGTACGGCTCGCCGGTCGGTTTCCACCTGGCGTTCAAGCAGTGGTACGGCATGACGCCCGGCGAGTACCGCAGCGCCCCTCAGACCAGGTGACGACGTCAGGGGGTCTTACCGGCCGGGCGTCTGTGCCGAGCCGGTGGGGGAGGGGCTGAGGTCCGTGTTCACCGGCACTTCGCGGCGCCCGAGGTGTGCGCGGGCGGCGGCGGGGGAGGGCCCGGCCGCCCGCACGGCCTCATGTGAGCCGGACGCGCGCTCTGCGACCAGCTGACCGCAGCACGAAGACGGCGAGCACCCCCAGCCCGGCCACGGCCTGGGCGAGAAGGACGGGCACCGGGTCTGCCGAGGGAAAGAGCAACAGCACCAGCAGCGGCGCACAACCCACCACCGCGAGATCGACACCCTTGGCCGCCCACATCACCACTCCCAACGGGACCGGGCCCCCAGGCGTGTCGAGGACGGGTAGCGAGTGGTCGATCGGCCCCCGCCCCGCCATACGCAGCGCCGCCGCGGCCAGCGCGGGGGCGGCCAGCGGACCGATCAGCCACCACGGCACACCGGGCAGCGCTCCCACCAGGGCCAGCCCACCCAGCGCGAACAGCAGCCACACCGCCGCCATCACCCCGGGAAGCACGGCACGAGCCCCCATCACCCTCCGCGGACCACCCGCGAGGAGCCGCGCCAGCGAGGGATTGTCCCCGTCGCGGCGGGCACCCGTCGTGCAGATCGCAGCCGCCGTCATCGCGCCGCACAGCAGCACACCGGCCGTGAACACCGACAACCCGCCACCGGCCCGCGCGGCCAAGGCCGGCAGCACGGCCGCAGCGTGCAGCAGGACGAGCCGTCCCGGACGCCGCCCCAGCCGCCGCCACTCCTGCCATGCCGTCGCCACCGCACCGCCGCGCACCGGCCACCGCCGCGAGCGTACGGCACGGCCACGCCAGTGGTTGTCCTCGGCGGCCCAGGTCAGCATGCCCGGATCCATCATCGCGGCGGCCGACGCCGCCCGCCCCATCCGGGCCGACGAGCGCATCAGACCACGCGCCGGCACCCGGTCGAGCGCCGCCCACGCCTTCCGCGCGAGCAGCGCCGCACATGCCGCGACCACCCCCGCCAGAGCCGCCACCCACCCGGCGGGCGCACCGGCGAGCCGCGCGGCGATCTGCTCGCCGTACACCGCCATGAGTACGGCTACCGCCGTACCGGCAGCGATCAGCCCCAGCAGCCACCAATCCCACGAGTGCGAGCCCTGACCGAGGACGGCCATGGCCATCCCCCCGACCGTGGCCCCCACCCCGAGCACCAGCGCCCCCAACAGGCGCAGCACCAGACCGTCCGGAGCCCCGACCACCGACAGCAGCGCCAGCCCGAGCACCAGCCCGCCCGCCGTCGACACGGCAAGCAGCGCCATCGCGCTCCTGCCCAGCACCGACCGGCGCGGCAACGGCGACAGCACCAGCCAGGCGGCATCGGCCGCCGGCAACACCACGGGACCGGCCGCGCGCGCGAGAGCGAGGAACCCCACATAGCCCGCGGCGGCCAACGCCAGCCCCGCGGCGGCCCGCCCCGGATCGACCTGCCGCGCCAGCCCGTCGAGCGCGTCGACGATCTGCTGCCCGCCGAGCATGACGGCCAGGCCCACCCCGAAGAGCAGACTGTAGCGCTCGGTCCAGCCCATCGGCTCCCCGCGCTTTGAACGCAGATAGGCACGCGCCGGGTTCACGGCGTGACCTCCACGGTGACAGGGCGCACCCCGGCCGCCGGTGCGCCGGGCTTCTTCCCACGTCGTACGGGGTTCACGGGGTGGCCTCCAGAGTGACGACCCGTGCCCCGGTGTGCCGCGCGAGCCCCATGTCGTGGGTCGCCATCACCACCGCACCGCCCTCGCGGGCGTAGGCGCTGAGAATCTCCGCGAGCCGCCCGCGGAACCCCTCGTCGAGCCCGCGTTCCGGCTCGTCCAGCAGCAGAAGCCGGCTGGGCCTGAGCAGCGCCATGGCGAGCGAAAGCCGCTGCCGCTGGCCCGTGGAGAGCGTCAGCGGCGCCAGGTCGGCGCGGTTCGACAGCTCGAACTGCGCGAGCGCCTCGTCGACCGTCAGGCGGACACGCGAGTGCGCGGCCTCCATCAACTCCAGGTGCTCCCTGGTGCTGAGCCCCGGATACCAGGCCGGTTCGTCGCCGACCAGGGCGACGTCCCGCCAGAACACGGGTGTGTCGGCCGGCGGGGCGTCGAGCACGTCGATGCGGCCGGCGAGCGGGGGATGCAGCCCGGCCAGGCAGCGCAGCAGCGTAGACTTGCCCGCTCCGTTCTCACCCACGACGGCGACGATCTCCCCGGGCGCCGCTGTGAGATCGACGCCGCGAAGGACGGGGGTGCCCCCTAACTCCACCTCGACGTCGCGAGCGGTGATCACTGCATGTGGCATGGCACGACACTAACGCCTGTCCCCGGCGGGCGCGCCGGTGTCCTCTCCGGCCGGGGCCCGGTGCGGCGGCTTCGGATGAAGCACGGTTTGACCTGGTCGGAAGGCAGACGGAGACCGCCGGGGCCGACGTTTACTCGGTGCCCAGGTCCTCGGCCGCGTGCCGCCCCCGGGCAAGGAGACACACGGTACGGAACAACCCGCCGACCAACTGATGATGAATATCGAGATCCACTCGCCCTCCTTGACATGCAAGACGAGCGGGTCGGGTAAATCATGCGCTCGGCGTGTGGGCGACGGAAAACCAGTGGCAGGGCCGTTCCGGCCGCTGGCAGGCTTGCGCGGGTGACTGCACCACGCGTAGACCTTCTCGCCCGCCAGCTCGACATCGCCTGGGCCCTGTTCGACTATCACCTCGGCAAGGACCTCGACGAGCGCGTCTGCCTCTGGGAACCGGCCCCTCACTGCTGGACCGTGCGCCCCGACGCCCAGGGCCGCTGGATCGCCGACTGGAACGACCAGGAGCCCGACCCCGTGCCGGCGCTCACCATCGGCTGGGTCACCTGGCACATCGGCTACTGGTGGACGACCACCCTCGGCCACTGCTTCGGCTCCGGGGCCCCCGCGCGCGAGGAGATCACCTGGCCCGGCTCGATGCCCGCCACCGTCGACTGGTTGCGCGGCCTCCACGACGACTGGCGCGCCCACGTCGCCGACCTCACCGACGCCGACCTCGACTCCACCGACCGCACCGCCACCCTCCCGTGGGGCCAGGGCATGCGGCTGGCCGACGTCGCGGGCTGGGTCACCGTCGAGCTGACCAAGAACGTCTCCGAGGTCGGCCTCATCCGCAACCTCTACTTCGCCCGCGGCGGCGAGGACCGGTAACCGAAGGTGCCGGCTAAGAGCGACCCACGGTGAGCTTGAGGTGGGTCACCTTCGGCGACTCGGTCCGGCGTGCGAGCACCAGGACCGCCGCTGTGAGCAGCATGGCGGCGACACCATACACGGGAACCCCGCACAGGCCCTGACCGCGCTGGTGCAGCCCTGCGGGGAACCCTCGGTGGAGGTGACGGCGTCCTCGGTGGTGCTGGTGGGCTGCGGGGTCCAGGTCTGGGTGTCGGCGTCCCAGCGGCCGGTGATGCGCCGTACCCGCACGCCCGAGGGTTGGCCGTGCGTCGATCGTTGCCCGGCGCAGTTGCCCGGTCGTTGATCGTTGCCCCGCGCAGTTGGCCCCGTGTTCCCTGTTGTCCGGTGCAGTTGCCCGGTCGTTGGACCTTGTCCTGGGCAGTTGGCCGTGCGTCGATCGTTGTCCGGTGCAGTTGCCCGGTCGT
>NZ_FNCN01000082.1 GCF_900100605.1 Sinosporangium album | reverse complement strand
CCGAAGCCCACGCGGCAGGCGGGAATCTCCGTCCTTTAGGGCGGAGAGGATGTCAATTGCCCGAGAGGGAGTGCCGGGCGACTCGGACGCGGTTGCCGCAGGCTGGTGAGCACCATTCGCGTCGGGGGTGGGTCTTCTCGAAGAAGAGGATGCACCCTGGTGCTGGGCAGGCGCGGAGTCGCCCGCGTCGATCTGGAAAGGCGAACTCGCATGCCCCGGCAGCAACCTCGCCCAAGGCGACTCGCACCGGGTCGTCGGTCTGCCAGCGGCGCCGCGCCGTGAGGGTGTCGGTCTGCTTGAGCTCCAGGTGATGGGCGGCGCCGGCTGCTGCGCGGTTGATGACGTCGAGATCGCGCGGGTTCGGGTCGGTGCCGTCGGTGAGGGCGGTGAAGCAGTTCCGCAGCGCCTCTCTCAGAGCCAGCCATTCCTCCAGCGCCACGCTGTTAGTGGATGCCGTCGCGAGTCGGGCACGCAGGTCGGCGCTGAACTGATCAAGGTGGCTGGTCAACCAGGCGTCGAGCTGTGCTGGAGTCGTGAGTACATCCACGACGTGGCCGCGCAGCCCTCCGTCCACGAAGGTCGTGTTCACCAGATCCAGCGGCAACGGCTCGCCCGTCACCGGCGGCCCGGTCTGCGCCCTCTCGACCATGACCTAATGGTATCACCGATTGACAACCATTAGGACGTGTGCTCGAATCGCGTGCTAACGGATGACATGCTCAACAACCATTAGGAGGGCGTGATGGTCGAGACGACACAGCAGCACTGGGGGCGACGGATCACGGCGGTCGCGTTCGTATCCCTGACCGGGGCGTTCGGGCTGAACCTGGCGATCGGCCAGTTCATCGCCCCTCTGATGGGCAGTTTCGGCTGGTCGCTGGCTGCGACGAGCGCGGCGGTCGCGGTGAACATGCTCGCCTGGGGTCTGTTCCAGCCGGTCGCCGGTCGGCTGATCGACCGGATCGGGCCGCGTGCGGTGATGACGGTCAGCGCCGTTCTGATGGGCCTCGCCTACGTCGCACTGGCCGGGGTGACAGAGTTCTGGCAGTTCCTGATCCTGTTCGGCGTCGTCGTGGCGGTCGGGTTCGCCGGATGCAGCTCGATGCCCTCGTCCGTGCTCGTCGCCCGCTGGCACACAAAGCGCCGCCCGCAGGCCCTGGCGATCAGCTCGATGGGCATCAACGCCGGGCAACTGCTCCTGCTTCCGCTCGCAGGGGTGCTCGTCGCGGCGTTCAGTTGGCAAGCCGCATTCCTCGCGCTCGGCGCGGTGATGCTCGTGCTCGTCGCACCGGCGATCTGGTTCGGGGCGCGCAACAGCCCCGCCGACGTGGGCGTGGAACCAGAGGGCACGCCGGTGCAAGTGGTTGCGGCGGCGACACTCCGGGAGGCGCTGGGCGACCGGCAGTTTTGGCTCATCAGCCTCGGCTTCGCCGGATGCGGATACTCGCTGTACCTGTTCACCACGCACATGCCGAAACTCGCCCTCGAACTCGGCGGCGGACCGAACGCGGGCGGATGGCTGATGGCACTGGTCGCCGCATGCAGCGCCGCATCCATGTGGGCGACCGGGCAGTGGGTCGCCAAGAAATGGGGCAAGCGGCCGACGCTCATCCTTCTGCACCTCATCAGGGTCGCCGCGTTCGTGGTACTCGCCCTTGCACCGAACGTGCCCGCCCTCGTCGCCGGGGTCGTGCTGTTCGGAGTGTCATCGTTCCCGGTCATCCCGCTCACCACTGGCCTGGTCGCCGACCGCTTCGGCGGCACTGCGATGGGAGGCATCCTGGGCTCGACCTGGCTCATCCACCAGGTCTTCGCCGCCCTCGGGGTCCTCGCAGGCGGCGTGCTGCGCGACGCCACGGGCAACTACAGCACCGCGTTCGCCAGCGGAGCCGTTGTTCTCGTCGCCTCCACGGTGCTGACCTGGCTCATCACCGAGGGCCGTTTTCAGACAGCGCTCCCTGCCGCTCATCCCGCATGACCACGATAGGGACGTGACTACCTCTGATCGGCTTGGTGCCAGGCAACGGTTCGTCGGGGCCTGTCCGCGTGAACGCCCAGCATCATCAGCGCGATTGGTCGGCCGAAGTCCAAGGTGGCGGTGGCGAGTTCCAGGATCCGCTCGGGATTGCGCACGTCCGCGTCGACGTACTCGCACGCGCCTTCGGGGGTGCTGGTCAGAAGTGCGCGGGCGTGTGCGAGCACCAGTGGGTCGTGGTCGACAT
>NZ_FNCN01000081.1 GCF_900100605.1 Sinosporangium album | reverse complement strand
GCGGATCCCGCGGGATCCGCGCCCCTCCTTCCGCCCGGCTCCTCCGCCCTGCGGGGCCGGGCGGAAGGAGGTCCGGCGAATCTTGCAAGCCCTCGGCAAGCTGGGCGTGATCGCGACGGGGACGGACCGGGCGGAGGAGGCGCTGGAGCGCCTCCGACACCAGGGGGTAGAAACGCTCTGTCGAGTCTCGGTGCCAACACGATCCCACTGCTGGTTATTTGACCGAGGCAGATCCGATTTCTCACAGTACAAAAATCGGGCCCCGCGACCTTAGCCTGGAGTTGACGACGATCCAGGAAGGTGCAGGGCCTATGCCTGAGATTAACACGGGCGACATGATCCGGTTGGAGCGCGAGAGACGCGGCCTCAACACAATCTCGCTTGCCACGCAAGCGGGCTGTACACCTAGGTACATCGAACTGATCGAAAACGGCAAGCGCACCCCGTCGCTGCCCCTGCTGCGGTCGATCGCCAAAGCTCTCGGCGTTCGAACTGCGATGCTTCTCGGGGAACACCCGAGGGATGACCACCAGGCCGGCCGACCTCAGCTCGCCAGCATCGAACGTGCGATTTTCACGTATCGCACGCTCGGCCCAAACTTGGAGCCGCCCACCGTCGAGCAGTTGCAAGAGCGTGTCCACGCTGCCCGCGACGCATGGTTCACCAGCCCCCACAGGTACACGCTGCTCATGCGCGTGCTGCCGGGGCTGATCAGCGACGCGGAACGGCTGGTGCTGGACGGCGGCAACCACCGCGACGCGTGCAGGGTGGCCAGCGACACCTACATCCTCAGCCGTGGCGTGCTCAAGCATCTCGGGCGGGTGGATCTGGCTCATCTGGCGGCGGACCGCGCGATGCGGTACGCCGAGGAGACCGGCGATGCGCTGATGATCGGATGGGCGCACTGGTGCCTCGGCCAGTCGATGCTGTCGGACGACATGCACGAGGTGGCCTACGACGTCGCTCGCCGCGGAATCGAACTGTTCGAGCCTGCGGTCGCCGGCGGCGACGACCGGCACCTGTCGGTGCTGGGGGCCCTGAACCTGATGGCGTCGATCGGGCTCACGCGTTCCGGCGGCGGACAGGAGGCGCGGGACATTCTGCGTGGTGAGGCGTCCAGGCTCGCCGCTCGCCTCGGGAACGAGCAGGCCAACCATTTCGGGTTGGCGTTCGGGCCGACGAACGTCGCGATCCACATGACGAGCATCGAGTGCGAAACCCACAACGCGGAGGCGGCGCTGCGGGTCGCTGAGGAGATAGACCTGACGCGAGTCCCGTCGGTGGAGCGCCGTACGACGCATCTCTTTCAGGTGGCGCGGGCCTGCGGAGATCTGGGCGACGACGCGGCCAGCCTGCTCTATCTCATGCGGATTGAGCGCGAATGCCCCGAGGAGCTGGATCACAAGATGCTGCTGCGTGACATGGTGCGGTCCATGGCGGTCAGGGCCCCGCGGTCGTGGGCGCCTGAGGTGCGGTACCTCGCCGAGCGGCACAACATCCACCCGAACTGAGAGTTCGGACGCGTTAGTTCGGTCGCGCGGGGAGGCGGCGGTCTAGCGTGCCTGCATGGGTTCTGACGACGTGATGAACCGTCTCATCAAGGAGGCGAGGAGCGAGTTCCCCGAGTGGGGATTCGCCCGTACCGGTGATGGATGGAGCGCTGAACAGGGCGGCATCCATCACCACGCCTCCAGTCTGGCCGCGCTGTGCGCGCTGCTGCGCGGCGCCGCCGGAACAGACACGGGCTCGGGCTCGGGCTCGCCCGCCGCCGGGTGGGGCCCGCAGCCTGTGATCCGGTGCGACCGTCCCAGGTCGCCCGGCGCTTGTCGCCCCGCACACGGTTCCAGCTCCTGACCTCCCCCACCTCTGGAGAGATTCTCGTGTCCCCCCACCCCCCAGCCGTGCGTAGGCTTGCTCGCCTGCTGCCCGCGCCGGTCAGACGCGCCGGCGGCAGAGCCCTGGCCGCCGTGTACAGCCGCTCTTTCCCCATCTCGCCGGCTTTGGACCGTGTTCTCACTGAAGAGGATGAGCGGCTGGCCGGCGAGGTCCGCTCCCTGCTGACCGAGCTGACCGGGCCCGTCAGGTTCGCGCCTATCACTCCCTCTCTTTTGGAAGAGGTCCGTGAGGGGCTGTACAGACTCGATGCGGGAGGCCCGCGTGGATGACCAGCTCCTCGACGTCGGTCCGCCGCTCGACGTCACTGTCCCGAACGTCGCCCGCATCTACGACTACCTCCTCGGCGGCAAAGACCACCTGCCCCCCGACAGAGAAGCCGCCGAAGAACTGATCCGGCTGATGCCTGAGGTCAAGGTCGCGGCCAGGCTGAACCGCGCATTCCTCGCACGGGCGGTGCGCCGCCTGGCGGCAGACGGCATCACGCAGATCATCGACCTCGGATCCGGGCTCCCCACGCAGGAGAACGTCCACCAGGTCGCCCAGGCGATCAACCCCGCCGCCAAAGTCGTTTACGTCGACTACGACATCGTCGCGGTCACCCACGGGCGTGTCATGCTCAAGGACCCGAACGCGATGATGCTGCACGCCGACATCCGCCGCCCGCGCGACATCCTCGACCACCCCGTGGTTCGGGACACCCTAGATTTCACCCGTCCAGTGGGGCTGATCGCCGTGGCCGTCATGCACTTCATCCCGGCCGGCGGGCCCGGCCGGATCGTGGAAGCCTTCGCCCGGCGGTTTGCGCCCGGCAGCCGCCTGGTCCTGTCGCACGGCACGGCCGACGGTGCGACGCCCACCACGGTGGAGCGCGGCCGGCGGGTGTACGAGGGAACGTCCGCTCAGGTGCATCTGCGGACTGCCGCCCAGATCACCGCGATCCTGGAGCGTTTCGGCACGCTGGACGAGCCGGGGCTGGTGCCGGTCACCGACCGGCACCCTGAACATCCTGAGTTCCCCGATTTCTTCGTCGAGCCGGTGCCGTGGCTGCTCGTCGGGACCGCCACCAAACCCCCCGGGACCACCTGACCAGGTCCCGGCGGTAACAGCGCGGCGCGGCGGAGGAAGA
>NZ_FNCN01000008.1 GCF_900100605.1 Sinosporangium album | reverse complement strand
CGATGGGTTGGCCGGGCGGTGTTCGATGGCGACGCTTCGCGTCGCGGCGAGGGGGCTCTTGACCCGGTGTCTTCCCTCGTTGCTGTGGTCGCTTCGCTCCCGGCGCTCCTCAGTCCAGACACCGGCGCCCCCTCGCACTCCCAACATGGCTTTGACCTGGCAAGTGAGGGCCACCGCAAGGGCTGATTCCTGGGTGTTGGCCTAGCTGTGTCTGATTGCGCGCTTTGGGCATGCGGCGAGGGGGCGGGGGAGGGCCGGGCCGGCTCGTCGCGGGAGGCGGCCCGGGGGAGGGTCAGTGGGCGGTCAGACGACCGGCGGAGCGGGTCCGCATGAGGTCGGCGACGGTGTCGGCCATGACCATGGGGTCGATCGGCTGGGCGACGACGGCGTCGGCGCGGGACCAGTTGGCCAGCCAGCGGTCGTCGCGGCGCGCGATGAGCAGGCAGATGGGCGGGCAGTCGAAGACCTCGTCCTTGGCCTGGCGGCTGACGCCCATGCCGCCCGCGGGCTGCGCCTCGCCGTCGAGGACGGCGACGTCGATCTCTCCGCTGTCGAGGAGCTGGATCACCTTGGCCTGCGTGGCGCACTCGATGATCTCCGCGAGGGGGAGGTCCGGGGCGGGGCGTCTGCCGATGGCCAGCCGTACCTTCTCACGGGTCGAGGCGTCGTCGCTGTAAACGAGGACCTTCATCACCTGGTCGCTGCTCACGGTCGCGCTCACTTATCGCTTGTGGGAGGTATGGTCACCATGGATGGTACCGGTCACCTGGGTCGGATACCCAGGCCGGACGTGCAGGCAGGCCGATTGCCTGCTCTATCCCCATTGCGGCGGACTTTGCACGCCCTAACGGGGGGTCGTGGGGCGACCCGACCAGGAGAGCCGCAATAATGCTGCCCGTGGCGACAGCATCCGCAATTACTTCGACGACGACGGCACACGCGTCGCGCCGACCAAACCTGGTCAGCGTCGGGACGATCGTGTGGCTGTCCTCTGAGCTCATGTTCTTCGCGGCGCTGTTCGCGATGTACTTCACGATCCGGTCTGTGAGTCTGAGCGAGGGCATGCCCTGGCCGGAGGCTCACCTCAACGTCCCGTTCTCCACGGTGAACACGATCATCCTGGTGCTTTCCAGTGTGACGTGCCAGCTCGGTGTCTGGGCGGCGGAGAAGGGCCAAGTGGCCAAACTCCGCTTCTGGTATATCGTCAGCTTCCTGATGGGCTCCGTCTTCGTCGCGGGGCAGATCTATGAGTACGGCGAGTTGGTCGGCCAAGGCCACACGTTGTCGCACAGCGCGTACGACTCGGTGTTCTACCTGACCACGGGCTTCCACGGACTCCACGTGACCGGTGGACTGATCGCGTTCCTCTTCATGCTGGGACGCACGTACGCCGCGAAGCGCTTCACTCATGAGCAGGCGACCAGCGCCATCGTCGTGTCCTACTACTGGCACTTCGTGGACGTGGTCTGGATCGGCCTCTTCGCGACCATCTACATCATCCACTGATCGGAACGGGATCTCTGTGAATAGGATCACCGCTCGGCGGCGGCATCCCCTCGCGAGATACGCCGTCCTGCTTCTCGCTCTCGCCCTGCTCGGCGGGCTTTACGCAGTTGCCGCGCCGACCGGGCAGAGCGCAGACGCGGCGATCTCGTCGGGCAAGGTCGACGACGTCGCCGAGGGCAAGAAGCTCTTTGAGGCGAGCTGCGCGAGTTGTCATGGCCTCAATCTGGAGGGCACGAAGACCGGCCCCACGCTGGTCGGCGTCGGCGGCGCGGCCGTCGACTTCCAGGTGAGCAGCGGGCGCATGCCCGCGGCCAACCCCGGCGCCCAGGCGCCGAGGAAGCCGCCGGCCCCCTGGGTGAACGAGACGACCATCCGTCAGCTCGCCGCCTACGTGCAGTCCAAGGGCGGCGGCCCGGCCATCCCGACGGACGAGCAGGTCGACCCGGCCAAGGGCAACTCCGCCAAGGGCGGGGAGCTCTTCCGGGCCAACTGCATTCAGTGTCACAACTTCGTCGGTGCCGGTGGCGCGCTGACCGAGGGCAAGTACGCGCCTGATCTGAACCAGTCGACTCCGAAGCAGATCTACGAGGCGATGATCACGGGCCCGCAGGCCATGCCGCCGTTCAACGACAGCACGATCACCCCCGAGCAGAAGCGGGACATGATCGCCTACATCGTCGGCGTCCGTGGGCAGAAGGACCCGGGTGGCTTCGGTCTCGGCCGTATCGGCCCGGTGACCGAGGGCCTCGCGCTGTGGGTCGTAGGCATCAGCCTTCTCGTGCTCGCCGCCATCTGGATCACCGCGAAGAGGCGACAGAAGAAGTCATGACTGAGAACGAACACGAGCCCGAGCGGATCGATGAGCGCGTGCCGAAACGCGTCATCGGTACGCCCTCGCCCGCGGAGAGCACCGCGCTCCTGGGCACAGGCGACGACGGTAGCCCGCAGGGACCCGGTCCCCTGCCTGGGGTGAAGTTCCAGGACGAGAAGACGGCCAGGAAGGGAGAGCGCATCGCCGCTCTCTGCTTCGTGATCACCTTCCTCGCCGCGATCGGCTTCATCGCCTCCTATGTGATCTTCCAGGTCGGCGACATCGACAAGACCGCGGTCTCCAACCTCGCGCTCGGAGGCACGCTCACGCTCGCGTTCCTGGCCCTGGCGATCGGCGTCGTGGTCTGGGTCCGCATGGTGATGCCGAAGTACAACCTGGTCCAGGAGCGCCACGAGATGCGCTCGGACAAGGCGGCCCGCTCTTACGTCGCCGAGACGTTCGCGCAGGGCGTCGAGGAGAGCGGCTTCGTCAAGCGCTCGCTGCTGCGCCGTACGCTGCTGCTGGCGGCGGCGCCGCTGGGACTTCTCCCGCTGGTGCTGCTCAAGGACCTCGGGCCGCTTCCCGGCACGGTTCTGCGCCACACGGTGTGGGGCAAGAAGACCAAGGCCGGCAAGCCGCGCAAGCTTGTCGTCGAGGGCACCGGCGCTCCGATCCGCGCGGCGGACTTCAACACGCCGGGCGGAATCCTGTCGGTGGTTCCCGAGGAATACACGCACGACCTCAACGAGCTGGCCAAGTCGACGCTGATCCTGATCAAGTTGAGGCCGGAGGAGATCAAGTCCGGCACCAACATCAACTGGACTCACGACGGCATCATCGCCTACTCGAAGATCTGCACCCACGTGGGTTGCCCCGCGGCGCTCTACGAGCAGACGACGCACCACATCCTGTGCCCGTGCCACCAGTCCACGTTCGACGCGTCCGACGGTGCGAAGGTAGTCTTCGGACCTGCCGCGCGACCGCTGCCGCAGTTGCCGATCGGGGTCGACGAAGAGGGATACCTCATCGCCAAGGGCGATTTCCCGGTCCCGCCCGGGCCGAGCTTCTGGGAGCGCGGCGACGCCGAGGCTGAGGTTCGTGCCAAGGGAGGCCAGGCATGAGCGAAATGACGGCAAATGGTGTGGGCACCGTTCAGAGAGGCACGAACGCGGCTCCGCCCAAGGCGATCGCCGGCATCAGCACCTTCCTGGACGACCGCGTCGGGGCGGGCAACTTCCTCAAGCGCAACATGCGGAAGATCTTCCCGGACCACTGGTCGTTCCTGCTCGGGGAGATCGCGCTCTACTCGTTCATCATCCTCCTGCTGACCGGCACGTTCCTGACGTTCTGGTTCAAGCCCAGCATGGCCCACGTCATCTACGACGGTTCCTACGAGCCGCTCAAGGGCGTCGGCATGTCGGAGGCGTACGCCTCGGCGCTGCACATCAGCTTCGAGGTCCGGGGTGGTCTGCTCATGCGGCAGATGCACCACTGGGCGGCGCTGCTGTTCGTGGCCGGCATGATGGTGCACGCGCTCCGGGTGTTCTTCACCGGCGCGTACCGCAAGCCGCGCGAGCTCAACTGGCTGATCGGCGTCGGGCTGCTCACGCTGGCGCTGCTTGAGGGTCTGACCGGCTACTCGCTCCCCGACGACCTCCTGTCGGGCGCGGGTCTGCGCATCACCGAGGGTGTGGCGATCTCGCTGCCGCTGATCGGCACCTACCTCACCTTCTTCCTGTTCGGTGGTGAATATCCGGGCACGGATATCATCTCCAGGTTCTTCACCCTGCACGTGCTGCTGATCCCCGGCATCCTGCTGGCGCTGATCACGGCCCACATGATCCTGATGTGGGTCCAGAAGCACACCCAGATGCCGGGTAAGGGCCGCACGAACACGAACGTGGTGGGCGCACCGTTCTACCCGGCCTTCATGGCCAAGGCGGGCGCGTACTTCCTGTTCACGTTCGCGGTGATCGCGGGCCTCGGAACCTTCGCCCAGATCAACCCGATCTGGCTGTTCGGCCCGTATACACCGGCGGACATCTCCGCAGGCTCCCAGCCCGACTTCTACATGGGCTTCCTGGAGGGCGCGCTGCGGTTGATGCCCGCATGGGAGATCAACTTCCTCGGTTACACACTGCCGTTGAGCGTGATCATCCCGGCCTTGGTGCCCATGGGCATCATCATGACCGGTCTGGCGCTCTATCCGTTCCTGGAACAGTGGGTCACCGGCGACCGGCGCGAGCACCACGTGTGCGACCGTCCGCGCAACAACCCGCACCGCACCGCGATCGGTATGTCGGCGATCTCGTTCTACGGCGTGCTGTGGCTGCTCGGCGCGAACGACGAGATCTCGGCGAAGTTCCACATCTCGCTGTTCGTCACCACGCTCGTCGGCCGAGTGATGATCTTCGTCCTGCCGGCCATCACATATGCGGTCACCTACTCGATCTGCATCGGCCTGCAGCGCAAGGACGCCGAGGTCATCGGTCATGGCGTGGAATCGGGTGTCATCAAGCGTCTTCCGAGCGGTGAATACATCGAGATCCACGTGCCCGCGGCCGAGGACATCGCCGACCACATGCTCGACAAGAAGCCTGTGCCGATGCTGCCCGGCGCCGACGAGGCCGAGGAGCGCGACGGCATCCCGCCGAAGAGCATGCGCGGCCCGCTCGGCAAGCTCAGGGCCAAGATGAGCCGTGCCTACGGTGGCGAGAAGATCGCCATCCATCAGGGCCACGGCCACGGCGAGGATGAGCACGCCGCCGTCGGCGGAGGAGACGACCAGTCGTCGATCGGCCGATGAGGGGTCGTTAGACCCCGGTCTGACGGAGCTGTCACCACGCAACGAAGGGGGCGGGGCGCCACAGGCGCCCCGCCCCCTTCGCCGTCGCGTCGTGCGTTCGTCTCGTGCGAAGCCCTGCCGCCCTCGGCGGAAGGTCAGTCGGACTCGGACAGGCCGAGGGAGAACGCGGCGTCGAGGTCGTGCCGGGAATAGGTGCGGAAGGCCAGCTGCGTCACGGTGTCGAGCACGCCGGGGATCTTGTTGAGCCGTCCCGGGATCACCTCCGCGACCTGCTCGTAGCTCGCGACCCGCACCATTGCCAGCAGGTCGTATTCACCGGTGATGGAGTAGACCTCGCTGACCTCGTCGAGGGCGGCGATGGCCTGGGCGACCTCGGGGATGCGGTCCACCTCGGCGTTGATGTGGACGATGGCCGTGACCACTCTTCCTCCTCGCGCTGAACGGCTGAACGGCTGAACGTCTGGGTAGTCCCTAGATGCGTAATCCCTAGCGTAGGGGGCGCCCCTCCCGGGAGGAGGGCCGGTGCCGGGGCGCGTAGGCGAGGTCGATGCGGGCTTTGAGGCGGGCCGCGCCCCGCGCGGGCAGGCTCCACTCGCCGTCGACCTCCACCAGCCGCACCCCCGGCGACTCAAGCCAGCGGAGCACGCACTCGGTCTCCTCGGCGGTGGCCGCGGGGGTCGGGCCGGGTCCTGGGGAGACGGTCTCGGCGGTGGCGACCAGCGCCTCGACGAAGGGCGCCGGGTGGGCCCCCTTGGGCATCACCCCCGCCGCCGTCAGCCTGCCGTGCCTCACCACGTGGATCTCCCACCCGCCGCTGAAGGCGGGCGAGGCGGCCACGAGGTGGGGAAGCCTGGTGAGCGAGGACAGGCGCTGCATGCGGGCCGCGGTGCGCACGTAGGCGGCGAGTCTGTCGCGGTCGACGGCGGCCTCCTCGTAGCGCTGCTCGGCGGCCAGGCGCTCCATGCGGGCCTCCAGGGCTGTGAACACCGCGCCCGCGTCGCCGGTCATGGCCTCGCGTGCCGCGTCGACGTGCTCGTGGTAGGCCGCCGGGCTCTCGCGCCCCTCGCAGGGCGCCCCGCAGCGGCCGATCCCGGCCAGGGCGCAGGCGGGCCGCGTGGTGCGGAGCGTGAGCCGCTCGGTGCAGCGGCGCAGCGGTACGGCCTCGTGCAGGGCGGCCCGCGCGTCGTCGGCGAGGCGGGTGCTGCCGAACGGGCCGAGGTAGGTGCCCTGGTCGTCCTTCACCTCGCGGACGATCGAGAGCCGGGGGAAGGGCTCGTCGGTGAGCTTCAGCCACACGGCCTTCTCCGGGAAGCGGGACTTGCGATTGTAACGCGGCTTGGCCGCGCCGATCAGCCGCAGCTCGCGCACCTCGGCCTCCAGCGCGGTCGCGCACACGATGGGCCGCACCCGTTCGGCGACGCCGATCATCTCGCGGATGCGGGGACGCGTCTCGCTCGCGGTGAAGTAGGACCGGACGCGGTTGCGCAGGTTCGTGCTCTTGCCGATGTAGAGCGCCTCCCCATGGGCGTCCTCGAACACGTAGACGCCGGGGGCGTGCGGCACGAGGTCGGCCAGGTGGCGCTTGCGGCGCTGCTCGGGCGTCGGGGCGCGGACGAACGAACGGAGGTCCTCCACCGTGTGCACGTCGAACGACCCGGCGCGCTCGATCAGCCCGTGGAGCACCCCGACCGTCGCCCGGGCGTCCTGCAACGCCCGGTGGCAGGGCTCTGTGGAGGTGCGGAAGAGCCGCGCGAGCGTCGCGAGCTTGCAGTTGGGGGTCTCGTCGCGGGTCAGCAGGCGGCGGGCCAGATCGACGGTGTCGAGCACGGCGTTGATCGGCGGGGGATAGCCGTGGGCGGCGCAGGCGGCTTTGATGAACCCCACGTCGAAACCGGCGTTGTGGGCGACCAGCGTCGTCCCCCTGATGAACTCCAGGAAGCTGGGCAGCACCGACTCGATTCTGGGGGCCGCGACCACCATCGCGTCGGTGATGCCGGTCAGCACCGAGATGAACGGCGGGATGGGGCCGCCCGGGTCGACGAGCGTCGCGAGCTCGCCGATCACCTCCCCTCCGCGCACCTTGACGGCGCCGATCTCGGTGATGGCGTGCTCCGAGGCGGAGCCCCCGGTCGTCTCCAAGTCGAACACGACGAAAGTGACGTCGCTGAGGGGAGTGCCCAGGTCGTCCAACGTTCCCTGTACCGCGTCCACGACCAAGACCATAGAAGGCGGCACCGACAAGTCCTCAGGCAGATCACCGCTTAAGCCGTACGGGCATCCCGGCAGGCGCGATCGGACGGAGGTTCCCGCACCCGTGGCCGGGCCTTGGGAAGGCGCCCACGCCGAACGGGGGAGCACCGTGTAGAGCGCTCCAACGGCCGGGCGGAACGGTGCCGGATCGGTCCACGGGCGGTGTTCACGGTCCGCGTGCGGGCCAGGATGCCGAGGACTTCGAGAAGGGCCTTCACGATGGTCAAGCGTCATCTGACAGGGCGGCGGGCCGCGTCGGCCTTCGGAAGCGGATCAGGCGTCCAAGGTCGCCGCATGACATCGACTTTGGTCGCTACCGTACGATCCGCCCAAGGCCATAACCTCCTCAAACATGATGGAATACCGCTGGGCGCTGCCCGCCGCCCTGCTCGGCGACACATCGGACGGGCGGCTCGGCAGGGTCCGGCGGTCGACCCGCGACTGGATCGTCGACATCACGCTCTTCCTCTTGGCGGCGCTAGTCACCTTGCTGGCCATATCGGAGTTGCAGGGTCGGCCGCAGCACGTCGTGCTCGTGGAGCAGGTGATCGGAGCGGGCGCCTGCGCCGCCGTGTGGCTGCGCCGCCGCTGGCCGGTGGGGCTGGCCGTCGGGCTGCTGCCCTTCACGATGTTCGCGCAGCTCGCCTCGGGAGCGGTGATCGTCGCCGTGTTCACGGTGGCGGTGCACCGGCCCTTTCGCGTGGTGGCGGTGGTCGGCGGTCTGCACATGGCCGCGACGCTGCCGTGGGCGGCGTTCTACCCCGATCCCGAGCTGAAATACTGGGGCACGGTCGTGAGCACCGCGAGCTTCTATCTGCTGACGATGACCTGGGGCATGTTCGTCCAGGCCCGCAGGCAACTGGTTCACTCGCTGCGCGAGCGGGCGCACCGGGCCGAGGTCGAGGCGGGGCTGCGGGAGGAACGCGCGCGTCACCTCGAACGCGAGCGCATCGCACGCGAGATGCACGATGTGCTCGCGCACCGGATCTCCCTGCTCAGCCTGCACGCGGGAGCGCTGGAGTTCCGGCCGGACGCCCCGGCCGCGGAGATCTCCCGCGCGGCGGGGGCGATCCGGTCGAGCGCCCATCAGGCGCTCCAGGATCTCAGGGAGGTCATCGGGGTGCTGCGGCACGGGCAGGGAGACGGGCAGCCCGAACGGCCGCAGCCCACGCTCGCCGACCTGTCGGATCTGGTGGAGGAGTCCAGGCAGGCGGGCATGTCGGTGGCCTTCGAGATGTCGGTGACGGGGGAGCCCCCGGAGGCGCTCGGACGGAACGTCTACCGGATCGTCCAGGAGGCGCTCACCAACGCCCGCAAGCACGCGGGAGGCGAGCAGGTCGCCGTGCGGGTCGGGGGAGCTCCGGGGGAGGGGGTCACCGCCGAGGTGCACAACCGGGTGCCCGCCCTCGCGGCGTCCGCCAAGGGAGCGGGCGGTGGCCCGCCGGCCCCCGACCGGATTCCCGGCGCCGGCACCGGGCTGATCGGCATGACCGAACGGGCCGAGCTCGCCGGAGGCCGACTGGAATACGGTCACGTCGAGCACGGTCACGTCGGACACGGTCACGTTGAGCACGGTCACGGTCCCGGCGGTGACTTCCGGCTGAAGGCGTGGCTACCGTGGCCGGCATGAGTTCACCCATCAGCGTTCTGATCGTTGACGACGACGCGCTTGTCCGCGCCGGGCTCTCGATGATCCTGGCCGGAGCAGAGGAGATCCGGGTCGCGGGAGAGGCGGCCGACGGCGAGGAGGTGCCCGCGCTGGTCGCCCGGCACCGGCCGGACGTGGTGCTGATGGACATCCGGATGCCGAAGGTCGACGGCCTGACCGCCACCGAGCGGCTCCGCGCGGTGGCCGGGGCGCCGGAGGTCGTCGTGCTTACCACGTTCCACGCCGACGCCCAGGTGCTGCGCGCCCTGCGGGCCGGGGCGGCCGGTTTCCTGCTCAAGGACACCCCGCCCGCGGAGCTGGTCGCGGCCATCCGCAAGGTCGCCGCGGGGGAGCCGATCCTGTCACCGGCCGTCACCCGCCAGTTGATCTCGCATGTGTCGGAGACGGCCGTGGACTCGCGCCGGGAGAGGGCCAGGGCGCTGCTGGCCAGGCTGAGCGAGCGCGAGCGCGAGGTGGCCGTGGCGGTGGGCCGGGGCAAGGCCAACGCGGAGATCGGCGGCGAGTTGTTCATGAGTGTGGCGACCGTCAAAGCGCATGTTTCTAGAGTCTTGACCAAACTTGAATTGAACAACAGAGTGCAGGTCGCACTGCTGGTCCAGGATGCGGGATTGATCTCCTCATAGGATTACTGAAGCGGTTCGTTCCGTGCCGGAGGGTGCCTAACTGTGGCCTGAGACACGCCCATGCCTGCGGCAGCCGTACCCTTAGTGACAGACCAGTGCCGAGAGGTGGACTAAGGGGACGTGGGATGAGTTCAGCCGGAGAGGGCCTGTCTCGTCCGCTGCCCGAGCAGGTTCGGTTACACGTGGTGGAGCTCGCCGCGCAGGTCCTGGCGTCGCTCCCGGCCCCCTCGGTGCCTCCGCCGCTGCGCGGCATCAGCAAGTTCGAGCCGCGCAAGCGGGCCAGGCTGGGGGCGACCCCGATCGCGGCTCAGTTGGAGACCGACAAGGAGTTCCGCGAGCACGTCGCCGAGGCGCTGGCGGCCGGGTGGCCCGCTCTGGTGAGCAGTCTGGCCGAGGGCACGGTGCCGCCCGCCGCCGAGCCGGTGCTGGTGGCCGCAGCCGCCTACCTCACCCGGCCGCCCGGCTGGGTCGGCATGGTCGAGGACGCGCGGGCCGAGCTGGAGCGCACGGCCGTGGCCGAGGGGTCGGCCAACGAGCAGACCATCACGCGCCTGCGCGAGCAGGTCGCCGTGCTCAAGTCCTCCTCCAAGGAGGAGGCGGAGCGGCTGCGCGAGCAACTAAGATCCGCGCGTTCGGAGAATTCCGATCTGCGGCGCAAGCTCCACGACGCCCGCGAGAAGGCCAAGTCCGCCGAGCGCCGCGCCGTGGAGAGCGAGCATGCCGCCGAGGAGGCCCGGGCCGCGCTGACGGCCGCGGGCAGCGCGGGCGAGGCCGAGCTGCGGCGGCTGCGCGAGCGGCTGGCCGACGCCGAGCGGCAGATGGAGGCGACGCGCCGGTCGGCGCGGGAGGGCCGCAGCGTCGAGGACGCGCGGGTGCGTGTGCTGCTCGACGCGCTGCAGGACGCGGCGGCCGGGCTCCGCAGGGAGCTGGCGCTGCCCTCTACGATCTCCCGGCCGGCCGATTCGGTGACCGCGGCCGCTCCGTCGAGGCCGGGGGTCCCCGCGCGGGCGCTGTCAGACGATGATCCGGCGCTGCTCGATCAGTTGCTCGCCCTTCCGCAGCCGCATCTGATCGTCGACGGTTACAACGTGACCAAGAGCGGTTATGGGGCGTTGACGCTGGCCGATCAGCGTACCCGGCTGCTCACCGGGCTCGGCGGGCTGGTCGCGCAGACCCGCATCGAGATCACCTGCGTCTTCGACGGCGCGGAGCTGAACGCCCCCGTGCAGGTGGCCGCGCCGCGCGGGGTGAGGGTGATGTTCAGCGTCCCCGGCCAGAGCGCCGACGACCTGATCAGACAGCTCGTCAGAGCCGAGCCGAAGGGCCGGGCGATCGCCGTGGTCTCCTCCGACCGGGAGGTGGCCGATTCGGTGCGGAGGATGGGCGCGAGGCCCGTGCCGTCCGGTCTGCTGCTGCGGCGACTCGGCCGCGCCTGACTCACTTTTCTCGCCAATCCCAACAAAAGCATGAGTCAGTCAGCGTAGATTTAGTACTATTTCGCCCCAAGTCCTGAGCATGGAGCCTTTGCCGGGCCATCCCCCTGATCGGTGGTCGGTCGGCGTACTCACGGCCGGACCGCAGGATCGAAACGCTGATTGAGCTGATTGAAGGGTGAAAGCGTAGTGCCGTTGAGGTTCGGCCGAGTCCCCATGGCCGCGGGCCTGGCCGCCGCCGTCCTGTTCCTCCCGCTCAACGGAGCCGCCGCGGATCCTCGCCCCACCGTCGCTCAGGCCAGGGAGAGGCTCACCAAGCTCAACGACGAGGCGGACAAGGTCGTCGACAAGTACAACCTCGCCGGCGAGCGTCTGAAGAAGGCCAGGAAGAAGCACAAGGAGCTGAGCGCGGACTACGAGCGGCAGAGCGCGGGCGTGGACACCATGCGCGAGCGCCTCGTGGCCGTCGCCGTCAACCGCTACCGCTTCGGCGACGTCATGGGATGGCCCGCTCTCGCGGCGGAGAACAACCCCGGCTCGCTGCTCAGCGGAATGGCGGCCCTCGACCACCTGTCCTCCGAGCAGGCCCAGACCATGTCCGCCTTCGAGGAGGCCACCCGCTCGCTGCGAGAACGCAGGGACAAGGCCAAGGAGGCGCTCTCCGAGGCCGATCAGGCCCGGTCCGACCTTCGCAAGGAGAAGGAGAAGATCGAGAAGCTGATCGTCCGCCAGACGGGCCTGCTGCGCCGCCTGGGCACCTACAAGCGGGGCAACACCCGCAGCGCCGGGCAGCAGTACACCGGGGCGGCCTCAGGGAACGCACTGGCCGCGCTGCAGTTCGCCTATGGGCAGATTGGCAAGCCGTACCGCTACGGCGGCACCGGACCGGGCAGTTGGGACTGCTCCGGGCTGATGCAGGCGTCCTGGAGCTCCGCCGGGGTCACGCTGCCGCGCACCACGTGGGACCAGTGGAGCTGGGGCTCCAGCCGCCGTGTGCCCATGGACCAGATCCAGCCCGGCGACCTGCTCTTCAGCCACGGCCTGGGCCACGTCGGCATGTACGCGGGCGGAGGCAAGATGGTCCACGCGCCCCAGACCGGCGACGTCGTGAAGATCACGCCGCTGGACTCGTACGGCAGAGGCCGTTTCGTGGGCGCGGTGCGCCCCTGACCGCGCCGCCCCTGCCGCCTCTGGCCGCACGCCCTTGACCGTGTGCCCTGACAGGGGCTCACCGTGAGGTAAGGCGGACATCTGGGTGGTGTCGAACGCCATGGGGCATGTGTCCTGGCTCTGCGGCTGGCGTCTGGGCGACAGCCATGTAGTGATCACGTCATGCTTTGTGCGCTGCTGTTGGAACGATCAAACCCGGTCTGTTTAATCGTGATCATTGCCACATTTCCCCTCTATTCATGCATCGGATGAATCCCCGAAGGGAGGGAACTACTGCGCTGGACGCGCAGTCCGGGTGTCGAGAGGGGGGAGCGCACGGTGGGCGGCGAGGTGACGGTGCTTCCTCAGGTGTTGCCGCTGTGACGCATGTGGTGCATGAGGCGTCCTTAGGTCACGATCTGGAAAATGTGAGGAGGGTCACATTTGCATAACACAAGCCCTGATTTATCTGGGATTTTTGGGGTGATTCCACGTTTACGTGATCTTTATCTTTGGTTGGGGCTTTGCTGAAATGTGACGATCGGAGTACGTTCCCGTTCGGTGACGAGCAAGCCGTGCCGCCGCCGCGTTCGGACCACCCCCGTCCGCAACGAGTGACACACCCCGCGGTGTCTCACCCCCATGAGACGCACGTGATCTGCCTAATCCACGCAGTCAGGAGGCGTGGAACCGGGGACCCAAAAGCCCTGATTTTTCTGGGCTAGGGGTGAATCAACGCCAATGCGTTGTAGGGCGAACTTCCACGCCCGAACCCGTCAGCTAACCCGGTCGGCATTGGTGGAAGACACAAGGAGCAATCCTGTTTACGTCCCCGCATAACCCCCCGCTGTCGCGCGTGATCCGCTTGGGTATCGGCGGAGCCGCGCTCTCCCTCACCGCGTCCGCCGGAGCGATCGGACTCACCGCACCGGCCCAGGCGATGACCCCCATGCCCCCGAACCCCCCCGTCGTGACCTTCGACCCCGCCGACGCGCTGGAAGAACCCAGCACGGCCGAGGCCGAGAAGAAGGCCGACAAGAAGGCCGACGACGCGAAGGCCAAGCCCAAGGCCGCGGCCAAGACCAAGAAGATCTCCAAGGTCGAGAAGCAGAAGATCAAGGCCAAGAAGGCCATCAAGGTGGCGAAGCAGCAGGTCGGCGACCCCTACAGGTACGGCGCGACCGGCCCCAATGCCTTCGACTGCTCAGGGCTCCTCCAGTTCGCGTGGCGCAAGGCCGGCATCAAGCTGCCCCGGACCTCCTACAGCATGTTCCGCGGTATCGACAAGAAGGTCTCCTGGAAGAGTCTCAAGCCCGGTGACCTGATGTTCTTCCATGGCAAGGGCCACGTGGCCATGTACATCGGCAAGAACAAGATCGTGCACTCGCCCAGTAGTGGCAAGACCGTCCGGATCGAGAAACTGAGCTCGTGGCGCAAGCGCGCCTTCAGCGGAGCGGTCCGTCCCGGACTGTAAGAGGCCCACGACACCAAGGACCCCGCCCCAAGGCCGCTTCGGCCTCGCGCTCACGCGCCGGGCACCGCCACGGGCGGCCTGCGCGGCCGGGTCCGGGCACTACCGTGCGGCAGCCGTACGCGCATCCGGGAGACCAGCCCCGTCCACCCCCCGGGACGGGGCTTTCCCACGTTCCCGCGCCCGGCCGTCCGTACGGCGCCTGCCGGGCGAGCCGGAGCTCCCGCCGTTAAGCTCTGCGAGCATGTCGCTGCGCATCGCTCCCGCCGCCCGGTGCCCCGGTGCCCCGGTGCCCGGCCCTGACGCGGCCCACCGGGCCGCGGCTTCCCGGGCGCACCCGCGAAGCCACCTCACCCGCCGCCTCGCCCTCCCCGCACTGCTGGCGCTGGCCTGCGGCGCCGTGCTGTCCGCCGCCGCGCCCGAGCGCGGCCCGGCCGGCGGCCCCGAGGTCATCAGGGGCGAGGACTTCCTCGTGGTGGGCTACGGCGCCGACTCCGCCCTGGTGCGCGACATCGCCACGCGGGTCGGTCCCGCGACCCGCCAGGTCACCGAGGTGTGGGGCAGCGCCCGCCCCGCCGTGGTGCTCGTGCCGAGTAGCGAGCGGATGGCCGGGCTCATCGCGGGCGCGGCCGTACTCGACGGGCTGGCCGCCGTGGCCACCGTCGACCGCGTCGTCGTCAACCCGCGGCTGTTCGCCCGGCTCACGGCGACGGGCCGGGACGTGGTGCTGGCCCACGAGCTGACCCACGTCGCGACCGGCGCCGCCGTGAGCGGGATGCCGATCTGGCTGGTGGAGGGCTTCGCCGACTACGTCGGCTACCGTGACGCGGGGCTCCCCGCGTGGGAGGCCGCGGCCGAGCTCGCGCAGGAGGTGCGTGAGGGGGCGGTGCCGTACCGGCTGCCCGAACGCGCGGACTTCCGGCCCGGGGCGCCGAGACTCGCCCAGGTTTACGCGGAGTCTTGGCTCGCCTGCGCGCTTCTCGCGGCACGGTTCGGTGAAGACGCCCTGGTGAGGCTCTACCGTGATGCGGAGCGGCGCGGCATCGACGCGGCGCTGTCGAAGCTGGGCATGACGGTCACTGGGCTGACCGCCGAATGGCGGGTCTACGTTCGGGACACACTCGCTTGAGGGGGACGACATGAGCGCGCCGGACACCGCGGACCCGCCGGCCACGCCACCCGCGCGGCTTCTCCCGCGCGCGGCGCGCGGCGCCGGCGCGCTGGCCGCCGTCCTCGGCGTCGCGGTGCTGGCCGTGATCGCGTTCACCACGCCGTGGCGGGCGCTGCCCGCCGGCGCGCCCGAGGTCCCGGCCGACCCCGCGAGAGACTTCGGCGCCGAGCAGATCGCGCGGTCGGAGGCGCTGGACGCCGTGACGGCCGCACCCGTCTATATTTCGCTCGGGCTGACGCTGGTGCTCGCCGGGCTGCTGATCGCGACCCCGCTCGGCGCCCGTGTCCTCGACCGGCTGAAAGGCCCGTGGTGGGTGCGGGTGCCCGTGGCGGTCGCCGCGCTCACGGCGGCCGTCGAGGTGCTGCGGTGGCCGCTCGGCATGTGGGCGGAGACCTACCTTCGTGAATACGGCCTTTCCACCCAGACATGGCTGACCTGGTCGCTCGACCGGCTCAAAGGCATCGGCGTGCGCACGGCACTGCTGGCCCTCGCCGTACTCGCCGTGGTAGCGCTGGCCAGACGTGTGGCGCGGTGGTGGATCCCCGCCGCCCTGGGGGCGTGCGCGCTGACGGTCGTCGGGTCGTTCGTCTACCCGGTCCTCATCGAACCCGTCTACAACGACTTCCGGCCCATGCCCGCCGGACAGCTCCGCGACGACCTGCTGGCCATGGCCGCCCGCGACGGGGTGCCCGTCGACGATGTGCTCGTCGCCGACGCCTCCCGCCGCACCACGGCCCTGAACGCCTACGTGTCGGGCTTCGGGGCCACCCGGCGCATCGTCGTCTACGACACGCTGCTGAAGGCCCCTCCCGGAGAGATCGAACTGATCGCCGCGCACGAACTCGGCCACGCCAAGCGCGACGACGTGCTTTACGGCACCCTCATCGGCGCCCTCGGCGCGGGCTTCGGCACCTGCCTGATCGCCGTCGCGGCGGCCACCCCGTTCGTACGGCGCCGCACAGGCGTCGCCGCGCTCGCCGACCCGCGCGCGGCCGGGCTCCTCCTCGGCCTGATCACCCTCGGCACCGTCCTGTCCGGGCCCGTCCAGAACATCGTCAGCCGGCACATCGAGGCCCGCGCCGACGTGCACGCGCTCAACCTCACCCGCGACCCGGCGACGTTCGTCGCGATGCAGAAGCGCCTCGCCACGACCAACCTCTCCGACCTGTCACCCGACGCGCTGGAGGTCGCGCTCTACGGCTCGCACCCGCCCACGCCCGAGCGCATCGCCCTCGCCCGCGCATGGGCACGGTTCAACCACCTTCCCGAACCGTGACCGCCGTCCCGGCGACCTCCGCCGGCCGCACCCTGATCGTCACCAACGACTTCCCACCCCGGGCGGGGGGAATCCAGGCGTTCGTCCACGGCCTGGCCCGGACCCTCCCCCCGGAGTCGGTCACCGTCTACGCCCCGTCGTGGAGTGGCGGCGCGAGCTTCGACGCGCGGCAGGACTACAGCGTCGTCCGCCACCCCACCTCGCTCATGCTGCCGACCCCCTCGGTCGCCCGCCGCGCGGCCGATCTCATCCAGGCCCACCAGTGCGACACGGTGGTGTTCGGGGCCGCGGCCCCGCTCGGCCTCATCGCCCCCGACCTGCGCGCCGCCGGGGCGCGCCGCATCGTCATGCTCACCCACGGCCACGAGGCGTCGTGGGCGAGCGTTCCCGTCGCCCGCGGGCTGCTGCGCAGGATCGGCGAGCACGCCGATACCGTCACCTACCTCGGTGAATACACCAGGCGCAGACTCTCCGCCGTCATCAGGGACGAAGCCCTCGTACGGCTGGCGCCCGGCGTCGACACCCGCGCCTTCCGGCCGGGGGCCGGAGGGGCGCGCGTGCGCGCCGCGCTCGGCCTCGGGGACGCCCCCGTCGTGGTGTGCGTGTCGCGGTTGGTGCCGCGCAAGGGACAGGACACCCTGATCCGGGCCTGGCCGCTCGTGCGCCGTGCCGTACCGGACGCGGTGCTGTTACTTGTGGGGGACGGGCCCTACCGGCGCACCTTGGAGCGGATGGTCGCGGCCCGCGGGCTGGGGGAGGCGGTGCGGTTCACCGGTCCGGTGGCGTGGTCGGCGCTGCCGGCGTGCTTCGACGCCGGGGACGTGTTCGCGATGCCGTGCCGTACGCGGCTCTCCGGCATCGACGTGGAGGGGCTCGGGATCGTCTACCTGGAGGCGTCGGCGACGGGCCTGCCGGTGGTGGCGGGCCGGTCCGGAGGGGCGCCCGACGCGGTCCTGCCCGGCACGACGGGCCTGCTCGTGGACGGCACGTCCGCGACCGAGGTCGCCTCCGCCCTGACGGAGCTGCTCGCCGACCCGGCCGCCGCCCGGCGCATGGGCGAGCGGGGCCGGGCCTGGGTCGAGCGCGCGTGGGGATGGGAGACCGTCGCGGCGGCGTTCGGCGACATACTCACGTCCCCGGAGGGCGTCCCGCCACAGGGGAAGGTGCGGCGGGAACCGGACACGCTGTCACGACCCTTCCTACGGGGCGCTATGCGTTTTCTAGGCGGCGAGCGTGAACGCTAGGTGTAGAGCGCGTTGATTTCAGAGGCGAAGTCGCGATAGACGATGTTTCGTTTGATGCTGAGCTTCGGCGTGAGATGGCCGCTTTCCTCGGTGATGTCTGCGTCAAGCACCACGAACTTCTTGATCGCCTCCGCCGACGACACGTGGCTGTTGGCCTCGTCCACGGCCTTCTGGACGTCCGCCAGCACGGCCGGGTCCTTGGCCAGCTCCGAGAGAGTCGCGCCCTGCCGCCCGTTGGCGCTCTTCCACTGCTCGACCGCCTCCGGGTCGAGCGTGATCAGCGCGGCGATGAACGGGCGGTCGTCCCCGACCACCAGCGCCTGCGACACCAGGGGATGGGCCCGGATGCGGTCCTCCATCGGCGCCGGCGCCACGTTCTTGCCGCCCGCCGTCACCAGGATCTCCTTCGTACGGCCGGTGATGCGCAGATAGCCGTCCGCGTCCAGGGCGCCGAGGTCTCCCGTGTGGAACCAGCCGTCCTCGTCGAGGACCTCGCGGGTGCTCTCCTCGTTGTTCCAGTAGCCCTTGAACACATGGCGGCCCTTGACCAGGATCTCGCCGTCGTCGGCGATGCGGATCGTCACGCCGGGGAACGGCTTGCCCACGGTGCCGATCTTGTTGGCGCCCGGCATGTTCACCGTGGACGGCGCGGACGTCTCGGTCAGCCCGTACCCCTCGACCACCTCGATGCCGACACCGCGGAAGAAATGGCCGAGCCGCTCGCCGAGCGCCGACCCGCCCGACACCGCCGCCGACAGCTCGCCGCCCGTCGCCGCGCGCAGCTTGCTGTAGACCAGCTTGTCGAACAGCGCGTGCTTGAGCCGCAGCCCGAGCCCCGCGCCGCCCGAGCTCTCCGCCCGGCTCCACGCGATCGCCACGTCCGCCGCCCTCTGGAAGATCGCTCCCTTGCCGCCGGCCACCGCCTTCTGCTCGGCGGCGTTGTAGACCTTCTCGAACACGCGAGGTACGGCGAGCAGGAACGTGGGCTTGAAGCTCAACAGGTCGGGGGCGATGTTGCGCATGTTCGGGCTGTGACCGATCACCGTGGCCGTCTCGACGAGCACGACCTCGATGATGCGGGCGAAGCTGTGGGCGAGGGGGAGGAACAGCAGCGCCGCCCGGTCGCGGACCTTGAAAAGCTGCTCAAGCGGTCCGTCCATCACGTTGCGGGCGGTGAAGAGCAGGTTGTCGTGGGTCAGGCGGCACCCCTTGGGCATGCCGGTCGTGCCCGACGTGTAGATGATGGTCGCGAGGTCGGCGCCGATGCGGCTCGTGCGGGACTCCTCCAGCGTCGCGTCGGAGATGTCCGCCCCCGCTCTCGCCAGTTCGTCGAGCGAACCCTCCTCGATGTTCCAGATGTTCTTGAGGTCCGGAAGATCGGCGAGGACCTCGCGCACCCTCGCCTCGTGGTCGGCGTGCTCCACGATCACGGACTTGCTGCCGCTGTCGGAGATGATCCACTTGACCTGTTCGGCGGAGGAGGTCTCATAGATCGGCACGCTCACCGCGCCCGCGGCCCAAATGGCGTAGTCGGCCACCGTCCACTCGTAACGCGTGCGCGACATCAAGGCCACCCGGTCACCCGGCTCGACACCCGCCGAGATCAGCCCCTTGGCCAGCTTCGCGACCTCGCCCCGGAACTCGCCCGCCGTCACGGACCTCCAGCGCTCACCGTCGCTCCGGCGGAAGACGACCACGCCGGGGTCGCGCTCACCCCGCTCGAACACCGTATCGGTGAGAGTGGCGGAAGCCGGCACATTGACAAGGACAGGGACGCTGTACTCGCGCACGGTGACTCCTCCAGGTGCGTGGGCTGCCTGGACGTTACCGCGTGAAGTTACGCTCAGGTAGATCCGTCACCCATGCGTTATCAAGGGCAATTCCACGGTAGCAGCCGGTAATGGGACGCGCGTCACTCGGTTGATCACTGAACATCGCGTGTCGCACGTGTTACTCGACGCTACCTTGCAGGATGTTCCCGGGCGCCGATCCGCCGGACGGATCGGCTTTTCCACCCCGCTCGGCGGGAGAGTCCGCCTCGCCCCCCGTGTGAAGGCCGGAGCACCACGGATCAGCCCGGTAGCGTGGGCCCATGGCTGATCGCACCACCTCGCGCACCACGATCGACGCCGAGCCGGCCGCCGTCATGGCGGTCATCGCCGACTTTCCCGCATACCCCGAGTGGGCCGGGCAGGTGAAGTCGGCGGAGATCCTCACCACCCACCGCGACGGCCGCCCCGACGAGGTGCGGTTCACCCTCGACGCGGGCGTCCTCTCCGACGACTACACCCTCGGCTACGAGTGGCACGGCGACGAGCTGGTCACCTGGCGTATCGTCACGCCCGGGCGCATGCTGTCGGCCCTCGACGGGAGCTATCAGCTCGCCGCCACCGACCGCGGCACCGAGGTCACCTACGAGCTTTCCGCCGACGTCAAGATGCCGATGCTGGGCATGATCAAACGAAAAGCCGAAAAGGTCATCGTCGACACCGCGCTCAAAGGACTCAAGAAGCGGGTCGAGAGCAGGTAGCCTTCCTTGATCACCAACTGGGGTTCCCGCTGGTCCCGAGATAGTTCCACGAACTGATGACACGCTCTCCCGAGCCCTCCTCTCGGGTAGCGTTTTGAGATAGGAGGGCCACATATGAGCGAGAACAGCGAGCAGGACCGCCACGACGGCGGGCAGACCACAACCGCACACGCGGCTCAAAGCCGCACCCGCCGTACGCGTTCCGAGCCGCCGACCTTTCCCGGCGGCGACGCCCTCGGCGTCACCGCCGCCCTCCCGGAAGCGACGCCCGGCACCCCGCCCGAGGCCACCGCGGTCAAGCCCGCCGCGGTCAAGCCCGCCGTGGTCGAGCCTGCCGTGGTCGAGCCCGCCGCCAAGGTGAGCGCGGCCAAGGCCCGCTCGGCCAGGACGGCTGCCGCCAAGGCCGGCGCGGGCAAGGCGGCCGACGGCGAGGCGAGCCCGGCGGAGGCGGCTCCGGCCAAGGCCCGCCCGGCCAAGGCCCGCCCGGCCAAGGCGACCGCCGCCAAGGGGGCCAAGGCCGACCCCGCCGGCACCAAGGCGCGTGCGGCCAAGCGCACCCCGGCCAAGGCGTCCGGCGCCGAGGCGGGCGCGAGCGAGGCGGTCGATGGCCAGGTGAGTCCCACGGAGGCGGCTCCGGCCAAGACCCGCTCGGTCAAGGCCCGCTCGGCCAAGGCAGCCGGTGCCGAGGCGGCCCCGGCTAAGACCCGCTCGGCCAAGGGGGCTAAGGCCGACCTCACCAGCACGAAGACGGGTACGGCCAAGGCGGCTGCGGCCAAGGCGAGCGTCGAGGAGGCGGGTTCGGTGGCGGGGAGCCGTACGGCGAAGCCCGGGACGCCGGTGGCCGGTGCCGCCGCGGCGGCTGCCGCCCCGGTGAACGGCGCCGGTGACCACGAGGCCCGTGCCCGCGCCGCGCATGAGGAGAGCGGCCGGGACTCCCATGCCCGGGAGACCCGCGACCGGGGTCGGGAGGCCGATGCGTCCCGCAACGGTGACCGGGGTTGGGGGAGTGAGGCGGTCTGGGCTTACGAGCGGCTGGGCCGGGAGGCGTTCGGCGCGGTGGCGGACGAGGCCGCCAAGCTGCTCGGCTCCCTCCAGGCGCGCGCCACCCGCGAGGTCGGGAAGGCCGTGGTGCGGGGCAGCGTGAACGGTGTCGTGAACGGCGTCGGCCAGGTGATCTCGGACTTCACCGGCAGCCGAGTCGGCGGCAGGTCCGAGCCCGCCCGTGATGTGTGGGAGGAGGCCGTGTCCATGCCGCACGAGGACGAGGAGTACGTCTGCCGCGCCTGCCCGGTGTGCCGGGCCATCGCCGCTCAGCGCGAGGCGGGCACGGATGTCACCGGCCATCTGAAGGCGGCGGGGGACGAGGTCATGTCCGTGGTCAAGAGCTTCGTCGGCGCCATCCAGCGCCCGTCGACACCCCGCAAACCCTAACTGTTTGGCGGATATGACTACGCTGATGCCGCGAACATGGGCTGAGTCTGGGCCCGCTTGGGAATGGTTGGGGACATGCTGACCATCGGTGTGGACATCGGCGGCACAAAGATTGCCGCGGGCGTAGTCGACGAGGACGGCCGAGTGCAGGACCACCTGCTTCGTCCTACCCCCGCCGACGACGTCGACCGGGTTGCGGAGACGATCGCGGAGGTTGTGGGCGAGCTGCGTCGCGGGCGCGATATCGAGGCCGTGGGCCTCGGCGCGGCGGGGTTCGTGGATGAGACGCGGTCGGTTGTGCGTTTCGCGCCCAACCTGGCCTGGCGGGAGGAGCCGCTGCAGAAGAAGGTCTCCTCCCTTGTCGGGCTGCCGGTGGTGGTGGAGAACGACGCGAACGCGACGGCGTGGGCGGAGGCCCGCTTCGGGGCGGGGCGCGGGCAGAGCCACGTCGTGCTGCTCACGGTGGGCACGGGCATCGGCGGCGGACTGGTGTTCGACGGCGCGCTCTACCGGGGCCGGTGGGGCATGGGCGCCGAGCTCGGCCACATGCAGGTCGTCCCGGGCGGCAGGCTGTGCGGGTGCGGCAACCTGGGCTGCTGGGAGCAGTACGCCAGCGGCCGGGCCCTTGTCATGGAGGCCAGGGAGATCGCGGCGGCCGACCCGCAGCGGGCGGGCATCCTGCTGGGGCTCGCCGGCGGCACGATCGAGGGCGAGGAGGTCACCGAGGCGGCGAGGCTGGGCGACGAGGCCGCCTTGGCGGCGTTCTCGGTCCTCGCGGGCTGGCTGGCCCAGGGCATGGCCGACCTCAGCGCGGTCCTCGACCCGGGGTGCTTCATCATCGGCGGGGGCGTCTCACGCGCCGCCGACCTCTTCGTCGACCAGGTGCGGGAGACCTACGCGGCTCTTCTCACCGGGCGGGGCCACCGGCCCGTGGCCGAGGTCCGCCTCGCCGAACTCGGCCCCTCGGCCGGCCTCGTCGGCGCGGCCGATCTGGCCCGCCTGCCCTGACGACCCGCGCCCCGGCGGCACCCCCGGTGCCGCCGGGCCCACGCGGTCGGCCCGACCCGGCCCCCGGCCCGAGCGCTCCGCGTTTCCCAATTCGGGGAGCCAGTATGGGAGACCGGTAGGCGTCTGCGGGGGAGTGCATGGCGGTCAGGGTGGCGACGTACAACGTGCGGTCGATGTATGACGATGCCGAAGCGCTGACCAGGGTCATCAGGAGCATGGCGCCGGATCTGCTGTGCGTGCAGGAGGCGCCGCGGTTCCTGCGCTGGCGGGCGAAGCGGCGCGGGCTGGCCGAGTCGGCGGGCATGAGGGTGGGCGCGGGCGGCCGGGTGGGCGGGGTGGCGGTTCTCGTCGGCGGTGCCGTACGGCTTGTGCACGATGAGAGCCATGCGCTGCGGCGGTTTCCCCGGCTGGAGCGGCGCGGGCTCGCGCTCGCGGTGGTCGAGGTGGCGGGCGCGCGGCTGGCGGTGGGGTCGTTCCACCTTGATCTGGCGGCGGCGGCGAGGCTCGCCCATGTCGAGGAGGTCGTGGCGTTGGCGGAGGACGTGGCGGCGCGCCACGGGGCTTCGGTCGTGCTGGCGGGCGATGTCAACGAGCAGGACCACGAGCCCGCCTGGCGGTATCTGACGGAGCGCTACACCGACTGCTTCGCGCGTGTTCCGCGCGGGGACGGGCTGACGTTCTCGGCACGCGGACCGCGCTACCGGATCGACGGAGTCTTCGCGTCGCCCGGCTTGACGGTCCTCGGCTGCGGTACGGCGGAGGCCGATACGGCCGACCTCCGGGCGGCGACCGACCATCTGCCCGTTGTCGCTGATCTCACCACGCATCGGGCATCACCGGGCGGGTGAAGCCACGAAGTGCAGGGCCAGGGCCGTACGATTTCCCCATGACCCGCCGCTCAATGCGGCGTGCTTCGGTCGTGTGCGCGGCAGCCGCGCTTCTCGCCTCAGCGACGCCGGCCGTTTCCGCGCACGCCGAACCGACCAATCCGCCCGTGGCCGAGGCTTGGCAGCAGTCCACCAGCGCTCGGCTGCGCGCCGACGGGTCGCTCTCCGATGTCGTCGCCCTGTCGAGCACCGACGTGTGGGCGGTGGGGCAGCAGGAGATCTGGGACGTCTGGCAGAACCGCGGCGTGATCACACGGTGGGACGGCGCCTCGTGGTCGCATGTGCCGATCCGCAACGACGCGACGGGCGCGGGCCATCTGCGTTCGGTCGCCGCGGCGGGGCCGGGTCAGATGTGGACGGTCGGCGATGGTCACGACGGCCAGCCGTACATCGCGAAGGGTGACGCGGGAGGGTTCGACCGGGTCACCGTGGACGACTTGCGCGGGGGCGACTGGCTGGGGGGTGTGACCGCCGCGCAGGGCAAGGTGGTGGCGGTCGGAAGCCGTGACGGCAAGCCTCTGGTGCTCTCGGGTGACGGGGCGAGCTGGTCGCTGACGCCGATGAAGACCAAGGGCGTGCTCTACGGTGTGTCGGTGTCGGCGAAGGGCGACGGGTGGACCGTCGGCGACACCGGGTCCAAACCGTTGATCATGCGCCTGTCCGGCGGCACGTGGAGGTCTGTGCGGGTTCCCTCGATCCCGGGGGGCTACCTCCGGGACGTCTATGTCGACTCGCCCAAGCGCGTTCTGGCCGTGGGTGGCGTCTACCGGGGGCCGGACGACATCGCGCCTCTCGTGCTGGCCTGGAACGGCAGGCGCTGGAGCCAGGTGCGCGTGCCGGACGCCGACGCGCATCTGTACGGCGTGACCGGCGACGGCAAGGGCCGGTTCTGGATTTCCGGGTCCGACCCGAGCCGCCCGAGCGAGGCGTTCCTGATGCGCTACGAGCACGGCAAAGGCAAGATCATCAGGGGTGGGCCCGTGGCCGAGGGCGGCACGCTGCGGCTCCAGTCGGTGACGGCCGTCCCCGGCTCCTCAGGCGTCTGGGCGGTGGGCCACGTCGTCGACCAGGCCGACCGCTACACCGACGTGGTCAAGCGTTTCGGCGGCCCCACCGACCGCTGAGTGGGAGCGCCGGGTCTTGCGCGCGGGCCGGGGAGCGGGGCGTCAGATGACGGCGCCGTCGTCCCAGCCGGAGTCGTTGGGGGGGCCGTCGCCCATCCGCACGACCAGGGCGACGAAGCCGCCGATGAAGGCGGCGACGGCGGCGAACAGCGCCCACCCCTCCATGTGCCAGCCGAGCATGGCGGCCAGGAGCAGGTAGGCGGGTCCTCCGAAGAGGGCGAACCACGCGAGCTTGGTGGGCGTGTCGGCCTTGGGGAGCGGTGGGGGAGGCGGCGGCTCGTAATGCCCCTCGTCGGCCCCCTCGTCGGCCCCGTCGCCGGAGTCGGGGTCGCCGCCCGTGTGTCCGGGGAGGTCGAGGGGGTCCCGGGAGCCGTCGTCGGGTCGGCGCTGGAACGCGCCGCCCCGGTGCGGCCGGTCGGGGCCGGGGGCGCCGAGGCCGCCGGGACCCGCCTCTGAACCATCACGAAGATCGAGAAGATCCCGGATGTCCCGAGGCTCGCGTGGGTCGGCGGGCGGCGTGGAGGGAAGATCGGCCGTGGGGTCGTCGTCGGTTCGGCGTCCTGCGGGCTCCGGTGTGAGGTTCTCGCTGTCCGGCCACGGCTGGCCGGAGGGATCGCTGTCCACCGGGGCGTTGAAGGACGCGACGATCTGACGCCAGACCTCGTCCTCATCGCTTTGAGGCGTCACGTGACTGTGTCCATCGGCCGGTCGCTTCCTTGTGTAAGACCGCGCATCTCCCCCTGCTCGCGTCCCCCTGCTCGCGATCAGTCTCTCTGTAAGGGTACAGAGGCATGTGTCCTTACGAAGTCGAGGCTCCCCGTGAAAATCCGATCTGCCTCATTGTCCAGGGTCGCGACGTGGAAGCTGTCGGTGAGTTCGATCACGTCGAGGTTGCCGCCGGTGAGGCGTTCCCGCAGGATGCGAACACTCGTGGGTTTGACCACGTGGTCCTGCGGGCTGTGGAAGACCAGCACCGGCTGCGTGATCCGTTCGAGCTCGGACTGCACCAGGGTCCACAGCCGGGGCAGCGTGGCGGCGGCGCGGACCGGCGTGCGGGTATAGGCCAGCTCGCTCACGCCGGGCTTTTTGATGTCGCCGGCCAGGCCCGCCACCGAGGGCACGAACAGCTTGATCAGCGGCGCGAACCGCAGCAGGGGGGCGTCGAGCGACAGGGACGGGTTGACCGCCACCACACCGCGGACGCCGGTGCCGTGCACCTCGGCCAGCCGGAACGCCATGCATCCGCCGAGCGAGAGCCCCATGACGAAGATCTCGGCACACCGGCCCTGCAGATCGGCGAAGGCGAGGTCGAGCTCGGCATACCAGTCTTCCCAGCGCGTGCGGTTCATCTCCTGCCAGGTGGTGCCGTGACCGGGGAGCCTGGGAAGCGACACGGTCAGGCCCGCCGTGGCGAGGAACTCGCCCCATGGGCGCAGAGACTGCGGTGTGCCGGTGAAACCATGGCAGAGAAGAACGCCGATTTGACCACCTTCGTGGTGGTACGGCTCGGCGCCAGGCATGAGTGGCATGGCCGGGCCTCCTCGCGCAGCGGCTGATCGACTGATGGTCGCACGATCCGGGGTGGTTGTGCGAGAGGTTGATTTGTCGGTGTGGGAGGGGTGGCCGGAAGATGGGAGGATAGCGCGTCGTGCGTGAAGACTCGAATACCGAGATGAGGTGCCCCGAGTGTTCTACTGGGTGGTGAAGGCGATTTTGAAGCCGATCCTCCATCTCGTGTTCCGGCCCTGGACGGAGGGCGCCAAGAATGTTCCCGACGAGGGGCCCGTCATCCTCGCCGGCAATCATTTGTCGTTCGCCGACCACTTTTTTGGCCCCCTCCAACTTCCCCGCAAGGTCATCTCCCTGGGCAAAGCCGAATACTTCACCGGCAGGGGCATCAAGGGCCTGCTCGTCCGGGCCTTCTTCACCGGGGTGGGCACGGTGCCGGTGGACCGGTCCGGCGGCAAGGCCAGCGAGGCCGCGCTCCGCACCGGCCTGCGGGTGCTCGGGGAGGGCGAGATCCTCGGCATCTACCCCGAGGGCACGCGGTCTCCCGACGGGCGTCTCTACAAGGGCAAGACCGGCGTCGCCCGGCTCGCGCTCGAATCCCGCGCCCCGGTCATCCCCTGGGCGATGGTCAACACCTTCGAGATGATGCCGCCGGGCCGACTCCTGCCCAGGCTCGGCATCCGGCCGGGGGTGAAGTTCGGCAAGCCGCTCGACTTCTCCCGCTACTACGGCATGGAGGAGGACCGCCTCGTGCTGCGCGCCGTCACCGACGAGATCATGTATGCGCTGATGGAGCTGTCCGGCCAGGAATACGTCGACAAATACGCCACGAGCGCCAAGGTGGAGATGGCCCGGGCCGCGCGGCAGGCGGCTGCCGGAGGGTCCTGAACAGCCCTCTTCCCGGGGGTTGTGCGATGTCCGGTTCCGCATAGAGTTGGCGGGTGAGTTCCGCCCTGGAAGGCCGCGACATCCTCGTCCTCGACGGTGGTCTGGCGAGCCGTCTGGAGGCGCTCGGAGGCGACCTCGGCGACGACCTCTGGTCCGCGAGACTTCTCGCCGACGATCCCGGCGCGATCCGCCGGGCCCATCGCGACTACTTCGCCGCAGGCGCCGACGTCGCGACGACCGCCAGCTATCAGGCGACCATCCCCGGCCTCATGCGCCGGGGGTGCTCCCACCGCGAGGCCGAGGATCTCATCACCCTCTCCGTCACGCTCGCCATGCAGGCCCGCGACGAGCACGGCGGCGGGCTCGTCGCGGCGAGCGTCGGCCCCTACGGGGCCTTCCTCACAGGCGGAGTCGAATACACCGGCGACTACGACCTCGACGAGGACGCGCTGGCGGACTGGCACCGCGACCGGTGGCACCTGCTCGCCGCCTCCGGTGCCGACCTGCTCGCCTGCGAGACCATCCCCTCGTACGGCGAGGCCCGCGCCCTGGCCCGCCTCCTCGACGAGACCCCCGACGCCCGCATCTGGGTGAGTTTCTCCTGCCGCGACGAGTCCCGCATCAGCGACGGCACCCCGCTCAGAGAGGCGGCGGCCGTGTTCTCCGGGCATCCGAGGGTCGTCGCCGTCGGCGTCAACTGCACCCCGCCGCGCTACATCCCCTCGCTCATCCGGTGCATCGACAACTGCCCCGTCGTCGTCTACCCCAACTCCGGCGAGACCTTCGACCCGGCCGCCCGGCGGTGGCTGGGCACCGCCGAGCCCTCGGCGTTCGCCCAGGCCGCGGCGGAGTGGCGCGCGGCCGGGGCGAGCCTGATCGGGGGCTGCTGCCGTACGACCCCCGAGCACATCAGCCGGGTGCGGGCCGCCCTGGTCGACGGGCAGGTGTGACGGGCGGGTGTGACGGGCGGGTCTAGCGGCGCTTCCAGAAGGAGGGCCGTTCCGCCGCCCCCGGACCGGGCTCCCCGGTCAGGGCGCGCAGCAGGTCGCGGACGCGGGCCAGCAGGTCCCCGGGGTCGCTGCCCGGCTCCTCGGCGGCTTCGAGGTCACGGGCGAGCGCCGACAGGTCGGGGTGGCCTCCCAGGTGGGAGGCGAGCGCCGACAGGCGGCTGCCCAGGTCGGCCAGATAGCCCCGCAGCTCGCGCGGGGAGAGGCGGTCGACACCGGCCAGGCGCTCCAGCTCCTGGACGAGCTGCGGGCGCACCTCCGCAAGCGTGTTCCCCGCGGGAGCGGGCGCCGGCGCCGACATGCGCGCCCGGCCGACCATCCTCGGGCCCGCCGCCGGAGGCGGGACGGCCTGCGCGAAGCCGCCCGCGGCAGGCGCCGGCGGCGGCGCCCCGAACGCGTCGGCCCCGCCGTACGACGCCGCCGCGAGCATGATCGGAGCGCCCGGGGACGGCGCCGGCGGCACCGGGGGCTCCCAGCCGCTCGGCAGCTCCACCGGCTGCACGACCCGGTGGCCGGGCCCGCCCTCGCCCACCACCCGGGAGTCCACCGCGACGAACGCCGTGAACCTGCTCAGCACCCCGTAGCGGAGCGAAGTCGCCACGATCTTCTCCTCCAGCGCCCGCTCACCCTCGTCGTACGGCGTCGGCCACCCCTGGGCGCCTATCGCGTAGCGGTCCTCCAGCGCCCGCACACGGCCCCGCGCCCACATCGCGCGTACGGCGCCGCCACCCCCGGCGGCGCCCTCCACACGGCGCTCCCACGGCTCACCGTCGGGACCGGTCCCCGACAGCGTCAGCGAACCCGCCGCCGCGCCGCGGAAACGCCCCGACACCGTCAGCGGCACACCACTGAACAGCGAACCGAAGGGCTCCACGCTGCCGTCGACCAGGTCGAGGCCGTCGGCCGACATCCGCAGGCCCGTCACCAGAGGCGCGCCGACACGCCGATGAATGTGCTCCATGGCAGCGTCGAGCCGGTCCTCGGACTCCACCAGTTCGCAGCGCCCCGACCCGAGCCCCGCGAGGCGGCCGAGGAAGGCCGCGTTGACCGCCCGATCGATGCCGACGGTGTGCATGCGGACGTCGGCGAGCGCCGGGCCGATCCGGGCCAGGATCTCGTCCTCGTTCGCCACCTGGCCATCGGTCACCAGCACCAGGACCCGGTCCCTGCCCAGGCCGCCGCCCCCGTCTTCCGTCAGCAGGGCGATGGCCTCCGACAGCGGCCGGAGCAGCTCCGTGCCTCCCCGCGCCGACAGGCCGGCCAGGTGCTCGACCGCGCGGAACCGGTTGCGGTCGGAGGCGGGCACGAGCCCGGCGGAAAGGCCGTCCGGCCGTTCGACCACGTGGTCGAAGGAGAACACAGCGAACCGGTCGTCACTCGTCAAGGTGTCCACGATGCGGGCCGCGGCCCGCCGCGCGGCAACCATCTTCCATCCGCCCATGCTGCCCGAGCGGTCCAGCAGCAGCACCACGTCCTTCGGCGTACGGCGTTCGCCCTCCGGAGGCACCACCGTCAACAGGAACGTGCCGTCGCCCTCACCGGACTCGGCGTCCGTACGTCCCGGCTCGTCGGGGACGAGCGTCAGCGAGTTCGACGCCGGGAAGCGCAGCCTCAGAATGAAGTCCCGGTCGAGCCGCTCGCCCGGCTCCAGCCGTACGACGACGCCGTCGCCGCTCTCCTCCTCGCGTACCACGTGGAGGCTGGAGGCGACGTCGTACGGCGCGACGGCCGCCGGGTCGAAGCGTACGGCGAGCGCCAGGCGCACCGGGTCGGGGAAGCCGGGCAGCAGCACCGGAGGCGTGATCCGCGACGCGTCCGGCACCGCGTCGGTGTCCGGTGCCGTCCCCGCCCCCGTGGAGGGGCCGGACAGCGGCGCACCCGGCACATAGCGCGGGGCCACCACCAGCGGGAAGCGGAACGTCGCCGCGCCGTCCTCGTACGGCAGAGGCCCGCTCAGCGCCAGCCGTACGGTCACCCGTTCCCCGGGCACGATGTTGCCCACCCGCATCGTGAACACATCGGGCCGGTCCTCCTCGGCGATCGCGGCCCGGCGCCCTTCGGCGAGTGCCTGGTCGTAGTCCGCCCTGGCCTGCGCGCGTTCCTTCAGCACGCCCTCGACCACGTGGCCGTCCGCCTCCATGGTGAAGGCGGTGACCGCGGCCCGGCTCGGCAGCGGGAAGACATAGGTGGCCTCAAGCGGCACGTCATGCGGATTGCGGAAGCACTGCGTCACCGCCATCTCCGCCGCGGTGCCCGCGACGGCGGCGGTGACGTCCACGCTCTCCAGCGGAAGGTTGCCCTGCTCGGTGCGCAGAGCGCCGAGCCCGGCGTCGGGCTGCGGAGCGCACTGCTTCTCCGGCAGCGCGGTGATGGTGAAAGTCATCGGGTGCTCCCCTCCGAAGGGGTCTCGTCGGGCTCTTCGGGCATGTCAGGCGGGGTGGTGTGCGCGGTGTACGGGTTGTACGGCGGGACACCGGCCGGGGCGAGGCCCAGGTCGCGAAGCGCCGCGAGGAGGGGGGCCGCCGCCGTGCTCACGGCCGCCAGGTCACCCGGAGCGAGCCCGCGGGCGGCGCCGTCGAGCAGCAGCGTCACGCCGGGCGCGAGCCGTACGCCGTGAACGGGGGTCGCGGACGGCCGGACCGGTGGCTCCGCGCCCTGTGCCGGGCCTTGTGCCGGGCTCTGGGCCGCGCTCTGTGCCGGGCTCTGTGCCGTGCCTTGTGCTGGGCCTTGTGCCGGGCTCTGTGCCGTGCCTTGTGCTGGGCCTTGTGCCGGGCTCTGTGCCGGGCCTTGTGCCGAGGGCTGCTCCGCGCGCCGGGCGGCGGGGCTGCGGGCCCAGAAGCGCTCCGGGGGCCGCGTCTCCGGCGTCTCCGGCGTCTCCGGCGTCTCCGCGTTCGCGGTGGACGGGCCGGGAGCGGCCGGCAGGCGCGCCACCTCCTCCAGCGCGGCGTCGGTGGCGCCGGTGAGCCTCACCTGGATGTCGGCGATGGACAGGCCGTCGGCCTGGAGGCGTTTGACGGCCACCACCTGCAGCAGGTGGCGTCTGCCGTAGCGCGCCACGCGCCCCCGCCGCGTCAGCGGCGGGTCGACCAGGCCGATCGTCGTATACCACCGGATGAGACGTTCGCTCGGCACCTCGCGCACGCGGCCGTTCGCCCCCGGCGCGCCGTCACGCAGCACCCGGGAGGCGCGCTCCGCGAGCTCGGCGATCGTCAGGGTCTCACTCATACGCGCAGAATGACACTGTAACTATGACAGTGTCAACGCGGGGAGCGTTAAGAACGGGTCAATTCAGGTGATTTGGGTGATTTGCCGGGTAGGGCCGGTTTGAGATTGCTTTCGTCCCTGCCGGAGGCGGGCGGCGAACCGCAGGAGAACGACGGGAGGCAGGCTATGGCCGCGATCACCGGCGCACTGGCCCAGGAAGACCGGAAGATCGTCAGCGAGGTGCTGCAGGGCGCGCTGGTCGATCTCATCGACCTCACGCTGCTGGCGAAACAGGCCCACTGGAACGTGATAGGCCACAACTTCCGCGCGGTGCACCTGCACCTCGACGAGATCGTCGGCGTAGCCCGGAAACACACCGACACGATCGCCGAACGGGCCAGCGCCATCGGTGCGCACCCCGACGGCCGCGCCTCGACGGTCGCGAAGCACAGCCATGTGCCGCAGATCAACCCCGGCGCGCTGGAGGACGGCAAAGTCGTGGCCGCGATGACCGACATCCTCGAATCGATCGTCGGCCGCATGCGCGAGCGCATCCAGGCCGTCGCCGAGCCCGACCCGGTCACCCAGGACCTGCTGGACGACGTGTCCCACGACCTGGAGAAGCACCACTGGATGATGCAGGCGCAACGCTGACCCCCGCCAGGTCGGAGCGGGGCGCACCCGAACCGCCGGGGCCGTGCCGTACGGCTCCGGCGCGCCGCGCTCGGCTGTGCCACCTAGGGGCCACCTAGGGGCCACCTAGGGGCCACCTAAAGGCCACCTAGAGCAGGTCCGCCGCCGCGTCGGCGATCGAGGGGGGAGAGGCCAGCAGGGCGTGGAGGCCGTCCCAGCGGGAGACCGGCGCGGCCTCGTCGAGGTCGGCGTCCGCGAGCGCGGCGTGGAAGGCGCTCGCACCGGCCCGGGCCGCGCGCTCCAGGGCGGCGAGCACGGTGCCGCCGTCCCGGCTCTCGCGGGTGAGCGCCGAGAGCAGGTGCGGCCACCGTATGGTCAACGCGGCGAGCTTGGCGACGGCCGCGTCGGGGACGGCCGGGCGGCCGGCCAGGGTTCTGCGGTAGGCGACGAACGCATAGAACCGGTAGACGTTCAGGTAGCGCTTGACCTCGCGCGGGTTGCCCAGCGCCAGTGTCGGCAGGGCCGATTCGATCGCGCGGCACGCGTGCTCGTCGCTGTGGAGGTCGTTGAAGACCCGGTCGGCGGCCAGGCGCGTGGCCGGGGCCAGGGCGAACCCCGCCGGGGGGCGCACGCCGAGCGACTCCTGTTCCTCGCGCGCCACCGCGTCAAGCCGGTCCGTGGAGGGATTCCGCCGCCTGATCGCCGCCTCAAGACGCGCGACCAGATCGCCGCCCTCGTCGGTCGGCACGCCGGTGGCCGGGCGCGCCGGCCTGGAGTGACCGGAGGCGGGGCGCCCGGCGGGGCGCCCGGCCGCCTGCGCGGCGGAATGGGAGGCGGAATGGGAGACGGGAGGCGCGGTAGGGGGTACGGCGGGCGACCCGGAAGGGGGCACGGTAATGGGCACGGCGGTGGGCACGGCGGTGGGCACGGCGGTGGGCACGGTAATGGGCACGGTAATGGGCACGGCGGGCCCTGGGACGGTCACCGGGTACGGCGCAAGGCCGAGCAGGCCCCTGACGTAAGCGGGGACCTGGGAGCCCTCGTCGAGCTTGGGCATGCTGAGCGGCAACTGCACGATCTTCTCCAGGAACCGCCAGCCGAGCCCCGGCCTCTCGTCCTCGGGCAGGGCCTCCACCAGGTCCCGGTAGGCCGCCTCCACGTGCGCGGCCACCACACCCGGCTCCATGGCCAGCACGAACACGCAGTTGGGGAACTCGCCCGCGAGGAACAGGTTGACCGCCTCGATGACCTGCGCCACGGTGCCGGGGGAGCAGCGGTCCAGATCATCCACGAACACGACGAGCGGCCGCTCCTCCGTGGCGACCAGGTCGAGCACCCGGCGCATGTCCGTCTGCACGAGGTGGAGGAACCCGGCGCGCGACTGGTACCCCGGGTCGGCCATCGCGTCCCCCAGCAGCGTCTGCGCCGATCCGAACAGGTCGGGACGGCGCAGCAGCCCGCCGAAGGCCACGTTCGCCGACTCGCGGAAGAAGCCCGCCAGCCGTACGGCTGCGGCCCCGAGCACCGCCACCGGCCCCACCGAGCCGAGGACCGAGGCCGTCGTCCGCAGGAACGGCGAGAGCGCCGGGGTGATGGCCGCCGACGCGAGCGCGGCGCAGGTGAGTACGGCGGTGGCCGCCAGGGCGAGCGCCACGGGGGCGAGGCGGGTGAGGGCGAGCCCGTAGGCGCGCCGCCGTACGGCCTCCCTGTCGATCCGCGCCAGGTTGAGCTCCAGCCAGAAGCGTTCGCGTTCGCCGCGCGGCAGCCGCCCGGTCACCTGGGTGATGATCTCGTGGGCGAGGCCCGCCCAGACCTGCTCGTCGCTCTGGTAGGTCCACGGGTTGAACCACACCGTCGGCCGCCACCGCTCCCGGGACGGCAGCTCGGGGCCGCTCTCGGGCTCCGCCCTGTGGCCGCCCGGCTCACCCGGCTCACCCGGCTCGCCGGGGGGGTGCCGCACCCGGGACAGCACCTCGGCCACGGTCACCCCGCCTTCCGCGGAGCGCGCGCGTCCGCCGAAGGGGCGCCTGAGCGCTGCCGGCAGGCCGCGGCCACGGCGGGGGCGGAGCCGCTTGACCAGGTGGACGCGGGCCGGGGTGTCGCCGGCCGCCCCGGGGTCGAGCAGGTCCTGGAGCATCCGCATCAGCGAGGTCTTGCCCGCGCCCCAGGGCCCCTTGACGCCGATGGTCAGCGGGGGCCGGGTGTCGGGGTGGCGGATGAAGGCCGCCACGGCCTCCGCGTACATGTGATGGCCGAGCATGTCGCGCGTGGTCCAGCGGTCGGCCGTCAGCGGTGTGCGGGGCGGGAGGAGGCGGCCCTCGGCCCTGCCCCTGCGCAGCGCCGCCGGAACCCGGGCCACCTCGTCGGGGGTGAGCCTGGCCAGCGCGAACTCGCGCACGGCGGGGTGGGAGAACGTGCTGCTCTCCCCGAGCAGGCCCCACCCGGCCAGCGCCCCCCACGCCAGGGACGCCGGGGACGCCGGGGACGCCGCCGAAGACCCCGCGGGCCCGTCCCCGGTCTCCCTGGCCTCCCCGTCGCCCGCTGGAGGCCTCCGGCCTCCGCGCTCGCCGACCAGCAGCGCGGCGAGTCCGGGGGTGAGCGGCTCGTCGTCGTGCAGCAGCGCGGCCCGCCGCAGCAGCCGCCGGGCCGCCTCGCCGAGGTGCAGATCGTGGACCCGGCCCACGATCTCGGCGGCAGGCCCCGGCGGAACGCTGTCGCCGGCCAGGCCCAGCCGTTCCACCGCGACGGCGAGCCCGGGTTCCACCTCCCTCGCGGCGGGAAGGCGCCGGCCCACCACGACGTGCTCGGCGTCGCCGTGGGTGAACAGCACCGCCGTACGCCCCGCTCCCGCCCGTTCGTAGGCCAGGCGCGCGGCGCCGAAGAGGTCGCCCACCGTGACGGGCCCGTCGGCCGCCCCCGGGTGGGCCAGAGCCGCACCGGGCAGCAGCGCCTGAGCCACGAGGCCGGTGAGGGACGGCGTGGCGGCGGGACGGGCGGCGCCCGCCGTGATGCCGATCGTCAGCGCCGCCGCGGCGACGGGAGGGTCGCCCGGCACGCGGAGCCAGCGGGTCCCCTCGCCGCACGCGTCGGGATCGCCCTGGATGATCCACCCGAAGTCCACGACGAGGAGTACGGCTGCCGCACTCGTCTGGGCCGCCATCCGCCCGAAGTCGCTGATCACCGTCGGTGCCGCCGTGGAACCCGACGGCCAGCGCACCACCAGCAGCTCGCCGGGTTCGGCCCCGGCCAGGAAGTCGGCCATGGCGGTGTGGGGAGACCGGTCGGGAGTCTGCGTGCGGGTGTCGAAGCCGCAGCTCCGCAGTGCGTGGGCCAGCAACGCCGCATCGTCGGCGGCGCCCGCGCCGGCGGCCGTGGCGGCGGGTGCGGCGGCGGGCGCGGAGGAGTCCTCGGGGGAGGGGTCCATCGGGAGGTCGCGGTCGAGGAAGACCAGCGCCCTCCGGGACCTGATCCTGGTCGGGGGCGCGTCGCCCATCGTCCCCGGCGCCTGCCGCATCGGATGCTCCCCTTGATCGCGCCTGCGTGGAGCACGACTGTGCCCCGCGCCCGCGACGGCCGGACGCCGGTTTGCGAGAACTTGCGCCAACCCTCAGGCTGCGCCTCTCCCACTGGGCGCGGCCTGGCCGAAGGCAGGGAGAGAAAGGAGGGAAAGGGGCTACGCCCAGTGTTTGGCGCGTTCGACCGCTCTGAGCCAGTGCTTGTAGGCCGCGTCGTCGCGCTCGCCGGGTTCGAAGCGGCGGTCCAGCCGCCACGTCCGGGCGAGCTCCTCCGGGGACGACCAGAGCCCGGTGCCGAGTCCGGCGAGGAAGGCGGCGCCGAGCGCGGTGGTGTCGTGGACCACCGGGCGCTCGACCGGGGTGGCGAGCTGGTCGGCCTGCATCTGCATGAGCAGGTCGTTGGCGCTCGCCCCGCCGTCGGCCTTGAGCGTGGGGACGTCGAGCCCGGCGGCTCCGGTCATCACCTCCACCACGTCGCGCACTTCGAAGGCGATGGCCTCCAAGGTGGCGCGCACGAGGTGGGCCCGGGTCGTGCCGCGTGTCAGGCCGACGATGGCACCGCGGGCCGAGGGGTCCCAGTGGGGCGCGCCGAGGCCGGTGAGGGCGGGCACGAACACCACGCCGCCCGAGTCCGGGACGGAGCGCGCGACGGCCTCGGACTCCGGCGCGGTGCCGAGCAGGCCGAGCCCGTCGCGCAGCCACTGCACCGCCGCGCCTGTGACGAAGATCGCACCCTCCAGCGCGTAGGTCAGTTCGCCCGAGGGCTTCTGCCAGGCCACCGTGGTCAGCAGCCCGGCGTCCGAGCGGACGATCCGCTCTCCGGTGTTGATGAGGACGAACGAGCCCGTGCCGTACGTGCACTTCACGTCGCCGGGGGAGAAGCACCCCTGGCCGAACAGCGCGGCCTGCTGGTCGCCGGCGATGCCGCTCACCGGCAGGTCGAGTCCGAGGAATGCCGAGGGGTCGGTGCGCCCGGCCTCGCCGTAGCTCGGCACGATCTCCGGAAGCGCGCGGAGAGGCACGTTGAACAGCTCGCACAGCTCGGGGGACCAGGCCGCGGCGGACAGGTCGTACAGCAGCGTGCGGGAGGCGTTGGAGGCGTCGGTGACGTGCCTGGCGCCGCCCGTCATGCGGGAGACGATGTAGGAGTCGACCGTGCCGAGCGCGACCCGCCCGGCGCCGGCCTCGCCCCACAGGTCGGGGGCGTGTTCCGACAGCCAGGTGAACTTCGTCCCGGTGAAGTAGGGGTCGAGCCGCAGCCCGGTCAGCTCGGCCACCCTCTCCTCGTGGCCGCCTTCGCGGAGCCTGGCGCAGATCGGCGCGGTGCGGCGGTCTTGCCACACGATCGCCCGGCGGGGGGCCGCGAGCGTCGCCCGGTCCCACAGCACGGCGGTCTCGCGCTGGTTGGTGACCCCGACACAGGTAGGGGTGCCCGACGCCCCGGCGAGTGCCGTACGGCATGCGCTGAGGGTCGCCTCCCAGATCTCGTCAGGTTCGTGCTCCACATGACCAGGTTCAGGGAAATACTGGGCAAATTCTTCGTAACCTTGGGACTCCACCCGTCCGTCCTCGGCCACGACAAGTGCGGTGACTCCGGTGGTGCCCGCGTCCACGGCTAGAACGGTCATGCGCGCTCCTCATTTGGTCTAGACCATTTTTCGCCACTCCGGCACAATGCCTTCCGTCACCGACTGTCTGTGGGGTTCCATCCCACCGCCGGTCGTGCGTCGAAACATAGTCTGGTTGTGCAGACCATCGGGAGGAACCCGTCATGCGTATTGGAGTGCTCACCGGCGGTGGCGACTGCCCCGGCCTCAACGCCGTCATCCGGGCAGCGGTCCGCAAAGGCATCAGCGACTACGGCCACGAGTTCATCGGCTTCCGGGACGGGTGGCGCGGCCCGCTTGAGGGCGACACGATGCCCCTCGACGTCTCCACCGTGCGCGGCATCCTGCCGCGGGGTGGAACGATCCTCGGCTCGTCCCGCACCAACCCCATGAAGATCGACGGCGGGGTCGAGCACATCAAGGACAACCTCGCCAACCACGGGGTCGACGCCCTGATCGCGATCGGGGGTGAGGACACGCTCGGCGTGGCGAAGCAGCTCTTCGACCGCGAGGTCAAGGTCGTCGGCGTGCCCAAGACGATCGACAACGACCTCAACGCGACCGACTACACCTTCGGGTTCGACACGGCCGTCAACATCGCGGTGGAGGCGATCGACCGCCTCCACACCACCGCGGAGTCCCACCACCGCGCTCTGATCTGCGAGGTGATGGGCCGCCACGCCGGGTGGATCGCCCTGCACGCCGGCATGGCCGCGGGGGCCAACGTCGTCCTCATCCCGGAGAAGCCGTTCGACATCGAGCGGGTGTGCGAGTACGTCGAGTCGCGTTTCAAGACCCGCTACGCGCCGATCATCGTCGTCGCCGAGGGAGCGCACCCGTTGGAGGGGCAGATGTCCCTGCAGAGCGGTGAGCTCGACGCGTTCGGCCACGTGAGGCTCGGGGGCGTCGGCGAATGGCTGGCCCGCGAGATCGAGAAGCGCACCGGCAAGGAGGCCCGCACCACGGTGCTCGGCCACATCCAGCGCGGCGGCACGCCCACCGCGTTCGACCGGGTACTGGCCACGCGGTTCGGCCTCCAGGCGATCGACGCGGTCCACCAGGGCGACTTCGGGAAGATGGTCGCGCTGCGCGGCACCGACATCGTCCGCGTTCCGCTGGCCGAGGCGACGGCCGAGCTGAAGACCGTCCCGGAGAGCCGCTACGCGGAGGCGGAGGTCTTCTTCGGCTAGGCCGGCTCGGGCCTGGTCGCGTCCGCGATCGCGCCGGCCGGGTGGCATGCCCCCGGCCGGTCTTGGATCACCGTTTCGCGGCGGGTCGCCGACACGTCATCGACACGTCATCGGCGGGTCACCGGTTGCGGCGGGCGTTGAACAGGCTGCCCGCCTGCTCGGACTCCTGCGCGGGCTTGCCGGGGGCCGCGGGGCGGGCGTGCTGGCCGAGGCGGTCGCCCCTGGTGTTCTGCAGCCGGGCGATGAGCTCGGCCTCGCTGCGCAGCTCGCCCTCGGACGGCGACAGCAGGACCGCCAGCAGCAGACCGAGCGTCACCAGGCTGATGCCGACCAGCAGCGGCAGCAGGAAGTCGATGCCCTCGGCGCCGGGCACCGGGGCGGTCGCCGGGTGCACCTCGACGCTCATCGCGAACATGCCGGTGTAGTGCATGCCGCAGACCGCCACACCCATGATCAGCGCAGCCGCCGTGGTGGCGATCGCGCCGCTCACCTTGAGCGTGAACCACAGCGCGACCGTCGCTGCCACAACGGCGATCAGCAGCGAGACGCCCACGACAAGCGGGTCATAGGACACGTGCCCCGACATGTTCATGGCCGCCATGCCGAGGTAGTGCATGCTGGCCACGCCAAGTCCGGTGAGCAGTCCGCCGGCCAGCAAGGGGAACACCCGGTCGCCGCCCTTGGAGACGACCACCAGTCCGGCACTCACCACGACGATGGCGATCAGCGCGGAGATCACTGTCAACGGGACGTCATAGCGGATCTGGGTGCCGCGCACATCGAAGCCCATCATGGCGATGAAGTGCATGACCCAGATGCCTGTGCCGCCGATCGAAATCGCCGCTCCGGCCAGCCAGCGGTACTTCGAGGGGCCCTCGGCGCTGCGCGCGCGGGCCGTCAGCAGCAGGCCGAGCATGGAGCCGCTCGCCGACATCACGTACGCCAGGAGGGGGGTTAGCAGGCCGTACGAGAAATGGTCAATAGATGCCATGTGACTTCATTCCTTGACAGGGGAGCTAGGAATTATTGCAGCGTGAAGGGCTGTCCGACAGAGGTCCTGACTATCAGGTCGGTTACAAAGGTCGCCGACGCGACCTTTGGCGCGATCCCGGCAGGGGTTCCTAGAGGACTAAAGTAGCTGGGTCACGGTGTGCTTCCTGCCGGATCGCGCCGTTTCTGTGAGCATTGATCGGGTGTTCCCAGGATTTGCCCAGTTCTCGTGCCACCCAACCGGAGGTTCCGCCATGACCATGTCCGCCATGGGCGAGCCCTGCGTGCTCCTCAAATTGGGCGAGATCGTCCTTAAGGGCAAAAACCGCGAGCTGTTCGAGCGGCGGCTGCAGGGCAACATCAAGGGCGCGCTGAAGAAGCTCGACCTCAAGGTGGATGTACGGCAGCGCCACGGTGTCATCGCCCTCTTCCTCCCGGAGGGCACGACCCCCGAGCGGGCGGACGCCGTCGCCAGGCGCGTCGCGGAGGTGCCCGGCCTGGTCTGGGTCCACCCCGCCTGGAGCGTGGCCAAGGACCCCGACACCGTCATCAAGGCCGCCGTGGAGCTCATCAGGGACTCCGACGAGGTCAAGCGGGGCGCGCGGTTCGCTGTGCGGTCACGCCGCAGGGACAAGCGCTTCCCCCTGCGGTCCATGGAGCTCGACCGCGCGGTCGGCGGCGAGATCAACGACGTCTACGGGCTGCCCGTCGACCTCAAGAACCCCGAGCTGACCGTCTCCGTCGAGGTCGACCGCGACGAGGTCTTCATCTACACCGGCGGCATCCCCGGCCAGGGCGGGCTCCCCGTCGGGTCGAGCGGCCGCGCCCTCGTGCTCATGTCCGGCGGCATCGACTCGCCCGTGGCGGCCTACCGCATGATGCGCCGCGGCCTTCGCGTGGACTTCCTGCACTTCTCCGGCATCCCGTTCTCGACCTCGGAGTCGATCTACAAGGCCTACGCGCTGGTGCGGGAGCTCGACAAGTTCCAGGGCAGGTCCCGGCTCTGGGTGGTGCCGTTCGGCAAGGCGCAGCAGTCGCTCAAGTCGTCGGGCGCCGACCGCCTCCAGATGGTGGCGCAGCGGCGGCTCATGCTCAAGACGGCCGAAGAGGTCGCCCACAAGGTCCGCGCCGCCGCGCTCATCACCGGCGACTCCCTCGGCCAGGTCTCGTCCCAGACCCTGGCCAACATCACGGCGCTCGACGACGCCGTCCGGCTGCCGATCCTGCGGCCCCTGGTCGGCATGGACAAGACCGAGATCATGGCCGAGGCGCGCCGCATCGGCACCCTGGCGATCTCCGAGCTCCCCGACGAGGACTGCTGCACCCTGCTTGCGCCGCGTTCGGCGGAGACCCGCGCGCGCATCGAGGACCTCCGCCAGATCGAGAAGCGGCTCGACGTCGAGGACCTCGCCGTCCGGCTCGCCGACTCCCTGCAGACCTACGAGATCGACGCCTGACGGCGGCGCCGGGCGGCGGGCGCGGCGGGGTCTCCGCCGCGCTCCGCGCCCTTCGGGCCGCGGGGGCTCACGCCGTACGCGCCGACGCCCCCACCCGCCGTGCCGGGCCTGTCAGGCCGAGGCGAGGGTGTCCGTCGCCGGCGTGCGCCCGACGATCGCGGGCAGCTCCCGCATCACCCGTGCGAGCTCCACCAGGTCGCCGTCGACCAGGGCCTGAGGCCCGTCGCAGAGGGCCTGCTCCGGGTGCGGGTGCACGTCGATGATCACGCCGTCGGCGCCGACCGCGACAGCCGCCCGGGTGAGCGGCAGCACCAGGTCGCGCCGCCCGCCCGAGTGGGACGGGTCGATGATCACCGGCAGGTGGGACAGGCGCTGCGCGACGGGCACCGCCGACACGTCCAGAGTGTTCCTCGTCGCTGTCTCGAAGGTGCGGATGCCCCGCTCACACAGCACGATGTCCAGGTTGCCGCGCTGGGCGATGTACTCCGCGGCCATGAGCCACTCCTCGATCGTGGCGTTCATGCCCCGCTTGAGCATGACCGGCTTGCCGACCGAGCCGACGGCCTGCAGCAGCGCGAAGTTCTGGGCGTTGCGGGTGCCGACCTGCAGCATGTCCGCGTACGACGCCACCAGCTCGACGTCGTGGGCGTCCACCACCTCCGTCACCACCGGCAGCCCGGTCTCCTCGCGCACGTCGGCCAGGATGCGCAGGCCCGCCTCGCCGAGCCCCTGGAAGGCGTACGGCGAGGTGCGCGGCTTGTAGGCCCCGCCGCGCAGGAGCGTGGCCCCGGCGGACTTGGCCATCAGAGCGGCCTCAAGGGTCTGCTGCGGCGTCTCCACCGCGCAGGGACCCGCGATCAGCGTGACGGTGTCCGGGCCGATGGGCACCCCGCCCACACGCACGGTGGAACGCTCGGGGTGGTTGTCCCGGCTGACCAGCTTGTGGGCCGTTGAAACCTTGATCACATCCGCGACCCCGCTCATGCTCCGCAGGTTGAGCGTCGAGAAGCGCTCGATATCACCCACAAGACCCACGATCGTACGGCTGACGCCCCGGCTGACGAACGCCTCGCCTCCCGCCGCCGCGACGACGCGGACAATCGCGTCGACATCGCCCTGCGTGGCCTCGGGTGCCATAACGATGACCATCATCTCTCCTGTTCAACGACCACTGCCGACATGACCTCTGAAACACCGGAAGGCCCCGGGTCCACTGGACCCGGGGCCTTCCGTTTGCCTGTTGTCAGCGCAGCGTCTGACGGCGAACGGTCCGACCAGAGGGTCCGTCGCCATACCAAAACCAGAACGCAGTACGCATCGCGGGCAATGCTACCCCACTGTGGTGGACGGTTTGACCGGTGGGCGCGTCCACCGCTCACCAGAGCCGATGGGAGGATGGCGTCCGTGCCCACTTCACGCCGCGGCGAACGGCTCCGGGTGACACGTAGGCGGCGAGGTGACTGAGGTGGAGCCACCCGCCCCCCCCGAGTCTCCGCGGGAGGAGAACCGCCTGCCCCCGGGGCAATACGTGCCGCGTGGCCGCCCCGTCATCCACTACGGCCGGGTGCCCGCCTTCCGCCCCGCCACGTGGGAGTTCCGTGTGATCGGCGCCACGGCCTCCGGTGAGCAGCACCGCTTCACCTGGCCGCAGTTCCGCGCGCTTCCGCGCACGACGGTGTTGGCCGACTTCCACTGCGTCACCAAGTTCTCGATCATGGGCAGCGAGTGGTCGGGGGTCTCCCCGGCGGTCCTGCTCGACCTGGCGCCCCCCGCTCCCGGCGTGACGCATGTGCTGATCTGGGCGGAGTACGGCTACAGCGCCAACATCCGCATGAGCGACTTCACCGCCCCCGAAACCCTGTTCGCCCTGGAACTCGACGGCAAGACCATCTCCCCGGAACGGGGCTACCCCCTCCGCGTCGTTGTTCCGCACCTCTACGCCTGGAAGAGCGTGAAATGGGTGCGAGGCGTGGAGTACATGATGGAGGACCGGCGCGGCTTCTGGGAGGAGCGCGGCTACCACAACATCGCCGACCCCTGGAAGGAACAGCGCTACTCCTACCAGGAGGAACCCGGCGAAGGTCCCCCCTAGCCGCATCGGGGAAACGGCAGGCCCGCGCGGTCACGGAGTGCTACGGTTCGCGGGCATGTCCGCCGCTGGATATGCCCTCCTCTCCGTGACGAGCGGCCTGCTGGGGTTCCTGACCGCGCGCCGCTGCGCCTCTCCCGCCCGGGGAAGCGAGTCTCCCTCCGCCTTCACCTCCCTCCACGCCGTCGCCGAGGCCGCCACCGCGTTACGCTCCGGCCTCACCGCGCCCGCCGCCCGCCACGCCGTACGGCGCCTGCGCCCCCTCCTCGGCGCCACCGCCGTGGCCCTCTCCTCGGCGGACCTGTCGGCCCCGGACGCGGTGCTGGCCTTCGACGCCTGCGCCGGCCACAGCCGCACCCACCTCGACGCGTTGGCGGACCTCATGTCCTCGGCCTTCGGCGCCGGCGGGCCGCACCTCGCCCCCGCGGCGGGCTGCGACGCCTACTGCCGGGTGAGGGTCGCGCTGGTCGTGCCCCTCATGTCGGGCGGCCGAGCCGCCGGAGCGCTCGCCGTCTACGGGGCCGAACTCAGTGCGGAAGCCGTACGCGCCGCTGGCGAGGCCGCCGCGCTGATGTCGGGCCGGCTGGAGCTGGCCGAGCTCGACGAGTCCCGCCGCCGCGTCCTCGCCGCCGAGACCAGGGCCCTGGCCGCCCAGATCTCACCGCACTTCATCGGCAACTCCCTGGCCACCATCGCCTCGCTGGTCCGCACCGACCCCGAACAGGCCCGGGACCTGGTCGCCGATTTCGCCGACTTCGCCCGGCACACCCTGGGCAGCGCCGGAGAGATCACCACGTTCGCCGACGAACTGCGCTGCCTCGACCGCTACCTGGTGCTGGAGCGGGCGCGGTACGGCGAGAGGATCGTCTTCGACGTCCAGGTCGACCCGGAGGTGATGCCCGTGCCCGTGCCGTACCTGTGCCTCCAGCCGCTCGTCGAGAACGCCGTCAGGCACGGCCTGGCGCCTCGCGCCGGGCGGGGACGGGTGCTCGTGGTGGTCCGCGACGCGGGCACGGAGGCGCATATCAGCGTGTTCGACGACGGGGTCGGGATGGACCCCGGCCGGGTGCCGGGGCTGCTCGCCGCGGCCCCGGGATCGCGCCGCGGCGGCCGGGGGATAGGGATCGCCAACGTGGACGTACGGCTCCGCGGCCTCTACGGCGACGACCACGGCCTCGTCATCCGGACCGCCCCGGGCTGGGGCACCACCGTCGCGTTCCGTGTGCCGAAAGCCCCGCCCTCCATCACTCTTCGTAGTTAGTCTTTTGCGCATTGCCGTCGTTCCGCTTGCCGTCGGGGCGTGCTCGCGGGAACCTCGTCGCCATGCTGCGAGTGCTGGCCGTCGACGACGAGCCTCCCGCCCTGGACGAACTGGCCTTCCTGCTCCGGTGCGACAGCAGGATCGGGAGCGTGACCACCGCCTCCGACGGCGTCCGCGCCCTCCAGGACATGGTCCAGATGATCGGGGCCGGCGAGCGGCTCGACGGGGTCTTCCTCGACATCCGCATGCCGGGCCTCGACGGTCTCGACCTCGCACGCCTCATCGGCGGATTCCCGAACCCGCCCAGGCTCGTCTTCGTCACCGCCCACGACGACTGCGCCGTGCAGGCGTTCGAGGTCAAGGCCGTCGACTATCTGCTCAAGCCCGTGCGCGCCGAGCGGCTCGCCGAGGCGGTGCGCCGCCTCACGGACGTCGCCGCCCCCGCGGCCGAGGTCGGCTGCGACGACGTCATCCCCGTCGAGCTCGGAGGACGCACGAGGTTCGTGCCCCAGCAGGCGGTGTGGTTCGCCGAAGCGCACGGCGACTACGTCCGGCTGCACACGATGGACGGCCGCTACCTCGTGCGCATGCCGCTGGCCGCGCTGGAACGGCGCTGGCGGAACGCGGGCTTCATCCGCGTACACCGCAGCACCCTGGTCTCCATACGGCACGTGACCGAGATGAAGTACGAGAGCGGGCGGGTGACGCTCCGTGTCGGCGCCGAGACGCTCACGGTGAGCCGCAGGCACACCAGGCAGGTCCGCGAGCAACTCATGCGGCGGGTTCAAGCCCCTTCCCTTGATCGGAAACCGCACGTGACAGGGATGCCGCCGGAACTCCGGTCATGACGCGCGACCACTCGTCGTGCGCGGTGTGCCGTTCGTCGTGCCCCTCTCGCCCGTAGGTCGCCGACTACACACCGTTGGTCTACGCCATGGCGAACTTGGCGTCATGCGCAAGATCACATCCGTAGTGTTTCCCGCGTCGGAAGGCGAACCCGCCACATCGGATCGGCAACGGGCCCGAGGCTCACAGATCATCCGGTGCGCGCGGGCACCACACGTGACCGGGAAACCCATCGGTCACCATCGGCCGCCGGTGCCCCTGACCGGGGGGCAGGGGCACCGGCGGCCGCCGACGTGACGGGGGGCCAGAGCCGACCCGGGATCCGGCCACTCGGGGGCGGCGGGATCGCGGGTTGCCGCGGTCGCCCTCCACCTGACACCCCCCTGGGCCGGCGCGGGCCCGGGCGGGGTCGGGGGGTGCGCCGCCGCCACGCCCGGGTGCCACCACCCGGGCGCCCCGTCCCCGCGGCGCCACCCTCAGGCGGGATCCCGTCGCCTCGCTGGAGTCGGCCGTCGCGCAGGGGCGGCCGCAGGGCCGTGGTCGCGCGGGTCAGCCGTCGCGCAGCTTCTTGAGCAGCGCGATGTCCTCCCGATGCCTGTCGGCCTTGCCGGGCGTCTCGATGCAGACGGGCACCTCCGCGGCCAGCGGGTGCCGCATCAGCTCGCCGAACGGCTCGGCGCCGATGAGGCCCGCACCGATGTTCTCGTGGTGGTCGCGCTTCGACCCGCACGGATCCTTCGAATCGTTGGCGTGGACGAACTTCAGGCGCCCCGGCGCCACCTCGTGCAGGGCCTCCAGCATGCGCCCGGGCCCGCCCTCCACCGTGAGGTCGTGCCCCGCCGCGAAGGCGTGGCAGGTGTCCAGACACACCCCCGCCCGGGGGTGGAAGTCCAGCGCGTCGAGATAGGGACCGACGTCCTGCACCGTCGCGCACAGCATCGCACCCTGCCCCGCCATCGGCTCGAACAGCAGATCCGGCCCATCGTCGGGGATCTCGTCCAGCAGCGGCAGCAGATGCTCGCGCAGTTGGCGCATCGCGTCGTCACGCGACTGGCTGACCGCCGACCCCGTATGCACCACCACCCCGCGCGCCCCGATCTCCGCCCCGCGCCGCAGCGAGTGGCGCACCGACGTCGCCGACAGCTTCAGCGTCTCGGCGTTCGGAGAGCCGAAGTTCGAGAGGTACGGCGCATGCACGAACACCGGCATCCCCGACTCGCGCAGGAGGGCGTCCTCCGCGGGCTTCCCCGCGCTCAGCGCCCACCCCCGCGGATTGGACACGAAAACCTGGATCACCTCGGCGCCGATCTCGTCGGCATAGGCCAGCCCACCCGTGGCCAGCCCCTTGGCGACGGACACGTGCCCGCCGATGAGTGGAGTCTGCGTCATGATGGCCTCACCTTACGCCTTACGCCCCGGCCGACCCGCGCCCCGCCGTACGCCCGGCCCCACGCCGCCGCGCTTCCCCTCCCCGCCTCTCCAGTCTGTCACCCCCCTCTCCACCGCCACCCTCTGCGGCAGGTGAGAGAAGTACAGTTCTCATAACTACAGTTCTCTCAGTGCGGGGTGTCGATGCGCAAGCCCGATGACATGTTCGGCCGAGAGCGTGAGTGGGAAGCCCTGGTGCGATTCGCCAGCGACGAACAGCCGAGTGCCACTCTCGGTGTTGTCTCCGGCCGTCGCCGCCAGGGAAAGAGCTTTCTGCTGGCAGCCCTCTGCCAGGAGATGGGAGGGTTCTACTTCTCGGCGCAGGAGGCCACCGAGGCCGAGTCGCTCGCGCTGATCGGCAATGCGTTGACGCGATACCTCGATCCGGTGGCTCCGTTCATGCCGACGAACTGGTCCACCGTCGTCGACGTGCTGCTCCGGATCGGCAGGGAGCGCCCGGTTCCTGTGGTGATCGATGAGTTCCCCTATCTGGTCCAAGCCAGTCCGGCTCTGCCGTCGATCATTCAGGCGGCCTATGCTCCCCGGCGGGCCGAACGTGTGGAGTCGCGCACTCGGCTGCTTTTGTGCGGCTCCGCCATGTCGTTCATGGGCCGCTTGCTGTCCGGCAACGCTCCGCTTCGGGGCCGGGCGTCCCTGGACCTCCCCGTCGACACGTTCGATTACCGGCTCGCGGCGCGCTTCTGGGGATTGAACGACCCGCGGCTCGCGGTGCTGGTGCATGCCGTCGTCGGCGGGACGCCGGCCTACCGCACCGAGATGATCAGATACGACGCGCCCAAGGATCTGGGCGACTTCGACGACTGGATCACACGTGCGATCATGTCGCCGGGCAGTCCGATGTTCCTGGAGGCGCGCTATCTGCTCGCCGAGGAGCCCGATCTGCGGGACAGCGCGCTTTACAACTCGGTGCTCAATGCCATCGCCGACGGCAACAGCGGGCGGGGAGGCATCGCGGCCTTCGTGGGGCGGAAGAGCAACGAACTCGCCCACCCGTTGACGGTGCTGGAGGACGCGGGCCTCGTCATGCGTGAAACGGACGCCTTCCGAGGCAACCGTACCGACTTCCGGATCAAGGAACCTCTCCTCGTCTTCTACCACGCCATCATGCGGCCGTTCTGGCCCCAGCTTCTGCGGGGTACGGGGGCTGAGAGGATCTGGCGGCGGGGAAAGCAGAGGTTCGCCGGCAACGTGCTCGGTCCGCACTTCGAAAGGTTGTGCCGCGAGTGGACCTTGCACTCCGCGGAGCAGACGCTGGGCGACTGGCCCACCCAGGTCACGGCCGGCACGATCAACGACCCGGCCAACAGGACCACGCACGAGGTGGACGTCGCCGCGGTCGGTCACGCCGACGGCGGTAAGGCCCCCTTGCTGGCGATCGGCGAGGTGAATTGGGGGGAGACCATGGGGGCGGACCACCTGGAGCGGCTGCGGCGGGTGCTCGAACTCGTCAAGCGCGGGGGGAAGTACGACGCCGAGCGGACCCGTCTCGTGTGCTACTCCGCGGCCGGGTTCACCGAGGAGTTGCGTGAGGCCGAGGCGCGGGGAGAGGTCGTGCTGGTGGGGCTGGGCGAGCTCTACGGCTGAGCGCCCGACCTCCCGCGCCTGCGGGCCGCCGCACCGTACTTCGGGACAATGGCACCCGAGGAGCTTTTCGATCTGGAGGCCGCCCTCATCGTCCGGGCCATCGAGGCCCAGGGGGTCCGCCGCCGGGACACCGGGGGCGGCTCCGCGTCGATCGTCACGATAGAGCCACGGGTTTAGGGAGTGCAGTTGTCTGAGTCATCCGGCCATGTCGTCGTAGCGCCGGACAAGTTCAAAGGGTCGCTCAGCGCGGCCGAGGCCGCCGGCCACATCGTGGCCGGCCTCGGCGCCGGGGTGCGCACCATCGTGGTCCCTGTCGCCGACGGGGGCGACGGCACCGTCGACGCGGTGGTCGCCGCCGGGTTCGACCGGGTGGAGGTGGAGGTGACCGGCCCGACCGGTGAGCGCATCACCGCGGCCTACGCACGCCACCCCGCGCAGCCGATCGCCGTCGTCGAACTGGCCGAGGCGTCCGGCCTGCGCCGCCTGCCCGGCGCACCCGCCCCCCTCACCGCCACGACCCGGGGCACGGGCGAACTGATCGCCCATGCCGTACGGCACGGCGCCCGCCGCGTGGTCCTCGGCCTCGGCGGCAGCGCCACCACCGATGGGGGAGCGGGGCTGCTCAGCGCCCTCGGCGCGCGGCTGCTGGACGCCGACGGGCGGGAGCTGCCCCCCGGCGGCGCCGCCCTCCGGGCCCTGGACCGCATTGACCTGACCGGATTCATGAGCTTCACCGCGGACGGTCACGGCCATGGCCACGGCCACGGTCACGGCCACGGCCACGATGGGGCCCCCGACGAGGGGGTGGAGTTTGTGGTGGTGGTGGACGTCGACAACCCGCTGCTCGGCCCCGAGGGGGCGGCGGCCGTGTACGCCCCGCAGAAGGGGGCCACTCCCGAGGACGTGGCCGTCCTTTCGGCGGGGCTCGCGAGGCTCGCCGCCGTCTGCGCTCACACGCACGGGCTGGTCGGAGCCGTCGAGCACGACGGCCGCGTGCGCCCCATGGGCGTGGCAGGGCAGCCGGGGGCGGGCGCGGCCGGGGGAGTGGGCTTCGCCGCCCTGGCCTTCCTGGAAGCCGAGATCAGGCCCGGCATCGACTACCTGCTGGAACTCGTCGGATTCGACACCCACCTGAAGGGCGCGCGGCTGGTGATCACCGGAGAGGGGGCGCTGGACCGCCAGACCCTGCGCGGCAAGGCCCCCGCGGGAGTCGCCCAGGCGGCGGCCAAGGCCGGCGTGCCCGTGGTGGCCGTGTGCGGGCGGCGCGACCTGGCCGACGACGAACTGCGCGCCGCCGGCTTCGACGCGGCCTACGCCCTCGTCGACCTGCCCCTGGACACCCCCTCCGACGCCTCCCCGGCGGTCCCCTCGCGCTACCTCACCGAAGCGGGCCCACTCCTACGCCGCCTGGCCGCCCTCCTCTGGGCCGAGCAGAGCCCCCGCCCCACCCCCTGACCCGCCAACGCCCGCGACCCCCTGGCCGGGGGACGCCCTCTGGCCAGCTGAAAGGACGTGTCCGACTGACGCCCCGGGGCGGGGGCCCTTGGCCGGGCGGCGCCTTCCGATCGGTTGGCCGCCCCTGGGCGGGTGGGCACTGGGCCTTGGACTCAGTCGGGCCGGGGAAGCCGAGGGCACCCCCGAAAACGTGTATGGCCGTCCTTTCGCGAGGACGGCCATACGAGGGGCTAGCGCCCTGCCCCGGCGCTGGGTCGCAGAGCGCACCCTCGGATGGCTGATATTCCACCGCCGCCTGGTTCGAGACTACGAAACCCTTCCCGCCCGCTCCGAAGCCATGATCCATCCGGCAATGATTGATCGTATGAGCAGGCGCCTTGCCCCGACGGGCGGCAGGCCGATCGCTCTGCGCTGAGAGACCAGCTCTGGCTACGATGTGGACTCCGCCGACAGATCGGAGACGACCCCATGACCGCGGACGTACCTGCTGTGCTGGTGTTGTGGGATGTTGACCACACGCTTATCGAGAACGGCGGCGTGAGCAAGGAGACGTACGCCGGCGCGTTCGAGTTGGTCACCGGGCAGCCCGCAGAATATCGAGCTGAGACTGACGGTCGTACCGACCTGGAGATCATGACGAACCTTCTGGTGCGACATGGGATCGAGGTCACCGACTCGCACGCAACGATGATTCCCGAGGCCCTGCGGGCTTCGCTGGCTGCGCGCCGCGAGCGCCTGCGTGAGCTAGGTTACGGACTGCCCGGCGCGCGTGAGGCGATCACGGCGCTCAGCGGCATCTCGGGAGTCATTCAGTCGGTGCTGACGGGCAACATTCAGCCCAACGCCTTTGTGAAGGTTGAGGCGTTCGAGCTCCACCACGGTCTCGACTTCGAGGTTGGCGGGTACGGCTCAGACGACATCGTGCGCGCCAACCTGGTGGAAGTAGCCCGCGAACGGGCTCGCGCCAAGTACGGCGTGGACCTTCGGGCGTCAACGACCATTCTGATCGGCGACACTGTCCGCGACATCCAGGCAGCACGCAACGGTGGTGCGATCGCGATCGGGGTAGCCTCCGGGCCGAATACGGTGGAGGAGCTCTTGGCCGAAGGGGCCGAGGTAGCCCTCCCTGACCTGGTTGACGCGGCGGCTCTTGTGCAGGGGGTCAGCGCGATTCAAGCTCGGGCGGCTGTGGCGTAGCCGACGCAGCGCAGTCGGCTAGGCGGATCTGCCTTTGCCTGTGGAAGTTCGACTCCTGGATCGGATACGCCGATTCCCACACCCGCTCGAAACTCCTTTGGTAGGTGTCGAAGAAGTCTCCTCCGTCGATCCGCCTCAGGTGCAGGATCGGTGCGATGTAGCCGTAGGTGCCATAGATGTGCTGGTTGACGAGCATCTCGTCGTCGTAGCGGAAGATCGAGTTGTATAAAGAAGTCCGGTGCAGCCGGAACTCGATGCCGGGTACGTCGATCAATGGGCTGTAGTAGGCCAGGGCCATCCTTATCCTGCCGGGGATCGCATCATAGAGCCGCTCTTCCACACCACGCAGCGCCATCTCGGGCGTGTCTGGGTCACCCATCATGATCCGTACTGAGAGGCCAGCCGCGGCCTTGTCCATCAGCATGGAGATGGACTCCGGGTTGTCCTCCGGCAAGAAGAGGCTCGCGTTGGCGAACAGCCACACGTGGCTAGAGGCCCGGGAGAGGAGATCCAGCCAGAGCTGGCGAGGGGTGGCCGAGCGGTGCGGATACAGACGTACGATCTCCGCCTCTGAGGCTGCGGGAGGGTCAACCGCCAACTCGGGCCACAGGTAGGCAAGGGGAGCGTCCAGGGCTTGCGCCGCCCCATGGGCCGTGGCTCTTCGAGGGATGACGTCCCGGGTGATCCACCGCTGGACGCTTTTGGGGTCGATACCCAGGTGGGCAGCCAGCGCCTCTTCGGTGAAGGGGCTGGCAAGTAGAGCGGCGCGCAGGCGTTCGTTGGCCATAGGCGTGATCCCGCAGGGGCGTTGGGGGACGTTGACTGTTTCACGCTAGGACTCGCAACGTCCCCGGGCAAGCTCTGGTGACGTCCCGCCATACGGCGTTCGATTACTGCCACACGATTTCAACAGCGCGAGTGGGCTGGAGGCTTGTGGTGGGGGATGCGGACGCGGTGCGCGCTAACGCCCTGCGAGGCTCTCCCGGCTGGACGGACCCTTTTGACAGTCTCCGCCCGAAGATCAGCAGAATGGAGAAGCGCCCGTGACCACGATCTCCGGTGAGACGATCGCGGAGGTGTTCGCCGCCTCCGTCGCTGCCGTACGGCAGGGCGCCGCTGTGAGCCCGCGCGCCATGCCCACCCGTGAGGTGCTCGACGTCCGGCTGCTGATTGATCAGCCCCGCGGCCGTCTGCTGCCCGCTCAACCCGCCCGCGTTCTCAACCCCGCGTTCGCGGTCGCCGAATGTGTGTGGATCTTGTCAGGCACCGACGCCTCGTGGATCTACGACTACAACGACCGGCTCCGCCAGTATGCCGAGGATGATGGCATCCTTCGCGGCGCATACGGCCCTCGCATGCGCCGGTGGGACGCTCAGGTCGACCAGCTCGCCCAGGTGGTGGCCACGCTGAGCGACGATCCGGACAGTCGACGGGCCGTCATCCAGCTCTACGATCCGGCCAGAGACGCGGGCGGGCACCGAGATGTGCCCTGCACTCTGGGATATCGCTTTCATCTGCGGGGTGGTCGTTTACACATGGTGACCACCATGCGTAGCAACGACCTGTGGACCGGCCTGCCGTACGACATCTTCACTGCCACGGTGATGCACGAGCTCATGGCGGGCTGGCTGGGCGTCGACCTAGGTCCCTACCACCACCATGTGGACTCCCTTCACCTGTATGAACACGACTTCGAAGCCGCTGGGGCCGTGCAGGCGGGCACGCCGTGCGAGGTGATGCCGTCGCTGGTCACCCCGTGGTCCGGGTTCGACGAGCTACTGACCGAGGTCCTGATGGACCGCCCGGTCGGTCAACCGGGCTGGGATGCAATGGCTGCGGTGATGGCTAGCTACCGGCTGTGGAAGAGCGGTGAGCGTGCGGCCGCTTGTGAGCGGGCCAATGGCATTAGCGGCCCGCTCGGCGAGGGGCTGCGCGGCTGGTACACCGTTCTGCAGCAGCGGGCCTCGGCGGCTGCGCGGTGAACCCGCTCACGTCCATCCCCAGCCACCGCTCACACGCGGTGCTCGGCCTGTGCTCCTACACCCACGACTCGGCTGCCGCGCTGCTCATCGACGGCAAGCTCGAAGGCTTCGTGGAGGAGGAGCGGCTGAGCGAGGTCAAGCACACCCGCGCCTACCCTGAGCAGGCGGTCGCCTGGCTCCTGCGCGAGGCGCACCTGCTGCCCGAGCAGGTGGACGTGGTCGCCTACAACTTCCACGGCTCCCTGTACTTCGGCGACCTCGCCGCCCTGCCTCTTCACCTTGGCAGTGGCCCGGCGCTGGAGCGTGCCAGAAGCTTCGCCAAGGTCGGTTTGCGGACCATGCGACGGGTGCGCGGGCTGCAGAGCGAGTTCCCGAATGCTCGCGTTCGGCCCGTTCGCCACCACCACACCCACCAGCTCTACGCCTTTGCCGCCTCCGGCTGGGATCGGTCGGCGGTGCTCATCGTCGACAGCCTCGGCGAGACGCAGACCACCACCATCGCTGCCGCGAGCTGCGCCGGCGGAGGCGGACCTGCGCTGAAGCAGGTGCTGACGCTGCGTGACCCCGCCTCGCTTGGCTACGCCTACGGCGCCGTCACTGAGCATCTGGGATGGCGGCGCGGCGACGAGGAAGGCACCGTGATGGCGCTGGCCGCCCTCGGCGATCCAGCACGATTCCGCGAGCTGTTCGAGCGCATCATCCCGATCACCGCGCACGGGTTCACCCTGCATCCGGCCTACTTCGCGCTCCGTGTCCTGTCCTCCGGCCACAAACGGCTCCGCCCTGCCTTCGCCGAGGCAACCTGCCTGCCTCGCCGTCCGGAAGAACCCCTCACCGAGGTACATCGTGATCTAGCCGCCGCCCTCCAGGAGCACACCAACCAGGTCATGCTCCACCTCGCCCGGCTGGCCCAGCGGCGTACCGGAGAACGGCGGCTGTGCGTCGGAGGAGGCGTGGCCACCAACTGCGTCTCCATCGGAAAGATCATCGAGGCGGGCGTCTTCGACGAGGTGTTCGTGCCGCCCGCGCCCGGTGACGCAGGTACCGCGATCGGCGCCGCCGCAGCCGCTCACCTGGAAGTGAGCAGCCTGCCGCTGACCGGGCTGACCCGCTGCTACCTCGGCCCCGAATACCCGGCGGCGTCCATCGACATGGTGCGCTGGCCGTCCCTGGTCGAAAAGCCCGTTGACGGAGACGCTGCGGACTTCCTCGCCGATCAGCTCGCCGCCGGGCTCATCGTCGGCCTGTTCCACGGCCGCGTCGAGGCGGGTCCACGAGCACTGGGCAACCGCTCAATCCTCGCCTCGCCCCTCCGGTCGGACGTGGTCGAGAAGCTCAACGCCGTGGTGAAGTTCCGCGAGCCGTTCCGGCCCTTCGCCCCCATGGCGCTGGCCGAGCACGCTGCCGACTACTTCACTCTCGACCAGCAGGCGCCGTTCATGTCGACGGCGTCAGGGGTGACCGACCTGGCGCGCACGCTCATCCCGGCCATCGTCCACGCCAACGGCACCGCCCGTCTGCAGACCGTCACGCAGGTCGACAACCCGTTTGTGCACGCGGTGCTTGCCGCGTTCGCCCGCCGCACCGGCGTCCCGGTGCTGATCAACACCTCCCTCAACGTCAAGGGCAAGCCGATCTGCGGCACCCCGGCCATGGCCTTGGACTGCCTGGCCGAAAGCGGCCTGGACGCGCTCATGCTGGAAGAGCGATGGTTCACCAAGTGAAGATCGGCTACAGCTTCTGGGGCTTCCTCGGCCCCGGTATCACCGACACCCCGGACGGCGGGCGCAGCCATCGCCGCCCCTTCCTCGACGGCATCCGTGGCGCCGGGCATGATCTTGTCCTGCTTCAGCCTGACCGCGACCGGCACGAGGCCGGCGACGGCGAAGCAGGCGCCTACTATCAATTCGACGACGCTTTCCCCGACCTCGACGTGCTATTTCTGGAGTGGCGCTGGCCTATCCCCGGCCGCAACACCACCGACTGCGCGACGCCGGGCCACACCTGCGACCTGCATCGGCAGAACCAGCTCATCGACCACTACCTGCACCGCCTCGGCGTACCCACGATCATCTGGGACAAGGACCGTCGGCTGTCCGCCGAGGATGAACTGCGTCATCACCGCGGCGTCACCGTCTGCGAGGCAGCCCTCCTGCCGACGCCGGGCGCGACCACGCTGCTCTTCCCCTTGGACGATGTCCTTCTGGCCGCGGCTGACCCCGTCGAGTTGGCCACCCGTACGAGGCCGTATCCCCTGTGCTACGTCGGCAATCAATACGACCGCGACGAGATGTTCGACGCCTACTTCGCGCCCGCCGCCGCCCATCTGCCGCACCAGGTGGCCGGCAAGTGGCAGAACACCAGACGCTGGCCGCACGTGAAGTTCCGCGGCAGGGTGCCGTTCGAGCAGGTGACCCGCATCCATGACCAGAGCCTGGCCACGGTCCTCTTGCTGCCCGACCGCTACGCCGCCGCCGCGCAAATGACCCAGCGCCTGTTCGAGGCGGTGCTCGCCGGGTGCCTACCGCTGGCACCCGCCACGATCGCCCGCGTCGCCGACTTCGTGCCCGAGCCGCTGATCGTCCGCACCGGCCAGGACGTCATCACCGCCGCCCACGACCTGTACGCCCTTGCGGGCAGCACAACGCATGCGGAGCTCATCGCCGCCTGTCTGGCCAAGCTGGAGCCCTTCCGGCTCAGCCACCAGCTCCAGGTCATGAACACCTTGCTCGCCGCCGTCTCGCAACCAGCAGGTGGGAGGAGGAGGCATTGACTATCGTGGAGTGCCATGCAGATGAACCGGGTCGCCGTCGTCGGGTCCGGCGGCAGCGGCAAGTCCCACGTTGCCCGCGAACTCGGCCGCCTGCTCCAGGCGCCGGTCACCCATCTGGACGCCGTCTACTTCGACGACGAGTGGAACACGCTGCCACCGGAGAAGTTCGAGGCCGCCCAACGCGAACTCGTCTCCGAGCCGAGCTGGGTCATCGACGGCAACTACAACTCCTCCCTGCACGTCCGGCTGGAAGCCTGCGACACCGTGGTGATCATGGACGTCTCCACCCCGGCTGCTCTGTGGGGCATCCTGTCGCGCCAGGTACGGCACGGCGCGGGACAGCACCAGCAAGGCGTCTACAACCGCATTCACTGGGGAGTCGTCCGCTACGTCGCCACCTACCGGCGAAAGATGCGCCCTCAGGTTCTGGCGAAGATCAGCCAGTATGGCACCGGCAAGCAGGTGATGTTCCTGAACAGCCGTGCCCAGACAAAGCGCTGGCTCCAACAGCTGGCCGCCAACCGGTAGTCGGCCGCCGCCCGAGCCGTTCCGGGCCAGCCCGCAGGCGAGGCTGCCCATGACATGGACCGGCAACGCCTTCACCGACCTGGCCGCGACCGCCGAGCTGTACCGCGACGGCACACGGCTGGCCGTGCGTACCTCAGCGCTGCATCAGGCCAAGACCCGTGGGCGGCCCGTCGCCGAGGTCATCGCCGACCTGGCCCTCAACCGCCTCGCCACTCCTTCCAAGGCGACCGTCGCCGACGTCGGCTGTGGCAGGGGAACCAGCAGCCGTATCCTCATCGAACGGCTTCAGCCGCGCGCCCTGGCACTCGTCGACGCCTCGATGGCGATGCTCTCCGATGCTCGCGGTCGTGTCGAACCCGCGATCCAGGCTGGGGCCTGTACAGCGGTGGCCTACCTGCGCGCCGACTTCCACGCCCTGCCGTTTCCGGATGCTTCCTGCGACCTCGTCGTGGCCGCGTTCTGCCTCTATCACGCCCCTGACCCCCGCCCAGCGATCACCGAGCTCGGCCGGACCCTGGCCTCGGGCGGCACCGCGATCTTGGTGACGAAGTCCGCCGACAGCTACCGCGCCCTCGACGATCTCCTCGCCGGGACCGGCTTAGACCCCGGCGCGGCTCAACGGCCGAGCTTGTACACCAGTGCCCATAGCGGCAACCTCGCCGACCTGGTCGCGCCGATCATCCCCGTCACCCACATCGAGCATGAGCAGCACGAGTTCGTCTTTGCGGGACTGGACCACGTGGCGGCCTACCTGGCTACCAACCCCAAATATCACTTGCCAGCCGAGCTCAGCGGACGCCCAGAAGCGATAGCCGCAGCGCTCCATCGCCACACACGCGAGCGTCCCATGAGAGCCCTCTCCACGATCACCTACGTTGTCGCTACCCGAAGCAGGCGCACATGACCCTCGCCACCTTCACTAAGTCCTACTCCGGCCGCGAGGCGGTTTGCCAGGCAGTCGCCCATCACGCCTGGCTGAACCAGCAGGCGCAACCACTCCGACTACCGCCCATCCTGGCCGTGCACACCACCAGCATCGACTTCGGATTCGTCGACGGACGTCATGCCCAGGTGAACGACGCGCCTGCGGTGGCCGCAGCCCTCGGCCATGCGCACACTGCGGCGTGGGCGAGCGACCTGCACCGCGCGCACCTGAACCGTCCGCACCCGCTGGCCAGCAGCCGATCCCTGACCGCCTTTGTGGCCCCGCGCCTGGCCGCTCTGCGACAGCGTGAACGCGACGGCTATGCCAGCTCCCAGGAGGTCGCCGCGGTCTTGCCGCTGCTGAACCTGGACCCGGCGACGCGGGTCGCCTTCTACAAGGACACCAACCCGCGCAACGTGCTCATGACGGCGGGTAGCGAACCCGTCATGGTTGACGTCGACGATCTCACCCTCGCGCCATTCGGCTATGACCTGGCCAAGCTGCTCGTCACCCTGGCCATGACGCACGGCCCGCTCCCGATTGGCACCTTCACCGGCGCGCTGACCGCCTACAACCAGCCTCTCCTCGCCGGCGCCGTGACACCGGTCGCGCTCAGCCAGCTCCTGGACTACGCCGAGATACACGACCTGCTCACCCGCCCCTACCAGGGCCGGGGCGGCTACCGATACCTGTGGTCCGACGTCCGACCCGTCGCGGAGAACCTGCTGTGATCGTCACCGAATTGATCTTCGTACGGCACGGTCAAGCCCAATGCAACGCCGACGGCGTTGTCGGTGGCCCCCGCACCTGCACCGGCCTGACCGACCTCGGCCGTCGGCAGATGATCCTGGCCGCCGAGCGGCTCGCCATCTCTCATCAGAGGCGCCCGTTCACCCACCTCTACGCCGGGCCACGGCCGAGGCTGCAGGAGAGCGGCTCCATCCTGGCCCAGGCCATCGGCCTCCCCCTGGTCATCGCCAACGGTTTGGACGGGCCACGACACGGCGACGCGGACGGCAAGCCGTGGTACGAGGTGAAGACCGCCTTCCGCGGCGGCTCGCATGTCCATCCCGACCTGCCTTGGGCGCCCGGCTCCGACACCTGGAACGGCTATCTCCAGCGCGTCGGCACCGTCTTATCGAGTCTGATTCGCGACCACCAAGGAGGGCGCGTCCTGCTGGCCGCCCATGGGGAGACCGTCCTGGCCGCGCACACCCTCCTCCTGCGCCTACGACCCGACCTCACAGCAGGCTTCACCGTCGACCACGCCTCCCTCACCCACTGGCAGTTACACCGCAACCGCTTCGACGACGAACGATGGATGCTTTACACCCACAACGACACCGCCCACCTGCCTGACCAGGAGGCGTCATGAACATCACGGCGGAGGACGCACTCGGCTTCGTCCACCGGCATCTCGGACCCGTCACGGCCATCACCCGCATCGATCTACCGCCCTATGTGCAGTTCCTAGAAGACGCCAGCGGGGAGCGCTCCGTCCTCAAGCACCACAGCAGTCCCGTCAGGTTCGAGACGGAAGCGCGTGCCTACACCGCATGGGCGCCCGCCCTCGGCGACCACGCCCCTCACCTGATCGCCGCAGACCCTGGCAGCCAGTGTCTGCTGCTCACCGCTGTATCGGGTCATCGCCCCAGCCAAGGCCCGCCCGGGTCACCAGCCGAGCGCCACGCCCACCACGCGGCCGGTCACGTCCTACGGCTGCTCCACCAAGCTTTCCCCGGCCCGCACCCGAACTCAGACGTCTCCGCTTACCTTGCTGAACGGATGCGGTGGTGGGCGACCCGCGCCCACCACGCGTCATTGATCACCGCCAGCGAGCTCCACGCATTACTTCGGCGCGCCGACGAGCTCGACGGCATCGTCGTCGACAGCGCGATCTGCCATCTGGATTACCAGCCGCGCAACTGGATCATCGGCCCCGGCCGGGATGTGATCGCGGTCGACTTCGAGCACACCCGACTCGACGCACGCATCCGCGACTTCGCCCGACTTCACCACCGCCACTGGCGGCAGGCACCCGCCCTGCGAGACGCCTTCTTCGACGGCTACGGCCACCACCCCAGTCCAGAAGAGCAGGAACTCCTCCACCGCTTCGAAGCTCTGGAAGCCGTCACCGCGCTCGTACGCGGCTACGAGACCAATGCCCCCAAACTTGTGGCCCACGGCCGATTGCTCCTCACCCACCTGTACTAACCGGAGGACGCCCATGCACTCAACGGTCCCCCAAACCTACCCCCGCCCCACGCGAGCCGTCGTCACCGGAGCCGCCGGATTCCTCGGCTCGCACCTATGCCAGACACTGCTCGCCCAAGGCGTCGATGTCATCGGCATCGACCGGCGCGACCCTGTCTTCCACCGAGGCGCGTATCTCAACCTCGCCGACGTCCGCCACGACCCCCGCTTCATCTTCGTCACCGGCGACCTGCGGACCTGTGCGATAGAACCCCTGCTGCCCGGCGCCGATGTCGTCTTCCACCTGGCCGGAATCCCGGGAGTCCACCCCTCATGGGGGGCCGACTTCGACGACTATGTGGCCTCCAACATCACCGCCACCCAACGCCTCATGCACGCCGTGACCCGCCTGCGCGTCCCGCGGCTGGTCGTCGCCTCCTCCTCCAGCGTGTACGGCTCCGCCACCAACCGGCCCAGCAGCGAAACCGACCACCCACGGCCCGCCTCGCCGTACGCGGTCACCAAGCTCGCCGAAGAACAACTGTGCCTGGCCCACGCGGCACGACGCGACTGCGCCACTACCGTCGTCGCCCTCCGATACTTCACCGTGTACGGCCCCCGCCAGCGTGAGGACATGTTCATCCAACGCCTTCTGAAGGCCGCAACCACCGAACAGCCCATCACCCTCTACGGGGACGGCAACCAGAGGCGAGACTTCACCTTCGTCGACGACGCCATCACCGCGACCGTCGCCGCTGGTAGCGCACTCCTGTCGCACAGTGTGATCAATGTCGGTGGCGGCGGCCAAACAGCGCTACGCGACGTCGTCGAGCACGTCCGCCAGCTCACCGCTGGAAGGATCTCCATCCGGTCCGAGACCGCCCGAAGCGGAGACGTCACCACTACCTGCGCCGACACCAGCACAGCGCGCCGACTACTCGGCTGGACCCCCTCCACAAACCTGCTCGAAGGCTTGCGTGCCCAGTTGGACTGGATGACTTCTCGGCATAACCCGTCCATTGCCTCGGTGTAGCCCGTGGTGACCGCAACTATCGCCCGAGCTAGGAGCTGTTTGGAGTTCGGATCATGTGATGGAGGTGAGGAGTTTCAGCCACATGATCGAGCCTCGCAGGTAGAGTCCGGCCTCGTAGCTTTCCGGGGCTTTGTCGTAGCGGGTGGCCAGGCCGCGCCAGGTCTTGATCTTCTGGAAGCAGCGCTCGACGGTGCTGCGCTGCCGGTAGCGCTCCGGATCGAACCCGACGGGCCTCCCGCCGGCTGACCCCTTCTTCTTCCGGTTGGCCTGCTGGTCGGCCTTCTCCGGGATGACCGCGGCGATCCGGCGGCGGCGCAGGTAGGCGCGGTTGGCCTTGGAGGAGTAGGCCTTGTCCGCGGCCACCGCGGCAGGGCGGGTCCGAGGCCGGCCGGCCGGGCCGGGGATGCGGATCCTGTCCAAGACGGTGGTGAACCGCGGGCAGTCGGCGGCCTGCCCGGGCGTGAGCACAAAGGCCGGAGGCAGCCCGGCGGCGTCGACCGCGGCATGGATCTTGCTGCTCAGCCCGCCCCGGGACCGGCCGAGCCCGGCAGCCTTGGCCCGGGCCTTGCGGCGCCGCCGTGTGGCGGCACGATCCCGGCCCGACGACGCGTCCGTGTCGTCCGCGCCGGGCGCGACCTGCGGCGCATCACCCGCAGCACCGGCGGCTGCTCCGGAAGCGGAGCCCCCTTTTCCTCGGTCAGGGCCTGCTCCAGCGCATCCAGGGTCTCCCCGGCGACCGCCAGCCCGGCCGACTCCTGATGCGCCCGCACGATCGTGGAGTCCACGCTGACCAGCTCCAGCCCGACCCGCCCGCGCGCTGCGGCCTCGGCGATCAGCGCGTCCATCAGCCCCTGGAACACCCCGGCCTTGGCCCAGCCGCTGAACCGGGAGTAGAGCGTGGACCAGGGCCCGTAGCGTTCGGGGACGTCGCGCCAGCCGGATCCGGTGCGGAACCGCCACAGGATCCCGTTGAACTGGTCACGCACCCGCCGCGGCAGCGGCCCGGTGGCCGCCACCGGCAGGTGCGGCTCGATCAACGCCCACTCGGCATCTGTCACATCGAAGCGCGCCACGTCCGAGTTCTACCAGCTCCGGTCGGCCCGCCACCGGGTTCTCACCTAGATCCGAACTCCAAACAGCTCCTAGTGCCAGATCTGGACCTCGGTGCCCGGGGGCACCACGTTGCCGATGGGGCGTTGGGCTCTGACCTGGCCTGTGCCGTACACCTTGCGGGTCTTGACCTTCAGACCGGCGGCCTGGAGCTCCTTCTGGGCGTCGTGCACGTTCTTGAACAGGACGCTGGGGATGGTGATGAAGCCGTCGACGGAGTCGTCGTCGTCGGCGTCCCACGGCCAGCGGAAGCCGGAGCCCTTGGACACGGTGAGGCGGGTGGCATGTCCCGGGTTGACCTCGGCCTTGGGCTGCGGGGACTGGGCGATGACGGTGCCGGGCTGGGCGGCGTCCTCCTGCTCGATGATCTCCACGTTGTAGCCCTGCTCGCGGAGGATCTGCTCGGCCTGCTCGCGGAGCATGCCGGTCACGTCGGGCATCACCAGGCCCGCGCTGATCACCAGGTCGACCTTGGCGCCCTTGCGGATCTTGGACCCGATCTGGGGGCTCGTGCGCATGACCTTGTCGCGCGGCACGGACTTGTCGGGGATGCGGGAGATCTCGTCGACGGTGAGGCCCACGTCGGCGATGCGCACGCGCGCCTCGGCCTCGCTGAGCCCGGCGATGTTGGGCACGATCACGCGGACGGGCCCGGACGAGGGCACCAGCTTGATGGTGGAGCCCGCCTCGACCTCGGCGTTGGCCACCGGGTCGGTGCGCAGCACCTTGCCCTCGCCGACGGTGTTGTCGTGCTCGGACTGGAGGACGTCGACGACGAAACCCCGCTGGAGGGCCTCGCTCTTGGCCACCGAGAGGTTCTTGCCGAGCAGGTAGGGCACCTTGACGACCTCGGCCCGGGAGAACCAGTAGCCGGTCGCCCCCACGGCCACGACCATGACGGCGGCGAGGCCGATGAGGAACCAGTTGGCTTGGGAACGACGCTTGGCGGGAGCGGCGGGGGGCGGGGCCGTGGGGGGGATGGCGCCCTTCGGCTGGATGAGGGTGTGGTTGGGGCCGGGGACCGCACGGGCCCCGGTGCCGGGCGCGCCGGGCACCGGGCTCGCGGAGACGGGGGCTCCCGGCATGGCGCCGCTGGGCATCACGCTGGTGGCGTCGGGCACGGGCGCCGACACCGGCATGGAACGCGCGCCGGTGGACGCTCCCGAGGCGGAATGCCGGTTGGGGATCACCGTCTGGTAGAGCGGCCGCATCCCGCTGTCGCGGGGCAGCGTGCGGTGCGCCTCGACCGCGGCCACGAGCAGGGCCGTGGCGTCGGCGGGCCGATCGGCGGCCTCCCGCTGGGTGGCGTGGGCCACCAGCGTGTCGACCTCCGGCGGGAGCTCCGGCACCAGGGTCGAGGGCGGGGGCACCGAGTCGTGCACGTGCTTGTAGGCGACCGCCATGGGCGACTCGCCCTCGTACGGCTGGCGCCCGGTCAGCAGCTCGAAGAGCATGACGCCCGCCGCGTAGACGTCGCTGCGCGCGTCGACGACCCCGGTGGTCACCTGCTCGGGCGACATGTAGCCGATCGTGCCGATCATCAGCCCCGTGCGGGTCTGGTTGGAGGCGGCGACGGCGCGGGCCAGGCCGAAGTCCACGACCTTGACCCTGCCGTCGTCGGCGAGCAGCACGTTCTCCGGCTTGACGTCGCGGTGCACGAGCCCGGCCTGGTGGGCCGAGCCGAGCGCGGCCAGCACGGGGATCATGAGCTCCAGCGCGTCGCGGGCCGGCAGGCGGCCCCGCGAGCGCAGGACGTCGCGCAGGGTGCGGCCCGGCACGTATTCCATCGAGAGGTAGACCGTGGCACCGTCGGTGCCCTGGTCGAAGACCTGCACGATGTTGGGGTGGGAGAGGCTGGCCACGGACTTCGCCTCGCCGATGAACCGGCGCACGAAGCTCGGGTCCGCCGACAGGGTGCCGTGCATGACCTTCACCGCGACCGTGCGGTCGAGTCGCACGTCGAGCGCGACGTAGACCGTGGCCATCCCACCTTGGGCCACTCTTGACTCGACGCGATAGCGCCCGTCGAGGAGTCGCCCGACTAGGGCGTCGGCATCGGTCGTGTCCACGTGCCAGAGTTTACGGGCGTTTCCGTGAGGGTAGAGCCCGGCGGTCGCAAAGCGATGCCAAGCTGCCGCCTCAAAAATCCGACAAAGCTCCCTTTACTTGCTCATAGGTGACGAAGCCTCGGCATAGCGACGCTTCGGGATGCGACCCGCGAGTCGCGCTGCCCGGCCCGCCTCGACCGCTCCACGCATCGCCGCCGCCATGAGTTCGGGCCGCTGAGCCCTCGTGACCGCGGTCGCCAGCAGCACCGCGTCGCAGCCGAGCTCCATCGCCAGCGCCGCGTCGCTCGCCGTGCCGATGCCGGCGTCCAGGATCACCGGCACCGAGGCCGCCTCCACGATCAGCTCGATGTTGTGCGGGTTGCGGATGCCGAGGCCGGAGCCGATCGGAGCCCCGAGCGGCATGACCGCCGCGCACCCGGCCTGCTCCAGCCGGCGGGCGAGGGCCGGGTCGTCGCCGATGTACGGCAGGACCACGAAACCATCGGCCACCAGCCGCTCGGCCGCGTCGAACGTCTCGATGGGGTCCGGCAGCAGTGTCCGCTCGTCGGAGATGACCTCCAGCTTGACCCACGGCGTGCCGAGCGCCTCGCGGGCGAGCCGCGCGGTCAGCACGGCCTCGCCCGCCGTGTAGCACCCGGCGGTGTTCGGCAGCACCTTGATGTCCCTGCGGCGCAGCACGTCGAGCACCGAGCCCCGGGCGGCCGGGTCGAGCCGCCGCATGGCCACCGTGGTCAGCTCGGTGCCCGAGGCGACGAGCGCCTGGTCGAGCACCTCCAGGGACGGCGCGCCGCCCGTGCCCATGATCAGGCGTGAGGCGAACTTCTCTCCGCCGATGATGAGGTCATCCACCTTGCACCGCCGTGAGCACCTCGACCCGGTCGCGCTCGCTGAGCGGGGTCGTGTCCCATGCGCTCCGCCGTACGACCTCGTCGTTCACCGCCACGGCGATGCCGCTCGTCGCGCTCGTGAGCGCCTGTACGGCGTAGGCCACCGTAGCCCCGGGGGGCATGTCGTGCGCCTCGCCATTGATCATCACATTCATGCGTCTTCCTTGAACCGGCGGGGCGAGCACGCAAGGGCCAGGCCCTTGTCGCCGTCCCCGAAGAGCAGGTCGGCCGTCAGCGGGGCCAGCAGCACGCCGCCCCGGTGATGGCCCGTCGCCATGTGCAGGCCGGGCACCGCCGTCGGCCCGATCAGAGGGAGGTTGTCGGGGGTGCCGGGGCGCAGCCCGGCCACCGTGTCCGCGACCTCCAGTTCGGTGACGCCCGGCACGAGCTCGCGGGCGTCCCTGAGCAGTTCCCACAGCCCGCCCGCCGTCACCCGCGTGTCGAACCCCATTTCCTCCTGGGTCGCGCCGAGGACGACCTCGCCGTCGCCGCGCGGTACCAGGTAGACCGAGGATCCGTGCACGGTGCCGCGGACGGTGTGGGTGAGCAGGCGCGAGGGGTCGCGCAGCCGCATGATCTGGCCCTTGACCGGGCGCACGGGCGGCGCGACGCCGGGCGGCAGGCCGGGCAGTGAACCGCTCCAGGCCCCGCAGGCGATCACGGTCCGGGATGCGGTCAGCACGTCGCCGCCGGAAAGCCGTACGCCTTCGCCGGGCAGGACCTCGGCGGCGCGCCGCCGCAGCACGGGCACGCCGTGGCGGTCGAGGGCGGCCAGGAGGGCGGCGGCGGCCCGGCGGGGGTCCACCCACGCGTCGCCGCGGGCCAGCAGCCCGCCACGCACCGACGGCGCGAGCATGGGCTCCATGCGGCGGCATTCGCGGCCGGTGAGCCGGTCGAACGGCAGGCCGAGTTTGTCGAGGAACACCGAGAGGTCGTCCAGAGCGGCCATGTCGTCGGCGCCGAACGCCACGTCGAGGGTGCCGTCGGTGCGGTAGTCGAGGTTGTGGCCGCTGTCGGCGGAGAGCTCGGCGGCGAACGCCGGCCAGAGCGCCAGCGACGCGAGGCCGAGTCGCAGCAGCGGCTCCTCGGTGTAGGTCACCTCGCTGACCGGCGCGAGCATGCCGGCGGCAGCGTGGGTGGCGCCCCGCCCGGGGTCGGGGTCGACCACCGTGGCGGTGAGTCCGCGGCGGGCGGCCCGCCACGCGGCGGACAGTCCGATGATCCCGCCACCGAGGACGAGAACATCGGGAGATCGGGGGGAGGATGAGGGCATATGTAGTTCCGCTCCCTTCGCCGGCATGATCCGGATCAGGTTCGCTGGCGGTCGAAGGCCGTCGCAGCCTTCCTCTCAGCCCGGTGCGGCCGGACTCCCGCGCGTCGTTCCACACTCCAGACTACGACCACCCCAGAACGAATCGCACGGCACGGTCATCCCACCTGTGCGTGCGAATACCGACTTTTGTTACCTGACCGCCCGTTGGTGGGATGCGGGTTGGCAAATTAGGGTCGGGAAGTGTGAATCATGTCGTGGTGGTGGGCGCGGGTCTGGCCGGTGTGCGGAGCGCCGAGGCGCTGAGGGCGCGCGGTTTCCAGGGAAACATCACATTGATCGGGGAAGAGTCACATCGTCCCTACGATCGCCCTCCGCTGTCGAAGGCGGTGCTCCTCGGGGAGGCCGACTCGTCGCGGTGGGAATCCGATCTCGATGCCATGAACGTGAGACATCGCGCCGGCGTGGCCGCGAAGGGGCTGCGCGAGGGCACCGTGGAGACCACCGAGGGCGAGATCCTCTACGACGGGCTCGTCATCGCGACCGGCGCGACTCCGATCAGGCTGCGCGGCGAAGGCGACCAGCAGGTCCTGCGCACGATCGACGACGCGCTGAGGCTGCGCTCCAGGTTCGGGCCGGGGGTGCGCCTGGTGGTCGTCGGCGCCGGCTGGATCGGGGCCGAGGTGGCGACCGCGGCCCGCAGGGCCGGCTGCGAGGTCACCGTCGTCGAGGCGGGGCAGGCGCCGCTGTCGGTCGCGCTCGGCGCCGAGGCCGGCGCCCACACCGCGCCTTGGTACGCCGCGGCCGGCATCGACCTGGTCCTCGGCGAGCGGGTGGCCTCCGTCGACCCGGGCGGCGTCACCCTGGCCTCCGGCCGTACCCTTCACGCCGACGTGGTGGTGACCGGCGTCGGCGTACGGCCGGCCGTCGGATGGCTGGCCGGGTCGGGCCTCACGATCGAGGACGGCGTGGTCACCGACGAGCACCTCGCCACCTCGCTGCCCGGAGTGGTCGCGGTGGGCGACTGCGCGGCCTGGTGGTCCCGGCGCTTCCAGGCCCGGCTGCGCGTCGAGCACTGGGACAGCGCGCTCAACGCCCCCGAGGTCGCCGCGGCCACCCTGCTCGGTGAGGACGCGGTTTACGACCCCGTGCCGTACTTCTGGTCCGAGCAGTTCGGCCGCATGGTGCAATACGCCGGCTACCACGTCGGGGCCCGGCTCGTACGGCGCGGCGACCCCGAGCGCGACCCCAAGTGGGCGCTGTGCTGGCTGACCGGGGACGACCGCCTGGCCGCCCTGCTCACGGTGGACCGGCCCCGCGATCTCGTCCAGGGCCGGCGCATCGTCGAGAGCGGACAGCGGCTCGACGTCGACCGGATCACCGACCCCTCTATCACGCTCCGTGACTGCACGGTCGCCTGACCCGGTGACCTGGAAGGATTTGTCATGAAATGGGCCTCTGGACCGGCCCTCGGGGTGTTTGCTCGCGGCCACGATGTGGTAGTGGTGGGTTCGTGACGCTTTCTGTTGCGCAGATCGACCGTGAGACCGACCAGCTCGTGGGAGAGTGGCTCCCCCTGTCGGAGGTGGCGAAGAGGCTCGGGCTAAGCTCCGGGCGAACCAAGCAGCTCTTGAAGGACCGCAAGCTCATCGGCGTGCGGCGCGAGGGCGGCGAACCCCAGGTTCCCGCCGTCTTCCTCGCCGAAGACGACGTCGTCAAGGGCCTTCCGGGCACGCTCACCGTGCTCGCCGACGCGGGATTCGACGACGTCGAATCGCTACGCTGGCTGTTCACCCCCGACGACTCCCTGCCGGGAGCACCGGTGGAGGCGATCCTCGCGGGCCGCCACACCGAGGTCAAGCGCCGGGCCCAGGCCCTTGCGTTCTGACCCGCGCCCGGCGCTCTCCACGGCCCGTCTCTACCTCTGCACCGACGGCCGCCGCGACCGCGGCGACCTGGCCGAGTTCCTCGACGATGTCCTCGTCGGCGGCGTCGACATCGTGCAGCTACGTGAGAAGGGGCTGGAGGCCCGAGAGGAAATCGAGCTGCTGGAGGTCTTCCGGGACGCTTGCGACCGTCACGGCGCCCTGCTGGCCGTGAACGACCGGGCCGACGTGGCTTTCGCCGTACGGCCCGACATCCTGCACCTCGGCCAGGACGACCTGCCGGTTCCCGTGGCTCGCGAGATGCTCGGGCCCGGCATTCTGATCGGCCGCTCCACCCACTCCGAGGCCGAGGCGGCAGCCGCCGCCGAGGAACCCGGAGTGGACTACTACTGCTGCGGACCCGTGTGGCCCACCCCGACCAAGCCCGGACGGCACGCGCCGGGCCTCGGGCTGGTCAAGCACGCGGCCACGCTGCCCCCGCGCCCGTGGTTCGCCATCGGCGGCATCGATCTCGGCAACCTCGACGAGGTCCTCGCCCACGGGGCGGACCGGATCGTGGTCGTCCGGGCCATCACCGAAGCCGACGACCCCGGCGCCGCCGCCGCGGAGTTCGCTCGCCGCCTGGCGGCGGCCTCCGCCTGACCCCCGCCCGCTCCCTCCCTGGCCGTCCGGCAAGGACGGCCAGGGCCGTACGCGGCGCCTCGCGTCCGGCACCGCGTGTCAGGTGCCGCGCTCCAAGTGCCGCGTGTCAGGTCCTGCGGCTCGTGGCCGCCACCGCCAGATCCGCCAGCGCCGTCTGCGCCTCGGGAATGATCGGAGAGGCCGCTAGGGCGGCCAGCGCCTCGTCGAGATAGCGCTTGATCATGTCCTCGCAGTAGGCCGGCGCCCCGGTGTCGCGGATGATCTCGCGCAGCCGCTCCACCCCGTCGGCGTCCAGATCCGGATCACCGAGCAGTCGCCGTACGGCGTCGGCCTGCGCCGGGGACGCCCCGGCCAGTGTCCGCGCGATCAGCATCGTGCGCTTGCCCTCGCGCAGGTCGTCGCCGGCGGGCTTGCCCGTCTCGGCCGGGTCGCCGAACACGCCGAGCACGTCGTCGCGGAGCTGGAAGGCGATCCCGACCTTCTGCCCGAACCCCACGCACACCTCGTCGATCCACGGTTCCTGCGCCCTCGCGGCCAGCACGAGACCGAGCCGCAGCGGCTGCTCCACGGAGTATTTGCCGCTCTTGTGCAGCGCCACGCGCAGCGCGGACTCGAAGGTGCCCTCCCCGTGGGCCTGCTCCAGCAGGTCGAGGTACTGGCCGCACATCAGCTCGGTGCGCATGTGGTCGTGGACCGGGCGTGCCGCCGCGAGCGCCTCCTCGGGCAGGCCGCTCGTGCGCCACATCTCACCCGACCAGATCAGCATCGTGTTGCCGAGCAGGATCGCCGCGCCCTGGCCGAACTGCTCGGACGAGCCGTGCCATCCCGCCTTCTCGTGGAGGGCCTGGAAGCGCCGGTGCGCCGACGGCATGCCCCGGCGCAGATCGCTGGCGTCCATCACGTCGTCGTGGACGAGCGCGCTCGCCTGGAGCAGCTCCAGCGAGGCCGCGGCGGTGATCATCGCCGGGCGGTCCTCGCCTCCGGCGCCCCTCCAGCCCCAATAGCAGAACGCGGGTCTCAGGCGTTTGCCGCCGGCCAGGAACTCCTCCGCGGCCAGGAGCATGGGGGCGAGATCGGGAGACCAGAACTGGGGGCGTTGGCGGTCGACGAACTCCCGCAGGGATCGATCGACTCCTGCGCGGAGCTCGGCCATGGTGCCGATGGCTGCGGAAGTGGTCATGCCATGAGGTTAACGGCCGGTGAGTTACATTCCGATTGCGCGTCTACCGATAGTCCGTACGGCTTCCGCATGCATTGTCCGAAAGGTCCCATGACCTGGGAAAACGCGCCGGCGCGGCGCCCGGCTCCGCGAACCGGAATCGGTTTCACGTCCACGTGCCCGGGGCGCCGCGGATCGCGGCATCCGGGCTTCACGTCCCGTGCCCCATGCCGCCCGCCCTCCCGGCCCGGCGCGCCGGGCCGCGAAGGTCACCCCCCGGGGCACGCGGAGGCCCTGTAGCCTTGGAGGCATGGCTTTGGGACGCCCCTCGATGATCCCCGATCGCGTGCCGACCGTGCGCGAGATGCTCGCGTCCGGTGATCGCACGTTCTCTTTCGAGTTCTTCCCTCCGAAGACCGACGAGGGCGAGCGCAACCTCTGGCGGGCGATCCGCGAGCTTGAGGCGCTGAGCCCGACGTTCGTCTCGGTCACCTACGGCGCGGGCGGCTCCACCCGCGACCGCACCGTCGGCGTCGTCGAGCGCATCGCCCACTCGACCACCCTCACCCCCGTCGCCCACTTCACGGCGGTCGACCACTCCGTCCGCGAGCTGCGCCACCTCATCGGCCGCTTCGCCGACGCCGGGGTGCGCAACATCCTCGCGGTGCGCGGCGACCCGCCCGGCGACCCCATGGGCGAGTGGCTCCGCCACCCCGAGGGGGTCCTCTACGCCGAGGACCTCGTCCGCCTGATCAGGCAGTCGGGCGACTTCTGCGTGGGCGTCGCGGCCTTCCCGTACAAGCATCCGCGTTCGACGTCCATCGAGTCGGACACCGATTACTTCGTCCGCAAGTGCAGGGCCGGGGCCGACTACGCGATCACCCAGATGTTCTTCCGCGCCGAGGACTACCTGCGGCTCCGCGACCGCGTCGCGGCCAAGGGGTGCGACACGCCGATCATCCCCGGTCTGATGCCCGTCACCCAGATGAGCACGATCGCCCGCTCCGAGCAGCTCTCGGGGGCGCCCTTCCCAGATGATGTGGCCAAGCGCTTCGAGGCCGTCGCCCACGACCCCGTCGCGGTCAGGCGGCTCGGCATCGAGCACGCCGCCGAGCTGTCCCAGACCCTCCTCAACGAGGGGGCGCCGGGCCTCCACTTCATCACCTTCAACAAGTCGAGCGCGACCCGCGAGGTGTTCCAGCGCATCCAGCCGGTGCCCGCCAAGGCGGGTTGACGGCGCGGCTGACGGCCCTTCGACCCGGCCGCCCTCGCCGATCCGCCGCCTGAGCCCGTGTGCGGGGCCTCGTGCCCGCCACGGGCGGCGCTCACGCGTCGGCCCGACTCACGCGCCGGCCTGGCTCATGCGCACCGTGGCCAGGGCGTCATGGAGGGCGTCGAGCTGCGCGGGCGACAGGTGGTCGGCGAAGGCCCGCTCCACCACGTCCGCGTTGGTCCTGACGGCCTGGCGGAGCAGCTTGCGCCCGGCCGGCGTGACACGCACCTCCACTCCGCGCTGGTCCTCGGGGCACGGGATGCGCTCGACGAGCCCCCGCTGCTCAAGCCGGTCGCAGAGCCTGCTCACCGCGCTCTGGCTCAGCACGACCCGCTTTTTCAGGTCGACCAGCCGCGTACCCTCCGCAGGGATGTTGACCAGGGCGTCGAACTCGCTGAGCGACAACCGGTGGCGCTGCTGCAACTCGGTCTCGATCTCGCGGAGCACGAAGACGTGCGTCTCCATCAAGGAGCGCCAGACCGCGACCTTGAAGCCGCGCGGGCTGGTCGTCGTCTCGCCGGGCATCGTAGTCCTCCACTTTCCGGACAGGTTTCCGACGACATGGTCTCGCACCGGGGACCGCCCCGCGGCCACTGTCCTGTTGACTGCCATCGTGCCCGATGGGGGGCATGCGTGAGCCCGGGAAGCCCCCGCGGCATCCCGGGCTCACACGCTTTGGGTCAGGAAGCCGCGCCGCCGGCGGAGGCGTGGCTCGCCACCACCGCGCCGTAGAACGGCATGGCCAGCTCACTGAAGATGCCTGCGGTGCCGGGGCCGGCCGGGGTCTTCCAGTCTCGCAGAAGCTCGGAGATCACGCCGACCGTGCTGTTCAGCACCACGCCCGCCTGCTGGAGGCGCGCCATCGAGGTCTCACGCGCCAGGACGTTGGTCGTGCCCGAGGCGTCGATGATGGCATGCACGCTGTAGCCGCGCGCCCGCGCCGACAGCGAGGGGAACATCAGGCAGACGTCGGTGATGACACCGGCGATGATGAGGTTGGTCGCGCCCGTGGCGCGGACGGCCTCCTCGAAGCGCGGGTCGTCGAACGCGTCCACCTCACCGCTGCGGTGGATGATCGGCGTGCCCTCGGGGAGCTCGGCGACCAGTTCCGGCAGGAGCGGGCCGTTGGGGCCGGTGGGAGCCGAGGTCGTGGCGATGACCGGGATGCCGTAGACCTTGCCCGTGCGGGCGAGGGCCTGCGCCTTGCGGCGGACCTCGTTCTGGTCGTGGTCCTGGACTCCGAGAATCAGACCGGTCTGGTGGTCCACCAGCAGGATCGCGGTGTTGTCTGCCGTGAGGCGGTTGGTGGCGTAGTCGTACTCGGTTGCCATGATGATTCCTGCCCTTAATAACGTCTCTGACGTGCTCTGACGCATCCATTTTGATGCGTGCGCATGCACTATAACAACCGAGTGCCCCGTTTGTTCCCGGGCTGGGCGCGCGAAGGGCGTGTGACAGCCGTCACACGCCCGTCGCTCCCGGCCCGCGCTCTGCGTGGTTACCGCTCGCCCCGCCCGGCCGCCGCGTGGCTCGCGCTCACCGCGCCGTAGAACGGCATCGCCAGCCGGCCGAAGATCTCCGCGGTCCCCGGCCCGCCGGGGGTCTTCCAGTCGCGCAGCAGCTCCGACAGCACGGCCACGGTCGAGTTGACGACGACACCCGCCGCGGCCAGCCGTACGATCGACGTCTCGCGGGCGAGCTTGTTCGTGGTGCCCGAGGCGTCGATCACGGCGTGCACGTTGTAGCCGCGCGCCCGCGCCGACAGCGAGGCGAACATCAGGCACACGTCGGTGATGACGCCGGCGATGACCAGGTTGGGCCGGTCCGCCGCGCGGACGGCGTCGTCGAACCTCGGGTCGTCGAACGCGTCCACCTCTCCCGTGCGGTGGATGATCGGTGTTCCCTCGGGGAGGTCGGCGACCAGTTCCGGAAGCAGTGGCCCGTTGGGGCCCGTCTGCGCCGACGACGACGCCACGACCGGGACCCCGAAGACCTTCCCGGCCCGGGCCAGTGCCAGCGCGTTGCGGCTGAGCTCGTTCTGGTCGTGATCCTGCACCCCGACGATGAGGCCGGTCTGGTGGTCGACCAGCAGGGTCGCCGTATTGTCCGGGCTGAGACGGTGGGTCGGGTAGTCGTATTCCGCGGCCATGGCTTCCTCCGTAAAGAACATGAGGCTTCCTTATGGCCATTGTTGCTTTGATCAGCCTATTTATCTAATTTTGGTTGTGTGTGCACGCATCTAATGTCCCATGCGGAATATCGGGGGCGGTGGTCAGAGCGTGCAGGAGCCATGGGGGAGATTGGGGGACGTAGGCGCCGGCAGCGGAAGTGTGCGGCCGACGATCGCGTACAGCTCATGGCCGCCGGGAAAGGTGTACCGGCTCAACAGGTCGGTGAAACCGAGGCTGCGGTAGAGGTGCCGGGCGGCGGTCGGCTGATCGTGCGTGGAAAGCACGGCGGTGCGCTCCTTGCGGCCCTCGCAGAGCGCGTAGATCATGCTTCGGCCGATGCCCTTGCCCTGGAAATCGGGGTGAACGTGGATCTCCGCGAGCTCCAAAGGGTCGTCGAACCACTCGTAGGCGCTCTCCTCGCCCAGCAGCTCGACCACGGAGCGGCTGATCACGTCGTGCCACCACTGGCCGGGCGCCCCGTGGAACCCATACGCGAAGCCGACCGGCGTCCTGTCGGGCAGCTCGGCGAGAACGCATGTGAAATCGGGATAGGCGGAGTGATTGCGCATGATGCACTTGCGCCCCGAGATCTGATCGGTCGGAGGGCGCATCGCCGCACTGTAAATGTAGATCACCGACCCCAGGCGAGCGGTGAACTCATCGGCGCCCACGTGCCGCAGTCCGATCACTCACCGCACACTAGCAGTGCCCGTTTCACCTCACATCCCGCGCCCCGCGCTGTTTGGTACAGCTCCGCCGGGATCTCACCTGTTCCATGAAGAAAGCCGCTCTACGGTCACATATTGGGCTATGTCATGACATTTATGGGTGTGTGTGGTGGGCCTTATCCGGCCAGGGGGATGTGCGGTTGGGGAGCGTGCCGGTGCGGGACGCCCAGCAGGGTCTCGACCAAGGTCACGAACGTGTCGGCCTGGATCGCGAGCTCGTCGGCGTCGGCCGCGCTCACCGTGCGGACCAGGCCGGCCTCGGCCGCCGCCCGCTTCGCGGCGCTCGCCGCGAAGTAGACCGCCCAGTCGGCGAGCTGGGGCTCGGCCTGCGGCAGCAGCTCCCAGGCGCTCTGCAGCCTTCTTCGCCGCCCTTCCATGGGGCGCGGGCGCGCCGCCAGCACCGCCGCGGCGGCTCGCAGCGCCGCCATGTGCGCGGCGACATAGCGCCCAGCCGGTGTGCGCGCCGTCGCCGTCTCGGCGAGCCGCGCATGCGCGTCGGCGAGGTGCGCCCGGACCTTCGACGCGAGCGGAGCCGACGGCCTCGGCTCGGGTGCGTGCGCCGTGCCACTGGGGGGTGGCGTGGGGGCGGAGGCCGTGAAGGGGCGGTGGCCTGTGGCGGGATGGGGTGTCCGGTGTGGGTCGCTGAGCCTGGGCATCGTGCTTCGGCCTCCTTGGGTCGCCTGGAACCCCGGCGAGGGCTCCGCCGCTGAGCCCAGCGTGGCAGACCCCACCGACAGTTTTCCGGGCGTGCCGGACGAGGAGCTTCCCCTCTCCCCGTCCGGCTGGACATGGCCGGATCGTCTCCGCCGACGACGAGGACATGTCACCGCCCGTGGAGCCGCCCGGCAGGCCGGCCCCCATGGGTGAGGCGGCCCGCCGGGCACTCCCATGGACGTGAGCCGCGAGTCTCACGTCACGCTATCGAACATAGTTTCGATATAGGGGCCATGTCAACATATGTGCGAACAGAGATTCGATATGTTGCCCAATGGGGAGTTTGTGTCTCAAGGTCGGGCGGCATACGACGGCGTGGCGAGTCCGTGGTGGAGCCGGATGCTGCCGGGCCGTTCACGGCGAAGGCCCTGGGAGCGATGTCCCAGGGCCTTCAGGGGGATCGATAGGTGCCGGCGCGGCCGGGCCGGGGCTGTCAGCGGCGGAATGCGCCTCGGACGTGGACGGGGACACCGGTGCCGAGGAGGCCGGGCAGGACTTTGGCGATGTGCATGGGCAGGCGGACGCAGCCGTGGGAGGCGGGGGCGAGTGGGACCGAGAGGGCTCCGTGGAAGGCGATGCCTCCGTTGAAGAAGATCGGGTTGTAGAGCTCGCCGAGGTAGGACTTGTGCCAGCCCGACCGGCGCCAAGTGGTTTTGTAGTTGCCGGTGGGGGTTCGGGCGCTGCCGCAGAACTTCTGGGTCTTGCCCTGCCATTCGGTCGTCTCGCAGTAGGGGATGCCGCTGCCGGAGGAGATGTGGCTGATCAGCCGCACCTCGCCGCGCCGGTAGAGGACCACGACCTGCTTGGTGAGGTCGACCTCGGCCCGGTCGGGTCGGCCGCGGGGGGCGAGCACCTTCGGGGTCGCGGGGTCTTCGAGGGCTTTCCAGGTGGCGGAGCCGACGGCTCCGGTCTGGGTCGGGCGGATGCCGTTGATCTTCTGGAAGGCCCAGACGGCGCTCTGGGTGGCTCCGCCGTACCGGCCGTCGATCGTGCCGGGGCTGTAGCCGAGGTCCTTCAGGCGCCGCTGGAGGGTGCTGACGGCAGTGCCCTTGGAACCGACGGCGAGTCTCTTGCCGGGCGTTTTGAACGTTCCACGGATGGCTCCCCCCGAGGCGGGGGCTGCGGTGTCGCGTAAAAGGCCGGTCGTCGCCGTACCGGCCGTACCGGTCGTCGGTGTACCGGCCGTCGCCGTACTGGTCGTCGGTGTCGTGGTGACGGCGGCGGTGCGGGACGCCGCCGAGTGGACCGGGCCTGCCGTGTCAGAGCCTGTGGCGCAGCCGCTGACGAGTACGGCGCCCGCCGTGATGAGAGCGGCCACCATGGGCCGCCGAACTACCCCCACCTAAAACCATCCCCTCAATTTCGCCAGACTTGAGTCAAGGACATTAGCGTAGAAGCAACGCAATCCCTGACTTACTCTCTTGAAAGTAACCAATCGCTTATGTTCGTCAAACTCTTTAGAGTGGGCGGATGCCAGAAAAGTTCCATCCGAATGCCGTGAAAGTCGCCGAAGCCCTGCGGGCGCTCAACGCGCCCGGGGAGATCGTGGTCCTGCCGGATTCGGCCCCCACCGCGGAGGCCGCCGCAGCGCAGCTTGGCTGTGAGATCGGGGCGATCGCCAATAGTTTGATCTTCAACGCCGACGGTGCGCCGCTGCTGGTGTTGACCAGCGGCGCACACCGGGTGAACACCGCGCTCATCGCCCGGACGATCGGGGCGGAGTCCGTCAGACGGGCGACGCCGGAGTTCGTGAGGGAGGCCACCGGCCAGCCCATCGGCGGGGTCGCGCCGGTGGGCCACCCCGCCCCGGTGCGGACGCTCGTGGACCGGTGGCTCGGCAAGTACGACGCGGTGTGGGCGGCCGGCGGCCACCCGCACACGGTGTTCCAGACGTCTTTCGATGAGTTGGTGCGGATTACCGGTGGAATGCCCGTCAATGTGGAGTAGGTGGAGTAAGGGGGTGGAGTTAAGCGTCGAGTAAAGCCGGAGGGCCCGGAGCAGGGGGAGACGGGCGCACGCGTACGGACCATGAAGATCATGTGGAACGGGACCATGGGCCATGGGATCCGCCGGCCCGGTCAGCTCGGGGTGCGGCGGCGGAGCAGGAGCATGGCGGCGTCGTCCCCGAGCGGCCTGCCGACGTGGCGCAGCAGGTCGGCCCGCAGAGCGTCGAGGGCGGCCTGCGGGTCGGGCCCTTCGAGCAGATGCGTTCTCGCGGTCAGCGGGTAGAACCGCTGGAACGGGTCGCGGGCCTCGATGACGCCGTCGGTGTAGAAGAGGATCTGGTCGCCGGGCGCGAAGGGCACCCGGTAGGGCACCGGCGGTTCGGGCTCCAGCGAGAGCAGTCCGAGCGGCGGGGCCTCCTCGGGCGGTTCGGCGAGGAAGTGGGCGCCGTCCCCGGTGAGCACGAGAGGGCCGGGGTGGCCGCAGTTGACCATGGCGATCTCCTTCTCGTCGATCACCTCGGCCAGGACGACGGTCACGAACTGCTCCCCGGACAGGTGTCTGGCCAGGGCCTTCTCCAGGCGCGCGACGACACCGGGAAGCTCGGCCTCGTCGTGGGCGGCCTCTCGGAACGCGCCAAGGACGACCGCGGCGGTCTCGACCGCCTCAAGGCCCTTGCCCTGGACATCGCCCACGATGATGCGCACGCCGCCGGTGGGCCGGGTCACGACCTCGTACAGGTCGCCGCCGATCCGGGCCTCGGCCGCCGCCGAGGTGTAGGAGACGGCCATGCCGATGCCGGGGCCGGCGCGGCGGGGGACCGGGCGGAGCAGGACGCGCTGCGCCGCCTCGGCGACGGACGTCACGTCGGCGAGGCGGCGTTCGTATCTCATGCGTCCGGCGCTGGCCAGGGCGCTGGCCACGGTGACGCCGACGATCGCGCCGAGGGTCACGTTGGTGCGTACGGTGCCCAGGCTGTCGTTGTAGACGCCGAGCAGCAGGCAGAGCGTGACCGCGATGGTGCCGATCAGGGCGGTCGTACGGATCTCGCAGGCGACGCTGGCGAAGGCGGGGCCGAGGGCGAGGAGGGGGAGGAGGCCGACGCCGGAGTCGGTCAGCAGCTCGGCGAGGCCGACCCCGGCCATCATGGCGAAAGGGAGGACTTTCAGCAGGCCATCGGCCCTGCCGCGGGCCGCGGCGTCGACCACGGCGACAAGGCCCTCGGGCCTGCCTGGTCCGCCCTGGGCTCGCGTATTGAAGTCCTCGTGCTCCGCGGACACGCGCACCTCGTGTGGAGGAGTGGTGCGTGCGGTTGCGGAGTCCCCCTCGCCATTGCCTGTGGTCATGGCCACCAAAATTCTTGAATCCCCTGCCTGAGTCGTTACTACCACAATCGTTGTCGATCATTGAAGATCAACTCACCAGGGTTATGGAGGTGACATGTACGGCAACCGGCGTCTGTCCGGATTTGACCAGGCGTGAACAGCAAAAACGGCCTTCGTGCGCGTCTGTGAGGCCGCCAGCGCGCACGAAGGCCGTGAATGCTTATCCGAACAACAGCAAGAGGTTCCGGGCCGCGAGCGGCCCGCTGAGCGCCTAGAAGGTTTCGACCGCCCGGCGCGCCTCCGCGTCAAGCACTCCCCAGCCGATGAGTTCCTCGGTCAGCTCGGCAGGGGACTTGTCATAAATCACGGCAAGGGAACGCAGGTCCTCCTGGCGGATGGACAGGACCTTGCCGTTGTAGTCACCACGCTGGCTCTGGATCGTCGCCGCGTAGCGCGCGAGGGCCCCGGCCTTCTCCTTGGGGAGCTGGGCGAGGCGCTCAAGATCGATCACAAGCTTCGGCGTCGGGCCCAAAGGACTCGGCGCCGCACCGCCGGGCAGCAGCTCCGAAACCGGCACACCATAGAAATCGGCCAGCTCGGCGAGCTTCTGCACCGTGACCGCCCTGTCGCCGCGTTCGTAGGAGCCCACGACAACGGCCTTCCAGCGGCCACGGGACTTCTCTTCGACTCCGTGCAGGGACAGGCCCTGCTGGGTGCGGATCGCACGGAGTCGTGCACCCAGCGACTTGGCGTACTCAGACGGCATCGTGTGGCCCCCCGGCTCTTAGTTTTGTCCTGCTCTCAACAAGGTCGTGCTTCTCACCAAATTGTGCTCCCTCGCGGCATATGCCCTGACCACCGGGGTCCGTGCCCGGGGTAGGCACCATCGGTGACAGGACTGCCGGGTTTTTCCCGACAACGCCGCGAGGTGTGGTTACGGACAGTGACGGTAAAGCTGTGGGCGCTCAAGGTCAAGCTGATTGGAAAAAAGATGCCGAATCCGATCCGGTGTGGTCCGACACGATCGTCTGGGTTGTCCTGTCCGAAACGTAGGAATTTCAGGGTTTCCGATGCGTGTCACGGGTTCTACGGGTTCCACGGGGGGCCGGAACCCCGGGGACGATGATCACGGGGCACGGCACCGCGAGTATGATCTTCAACGAGGTGTCTCCGAGGACGGCGCGGCGAAGCGGACCACGACTCGTTGGAGGCGCGCATCAGGATCTCGCGGGGGAGTCACGAGGTGGAGTTCAGTGCGGCCGACACGCCCCTGCCGCCTGGGCCAGGCGTGAACGGCGGAAGCCGTACGCGAAGTAGGCGGCGAGCCCGACCAGCGTCCAGACGGCGAACACCGCCCACGTCTGCCGGTCCAGGTTGACCATGAGGTAGAGGCAGAACAACACGCCCAGGATCGGGGTGAGCGGGAACAGCGGGGTGCGGAAGTTGCGGGGAAGGTCGGGTCTGGTGGACCGCAGGACGATGACGCCGACGTTGACGACGGCGAAGGCGAAGAGCGTGCCGATGCTCGTGGCGTCGGCGAGCCGCCCGAGCGGTACGAGTCCCGCGAGGATCGCGACGAACGCCGACACGATGATCGTGTTCGCCGCGGGGACGCGGCGGCGGGGGCTGACCCTCTGGAAGACCTTCGGGATGAGCCCGTCCCGCGACATGGCGAACAGGATGCGGGTCTGGCCGTACAGCACGGTCAGCACCACGCTGGCGATGGCGACCACCGCGCCGAGCGACAGCACGACCGAGGGCCACGCCGAGCCGGTCGCGTCCTCCAGCACCTTGGCCAGCGACGCCTCCGAGCCGCTGAGCCGCTGCCAGGGCAGCACGCCCACCGAGGCCAGCGCCACCAGGACATAGACGAGGGTGACGATGCCGAGCGACAGCAGGATGGCGAGCGGCAGATCACGGCGGGGGTTCTTGGCCTCCTCCCCGGCGGTGGAGGCGGCGTCGAAGCCGATGTAGGAGAAGAAGACCTTGGCTCCGGCGGCGCTGAGGCCGGCCATGCCGAGCGGCGCGAAGGGCGTGAGGTTATCGCTGTCGAAGGCGGTGAAGGCGATGACGCAGAAGAACAGCAGCACACCGATTTTGACGACCACCATGACCGCGTTCGCCGTCGCGCTCTCGGAGGCGCCCCGCAGCAGGAGCACGGTGGCGAGGAGCACCACGGCGATAGCGGGAAGGTTGACCACGCCCCCGTCGATGCCGGGCGGGCCGGACAGGGCGGCGGGTATGCGCCATCCGGTCGACTGGCCGAAGAACTCGTTGAGGTATTGGCCCCATCCGACCGCGACCGCCGACACCGACACCGCGTACTCCAGCAGCAGGCACCACCCGCACACCCAGGCCACCACCTCGCCGAGGGTGGCGTAGGCATAGGAATAGGAGGAGCCGGAGACCGGGATGGTCCCCGCCAGTTCCGCGTAGGACAGGGCCGAGAACAGGGCGGTGACCGCGGCGAGGAGGAACGAGACGACCACGGCCGGCCCGGCGAGCGGGGCGGCCTCGCCCAGGATGACGAAGATCCCGGTCCCGAGCGTCGCGCCGACGCTGAACATCGTGAGCTGCGTCAGCGACATGGAGCGTTTGAGCTCCCCGCCCTCCCCGTGTCCCCCCTCCGCGATGATCTCCCCGACGGGCTTTGTACGGAAGATCCTGCGCCAGATTGAACGCACAGGATCTCCCTTCTGCCGGGAACGGTCCGGGTGGGCGGTGTCAGATGGCATCTCTTTCCAACGGGCAGCTCATACACCTCGGGCCGCCCCGGCCCCGGCCGAGCTCGCTGCCCCTGATCGTGATGACCTCGATGCCCCGCGAGCTGAGGAAGTTGTTGGTCGTCGTGTTGCGCTCGTAGGCGATGACCACGCCCGGCTCGACGGCCAGCACGTTGCACCCGTCGTCCCACTGCTCCCGCGCGGCTGCGTGCACGTCCTGCTGGGCGGTGAGCACGGTGATCTCGGGCAGCCCGAGCGCCTCGGCGATGGCCTTGTGCATGTCCTCGGGCGGGTGGTCGGTGACCTTCAGCTCCTTTTCGTTGTCGCCCGGCTCGATGGTGTACGACGGCAGCATCCCGAGCCCGGCGTACTTCGTGAAAACCCCCACGTCCACCATGGTCATCACGGTGTCCAGGTGCATGAACGCGCGGGCCTTCGGCACGTTGAGGGTCACGATCACCCTCGCCGACCCGGCCTTGAACAGATTGCGCGCCAGCATCTCGACCGCCTGCGGCTGCGTGCGCTCGCTCATCCCGATGAGTACGGCGCCACGCCCGATGACCAGCACGTCCCCGCCCTCGATGGTGGCCGGCGCCACGGGCGTCCCCGGCAGCCACACGTGGTAGCCGCCCTCCTTCGGCCGGTCGTATCCGGGGGCGAAGAGCGGGTGCCACCGGTAGACCGCCTCCATGTTGACGGTCTCCCGCATCCGCGCCTTCTTCTTCATGGCGTTGATGGAGACGCCGTCGTAGATCCAGCACGAGGTGTCGCGGGTGAAGAGGTGGTTGGGCAGCGGCGGCAGGACGAAGTCGTCCAGGCCGAGGGAGTGGAAGGCGAGGCTTTTGGGGTCGGTGCCGTACTCCATGATCTCGCGCTTGGTGATGCCGCCGGTGAGGAAGCGGGCGAGCACCGCCGACGGCATCGCGTCGAGGGTGTTGCGGATGGAGTCGGTGGCCAGGGGGCCGAACCAGCGTTCGTCGATGATGCCGTCGAGGATGTGCTTGCGCGCATCGGGGATGTCGATCGTCTCGCGCAGCAGGTCGATCAGCAGATGCACGACGATGCCCCTGGCCCGCAGCGTGCGCTGCCACTCCTCGTGCTCCTCCACGGCGCGCTGCACCCACAGCACGTCGTCGAAGAGGAGGTCGTCCTTGTTCGAGGGGGTGAGGCGCTTGAGCGAGAGTTCTGGCTTGTGTACCAGCACCTGCCGGAGCGGGCCCACCTCGGAGTCGACGTGAAAGCTCAACGCATCCCTTTCATCTCGTTCATCTCGCGACCCCGTATTCCCCGCGCGAGGCCTTGATCCAGATATAGATGGGAATGCCCATCAACAGCATTAATGTCCCCTGAAAGACCGCCGCGCTCCCCGCGCCGACCACCATCCAGAACGTGAACAGCAGCGCGACCGCGGCGACCGCGACATCCCTGGCCAGGTGCCGGCCCTCGACCCGGCGTCCACCGGTCACCAGCCAGAACATCTGGGCCGCGGCCGAGAACATGTACGGAATGACCGTGGTGAACGTCGCGAGCAGCAGGATCGTGCTGAACGCGTTCTCCGCCGCGAAGGCCGTGACGAACGTGGCGGACGCCAGCACGGCACCGGCGATCACCCCGACGTAGGGCACATCGCGCGCGTTGACCCGGGTGAAGAAGGACGGGAACAGGCCGTCGCGGGCCGACGCCAGCGGCATCTCCGCCACCAGCATCGTCCAGCCGTTCAACGCGCCGAGACCCGAGACGATGGCGCACGCGGCCACCACTCCGCCCCAGAAACCGCCGCCGAACATGCCGTTGACGGCATCGGCGAAGGGCGCCTCGGAGTGGACGAGTCGGTGCTGCGGGACCGTTCCGAAGATGGCGACGGTGGAGAGCATGTAGAGCGCGGCGCAGGCGAGGCAGCCGTACACGCTCGCTCTGCCGATGTTGCGGATCGGGTCCTTGACCTTCTCGGCGGCGACCGCCGCGCTCTCGACGCCGGAATAGGCGAACAGCACCAGGGCCGCCGCTCCCGACAGCGCCGCGGCCCAGGTGCCGGCGGTCGCGTTGAACGGGCCGAAGTTGTCCGCCCGCACGAACGCCAGTCCCACGACCGAGATGAAGATCAAGGGGGCGAACTTCAGCGCCGCCGTGACGAGTTGGAACGTGCCCATGGTCCGGACGCCGCTGAGGTTGATCAGCGCCGGGATGCAGAGCCCCGCCAGCCCGATGGCGATCTTCCCGGCGGTGCTGTCCCAGTGCAGGAAGTAGTTGACGTATCCCACCCAGGCGAAGGCGATGCCCGCGTTGCCGGCCCAGGCCGTGATCCAGAACGACCACGCGTTCAGGAAACCGGGGAACTCGCCGAAGGCGTCCCTCGCGTAGACGTACGGCCCGCCCGCCGAGGGCAGGCGTGCTCCGAGTCGGCCGAAGACCACGGCCAGGGCGATCGCCCCCACCGTGACGATGCCGAACGCCGCGATGCCGACCGTGCCGAACACGGCGAGCGCGGCGGGGAGCAGGAAGATGCCCGTGCCGACGATGTTGCCGGCCACGAGCGCGGTCGCCCGCGCGAGCCCGAGTTCGCCGTCGGGCTCGGAGGCGTGTGCGGCGCGGGGACCGGGCGGTGGCGGTCCGCCGTGGTCGCCGTGGTCGCCGTGGCCTTCGTAGTCACCGTGGCCGCTGTGCCCGCCGTGGTCGCCGTGGCTGCAGGCGGCGAGCGGGCGCGGCGGACGATCGCCAGCAGATTCCCCCATGAGTGCCCCCCGGCGCCGCTTCCACCCCATAAGCGACAAGGGGGACGTCCCCCAGGCTAAAGCGACCGAAACCCGCGGCCCGTGGGCCGTTCTTCGGCCTTATAGGTGGATGTAGAAGGTGGGTTCCATGGCGTTCCGCCGCGGTCCTCGCGGCGTTCGGCCCGGTCGCCCCGGCGCGTACGGCGTCCGCGCCGAGGCGCGGTTACGCATGGTCACGCACGGTCACGCACGGTCAGGGCGTCGCCGCGCCGGACTGCGAGGCCGGGGGTGCGGTCGCCGCGCCGCCGGAGTCGGCGAGGTGGGGGAGCACCAGGGCGGCGGCGGCCATCAGCAGCGCCGCTATCGCCACGGGCACCATGCGCAGGCGCGACGGGGGCGACGCCGTGGTGGAGGTGGTGAAGGCACGTAGGCGCGCCGCGAGGTGCGGGTCCTCCGCCGCGAGGCGGGCGCCGATGTCGCCGAGGGCACGCTGGTCGTGCGGGGACAGTGCCACGTGGACTCCTCCTGGGGGCATCGGCTCGGCGCCGTTCCCGGCGCGGTTCCCGGCCCGCGTGGCCGGGCCGGTCCGCGGGGGCGGCGCGTCCGGCCGATCGTCTGGGCGCGATGGGGGTGTGCTATCTGGGTTTTTATAGTCCTAAATATTGTTTTGCCAAGCTATTGAGGTAGATTTTTCCGTCCTTCACGGAACTCTTCCCTTGGCGGACACTCCCTCGGGAGCCGAGGATCCCCCGGATCGGCCATGGATGAAGCGCGGGCGTGCGGTCAGGTCGTGGAGAGGTCGTGGAGCCCCGCCGCCCCGCCGACGATCTCGCTGATCTCCGTGGTGATCTCCTCCTGGCGCGCCTCGTTGGCCTGCCGGGTGAGCTGCTCGATGAGCTCCAGCGCGTTCTCGGTGGCGGCCGTCATCGCCGTGCGCCGCGCCGCGTGCTCGGCCGCGGCGGAGCTGAGCATCATGAACCACACCCGGGAGCGGACGTAGGTCCGCAGCAGCGCGTCGAGCACCGCGTCCGCCGAGGGCTCGAAGTCGAAGGGCGCCTCCGGCAGCGCGCCCTCGGCCACCGGACGCACCCGCTCCTCGATCTCGATGGGCAGGATCCGGTGCGCGGTCACCTTCTGCGTCAGCATGGAGATGAACTGGTTGTAGATGATGTGCACCTCGCCGACCCCGCCCTCGCGGGTCGGCGTGGCGAAGGCGTCGAGAAGGGTCTGGCCGACCTCCGACGCCACCGGGTAGTGCGGCTCACCGGAGAAACCCGACCATTCCCGCACGGTCTCCCGCCCCCGGAAGCGGAACCATTCGGCCCCCCTGCGCCCTGTCACGTAGAAGACCGGCTCCTTGCCCTGGTCGCGCAGCAGCCCGCCCACGGCCTCGGTCTGCCGGATCACATCGTGGTTGAAGGCCCCGCAGAACCCGCGGTCGCTGGTCAGTGCCAGCACCGCCACGCGCGAGGTGTCAGGCCGCATGTCGAGGATCGGGTGGTCGAGCGCGGTGTGGTGCGTCACGAGCGTGGAGACGGCACGCGTGATCTCCCTGGCGTACGGCTCCGCCGCCGCGGCCCGCTCCCTGGCCTTGCTGACGCGGGAGGTGGCGATGAGCTGCTGCGCGCGTGTGATCTTGGCGGTGGATCTGATCGACCTGATCCGACCGCGGATGACCCGTAGCCGAGCTCCCATCGCGCCTGCCCCCTTCCCCCATCCTGAGCCCGTGCCGCCCCCGCGTGCCACTTCCGAAACCCCGGTAGCGGAGTGTAGTCAACGTGTCGCCCTGTGCCCGTCAGGGCAGCTCGTCAAGGCCTCCCAGAAGCCGGCTGATAGTGTGACGGAGACCGAATTCCTTTAAAGACCCGTCCTGTGAGGCGGAAAAGGCGGTGATTTTGTCATGTCTGATGCCCGAACGCGCCCAACCACGGCGAACGTCTCTCGGGCCGTCCTCGAAGGCCCCGATATCCAGCGGGCCCTCACCAGGATCGCCCACGAGATCTTGGAGCGCACCAAAGGCGCGCAGGATGTCGTCCTTCTCGGCATCCCCACCCGGGGCGTCACCTTGGCCCGGCGCATCGGCGAGCGCGTCGCCCGCTTCGAGGGCGTGACGGTCCCCTCGGGCTCCATCGACATCACGATGTACCGCGACGATCTGCGCCTGCGCCCCGCCCGCCCCCTCGGCCGCACCGAGCTCCCCGCCGACGGCATCGACGGCAAGATCGTCGTCCTGGTCGACGACGTGCTGTTCTCCGGGCGCACCGTCCGCGCCGCCCTCGACGCGCTCGGCGACATCGGCAGGCCGCGAGCCGTACAGCTCGCCACCCTGGTCGACAGAGGGCACCGCGAGCTGCCCATCCGCGCCGACTACGTCGGCAAGAACCTCCCCACCGCGATGAGCGAGAAGGTCAAGGTCTATCTCTCGGAGACCGACGGCCGCGACGCGGTCGTGCTGATCAAGGAGGAGGACAGGTGAAGCGCCACCTCATCTCGGCCGGAGACCTGAGCCGCGACGACGCCCTCCTCATCCTCGACACCGCCGAGGAGCTGGCCCAGGTGTCGCAGCGCTCCATCAAGAAGCTGCCGACCCTGCGCGGACGCACCGTCGTCAACCTCTTCTTCGAGGACTCCACCCGCACCCGCATCTCCTTCGAGGCCGCCGCCAAGCGCCTGTCGGCCGACGTCATCAACTTCTCCGCCAAAGGCTCCAGCGTCTCCAAGGGCGAGAGCCTGAAGGACACCGCGCTCACGCTGCAGGCGATGGGCGCCGACGCCGTCGTCATCCGGCACAGCGCCTCCGGCGCGCCCCACCGGCTGGCCGAGTGGGTCGACGGCAGCATCGTCAACGCCGGCGACGGCACCCACGAGCACCCGACGCAGGCCCTCCTCGACGCCTTCTCCATGCGGCGCAGGCTCGGCCCGCTCGACGGCCGCCGCGTCACCATCGTCGGCGACGTCCTGCACAGCCGCGTCGCCCGCTCCAACGTGCTGCTGCTGGCCACCCTCGGCGCGCAGGTGACGCTGGTCGCCCCGCCGACGCTGCTGCCCGTCTCCGTCGGGTCGTGGCCGTGCGAGATCTCCTACGACCTCGACGGGGTGCTGCCCAAGTCCGACGTCGTGATGATGCTCCGCGTGCAGCGCGAGCGCATGAACGCCGCGTTCTTCCCCAGCGCCCGCGAATACAGCAGGCGCTACGGGCTCGACCGCGACCGGCTCGGCCGGATGCCCGACCACGCGGTCGTGATGCACCCCGGGCCGATGAACCGCGGCATGGAGATCGCGGCCGAGGTCGCCGACTCGCCGCGCTCCACCATCGTCGAACAGGTCACCAACGGCGTGACGATCCGCATGGCTGTGCTCTACCTGCTGCTGGGTGGCGCCGAACTCGAAGGGGGAGCTCAGTGACCGCCTATCTCGTCAAAGGCGCGAGCATTGTCGGGGGAGAGCCCGCCGACCTGCTGATCCGCGACGGGCTGATCGTCGAGACGGGTGCCGGCCTCACCGCCCCGGCGGGCGCCGAGACCCTCGACGCCGAAGGGCTCGTGGCCCTGCCCGGCCTCGTCGACCTCCACACCCACCTGCGCGAGCCGGGCCGCGAGGACGCCGAGACGGTCGAGACCGGCACCCGCGCCGCAGCCCTCGGCGGGTTCACCGCCGTGCACGCCATGGCCAACACCTCGCCCGTCGCCGACACCGCCGGCGTGGTCGAGCAGGTGTGGCGGCTCGGCCAGGAGGCCGGCCACTGCGACGTGCGCCCGGTCGGCGCCGTCACCGTGGGCCTCGCGGGCGAGCGCCTCGCCGAACTCGGCGCCATGGCCGACTCCGCGGCCCGCGTCCGCGTCTTCTCCGACGACGGCAAATGCGTGTCCGACGCGGTGCTGATGCGCCGCGCCCTGGAATACGTGAAGGCGTTCGACGGCGTCATCGCCCAGCACGCGCAGGAGCCGCGCCTCACCGAGGACGCCCAGATGAACGAGGGGGCCGTCTCCGGCAGGCTCGGCCTGACCGGCTGGCCCGCGGTCGCCGAGGAGGCGATCATCGCCCGCGACTGCCTGCTCGCCGCCCACGTCGGCTCCCGCCTGCACGTCTGCCACGTCTCCACCGCCGGCTCCGTCGAGATCATCCGCTGGGCCAAGAGCAAGGGGTGGGACGTCACGGCCGAGGTGACCCCGCACCACCTGCTGCTCACCGACGACCTCGTCGAGGCGTCCCCCGCCGGGGCCTACAACCCGATCTACAAGGTCAACCCGCCGCTGCGCACCCGCGAAGACGTGGAGGCGCTGCGCGCCGCGCTCGCCGACGGCACCATCGACTGCGTCGCCACCGACCACGCCCCCCACCCCGTGGAGGACAAGGAGGCCGAGTGGGGCGCGGCGGCCATGGGCATGATCGGGCTGGAGACCGCGCTGCCGGTCGTGCAGCTCGCCATGGTCGAGACCGGCCTGCTCGACTGGGCCGGGGTCGCCCAGCGCATGTCCATCGCCCCGGCGCACATCGGCAGGGTCGCCGGGCACGGCATGCCGATCGAGGTCGGCGCCACCGCCAACCTCACCCTCCTCGACCCGTCCGCGCGGACCGGCGTCGACCCCGGCGCCTTCGCCTCCAAGAGCCGCAACACGCCATATACGGGCCTCACCCTCCCCGGCAAGGTCGTCGCGACCTTCCTGCGGGGCCGGCCCACCGTTCTCGAAGGGAAGCTCGCGTGACGGAGACCGCCATTCTCGTCCTGGAAGACGGCCGAGTCTTCAACGGCCGTCCCTATGGCGCCGTCGGCGAGACCTTCGGCGAGATGGTCTTCAACACCGGCATGACCGGCTACCAGGAGACCCTCACCGACCCGTCCTACCACCGCCAGATCGTCGCGATGACCGCGCCGCACATCGGCAACACCGGCGTCAACGACGAGGACCCCGAGTCCTCGCGCATCTGGGTCGCCGGCTACGTCGTGCGGGAGCCGTCCCGCGTCTCCTCCAACTGGAGGGCCAAGCGGTCCCTCGACGACGAGCTCCGAGCCCAGGGCGTCGTGGGCATCGCCGTACCCGGCACCCGCGCCCTCACCCGCCACCTGCGCGAGCGGGGCGCCATGCGCGCCGGCGTCTTCTCCGGCGCCGCCCTCGCCCCCGTCGAGGAGCTCGTCGAGCGCGTACGGCGAAGCCCCGCCATGCTCGGCGCCGACCTCGCCCGCGAGGTGTCCACCACCGAGCCCTACGTGGTCGAGCCGGTCGGCGGGCACCGCTTCACCGTCGCCGCCGTCGACCTCGGCATCAAGGCGATGACGCCGCAGCGCATGGCCGAGCGCGGCTGCCGCGTGCACGTGCTGCCCGCCTCCGCCACCACCGCCGACATCCTGGCCCTGCGCCCCGACGGCGTCTTCTTCTCCAACGGGCCCGGCGACCCGCAGACCGCCGACTTCGCGGTGGAGGCGCTGCGCGGGGTGCTCGACTCCGGCACGCCGTTCTTCGGCATCTGCTTCGGCAACCAGATCCTCGGCCGCGCGCTCGGCCTTGCGACCTACAAGCTGCGCTACGGCCACCGCGGCGTCAACCAGCCGGTGCAGGACCGCCGCACCGGCAAGGTCGAGATCACCAGCCACAACCACGGCTTCGCCGTACAGGCCCCGCTCGACGGGCCGTTCGACACGCCGTACGGCAGAGCCGAGGTCAGCCACGTCAACCTCAACGACGGCTGCGTGGAGGGGCTGCGGCTGCTCGACCGGCCCGGGTTCAGCGTCCAGTACCACCCGGAGGCGGCGGCGGGTCCGCACGACGCGGCCTACCTGTTCGACGAGTTCAACGGCTTGATGGAAGGACACCAGCGTGCCTAAGCGCACCGATATCTCCTCGGTCATGGTGATCGGGTCGGGGCCGATCGTGATCGGGCAGGCGTGCGAGTTCGACTACTCGGGCACGCAGGCGTGCCGGGTGCTCCGGGCCGAGGGTTTCCGCGTCGTGCTCGTCAACAGCAACCCCGCCACGATCATGACCGACCCGGAGTTCGCCGACGCGACCTACGTCGAGCCGATCACCCCCGAGATCGTCGAGAAGATCATCGAGCGGGAGCGGCCCGACGCGCTGCTGCCGACGCTCGGCGGGCAGACCGCGCTCAACACCGCGATCGCCCTGCACGAGGCCGGTGTGCTCGAACGCTACGGCGTCGAGCTGATCGGCGCGGACGTGGACGCGATCCAGGCCGGCGAGAACCGCGAGAGGTTCAAGGGCATCGTCGCCAAGGTGGCCCGCGACCACGGCCTCAACGCCGAGTCGGCCCGCAGCGCGATCTGCCACACCCTCGACCAGTGCGTCGCCGCCGCCGAGGAGCTCGGCTACCCGGTGGTCGTGCGGCCCTCCTTCACCATGGGCGGCGTCGGGTCGGGCTTCGCCCACGACGAGGCGGCGCTGCGCCGCATCGCGGGTGCCGGGCTGGACGCCTCGCCGACCTCCGAGGTGCTCCTTGAGGAGTCCATCCTCGGCTGGAAGGAATACGAGCTGGAGGTCATGCGCGACCGGGCCGACAACGTCGTCATCGTGTGCTCCATCGAGAACATCGACCCAATGGGCGTGCACACCGGCGACAGCGTCACCGTGGCCCCGGCGATGACCCTGACCGACCGCGAATACCAGAACATGCGCGACGTGGCCATCGCGGTCATCCGCGAGGTCGGCGTGGACACCGGCGGCTGCAACATCCAGTTCGCCGTCGACCCGCGCACCGGCCGCATGATCGTCATCGAGATGAACCCCCGGGTGTCGCGTTCCAGCGCCCTCGCCTCCAAGGCGACCGGCTTCCCGATCGCCAAGATCGCGGCCAAGCTCGCCATCGGCTACACGCTGGACGAGATCCCCAACGACATCACGCGGGAGACCCCGGCGTCGTTCGAACCCTCGCTGGACTACGTGGTCGTCAAGGTGCCGAGGTTCGCCTTCGAGAAGTTCGCGGGGGCCGACCAGACGCTCACCACCCACATGAAGTCCGTCGGCGAGGCCATGGCCATCGGCCGCTCGTTCCCCGAGGCGCTGCAGAAGGCGCTGAGGTCGCTGGAGCGCAAGGGCTCCTCCTTCACCTGGGAGGGCGACCCCGGAGACCGCGGCGACCTGGTCGAGCGGGTGCGCACGCCGCACGACGGCCGCCTGGCCACCGTGATGGCCGCCATCCGGGCCGGGGCCACCGCCGACGAGCTCTACGAGGCCACCGCGATCGACCCGTGGTTCCTCGACCAGCTCTTCGCCCTGCACGAGACCGCCGGCGAGATCGCCTCCGCCGAGCGGCTGTCGGCCGCCGAGCTCACCGCGGCCAAGCGGTACGGCTTCAGCGACGCCCAGATCGCCGGCCTGCGCGGCCTGGCCGAGGCCGAGGTGCGGGCGCTGCGCCACGAGCTCGGGGTGCGGCCGGTCTACAACACGGTGGACACCTGCGCCGCCGAGTTCGCCGCGGCCACGCCGTACCTCTACTCCACCTACGACGAGGAGGACGAGGTCCCGACGGGCGACCGGCCCAAGGTCATCATCCTCGGCAGCGGCCCCAACCGCATCGGGCAGGGCATCGAGTTCGACTACGCCTGCGTGCACGCCTCGTTCGAGCTGTCGGCCGCGGGCTTCGAGACCGTCATGGTCAACTGCAACCCCGAGACCGTCTCCACCGACTACGACACCTCCGACCGGCTCTACTTCGAGCCGCTCACCCTGGAGGACGTGCTGGAGGTGGTGCACGCCGAGCAGCGCACCGGCCCGGTCGTCGGCGTGATCGTGCAGCTCGGCGGGCAGACGCCGCTCGGGCTGGCCCAGGCGCTCAAGGACGCCGGCGTGCCGGTGGTGGGCACCTCGCCCGAGTCGATCCACCTGGCCGAGGAGCGCGGCGCGTTCGGGCGGGTGCTGGCCGAGGCGGGGCTCCCCGCGCCCAAGCACGGCACCGCTCTCACCGTCGAGGAGGCGATCGAGGTCGCCGGGGAGATCGGCTACCCGGTGCTGGTGCGCCCGTCCTACGTGCTCGGCGGCGCCGGTATGGCGATCGTCTACGACGACGACAACCTCGCCCGCTACATGGAGCAGGCCTCCTCCGAGCACCCCGTGCTCGTGGACAGGTTCCTCGACGAGGCCGTCGAGATTGACGTGGACGCGCTCTACGACGGCGAGGAGCTCTACCTCGGCGGCGTCATGGAGCACATCGAGGAGGCCGGCATCCACTCGGGCGACTCGGCGTGCGCCCTGCCGCCGATCACGCTCGGCGGCGCCGACATCAAGCGCATCCGCGCCGCCACCGAGGCCATTGCCCGCGGCGTCGGGGTCCGCGGACTGCTCAACGTGCAATACGCGCTGTCGGCGGGCGTGCTGTACGTCCTTGAGGCCAACCCGCGCGCCAGCCGTACGGTGCCCTTCGTGTCCAAGGCCACGGCGGTGCCGCTGGCCAAGGCGGCGGCCCGCGTGATGATGGGCGCCACGGTCGCGCAGCTCCGCGCCGAGGGCATGCTCCCCGCCGACGGAGACGGGGGCACGCTGCCGCTGGACGCGCCGGTCGCGGTGAAGGAGGCCGTGCTGCCGTTCAACCGGTTCCGGGGCGTGGACATCGTGCTCGGGCCGGAGATGCGCTCCACGGGCGAGGTGATGGGCATCGACGAGGTGTTCGGCCACGCCTTCGCCAAGTCGCAGGACGCCGCCTACGGGCAGCTCCCGACCAAGGGCAGGGCGTTCGTCTCGGTGGCCAACCGCGACAAGCGCGCCATGGTGTTCCCGGTGAAGGCCCTGGCGGACCTCGGCTTCGAGATCCTCGCCACCGAGGGCACGGCGGAGGTGCTGCGCCGCAACGGAGTCCGTGCCAAGATCGTGCGCAAGCACAGTGAGGGGGCCGGAAGCGACGGCGAGCCGACGATCGTGCAGCGCATTCTCGACGGTGAGGTGGACCTCATCGTGAACACGCCGTTCGGCAGCCCCGGCCAGTCCGGGCCGCGCCTGGACGGCTACGAGATCCGCACGGCGGCGGTGCTGCGGGAGATCCCGTGCATCACCACCGTCCAAGGGCTCGCCGCGGCCGTTCAGGGCATCCAGGCCATCGTCCGAGGAGAAGTGGGCGTACGGTCCCTTCAAGAGCACGCGGAGCGGCTCAGAGGCCGCACCGGCGAACAAGGCAGCGCATAGCCGTCAGCCTGGCCGCCGACCGCTGTGCGGAGAACATGCGGCGAAGGGATGCACGTTTGGGTGGTAGCCCACTCCAGGTGACCGGCACGGTGCTGACAACGCGCCGTGTCGACGCCTACCACGCGCTGACCGTCGTGGCGCCCGGCATCGCGGAGCGCTACAGACCCGGGCACTTCGTCTCGGTCGCCGTCGGTGGGCCGGGCACGCCGATGGTCACCCGCCGGGCCCTCGCCGTACACGACGTCAAGCCCGACTACGGCGGCACGGTGGATTTCGTGATCGCCGTGAGCGGGCCCGGCACCGCCTGGCTGGCCGACCGCAGGGCCAGGGACACCCTGGACCTCGTCGGCCCGCTCGGGCGGGCCTTCCCGCTGCCGCGCGACCCCGTCAACTGCGTCCTCGTCGGCGGCGAGTACGGCTCCGCCACGCTCTTCGGCCTCGCCGACGTGCTGCTGCGGCGGCACTGCCGGGTCGACTTCGTGCTCGGGGCGGCGAGCGCCGACCGCGTGTTCGGCGCGCTGCGCGCCCGCCGCATGGGCGAGACCGCGACGTTGACCACCGAGGACGGCTCCCTCGGCCTGCGGGGCCGGGTGGCGGACGTGCTGCCCGGCGTCATCGCCGACGTGCGCGCCGACGTGATCTACGCCTGCGGCCCCATGGGCATGCTGCGCGGGGTCACCGCGGTCGGCATCGAATTCGACATACCAGTGCAGGTCGCGGTGGAGGAGGCCATGGCGTGCGGCATCGGCGTGTGCATGACGTGCGTGCTCCCCGTGATCGGCGACGACGGGGTGACCCGCATGGTCCGCGCCTGCGCGGAGGGGCCGGTGTTCCGCGGCGAGCGGGTCCGGTTCGACGACATCGGAACGATCCCCTTCGACGCGCTGGGGGCTCCCGGCGGAGGGAGTGCACGCAATGTCACCTGACGGGCGCTCCGTCGACATGAGCACCTACATCACGCACGTCGAACTGGCCAACCCCGTCATCACGGCGGCCGGGTGCGCGGGCACGGGACGGGAACTCGCCCCGTTCTTCGACCTCGGCCGGCTCGGCGCCCACACCACCCGCTCCATCACCATGGCCCCCCGCGCGGGGCGGCCCACGCCGCGCATGACCGAGACGCCCTCGGGACTGCTCAACGCCGTCGGCCTCCCGGGGCCGGGGATCGAGGTGTTCCTCGACCGGGAGCTGCCGTGGCTCGCCCAGCGCTCCATCCGGACGATCGTGTCCATCGGCGGCGGGTCGGTCGCGGAGTACACCGCCCTGGCCCGCAGGCTGGCAGGCGCGCCCGGAGTCACCGCTGTCGAGGTCAACCTCGCCTGCCCCAACATCGAGGACCGCGGCAGGGTCTTCGCCCGCGACGGCGCCGCCTCCGCCGAGGTGGTCGCGTCGGTGCGCACGGTGATCCCGGACGACGTGCCGGTGGTGGCCAAGCTGTCGCCCGACGTGACCGACATCGTGACCGTCGCCGCCGCCTGCGCGCAGGGCGGGGCCGACGCCCTGTCGATGATCAACAACCCGCTGGGGATGAGCATCGACACCGACACCATGCGCCCCGCGCTGGCCGCCGTCTCCGGCGGCCTGTCGGGGCCCGCCGTGCGCCCGCTCGCCGTGCGGTGCGTGTGGCAGGTCTACAACGCCCTGCCCCTTGTGCCGATCATCGGCGTGGGGGGCGTCACCACCGGCAGGGACGCCTTGGAGATGATCCTCGCCGGAGCGTGTGCCGTCGCCGTCGGCACCGCGCTGTTCCACGACCCCCTCGCGGCCGTGCGGATCCTCAAGGAGCTTGAGGAGCTGCTCGCCGCCAGGGGCATCCACCGCCTCGCCGACGCCGTCGGCCGGGCCCACCGCCCGCCGGGAAGCGGTTCCCGGCACCTGGAGGAGAGCTCGCTGTGACGAGAGCGCCCATCGCCGTCGCCCTGGACGCGCCCGACCTTGAGACCGCCGCCCGCTGGGCCGCTCTGGTGACCCCGCATGTCAGCACCGTGAAGGTAGGGCTCGAACTCTACCTTCGTTACGGGCCCGATGTGATCGCTTCTGTGCGGGGAGCCAGTGGAGTGCGGGTTTTCCTCGACCTGAAGCTCCACGACATCCCGAACACCGTCGTGGCCGCCACGCGGGCCGTGGCACGCCTCAAGCCCGCGATCCTGACCGTCCACGCGTCTGGCGGCCCCGCGATGATCCAGGGCGCCGTAGAGGCCCTCCCAGGCTCCCAGGTGGCCGCCGTGACCGTCCTGACCTCGCTCTCCGCCGGGGATCTGGCCGCGATCGGCATCGAAGGCCCGCCGGCGGACGCCGTACGGCGGCTCGCGGTCATGGCGGTCGGCGCGGGCGCCCAGGCGCTGGTCTGCTCGCCCCAGGAGGTCGCCGCCGTGCGTGCCGAGGTCGGGCCCGGCGTGACATTGATCACCCCGGGTGTGCGCCCCGAGGGGGCGGCGACCCAGGACCAGGCCCGCGTGGCCACCCCCGAGCGCGCCCTGGCCGACGGGGCCGACCTCCTGGTGATCGGCAGGCCCATCACCGGAGCGCCCGATCCGGGAGCCGCCGCCGCGGCCATCGCCGCGGCGCTCCGCCGTACGGCTTCGGAGGGCTGACGGCCCTCCGAGGGCCCTGTGGGGAAAGCCAGATGTCCGGGCGTTTTCGTCTGCTATCTGTGATCTAGTGATTACGGAGAGTGTCGAAGTAGATTTTGTGGGGACAGAAACCGGCTTTGACGTTGCCTGATGGCCCAAGACCAGCTAGTTTCCCCTCCCGTCCGAGTACATCGACAGAAATTCGAGGTGACCCGGCGTGGCTCTTCCTCCCCTGACCCCCGAGCAGCGCGCCGCAGCCCTGGAAAAGGCTGCCAAGGCTCGCCGTGAGCGTGCCGAGGTCAAGAACCGGCTCAAGCGCAACGCGGTTTCTCTGGCTGAGGTGCTGAAGGATGGTCAGACCGACGACGTCATCGGCAAGATGAAGGTGTCGGCGCTGTTGGAGTCGCTCCCTGGTGTGGGCAAGGTCCGTGCCAAGCAGCTGATGGAGCGACTCGGTATCGCCGAGTCCCGCCGTGTGCGGGGTCTCGGTGCCAACCAGCGCTCCGCCCTGGAGCGCGAGTTCGGCGGCTCCGAGAGCTGATCTCGGTCTCGCCCGAACGAAGGACATAAACGGGGGTATTGGCGTGATCGCTACGTCCTGGCCTGACGGTGGTCGGGCCGACCAGGCAACCGCTTCCGGCGGGTCCGGGACAGGTGACGGTGACGCCATGCCTTCGGCCGGTCCCGCGGAGAAGGTCGAACCCTCCTCCGGGCGGCCCGGCAGGCGCCTGACGGTTCTCTCGGGGCCGTCGGGCGTCGGTAAGTCCACGGTTGTCGCCGAGCTCCGGCGGGCACACCCCGAGGTGTGGCTGTCGGTCTCGGTGACCACCCGAAAGCCTCGACCCGGTGAGACCCACGGGGTGGAGTACTATTTCGCCGACTCCGACGAGTTCGACAGACTCATCGAGTCCGGCGAACTGCTTGAATGGGCCGAGTTCACCGGCAATCGGTACGGCACGCCCCGAGGCCCCGTCCTCGAACGCCTGGCCGACGGCGTCCCCACCCTGCTGGAGATCGATCTGCAGGGGGCGCGCCAGGTCCGGGAGAGCATGCCGGAGGCGCTTCTGGTCTTCCTCGCCCCACCGAGCTGGGAAGAGCTGGAGAGCAGGCTCAGAGGCCGGGGCACCGAGCCCGAGGACGTCATCGCCAGACGCCTTGAGGCCGGGCTCGTGGAGATGGCCGCCGAGAAAGAATTCGACCTGACGCTGGTCAACACATCGGTCCAGGATGTGTGTCATCGGCTGATAGCCTTGATGACCGGCCCGGAGGGAGCTCTGCCCCCCGAGGAGGCCCCCGGCAGACCAGCACTCACCGACCTAGGGGAATGACGACGTGGCAGGCACCACCCAGACCGCCGAAGGCATCACCAACCCGCCGATCGACCAGCTTCTCGACGTGGTCGACAGCAAATACAGTCTTGTGATCATGGGCGCCAAGCGGGCGCGCCAGATCAACGCGTACTACTCGCAGCTCGGCGAGGGCCTGCTCGAATACGTGGGCCCGCTCGTGGAGACCCACGCTCAGGAGAAGCCGCTGTCCATCGCGCTGCGCGAGGTCAGCGAGAGTCTGCTCACCTCCGAGCCCATCGAGGGCTGATCCACCCCGCACCGGCCCCGCCGCCGTCCGGGGTCTGGTCCGTGCCGCCCGCCGTGTGCCCGCCTGTTCGGCTCTGCCGTACCCGTCTATCGACGGGGTCCCTGCGCGGCCGACTGGGGGCTCGTGCACGATGGGTGGGGTTCGCGGTTCCGGTGTGATGTGTCCGCCGGGGCCGGGACGCACGTACGGCGATGTGGAAGGCGGAGGGGCTCGTGGGTTCTGCAGCGGGGGAGACGGCGTCGCGAAAGCCGCGGGTGGTGCTCGGCGTGAGCGCCGGCATCGCCGCCTACAAGGCGTGTGAGCTGCTCCGGCTGTTCACCGAGTCCGGTCACGACGTGCGTGTCGTGCCGACCCGCGAGGCGCTGAAATTCGTCGGGGCGCCCACGTGGGCCGCGCTGTCCGGGCACCCGGTCGCCTCCGAGGTGTGGGAGGACGTCCACGAGGTCCCGCACGTGCGCATCGGCCAGGAGGCCGACCTCGTCGTCGTCGCGCCCGCCACCGCCGACGTGCTCGCCAAGGCCGCCTGCGGGCTCGCGGGCGACCTGCTGACCAACACGCTTCTCACCGCCCGCTGCCCGGTCGTGTTCGCCCCGGCGATGCACACCGAGATGTGGGAGCACCCCGCGACCCGCGCCAACGTGGCCACGCTGCGCGAACGCGGCTCCCTGGTGATCGACCCGGCCGTCGGCCGGCTCACCGGCGCCGACACCGGGCCGGGACGGCTGCCCGAGCCGCGGGAGATCTTCGAGGTCTGCCGTGCCATTCTCTCCGGCAGGCCGCGCGACCTGGCCGGCCGCCGCGTGGTGGTGTCCGCCGGCGGCACCCGCGAGGCCTTGGACCCGGTGCGCTTCCTCGGCAACCGGTCGTCGGGCCTCCAGGGCTACGCTCTGGCGCGCGCCGCCGTGGCGAGGGGGGCGCAGGTCACGGTTGTGAGCGCCAACGTCACGCTCGACGACCCGGCGGGGGCGACCGTGGTGCGGGTCGAATCGGCGCGCGACATGCGTGACGCCGTGCTCGCCGCGTACGGCACCGCCGACGTGATCGTGATGGCCGCCGCCGTGGCGGACTTCCGGCCCGCCGAACGCAGCGGGTCCAAGATCAAGAAGACGTCGGACGAGCCCGACCCCATCCACCTCACCAAGAACCCCGACATCCTCGCCGAGCTCGGCGCCCTCCGCCGCGACACCGGCGGCCCCGGGCCCGCCGTCATCGTCGGCTTCGCCGCCGAGACCGACGACATCCTGGCCAACGGCCAGGCCAAGCTCAAACGCAAGGGCTGCGACCTGCTCGTCGTCAACGAGGTCGGCGAGAACCTCGCCTTCGGCACGCCCGACAACGCCGCCGTCATCCTCAGCGCCGACGGCCCGGCCGTCGAGGTCCCCCGCGGCCCCAAGGACGCCCTGGCCCACGTCGTCCTCGACCTCGTGGCCCCCCGCCTGGCCTGACCCACCCCCTCGGCCCGATATCCGAGAGGTCACTTCCGGTCTGGCCGGTGGCCTGGGAGGTCGGCCCCCACGGAGGGCGGCTCCTGATGTCGCTTCCCTCCTCTCTCCGGTCGCTGCGCTCCCTGCGTTCGTCGGTCCAGACACCGGCGCCCCCTCGCACTCCCGGTCTGGCCGACATCCCGGGAGGTCGCTCCCGGTCTGGCCGACATCCCGGGAGGTCGCTCCCGGTCTGGTTGATATCCGGGGACGTGGCTCCCGGTCTGGTGGGGGTGAGGTTGGGGTTCCGACTTTGTTGGCGAGGGTTTTTGGGCTGGTGGGTGGGGGTCTGGGAATGCGGCGGTGGGGCAATGTGGACTGGTTTTGGAGCGTTTTTGTGCATTGCGATGGAGGGCCGGAGCGCGGACACTAGCGTCGAGATCGCGGTGTGGCGAGGAGGGCGATCATGCCGGTGGCCAGAGCCGTAAGAGAGCGGTGCCGGGGCCTCATGGAAGCCGATGAGGAGATCCGATATGTGTTTCCGGCGACGCTGTCGGGGACGCCGGGGCCGGCGTACTTCCTGGTGGTGGTCGGGGACCGGCGGATCCTCGTCCTGGCGACCCGGTACTTCGACCGGGACACGCCGATCGACATCTACCAGGCGCTGCCGCGCAGAACACGCCTCGGCCCCGTGGAGTTCGGTCCGATGCCGACGATCCGGATCGGGGCCACGCATTTCAACGTGAACGAGGAATACCTCGCCGTAGTGACCGCGGCCGACGCCGAGGTGTTCGCCCCGGAGACTCTTCCCCTCGACCCCCTGCCCGACCTCTGAGCGCGCGGCCCCGGCGTGTCGCCGTACGGCTTGCGCCGACCGGCGGAGAAATCCCCTCTGACCTGGGGGGAAATGCGGCGTGAGCGGCATGGGGGCCGGAGGGTTCGATGAGGGTGGGAGGGGTGTGCCGGGGGGTTCGCATCGAAGACGGTTTAGGCGCGTCGTGGTGGGTGGGGCTAGACTTCGCCCCGAGTGCTCGCGGCGTGCCGTCGCCTCCGAGCATCGATAACGTCAGCAGCCGCTGCATGAGGAGCCACTGAGTTGTCCCGTCGCCTGTTCACCTCCGAGTCGGTCACAGAGGGCCACCCGGACAAGATCGCCGACCAGATCAGTGACGCGATTCTCGACGCCATGCTCAAGGACGACCCGAGGAGCCGGGTCGCCGTCGAGACGATGATCACTACCGGCCAGGTCCACGTCGCGGGTGAGGTGACGACGGAAACCTACGTCGACCTTCCCGGCGTCATTCGCGAGAAGATCCTTGAGATCGGCTACGACGCCTCCCACAAGGGCTTCGACGGCGCCTCCTGCGGGGTGTCGGTCTCGATCGGCGCCCAGTCGCCGGACATCGCCCAGGGCGTCGACGACGCCTATGAGCACCGCGAGGGCGGTGCGGGCGACGAGCTCGACCGCCAGGGCGCGGGCGACCAGGGGCTCATGTTCGGATACGCCTGCCGCGAGACCCCCGAGCTGATGCCGCTGCCGATCCAGCTCGCCCAGCGCCTCGCCCGCCGCCTGTCGGCGGTGCGCAAGAGCGGCACGGTGCCCTACCTCCGCCCCGACGGCAAGACGCAGGTGACGATCGAATACGACGGCGACACGCCCGTCCGCCTCGACACCGTGGTCGTCTCGACGCAGCACGCGGCCGAGATCGACCTCAAGGAGATGCTCACCCCCGACATCAAGGAGCACGTGGTCGACCCCGTGCTCGCCGAGCTCGACATCGACACCGAGGGCTACCGGCTGCTGGTCAACCCGACGGGCCGTTTCGAGATCGGTGGTCCGATGGGCGACGCCGGCCTCACCGGCCGCAAGATCATCGCCGACACCTACGGCGGCATGGCCCGCCACGGCGGCGGCGCCTTCTCCGGCAAGGACCCGTCCAAGGTCGACCGGTCGGCCGCTTACGCGATGCGCTGGGTCGCCAAGAACGTGGTGGCGGCCGAGCTGGCCGACCGCTGCGAGGTCCAGGTGGCCTACGCGATCGGCAAGGCTCAGCCGGTCGGTCTGTTCGTGGAGACCTTCGGCACCGAGAAGGTCGCGATCGCCAAGATCCAGGAGGCCGTGCTGCAGACGTTCGACCTGCGCCCGGCCGCGATCATCCGCGACCTCGACCTGCTGCGCCCGATCTACTCGGAGACCGCCGCGTACGGCCACTTCGGCCGTGAGGAACCGAACTTCTCCTGGGAGAGGACCGACCGCGCCGAGGCCCTCCGCACCGCCGCCGGACTGTAGACCGTTGGCGCGAATGCCGCGATCCGTGGAGCTGCCACGGATCGTGGCATTCGCTCTTTCCGCCCCCCGCCGTCCCGCAGTGGCCTCGGTGGTCCTGGAGGTCGAGACGTGGGCATGAACCGGCGGGGTGAGCTTCCCGCCGAGCTGACGCCTTTCATCGGTCGGCGTGGAGAGGTCGCGTCCGTGCGCCGCATGCTGCAGCATTCGCGGCTGGTGACGGTGACGGGCATTCCCGGGGTGGGCAAGACGCGCGTCGCGCTGCGGGCGGCGCACAGTCTGCGCAGGGCCTTCACCGGCGGGGTGCACCTGGTGGAGCTGTCGAGCCTGTCCGACGAGAGGCGGCTCGAACAGGTGGTGGCGCACGCGCTCGACGTGCCGGACCGTTCGACGCGACCGGCTGCGGAGGTGCTCGCCGAGTATCTCGCCGACCGCGAGCTTCTCCTGGTGCTCGACACCTGCGAACACCTCGTGGACGCCTGCTCGCAGATGGCGCAGACGCTGCTCGCCGCCGCTCCCGGATTGCGCGTGCTCGCCACGAGCCGCCAGGTGCTGGGGGCGCCCGGCGAGCACAGCCTCGTCGTGCATCCGATGGCCGTGCCCGTTACTCCCGAGCCCGTCACTCCCGCCCCCGTGCCCGTTACCCCCGCGCCCATTGCTCCCGTGCCGGTCACCTCCGCGCCGGTCACCTCCGCGCCGGTCACCTCCGCGCCGGTCACCCCGGCGCCCGCCGACCCCGCCGCCCCCGAGTCGGTCGCTCCCGTGTCCGTGACCGCTCTCGGCGAATGCGACTCGGTGCGGCTCTTCCTCGACCGTGTCCGGGCCGTCGACCCGGGGTTCACCCTGACCGGCGACAACGCTCCCGCCGTCGCCGAACTCTGCCGCCGCCTCGACGGCATCCCGCTGGCCATCGAGCTCGCCGCGGTCCGCGCGCGTGCCCTGCCGGTCAGCCGCATCCTTCAGCTCATCCGTGAGCGGCCGGGCAACGGATCCGGCGCGATCGCGACCGCCGACGCGCGCCACCAGACCATGTGGGCGGCCATCGCGTGGAGCCACGACCTCTGCACGGCCGAGGAACGCACGCTGTGGGCGAGGCTCTCCGTGTTTTCCGGAGGGTTCGACCTGGTGGCGGCCAATGCGGTCTGCGCCGACGAGACCCTGCCGGCGGGCCGGGTGTTCCCCGCGCTCGACGGCCTCGTGGAGAAGTCGATCGTCGTGTGCGTCAAGCAGGGCCACCGCACGCACTACCGGATGCTCGACAGCATCCGCGAGTACGGCAAGGCGCAGTGGCACGGCCCCGCCGAGGCGCTGTCGCTGGCGACGCGGCACCGCGACCACTACCTGGCGGAGGCGGAGGCGGCGAGCCGTACACCGCCGGGCGGCGACCAGGTCGCCGAGTGGAGCCGGGTGCGCGATGACTGGCCCAATCTGCGCGCCGCGCTGGAGTTCTGCGCCGCGCGGCCGGGGGAGGCGCCGGTCGGGCTGCGGCTGGCGTCGGCGCTGTGGTTCCTCTGGGTCGCCTGCGGCATGACCAGGGATGGCCGCCACCACTTGGAGACGCTGCTCGCCTTCGGGGAGGGGAACCCGGCGGAGAGGTCGAGGGCGCTGTTGAGGCTCGCCTACCTCGCCGCCGGCCAGGGCGACTTCACCGCGGCCAAGGCGGCGCTGGCGGAGTGCGGCGGGCTCGGCGTGCGCGAGGAGCGCGTCCACATGCTCAAGGTGCAGGGCACGGTGTCGTTCAGCCGGGGCGACATCGAGACGGCGGACAAGTGCTTGTCGGAGGCGGTGCGCGGACCGGGCGGGGAGAGCCTCCCCCCCACGGTCAGGTTGACGGCCATGGTGGAGCTCGGCCTCACCTACGTATGGGCGGGGCGGATCGACGCGGCGGCCTCGGTCCTCGAAGAGTGCCGGGCCGTGTGCCTGGCGCAGGGCGAGGCGTGGTCGCGCTCGTGGGCCGACATCGGGCTCGCGCTGGTGGCCCGGGCCAAGGGCGACGCGGCGGCGGCCGTACAGCACGCGCGGGGGGCGCTGCGGGTCGGTCACGAGCTGCAGGACGCGGTCGGCACAGCGCTCAGCATGGAGCTGCTGGCGTGGATCGCCGCCGACGAGGAGGTGCCCGAGCGGGCCGCGCGGCTGCTCAGCGCGGCGCACCAGCGCTGGTCGTCGGTGGGGCGCTTCCTGTTCGGCTCCCCGCATTTCCTCGCCGAGCACCAGCGCCACGAGGAGCGGCTCGGCAGGCTGCTCACGCCCGCCGCCTACGCCGACGCGGTGTCCGCGGGGCGGGCCCTGCCGACCGACGAGATCGTGGCGTACGCCCTCGGCCCGTCGGACTCCCCGGCGCTCACGCCCGGCCCGTCGCTGTGGGCGCCGCTCTCGCCGCGCGAGCGGGAGGTCGCCGAGCTGGTCGCCGACGGGCTGACCAACCGCCAGATCGCGCAGCGGCTCGTGGTCGCCCGCCGTACCGTGGACACCCATGTCGAGCACATCCTCGCCAAGCTCGGCTTCTCCGGGCGGGCGCAGGTCGCCGCGTGGGCGGCGAACCGGCGGGGTGACGAACGGCGGCGCGGGGCCCTGTGACCCAGCCCTGTGACCCAGCCCTGTGACCCAGCCCTGTGACCTGTCCTCGGGGCCGGGCCGCCGCGGGGACGGGTGAGGAAACCCTGGCCGATACGGAGTTGTCACAGGCCCGGCGCGTGTGTCGCGGCTCGTGCTAATGTCCGGCTCCTGTCGATACCCGGGGGAGGTGGCCGGTGCAGGCAAGGCGCCCGGGCAATCTCGCGGCCGACATCACCCCCCTGATCGGCAGGGCGGCCGAGGTGGCCGACGGTGTCAGGCTGCTCGGCGAGGCACGGCTGGTCACCGTCACGGGCGCCCCGGGTGTGGGCAAGTCGCGGGTGGGGGCGCAGATCGCCCGGTTGTCCCGCCGGCGGTTCCCCGACGGCGTCTGGCAGATCGAGCTGTCCTCCGTGCCGGCCGGGTCCTGCCCGGCCGCGCTCATCGCCGCGGTCCTCGGCCCGCGCGACGGCGCCCGCCCCGACCCGCGCGGCCATGCCGCCGACTCCCGCGTCCGGGCTGGGACCCCCGCCGAGCTCACGCGCGTCGTGGAGGCGCTGCGCGGCCTTCGGGCGCTCCTCGTCCTGGACACCTGCGAGCACGTGGTCGAGGGCGTGGCGCTGCTGGCCGAGGCGCTGCTGCGCCGCGCCCCCCGCATTGGGGTGCTGGCGACCTCCCGCCGTCCGCTCGGCGTCCCCGGCGAGCGGCTGCTGGCGGTGCCGCCGCTTCCGATCCCGGAGGCCGGTGGGCCGGACGCGTCGGGCGGCGACGTGCGGGCCGCCGACGATGCCGGAGCGCAGGGCGGCGCCGCGGCGCCGGCCTCGCCCGCCGTACAGCTGTTCGCCGAGCGCGCCGCAGCGGTCGACCCGGCCTTCGCGCCCACCCCGGAGGCGCTTCCGGCGGTCGCCGACATCTGCCGCCGCCTCGACGGCATCCCGCTGGCGATCGAGCTCGCCGCCGCGCGCCTGCGGTCGCTGTCGGCCCACGAGCTGCTCGACCGGCTGGCCGACCCCTTCGAGGTGCTCGGGGCGAGCCGCAGCAGGCTCGCACGCCACCGTGACATGCGGGCGGCCATCGCGTGGAGCCACGAACTCTGCGACCCGGCCGGCCGGGCGCTGTGGTCGGCGCTGTCGGTCTTCGACGGCCCGTTCGACCTGGAGACGGCCGAACGCGTGCTGCCGCTCGCCGCGCAGGCCGTGCCCGGCGCCTCCGCGTACGGCGGTGTGGCCGGGGTGCTCGCGGCCCTGGTCGACGCGTCGGTGGTGCTGCGCGAGGCGGGAGACTACGGCATGCGCTACCGCCTGCCGTTCCTCCACGCGGAGTTCGCCCGGGGCCGGGCGGGTGGCGGCCCCGCCGTCCGCATCCGCATCCCCGAGCAGGCGCCGTCGCCCGAGCGGGGCGGTGGTGCGGGCGGAGCCGTCCCCGAGCCCGGTGGCCCGCCGGCCGTGGACCGTGCCGACCGGCGCGAGGCGGCGTCCGCCCCGGGCCCGTCGACTCCGGGGCCCGAGCCCGCTGAAGCCGCCGGGCGCCCCTCCGGTGCCGCGCCGCCACTGAGTCCCCGGGAGCTTCAGGTGGCCGAGCTCATCGTCGAGGGGATGACGAACCGGCAGATCGCCGTAGAGCTCGGCATCGCCAAACGCACCGTGGACGCGCACGTGCGCAACATCCTCACCAAGGCGAGCCTGGCATCGCGCACCCAGGTCGCCGCGTGGGTCGCCGAGCGCCACCACGGCGCCGGCGAGGCGACGCGGGTGTTCCCGGCCGGTGGGGGCGTGCTGGGGCGAGTGCGGCCCAGGGCGTGAGCGCTCGCTGGCGACAACGGGGACAACAGTGACAACGGCGGCAACGGGGACAATGCATGTGTGACCAGCCCGAACGCCGACTCGCGGCAGTCCGGAAATCCCGTGCGCGACCTTTGCCGGGAAAACCTGTACGTGGCTCCGGCGGCGCTTCTACACTGACGCGCGTGATCGGCCAGACGCGCGCCCCGGCCGGTGCGGCGCCCTCTTCGAGGCCCCTGAGCGTGTGTTCCCGCCTTTGCTCCCGGCATTGTCGGCGGTGGTGCTCCCGTGTTCGCGATTCGGCCGAACGCGGTTCTCGGAAAGTCGGCGTGATATCCGGCTCGCGGGGGAAGGTCGCTGTAACGGCCGGAGCCCGGACGACCCCGGTGAGCCGTGGAGGCGACACCCGTGGCGGAGACCGAGGCGACCGAGGCGCACTCGGCACCCCGTGACGGCGGTCCCCGCGATTCCGCGAGGGGCGGCGTGCGTTCCGGGTGACGCTCTCTGCGTAGAGGGTTAGGCACTATTCCCGATGTGGGAGCGATGCTCCGACGGAAAACTACGAGTGGCCAGTGGGCGGCATGGTGTGCCAGTGTGATCCGCAGCGCTCAGGCGCCGATCCGGGAGGGGTCCCCCCGTCGCCTGGGTTTTCCCATGGAGCGCTCCATGGCGCCGACCCACTGGCCAAACATCCCCGATCCGACAGGCCCCGCCTCGCGCGACACGCGTCCTGTTCTGGGTGTCCGGCTTGAGATGACCTGGGGTGACGTGCGCACACACGCGCGCGGGTCGTTCGGCGACCCCCGCCGATTCTGGTAGGACGTAGGTCGTGACCGACTTCGCCCAGCCGTCCGACGACGACGCCCTGCTGCCCCTGTCGGCGGTGACGGCGGTGCCCGCCGCGGGGGAGGCGGAGGGGGACGCGGCGGCCGGCGGATCCGGCGCCGGTCGCTCCACGCCGCGGACCGGCGGCGGGAGGGCCGCCGGCCGCGCCGCGCCGGGGGGCAAGCCCGCCGCGGCGGCCCCCGCCGTACGGCCGGCCGAATCGTCGCCGGTGGCGCGGGTGGCCGTCGACAACCCGCTGCCGCACCTGGACCGGCTGTTCGACTACCTCGTGCCGCACGACATGGCCGACACGGCGGTGCCCGGGTGCCGGGTGAGGGTGCGTTTCGCGGGCAAGCTCGTCGACGGGTTCCTGCTGGAGCGCGCCGAGGAGAGCGAGCACCAGGGCAAGCTGACGCCCCTCACCCGGGTGGTGTCGCCCGAGGCGGTGGTGACACCCGAGATCGCGGGGCTGGCCCGCGCGGTGGCCGACCACTACGCCGGCACCATGGCCGACGTGCTCCGCCTTGCCGTACCTCCCCGGCACGCCCGCGTGGAGTCCGAGGCGCGGCCCGCCGCCGAGCCGTCGGCCGCCGAGCCGTCCATCGCCGGGGAAGGAGCCGCCGCCGAGATATCCGCCGCTGAGCCGTCCGCAGTCGGGGAAGGGGACGCCGCCGAGATATCCGCCGCTGAGCCGTCCGCAGTCGGGGAAGGGGACGCCGAGCCGTCGGAACCCGGCTGGGCGGACTACCCCATGGGCGGGTCCTTCCTCTCCGCGCTCGCCGAAGGGCGCTCCCCGCGCGCGGTCTGGACGGCGCTGCCCGGCGCCGGGCCCGAGGGGCCCGGATGGCCGGGGGAGGTCGCGCACGCCGTCTGGGCGACGCTGAGGAGCGGCCGGGGCGCGGTCGTGGTGGTGCCGGACGGCAAGGACGTCGCGGTGGCCGACGCGGCGCTCACCGCCCTGCTGGGGACCGGCGCGCACGTGGCGCTCACGGCCGACCTCGGCCCCGCCGAACGCTACCGGCGGTGGCTGCGCGTGCTTCGCGGCGAGGTGGCAGCCGCAGTGGGCACGCGGGCCGCCGCGTTCGCGCCCGTGCGCGACCTGGGGCTGGCCGTGATCTGGGACGACGGCGACGACCTGCACGCCGAGCCCCACGCGCCCTACCCGCACGCCCGCGACGTGCTCGCCCTGCGGGCGCACCGCGCACGCGCCGGGCTGCTGATCGGCGGATACACGCGTACGGCAGAGGCCACCCAGCTCATCGCCGCGGGCTGGGCCAGGCCGATCGCCGCGGCCCGCGAGACGGTCCGGACGCGCGCGCCGAGGGTGCGCCCCGCGGGCGAGGACGCCGACCTCGCCCGGGACCAGGCCGCCCGCGCCGCCCGGCTGCCGTCGGTCGCCTGGCAGGCGCTCAAGCACGGCCTGGAGAGCGGGCCGGTGCTGGTGCAGGTGCCGCGCCGGGGATACCTGCCGGCACTGGCGTGCCAGGGGTGCCGGGCGCCCGCGCGCTGCGCCCACTGCCGAGGTCCCCTCGCGCTGCGCGCCGGCCACTCCGCGCCCGCCTGCCGCTGGTGCGGGCGCATCGCGGCCGACTGGCGGTGCCCGTCCTGCGGCACCCCGCGCATACGGGCGGTCGTCGTCGGCGCCAGACGCACCGCCGAGGAACTCGGCAGGGCCTTCCCCTCGGTGACCGTCAGGACCTCGGGCCGCGACGGCGTGCTCGCCTCGGTCGGGCCGGGCAGGGCGCTCGTGGTCGCGACGCCGGGGGCCGAGCCGGTCGTCGCTGACGGATACGCGGCCGCGGTGCTGCTCGACGGGTGGGCGCTGCTCGGCCGGGCCGACCTGCGCGCCGCCGAGGAGGCGCTGCGCCGCTGGATGAACGCCGCCGCGCTGCTGCGCCCGCGCGCCGAGCTCGTCGTGCTGGCGGGGGCGGCCCTGCCCGCCGTCCAGGCGCTGCTGCGCTGGGATCCCGTCACGCACGCCGAACGCGAACTGGCCGACCGGGCCGAGCTCGCGTTTCCGCCCGCCGTACGCATGGCGACGCTGACCGGGTCGCCCTCGGCGGTGCGGGAGATGCTGGCGGAGGCGCGTCTGCCGGAGACGGCCGAGGTGCTCGGCCCGGTGCCGGTGGAGACCCCGCGCGGCGGCGAGACCGAGACCGTGCGCGCGATGGTGCGCGCGCCACGCGCGGGAGGAGCCGACCTGGTGGCGGCGCTGAAAGGGGCGGCCGGAGTGCGATCCGCCCGCAAGGCTCCGGAGGTGGTCAGGATATGCGTCGACCCGCTCGAACTGATTTAGCCTGTTTCCCCGATTCGCCGAGCTGACAGTGAGCCGTTAGTTTCTCCATGTGTCGATCGAATGGGTGAATCAAGTCGTCGACGATCTGCGGGCGTGGGGGCGTTCCCGCGGCCTTGACGTGGATGTGGATGAGATCCGGTTGCTCTGCGACTACGCAAGTGACTATTTGGGGGTGAACCAGCTCGGCGATTTCACCGCCGACACGTTCGAGGAACTCCTGCTCTCCATTTACCCGCGCAAGGTCATCGCACCGCCCGAGAGCGCTTCCGAGACGGTCGCCGCCGCCCGCACCCTCGTCGACTTCCTCCTCGACTCCGGCCACTCCTCCGCCGAGCTCGCGACCGGCATGCGCGCCCGGCTCGACGGGATCGAGCCGGAGATGCCGGACGCCCTGGCCGACACGTCCAGATACGGCATGGCCAAGAGCATGTTCAGCGCCATAGGCCCCGAGTCGCTGGAGCAGCCCGACACCCTCGTCATCCCCTCCGGCGAGGCCGAACTCCTCGCCGAGACCCCCTGCGAGTGCCCCGCCTGCGCCCCCCTGCCCCCGGTACGGCTGGCGCCCCCCGCCGAGCTCGCCGCCGCCGCGCGAAAGGTGCCGCTGCTGGCAGACCTCCACACCCTGATCGCCTGGATGCGCGACAGCGAGCGCACCCCCACCGTCAAGGGCGCCCTGCGGGTCAAGGACGCAGCCCACGCCCCCGTTCCCCGGCCTGCGCTCCTGTGGGACCTCGCCCGCGGCCTTGGCGAGGTCGAGACCTCGCGCGCGTCGATGACCGTCCGCGCCGGGTTCGCGCCGCCCGCCGAGCGCGACGACGACGACCTGCTCGCGATGTGGGCCGACACCGTCGGCCTCCTCGTCGAGGCCGACGCCGGGGGAGCCGTCACCGGCGCCCCCGTGCTCGACCGCGAACTCTACGACCTGCTGCACCTGCTCTACCGGCTCCAGGTGCCGGTGCCCACCGCGACGGTCCTCGAATACCTCGACGAGCTCGGCGAGGAGACCGGCGGCCTCGACATCGGCGGGGCGCTCGACCGCCTGGCCTACTGCGGCCTGGTCGCCCGCCGCGGCGACACCTTCGAGCTCACCCCGCTCGCCCTGTGGGCGCTGCGCCGCCTCTACCTCGGCCTCGGCATGGAGGCGCCCGAGGCCGAGGACCTCGCCGAGGCCGACGCCGTCGGGCTCATCGAGGGCCTGCTGAGCGGCGTGCCCACCGAGCTGGCCGAGCGCGACATCGACGCCTGGCTCGAACGGCGCGACCCCGGCCGGGCCGCGGCCGAACTGCTCGGCGCGGCGGCCGGAGCGCCCGCCGTCGCCAGGGGCATCGCGATGACGATCGTCGACAGGCTCCCCGCCGAGGCCGAGCCCGCCGTCCGCGCCGCCCTCGACGAGTCGGAGCTGCGCCCCCACGCCATCCACTGGCTCGCGGCGCGCGGCCTGCCCGCCCCCGCCCTCACCCAGGCCGAGCTGCTCTGGATGAGCGTGGACATGCTGGCGCTCGCCATGCCGGCCGCCGAGGAGGACCCCGAGAACTTCTCCGAGAACATGGCCGCCTCCGGCCCGCCGGCCCACATGATCGAGGAGATGTGGCGGGTCGACCACCCCGACGTCGTCGCCGTCCTCGAACTGCTCGGCCGATCGCTCGCCGACCCCGACGTCGCCAAGGCGGCGCGCAAGGCCGCGTTCAAGGCGCGGTCCCGGGCCATCGGCTGAAGTACTTCCCCGGGGCCGGTGTGCGTTAAGTTTCCTGAGTGACCAAGAGCGGCAACGTGTTCGACCTCCTTCAGCTTCGCAAGCTGATCGACGAGCTGGGTGAGGCGCAGCCGCAGGAGCGCACCTCCCTGCTCGGCGACACACTCGCGGGCCCCGACGGGGGCCGCTCCCACGGCGGGGGAGACCACGCCTGCGACTGCGCCGAGTGCGGCGGCGACATGCTGAGCTTCCCACCCGTCGAGCTGGCCTGCGAGGCCGATCTGGCCCGCGCCGTCCCTCAGGTGCCCCTGGTGGCCGACGCCCTGCGTCTCGCCGCCTGGACCGGCACCCGCCCCGTCGGCCCCGGCGGTCTGCTGCCGGGGCCCGCCGCCCGGGCCGCGACCGCCGCGCTCGGCCTGCCGGGTCCGCCCGGCTCCGCGCGGCAGGCGGCCCGCCTCCACCTCCTGTGGGTCGTCGCCGTCAACACCAGGCTGCTGCGGATCAACGGCGGCACGGCCGAGCCCGGCCCCCTCCACAGGCTGTCCGGGCTCTCCGAGACCGCGCTGCTGGAGTTCTGGGACGGCGTCGTCATGGACGTCCTCGACCGGGCCGACGAGGGGCAGGAGGGCGGGCTGACGGGCTCGGCCGTCATGGACGACCACCTCGCCGAGGTGCTCGCGACGATGTATTCGGTGAAGGACGGCCTGGCTCCCGCCGTACTCGCCAAGGGGGTCCTCCAATCCCACGAGGTCGCGTGCGAGGCCGGGCAGGCCGAGATGCGCCGCCTCGCCGGCTCGCTCGCCGACGAGCTCACCGGAGCGCTCGACCTGCTCGCCTACTGCGGGCTCGTCGAGGACGCGCCGCACGGCAGGTTCCGCCTTTCGCCGCTCGGCGTGTGGGCGGTCCGGCAGGACCTCCTCCGCGAGGGCCACGACGTCCCCACCGAGGGAGAGGTGGCCGTCTTCGCCGACCTGTCGGCCGCCGAGCTGGTCGAGGCCGCGACCTCGGGCGCCGCCGCGCCGAGCGCCGTCGCCGTCTGGCTGGAGCGCCGATCCCCCGAGGAGGCGGCGCGCGAGCTGATCGCCGTGGCCGTGTCGGGGTCGGCAGGGGCGCGCGGCACGGCCACGGCCATCCTGGAGGAGCTCGGCCCGGAGGCGGAGGCGGCGGTGCGCGACGCGCTCGGCGAGCCGATGGTGTGGAGATACGCCGCCTCCTGGCTGCACATCCGCGACCTGCCCGCCCCGTGCCTCACCGGCGACGACAACGTCTGGGTCGCGGTCGACACCCTCGCCGCGCTGACCTGCCTGCCGCAGTCGCTCTCCACCTCCGCCGAGCTCGGCGCGCTGGAGTCGGGCGACGACCTCGTGCGGCTGGTCGAGGAGATGACGTCGGTCGACCATCCCGACACGCTGAGCGTGCTGGAGATGCTCGGCACACACCACCCCGAGCCGGCCGTCTCCAAGGCCGCGAGGAAGGCCGCGATGAAGGCTCGCTCCGGCGTCGCCCCTAGACTGGGCTGACTGTCGAGACTTACGGGAAGGGTCTGTAGGAACGTTGCGTCTGGTCTTCGCCGGCACTCCGGACACCGCTCTTCCCTCGTTGCGCCTGCTGCTCGATTCGCCGCGCCACGAGGTCGTCGCCGTGATCACGCGGCCCGACGCCCGGTCGGGCCGCGGTCGCGGCGTCCACACGAGCCCTGTGGCGCAGCTCGCCGACGAGCACGGCGTCGAGGTGCTGAAACCGGCCAAGGCGGGCGATCCCGACTTCCTTGCCCGGCTCGCCGAGCTGGCCCCCGACGCCTGCCCGGTCGTGGCCTACGGGGCGCTGCTCCCGCAGGCCGCCCTCGACATCCCCCCTCACGGGTGGATCAACCTGCACTTCTCCCTGTTGCCCGCGTGGCGGGGAGCCGCCCCCGTGCAGCACGCCGTGCTCCACGGTGACGAGATCACGGGCGCGGCGACGTTCCGGATCGTCAAGGAGCTCGACGCCGGACCGGTCTTCGGCGTCGTCACCGAGCCCATCGGCCCGCACGACACCAGTGGCGACGTGCTGGGCAGGCTCGCCGTGTCCGGAGCGGAGCTGCTGTCGCTGACCATGGACGGCGTCGAGGACGGCACCCTTTCGGCCAGGCCGCAGCCCGCCGACGGGGTGAGCCTCGCCCCCAAGATCAATGTCGAGGACGCCAGAGTGGACTGGGCGGCCCCGGCCGCACGCGTCGACCGCCTGATCCGCGCGTGCACGCCCGCGCCGGGGGCGTGGACCGAGTTCAGGGGCGCCCGCCTCAAACTCGGCCCAGTCCGTCCCGAGCCTGGCCCGCGCCTGGCCCCCGGCCGCGTCCAGGCGGGCAAGGACGCCGTCCTGGTCGGCACGGTGACCGACCCGGTGCGGCTCGGCGACGTCCAGCCGCAGGGCAAGCGCCTGATGACCGCCGTGGAATGGGCACGCGGCACGCGACCGAACGATGAGGATCTGCTGAGCTCCAGATGAGGAACGACCGAAGGCACCACCGGGGCGGGCCGCGTCCTCCACAGCGCGGCGGCAAACGCGACATGCCCCACAGAGACGAGGCGCGCAACGCCGCCTACGACCTCATGCGGGCCGTGGACGAGCGCGACGCCTACGCCAACCTGCTCATGCCCCGCATGCTGCGCGACCGCGGCATCGGCGGGCGCGACGCGGCCCTGGCCACCGAACTCGCCTACGGCACCCTGCGCGGTCTCGGCACCTACGACGAGATCATCGCGGTGTGCAGCGACCGCGAGCCCTACGACATCGACCCGCCGGTCCTCGACGCGATCCGCCTCGGGGCCCACCAGCTCCTGCGCACCCGCGTGCCCGCCCACGCCGCCGTGAGCGCCACCGTCGACCTCGTACGGCTGCGCGTCGGCGTCGGCCCCTCCCGCTTCGCCAACGCCGTCCTGCGCAAGATCGCCGGTCGAGAGATCGACGAATGGCTCCCCATCGTCGCCCCCGAAGCGGCCGACGACCTCGTCGGCCACCTCGCCGTCACCCACAGCCACCCGCGGTGGATCGTCGAGGCGTTCCTCGCCGCCCTGGGCGGCGACGCCGACCAGACCGCCGAGCTCCTCGCCGCCGACAACGACCGCCCCAAGGTCGTCCTCGTCGCCCGGCCCGGCCGCGCCACCGTCGACGAACTGCTCGCCGCCGGCGGCGCCCCGGCGCGCTACTCCCCGCAGGCCGCCTACCTGCCCGAAGGCGACCCCGGCTCCTTCGCCGCCGTCGCCGAAGGCCGGGCGGCCGTCCAGGACGAGGCCAGCCAGCTCGTCGCCCTCGCCCTCACCCGCGTCCCCGTCGACGGCGCCGACACCCGCTGGCTCGACCTCTGCGCCGGGCCCGGCGGCAAGGCGGGCCTGCTCGACGCCGTCGCCACCCACGGCATGCCGGGCTTCGCTCCGGACGGCGACCCCGGCGAACGTCCAGGCGGGCGCCCCGGTGAGCATCCCGGCGGACACCCCGGCGGCGCCCACCTGCTCGCGGCCGACCTGCAATACCACCGGGCGCGCCTCGTACGTCAGACCACCCGGGAGGCCGCCGTCGTCACCGCCGACGGCACGGCTCCGGCGTGGCGGTCCGGTGTGTTCGACCGCGTCATGGTCGACGCGCCCTGCACCGGCCTCGGCGCGCTGCGCCGCCGCCCGGAGGCGCGCTGGCGGCGCGACCCGCGCAGCGTCCCCGAACTCGCCGCGCTTCAACGCCGGCTGCTGGCCACCGCCGTCGACGCCGTGCGCCCCGGCGGCGTCGTCGCCTACGTCACCTGCTCCCCGCACCTGGCCGAGACCCGCGACGTCGTCGCCGGGCAGGACGGGGTCGAGGTGCTCGACGCGCGGGCCTACCTGCCGGAGGTGGGCGATCTGGGCGAAGGGCCGTACGCCCAGTTCTGGCCGCACGTGCACGGCACCGACGCGATGTTCCTCGCCCTGCTGCGCCGCCTCTGACCCCCCATGGGGAACCGCCGTTCCGCGCCCTGAGGGGCACGTTGGCCACCGGCGCCTGCCTCCCGTAGGCGCCTGGGCCGTGTCTCAGTTCCAGGGGGCCGGTCGCCCTCTCAGGTCGGCTACCCGTCGTCGCCTTGGTAGGCAATCACCCCACCGACAAGCTGCTTCTGCCGGGCGCTGCTTCTGTCGGGGGCGGTTTTGTCGGTGGCGGGGGCTAGGGTGCCGACGATGGCTGTGAGGGGGGAGTCTCAGATGACGGCTTATGCCGCGCTGCTTCGCGGGGTCAACGTGGGCGGCCATGCCAAGGTGCCCATGGCGGAGCTGCGGCAGGTCGTCGAGGGGCTCGGCTATGAGGGCGTCCGCACCTATGTCGCCAGCGGCAACGTGGTCTTCCGCGGGCCGGCGGAGGCGCCTGGGGTCGAGGGTTCCCTCTCCGGTGAGATCGAGCAGGGGATCGAGAGGCGCTTCGGCTTCCCGGTCTCCTGCCTCGTCCGCAGCGGTGCCCACCTTCAGGCCGTGGCCCAGGCCAACCCGTTCGCCGAGCACGCCGCCGAGGGCACGGTGGTGCACGCCACATTCCTATCCGAACGGGTCTTACCTGACAGGCTTGCCTCCATCCGGGCCGAGGCGTTCCTGCCCGAGCGGTTCGCGCTCGGCGACCGGGTGATCTACCTCCATCTGCCCGGCGGCATGGGCCGCTCCAAGCTGGCCGAGACGCTCGCGCGCCCGGCCTTGTTCAAGGGCGTCGTCGCCACGAGCCGCAACTGGAACACGGTGACCAAACTCGTCGAGTGGACGTCCTCCTAGGAGTCGGTCGCCCGAGTTGGCGCCCCGGCGCCAGGGCCGTCCTGTCGGGCCGTCCTGCCGGGCCGTCCTGTTGGGTCGTCCTGTCGGGCCGTTCTGCCGGGTCGTCCTGGTGGGTTGCTCGTGTTGGGTTCCCAGTGACGGTTTCGCGCGTGGGCGGTCGGTTCTGGCTACGGTGGGAATCCACACTGAGCCTTCTCGGCTGTGCTCGTGGGCTCCGCAGGCCCGTGGCCTTCCCGGAGGGGGCTTCCGCTCGGGGGATCTGAGGAGACCGTGGACTTCCTGGAACGGCTGAGATACGACGAGATCGATCTGATCCTGTGGTTCCAGGCCCTGCCCGGCTGGCTGGAGGCGCCGCTGAAGGTGGTGTCGGCTCTCGGCACCAACGGGTTCGTGGTCGTGGTCCTCTCGGTGGTCTACTGGTGTGTCAACCCTCGCTTCGGGTTGCGCCTCGGGCTGGTGGTGCTGCTGTCGGCGGGCCTCAACTCGGTCGGCAAGCTCCTGCTGCAGGCTCCGAGGCCCTACTGGATCGACGCGCGGGTGCACGCCTTCGCCAGGGAGCCGACGTTCGGCATCCCGTCGGGGCACGCGCAGACGGCGACGGTGTTCGCCGGCTGGTTGGCGCTCCAGGCGCGCAAGCCGTACGCCGTGGGGGCGGCCGTGGTGTTCGTCGCGCTGATGGCCTGGTCGCGGCTCTACCTCGGGGTCCACTTCCTGTCGGATGTGGCGGCGGGCATCCTGGTCGGGCTGGTGATCCTCCTGCTGGTGTCCCGGCTGGAGAAGCCGGTGATGGCGTGGTGGCGTGCCCGGACGATCGGGGTGCAGGTGCTGCTCGCTCTGGCCGTCTCGCTGGGGGTGGTGGCTCTCGCGGTGCTCGCCTCGCTGGCGGGCGCGGGCTGGAGCCTGCCGGACGCGTGGCGCTTCGCGGGATTCGTCGCCCCGTGGGAGGAGAGCAGGCTGGCGGCCATCGCGGGAGGCCTGTTCGGCGTGATCGCCGGGGGGTCGGTGCTCTTCGCGCGGGGAGGCTTCTCGGCGGCCGGCTCGCTGGTCGCCAGGGGGCTGCGCTGGCTCGTCGGGGTGGCGGGGGCCGTGGTGATCTGGCTCGCCACGCGGATGATCGCAGTGGAGGGCTCCATCGTGCTGACGGAGGCCGCTGCCTACCTCGGTTATGCTGCGCTGTCGCTGTGGGCGGTGCTCGGGGCGCCGCTGGTCTTCGTGGCGCTGGGGCTGGCCGAACGCGCCCGGCCCGTCGCCCCCTAGACTCCTGTCATCATGGCCGTACAGATCTCTCCCAGCATTTTGTCCGCGGACTTCGCCCGTCTGGCCGACGAGGCCGCGGCGGTCGCCAATGCCGACTGGCTCCACGTCGACGTCATGGACAACCACTTCGTGCCCAACCTGACGCTCGGGCTGCCCGTCGTCGAGTCCCTGCTCAAGGCGACGGACACCCCCGTCGACTGCCATCTCATGATCGAGGACCCGGACCGCTGGGCGCCCGCCTACGCCGAGGCCGGCGCGGGCAGCGTCACCATCCACGCCGAAGCGGCCAAGGCGCCCGTGCGCACGCTGCGGCAGATCCGCGCGGCCGGGGCCCGCGCCGGGTTCGCGCTGAACCCGGCCACGGCGGTCGAGCCGTACGAGGACCTGCTGGGCGAGATCGACATGCTGCTGCTGATGACCGTCGAGCCGGGCTTCGGCGGCCAGAGGTTCCTCGACGTCGTGCTGCCCAAGGTGCGGCGGGCCAGGGCTCTCATCGCCGCCCGCGGCGGAGAGCTGTGGCTCCAGGTCGACGGCGGGGTGTCGGCGGAGACCATCGAGCGCTGCGCCGAGGCCGGAGCCGACGTCTTCGTGGCCGGCAGCGCCGTCTACGGCGCAGACGACCCCGCCCGCGCCATCGACCACCTCCGCGCCCTCGCCGAGAAGGCGTCCCCCCTCACCTGACCCGTCCCGGCCCTCCCGCAGGGCCTGGCGCGCGCCTACCGCGACCGCCCCCGGGCCCTAGCCGGGGGGCGGTCGCGGTGATTTTGACAGGCATGGCAAACTGATGCCAGAGCAGCGTGCTCCGGGGTCGGTGTAATTCCGAACCGGCGGTGACAGTCCGCGACCCGGCCGAGTCCATCGGCCGGTTGATCCGGTGGAAATCCGGGACCGACGGTGAAAGTCCGGATGGGAGGAAGCGCGCGAGCGGAAGGCGTCCCCTGAGCGGGGGCTTTCCGCCAAGGGTGTGTTCCAGGCACCCCTCACCCCCGGGGCCGCCGCCCGTGCGCGGAAGACCCTGAGGTGAGGAGCCGAGTTTGTTCACCGGAATCATCGAGGAACTGGGCGAGGTCGTCGCCCTCGAACATGGACATGACTCCGCACGCCTGTCGGTCCGCGGCGAACTTGTCACATCCGACGCCTCCCACGGCGAGTCGATCGCCGTCAACGGCGTCTGCTTGACCGTTGTGGAAGTCACCGGCGGCGTGTTCACGGTGGACGTCATGAAGGAAAGCCTCGATCGCAGTTCGCTCGGCGCTCTGTCGGTGGGGTCCAAGGTCAATCTGGAGCGCGCCGTACGCGCGGACGGGCGGCTCGGCGGGCACATCGTGCAGGGCCATGTCGACGGCAGCGGGGTGATCCTCTCCTACGAGCCCGGGGAGCACTGGGTCGATGTGAGGGTCTCGCTGCCCGCCGACCTCGACCGCTACGTCGTGGAGAAGGGCTCCATCACGGTCGACGGCGTCAGCCTGACCGTCACCGGCGTCTCGAACGGCGCCTTCGGCGTGAGCCTCATCCCCACCACGCTCGACCTGACGACCTTCGGCTTCAAACGTCCCGGCGATCCGGTCAACCTGGAGGTCGACGTCATCGCCAAGTACGTCGAGAAGCTTGTGGGCGCCCACGGGTTCGGTGTGTGATCCCATGAGCGACATCAGACTCGACCCCATCGAGCGCGCCGTGGCCGACATCCGCGAGGGCAAGCCCGTCGTGGTCGTCGATGACGAGAGCCGCGAGAACGAAGGCGACATCATCTTCGCCGCGGCCAAGGCCACCCCGCAGCTCCTCGCCTTCACCATCCGCCACACCAGCGGCGTGATCTGCGTGTCCATGCACGGAGAGCAGCTCGACCGGCTCGGCCTGCCCCTCATGGTGCGCGACAACCGCGAACGCATGCGCACCGCCTACACCATCAGCGTCGACGCGCAGGACGGGGTCACCACCGGCATCTCCGCCGCCGACCGCGCCCGCACCATTCGCATCCTGTGCGACTCGGCGACCGAACCCGGCGATCTCGTACGGCCCGGCCATGTCTTCCCCCTCCGCTACCGCGAGGGGGGCGTGCTCGTACGGCCCGGCCACACCGAGGCCGCCGCCGACCTCGCCGCCCTGGCGGGCCTCAGCCCCGCCGGCGCCCTGGCCGAGGTCGTCAACGACGACGGCACGATGAAGCGCCTCCCCGAACTGCGCGAGTTCTGCGACGAACACGACCTCTCCCTCGTGTCCATCGAGCAGCTCATCGACTACCGGCGCCGCACCGAGCGCATGGTGACCCGCGTCGCCGAGACCACCCTCCCCAACCGCTACGGCATGTGGCGGGCCTACGGCTTCTCCAGCGCCATCGATGGCGGCGAACACATCGCCCTCGTCTACGGCGACATCGCCGACGGCGAGAACATCCTGGTCCGGGCCCACTCCGAATGCCTCACCGGCGACGTGCTCGGCTCCCTGCGCTGCGACTGCGGTGTCCAGCTCGACACCGCCATGGCCTCCATCGCCGCCGAGGGCCGGGGCGTCGTCGTCTATCTGCGCGGTCACGAGGGGCGCGGCATCGGGCTCCTGGCCAAGCTCAAGGCGTACAGCCTCCAGGACAACGGCCACGACACCGTCGATGCCAACCTCGAACTCGGGCTGCCGGTCGACTCCCGCGAGTTCGGCAACGCCGGCCAGATGCTCGCCGATCTCGGCGTGCGGTCCGTCCGGCTGCTCACCAACAACCCCGCCAAGCTCCGCGGCATGGACGGCTACGGCATCAAGGTGCTCGGCCGGGAGCCTATGCCCGTCGCGGTCAACCCCCACAATGAGCGCTACCTCGCCGCCAAGCGCCACCGCCTCGGCCACCACATCGACGCCCTGAGCCTCTCCGAGGGCGACGGCACGCCGGAGACCCGGTGACCACGCCGCGCGGGGAAGGTGGGGCACGCGCTCCGGTACGCCTATCTCACCGAGCCGAGGTATCAGGCGGGCGGTCGGCGCACTCTTGTAGAGGAGGGGCGGCGGCGAAGGGCGTGGCGACCGGCCCGGAGCACCGACGCCGGTCCCGCGTCGTGCAGACAAGAAAAATCTCATCGAAACGCGTCATGAGCGGAGCTTTCAGGAGTCGCAACACACAGGGATACGACTAAGGCCGAGGAGGTGTCGATGATGCGGTCTGGCGTGACGTGGACGCGGTGAATCACCGAAGGTCCGCGGCTGAAAGCTGTCATCAACGGTGAACACCCACGCTTTTCGGAGAATCGATGAAGCGATACGGAGTTACGTGGACACGGAGGTTCGGCGCATCCGGCGGCGAAGGCGGCCGGGAGTCGCCGTGAACGGCACGCGAGGCGTCCCGCCTCGGACTTCAACCGCGTCGGGCCGCCAGCGGCGCGGCACGACGACGAGAACGACGAGCACGACGAGAACGACGAGAACGACGAGAACGACGAGCATGATGGGAACGCCGGGAGCAGGACGGCCTCCCCAGCCCTACGACAAGGATCGAGAGAAAGCACCATGAGCGGCACAGGACGGCCCGAGGCGGAGATCGTGGACGCGGGCGGGCTCACCGTGGGCATCGTGGCGGCCCGCTGGCACTCCGCGGTCACCGACCAACTGGTGGCCCGTGCCGTACAGGCGGCGCAGGACAGCGGCGCCGCCTGCGACGTGGTGCGGGTGGCGGGGGCCCTGGAGATCCCCGTCGTCACCCAGGCACTCGCCCGCCGCCGCGACGCCGTCGTGGCGCTGGGGGCGGTGATCCGCGGAGACACGGCGCATTTCGACTACGTGTGCGACTCGGTCACCGCCGGCCTCACCCGCATCGCCCTCGACGAGGAAACCCCCGTTGGCAACGGCGTCCTCACCTGCGACACACTCGACCAGGCCCTCGAACGCTCCGGTCACCCCGGTAGCAAGGAGGACAAGGGTTACGAGGCCACGGTCGCCGCCCTGGAGACCGCCCTGGTGCTGCGCGATCTGCGAAAGTGAGTTCGGCGAGTTCGGCACGGCCCGGCCGTGCGGGTCTCCGCGACCCGCACGGCCGGGCCTGCCACCGGCCTCCCGGTCGGGCCGCGGGCGCGGCGGGAGGCGCGGGCGGGAGGCGCTCGGCGCTTACGGCGAGGTGAAGATCGGGGGCGGCGGTCCTGTGCGATAGGTTGCCAGTCGTTCCTCCAACCCTTCTGAGCAGCAGCGAGCCCGTAATGTCTGACACCGTGAACCCTCCGCCCCTCCCCGTCGTCTGGCGGCCCAAGAAGGGGAGAATCGTGGCGTACGGCTTCGCGGGCGTCATCGTCGTCGGCGCGGTTATCATGGCCGTCGCCCTGCCCCCGCCCTTCAAGATCGCCGACAAGATCGGCGTCGTGGCGTTCGGCTGCTTCGTCGCCGGCGTCCTCCACCTTCTCGGCCGCTGCCGGGTGGAGGCCACCGACAAGGGCATCACCCTGGTCAACCCCCTGCGGGTCCACCGCTACGAGTGGCCCGAAGTCCTCGACGTCACCCTCATCGACGGCGACCCCTGGGCCAAAATCGACTTCGCCGACGGCGCCACCATCGGCGCCGTCGGCATCCAGGGCTCCGAGCATGATCGCGCCCGCCGCCAGGTGGCCGAACTCCTCGCCCTCATCCGCAGCCGAGGCGAAGCCCCCGAACGCTGACCCCGCAACCGTTCAACCCACCCCGCCATATGAACACTTAGCCGCTAACCGTTCGTATCGCGGAAAGGCTCGCTCATGCGTGACGTTCTCTCACAGGTCGTGCGCTGGTGGAGGGCCGGCGAACGGTTCGGGCTGGCCACGGTGGTGAACACCTTCCGCAGCGCGCCGAGGCCGCCGGGCGCCTCGATGGCCGTGCTGCGCGACGAGGTCGTCGGCAGCGTCTCGGGCGGCTGCGTCGAAGGCGCGGTGTTCGAGCTGGCGACCGAGGCGACCGGGCCGGTGCTCCAGCGGTACGGCGTGAGCGACGACGACGCGTTCGCCGTCGGGCTGACCTGCGGCGGCATCCTCGATGTGCTCGTCGAGCCGGTGTCACGCGAGACGTTCCCGGAGCTCGGGGAGATCGCCGCGTCGATCGAGGCGCACGAGCCCGTGGCGACGGCCACGATCATCGCGGGCCCCGGCCGTACGGGCGCCAGGCGCGTCATCTGGCCCGACCGGGCCTCGGGCTCGCTCGGCGTGGCACGGCTGGACGAGGCGGTCGACGACGACGCGCGCGGCATGCTCGCCCAGGGGTTGACCGGCGTGCGCCGCTACGGGGCCGAGGGAGAGCGGCGCCTGGACGACCTGTCGGTCTTCGTGCATTCGTTCGTGCCGCCGCCGCGCATGCTGGTGTTCGGGGCGATCGACTTCGCCGCCGCGGTGGCGCGCATCGGCAAGTTCCTCGGCTACCACGTGGTGGTCTGCGACGCCCGGCCGCTCTTCGTGACGGCCAAACGCTTCCCTGAGGCCGACGAGGTCGTGGTGAAGTGGCCGCATGACTACCTGAGCGCCGTCGCGGCCGGCGTCGACGAGCGTACGGCGATCTGCGTGCTGACCCACGACCCCAAGTTCGACGTCCCGCTGCTGGAGGTGGCCCTGCGCACCCGCGCCGGCTACGTGGGCGCCATGGGCTCGCGCCGCACCCACGAGGACCGGTTGGTACGGCTTCGCGAGGCCGGCCTGACCGGCGGCGAACTCGCGCGGCTGCGCTCTCCGGTCGGGCTGGACCTCGGCGCGCGGACCCCCGAGGAGACCGCCGTGTCCATCGCGGCCGAGCTCATCCAGCTCCGGTGGGGCGGATCGGGCCGCCCGCTGACCGACACGATCGGCCGCATCCACGGAGAGCACTGAGGGCACTGAGGGCACTGAGGGCGCTGAGGGCGCTGAGGGCGCTGAGGGCGCTGAGGGCGCTGAGGGCGCTGAGGGCGCTGAGGGCGCTGAGGGCGCTGAGCGCGGACACTCTAGAGAACAGGGAGAACGCCGACCGCCATGGACGATCCCGCCGCCACCCCGGTCGACCTCGGACACCACGACAGCGGGCCGCCCGTGGCGGGGCTGCTGCTCGCCGCTGGCGCGGGCACCCGCATGGGCACCCCCAAGGCGCTGGTGGAGCTGGACGGCGAACGGCTCGTCGACCGCGGGGTCAGGCTGCTGGAAGACGGCGGATGCCACCCCGTCGTGGTGGTGCTCGGCGCGGCCGTCGTGCCGGTGCGCCGCGCTGTGGTGGCCCGCAACCCGGAGTGGCGCTCCGGGATGGGATCGTCGCTGCGGGTCGGGCTGTCGGCCGTGCCGCCGGAGGCGAGCGCGGTGGTCGTGGCCTTGGTGGATCAGCCGGGAATCCGGGCCCGCGCCGTACGGCGCCTGGTGGCGGCGCACCGCGCCGGCGCGTACGTCGCGGTGGCGACGTACGGCGGGGCCAGGCGCAACCCTGTGCTGATCGCGCGGGAGCACTTCGACGCGGTGGCGTCGCTGGCGGTGGGCGACGTGGGGGCGCGGCCGTTCCTGGCCGCTCACCGGCACCTCGTCACCGAGGTGCCGTGCGACGACGCGGGCGACCCGGCGGACCTGGACACCCCCGACGACCTCGCGCAGGCCCGCGGGCGCTGACAGGGCGGGGCTGACAGGGCGGGGCTGACAGGGCGGGGGAGGCCGGGGCGTGCGCGCGCCGGTCAGATGCGGAGCCAGGCGACCGCTGCGAGGTGGTCGCTGCCGGGGGCGGCCTCCACTCCGGCCCGCGTGGCCGTGAGCCCCCGGTAGAGGATGTGGTCGGGCCGGGTGATCGGGAACATCGACGGCCAGGTGAAGCCGAAGCCGGTCCCGGCCTCGACGTGGGCGTCGGTGAGCGGTGGCACGAGGCTGGCCAGTTTGCGGTCGGTGGTCGCGGTGTTGAGGTCGCCGAGCAGCAGGAGCCGGTCGCTGCCGTCACGGGCGATGACGCGGCGGGCCTCGGCGAGCGTGCGGTCGCGTACGGCGGTCTCGCCGGGCCTGGCGGAGGCCAGATGCGCCACGTAGACCGTGACCCGGCCCTTGGGCGTCCTCACGACCGCGCGCAGCGCGCGCGGCCACCCGAGGCCGAGGTCGAGGCGGCTGGTCTCGGTGATGGGGTAGCGGCTCCACAGGCCGACCGTGCCGGCGGTGAAGTGGTAGGGGAAACGAGCGGCGAGGACCGGGTCCAGCCCGCCTCCCCGCAGCTCCTGGAGCGCGAGCAGGTCGCGTCCACGGGCGACGGCGCGGACGGCCTTGGCCTGGTCGGGGGTCGCCGCCCCGATGTTGAGCGTGGCCACCGACAGGTCGCTCGGCCCGCCGGGGCCGCTGCGCAGCAGGTCGGGCCCGAACATCAGCCCCCACACCAGCCCGGGGACGGCCGCGGTCGCCACCGCCGACCCCGACCGGGCGGCGAGGGCGGCGACGAGGAGGAAGGGCACGGCGACCCCGAGCCACGGCAGCAGACTCTCCAGGACGGGGGTGACACCGCCGAGCTCGGGAAGGAGTCTGTGGCCGCCCATGACGAGTGCGATCAGCGCCGCCATAACCATGACCACCCGTCTCAGCACCCTGCGTAGGCTAGGTCGCTCACGAGGGGTAATACAACCGCAGCGCGCCGTGACTGCCGCTGAGTGGAGGCGATCATGGGGAGTGGCGGGGGCGGGGCGATCCGCTAGCCTCTGACTGAGCGGACCGAATCTTGTTCGGTCTTATGACGTGGTCGTGGGTGTGAAACGGAAGGAACCCGGCACATGCGCATCGGAATGGCCCTGAACTACGCGGGAGGCTTCAAGGAGACGGTGGACGGACTGGCCGACTACGAGAAAGCCGGGCTCGACATCGTCTTCGTCGCGGAGGCGTACACGTTCGACGCCGTCAGCCAGATGGGGTTCATCGCCGCCAAGACCGAACGGCTCCAGATCGCCTCCGGCATCCTTCCCATCTACTCCCGCACCCCCGCGCTGCTGGCCATGACCGCCGCCGGCATGGACTACGTGTCCGGCGGGCGCTTCACCCTCGGCCTCGGCGCCTCCGGGCCGCAGGTCATCGAGGGATTCCACGGCGTGCCGTACACCGCGCCCCTGGGGCGCACCCGCGAGATCATCGAGATCTGCCGCGCCGTGTGGCGCAAGGAGCGGCTCACCTACGAGGGCAGGCACTACACCCTCCCGCTGCCCCCCGAGCGCGGCACCGGCCTGGGCAAACCCCTCAAGCTGATCAACAACCCGGTCCGCGACCGCATCCCCGTCGTCATCGCCGCCATCGGCCCCAAGAACGTCGAGCTCGCGGCCGAACTCGCCGAAGGCTGGCAACCGCTCTTCTACATGCCGGAGAAGGCCAAGGACGTCTGGGGCGACTCCCTCGCCTCCGGCCACGCCCGGCGCGACCCCGCCCTCGGCGGGCTCGACATCATCGCCAACGCCCCCCTCGCCATCGGCGACGACGCCGGTGACCTGCTCGAACTCGGCAGAGACGACGCCGCGCTCTACATCGGCGGCATGGGCGCCAAGGGCAGGAACTTCTACAACGACCTCGCCCGGCGCTACGGCTACGAGAAGGAGGCCGAGACCATCCAAGACCTCTACCTCGCCGGCCGCAAGGCCGAAGCCGCCGCCCACGTGCCCAGGGAGCTCCTCGAATCCACCTCCCTCATCGGTCCCGAGGGCTTCATCCGCGACCGCATCGCCGCCCTCCGGGAGTCCGGCGTCACCACCCTCAACGTCACCCCTCTCGCCGCCTCCCACGCCGACCGCCTCAAGCTCATCGAGAAGATCAAAGAGCTGGCCTCCTAGCCCTGCCGGGCCGCTTCGCTCCACCCGTGGCCGCCCGGCCGGGGGCCCCGCCCGGGCCGCCGGGCCCCGGGGGGAGCGAGGGGCCCGGCGGGGTCGGCGGGGCGTCAGCCCTTGGCGGTGAGGGAGAGGGCGTACAGCGCGATGGCGGCGAAGTCATCGGCCGGCTCGGAAGCCTGCCACGAGCGGACGTCGTCGACGAAGCGGGAACCCCGCCCGGTGAACCGGTCGAAACGGTCGACGCCGTCGGGCGGGCAGTGGTTCATTTCGGCGAAGTGGCCGCCGAGACCGCTGTCGAAGAGGGTCTTGCTGTTGGGGCCGTTGACGACGGCGCCGACGGCGGGGCGCCGCGTGAGGTTGGCGATCTGGTGGTGCGGGCAGGCGATGGCCCCTTCCCCGGCGCCGACCATGAAAGAGGTGCCCCAGGCGTTGGCCCCGAGGGCCCAGTTGCGCTGCCTGGTGCCGAAGTCGTCGTAGGTCCTGTCCCCGCTCACGGCGCGGTACAGCTTGGCGGTGGCGATCAGGCCGAAGGTGCGGGGCACGGAGTCGAACTGGTCGTACCGCGCCCCGGCCCGGAACGGGTCGGCGGCGGCGCGGGCGGCGCCGATGTCGAGTTGGGCCTTGATGTCGCCGAGCAGGTCGGCCTCGCCGACGGCGAGCCCGGTGGCGCGGGTGGCGCGGATCGCCTTGACGAGGTCGGCGTGGGCGAGCGCGCTGACGTCGTAGAGGTTGAGCGTGTCGCCCCTGTCATGCGTGATGTACTCCGAAGCCCAGTGCGCGGCCTGGCGCAGCCAGTCGGCCGCGCGCGGGTCGCGGAGCCGCGCCGCGGCGAGGGCGAGCTCGGCGCCGCCGAGCTCCATGTCGTCGCGCCACAGGGTCTCGGGGTAGAACGCGTGGGGGAGCGAGGTGACGAGCGTCCCGACGTTCTCGGTCTTGGCCATGGCGTAGATCTGGGCGGCCTTGTCCAGGAGCCCTGCGGCGCGGCGGCGGTCGGGTTCGACCTGGGAGGCGAGGGCGAAGGCGGCAGCCGTACGGCCCGCGAGGTTGGGGCTGATCGGCCGGCCGGGGGCGGCGGCGCGGAACACGGGGCGGTTGCGGATGAACTTCCGGTCGGCGCCGGTGTCGCCGTCGTCGGCCTCGGGCAGGCGCCAGATGTCGTGGTCGCCGACGAAGGTGCCCTCCTCGTTGCCCGCGCCGATGCCGACCTGGATGTAGAGGGTCTTGGTCTTCTCGTCCCACATCTTGTCGAGCCACCTGAGGCCGTGCGCGGCCTCGGCCGCGAGGCGCGGGTCGGCCGCCCGCCCGGCGTCGCGCTGGGTGGCCCACATCAAGGTATCGACGTAGGACAGGATGTGGGTGAACTTGAGGTAGTCGCCCGCGTCGTACCACCCTCCTTCCACATCCACGGGTCCGCCGACCTTGGTGAGTTCGCCTTTGATCTGGTCGGTGCCGGGGCCGGTGAACGTGGGCCAGTCGTAGACGTCCGCGGCCCGGTCGTTGAGGTGGCTCGGCTTGCGCCGCAGCGGTCCGGGCAGCACGCCGGCGCCGTCGCGCTGGCCGCCGAAGAAGGTCACGGCCTTGGACGCCGTGTCGGCGAAGGCTCTGTGGCGGGCGATCCGGAAGCCCGGCGAGACCGCCGTGCCGCTCTTGATGTGATAGGTGCCGGTACGGCGGAGCCGTGACAGGTCAAGTGTGTAGACGTGGCCGTATGCGCTGTTCCAGGAGCCGAGGTCCGCTCCGGCCTTTCCGCGCAGCACCTCCCTGCCCCTGTGGTCGACGACGGTGAATCCGGCTCCGGGGGAGGGGGCGGAGGTCATGAGATAGGCGTGTTTGGACTCGGTCGTCGCGTATCCGACCTGGTCTACCCTGATCAGGACTGGTGAGGGGTTCGATTCGGCCATGGCGGGGCTCCCTGCGGCCACAAGGCCCATGACGAGGGCGCCGACCGCGAGCGTGCGTGGTCTCATCGGCTCTCCTGAGCGAGGGGGTGAAAGTTAGGAAACCTTCCTAACCTTCATCGGCACGGTAGTGGCGTTGCCGGGGGGCGGTCAATGAGCTGTTTCCCTCCGCGGACGCCGGCCGCTCGGCGTACGCCGTACGGGCCGTCCCGAGCGGTACGCGCCGCACCCGAGCGGCCGTCGCCCTGTTCCGGGGCCGGTAGACTGAGCGACCGAGTATGCGCATAGGGCTTGTACGCGGGAGAAGAGACGAGTGGCGACGACCAACGACCTCAAAAACGGCATGGTGCTCAAGCTTGACGGCGGTGAGCTCTGGGCCGTCGTGGAGTTCCAGCACGTCAAGCCCGGCAAGGGCGGTGCCTTCGTCCGCACCAAGCTCAAGAACGTGCTGTCCGGCAAGGTGGTCGACAAGACCTTCAACGCCGGCGTGAAGGTCGACGTGGCCAACGTCGACAAGCGCGAGATGCAGTTCTCCTACCTCGACGGCGACGACTTCGTCTTCATGGACACCGAGACCTACGACATGGTCAACGTGCCCAGGGCGACCGTCGGCTCGGCCGCCGACTACATGCTGGAGAACACCCTCGCCACCGTGGCGTTCCACGACGGCTCGGCGCTCTACGTCGACCTTCCGGCCGCGGTCGAGCTGACCGTGTCCCACACCGAGCCGGGCCTGCAGGGTGACCGCTCCACCGGCGGCACCAAGCCCGCCACGCTGGAGACCGGTGCCGAGATCAAGGTGCCGCTGTTCATCACGACCGGCGAGAAGATCAAGGTGGACACCCGCAGCGGCGAATACCTCGGCCGCGCCTGATGTCGGCCAGAGGGAAGGCGCGCCGCCGCGCGCTTGACATCCTCTTCGAGGCCGAACTCCGGAGCGAGAACCCGCTCACGGTCCTCGCCGAGAGGGTGGCGCGCGCCGAGCCGCCGGTCAACGAATACACCTCGACCCTGGTCGAGGGCGTGGTCCGGCATGTGAGGCGCATCGACGACCTCATCGAGACCTATTCCGAGGGCTGGACGCTCGACCGCATGCCGGCCGTCGATCGCAACGTGCTGCGCGCGGGCACCTACGAGTTGCTCTGGATGCCCGACGTGCCGGACGGCGTCGTGATCAGCGAGTGGGTGCATCTGGCCTCCGAGCTGTCCACCGACGACTCGCCGCAGTTCGTCAACGGGCTGCTCGCCCGCTTCAATCAGCTCAAGCCCAAGCTCGCCCTCTAGCCTTAGGCTCTGACTGAGCCTTGACGGAGGGGGAGATCCAATGCGCGACCAGAGTGTGATGAGACCCGTGGGAGCCACCGCGGTCCGCACCGCGGTGGTGTGGGACGCGCTGCGAGCGGTGCTCGACGAGCTGGCCTCCGCCGCCGGGCGGGACCGTTTGGACATCGTGGACGCAGGGGGAGGCACGGGCGGCTTCGCCGTACCTCTCGCCGAGCTCGGGCACGCGGTGACGGTGGTGGACCCGAGTCCCGACTCCCTCGCCGCGCTCGAACGGCGCGCCTCGGAGGCCGGGGTGGGCGTGCGCTCCCTCCAGGGCGACGCGGGAGACCTCGCCGAGCTGCTTCCCGCCGGGGGCGCGGACCTGGTGCTCTGCCACAGCGTCCTCGAATACGTGGAGGACCCCGCCGCGGCGCTGGTCGCCATGGCGGGGCTGCTGCGCCCGGGCGGAGTGATCAGCGTGCTGGCGGCCAATCCGGTGGCCACGGCGATCCACCGGGCGACCTCGGGCCGGTTCAAGGAGGCGCTGAGCCTGCTGGCCGACCCCGCGGGCCACTGGGGCGACCACGACCCGACTCCGCGCCGCTTCACCGGCGAGGGGCTGGCCGGGCTGCTCGCCGCCTCGGGGTTCGTTCCGGGTGAGGTGCACGGGGTGCGGGTCTTCGCCGATCTCGTGCCGAGCCGCCTGCTGGACGGAGACCCGGGGGCGGCCCAGGCGTTCGCGGCGCTGGAGCACGCGGCCGCCCGCCACCCCGTGCTGCGCGACATCGCCACCCAGGTCCACATCCTCGGCCACCGCGCCTGACCGGCCCTCGGCCGTGCCGTCCTCGGCCGTGCCGTGCCCGTGCCGTGCCCGTGCCGTCCTCGGCCGTGCCGTGCCCGTGCCGTCCTCGGCCGTGACGGCTCGTGCCGTCCGTGTCCGCGCCGTGTCCGCGCCGCGCTCGTGCCCGTGCCGTCTGCGGCAGTGACGGCTCGTGCCGCACAGTGATCGAACGGCAGTTCGCATAGACTGGATGGCGTGTCGCGTAAGCAGGTGATCCAGGGCGGCGCCCGGGGCGGTGGGCCGAGGGCCGACGACACGGGCTGCCCGATCCTCCATGTCGACATGGACGCCTTCTTCGCCGCCGTCGAGCTGCTCGACCGGCCCGAGCTCCGGGGAAGGCCGGTGATCGTGGGGGCGGCCGGGGCGCGCGGGGTGGTGCTGAGCGCGACCTATGAGGCGAGGCGCTTCGGCGTGCACTCGGCGATGCCGATGACGCGGGCACGCCGCCTGTGCCCGTCGGCCGTGGTCATCCCGCCGAGCCACGGGAAATACTCGCAGGTCTCCCGAGGGATCATGGAGCTGTTCCAGTCCTTCACGCCGCTGGTGGAGCCGATCGCCTCCGACGAGGCGTTCCTCGACGTGTCGGGGGCGGGCAGGCTGATCGGTTCGCCCGCCGTGATCGCGGAGCTGATCAGGCGGCGGGTGCGTGAGGAGTTCGGGGTGACCTGCTCTGTCGGCGTGGCGAGCAGCAAATTCGTGGCCAAGCTTGCCTCACGCCAGTGCAAGCCCGACGGCCTGCTGGTCGTCCCCGCCGACGGGGTGGTCGAGTTCCTCCACCCGCTTCCCGTCGCGATGCTGTGGGGTGTGGGGGAGCGCACCGAGAGCGCGCTGACCAGGCTCGGCATCAAAACCGTCGGAGACCTCGCCCGGGTCCCTCCCGCGACGCTCAAACGCGAGCTCGGCCAGGCCGCGGGTGCCCACCTGGCCGCCCTCGCCTGGGGCCGCGACGAGCGCCCGGTCACGCCCCACACCCCGGACAAGAGCATCGGGGCGGAGGAGACGTTCGCCTCCGATGTGCACGATCCCGAGGTGATCCGGCGCGAACTGCTGCGCCTCAGCGAACGGGTCGCCGCCCGCCTGCGCGAGGGGGGCCACGTCGGCCGCACGGTCAGCGTCAAGCTGCGCAGGTCGGATTTCACCACGATCACCAGGTCCAGGACCCTCCGGGAGCCGACCGATGTCGCGGCGGAGATCTACGCCACGGCCTGCGATCTTTTCGCCGCCGCGGGGCTCCAGCGGGTGAGGCTGCGGCTCGTGGGCGTCCGGGTCGAGGGCCTGCGCCCGGTCGAAGGGGTCTCTCACCAGCTCAAACTGGGTGAGCGCGACCTCGGCCGGAGGGAGGCCGAACTCGCGGCGGACAAAGCGGTTCGAAGGTTCGGGCCCGGTGCTGTGGTCCCCGCCTCGCTGGTCCGTCCGAGATTTGATGAAATGGACTTATGACATCGACGTCAAAAAGGAGGTGGATATGTCCAGATCGGTGAGATCCGTCGGCGCGGGTGTCCGCCCAAGGGCGGTATCCGCTCGGGACGGCTCGCCGTGGGGTCCCCGGCGCGGGGAGGCCGGGGCACGGAAGACCGGAGGAGCCGGTGCGGAGACGCCCAGCGGGCGGCAAAGTGCCAGCAGTCTGATGTCACGAGTTCCGCCATTCTTTGATGGAATGGATCTATGACATCGCCTCCGGTTTGGTCTACGTTGGACGTTTTCTTTCGCCCACGTCTACAGCCTCGTATTCTGGGGATAACCGACCGCGAGGTTCGGACACCCCGTGTCGTCCGTTGCCGTCTACCCCGTCCTGGGGCCGTCCTTGGGAGGCGCCGTGCCGCTCTCTGAGCACGAGCAGCGCTTGCTCGACCAGATCGAGCAGGCCCTCTACGCCGAGGACCCGAAGTGGGCCAATGCCGTACGGATCCGTGATCCGCGCAACCACTACAAGCGCCGCCTGGTGAAGGCCTCCATCGGCTTCCTCCTCGGCGTCGTGTTGTTGATGGTCGGTGTCGTGTCGCAGGTCATCGCACTCGGTGTCGGCGGCTTCGTGGTCATGCTCGCCGCATGCCTGTGGGGTCTGTCGAGCTGGAAGCGCATGAACGGGTTCGGGGGCACAGAGGCCGCCGCGCCCAGTGGCCCCGGTCGCCAGCGCCCCGCGGGAAGGCCGCGCGGGCAACGACGCCCCGGGTTCATGGAACGCATGGAGGAGCGCTGGCGTCGTCGCCACGACGACCAGTGAGCGTTTCTCCCCGCCGGAGGATGTGAGGTCGCGGCCCCGGACCAGTCGCCCCTTCCCCGCAAAGGAGAGGCCACCGGCCCAGGACCGCGACGGATCCGGCCGCGGATCCAGAGGCATGAGGTCCTGCGCCTATGTGCCTACCTGCGGGCCGTCGCCCGCCTGATCTCCAGGCTCTCCAGCCTGTCGAAGACATCCAGCAGCCGCGTGCCGACGCTTCCCAGCCGCCGCAGCGTCGAGGGCGGCAGCAGAGCGGCCCGCCACCGCCGCCGACGGCCCACCGAGGCGGCGAGCGCCGCGCGCACCAGCTTCAGATCGGCCGCGCCGACCGCGGTCCCGCCCGGATCCCGGGCGAACATCAACCGCTCGATCGCCGCGGTGATCCTCTTCACGGCCTCGGCCGCCTCGGGCCCGAACGCGTTGCCCTCGCTCAGCCGGCGGGCCAGCGCCCTCGGACTCTCACTCGGCTCCCGCGACATCCCGTAGTCGTAGAGCATGTCGTCCAGCTCGGCCCACACCCGCGTGACCGCACCCTCCCTGCCGGCCGAACGCACCTCGACGGCTCGGCCGTACGGCACCGCCACATCCTCCCGCGCGGCGACGGGCACCGACATGGCACGCAGCCTGCGGAAGCGCATGACGACCCGCGCGAAAGCGGGGACGAGCAGCAGGAGCGCCACCGCGCCCACACCGACGCCGACCCACGCGATCACCGGGAACTCCTCCTCCACGGCCGTGGAGGAGGAGGTGCCCTCGCGGTCCAGCGGGCCCTGGCCGCGCGTCGCGGGCGCGGCCGAGGGGTCGGCCTCGTCCGGCTCGGAGTTCCGCTCGGCGGCCGTGTCGCCCGGGCGCTCGGTGTCGTCGGAAGGCTCCGCGATGCGGGTGTAGGCGGGGACGCGCGCGCTGCCCTGCCCCGCACTGCCGGCCGGCGTCGGCTCGAACGCGAGCCAGCCGACACCTTCGAAGTACAGCTCGGGCCAGGCATGGGTGTCGCGCGTGGACACCTCCCACCGGTCACCCACCCGGGTGCCGCCGGTGTAGCCGATCGCCACGCGCGCTGGAATGCCGAGCACCCGCGACAGCACTGCCATGGACACCGCGAACTGCTCGCAGTAGCCCGTCCGGGTGTGCATCAGGAAGTCGATCAGCGCCGAGGAGCCGTGGCCGCCGGTGGCCAGCGAGTACGTGAACCCGCCGCGCCTGGTGAACCAGTTCTGCAGCTCCACCGCTTTCCGGAACGGCGTCCGGGCCCCCGCGGTCTCGCGCACCGCGAGTTCCCTGATCTCCTCGGGGAGATCGTCGGGAAGCTGCAGGTAGCGGGTCTTGATGTCGTCCGGCGGCGCCGCCGCCCCGTCGAGCGTCCGCGCGGTGGGCTCGGGCTCGACCGTGGTGACGCGGTAGCTCTGGCCCGCCGCCAGCTCCGTGGTCGAGAACACCACGAGCGTGCTGCGGTCCGCGCGCCAGTCGCCCTCGATGTCGACCGACGTCGTGTTGTACGGCAGCGGTAGGAACTCCAGCCGATTTATGTCGGGGCTGACCTCGACGCCGAGCTCGTTCGTCCGCATCGCCACACTGGGCGACAGCCCCGGCGCAGGCGGAAGCCGGCCGCCGGCGCCGACCCGGTCCTCCGGACGCCCGGTCGGCGCGGTCATCTGGAACTCGTCCCCGTTGAAGGTGTCCAGCGACCACAGCCGCAGATAGCGCGGAGCCGCGTCGGAGCTCGTGTAGCTGAGGACGGTCGCCTTGGCCGGCAGTTCGAGCTGGCCCCGCAGGCCCGCGATCGGGTTGGGGATGGTGATCGTGTTGCTTCCCCTGCCGAGGCCGCCCCCCACTCCGAACCCGAACAGCGGATTGGGGGAGAGCGTGGGCAGCGCGGTGGGCACCAGCACCGCCAGGGCGATGGCGGCGAAACCGATGCGCTTGCCCGACAGCTTCAGCGCTCCCACATGCGGCTGAGTGGCGGGGGAGTCGCTCCCGCCGGCCTGGCGCCGTGCGAGCACCGCGCGTCCCCAGCGGTTCACCCGCTCCCGCCCGTCGGCGAGCAGCAGCACCAGGTATCCGAGCGCGGCGATGATGAACGAAGGCCACGCGAGAGGCTCGGTGATCACCGCGGCCGGGACCGTGAACAGCGCGAGCAGCGGCAACCCCGCCAGGGCGGCCAGGCGCATCCGCGCGGCGAACAGGTCCACCAGGAGGGCGATGAGCCCCACGCCCGCCGTCGTCAAGGCGATGATCCCCTGGCTCGCGGGCACCGGGGCCGCGTAGCGCTGGATGTCGTCGAAGCCCAGCGCCCACAGGGCGGCCACCTCGGCGACCGAGTCGAAGGTCGGGAACACCCACAGCCACGCCTGGTCCCGAGAGAACGCGGCCGTCGTATACATCGTCAGGCCGACCAGCCCCGCCGGGAGCACCGCCCAGTCCGGGATGCTGAACCTGCTCGCCCCCGCGCCGAGGGCCGTGACGGTGAGGATGGCGCCGAGGGCGTACCAGAACCAGGCGCCGGTGGCGAACAGCGGATACAGCGTGAACGACACGGCCAGTGTCGCGGCGCCGCTCGCGAGGGCGAGTCTCATGCCGCGCCTCCGGTGTACGACATCCGGCCGCGCTCCCCCGCGGCCTCGGGCCACACCGAGGAGATCGGGACCCCGGGCGGCAGCCGTACGATCCGCCAGCCCGCCGCGGCGAGCGCGGCTCGCGCCCCGGCGGCACGCTCAAGCTCGTCCCGGTCGGGGTCGCTCTGGTCCCACGCGGCGACGTCCAGCAGGACCGCGACCCCGGTCATGGAGCCGTGCCGCAGCCGGGCCAGCGCCCTGGCCTCGTCGGCGTCGACCGCTCCCAGCACGGCGACGATGAGTCCGTCGCCGCCGCGCTGCCGTGTCGCGGCGAGACCGAGGTCCAGGGCGCGTCCGCCGCTGTGCCGTATGACCGCGAGGGTGTCGAGCAGCGACCAGCTCATGCCCTGGTCGGCGACATGCTCGGCGCCCTGGTCGGTGACCAGGCGAAGGCCGAGGCCGCTGTGGCTGAGGTGGGTGCCGATGGAGGCCGCGGCCGATACGGCGGTCTCGAAGGAGGAGCGCGGCCCCTCGCCGCGGTGCGCGTATCTGCGGGTGTCGAGCAGCAGGGTGCCGCGGCTCTGCCACTGCTGCTCCTCGCGCCGCACCATCAGCTCGCCGCGGCGCGCCGTGGAACGCCAGTGCACCCGGCGCAGGTCGTCGCCGTAGCGGTATTCGCGCGGGGCGACGTCGTCGTCGCCCGCCGAGGCCATGCTGCGGTTGCTGCTGTCGCCTCCGCCGGCCCACTCTCCCGAAAGGCGGACCGGCGGCAGGGGGACGACCTGCGGGACGACGACGAACGTGTCGGTGGCGGTGAACGCCCGCCCCAGCTCGACCAGTCCGAACGGGTCGGCGATGCGCACGGTCAGGGGCCCGACGGTGAAACGGCCGCGCAGGTCCGACCGGACCCTGTACTCGACCTCGCGCACGCCCCGGGCCTCGACCCGGTCGAGGACGAAGCGGGGCCGCGCGCCGAGCGCGAACGGCACGGTGTCCTCGATCATCAGCAGTCCGGTGGGGAGCCTGGTGACGTTCTCCAGCCTGAGCGTCACGACGGCCTCGCCCCCGGCCTCGCAGCGGGCGGGGTGGACCCGTCGCGCGCAGCTCAGCCGGTAGCGTGTCCGAGCCACCACAAGGGCGGCGATCAGCGGCAGGGACGTGATCAGTACGGCGATCCTGAGCAGGTCGTGCTCCCCGAGGATGACGGCGCAGAGCAGCGCGGCGAGGCCCGAGGCGAGGAAGGACCGGCCGCGCGGGGTGAGCGCCTTGAGGGCGGACGTCACCTCGCCCGCGCTTCGGGAACGGGCACCCGGTGCAGGAGGTCGGCCATCACCTGCTCGGGCAGGCGCCGCTGGCTCTGGGCCTCGATGCTGGGCAGGAGCCGGTGGGCGAGCACGGGTACGGCGAGGTCCTGCAGGTCGTCGGGAATCACGTAGTCGCGTCCCTGCAGGGCGGCGTGCGCCCGCGCGGCCCTGACGAGCTGGAGGGTCGAGCGCGGGGACGCGCCGAGCCTCAGGTCGGGGGAGCGGCGGGTCGCGGTGACGAGGTCGATGGCGTAGCGCTTGACGGGGTGGGACACGTAAACGGCGCGCACGGCCGCGATAAGGGCCGTGACCTCGGCGGTGGTCGCGACCGCCTGCAGCTTGTCCAGAGGGGAGGTCCCCCCGTGCACGTCGAGCATCTCCAGCTCGGCGGTGGGCTCGGGGTAGCCCATGGCGATGCGGGCGGTGAACCGGTCGCGCTGCGCCTCGGGGAGGGGATAGGTGCCCTCCATCTCGATCGGGTTCTGGGTGGCGATGACCATGAACGGCGACTCCAGCGGATAGGTCACGCCGTCCACGGTGACCTGGTGCTCCTCCATGCATTCCAAGAGGGCCGACTGGGTCTTGGGGGAAGCGCGGTTGATCTCGTCGCCGACCACGATGTTCGCGAAGACCGGGCCCGGTTTGAACTCGAAGTCCCTGGTCTGCTGGTTGTACGCGCTCACGCCGGTGATGTCGCTGGGGAGGAGGTCGGGCGTGAACTGCACCCGCCGTACGGTGCAGTCGATGGAACGCGCCAGTGCCTTGGCCAGCATGGTCTTGCCGACTCCGGGGACGTCCTCGATCAGCAGGTGGCCTTCGGCGAGCATCACGGTGAGGGTCAGCCGGATGACGTCGCCCTTCCCCTCGATGACGGACTCGATCGCCTGTCCGATCCGGTGTGCCGTCGGCACGAGGTCGTCGAGCCGGGGAGGAACGTCATGGGTTAGTGCCACCAGACCTCCAGGGGGAGAGCGACAGACACCCCGCTATTAGCGTCTGGAGATCGCGGGATGCTTGCGATTCCTTTTCCATTGTGTGTACAGACACTACGGTGCGATGAGGTCTCCGGCGACTTTTAGCCGGATTCGCGGTGAACCACCCCAACAGTCCCCGACCCCTCCGGGAGGGCCGCTCCGGACGCTCACGCAGCGTGTCGGATCAAGCTCCGATCAAGCTCCGACACGCCCGTGACTCGCGCCGCACCGCGACGGCGCTCCACTCTGCCCCACCGCTCTGACCTGCGAAAACGTGAGGGAAACACCTGATGAAGGCGGTTGGAATCAGTTGACGGTGGGGAGAAGTGGAGTATGGTGGTGCGCAGTGGAGAGCAGGGGCTCTAGCGCCTGACGATCCATGTGGCACGGGAGGTGGGGCCGGTGTTTCTCGGCACTCATCACCCGCGTCTGGACGACAAGGGACGGCTGTTCCTGCCGGCGAAGTACCGCGAGGAGCTGGCGGAGGGTCTGGTGATCACCAAAGGCCAGGAGCGTTGCCTCTACGTTTTTCCAGTAGAGGAGTTCAAACGCATCACCGAGGCCCTGCGGACGGCGCCGGTGACCGCGAAGGCGGTCCGGGATTACAGCCGCGTCTTCTTTGCCAGTGCGTCCGACGAGGTCCCCGACAAGCAGGGCCGCATCACGATTCCGCAGAGTCTGCGCACCTACGCGGGGCTTGAGCGCGAGTGTGCGGTCATCGGAGCCAACACCCGGTTGGAGATCTGGGACGCCAAGGCTTGGGACACCTATCTGACCGATCAGGAGCAGGCCTTCGCCGACCTGTCGGAGGAGGTGCTGCCAGGAGTTCTCTAATCCAAGATCGACATTTCGGTGAAAACGTCGTTCGGCGAGGTCTCCACCCGCACCCGCTTGCCGGTGAGCTGATGCACCTTCCCCGGTGTCAGGTGGCCGGCTACTTCGAAGAGGTTGCGGATGGGGACCTGGCCGGACGGCCAGGGTGGGGACCCGTTTACAGTCACATCAAATGAGCTTTTCCGCCCATATGGGCGGGTCACCCATATGGGTGGGTCTTGGCTGTGCGGCAGCCCCAGCCGGGGTGTGGGTCGGATCGCCGGCGGCAGCGTCGCCGGCGATCGGGTCGGCGGCAGCACTCAACGCTCGCTGTTCGCCCGCCTCGTCATCCGCGAGCAGGCGTGAGAGGGGGGTTTTCGCATGCGTGTAGAAAACTGCGCGAAGGGCGGCACCACCGGGCCGGAGGCCGGGCGCGAGGGCCGTCCGCGGGACGGCGCGACGCCTCCGGGCGGTCATGTGCCGGTGATGCTGGAGCGCGTGCTGGAGCTTCTGGCTCCCGCTGTCGACGCTCCCGGCGCCGTCCTGGTCGACGCGAACCTCGGGCTCGGCGGGCACGCGGAGGCGCTCCTGCGGGCGCACCCCTCGCTGAGGCTGATCGGGATCGACCGCGACCCGTTCGCGATCGAGCACTCGACCGCCAGGCTCGCTCCCTATGCCGAGCGCGTCACGCTGGTGCGGGCGGTCTCCGATGAGTTGACCGACGTGCTTCGGCACGCGGGTGTCCGGCGCGTACAGGGAGTCCTGTTCGACCTCGGTGTCTCCTCGCCCCAGCTCGACGAAGCCGGGCGTGGTTTCGCGTACTCGTACGACGCGCCGCTGGATATGCGGATGGATACGGATCAGGAGCTCACGGCCGAGTATGTAGTGAACAACTACACGGTTGCGGAGCTAACCCGCATCCTTCGCGATTACGGCGAAGAACCATCTGCTCCGCGTGTCGCACGCCTAATCACCAAGGAACGGGCCAAGGAGGCCATAACGTCGACTAAGCGACTTGCTGAGATTGTCCGTGAGGCGATTCCAGCAGCTAAGCGACGAACAGGTGGAAACCCCGCAAAAAGGACTTTCCAGGCATTGCGTATCGAGGTGAATGCGGAGTTGGCGGCACTCGACGTCGCCCTGCCCGCAGCCCTCGATGCGCTGACGGTGGGTGGGCGAGTGGTTGTGCTTTCCTACCACTCGCTTGAGGACCGGCTGACCAAGCAGGCCCTCACAGCGCGCACCAAGGACACCAGCCCGGCAGGGCTGCCGGTCCCGCTTCCGGGTCATGAACCGAGGTTCCGCCTCCTTACCAGGGGAGCCGAGCCGCCGAGCGAGACCGAGACGGCCCGAAACCCGCGGGCGGCCTCGGCCCGGTTGCGGGCAGCAGAGAGGATCCGTGAGCCAGTTGACGAAGACTGACCGTGAGATCAGGCGGAGCCCCGCTTCCCGTGGGGTGAAGCCCGCGCGCGTGCCGACGCGCGGCCTTCCCGGGCGCGGTGGTACGAAGGTGCCCCGCCAGGTGGAACACGATCTTAGGGCCTCCGAGGGAGTGATTCGGCCCACACCGGCCGCCGAGAGCCCCGCCCCGGCTCCGGTGAGGCGTCGCGCGCGGGCCCCTCGGGCGCCGTTCGTGCTGCTCCTGGTGGGTCTGCTCTGCGGCGGACTGGTCAGCCTGCTTCTGCTGAAAACCGTCCTCGCGCAGGACTCGTTCGAGGCCACGACGCTGCGCAACGAGACCAACGACATCCTCCGCAAGGCCGAGCGGGTCAGACAGGACAACGTGGTGCGGGAGCAACCGCGCAACATGGCCAACGAGGCCGCACGGCTCGGCGAGCGGCCCGCGTGGGGCTCGCCCGACTTCGTGGACCCTGACAATCCGACGGCCTTGACCGGGCGGTCGAGCGAGAAGGCGCCGCCGGCGCCCGCCGGCTCCGCCACGGGCGCGGCGAGCGGCACGGCCGGCGGTCCCGGCACGGGCACGAGTCTGGGCGCGGGCAGCGGCACGGGTAGCGGCACCGGTCTGGGGGGCGTGGTCGACGTCGGCACGGCGGGAAGCCCCGCTCGCCAGGACCCGGCGGGCACGGGCGGCACGGCCGCCGACGTCGGCGTGGCGGGTCACGGTGGACCCGCGGGGAACATCGCGAACGCGGGCACAGGTTCGGGTGCGGGCGGCACCGAAGGTGAGCGGCCGGGGGACAGGGGCCAGTGAGAGAAAGCGGTGGCGGCCGGGGCAAAGGCCCCGGCCGCGGTGCTTCCGGGGCCGGACCGTCCGGAGGCCCGGGCGCGACGCGCCGGGGGCCCGGAGGCCAGGGAGGCCAGGGCCGCGCCGACGGTCCCGCCCGTCCTCCACGCCAGGACGGCGACGGTGCCGCGGCCGGTCGCGGTGGCGACCACGATGAGGGTCCCGACGGGCGCAGGGGCGGCCAACGCGGCGCCCGTGCCGCCGGCCCGGGCACGGGGCGGGGCGAAGGCCGTGGCGAAGGCCGTGGCGAAGGCCGTGATCGGGGCGGAAGCCGTACGGCGGGCCGGGGTGACAAGCGCGGCGAGGCCGGCGCGGCGGGGCCCGGGGGCGGCAGGGCCGGGCGTTCCGACGGGCGTGGTGAGGGCGCCGGCGGGCCAGGGGGCGGGCGTCCGGACGGGCGCGGCCCCGGGCAGGGCGGAAGCCGTACGGCGGGCCGGGGTGAGCGCGACGGGGTGAGCCGCGAGGGTGCGTCCCGTGAGGGAGCGGGCCGGGGCGCGCGGTCCCGCGACGGCGTGGGGCGCGACGCGGCGGGGCGCGAGGCCCCCGGCGGGTCCCGCGACAGGCGCGCGGCCCAGGGGCCCGTGCGGGGCGGGCGACCGCGGGGCGGTGCCGTACGCGAGGACGAGACGACGGCCGTGCGGACGGCGCGGCCCGGAGGCCGCGGACCGCGGCCACCCGGCAGGTCCCCGTCCGTGCTGATGCTGGGCAACCCCCGGCGGCGCATCAACATCGGCCTGGTCGCGATGACCTTCGTGCTGTCGATCTTCGCCGGTCGGCTGGTGCAGATGCAGGGCCTGGACTCCAAGGTGTACGAGGCCGCCGCCGCCACGCAGCGGGTGCAGACCGAGACGCTGCCCGCGCGCCGGGGCTCCATCACCGACGCCAAGGGCAACGAGCTGGCGGTCACCGTCGAGTCCAGGGAGATCGCCGCCGATCCCGAGAACGTGCCGCCCCAGGGGCGCGACAAGATCGCCTCTGTGCTCTCCGCCGAGCTGGGGATCGCCAAAGACGAGATCACCGCCAAGCTGACCCCCAAGAACAAGCGGCGCTATGTGCGCATCGCACGCTGGGTGGACCCGGTGGTGGCGAAGCGGATCATGGACAACGACTTCAAGGGGATCAGCTCGAAACACGAGTACCGCCGCACCTACCCGGGCGGCGACCTCGCGGGCAGCCTCGTGGGGTTCCTGGGCGACGAGGGCAAGGGCCTGTCGGGGTTGGAGCAGGCGTTCAACAGCACCCTGTCCGGGCGCGACGGCAGCCAGACCACGGAGATGGGCCGCGACGGGCAGCGCATTCCGCTCACCAGCGTGAGGCGTCAGGCGCCGGAGCCCGGCCGCGATGTGCGGCTCACCATCGACAGGGACCTGCAGTGGGCCGCCCAGAAGGTCATCGCCGACCAGGTCAAGACCGTGGGGGCGCGCGGCGGCAGCCTCATCGCGCTGGACGTGAAGACGGCCGACATCCTCGCCATGGCCAACGCGCCGGAAGTCGACCTGAACAACTGGCAGAAGGCCCCTCAGGAGCACTGGATCAACCGGTCGGTGGCCGAGGTGTTCGAGCCGGGCAGCACCAACAAGGTCATCACGGCGGCGGCGGCTCTGGAGGCGGGAGCCGTACGGCCCGAGACGGAGTTCCTGGTCAGGGACAGCATCCGGTGCGCCGACCGCACGCTCAAGGACGCCCACCCGCATCCGCCCGAGAGGTTGACGTTCTCGGGGATCGTGGCGACATCCAGCAACGTGGGCACCATCCTGGCCGCGCAGAAGGTGGGCGACCAGAAGCTGCACGACATGCTGAAGGCGTTCGGCTTCGGGGAGCGGCCCGGCGGCGGGCTGCCGGGCTCCGAGGCGGGGTTGCTGCCGAAATGGGAGAACTGGTCGGGAAGCCAGCGCTGCACGGTGTCGTACGGCCAGGGCGTGTCGGTGACCGCGCTGCAGATGGCGAGCGTGTACCAGACGATCGCGAACGGCGGCGTGCGCGTCACGCCGAGGATCGTCGCCGGCACCACCGACTCCCAGGGCAAGCTGGTGCCCGCCGCGCCCGGTGAGCAGCGGCGCGTCGTGAGCGAGCGCACCGCCGAGGAGATCGGCCTGATGCTGGAGGCGGCCGTGAGTGAGGACGGCACGGGCAATCTCGCGGCGATCAAGGACTACCGGGTGGGCGGCAAGACCGGTACGGCGATGCGCTACGACCAGAGCTGCCAGGGTTATTGCGGATACACCGCCACTTTCGTGGGATTCGCACCGGTGGAGGATCCGCAGATCGTCGTGCTCGCGGTGATCCAGGACCCCCGGAACGGCCACTATGGTGGGGAGATCGCGGCTCCGGTGTTCAAGGACGTGATGACCTTCGCGCTCAAGAACCGGAAGATCGCTCCCTCCGGCGCGACACCGCCGAAGGTGCGGATACGCGCCGGTGGGTGACGAGGGAAGGTACGCTCTCGCCGTGCGTCCCCCGTCGTCGATGCGACCGAAATCCAGCCCGCCCCGGCCACTGTCCGGGCTCTCAGCCCTGCTCAAAGAGCCTTCCGGCGCCCCGAGGGTGCCCCGCGGCGCGGTGACGGGGGTGACCATCGACTCCCGCCAGGTGATGCGCGGCGACCTCTACGTCGCGCTCTCCGGCAGCTCGGCGCACGGAGCCGATTACGCGGCCGAGGCGCTGTCGGCGGGCGCCGTGGCCGTCCTCACCGACCCCGCGGGGCGGGAACGCGCCGCGGCGACCGGCCTGCCCGTGCTGGTCGTGGACGACCCCCGGGGGGTGCTCGGCGAGGTCGCCGCCTGGGTCTACGGGCGGCCTGCCGCGTCCCTGCTGCTGCTCGGGGTCACCGGCACGAGCGGCAAGTCGACGACCACGTTCCTGCTCGAAGCCGGTCTCAAAGCCGCAGGCCACCGCACGGGCCTGGTGGGCGGGGTGGAGATCCACGTGGGCGGCGAGCGGTTCGTGCCCAAGCTGACCACGCCCGAGGCCACCGAGCTCCACGGCCTGTTCGCCCTGATGCGCGAGGCGGGCGTCACCGCCGCCGCGATGGAGGTCTCCAGCCACGCGATCGCGCTCGGCCGCGTCGACGAGGTGCGTTACGACGTCGCGCTGTTCACCAACCTGTCGCAGGACCATCTCGATTTCCACCGCGACCTCGATGACTATTTCTCGACGAAAGTGGAGTTGTTCACCCCTGAGCGGAGCCGCGCCGGCGTGGTCAACATCGACGACGCCTACGGGCGCGAGCTGCTGCGCCGCGCCAAGGTGCCGATGACCACGTTCTCGGCGGAGGGCCGGGCCGACGCCGAGTGGGTGGCGACCGGTGTGCGCCTCGGCGGCGAGGGCAGCTCGTTCCGCGTCGTCGGCCCCGGCGGCGTCGAGGCGGATGTGACGACGGCCCTGCCCGGCCTGTTCAACGTCGCCAACACGCTCGGCGCCGTCGTCACGCTCGTCGAGGCGGGCGTGCCGCTTCAGGCGGCCGTGGCCGGGGTCGGCACGCTCACCGGCGTCCCGGGCCGCATGGAAAGGGTGCCCACCACAGGCGACTTCCAGGCCATCGTGGACTACTCTCACAAACCCGGGGCCGTGGAATCGGTCCTGCGCTCCCTGCGCGAGGTCACCGAGGGACGGCTGACCGTCGTGCTCGGCTGCGGTGGCGACCGCGACCGGGGCAAGCGCCCGCTGATGGGCGAGGCCGCGGCCCGGTTGGCCGATGTGGCCATTCTCACCAGCGACAATCCACGCTCGGAGGACCCCCTTGCGATCCTGGCCGCGATGATGGACGGAGCCCTGCGGGTCCCGCGCGACAAGCGGGCTCATATGATCATGGAGCCCGACCGCGCGGCGGCCATCGCCCTGGCGGTCGACCGGGCCGAGCACGGCGACGTCGTCGTCGTGGCGGGCAAGGGACACGAGCAGGGGCAATACGTCGCCGGTGAGGTGATCCCGTTCGACGACCGGCAGGTGGTCGCCGAGGCCGTCAGAGCACGTGTGGAGAGTAGGAAGAACACATGATCCCGTTGCCTCTGGCCAGGATCGCCGAGATCACCTCGGGGGCCCTGGCGGGGATGGCCGACCCCCGCGCCTTCGTGCGCGGGCCGGTCGTGATCGACTCACGCGAGGTCGTGCCAGGGTCGCTGTTCGTGGCGATCAGGGGCGAACGTTCCGACGGGCACGACTTCGCGGCGCAGGCCGTCGAGGCGGGCGCCGTCGCCGTGCTGGCCGGCCGTCCCGTCGACGGACCGGCCGTGGTGGTGCCGGACACCACGCGAGCCCTCGCCGACCTGGCGAGCGCCGTACACGCCGAGTTGCCCTCGGTGACGGTCGTCGGCATCACCGGCTCGTCCGGCAAGACCTCGACCAAGGACCTGCTCGCCGGGCTGACCGCGCGTGTGGGGCCCACTGTGGCGCCGGTCAACTCGTTCAACAACGAGATCGGCCACCCGCTGACCGTGCTGAGGGCCGACGAGTCCACGCGCTTCCTGGTGCTCGAACTGAGCGCGCGGGACGCCGGCCACATCGGCTACCTCGCCGGCATCGCCCCGCCGCGCATCGGCGTCGTGCTGAACGTGGGCACCGCCCACCTCGGCGTCTTCGGCGGCAGGGAGGCGATCGCCAAGGCCAAGGGCGAACTCGTCGAGGCGCTCCCCCCGTCCGGCGTGGCGGTGCTCAACGCCGACGACCCGCTCGTGCGGTCGATGGCCGAGCGCACCGACGCGCGCGTCACCCTGTTCGGCCGCTCGGCCGAGGCCTCGGTCCGCGCCGAACGGGTCGTGATCGCCGGCGGGCGCGCGTCCTTCACGCTGCGCACGCCGTCCGGCTCGGCGGAGGCGCGCCTGCGCCTGTACGGCGAGCACGCCGTGAGCAACGCGCTCGCCGCCGCGGCGGCGGCCTACGAGCTCGGCATCCCCGTCGCGACGATTGCCGAGGAGCTGTCGCTGGCCGAGCCCCGCAGCCACTGGCGCATGGAGGTCCGGGACCGGGCCGACGGCGTCACCGTCGTCAACGACGCCTACAACGCCAACCCCGACTCGATGCGGGCCGCCTTCCGGGCGCTCGGCGGACTGGCGGGCGGGCGGCGCAGGCTCGCGGTCATCGCGGCGCTGCGCGAACTCGGCGACGAGAGCGCCAGACTCAACGAGGAACTCGGCCGCCTCGCCGGCGGAGCCGGCCTCGCCGCGCTGGTCGTGGTCGGCCCGGACGCCGGGCCCGTGCTCGCCGGGGCGCACGCGGCGGGCTCCGGGACAGAGGTGGTCCACGCCGAGAACGTCGAGACCGCCGCCGCCGAGATCGGCGGCAGACTCGTCTCCGGGGACGTCGTGCTGGTGAAGGGGCCGAGGGCCATGGGGCTGGAACGGGTCGCGGCCGCGCTGCTCGGAGGTTCCGCGACGTGACCAACGTCCTCATCGCGGCGGCGGTGGCGCTCGTGCTGTCGATGCTCGGCACGCCGCTCGCGATCCGACTGTTCTCCCGCCGCGGCTACGGCCAGAGCATCCGCGAGGAGGGCCCCGAGGCCCACCAGGGCAAGCGCGGCACCCCGACGATGGGCGGCACCGTCATCGTCATCGCGGCCCTGCTCGGCTTCGCCGCCTCCCACCTCGCCACGCTGTCGGAGCCGACCGCCTCGGCGCTGCTGGTGCTCTTCCTGATGACCGGCCTCGGCGCGGTGGGCTTCCTCGACGACTTCATCAAGATCTACAAGCAGCGCAGCCTCGGTCTGCGCAGCGGCGCCAAGGCGTTCGGGCAGCTCATCGTCGGCGTGGTGTTCGCCGTGCTGGTGACGCGCTTCCCCAACGGCTACGCCATCACCCCGGCCGAGACCCGCTTCTCGTTCCTGCGCGACTTCGGCCCCTCCATCGGCCTCATCGGCTTCACCGTCTGGGTGCTGATCTGGATCGTCGGCTTCTCGAACGCGGTCAACCTGACCGACGGCCTGGACGGCCTCGCGAGCGGCGCCGCCGGTGTGGTCCTCGGCGCCTACGTCGTCATCGGCAACTGGCAGTTCCGCAACAGCTGCGTCACCCAGCAGCTCGGGCCCAACTGCTACTGGGTGCGAGATCCGCTCGACCTGGCGGTCGTGGCGGCGGCCGTCCTCGGAGCGCTGGTCGGGTTCCTCTGGTGGAACGCGCCTCCCGCCAAGATCTTCATGGGCGACACCGGTTCGCTCGCCCTCGGCGGCGTGCTCGCCGGGCTCGCCTTCACCACCCGCACCCAGCTGCTGCTGGTCATCCTGGCGGGCCTCTGCGTCATGATCACGCTGTCCGTGATCATCCAGGTCGGCTTCTTCAAGATGACAGGTAAACGTGTGTTCCGGATGGCGCCGCTCCAACACCACTTCGAGTTGAAGGGGTGGGCGGAGACGACCATCGTGGTGCGGTTCTGGCTGATCGCCGGGCTGTTCGCGGCCGTCGGCCTTGGACTGTTCTACGTGGAATGGGTGCCCAGTTCGTGAGTAAGACCATCTGTGTGGCGGGTCTTGGCGTGTCGGGTTCGGCCGCGGCGCGGGCTCTCGCCGTACGGGGAGACCGGGTCGTCGTGCTGGAGGGCTCCGACGGCGACCGGCAGCGGGCGCTCGCGGCCGAGCTCGCCGGGCTCGGCGTCGAGGTCAGATTCGGGGCCGAGGAGCTTCCCGACGGCACGGGCCTGCTCGTCACCTCGCCCGGCTGGCGCCCCACCCACCCGCTGCTCGCGGGCGCCCGCGAGCGGGGCGTCGAGGTCATCGGCGAGGTCGAGCTGGCCTGGCGGCTGCGCCCCGAGGGCGCCGCGCCGTGGCTCGCGCTGACCGGCACCAACGGCAAGACCACGACGGTGCGCATGCTGGCGTCGATCCTCGCTGCGGCGGGGCGGCGTCCCCTGGCCGTCGGCAACGTCGGCACCCCCATCGTCGAGGCCGTCGGCGGGCACGCCGACGTGCTCGCGGTGGAACTGTCCAGCTTCCAGCTCCACTGGTCGAGCGGGCTCGCCCCGCTCGCCGCCGCCGTCCTCAACGTCGCGCCCGACCACATCGACTGGCACGGCTCCCTGGACGCGTACGCCGAGGCCAAGGGCCGCATCTTCGAACGCGCGGGCACCGTGGTCTACAACGCCGACGACGAGGTGGCGGCCGAGCTGGCGGCGCCGTACACCAGAGCCGTGGGCTTCACCCTCCAGGTGCCGCGGCCGGGGCAGCTCGGGGTGGTCGAGGACCTCCTCGTGGACCGCGCCTTCGTCGACGACCCCCGGTCGACGGCCGAGGAGCTGGCCCACCTGTCCGATGTACGGCCGTTCGCCCCGCACAATGTCGCCAACGCCCTGGCCGCCGCCGCCCTCGCCCGGGCCCTCGGCGTGCCGGCCGACGCCGTACGGCGGGGCCTTGAGACCTTCGTCCCCGACCCCCACCGCATCGCCCACGTGGCCACGGTCGCCGGCGTGGACTACGTGGACGACTCCAAGGCCACCAACCCGCACGCCGCCGCGGCATCGCTCATGACCTACGGGTCGATCGTGTGGGTGGCGGGCGGGCAGCTCAAGGGCGCCGACGTGAGCGACCTGGTGCGCGCCGCCGCGCCCCGGCTCCGCGCAGCGGTGCTTCTCGGGGCCGATCGCGGACTGATCCATGAGGCTCTGACGCGACACGCGCCGAATGTCCCCGTGGTGGAGGTGCCCGGGCAAGAGACTGGGGTCATGGACCGTGTCGTCACCGAAGCCGCAAGGCTCGCCTCCCCCGGGGACACCGTGCTGCTGGCCCCGGCAGGAGCGTCATTGGACATGTTCACGGGCTACGGTGCGAGGGGAGAGGCGTTCGCCCGCGCCGTAGGCCGCCTGGAGGAGGGGTGAGCGAGGACGCCGCGGCCACAGGCCCCCAGCGCGCCGCGGCCGGAGCCTCCCGCTGGCCGCGCGAGCAGCTCGGCACCCTGCGCGAGCTGCTCAACCGACCCCTGACGTCGTACTACCTCGTGCTCGGGTGCACCACCCTGCTGCTGGTGATCGGCCTGATGATGGTGCTGTCGGCCTCCAGCATCGAGGCGATCGAGGAGACGGGCACCCCGTTCTACTGGTTCTTCAAGCAGTCGTTCTCGGCGTTCCTCGGTGTGACACTGATGTGGATCTGCTCCCGGCTGCCGCAGAAGTTCTTCCGCTGGGCGGGATATCCGCTGGTCGCGCTGTCGATCATCGGCCTGCTGGTCGTTATTTTCGTCGGAGAGTCGCAGCTCGGGGCGCAGCGGTGGATCGCGGTCGGACCGTTCTACCTCCAGCCCTCCGAGCCGGCCAAGCTGGGGCTCGCGCTGTGGGGCGCCGATCTACTGGCCCGCAAGGCCCGCGCGGGCCGCATCGAATGGCGGCATCTGCTCATCCCCCTGATGCCCGGCACCGTGATCCTCGCCGTCATGGTGATGCTGGGGCGTGACCTCGGCACGACACTGGTCCTACTGATCATCTTCCTGTCGCTGCTGTGGGTGGTCGGTGCGCCGATCCGGTTGTTCGCAGGGATCATGGGAATCGCCGCGCTCGCGGCGATTATCATGATCTACGTTGAGCCCTACCGCATGGACCGCATCACCGGTTTCCTCGACCCGTGGGCCGACGCCCAGGACACCGGCTACCAGGCGGTTCAGGGGCAGATCGCGATGGGGTCCGGCGGGTGGTTCGGTCTCGGGCTCGGCAGCAGCAGGCAGAAGTGGAGCTGGATCCCGCACGCCGAGAGCGACTTCATCTTCTCGATCCTCGGAGAGGAACTCGGGCTCTTCGGCACGCTGGCCGTGGTGGCGCTGTTCGGCATCCTCGGCTACGCGGGCCTGCGTGTGGCCTCGCGGGCGAAGGACCCCTTCGTACGACTGGCGTCCGCCGCGGTGATCGCCTGGATCACCGGGCAGGCGATGGTCAACATCGGAGCGGTCATCGGAGTCGTGCCCGTCACGGGCATCCCGCTTCCGCTGGTCTCCTACGGTGGATCGGCCCTGCTGCCGACGCTGGCGTCGCTCGGAATGCTGCTCTCGTTCGCCAAACGGGAGCCCGGTGCGGCCGAGGCGCTGGCCGCGCGTGGCCCCGGACCGGCGGCGCGGGCTCTAAGCTGGCTTGGCCTGGGTGGTGCGGCGTCGAGGATACGCCGGGTTTTCCACAAGGCGGTCATCAACGGCACGGGAAATCGAAAGGACCGACATGAGGGTGGTCCTCGCCGGCGGCGGGACGGCCGGTCACATCGAACCGGCCCTGGCTCTGGCCGACGCTCTGCGTCAGCTTGACCCGAACATCGGCATCACCTGTCTCGGCACCGAGCGCGGCCTCGAGACCAGACTGGTGCCCCAGCGCGGCTACGAGCTGGAGCTCGTCCCGGCCGTGCCGCTACCGAGGTCGATCACTCCGCAACTCCTGACGGTGCCCGGGAGACTCGCCGGAGCGGTCAACACCGCGGCCCAGATCCTGGACCGGGTGGGGGCCGATGTGCTGGTGGGCTTCGGTGGCTACGTCGCCACCCCCGCCTACGTGGCGGCGCGGCGGCGCGGCGTCCCCATCGTGGTCCACGAGGCCAACCCCAAACCCGGTCTCGCCAACCGCCTCGGCGCGCGGCTGACCGAGCACGTCTTCACGGGCCACGCCGAGACGGTGCTGCCCCACGCCCAGTGCGTCGGCATTCCTTTGCGGCGCGACATCGTCTCGCTCGACCGGCTGGTCATGGGCGACAAGGCCCGCTCGTGGTTCGGGCTGGAGGCCGATCTGCCGACGCTGCTCGTGTTCGGCGGCTCGCAGGGCGCGCGTTCGATCAACAACGCCGCCCTGGAGTCGGCGCGGGCCCTGCGCGCCTCGGGCGTCCAGGTGCTCCACGTGCTCGGCCCCAAGAACCAGCTTGAGGAGGAGCCGCCTCCCGGCGACCCGCAATACGTGGTGCTGCCCTATGTCGACCGCATGGACCTCGCCTACGCCGCGGCCGACTTCGCGCTGTGCCGCAGCGGGGCGATGACGGTCGCCGAGCTCACCGCGGTGGGCCTGCCCGCGGCCTACGTGCCGCTGCCCCACGGCAACGGCGAGCAGCGGCTCAACGCCACCCCCGTGGTGGCGGGCGGCGGCGGGCTCATGGTGGAGGACGCCGAGCTGACCCCGCAGTGGATCGTGCACAACCTCATCCCGATCCTGCGCGACCCCGAGCGGGTCGCGATGATGTCGGAGGCGGCGCTGCAGCTCGGACGGCGGGACGCCGATGTGGACCTCGCCCACCGCGTGATCCGCATCGCCCAGGCCGGGGGCCGCAGATGAGCCTGGTCGCGCCCGTCGCCCCCGTCGCGGCCGAAGACCTCGGCCGCGTCCACTTCATCGGCATCGGTGGAGCGGGCATGTCGGGGATCGCCCGCATCCTGCTCAAGCGCGGCGTGCGGGTGTCCGGCAGCGACGCCCGGGGCTCGGAGATCCTGACGGAGCTGCGCGCGCTCGGCGCGACCGTCTACATCGGACACGCCGCCTCCCACATCAAGAGCGTCGACACGGTGGTCGTGTCCACCGCCATCCGCGACTCCAACCCCGAGCTCGGCGAGGCGCTGCGCCGGGGACTGCGGGTGATCCCGCGGGCCGCGGCGCTCGCGTCGGTGATGGCGGGGCGCACCGCCGTGGCGGTGGCGGGCACCCACGGTAAGACGACGACCACCTCGATGCTGACCGTCGCGCTGCAGAAGTGCGGGGCCGATCCGTCCTACTGCGTGGGCGGCCAGCTCGTCACGACCGGGCTCGGTGCCGACGAGGGCTCCGGCGAGGTCTTCGTGGCGGAGGCGGACGAGAGCGACGGCTCCTTCCTGATGCTCGCCCCCCGCCTCGCCGTGGTGACCAACATCGAGGCCGACCATCTCGACAACTACGGTGAGCCCGAGGCGGTGCACGCCTCCTTCGCGCGGTTCGCCGAGCGCGTCGGCTCGGTCCTCGTCGTGTGCGTCGACGACCCCGGGGCCGCGGCCCTGGTGCCCGTCGCGACGGGCAGGGGCCTCACCGTGCGGACATACGGCGAGGCCGAGGGCGCCGACTTCCGCGTCTCCGACGTGACGCCGGACGGCATGGGCGTGGTGTTCACCGTCGAGGGTCCGAACGGGTCGGGGGGCCGGGTCCGCCTCGCGGTTCCCGGCGCGCACAACGCGCTCAACGCCACCGCCGTCATCGCGGTGGCGGCCGAGCTGGGCGTCCCCTTCGCCGAGATCCGCGACGGGCTCGCCGCCTTCACCGGCGCCAAGCGCCGGTTCGAGCACAAGGGGGAGGCGAAGGGCGTGGCCGTCTTCGACAGCTACGCCCACCATCCGACCGAGCTGGCCGCCGATCTCAAGGCGGCCCGCGACGTGGTGGCGTCGTTCTCGGGCACGGGCCGGGTGATCGCGGTGTTCCAGCCGCACCTGTACTCCCGCACGAGGTTCTTCGCCGCGGAGTTCGGGGCGGCGCTCGGGCTGGCCGACGAGGCCGTCGTGATGGACGTCTACGGCGCGCGCGAGGACCCCGAGCCCGGAGTCTCGGGCGCGCTGGTCGCGGGACACGTGCCGCTCCCCGCGGAGCAGGTCTCCTACGCGCCCGACCGGGGTGCGGTGCCCGCGCTGGTGGCCGAGCGCGCGCGGCCGGGCGACATCGTGCTGACGATGGGCGCGGGAGACGTGACCGAGCTCGGGCCCCGCATCGTGACGGAGCTGTCCGGCCGCTGACCACTTGTCCGAGGGAGCCGATCGGGGGGCGACTCTATGAAGGCGCGCACGGCGTTCGTGGCCCTGCTCACCGTGGGAGTGGTGGGCACGGCCGCGTGGTTGGTGTTCTTCTCTCCGGTCCTGGGCGTGAGCGAGGTGCAGATAGTGGGAAATGTCACAATTCCCAAGGAGCGCGTCCGTGAAGCGGCCGACGTCGCCGACCAGGAGCCGCTCGCGACGCTCGACCTCGCCGAGATCGAGAGCCGCGTGCTGGAGATCAAGCAGCTCGAGTCGGCGCGCATCGAGCGGGGGTGGCCGGGCACCCTCCGCATCAGCGTCGTGGAGCGGCGGGCGGTGGCCGCCCTGCCGTACGGCGGGGCCTTCGCCCTCGTCGACCGGCACGGAGTGGTCATGGGCATCGAGCAGCGAGCCCCGGCGAAGCTGCCCGTGCTGAGGGTCTCGGCCCCGCGGCCCGGAGACCCGGCCACGGCCGCCGCACTGGCCGTGATCAGGGCATTGCCCGAGGAGCTCGGGCGCAGGGTCAAGGAGGTGCGGGCCCCGTCGGCTGAGAGCGTCTCCCTGGTCCTCGGGGACGGCCGCGAGGTCGTCTGGGGAGGGGCGGACCGGGCGGAGGACAAGGTGCGCGTGGTCACCGGTCTGCTGCGCAAGCCGTACGACGTGTATGACGTGAGTTCGCCGGACGTGGTCGCGGTCAAATGAATCGGTGTGGTCCCGGTCAAGTCGGCGGGACTGATAGCGGACAAGTGAGAGGGTCGGGAGTGCAGGAAAGCAGGGTTCGTGCGAAAGGGACAGGGCGCGACACGCCGGGCGTGCTTGCGGCGCGCTTAGTTGACCCGAGTGGTGCGTAACCCTACTGTCCGTATCAATCCTCAGGTTGACATAAATCTAAATCTCAACTTGAGGGTGAGAGTTTGGGAATCGTGGTACCGCGCCTCGCCGTACCACACGAAATGGCAAGTCAACGAGCGGAAAGGCCCCTCGTCGTGGCAGCACCGCAGAACTACCTCGCGGTCATCAAAGTCGTCGGCATTGGCGGCGGCGGAGTGAACGCCGTCAACCGGATGATCGAGGAGGGACTCAAGGGCGTCGAGTTCATCGCCATCAACACCGACGCCCAGGCGCTGCTGATGAGTGACGCCGACGTGAAACTGGATGTGGGCCGGGAGCTCACGCGCGGCCTCGGCGCCGGGGCCAACCCCGAGGTGGGCCGCAAGGCCGCCGAGGACCACCGCGAGGAGATCGAGGAGGTCCTCAAGGGGGCCGACATGGTCTTCGTGACGGCCGGCGAGGGCGGCGGCACGGGCACCGGCGGCGCGCCGGTGGTGGCCAACATCGCCCGATCCCTCGGCGCGCTGACCATAGGGGTGGTGACCAGGCCGTTCAGCTTCGAAGGCCGTCGCCGCGCCATGCAGGCGGAGGCCGGAATAGAGACATTGCGCGATGAGGTCGACACCCTCATCGTGATCCCCAACGACCGGCTGCTGTCGATCTCCGACCGGCAGGTGAGCGTGCTCGACGCCTTCAAGGCGGCCGACCAGGTGCTGCTCTCCGGTGTGCAGGGCATCACCGACCTCATCACGACGCCCGGCCTGATCAACCTCGACTTCGCCGACGTGAAGTCGGTCATGTCCGGCGCGGGCTCCGCGCTCATGGGCATCGGCCACGCCAGGGGTGACGACAGGTCGGTGGCCGCCGCCGAGATGGCCGTGTCGAGCCCGCTGCTCGAAGCCAGCATCGACGGCGCCCACGGCGTCCTCCTGTCGATCGCCGGCGGCTCCGACCTGGGCCTCTTCGAGATCAACGAGGCCGCCCAGCTCGTGTCCAACGCCGCCGCCATCGACGCCAACATCATCTTCGGCACGGTCATCGACGACGCCCTCGGCGACGAGGTCCGCGTGACCGTCATCGCCGCGGGGTTCGACGAGCCGCAGGCGCAGGAGAAGCCTCAGCTGATGGCGCCGCAGGGCCGGCAGCAGCGCCAGGCGGCCGCGACTCCGCCGCCGTCCGCGACGGTGACCTCGTCGCCCAAGCCGCCGACGGCGGCGCCGACGGTCAAGACCGAGGCCAGGTCCAACCCGCTGGGGAGCTCCCCGGTCTCGGCGCAGCACTCGCCGCTGCGGCCCGTGATGCCGCCGATCCCCCCGCCGCCGCCCGCTCCGCCCGTCGTCGAGATGCCTCCGCCGGCGGTGGCTCCGGCCCCGGTCGCCGAACCCTCCGCCGCGCCGCTCGTGTCGCCCGTGCACCCGGTGTCGCCCGCGGCCTCCCCGGGTTCGGCGGGCTCCGCCGTACCCGCGGATGAGTCGCCCGCGGTGGTGTCGATTCCCCGTCCGGCTCCGGAGCCGCAGTCTCCGCCGACGCCCATGCCGACCCGGCTCAGTGGCTTCGGCGTGCGGCAACCCGTGGTTTTCGAAGAGCAGGAGGAGGAACTCGACGTGCCCGAGTTCCTCCGGCAGCAGCCTCCCTCGCTCGGGGGCGCGTAAGCCGCCCCTCGCGTGAGAGGGCACGATAGAGCCGCCGGTTCCACTGCGTTATAGGCGGCCAGAGTGACAGAACAGACACGACACGACGAGATCGCGGCCGGGCTGGCCGAGGTGGAGGAACGCATCGCCGATGCCTGTCGGGCATCGGGGCGTTCCCGCGACGAGATCACATTGATCGCCGTCACCAAGACCTATCCGGCTTCAGACGTCCGCGTTCTCGCCGGGCTCGGCGTCACCGACGTCGGGGAGAACCGCGACCAGGAAGCCGCCCTGAAGGCGCGCGAGTGCCACGATCTCGGGCTGACCTGGCATTTCATCGGCCAATTGCAGACGAACAAGGCCCGTTCCGTGGCCGAGTACGCCGATCTTGTGCACTCCGTGGACCGGTCCAGGCTTGTCGCCGCGCTGGGTCGCGCGGCCATCGCCGCAGGTCGGGAGCTCGGCTGTCTCATACAGGTGGCCCTTGACGACGACCCGACCCGGGGCGGGGTGCGCCCGGCCGACGTATTGCCCCTCGCCGAAGAGGTCGAGCGGGCCGAAGGACTCGGTCTTCGCGGGCTGATGGCGGTGGCGCCGCTGGGCGGTGACCCGGGCAAGGCGTTCACGCTTCTGACAGAGCTGGCGGGAGCCGTACGTTCGCGGCACCCCTCCGCGGACATCGTTTCCGCCGGCATGAGCGGCGACCTCGTGGAAGCCATTGTGAATGGTGCGACACACCTGCGGATCGGTACGGCGTTGCTCGGCCGTCGAAGGCCCTTCGTCAGGTAATGTCCCCTCAAGTGGGCCTGGTGTCCGCAAATTTGGAGTAGAGGTCGAGCGGTGGCGAGCTGTGGGGGGGTACGGCTGCCGCCACCGGCCTTCAACGGACGACGGAGGATGACGTAGCAATGGCCGGCGGCGCGATGCGCAAGATGGCGGTCTACCTCGGTCTGGTGGAGGACGACCACGAGAGATATAGGCCGTATTCGGATTCCTACCCGGACTATGTCGACGACTATGAGCGGCGCCACCACAGTGAGGAGCTGCCGCCGGAGGTCGACGAGCGGGATGAGGATGCCGACACCGACGTGCCGGCGCCGAGACAGGCGGCCGCCGTGGTCGAGTCTCGCACCACCGATCTGGCGCGGATCACTACGTTGCATCCCCGCACGTACAACGAGGCGAGGACCATCGGCGAACACTTCCGCGAGGGCACTCCGGTCATCATGAACCTGACGGAGATGGTTGACTCCGACGCCAGGAGGCTGGTCGATTTCGCGGCAGGTCTCATCTTTGGCCTACACGGAAGCATCGACCGTGTTACGAACAAGGTGTTCCTGTTGACCCCTGCCAATGTCGAGGTGACTGCCGAGGACAAGGCCCGAATCGCGGAACGCGGGTTCTTCAACCAGAGCTAGAGTGCCACCATGAACACTGATTGGCCGGACGGGTCCCCGGGGGACCGGGGACGGTGGACCGAGACAGAGAGGAGGCGAGACCATGGCGGTTGTTGAGAGCATCCTGGTCTTCGCGCTCACTCTCTACTTGGTGCTCCTGATCGGCAGGATGATCTTTGAGACGGTCCAGGCGTTCGCGCGCCATTGGCGCCCCACCGGGCTTGTGCTGGTGTTGGCCGAGGCGACATACACGATGACCGACCCACCTCTCAAGTTCCTCCGCCGTTTCATTCCGCCCCTCAGGTTGGGTACGGTGGCTTTTGACCTAAGCTTCACAGTGCTTTTCATTGTGGTGTTGGTCATGATCCAACTCGTGTCCGCGCTTCTTTGATCGGGTACCGTCCCTCCGGACAGACTCCAAGCGCGCCAAGGAGACCGAAATGCCGCTGACGCCCGCTGATGTGCGGAACAAGCAGTTCAGTACGACCCGGTTGAGGCCGGGATACGACGAGGAGGAGGTCGACGCATTCCTCGATGAGGTCGAAGCAGAGCTCGACCGCCTTATTCAAGAGAACGAGGAGCTCCGCGCGAAACTGGCCGAGTGCCTGCGCGGCAAGGTGCCCGGTGGTATGGGCATGGCGATGGCCCCGGCGCCCGTGGCCGAGCCCAAGCCCGAGATGATGCTGCCGCCGCCGCCCGAGCCGATCAAGCCTCCGGAGCCGGTCCAGGTGCCCGCCCCCGTCTCCATGATGCCTCCCCCCGAGGACAACATGGACACCGCGGCCCGTGTTCTCGCGCTGGCGCAGCAGACAGCCGACCAGGCGATCTCCGACGCCCGCCGCGAGGCCGACGAGACCGTCACCCGCGCCCGCCGCGAGGCCGACGAGATCCTCGGCAAGGCGCGCCGCCAGGCCGAGCAGGTCATCGGCGACGCCCGCGCCCGCGCCGAGACGCTGGAACGCGACGCGCAGGAGCGGCACCGCCAGGCGATGGGCTCCCTCGTGCAGACACGTGACGAGCTTGAGCGCAAGGTCGAGGAGCTGCGGAGCTTCGAGCGCGAATACCGCAGCAGGCTGAAGCTCTATCTGGAAGACCGGCTCGCCGACCTCAACGTCTCCGCCGACGCCAGCGGTGCCTTCCCGATCGTCGGCGCGGCTCAGATGGGCGCCAACCAGATCGGCGCGGCTCCCGTCGGCCCGCCCCAGATCGGCTCCGGCCAGATGGGCGGCGGTCAGATGGGCGGCGGTCAGATGGGCGGCGGTCAGATGGGGCCCGGTCAGATGGGGCCCGGCCAGATGAGCGGTGGCCAGATGGGTGGCGGCCAGATGGGTCCGGCCCCGGCCATGGCTCCGCACGGACCGGGCGTCCAGCAGGCCATCCCCGGAGGTCCTCCGCCTTTCGGTGCCGACCCCGCGCAGCACCCGGGTGCCTTCCAGACCGCCGACGGCCCGCACTCCGACCGCCGTTAGCAGCGAGCCTCGCTCATCCACGGCGATCCCCGGTCGCACACCCCGAGCGGGTGCGTGCCGCCGCTCTCGCGGGCGCGGCTCCACGTCCGAGGACACCGGTGAGATGAGAGAGCTCACCTTCGGGTCGACTCCTCGTTCGGCCCGTCAACCGGGAGTTTCCCTGTGATCCTCGTCAGTGCCGGTCTGGTGCTCGCGGCAATCGTGTTGCTGATCGCGGGCATCGTCCTGGGCAAGGTCTTCCTCGTCATGTGGTCGATCGTGCTCAGTGTGCTCTCCGCGGTCTTCCTCGTTATCGCGGCACTGCTCTGGCGCCACAAGCTGTTTCCCGGCGGCGGGAGAGCCGACGCCGAGGCCCCGGCACCGCACTTGCCGGGGGCACCGCCGGCTCACGCTCATCCAGGCGGGTTCATGGGTGCGCCGACGACGACGTCGGTCGCAACCCCCTCGATGGGCCCCTCCACCCACCGTCAAGCAGCGACGATCACCGCGACCCACTCCCGCCCCCATCCCTCGGCCGGGCCGCTCGCCGGGCCCGCGCCGTCAGGGATCTCTCCGGACGCCATAGTCCTGGTCGTGCCGGGGCGCAAGCGCTATCACGCGGCCGGCTGCCGCCAGCTCATCGGCAAGCAGCTTGAGCAGTTGACCTACGAGGAGGCCAGGGACGAGGGTTTCTCGCCCTGCACCACGTGCCTTCCCGACGCCGCGCTCGGCGGTCGACAGCTCCCTTCCGTCGCCGATCCGGACACCCCCTCTCCGGAGTCCACGCCCCCCACCACCGGCACGGCCTCATCCGCAGGCCCCTCCGAGGCCGCACACTTCCCTGCGGATTCCGGAGACCTTCACAGGTCTCCCGGTCCCTCTGCGTCTTCTGCGTCTCCTGGTTCCTCTGGGGCGTCCGGCCTGTCCGCCGAGGGTCCGCTGACGTCTTCCGGGCCGTCCGCGTTCGCCGGTTCCGATGATTCACCGGCCTTCCACGCCCCCTCCGCAGGTTCCGGTGATCGGACACGGCCTCCGGGTTCATCCGGTGGCTCCGGCGACCTGCCCGGTTACACCGCCACCGCGATCGGATCGGCTGACCTGCCCGGTTACTCCGGTTATTCCGGCACCGCCGCCCCCTCCGAGACCGGCTCCCCGAGCGCGGCCCACCCCGCGGGCGCGGCCGGTTCCACGTCGGCCCCCCTGGGTTCGGGCGCCCTGTCCGACTGGCCCGACTCCAGCCCGACCACCTATGGTTCCGGCGACCGGGGTGGATCTCCATCCCTGGACGACCCCCGGCCGCACCGCGCCGAACCGCCCGCGGTGCCGGGATTCACCCCTCCGATCATCCCGCCGGCCACCTCTCGGTCCACGGGCGGCTGGTTCGCCAGCAAGGGCGACGGGCCGCAGCAGCAGAACGGGCCCTCCGCGGGTTCTGAGAGCCTCGCAGACTCCGGGTCCCCGGCTTACCCGGGACAGGATCAGCCCGACGCCGCCGCGACCGCTCAGGGCCTCCCGGCCGCCGTCACGGTGATCTCCGGCACCCACCGCTACCACGACTCCTCGTGCCCGATCGTCCGCGCCACCGAGGAGTCGGCCCTGGACACCATGCTCCGCCAGGAAGCGGTCCGCGGCGGTTTCACGGCCTGCTCCATCTGCCAGCACTGAGCCTGCCGCGCGCAAGCCGTACGGCACGCGCCCCCGGTATGGGGATCGATGGCGTGGTGTCACTTGACGGCAGGCCGACCAGAACCAGGACGGGAAATTGCGAGAGCCTGCAGGCTGATGAAGTGGCGTATTTTTCTGTTTCGATGCTCGCTCGTGCACCGCATTTCATTTAAGGCCCGCCGTCTAGCCCACTGGCTAATCCATACCGGCGAAAGTCGCCAAAGGTGATCAGAACCGCCCCGGAAGGCCGTGTGGTCTTCCGGGGCGGTCGGCGGTCGGGTCAGGCCGTGGTGCGGCGGAGTTGGAAGGTGAGGTCGAGGTCGGCGTCGTGGTGGGTGACCTGGTCGAGTCCGGGGGATTCCACGACGGTGGTGGCGAGGACCTCGGCGGCGATGGCGTCGGACTGGTCGCGCAGGGCCGCGGCGAGGTCGGGGTCCGAGGTCGACCAGAACAGGTCGATCCTGTCGGTGATGGACAGGCCGGTCGCCTTCCGGGACTCCTGGACGAGGCGGATCACCTCGCGCGCGAGGCCGGCCCGGCGCAGTTCGTCGGTGATGGCCAGGTCGAGGGCGACGGTCTCGCCGGTGCCCGTGTCGATGGCGCCGGTCTCGACGGCCCAGCCGGACTTCGGCTGCTCGGTGACGATGACGTCGTCGAGGCCGACCTCGATCTCGCCGAGGCCGTCGGCGGTGAGTGTGACCGTGCCGCCACCGCGCAGGGAGCGGGCGAGGGCGGCGGGTTCGGCCGCGGACACGGCGGCGGCGGCGGCCTTGGTCTGGGAGCCGAACCGCTTGCCGAGAGCGCGGAAGTTGGGCTTGACGGTGAAGGTGACGAGGTCGGCGGAGAAGCCCGAGAGGTTTTCGAGCGTCTGGACGTTGAGCTCGTCGGCGATGAGGTCGCGCAGCGCCTCGGGGAGGTCGGCCCAGCCCGGGGCCCCGACGAGGGCCCGGCCGAGCGGCTGGCGGGTCTTGACGCCGCCGGCGGCCCGGGCGGAGCGCCCGAGCTCGACGAGGCGGCGTACGAGGGCCATCTGCTCGCTGAGGGCGGGGTCGAGGAGCTCCTGCCGTACCGCGGGCCAGGTGCTGAGGTGCACCGACGGCGGCGCGTCGGGAGCGCGCAGGACGTTCCACAGGTAGTCGGTGAGGAACGGCACGATCGGGGCCATGAGCTGCGACACCGTCGTCAGGCACTCGTACAGCGTCGCGAAGGCCGACTCCTCGCCCGTCCAGAAGCGGCGGCGGGACCGGCGGACGTACCAGTTGGAGAGATCGTCGAGGAACTCGGTGAGCCGCCGCCCGGCGCGGGCGCTGTCGAACTCGTCGAGGGAGGCGGTGACGTCGGAGACGGTGCGGTGGAGCTCGGCGAGGGCCCACCGGTCGATGAGGGGGCGGTCGCCGTACGCGGGGGCGGTCGCGAGCCGTTCGGGAGACCAGGACTCCGCGTTGGCGTAGAGCGTGAAGAAGGAGGTGGTGTTCCAGTAGGTCAGCAGGACCTTCCTGATGATCTCCTCCAGCACGTGGTGGCCGACGCGCCGCGGCGCCCAGGGGGAGCCGGAGACCGCCATGAACCACCGCAGGGCGTCGGCGCCGTGGTCGTCCATCAGCGGGATGGGCTGCAGGACGTTGCCGAGGTGCTTGCTCATCTTGCGCCCGTCCTCGGCGAGGATCAGGCCGAGGCAGAGCACGTTCTCGTAGGACGACCGGTCGAACACCAGGGTGCCGACCGTCATCATCGAGTAGAACCAGCCGCGGGTCTGGTCGATGGCCTCGCAGATGAACTGGCCGGGGAACGCCTTCTCGAACTCGTCCTCGTTGATGTGGGGCGCGCCCCACTGGGCGAACGGCATGGCCCCCGAGTCGTACCAGACGTCGATGACGTCGGGCACGCGCCGGGCCTCGGCGCCGCAGTCGGGGCAGCCGAAGGTGACGTCGTCGACGTAGGGGCGGTGAGGGTCGAGCGCGGTGAGGTCGCGGCCGGCCAGCTCGCTCAGCTCCTTGAGCGACCCGACGCAGGTCACGTGGCTCTCGTCCTCGCCGCACACCCACAGCGGGAGGGGCGTGCCCCAGTAGCGGGAGCGCGACAGCGCCCAGTCGACGTTGTTGCGCAGCCACTCGCCGTAGCGGCCGTGCTTGATGCTCTCCGGGAACCAGTTGGTCTTCTCGTTCTCGGCGAAGAGCCGGTCCTTGATGGCGGTGGTGCGGATGTACCACGAGGGGAGCGCGTAGTAGAGCAGCGAGGTGTGGCAGCGCCAGCAGTGCGGGTAGCTGTGCTCGAAGTGGCTGCCGCGGAACAGCAGGCCGCGCTCGCGCAGGTCCTCGGTCAGGCGCTCGTCGGCGTCCTTGAAGAAGACACCGCCGACGAACGGGACCTCGGGGAGGAACCGCCCGTCGGGGCCGATCGGATTGACGATCTGCATGCCGTACTTCTTACAGACGACCATGTCGTCCGCGCCGAAGGCGGGCGCCTGGTGCACGAGACCCGTGCCATCCTCGATGGTGACGTAGTCCGCCAGCACGACATAGTGAGCGTCCGGGATGTCGACCAGCTCGAACGGCCGGGAGTACGGCGTGCGCTCCAGCTCGGTGCCGAGCACCCGCTCGCGGACGGTCCACTCCTCGCCGAGCGCCGCCGCGACCAGGGGCTCGGCCACGATCACCGGCTTCTCGCCGTCCTTCTCGGCGACGACGTAGGTCACCTCGGGGTGTACGGCGACAGCCGTGTTGGACACGAGCGTCCACGGCGTGGTGGTCCAGATGAGCAGGTCGACGCCCTCGAAGCGCCCCGAGGTGACGGGCATCCGCACGTAGACCGACGGGCTGGTGATCGTCTCGTATCCGCCGGGCTGGCCGAGCTCGTGGTCGGACAGGCCGGTGCCGCAGCGGGGGCAGTAGGGCGTGATGCGGAAGTCCCGCATGAGCAGGCCCTTGTCCCAGACGACCTTGAGCGACCACCAGACCGCCTCGACATAGGAGGGGTCCATCGTGCGGTAGGCCTGGGACATGTCCACCCAGTAGCCCATCCGCTCGGTCATCTCCTCGAAGGCGTCCACGTGCCGCAGCACCGACTCGCGACAGCGGTCGTTGAACTCGGCGATGCCGTACGCCTCGATCTCGGGTTTGCCCGCGAGGCCGAGCTCCTTCTCCACGGCGACCTCGACGGGCAGGCCGTGGCAGTCCCAGCCGGCCTTGCGCGGGACGTGGAAGCCGCGCATCGACTTGTAGCGGGGGAAGAGGTCCTTGAAGACCCGCGCCTCGACGTGGTGGACGCCGGGCATGCCGTTGGCGGTGGGCGGGCCCTCGTAGAACACCCACGACGGGCGGTCGGCGTTCTGCTCCAGGGAGCGCTCGAAGATCTTGCCGTCGCGCCAGCGGTCGAGGACCTCGCGTTCCAGCGCGGGCAGGTCGACCGAGGCCGGGAGATGCTGGAAATACTGGGGTGACATCGCGGGCGGGACCTCCACGCCGAGAGAGCCGGTGAGACTGGTGGCGCGGAGGGACGAGACCGATGCGCGGCCCCGCGGTACCACCCTCCTTGGCACCGGGAGCTCCGGGTGCCCTCTCGATTGGGGTGCGGCCGGGTCTACTGGGCCTTCCGTGACTGGATGCCGTTCTTCCGGCGGCTCCGGGGTGATCTTCGGACCGGCTCCCGCCCCGGGCTCGCACCGTCCCCGGGTCGCTCAGCGGGAAATCTCGGACCTACTCGTCCCCATCAACGCCTTGCAGCTTCACACGATAACGCACCCCGCACGACCGCGTGTCCTCCGTGGGAAGCAGGCAAGTGGAAGAAGTAGACAAAGGCATGGAAATTATGGGTAACGATGAGGAGTCCCTGAAGAGGGGGGTCATCGTACGGGAGTGGTAAATGTTACGGCGGGTCGTTTGCCGTTCTGTTATGGGCGACCTATGCTCTCGGCACCCGTTGAACGCGTCGAACGGGAACGGCACAGCAAGGAGGCTGCCATGGCCGCGACCACGCGCACCGCGAAGAGGACAGAAGAAGCCCCCGCGGCAACCTGGACCCCGGAGGAGCTCGCCGAGGTCCGCCGGACCCTGGCCAAGGAGATCGAGGCCCTCAGGCGCGATATCGCCCGCGCGGAGTCCGAGATCGCCTCCGGCGACATGTCCGAGGGCGCGGGGGATGATCAGGCCGACGCCGGGGCGAAGACGTATGAGCGGGAACGTGAGATCGCCCTTACCCTGAATTCGCGCGACCTACTCGCGCAGAACGAGCGGGCGATCGCCCGGATCGACGCAGGGACCTATGGAGTGTGCGAATCGTGCCACAAGCCGATCGGCAAGGAACGGCTGCGAGCGTTCCCGAGGGCGACGCTGTGCGTGGCCTGCAAGCAGCGGGAGGAGCGCCGCTGAACGGCGGCTCCGGTGAAGGTGCCGGGAGCGGCGAGGCCGGCGGCGCGGACTCCGCGCCGCGCGGCGGATCCCACGCTCCCGGCGACTCCCGGGGCACCTCGCCCTTCCCCAAGCGGGTGGGGCTGCTGGCGGTCATCGCCGTGGCCATCTACCTCTCCGATCTCGCCTCCAAGATCGTCGTGGTGGAGACCGTCGAGGGCCGCGCGCCGGTGGAGCTCATCAGCGGGCTCCTGCAGTTCCGGGTCATTCGCAACTCCGGAGCCGCGTTCAGCATCGGCGCCGGGCTGACGTTGCTGCTGACCGCTGTCGCCACCATCGTCGTGATCGCGATCCTGCGCACCGCCAAGAACCTCCGCAGCCTCCCCTGGGCCGTGACCCTCGGCCTCCTCCTCGGGGGGGCGCTCGGCAACCTGACCGACCGCGTCTTCCGCTCGCCCGGCGTCTTCGAAGGGCACGTGGTCGACTTCGTCGAGGTGTTCCCGGGCCACTTCCCGATTTTCAACGTGGCGGACTCGTCCATCGTCTGCGGCGGCACCCTGGCCGTGTTCCTCGCGTGGCGCGGTTACCAGATCGACGGCACCCGCGACACCGGGGACGTCGCCCCGGCGAAGGCCGCCGAGGCCGGTGAGGCCGGTGAGGCCGATGCGGACGGGCCCGGATCGGCACCGGGCTCAGGCCCGGTTCCCGGGGCCGGCCCGGCTTCCGGCTCCGGTGGCGATGCCGGTGACGCGGGGAAGGACGGCGCTCATGGCTGACCAGCGGAGTCTCCCCGTGCCCGACGGCCTCGCCGGTGAGCGTCTCGACGCCGCCCTGTCCAGGCTGTTCGGCTTCTCCCGCACCCGGGCCGCCGAGCTGATCGCCGTCGGCGACGTGCTCGTGGACGGCCAGGCCGCGGCCAAGTCCGACCGCGTCCACGCCGGCGCGTGGCTCGACGTCACCCTGCCGCCGCCGCCCACCGCCCCGATGCCGGTGGCCGAGCCCGTGCCCGGCATGAAGATCCTCTACGAGGACTCCGACCTCATCGTCGTCGACAAGCCGATCGGCGTCGCCGCCCACCCGACCGTCGGCTGGACCGGCCCCACCGTCATCGGCGGACTGCTCGGCGCGGGCCACACCGTCGCCACCAGCGGCGCCGCCGAACGCCAGGGCATCGTCCACCGCCTCGACGCCAACACGAGCGGCACGATGGTCGTCGCCAAGAGCGAAGTGGCGTACTCCCTGCTCAAACGGGCCTTCAAGGAGCGCCGCGTCGACAAGCGCTACCACGCGCTCGTGCAAGGCCACCTCGACCCGCTGCGCGGCACCGTCGACGCTCCGATCGACCGGCACCCGTCCGGCGACGGCCGGTTCGCGGTCGTGGCGGGCGGCAAGCCCTCCATCACGCACTACGACACGGTCGAGGCGTTCCGGGCCGCCTCCCTGCTGGACATCGGCCTGGAGACCGGCCGCACCCACCAGATCCGCGTGCACATGTCCGCACTGCGCCACCCGTGCGTCGGCGACCTCATGTACGGCGCGGACCCCACCCTGGCCGCCCGGCTCAAGGTGGGCCGGCAGTGGCTGCACGCCGTCACCCTGTCCTTCGAACACCCGACCACAGGCGCGTGGGTGTCCTTCACCAGCGAATACCCCGAGGATCTCGCCACGGCCCTGGAGCTCGCCGGGCGCGAATCCTGACCGCGTCGCCCATCGGGCGCGAATCCTGACCGCGTCGCCCATCGGGTGCGAATCCTGACCGCGTCGCCCATCGGGTGCGAATCCTGACCGCGTCGCCCATCGGGCAGCCCCGGGCCCGCCGGACGGAGGCGGGCTCGCGGGGCCGGTCGGGGCGGTCCTGCGGCGGTCGGCCTCAGGGGCGGAAAGTGCGGGCGAAGGCCTTGAAGTAGTGCAGGTTCCGGTGCCATTCGGTCTCGGGCGTCCGCCAGTACATCACGTAGTGCTGACCGCTCTCCGTCTGGAAGCCCCGGTCGATCACGTGGACGGTGCCTTCGGAGGTGGTCGTGAAGGTGAACTCCCAGTCGGCGGCCGGCCGGCCCAGGTAGGTGAGCGGCCGGATCGCTATCCGCCGGTAGCCCGGGAGGGACTTCTCGGCCAGGACCCTCCGTTCGAGCTCGGCCATGGCGCGCACCGGGTCGCCCGTCGGATCCTCGGGCGTGGTCCACTCCACCCACAGGTAGCTCGTGCCGCGGGCACTCCGGATCTCCGTCCGCGACCGTGTGGAGTGGTCGGTCGCGCTCCACCCCGGGGGGATGGCGAGGGAGTAGCCCATGGTCGGATGGCGGTACGGCTTCCACCTCGGCGGCACGGCGACGCGCCCGGTGGCGGGGGCTTGTGCCGTACGGGACGACGACGGGGAGGGGGCCGGGCGCGGCGTCGTCGGCGGGGAGGGGCTTGTGCGCTGGGCCTGCGACGCGGTGGCGATCGCCACGTGCGTCGAGCCCGGCGGCGGCTCGGCCGTTTCGCCGCCCCGGAGCGCGAGCCAGACCGCGGCACCCGCCGAGGCCAAGGCCAGGGGTACGGCTACCGCCGCCGCGAGCAGTGCCGTACGGCCGCGCCGGGCGGCGGGCCGCACCGGCCGCTCGGCGGTGCGTGCGGCCGGAGGGGGCACATGCCGCTCGGAGGTCCCGCGGAGCAGCTCGGCGGCCTCCTCGGCGCGCATGCGCGTATCCGGGTCCTTGGCGAGTAGCCCGGTGATGACGGGCGCGAGCAGCCCGGCCCGGGCCATGGGGGTCGGCTCGTCGTACAGCACCGCCGCCATGGTCGGGGCCGTGGCCCCCCGGTCGAACGGCGATCGCCCTTCGACCGCGGCGTACAGGGTCGCCCCGAGCGACCACAGGTCGGACTCGGCCGTCGCCGGCAGGCCGTTCAGCCGCTCGGGCGGCAGGAAGGCGGGGGTGCCGATCACAGCGCCGGTGCTGGTGAGAGCCGGGTCCTCCTCGGTGGTCGCGATGCCGAAGTCGGTCAGCACGACCCGCCCGTCATCGGCCAGCAGCACGTTCTCGGGCTTGACGTCGCGGTGCAGCACACCGGCGGCGTGGGCGGCCCGCAGCGCCCCCAGCACCTGGAGCCCCACCGACGCCGCGTAGTGCGGCGCGAGCGGTCCTTGTGTACGGACCACCGTGCCGAGCGACCGCGAACGGACGAGCTGCATGACGATCCACGGTCTGCCGTCCTCCTCGATCACGTCGTGGATCACCACGACCGACGGGTGGTCCAGCCGTCCGGCCGCGCGCGCCTCGCGCATGGTGCGCTGGTTGAGGGATGCCCGCTTCTCGTCGTCGACCCCGGCGTAGCGCACCTCCTTGACCGCGACCACGCGGTCGAGCAGCTCGTCGTGGGCCCGCCAGACGACGCCCATGCCGCCCTGGCCGATCTGCTCGATCAGCAGATAGCGGCCGGCCACGCGGCGCTGCCCGCTCACCGCGCTTCCCCCCCGTCCGCCGGTCACGCTGCTACTTGGCGGGCTTGAAGGTGTCGGCGAAGCCGTTGAAGAAGCGGAGATGCTCCTTCCACTTGTTCGACCGGGTGTGCCAGTAGATCGCGTAGGCGCGGCCGTTGTCGGTGACGAAACCGCGGTTGCGTACGCGCGACTTGCCGGAGTTGGCACGCCAGGTGAACTCCCAGTCGGCGGCGGCCTTCTGGTAGTCGACCTTCTTGATCCACAATTTCTTGTAGCCGCCGAAGTTGTATTTGAGGGTGGGCTCCTGCCTGCGCCAGTCCTTCAGCGGGTCGCCGCCGGGCTCGCTCGCCTCCTCGATGTGCAGGTAGGAGCTCGGGCTGGCGCCCGGCCCCCGGAAACGCACCCAGCTGCCGGTGCGTGAAAGCTCCTTCCAGCCGGGGGGAAGCCCGACCGAGAAGCCCATCTTCTTGTCCTTGTACATCTTCCAACCCGCCGGAAGCGCGTCCTTCTCCTCCTTCTCGGCGGGTTTCTCGGCGGGCGTCGCCGTCGGTTCGGCGGGCTCGGCGGGCGTAGCCGCGGGCCTGCGCCCCCCCTCCGGCTCGGCCGTACTCGGCGCGGCCGACGCCGACGTGGTCACCTCCGGGGGTGCCGGGTTCACCGCCTCGCCGCTCCGCATGCCGAGGTACAGCGACACGCCCGCCACGATGACCACGGCGACGGTCACGGCGGGCACGACCTTGCGCAGGGGCGACGACCGGCGGGGCGGCATCGAGGGGCGCAGGCCCATCACCGTCGACTGAGCGTCGGCGAGCGGCTGCCGCGGGGCGGCGGGGGCCTGCTCCAGCGGGGGAGTGGGCAGTTTCGCGGTCGCCCCGAAGTACGACGGGGGCAGGTCGTCGAGAGCGGGCCGCTCTTCGCGCACCCTTACCGTCGGCGTGCCCACCAGGCCGGGTACGGCGACCGCCTCCTCGTCCCGGACACCCGCCTTCGGAGAGGCGGCCTTGGGCTCGGCCTTGCCATAGGCCGAGGTGGACGCCCGTGGCGCCGAGTCGGCCCCGGACGCGGAGCCGGGGGCAGACCTGGAGGACCAGCCCGATGCGGGCGTGGATGCGGGCTCCGACGCCGGGCTTCCCATCGTCGGGTGCTTACGTGTTTCGCCCGAGTCGCTCCAGGAGGCGTCGTCCGCCCCCAGGGAGGCCCTCGCCGGCGAGGCCGGTTCGGATTCCGGCGGCGGCGCGTCTTCGGCCTCCGACGTGCTCGCGGCGGGCTTGGCCCCACCGGACCGGGCCGAGGACGTGGAGACCTTGCCGGTCTCGCTGGGTTTGCCGGGTTTATCGGCGGCGGTGCGTGGCCGGTCGGCGTCGCCCGAGTCCCCGTGCTGGGCGTCCCCGTCGTGGTTCTTCGCCGAGTCGGACGCGTTCTCGTGGAGGGAGGCGGGGCTGTCGGCGCCGAGTACGGCGTCCGCCGATCCCGCGCCGGGCTTGCCGGTTCCCGCCTTGGAGGATCCCGTCGCAGACGACCCCGTCGCACCGGACTTGGACTTGCCGCTGCCGGTCGTGCGGGAGCGGGCCTTGCCGGTCGCCGCGGTGCCTGAGGCCGCCTCGGCGTCCGCCGCGTCCAGGTCCGGGTCGCCGGATGCGGGCTGGGCGGCATCGGCCGCGTCCGAGCCTGATGCGCCGGGCTTGCCCGTGCCCGTCGAGGCGTTGTCCGGGCTGTCGGCTTTGGGCTTGCGGGCGCTGGCGCTCATGCTGCCGGTGCCTGCCGTCCCTGTGCTCGCCGTATCCGTTTCTGCGGCGTCTTTGTCTGACGTGTCGGTGTCAAGGCCGGACAAGTCGGGCTTGCTGGTGCTTGCGGTGTCCAGGTCGGGCGCGGCGGATCCAGGCTTGCCCGGGGTCGCCGCGTCACTGTCGGTCCCGTCTGAGTCCAGGCCGTCGATGTCCGCGTCCGAGCCTGATGTGCCGGACTTGTCTGAGCTCGTGGGCGCCGTGCGCGAGCTTCCGGTGCCCAGCGTGCGGGCACCCGTGCTCAGACTGCCGCCGTCCGTGCCCGCCGTGTCCGTGCCCGCCGTGTCCGTGCCCGTGGTGTCCGTGTCCAGGTCGGCTGTTCCGGGCTTTCCAGCGTTCGTGTCGGGGCCGGATGTGCCGGTCTTGCCGGTGCTGGTCTTGCCTGTGCGTGATGTGCCGGGCTTGCTGGTGCTGTCCGGGCTGGGTGTGGCGGATCCGGGCTTGCCCGGGGTCGGGGTGCCGGTGTCTGTGGCGTCTGTGTCCAGGTCGTCCGGACCCGAGTCCGGCAGATCGGATTTGTCCGAGCCGGTGGGGGTGGCGCGCGAGCTGGTGGACCTGGGCGTGCCGCTTCCTGTATCCGAAGTGGCGGACTTGTCCGTGCCTGCGGTGTCTGTGTACAGGTCGGCTGTTCCGGGCTTCCCGGCGTTCGCGTCGGGGCCCGAAGTGCCGGACTTATCTGTATCCGTTACATCGGTGCCCGGCCCGGCAATGCGGGACTTGTCGGCGCTCTTGCCCGAGCTCGATCTGCCGGGCTTGCCTGCGTCCGATGTGTCCGCGTCTGACGAGCCGGATCCGGTCTTGGCCTGGCCGGTCCCCGGCTTGCCCTTGCCCGCTGCGCCCGTGCCGGACTTACCGGTGCCGGACTTGGCGGCGTCCGCCGTACCCGAGGCCGCCTTGCCCGTGCCGGACTTGGCCGCGCTCGTGCCGGCCTTGCCGGTGGACGCCGTGCCTGCGCCGGTCTTGCCCTTGGCGGGGGAGGCGGTGACGGTCATCCCGGGGGCGGCGTCGCCGCCGGACGGGGGCGGCGCGTCGTCCAGGATAGCGGGCATGACGAGGCTGGGGGAGGTGAGGGCGTCGTCCTCCAGCGGGTCGCCGGAGGCCGCCGCCGCACCGGCAGGGGCGGGGCCGTCCGCCTTCGCGGCCTTGCCGGCCGCCGCGGCGCCGCCCGCGCCGGGCTTGCGGCCTTTGGCGGTCTTGCCGCTCGCAGAGGTGGACGGCGTGCGCGGGGCGTCGACCTCGGGCAGGCCCCCGTGGGAGCGCGCGGAAGAGGGACGGCCGCCGACGGCCTCAGAGGGCTCCAGGAGGCTCTTCTCCGCCGCCCGCGATTCCGAGGTCGCCCCGGGGGCGGGTCGCCGCGTGGCGGGGGCCTCGGCCGCGTCCGTGCCATAGCGTGCGGCGGCCGGGCCCGGTCCGGCGGTGCCGGGAAGCCGGGACTTGCGGGTCGCGATCTCCACGTCGTCGGCCGCCGGGGGCTCCGGGGGCGGCGCGGGCCGCCGCGGGCGTACGGTGCCGGCGACGGGGGCGTGGCCCCTCAGGCGAGGCGCGTCGCCCCGGCCCTGCTGTGCGTTGCCCCGGCCCTGCTGTGCGTCGCCCTGGCCCTGGTAGGGGTTCCTGCCCGGCCGCTTGCCGGCGTCGCCCGGCCCCGCGGGGCGCGCAGGGGAGGCGTGATGGCCGGTCTCGGGGATGGGCTCCGCCGCGGGCGAGGCCGCGGGCGGACGCGGGGCGACGACACCGAAGGGCATGGTGGGCGAGTGCCCCTCCATGACCTTGCGCAGCATGTCGGCCGCCTCGTCGTAGGTCAGCCGCTGGACCGGCTCCTTGCGCAGCAGCCCGTCGAGCACCGGGAACAGCGGCCCGGCGTTCCGCGGCAGCGCGGGCGCGTCGTTCAGCACCGAGTGCATCGTGGCCATGGCCATGCCCCGGTCGTGCGGGGATTTGCCCTCCACGGCGGCGTACAGCGTCGCGCCGAGCGACCAGAGGTCGGACTCGCGCCGGGCGGGCAGGCCGCGCAGGCGTTCGGGCGCGATGAAGGCCGGGGTGCCGGCCAGGCCGGTCATGGTGAGCGCGGTCTCGGTCTCCAGCGTCGCGATGCCGAAGTCGGTGAGCACGACGCGGCCGTCATGGGCCAGCAGGACGTTCTCCGGCTTGACGTCGCGGTGCAGCACGCCCGCGCGGTGCGCGCCGCGCAGGGCGTCGAGCACCTGGAGGCCGATGTCGGCGACGCGGCGCGGCTTGAGCGGGCCGTCGGCCCTGATGACCTGGCCGAGCGAGCGGGAGGGCACCAGCTGCATGACGATCCACGGCCGGTGGTCCTCTTCGATCACGTCGTAGACGACCACGACGTTAGGGTGAGTCAGGCGCGCAGCGGCCCGGGCCTCACGCATCATCCGCCGGTTCAGCACGTGTTTCTCGTCGCCGAGACCGCCGCCGTACCGGACCTCCTTGACCGCGACGGTCCGGTCGAGCAGTTCGTCATGCGCCCGCCAGACCACGCCCATGCCGCCCTGCCCGATAGGTTCGAGCAGGTGGTAGCGGTCAGCGATGCGGCGATCGTTCCGGTGTTCCCCGTCCCACTGCATCACCGCTCAAACCCCCTCCCAGCCCTAGAAATCCTCCCATAGCGGGGGATCTACATCGACCGTACGGAGATTTCACCCGTATTTGCCGTCTCGTCATGTGGGACGAATTTATCCATTAAGTGGCACGTCGGAGGAGCATGCCCTATGGTCGACGCCATGACCCGCTATTTCGCGTTTATTCAGCCGGCTCCGCGAGAGCCGGTCGCATACATGTGATCTAGCGACCCCTGCGGAGCCGGCGCCAAGGCAGAGACCAAAGTCTCTGCCTTTCGTGTTTTCCAGGCTTTACCGACACAGACCGTCTCATCGACGTGTCGTCCCTGGTCGGCTTCGGACCCGGTCGCCGGCCCTACCCACGGGAGATCCATATATGTCATCGACTCCTCACACCGAACGCGAGGCCCGCGCCGTACGGATCGGAAACCTGTGCGTGGGCACCGGCCCGGTGGTGGTCATCGGCGGGGAGGCCGCCGCGGGGCCGGACGCCCGGTGGGTGTCGCTGCGCGAGCACGGCGGGCGGCGTCGCGCGGAGGAGGCCGTGGGGGAGGCCCGGGCCGCGTTCGCCGGGCCGCTGCTGGTGGAGCCGTTCTCCTCGGCGGACCTGCCCGCGATCCAGGCCGCGGCCGACGCCGTCGTGATCGGCGGGGAGTGGGCGCAGGACCTCGGGCTCGTCGGGACCGCGGCCCGGCTCGGGCTGCCGGTCGTGGTACGGCGCGGCCCTACGGCGACGCTTGAGGAATGGCTGGCGGTCGGCGACTACTGCGCCGCCGAGGGCAACGACGACGTGGTGCTCTGCGAGAGCGGGAGCCGTACCCACCTGGCCCGCCCCGCCCTCGACCTGGCGCTGATGCGCGCCGCGCGTGAGCGGTCGGGCAGGCCCGTGCTGGCGGGCCTTGCGGGCGGGGCGGACCTCGCCGCGCCCGCCGTCGCCGCGGGGGCCGACGGCCTGATGGTCGCGCCCGAGGCGGGCGCCGAGGCCGTGGCCCGGGCCCGCGAGGCGGCGGTGCTGATCGGCGCGGTGGTGCGGCAGGAGGTCCCCGACACGGTGGCGACCGCCCGCGGGGCGATCGACCGCGTGGACGCGGCGCTCGCCGTCCTGCTGGAGCGCAGGGCCGCGCTCGCCGGGGTCGTCCAGCGATTGAAGCCCGTCGGCGGGTTCGCCGGGCGCGACATGGAACGGGAACGCCGCCTGGTCGCGGCCATGGCGGAGCGCGCCCCCACGCTGGGGGAGGCGGGACTCGCGCCGGTCATGAACGCGGTCATCGAGGCGGGACTGCGCCTGGCGGAGCGACAGGGCCGCTGACGATCGGCTGCCCGGCGGCCGGGGGCCTGCGCAGGTGCCCCCGGCGCGCGTTCACGATCCGCCATCCGACCGCGATGGCCGCCGCCAGCAGCGGAATGCTGTAGAAAGCGATCCGCTGGGGTTCGTCGGCGAACGCCATGAGCGCCACGACCAGGCCGAGCAGGGCCAGAGCGAACCAGTTCGTGTACGGCGAGCCGGGCATCCGGAACCCCGGCCGCGCGACCTCGCCGCGCAGAGCCGCCCGGCGCAGCCCGATCTGGCAGTAGAGCAGCGTGCCCCACGTCGTGATCACTCCCAGCGAGGCGATCGCGATGGCGATGTCGAACGCCTGCTTCGGCACGAAGTAGTTGAGCACCACCCCGCCGAGGAACACCGCCGCCGTGATGGCGATCCCGCCGTACGGCACATGCCGCGAGTTCAGCCGACCCGTCACCGCGGGCGCCTCGCCCTTCAGGGCCATGGAGCGCAGAATGCGGCCGGTGGAGTAGAGACCGGAGTTGCACGAGGACATGGCGGCGGTGATGACGACGAGGTTCATCGCGTCGCCCGCCCAGGGGACGCCGAGCGAGCTGAACACCGTGACGAAGGGCGACTGCGTCCCGCTGTACGCGGTCCAGGGCAGCACCATGATCAGCAGCAGCACCGATCCCACGTAGAACACCGCGATGCGCCAGACGACGCCGTTGATGGCCTTCGGCATGACCTTGCGCACGTCCTTGGTCTCCCCGGCGGCGACGCCCACGAGCTCGATGCCGGAGTAGGCGAACACCACGGCCTGCAGGCTCATCAGGACCAGGGGCAGCCCGAACGGCATGAACCCGCCATCGGCGGTCATGTTGGCCGGCCCCGCGCCGTTGACGGCGAAGACCACCATCCAGGTGCCCACCACCAGGAACACCGTGATGGCCAGCACCTTGAGCAGGGCGAACCAGAACTCCAACTCCCCGAAGAGGCGCACCGAGAGCAGGTTGACGGCGAGCACGAGCACCAGCGCGCCCAGGGCGGTGATCCACTGCGGAAGATCAGGGGCCCACTTGTGCACGTAGGTGGCGATGGCGGTGAGCTCGGCGATGCCGGTGAAGGCCCAGTTGATCCAGTACATCCACCCGCTGGCGAAGCTCGCCCACGGGCCGACGAACTCGTGGGCGTAGTCCACGAACGAGCCCGACGTGGGCCGGTGCTGTACAAGCTCGCCGAGCGCCCGCATGACGAGGAACGCCGCGATCCCGGCCACCGCGTAGGACAGCACCAGGCCGGGACCGGCCGCCGCGAGGCGGCCTCCCGACCCGAGGAACAGACCCACGCCGATGGCCCCGCCGATCGCGATCATCTGGACCTGCCGGCTGCTCAGGACATGGCTATAACCTTGTTCCGTTGACTCTGACGCCATCCCGGTTCCCCCGCTGTTTTCCCAGCTCAAAGTGGTTTAGCTGGTTATAGGACCGACCTTAGGGCGCGCTGTGCCTCCGGGGCGGCCTCAACACGCGTAGGCGCTGGCGCGCCGCACGAATAGGGGAGCCGTACGGGTGAGTCGTTTGTTCATCTGCATGTTCACACCGAGTACTCCATGCTCGACGGAGCCGCTCGGCTGAAGCAGATGTCAAGCGGGTCGGAGATCTCGGGATGCCCGCCATCGCGATCACCGACCACGGCGACATGCGTGACGCCTACCTGTCTCACGGGGCCCCGCAACCGTCCGGCTGCGGGGCCTCTCGCGTGGCCGGGAGGTCTCCCGCACCAATGATCATCTATTTCCAGATGAGTCACGACGGCCACTTCGGGTGCTCGATAGAGTAGGAGCCTCCACTCGACCCACCACGAAAGGCCAAGGTCACCGGTGGCTGATTCGTTCGTTCACCTGCATGTTCACACCGAGTACTCCATGCTGGACGGAGCGGCGAAGATCGGCAAACTGGCCGAGCGGGCAGCCGCGCTGGGCATGCCCGCGATCGCGATGAGCGACCACGGAAACATGTTCGGCGCCTACGAGTTCCAGTCGAAGATGAAGGCCGCCGGGGTCAAGCCCATCATCGGCATCGAGGGTTACGTCAGCCCCGAATCCCGCCACTACAAGCGACCGGTGTTCTGGGGGGAGCCCCACCAGCGCAAGTCGGACGAGCGCACCGGTCTGGGCGGTGACGTGTCGGCCGGCGGCACCTACCTTCACAAGACCATGTGGGCGGTCAACGCCCAGGGCCTGCGGAACCTGTTCAGGATCTCGTCCCTGGCCTCTCTCGAAGGCCACATGAAGAAATACCCGCGCATGGACGACGAGCTGTTCGAGCAGTATCACGAAGGGATCGTCGCCACCACGGGCTGCCCGTCTGGAGCGGTGCAGACGCGGCTCCGGCTCGGGCAGTACGACAAGGCGTTGGAATACGCCGCCAAGTACCAAGAGATATTCGGGCGGGACAATTACTTCCTGGAAGTCATGGATCACGGTGGGATTCCGATCGAGACGGGGGTCCGCGAGGACCTGCTGCGGATCGGCAAGGCTCTCGGCATTCCGCCCCTGGTCACCAACGACTCCCACTATGTGACCGAAGACCAGGCCACCGCCCACGACGCGCTGCTCTGCGTCGGCACCAACTCCCTGCTCAGCGACCCCACCCGGTTCCGGTTCTCCGGCAACGGCTACTACGTACGCACGGCCGAGGAGATGTGGGCGCTGGACCCCAACTCCGATGTGTGGGCCGAGGGTTGCAAGAACACCCTGCTGATCGCCGAGCGGGTCGAGCCGTACGACGAGGTGTTCGCCCACCGTGACCTTGCCGCCAAGTTCCCGGTCCCCGAGGGGGAGACCGAAATGAGCTGGCTCCGCAAGGAGGCACACCGTGGCGCGGTGCGGCGTTACGGCGATCCCGTTCCAACCCATGTGACGGAGCGGATCGAATACGAGCTCGGCGTCATCGAAGGGATGGGGTTCCCCGGTTACTTCCTCGTCGTCGCGGACATCTGCCGCCACGCCCGGGAGAACGGAATCTGGCTCGGCCCGGGCCGAGGCTCCGCCACCGGCTCGATGGTGGCTTACGTCACCGGCATCACCGAGCTCGACCCCATCGAGCATTCACTGCTGTTCGAGCGGTTCCTGAACCCCGAACGCATCTCCATGCCCGATGTCGACCTCGACTTCGACGAGCGTCGGCGCGGGGACATGATCCGTTACGTCACCGAGAAGTACGGCGAGGACAATGTCTCGCTGATCATCACCTATATGACGATCAAGTCGAAGGCGGCGGTCAAGGACGCGGCCCGCGTCCTGGGCTACCCCTTCCCGGTGGGCGAGAAGATCACTAAAGCCTTTCCGCCGGCCGTCATGGGTAAGGAAATCCCGCTTACCGCCATCTTCGATGAGAAGCACTCCCGGTACGCCGAGGCGACCGAGCTTCGGAAGATGTACGAGGAAGACACGGACGTCAAGCAGGTCATTGACACGGCGCTTGGGCTTGAGGGGCTGACCCGGGGCACCGGTGTGCACGCGGCGGGAGTTATCCTGTCCTCGCAGCCGTTGATCGACGTCATGCCGATCTTCATGCGTCCTGATGACGGTGCTCACATCACCGGCTTCGACGGACCCAGTTCCGAGTCCATGGGCGCCCTGAAGATGGACTTCTTGGGCCTGCGCAACCTGACCGTCATCGGTGACGCGGTGCAGAACGTGAAGGACAACCGCGGTATCGACCTGGACATGATCAGCCTTCCGCTGGATGACAAGAAGACCTACGAGCTACTGGCCCGCGGCGAGACGCTCGGCGTGTTCCAGCTCGACAGCTCGATGATGCGGGACCTTACCAAGCTGATCGCTCCGGCCCGATTCGAAGACATCTCGTCCATCCTGGCCCTGGGCCGTCCCGGCCCTATGGGGGCGAACGCTCACGTCAACTATGCGCTGCGCAAGGCCGGCCAGCAGGGGATCACCCCGATCCATCCTTCGCTCAAGGAAGCCCTTGAGCCGATCCTCGGTACCACCTACCACCTGGTGGTCTACCAGGAGCAGGTCATGGCCATCGCCCAGCAGATGGCCGGCTACACCCTCGGCGGCGCCGACATCCTGCGCCGGGCCATGGGCAAGAAGAAGAAAGAGGAGATGGACAAGCAGTGGGCCACGTTCTCCTCTGGAATGGTCGCCAAGGGCTACACCGAGGAAGCCGCGAAGGCCGTCTGGGACGTTCTGGAACCGTTCAGCTCCTACGGCTTCAACAAGTCCCACACCGCCGGCTACGGTCTCGTCTCCTACTGGACCGCCTACCTCAAGGCCAACTACCCGGCCGAGTACATGGCCGCCCTGCTCACCTCTGTGGGCACGAACAAGGATCGCATGGCGCTCTACCTCGCTGAGTGCCGACGCATGAAGCTCAAGGTCCTGCTGCCTGATGTCAACGAATCCGGTCTGCGGTTCTCGGCCGTCGGGGAGGACGTCCGCTTCGGATTGGGCGCGATCCAGAACGTCGGGGAGAACGCCATCAAGGGCATCATCTCCGCACGTAGCGAGAAGCGGGCCTACACCGACTTCAACGACTTCCTGACCAAGGTTCCCCAGGTCGTCTGCAACAAGCGCACTATTGAATCTCTGATCAAAGCCGGAGCATTCGACGGTCTCGGTCACCCTCGCCAAGGGCTGATGCAGATTCACGACCAGGCCGTGGATGCTGTGATCGACGTCAAGCGTAAGGAAGCCCTTGGCCAGGACTCGCTCTTCGGCGCCTTCGATGACGACAGCGGAGCGGGAAGCGTCTTCCACATCTCAGTCCCCGAAGGGGAATGGGATAAGAAGACGAAACTGTCCTTCGAGCGGGAAATGCTTGGCCTTTACGTCTCCGATCATCCCCTCAACGGCGCCGAACGCATCCTGGAACGTAACCGGGACCTGGCCATCGCCCAAGTGCTGGACGGGCAGGCCGGAGCAGGTAATATCCGCATCTCCGGAATTATCTCCGGCATCGATAAGAAGGTCACCAAAAAGGGAGACGTCTGGGCCATCCTCAAAATCGAGGATCACGACGCGTCCATCGAGGTGCCCTGCTTCCCTCAGACCTACCAGCTTTACGGCACCAACCTCGCCCCCGACCTGGTCGTCGCCGTCACCGGCCGGATCCGTTCACGCGGCGACGGAGACGAAGCCACCATCTCCTTCAACGCCACCGAGATCACGTTCCTCGACGTCTCAGGAATCCAGGACGATGGCCGCGAACCGATCGTTATCGCCCTCCGTGAGGAACGCATAAACAGAGAGCTCGTCGACGAACTCAAGCGCATCTTGAACGTACATCCCGGCGAAACTCCTGTTCACCTGCGAGTAGAGCGGCTCAACCGGAAGATCAACATCGTTACGCTTCCTCACTACTCGGTGAACACCAGCAACGGCGCGTTCGCCGGAGACATCAAAGTCCTCTTGGGCGCGAACGCGCTTGTTGTGCCATGAGATTCTCCCGAGGGGACCGTCGCCTTCAGGCGACGGGGGAATCGGGAGTGGGAGGGCCGCCAAGGCCCGGGCGTGGGCGATGCGGCCAGGAAGGCCGCTCTGTTCGACGATCCTCGCCGTGCCGTACGGCGCCGCCCTGAGCGGGCGGGCCGCAGCGGGGAGGGGCGTCAGTCCTCCCAGGGCCAGCGCCAGCCTTCGCCGAGGATGCCTGCCTGGTAGTCGGCCTCGTCGCGGGCGTCGGGCTCGTCGCGCCCGCGGCGCCGGTCGCGTTCCTCGCGTTCGGCCTGTTCGAGGCCGGGGGTGTGACCGCCGCCGAAGCGGGCCATATTGGGCCGGTTGAACGGCGTGGCGGGGGCGCCGGCGAGGGCGCCGCGCATGGAGTCCACCCAGATGGGCCCCGGCAGGGAGGCGCCCTGCACGGAGCCGTAGTAGGAGCGTCCGATGGTGACGCCGCGCAGCGGGTGGCGGTAGGACCCGCGCAGGTCGCCGATGCTGACGGCGGCGGCCAGTTCGGGGGTGTAGCCGGCGAACCACGCCGACGTGTAGCCGTTGTTGGTGCCGGTCTTCCCGGCGGCGGGACGGCCGATGCCCTGCCCCCGCATGGTGCCCTGGGTGAAGACACCGGACAGCACGTGGTTCACCGCGTCGGCGACCTCGCGGTCGATCGCCTGGGAGCAGCTCGGGCCGACGGCCGTACGGTTGCCGTCGCGGTCCGCGATCTCGACGATGGTGACCGGGCGGCAGTACCGGCCGCGGGCGCCGAAGGCGGCGAACGACGAGGCGACGGTCAGGGGGTCCATCTCGTTCACGCCGAGGGTGAAGGTGGGGACCTCCCGTACGGCGGTGCCGTCGGCGCGCGTGATCCCGAGCGCCTTGGCGGTCTTGACGACCTCGCACAGGCCGACACGGCGTTCGAGCATCATGTAGAAGATGTTGACCGACTTCCAGGTGCCGGTGGACAGGCTGTGCGGGCCGCCCTTGCCTTCGCCGCTGGCGTTGTAGACGACGGAGTTCGGGTCGTTGACGGCGCGGCCCTTGCAGTTGCGGTAGCCGCTGCTCGGCGAGAAGCTGCCGGGTGTGTCGAAGCCCTGGTTGAAGCGCCATCCCTGCTTGAGCGCGGTGGCCAGGGTGTAGACCTTGAACGTCGATCCGGCTTGGAAGCCCTGGCCGCCGCCGTGGGCGACGTCGGCGGGCAGGTTGTAGGTGGTGGCCGGGCCTTGGGAGCGGCCGCGCGGGTTCGCGCCGTACTCCTTGCTGGCGGCGAGGGCGCGCACGCGGCCGGTGCCGGGTTCGACCATGGCCTCGGCGGCGACCTCGGTGTCCTTGGGGTCGACGCGGGAGGCGATGGCGCTCTGCGCGGCGCGCTGGGCGCGCGGGTCGAGCGTGGTGGTCAGGGTGAGGCCGCCTTGGGCGAGCCTGCGGAGCCGTTCGGCCTTGGTGTGGCCGAAGACGGGGTTGTTCTGCAGCTCCTTGTAGACGTAGATGCAGAAATACGGGTATTTGCTCTCGAAGCATCCACCAGGCGCGGCCTGGAGCTTGATCCCGAGCTTTGCGCGCTTGGCCTCCTCGGCCTGCGCCGTACTGATCATCTTGAGTCCGGCCATGCGGTCGAGCACGAGGTCGCGCCGCTCCTTGAGCTTGCGCTGCCGCTGCCTGCCGAGGGCCGGGTCGGTGGTGTAGGGGGCGCGTACGGCTCCCGCCAGCGTGGCCGCCTGCGGCAGGGTGAGCCGGGCCGCGCTGGTGGAGAAGAACCGGCGGGCCGCCGCTTCGACGCCGAACGCCCCGGCGCCGTAGTAGGAGATGTTGAGGTAGCGCTCCAGGATCTCGGCCTTGCTGTACTTCTTCTCCATCGCGAGCGCGAGCCGCAGCTCGTTGACCTTGCGCTGGATGCTCTGCGCGCGGGCGCGTTCCCGCTCGGCCTCCGATTCCGCGCTCTCCACCAGGATGTTCTTCACCAGCTGCTGGGTGAGGGAGGATCCGCCCTGGCGGATGCCGCCCGCCTGGGTGTTGGTGATCAGCGCCCGGAGTGTGCCTTTGATGTCGAGTCCCGCGTGCTCGTAGAACCGCGCGTCCTCGATCGCGATGATGGCCTGCCGCATGACGGGGGCGACCTGGTCGAGGGGGACGACGGTGCGGTTCTTCTCGTAGAACGTCGCGAACTCCGCGCCGTTCCTGTCGAGCAGGACGGTCCGCTGGGAGAGCGGGTCCTCGCGGGGCGGCGGCGGCAGGTCGGTGAACGTGTTCGCGACCCGCTTGGCGGTGATGCCCGCCCCGCCGACCACGGGCAGGGCGAGTGCGGCGGCGAGGACCCCGCCGAGCAGTCCCGTGAGGCCGAGACTCCCGGCGATGGGCAGGGTCCGCCGTGGCCTGCGAGCGCCGTTCGGCTCGCCGTCCGGCCCGTCGGGATGCTCGCTGGCGTTGTCGGCAGTGGTCACGGTGAAGAAGGTGCGACTGGGCGATCCTTCCCAAACGTGAGCTGTTATGGGATTTCCCCGCCCATGGCGGTGGACTTACTGCTTTTTGGGTTCCTCTCTACGGATGTTCAGGCCAAGCGAGGCGAACTGCTCAAACGGGCGATGGTAACCCCGCTCGATGTGGTGGACCCCGCGCAGCGTCGAGGTGCCCTCGGCCGCCGCCGCGGCGAGCACGGCCGAAAAGCCGGCCCGGATGTCGGGCAGCGTCACATCCGCGCCGTGCAGCTTGGAGACACCCCTGACCACGGCCGAGTGCTTGGCGTTGGTGTCGTGGTAGCGGCACGCCGGGCCGCCCAGGCAGACGTCGAACACCTCGATCTCACACCCCAGCTTCTGCAACGCCGGAACGTAGACCAGCCGGTTCTCGAACACCGTCTCGTGCAGCACGGACATGCCCTGGCTCTGCGTGAACAGCACCATGAGCGGCGTCTGCCAGTCGGTCATGAACCCCGGGTGCGTGTCGGTCTGTACGGCCGCCGCCCGCAACCCGTCGGGCGCCACCGCCGTCAGCCAGTCGTCGGTGATCTCGAACTGCGCCCCCATCCGGGCGAGCGTCGTGATGGCCGTGACCAGCCGGTCCTGCGGGCAGCCGTGCACCCGCACCGAACCGCCGGTGATCAGCCCGGCGACCAGGTAGGAGAACGCCTCGATGCGGTCGCCCGCGAGCCAGGTCGACGCGCCGCGCAGCGTCTCCACGCCCTCGATCACGATGCGCCGGTCGGGGCTCAGCTCGATGCGGGCCCCCATGCGCTGGAGGAACAGCGCGAGCTCCACCACCTCGGGCTCCATCGCGGCGCCCTTGATGACGGTCTTGCCCTCGGCCAGCACCGCGCTCATCAGGATCGTCTCGGTCGCCCCCACGCTCGGATAGGGCAGTTCGAGGCGGGTGCCGTGCAGCCGCTTGGCCTTCGCCGAGATGCCGTTGTCCCCGACCTCGACCTCAGCCCCCATGGACCGCAGCGCCTCGACGTGGAAGTTGACCGGCCTGCGGCCGATCGGGTCGCCGCCGACGAGCGGCACGAACGCTTCACCCGCCAGATGCAGCAGCGGGCCCAGCATGAGGATCGGGATGCGGTTGAGCCCGGTGAACGCCTCGGGCACGCGGGGCCGGATCTCCGGGCCCCTGGCCACCGTGACCTCGCTGTCCCTGATCTCGACATGGATGCCCAGCGCTTCGAGCATCGCCGCGGTGATGCCCACCTCCCCGACCTCGGGGGCATTGTGAAGGATGCTCTCTCCGCTGCCGAGCATCGCAGCGACCATATGCTTGGACACGCCGTTTTTGGACCCCCGTACGACCACGTCGCCCCGGAGCGGTCCGGAGGGTTCGATCAGCCACACCTCTTCATCGTTCACGTAGAAAGCGTAGGGCCGTCCGCTGGTCGGTAGCATCAGGCGGGTCCGCCCGCCTCGGTAAGGGGAGTGAGCACTTGCGGGATCTGCGGGACTTTGTGGCGGCAGTGCTGGTTCTGGCCCTGCTCGGGGTGGCCGCGGGATTCGTCTGGTCCTACGCGGCGCCGCGCACCGCCTACCTCGCCCGCCCCGAAGGGGCCGTACTGGCCGACCCCTCGACCCAGGCCCTGATCGCGGCCGACGGGTGGTTCGCCGTGGTGACCGGCCTACTCGGGCTGATCTGCGGCATCGCGGGCCACATCCTTGGAAGGGAACGGCCCATCGCGATGATCGCGGGGCTCACCGCCGGCGGAGTCGCGGCCTCCTACCTCACCCTTGCCGTCGGCAGGCTCGTCAACCTCGGCGAAAGCATCGACGAGGCCACCCACGCGGGCTCCGTCGTCAGCCAGAGCCTCACCGTCACCGCCCAAGGCGTCCTGCTGGCCTGGCCGCTGCTGGCCGTCGGCGTGTTCTTCGCCATCGAAGGCGTGCTCGCCTACCGCGAGTCGCCGCTGCGCAAGCCGTACGGCGGGCGCGAACCGGTGTTCGGGCACCTGCCGTACGGCGGAGGCGACCGCTAGGCCGGCAGCGGCGGACGGTGTGAGCCGTGCCCGGTGGCGCGCTCGAAGGCCCGGCCGATCCGCATCAGATCGAGGTCGGCGAAGGGCCGCCCGACCAACTGCACGCCCACCGGCAGCCCGCTCGGGGTGAACCCGGCCGGCACCGACATGGCGGGGGAGTGCAGCACGCTCACCCAGTACGCCGAGCGCATCCACGCCAGATAGTCCGGCATCGCGACCCCGTCGATCTCGTCCACGTACGGATTCTCCACGGGGAACGGCGGCACCTGGCTGACCGGGGCGAGCAGCACGTCATAGGAGTCGAAGAGCTCCGCCATCCGCGCGTAGAGCCCGCTGCGGAGCCGCTCCGCCCGGGCCAGGTCGGTCGCGGTGACCTCGCGGCCCCGCGCGAGGTTCCAGCGGACGTTGGCGCCGAGCTCCTCCTCCGGGAGCTCCCCGAACGACAGGACATACCACCAGCCCCGGTAGGCGCGGAACGCCTCATCGGCGTCCGACAGGTCGAGACCGACCCGCTCCACCCGCGCCCCGAGCTTCTCGAACACCTTCGTCGCCCCCGCCGTCACCTCCGCCGTGGCCGGATCCACCGGCAGCCCGCCAAGGTCGGGGCTCCACGCGACCCGCAGCCCCGCCAGATCGAGGTCCTCCAGCACGGAGAACTCCGAGCCGTCCCCCGGGAGGGTCACCGGGGTCCGGGCGTCGAACCCCGCCATCACGCTCATCAGCAGCGCCAGATCGTCCACAGTGCGCGCCATCGGCCCGCTCACCGGCAGCGTGAACCACGCCGACCCCGGACTCGGCACCGGCACCCGGCCCGGCGTCGGCCGCAGCCCCACGATGTTGCAGAACGACGCGGGGTTGCGCAGCGACCCCCCCATGTCCGAGCCGTCGGCCAGCGCCACCATCCCGCTCGCCAGCGCCGCGGCGGCCCCGCCGCTGCTCCCGCCCGAACTGCGGGACAGATCGTAGGGGTTGCGCGTCGCGCCGAAGACCTCGTTCACCGTGTGCGAGCCGGTGCCGAACTCGGGTGTGTTGGTCTTGCCCAGCGTCACCGCCCCCGCCTCCCGTATCCGCCGCACCGGCAGCGCGTCCGCGGTCGGCACATGGTTCGCGAACAGGCGCGAGCCGTACGTCGTGCGCATACCCGCGGTATCGGAGAGATCCTTGTGCGCCACCGGCAGCCCGTGCAGCGGCCCGAGCCACCGCCCCCGCGCCCACTCCTCATCGGCCCGGCGGGCCTGCGCCCCGGCGCGCTCCGGGTCGAGCGTCACAATGGCGTTGACATCTCCATTGACGTCCTCGATCCTGCGCAGGTGCGCCTCAAGCAGCTCGACCGCGCTGATCTCGCGTGAACGCAGCAGCGCGAGCTGCTCAAGCGCGGTGAGGTAGAACAGTTCCGTCATATGGGCGGCCCCCCTAACTTTCAACGTACGGCTCCGCCGAGTCCGTGTGACCCCGCCGGGGGGTCACACGCTGTCACATCTTGCTGATCGGAGCGGCGACGGCCTGGGTGAGGCCGATGAGATCCGCCGGCGCGGCCTCGATCTGGAGCCCTCGCCGCCCGGCGGAGAAGAAGATCGTTTCAAACCCCAGCGCCGACTCGTCCACCACCGTGGGGAGTCGCTTGCGCTGGCCGAGCGGACTGATGCCGCCCACCACGTAGCCCGTGACCCGCTCGACCTTCGCCGCATCCGCCATCGCCGCACGCTTGCCGTTCAACGCCGCCGCGAACGCCTTCAGATCGAGCTTGCCCGCCACCGGCACCACAGCCACCGCGAGCCCGGCCTCGGTCTCCGCGACAAGCGTCTTGAAGATCTGGTCGTGCGGCACCCCGAGGGCGTCGGCCGCCTCCTCACCGTAGCCCTCGGCCCCGGCATCGTGCTCATACGCGTGCAGCATGAACACCGCACCCGCCTTCACCAGCACCGTCGTCGCCGGCGTGCCCTGCCCGCCCTTACTCTTCGTCCTGCTCACGCCCGGCAGACTAGACCATCGCAAAAAATCTACAATGTAAAGGCCTCCCATTCCCGCTCGGGAGGTCGGCGATGTTGCCCTGTCCCCGTTCAGGAGTCGGTGGCCTGGGAGTGCGAGGGGGCGCCGGTGCTTGGACTGACGAACGCAGGGAGCGCAGCGACCGGAGAGAGGAGGGAAAGCACCGGGTCAAGAGCCCCCTCGCCGCGCGCCGCAGGCGCGCAATCAAATACTGCTTGGCCAACATGCCGGGAGTCGGCCGTCGTGGTGGACCGAGGTGCCGGGAGTCGGCCACCCCAGATGCAAACGCAAGATTTGCTCCGTCCGAATGGTGGACAGAAGCGGACTCGGAACCTGGGCTCCGTAGACTGGGCGGGTGATTTCCCGTATGGACCTGCGCGGCTCGCTTCCCGAGGACCTGCGCGACGTGTTGCCCCGCGCCGAGCTCGACGTCGAGGCCGCCCTTGCGAAGGTGCGGCCCATCTGCGAGGACGTGCGCCATCGCGGCGTGGCCGCGATCAAGGAGCTGACCGCCAGGTTCGACGGGGTGGAGATCGCGAGCACGCGGGTGCCGGTCGGGGAGCTCGGTCGGGCGCTCGCCGAGCTCGACCCGAGGGTCCGCGCCGCGTTGGAGGAGTCGATCCGGCGCGCGAGGCTGGTTCACCGCGATCAGCGCCGCACCGATGTCACCACCGAGGTGGTGCCGGGCGGCACTGTGACGGAGCGGTGGGTTCCGGTCGAGCGGGTGGGCCTCTACGTCCCGGGCGGTGTCGCGGTCTACCCTTCCAGCGTCGTGATGAACGTCGTGCCCGCGCAGGAGGCCGGGGTGCCCTCCTTGGCCGTCTCGTCGCCCGCGCAGGCCGACTTCGGCGGGTTGCCGCATCCGGCCATTCTGGCGGCGTGCGCCCTGCTCGGCGTGGACGAGGTCTATTCGGTGGGCGGCGCGCAGGCTGTGGCGATGTTCGCCTACGGCACGGAGGAGTGCCGCCCGGCCGCCATGGTCACCGGCCCGGGCAACATCTGGGTGGCCGCGGCCAAGCGCCTGTTGAAGGGCCGCATCGGCATCGACGCCGAGGCCGGCCCCACCGAGATCGCGATCCTCGCCGACGACTCCGCCGACCCGGTCCATGTCGCCGCGGACCTGATCAGCCAGGCCGAGCACGACGTGATCGCGGCGTCGGTGCTGGTCACCGACTCCGTGGAGCTCGCCGACGCGGTCGAGCGCGAGCTCAAGTCGCAGGTGGCCCGGACCAGGCATGTCGAGCGGGTGACGCAGGCATTGGCGGGCCGCCAGTCGGGCATCGTGCTGGTGAGGGACATGGACGACGGCTTGGCCGTCGTCGACGCCTACGCCGCCGAGCACCTGGAAGTCCAGACGCGCGACGCGCGCGCCTTGGCCGCCCGCGTCCGCAACGCCGGGGCGATCTTCGTCGGCGCCTACGCGCCGGTGTCGCTCGGCGACTACATGGCGGGTTCCAACCATGTGCTGCCCACGGGCGGCTGCGCCTGCCACTCCAGCGGTCTGTCGGTGCAGACCTTCCTGCGCGGCATCCACGTGGTCGACTACGATCGCGGCGCCCTCGCCGGCGCCGCGCGCCACGTGTGCGCGCTCGCCGACGCCGAGGACCTGCCCGCACACGGCGCGGCCGTCCGCGCCAGGTTCGACTGGGAGATTCCGAACCCGTGACCAGCCTTTCCGACCTGCCCATCCGCGACGATCTCCGCGGGCTGACGCCGTACGGCGCGCCGCAGATCGACGTGCCGGTCCGCCTCAACACCAACGAGAACCCCTACGGGCCCTCGGCCGAGCTGGTCGCCGACCTCGCGTCCGCCGTCGCGTCCGCCGCCGCCGACCTCAACCGCTACCCCGATCGCGACGCCGTGGCTTTGCGCACCGATCTCGCGGACTACCTGGGGCATGGCCTGACCGCCGACCGGGTGTGGGCGGCCAACGGCTCCAACGAGGTGCTTCAGCAGATTCTGCAGGCGTTCGGCGGGCCGGGCCGTACGGCGATGGGCTTCGAACCGTCGTATTCGATGCACCCGATCATCGCGCGGGGCGCCTCGACCGAGTGGATCTCCGGGGCGCGTGAGGAGGACTTCGGCCTCGACGCCGAGAAGGCGGTCGCGGCGATCGAGGAGCACCGCCCGGATGTGGTGTTCCTCACCTCCCCCAACAACCCGACGGGCACGGCTCTGCCTCTTTCGGCGGTGGCGCGGGTGCTGCGGGCCGCGCCGGGGATCGTGGTGGTGGACGAGGCTTATCATGAGTTCGCCCGCTCCGGCACGCCGTCGGCGTTGACGCTGCTGCCGGATCATCCGCGTCTGATCGTGACGCGCACGATGTCGAAGGCGTTCGCGATGGCGGGCACGCGGGTGGGTTATCTCGCCGCCGCGCCCGCCGTGGTGGAGGCGCTGCTGCTGGTGCGGTTGCCGTACCACCTGTCCACGTTGACGCAGGCCGCGGCGCGGGTGGCTGTGGCCCACCGGGCCGAGCTGCTCGGCGCGGTCGACAGGCTGCGCGCGGAGCGCGACGCCACGGTCGACTGGCTGCGCGGGCGGGGGCTTGAGGCCGCCGACTCCGACGCGAACTTCGTGCTGTACGGCCGGTTCGCCGATCGCCGGATGGTCTGGGAGGCTCTGCTGGCCGAGGGCGTGCTGGTGCGTGAGGTGGGGCCGCCTGAGTGGTTGCGCGTGTCGGTCGGCACGGGCGAGGAGATGGCGGCGTTCCGCGCCGCGATGCGAGCGGTGATGGAGGAATTGCTGTGAACCGGACCGGGCGAGTCGAGCGCACGACCAAGGAGACCTCGGTGCTGGTCGAGGTGGATCTCGACGGCACAGGCCGGGTCGAGGTCTCGACGGGGGTCGGCTTCTACGACCACATGCTCGCGCAGCTCGGCAAGCACGGTCTGTTCGACCTGACCGTGAAGACCGAGGGCGATCTGCACATCGACTCCCACCACACCATCGAGGACACGGCTCTGGCGCTCGGTGCCGCCTTCCGCGAGGCCCTGGGCGACAAGTCCGGCATCCGGAGGTTCGGCAGTGCGTCGTGCCCGCTGGACGAGGCGCTGGCCCAGGTCACCGTGGACCTGTCCGGTCGGCCCTACCTCGTCCACTCCGAGCCCGAGGGCATGGCCACGATGATCGGCCCGATGTACGACACGACGATGACCAGGCACATCCTGGAGTCGTTCGTGGCCCAGGCGAGGATCTGCCTTCACGTGCATGTGCCGTACGGGCGCAACGCCCACCACATCGTGGAGTCGCAGTTCAAGGCGCTGGCCCGGGCCCTGCGCGAAGCGTGCGAGCCCGACCCGCGCGCGACCGGCATCCCGAGCACCAAGGGCGTGCTCTAGGGATGCCGTCCAACTACCTGGCGGTCGGCATGATGTTCGTCGGCCTCTTCTTCGTCGGCGGGGTCGTCTCGGCCCTCCGGCAGGGGCACGGCAAGCTCGTCCCGGTCATCTTGGGCGTGCTGGCGGCCTTGGCGATCACAGCGGGGGTGCTCTGGTGGTGAAAGTCGTCGTTCTGGACTACGGCTCGGGCAATCTGCGCTCGGCCGAACGCGCCCTGGCCAGGGTCGGCGCCGACGTGACGGTCACGAGCGACTACGAGGCGGCGATGGCGGCCGACGGCCTGGTGGTGCCCGGCGTCGGCGCGTTCGCCGCGTGCATGGCGGGCCTCAAGAGCGTCATCGGTGACCGCATCATCGACCGCAGGCTGGCCGCCGGGCGCCCGGTGCTCGGCATCTGCGTCGGCATGCAGATCCTCTTCGCGGAGGGCGTCGAGCACGGCGTCCGCACGGAGGGCTGCGGCGAGTGGCCCGGCACCGTCGAGCGCCTCGACGCCCCCGTCCTCCCGCACATGGGGTGGAACACCGTCACGGTGCCGGAGGGCAGCGTGCTGTTCGACGGCCTCGACGCCGACACCCGCTTCTACTTCGTGCATTCGTACGGCGTGCGCACGTTCGACCTCCAGCCCGGCCCCGGGTTCACCGCGCCGCTCGTGACGTGGGCCGAACACGGTGTGCCGTTCGTGGCCGCGGTGGAGAACGGGCCGCTGTCGGCCACGCAGTTCCACCCGGAGAAGTCGGGCGACGCCGGGGCGACGCTGCTCGCCAACTGGCTCACCACCCTGAAATAGGTGGACTCCTCCGCCGTCCCGGTCTCCCGCGAGAGATGAGCACGCCGACATGAGCAAGGAGCGGGCCCGCCGCCGCGCCGAGCGCGAGGCCGAGCGGGAGCGCCAGGCCGCGATCCGCGCCGAGCGCGAGGCCCGGCTGGCTCGCCGCCGTGCGCGGAATGCCAGGCTCGCGGCGCTGGTGCCGCGGCCGGTGCGGGTGGCGCGCCAGGGCGGGATCCTGGCGCGAAGGCAGCGCGTCCAGAACGGTGTCGTGGCCGTGGTGTTCGTGATCGTCCAGGTGATCGCGTGGCTGACCTTGTCGTCGTGGACCGCCAGGGTCGGCGTGTTCGTATTGTCGTTGTTGCTGGTTCCGGTGCTTGTCACCCTTGTTTTCGACCGGAGGACTTGATCACATGTCGCTCGTGCTGCTGCCCGCCGTGGACGTCGCCGACGGCCAGGCCGTACGCCTGGTCCAGGGCGAGGCGGGGACCGAGACGTCCTACGGCGACCCGCTCTCGGCCGCGCTGGCCTGGCAGGAGGCGGGTGCCGAATGGATCCACCTGGTCGACCTCGACGCGGCCTTCGGGCGGGGCTCCAACCGGGAGCTGCTGGCCTCGGTGGTGGGCGCGCTCGACGTGAAGGTCGAGATGTCGGGCGGGATCCGGGACGACGCCTCGCTGGAGGCGGCGCTCGCCACCGGCTGCGAGCGGGTCAACATCGGCACCGCCGCGCTGGAGAACCCCGCCTGGTGCTCCAAGATCCTGGCGGCGTACGGCGAGCGCGTGGCGATCGGCCTGGACGTCCGGGGCACGACCCTGGCGGCCCGGGGGTGGACGCAGGACGGCGGTGACCTGTGGGAGGTGCTCGACCGGCTGGAGTCCGACGGGTGCTCGCGCTACGTGGTGACCGACGTCACCAAGGACGGCACGCTGCGCGGTCCCAACCTCGACCTGCTGCGGCAGGTGTGCGCCCGCACCGACAAGCCGGTCGTCGCGAGCGGCGGCGTGTCCTCGCTGGACGACCTGCGCGCGATCGCGGGCCTGGTCCCCGACGGGGTCGAGGGCGCGATCGTGGGCAAGGCGCTGTACGCGAACGCGTTCACGCTGGAGGAGGCGCTCGCCGCCGTACGGGCTTGACGCGATTCCAGGAGGGCGGGTTTCCGGAGCGGTGCGGGGAGGCACAGTGAGCAGCGTCGAAGCGGGCCGGCAGGGCACCAGAGTGTTCTCAGGCGGAATCTGGGAGGAGCGTTACGGCTATGCGCGCGCGGTCGTCGCCGGCCCGTGGGTGCTGGTCTCGGGCAGCACGGCCGCGGTGGACGGCGAGGTCGTCCACGTCGGCGATGCGCGGGGGCAGGCGCTGACGGCGCTCGACATCGCGCTGGCGGCCGTCGAGGAGGCGGGGGCGGGCCGAGAGGACGTGGTCCGGGTACGGTTCTACGTGGTGGACCAGCACGACTTCGACGCGGTCGGCACGGCCCTCGGCGAGAGGTTCGGCGATGTGCGCCCGGCGTGCACCGGGGTGCGGGTCGCCGGGTTGGTCGACCCGCGCATGCTGGTCGAGATCGAGGTCGAGGCATACCGAGGAGATCGCTGGTGAGCGTCGCTGTCCGCATCATTCCCTGTCTGGACGTCGACGCCGGACGGGTGGTCAAGGGCGTCAACTTCGAGAACATCCGCGACGCGGGAGACCCCGTGGAGCTCGCCGCGCGCTATGACAGGGAGGGGGCCGACGAGCTCACCTTCCTCGACATCACCGCCTCGTCGGGCGAGCGGGAGACGATGTTCGATGTGGTCCGCCGTACGGCCGAGCAGGTCTTCATCCCGTTGACGGTCGGCGGGGGCGTGCGTTCGGTCGAGGACATCGACCGGCTGCTGCGCGCGGGGGCCGACAAGGTGTCGCTCAACACGGCGGCCATCGACCGGCCGGAGCTGCTCACCGAGGCGTCGCGGCGCTACGGCGCGCAGTGCATCGTGCTGTCGGTGGACGCCCGCAGGGTCAAGGGCGACACCACGACCGCGTCGGGCTTCGAGGTCACCACGCACGGCGGGCGCAGGGGCACGGGCATCGACGCCGTCGAGTGGGCTCGGCGGGGCGAGGAGCTCGGGGTGGGGGAGATCCTGCTCAACTCCATGGACGGCGACGGCACGAAGGCCGGATACGACTTGGAGATGATCGGCGCGGTGCGCGCGGTGGTCGGTGTGCCGTTGATCGCCAGCGGCGGTGCCGGGGATCTGGCGGATTTCCCGCCGGCGGTCGCCGCGGGGGCGGACGCGGTGCTGGCCGCGTCGGTGTTCCACTATCGGGAGCTGACGATCCCGCAGGTGAAGGAGACGTTGCGGGCGGCGGGCCATCCGGTGCGCTGAGTCCCGGCGGGATCTGTAGGGAATCGGCAGGGGATCGGAAGACGATCAGTACGGCAAAGCCCCGCGGCGCGGTTCGCGGGGCTTTCGCTTACGGCGCGTAGCGCACCGCCTCGCGGCCTTGGTGGGGGTGGTGGGGATCGCCGGTCTCGGAGGAGGGCCGGTCGCGGTTTCGGCGACGGCGGGACCGACACGTGTTGAAATGCGCTAATGAAGGGCAGGCGGGCGGTCCTGCTCTTCATTCCAGTCGCCGGGGACGCGAAAGGCGCTCGCGTCGGTGACGACAAGTGATCAAAGGTGCTGGGTATCCCCAGAGTAAGGTGTCAGTTCAGCACCCGTGAGAAGAATGTAGCCAACTGGTTTGCTCCGTTGATAATCCCATCGAAAACACCGTTGACTGCGTCCGCCGCCTGGGTGGGTCGGGAAAACAAGTAGAAGGCTACAAATGCCACGGCTACGTACGTGGCGACTTTCTTGACCTGCATGGGGGGCCTCCTGCAGTCCAATCCCAGCCGTATATACCCGGTTCTGGGCGATCCCTGGCATCTTCTTTAGAGATGTTATTGATCATAGCTGTTGGGGGGCTCCAGCTACCTCACACCCTGCTCATCGTCTGATCGTCACCTGCATCTGTCCAGTGACCATTGTGCCGTCACTGGGCGTCGTTGGTCGGTCAAACCGCCGTTTCGTCGCGCGTGTCGGATCCTTTCGGCAGGTGGACCGGCGTTCCACCCCCGCGTAGGGCCAGGGCGGAGACCCCCGCCCAGCCCGCGATTATCAAGGCCAGCGCGGCGATGGTGAGCCCGTCCGGGCGGACGAGAGGCCGGCCGCGCAGGGCCTGCCACGTGACCAGTGCCACAACGGCCGCGCGTCAGACGCCGAGACGCGCCCCCATGAGGGCCTTGGCCGCGCGTTCCTCGCCGGCCAGGTCCACCCTCGCGTGGTCCTGGCGGCCGAAGCAGAACATCAGCAGCTCGCCCGCGCGGCCGGTCACCTCGACGCGGGCCGCGTTCCTCGCGCCGCCGAGCGCGACCGCGTGGCCTCCGCCGCCGATACGGTGCAGGGCCACGCCCACGGGCGCCTTGCGCAGCATGAGGCGCGACAGTGAGCGCAGCCGCGACCAGATCACCTTCTCCAGGCCCGGGGACAGCTCGCGCGGCTCCCAGTCGGGCTGTGCCCGCCGTACGTCCTCGTGGTGGACGAAGTACTCCAGGGCGTTGACCGCCTCGTCCAGGCCCGGCACCACCCGGTAGACCCCCGCGGGTCCGGAGCGCACCATGCGCACCAGGCCGTCGTATCCGTGTTCCGCCTTCAGCGAACGCTGGACCTTGGCGGTGTAGCCCGACAGGAGCTTCAGGCCCACGCCGGGCAGGGCGTCGAACCGGGTTTCGCGCAGCACGAGGTGGGCTGCGAGGTCAAAGGTCGTCCAGCCGGCGCAGAGCGTGGGGGCATCCGGGCCGACCTGGTCGAAGAGGTCGCAGAGGGCGGCGCGTTCAGCACGGGCGTACGAGGCGGTCACCTTCGCGATGCTACACAAACGGCCGCATTGTGACCGGTCGGATGCGAACTGTAACCACGAAGCGGGAATAACGACTTGACCCTCCGTGATAGTGACTTAGGAAGATATTTCCTTAGAAAGGATGCTTGGCGAGTGGCGACCAAGGTCTCCTCAGCTGTCATGCGCCGGGGGCTCCGCGTTATCGGGGTGGCTGTCCGGTCCGAACCCGCCGTCTTCACCGGAGCCGTCGTGGCCAGCGCGGTCTACGGCGTTATGACCGTCGCAACCTCCTGGGCGCTCGGCTGGGCGACCGAGAGCGTCGTGATCCCCGCCTTCGAGCGCGGAGAGTTCGAGACGGGCGCGGCCGTCGCCACGGTGGCGTTCATCCTCGGCGTCGCGATGCTCAAGGCGCTGGGGGTCGTCGGCCGACGCGTCCTCGCCGGCATCCTGCAGTACCGCATGCAGGCCCGCTCCCGCGGCGCCCTGTCCAAGCAGTTCCTCAAACTCCCGCTTTCCTGGCACCACCGCCACCCCACCGGGCAACTGCTGTCCCACGCCGCCTCCGACGTCGAGGCCGCCTGGGCGCCCCTCGCCCCGCTACCGATGGCGGTCGGGGTGGTCGTGATGCTGCTCACCGCGGCGGGCGGAATCCTGATCACCGACCCGGTGCTGGCGCTCGTGGGATTCCTGATCTTCCCGGCTCTCGCCGTACTCAACCTGATCTACCAGCGCAGGCTGTCCCCCCTCGCGACACGGGCGCAGGAGCTCCGCGGCGAGGTCAGCGAGGTCGCGCACGAGAGCTTCGAGGGCGCCCTCGTGGTCAAGACGCTGGGCCGCGAGGACTCCGAGGCCGAGCGGTTCCGGCGGAAGACCGAGGCCCTGCGCGACGCCAACGTCGCCGTCGGCCGCGTCCGCGGTATGTTCGACCCCCTCCTGGAAGCGCTCCCGACGCTGGGCGTGCTCGCCGTCCTGTTCGTCGGCTCCGTCCGGCTGTCGAACTCCGCGATCACCGCCGACGAGCTCGTCCAGGTGTCCTACCTGTTCCTGCTGCTCGCCTTCCCGGTCCGCGCGCTCGGCTGGGTGCTCGCCGAACTCCCGCGCAGCGTCGTCGGCTGGACGCGCGTCCAAGAGGTGCTGGACGCCGTCGGCTCCATGGAGTACGGCACCGCCGAGCTCGACCGCGCCGGGCCCGCCCGCCTGTCGGTCGAGGAGGTGAGCTTCGGCTACGCCCCCGGCCTGGCCGTACTCAACGGCGTGACCTTCACCGCCGAGCCGGGCCGCACCCTGGCGATCGTCGGCCCCACCGGATCCGGCAAATCCACCCTCACCCAGCTCATGATCCGCCTCATCGACCCCGATGCGGGTGCCGTGCGGCTCGACGGCGCCGACCTGCGCGACCTGCGGCACGGCACGGTGAGCGACCATGCGGCCCTGGTGCTGCAGCAGACCTTCCTGTTCGACGACACGGTGCGCGGCAACATCGCGCTCGGCCTATCCACAGAGGACGAAGACGTCTGGGCCGCCCTGCGGCTCGCCCAGGCCGACGGCTTCGTCAGCGCCCTGCCGCAGGGCCTCGACACCAAGGTCGGCGAGCGCGGCGCGTCCCTGTCCGGCGGCCAGCGCCAGCGCCTCGCCCTGGCCCGGGCCCTGGTGCGCTCGCCGCGGCTACTCATCCTCGACGACGCCACCTCCAGCGTGGACCCGCAGGTGGAACGGCGCATCCTCACCGGACTGCGGGAACGGGCGGAAGGCTCCACCGTGGTCGTGGTCGCCTACCGCATGGCCACGATCGCCCTGGCCGACGAGGTCGTCTACCTCGAACACGGCGAGGTCGCCGACCACGGCCGGCACGAAGACCTGATCGGCCGGTGCGAGGGCTACCGCAACCTCGTCACCGCCTACGAACGAGAAGAGGCCGAGCGCGCCTCGATCGACGCCGACGACGAGGTGATGGCGTGACCCAGCAGACCCTTCAAGCCCGCCGGCGCACCTCCCTGCAAACCCTCAGGCACGGGCTGTCGCTGTCGCCGGAGTTCCGCGTCGGACTGCCGGTGACGCTGCTGCTCGCCTTGGCGGCCACCGCCGGCAAGGCCATCATCCCGATCGCGATCCAGCGGGTCATGGACGACGGGCTGAAGGGCGGGACCCCCGACCTGCCGATGATCAGGACCGTGGTGCTGTGGTGCACCGTGGCGGTGCTGCTCACCGCGCTCAGCGGCTACCTCATGAACGTGCGGCTCTACCGCTCCTCCGAGTCGGGCCTGGCCACCCTGCGCGCCAAGAGCTTCCGGCACATCCACGACCTGTCCGTACTGACACAGAACAGGGAGCGGCGCGGGGCGATGGTGTCCCGCGTCACCAGCGACATCGACCAGATCAGCGCGTTCATGCAGTGGGGCGGGCTGATGTTCATCGTGATGTTCGGGCAGGTGGTCGTCGCGACCGTCCTGATGGTGATCTACTCCTGGCAGCTCGCCCTCGTCGTGTGGGCCTGCATGCTCCCGATGGTCTTCATGCTTCCCCGCTTTCAACGCTGGATCGCCGCCGCCTTCACCCGCGTGCGGGAACTCAGCGGCGACACCCTGTCGGCGATCAGCGAATCCGTCGTCGGCAGCGCCGTCGTCCGCGCCTACGGCGCCGAGCAGCGCACCGCCGAACGCGTCGACACCGCCATCACGCGCCAGCGCGACGCGCAGACCAGAGCCCAGACGATCGTCGGGTTCACCTTCCCGCTGACCGAGCTGGTCGCTTCCGTCGCCGTCGCCGCGGTGGTCCTCATCGGCGCGCGGATGGGGCTGGACGACAGCATCACCATGGGCGAACTGCTCGCGTTCCTCTTCCTCATCACCCTGTTCGTCGCGCCCCTCCAGACCGCCACCGAGGTGCTCAACGAAGCTCAGAACGCCCTCGCGGGCTGGCGGCGCGTGCTCGGCGTCCTCGACACCCCCGCCGACGTCGCCGACCCCCGGGACGACGGGCGCGTCCTCGAGCGCGGCCCCATCTCCGTCGCCTTCGAGAACGTGCACTTCGCCTACCCGGGCGGGGAACCCGTCCTGCGCGACGTGACCGTGGAGATCGCGCCGCGCAGCCGCGTCGCCATCGTCGGCGAAACCGGATCCGGCAAGACCACGTTCGCCAAACTGCTCACCCGGCTCATGGACCCCGTATCGGGCCGCGTCACCGTCGATGGCACGGACCTGCGGGACGTCCGTTTCTCCTCGCTGCGGGAACGCATCGTCATGGTGCCCCAGGACGGCTTCCTCTTCGACGCCACCCTGGCCGAGAACATCCGCTTCGGCTGTCCCGAGGCCGGCGACGAGGAGATCACCCTCGCCTTGACCGAGCTCGGCCTGGCCGACTGGCTCGAAGGGCTTCCCGCCGGCCTCGCCACCCCGGTCGGCCAGCGCGGCGAATCCCTCTCCGCGGGTGAGCGCCAGCTCGTCGCCCTCGCCCGCGCCTACCTCGCCGACCCCGACCTGCTCCTGCTCGACGAGGCCACCTCCGCCGTGGACCCGGCCACCGAGGTACGGCTGGCGCGCGCCCTGGAAGGCGTCACCCGCGGCCGCACCGCCGTCTCCATCGCCCACCGCCTGTCGACGGCGGAGGCGGCCGACGAGGTGCTGGTCTTCGACAAGGGGGTGCTCGTGCAGCGCGGCAGCCACGAGGACCTCGTCGTCCGGCCCGGCGTCTACGCCGACCTCCACGCCTCCTGGGTGACGGCCGCCCGCTCGTGAGCCTGGACCGGGGGCGGGCTCTGGAGCTGGAGCGGGGCCTGGAGCGGGGCCTGGAGCTGGAGCGGGTCGGCACGGGGTCGGCACGGGGTCGGCACGGGGTCCGGACCGGGGCCGGTGCCGGGGTCGCGTCCTGCGGTCCGGCGGGGAACCCCCTGGCCAGGAGGCAGGACGTCACCCCCGCGTAAGGCAGAATGACGGCATGTCCCTGGACCCGAAGATCGCAGACCGCCTCAAGCGCGCCGCCGACGGGCTCGTGCCCGCCATCGTGCAGCAGCACGACACCGGCGAGGTGCTGATGCTCGCCTGGATGGACGACGAGGCACTGCACCGCACCCTCACCACGGGGAGGGCGACGTACTGGTCGCGCAGTCGGCGGGCATACTGGGTCAAAGGGGCGACTTCCGGCAACACCCAGCGTGTGGTGTCGGTGGCGCTCGACTGCGACGGCGACACGGTCCTTCTCAAGGTCGACCAGCACGGCGCCGCCTGCCACACGGGCGACCGCACCTGCTTCGACGCCGGCGCGCTGGACACCGTGGTCTCGGAGGGCACTTGAGTTCACCTGCTTCGAAGCGGTCCCTGTGGACCTGGGTGCTCGTCACCGCCGCAGGGGCCGGTCTCGCATGGGCCGCGTCCGGCCGTGACTGGGCGGAGGTGTCCTACGCGGGCGCCTCGGGAGGTGCCCGCAGCCACGCCGTCGTCACCGGCGCCGAGCTCGCCGCGGGGCTGGGGCCGCTCGCCATGGCGGCTCTCGCCTCGATCCTCGCCGTTCTCGCCGTCGGCGGGGTGTGGCGGCGTCTCGTCGCACTCGTCACCGCCGCCTGCGGCGCGGGCATCGCTCTGATCGGCTTCTCGGGGGCCGGCGCCCGGGATTTGACGGACCTCGTCACAGAACGCAGCCCGCTGGCGTCCGCGGCCACGGACTGGTCCTTCACGACGACCGTCTGGCCGACGGCCGCAGCCGCCGGTGGGCTCGTCCTCGTCGCCGGGGGATTGACCGCCGCCGTCCTCGGGCCTCGCTGGCCGGGCATGTCGGACCGCTACTCGCGCCGCCCCCGCGCGGCGAAGGGCGGCTCGCCGGTCGGGGCGTCGGTCGGTTCGTCAAGCGGTTCTTCGGGCGGCGAGGCCACCGGTTCCGCCGTGCCGTCCGGTTCCAGCGTGTCGCCCGGTCCGGCCGCGAGCGGAGCCAGCGGCACGGCGCCGCAGGCCGCACGCCGCCAGGGCGCCGGCCGCCCCGCCGAGCGCAGCGAGCGCGCCCTGTGGGACGCCATCGACAGCGGCGAAGACCCCACCGGAACGGCCGACGACCAGGACGACCGCCGCTGACAAGCGCCCAAGCCACGCGATCGATCGGCAGGTCCGCCGCGGCGGGCACGGCCGACCCCGCATACTGGGGTGGTGACGTCGATCGTTTCTGGGCGGCGCCGGCTGGTGTCGGTGTTGGCGCCGCTTGGGGTGGCGGCGGTGGTGTCGGGGGCGGCGCTGTATGTGCGGGCGGTGGATCCGAACGAGCCGGGCCACTACCCGGGGTGTCCTTTCCTCGCGTTGACGGGCCTGCTGTGTCCGGGGTGCGGGGGGTTGCGGGCGGTTCACGCTTTGGGGCACGGGGATGTGGCGGCGGCGCTCGGGCTGAACGCCCTGGTGGTGTTGCTGGTGCCGGTCGCGGGTTTTCTGTGGGTGCGGTGGTTCGCGCAGGCGTGGCGGGGGAGGCCGATGCGGCCCGTCGCGCCGGGTCCCCGCTGGTTGTACGGCTTTCTGGCCGCCGGGGTGGTCTTTTGGATCGTGCGAAATATGCCTTTTGGGCAGCTCCTGGCACCGTAGCGGGGGCCAGGGGCCGCCCCGATGGCCGAACGCCGTCGGGGAGGCCGATACGATCGGCAGAACGAGGCCGAGAGGCCGACTTCAAGCCGTCGACCGGAGGGACCCTGATCGCGTGACCGTGCTCGACGAGATCCTGGACGGGGTGCGAGCGGACCTCGCCGACAGGCAGAGAGCCGTGACGCTCGATGAGCTGAAGGAGCGTGCGGCGAAGGCTCCCTCGCCCCGTGACGCCTACGCCGCTCTGGGCGGCGACAAGGTGTCGGTCATCGCGGAGGTGAAGCGCTCAAGCCCGTCCAAGGGCGCGCTCGCCGCCATCGCCGATCCCGCGGCTCTGGCCAGGGACTACGAGTCCGGCGGCGCCCACGTCATCAGCGTGCTGACCGAGCGGCGCCGTTTCGGCGGCAGCCTGGCCGACCTCGCCTCGGTGCGCGCCGTGGTCGACATCCCGGTGCTGCGCAAGGATTTCGTCGTGACGTCCTACCAGCTGTGGGAGGCCCGTGCTTACGGCGCCGACCTCGTGCTGCTGATCGTCGCCGCGCTGGAGCAGAACGCGCTGGTGTCGCTGATCGAGCGGGCCGAGTCGATCGGCCTCGCGCCGCTGGTCGAGGTGCACACCGCCGAGGAGCTCGACCGGGCGCTCGACGCCGGGGCGCGGATCGTCGGTGTGAACGCGCGTGACCTGAAGACGCTCAAGGTCGACCGCGAGGTCTTCGCGAGGGTCGCCCCGAAGATTCCCGAGGGCGTGATCAGAATCGCCGAGTCCGGCGTGCGCGGTCCTCATGATCTTCTGGCATATGCTCGTGCCGGGGCTGACGCCGTACTGGTCGGTGAGAGCCTCGTCACCGGCAGGGACCCGCGAGCGGCGGTCGTCGACCTGGTGACCGCGGGGGCCCACCCCGCGACGCGACCGGACAACGGATCCGAGAGGCAGCAGTGACCGAGAAAGAAGGCGCCCTGCTCAGCGCCGCCGACCTGGTGGGCAACCGCGCTGGCGACGACCCCGACAGTTCCGGCCGCTTCGGGGCGTTCGGCGGGCGATTCGTCCCCGAGGCCCTCGTGCCCGTGCTGGACGAGGTCGCCGTCGCCTATGAGAAGGCCAAGAGCGACCCGGAGTTCCTGCGCGAGTTCGACCACCTGCTGCGCACGTACGCCGGTCGGCCGACGACCCTGACCGATGTGCCGCGCTTCTCGGAGCACGCGGGCGGCGCCCGCATCATCCTCAAGCGTGAGGACCTCACCCACACCGGCGCGCACAAGATCAATAACGTGCTGGGGCAGGCCCTGCTCACCAAGCGCATGGGCAAGACCAGGGTCATCGCCGAGACCGGGGCGGGGCAGCACGGCGTGGCCACCGCCACGGCCTGCGCGCTGCTCGGCCTCGAATGCGTGATCTACATGGGCGAGGTCGACTGCGACCGCCAAGCGCTCAACGTGGCGCGCATGAAGCTGCTCGGCGCGAGCGTCGTGCCCGTCGCCACCGGCAGCCGCACGCTCAAGGACGCGATCAACGAGGCGTTCCGCGACTGGGTGGCGAGCGTCGACAGCACGTACTACCTGTTCGGCACCGTCGCGGGCCCGCACCCGTTCCCCGAGATCGTGCGCGATTTCGCGCGCATCATCGGGGTCGAGGCCCGCCGCCAGATCCTCGACCTCACCGGCCGCCTGCCCGACGCGGTGGCCGCCGCCGTCGGCGGAGGGTCCAACGCGATCGGCATCTTCCACGCGTTCATCGGCGACGAGGGCGTCGCGCTCCACGGTTACGAGGCCGGGGGCCACGGCCTGGAGAGCGGTCGGCACGCGCTGACCCTGACCCAGGGGTCGGTCGGCGTGCTGCACGGCTCCCGCACCTACGTGCTGCAGGACGACGAGGGCCAGACGATCGAGTCGCACTCCATCTCGGCGGGCCTCGACTATCCGGGCGTGGGCCCGGAGCACGCCTGGCTGAAGGACACCGGCCGGGCGAGCTACCACGGCATCACCGACACCGAGGCGATGGAGGCGTTCTCCCTCCTGTCGAGGGCAGAGGGCATCATCCCGGCGATCGAGTCGTCTCATGCCCTCGCGGGCGCGCTGAAGCTCGGCCGTGAGCTCGGCTCCGAGGCGACGATCCTCGTCAATCTCTCCGGTCGCGGTGACAAGGACATGGGCACCGCGATGAAATACTTCAACCTTTGATTCCAGGACCTGCGATGACGACACTTGCCACGGTGTTCGCCAAGGCCCGCGCGGAGAACCGCGCCGCCCTGGTCGGATATCTCCCGGCCGGGTTTCCCACCAAGGACGGCGCTGTCGCGGCCGCCACCGCCATGGTCGAGGCGGGCTGCGACGTGATCGAGATCGGCCTGCCCTACTCCGATCCGCTCATGGACGGCCCCACGATCCAGGCCGCGGTCCACCGCTCGCTGGTCAACGGCACGCGCATCGCAGATGTGATGCGCACCGTCGAGGGCGTCGCCGCCACCGGTGCCGCGACGCTGGTCATGACCTACTGGAATCCGATCTACGTCTACGGCGCGGACCGCTTCGCCCGTGAGCTCGCGAGCGCGGGAGGGGTCGGCACGATCACGCCCGACCTCATTCCCGAGGAGGCGGGCCCGTGGCGTGAGGCCTCCGCGGCGGCCGGGCTCGACACGGTCTTCCTCGTGGCGCCCAGCTCGCCCGACGAGCGCATCGCGGCCGTCGCCGAGTGCTGCACCGGCTTCGTCTACGCGGCGTCGTTCATGGGCATCACCGGGGCGCGGGAATCCATCGGTTCCGCGGCGGAGACACTGGTCAAGCGCACCCGTGAGCACACCTCGCTGCCCGTCTGCGTCGGCTTGGGCGTCGGCACGGGCACGCAGGCGGCCGAGGTGGCGGGTTATGCCGACGGCGTCATCGTCGGTTCGGCCTTCATCCGGCGCCTGCTCGACGCCCCCGACGAGGCCGCGGGCCTGGCGGGCGTGCGTGAGCTCGGCGCCGAGCTGGCGGCCGGCGCGCGGGGCCGCTGACCCGCGTTCGTTCACGTTTCTACGCGCGGCTCTCTGCGGGGCCGCGCGTTCGGCGTTTCCCGGTGGCTGTGCGTGACGGCGCGCAAGGTGGTGTCGGTCGCGCGGGCGTGGCGCCGTGCGCGAGGGGATGGGGTCGGTCGGCGGTGCCGTACGGCTGAAGCCTGCCCGCCAGAGGACCCGCACCGGTGCGGATATATGGTGATCTTCCAGGTCGGAGCCGAGCGTCGTGCCTGCTTATTCACGGCTTATCGCACTCATGGTGAGGTGTTACCGGGCTAGTGTGGCTGTTCCGTTGGGCGGGGCGCACTGGAAGACGGCGGGGTGCGCGGCACGGTCCCGAGCGGAACAACATCATGAGGACATGTGGAGGTGTCGGTGTCACCACCGTCGCTGAGAGTGAGATCTGCGATACCGTGGGTCACGGTCGCCGCGCGCCTGGGGCTCGCAGGAGTGATGATCGTGGCCGGTTGGCTGAAAATCGAAACACCTGCGTTGTCCGTGGAGGCGGTGAGGGCGTATGAGCTGCTGCCTGAGTCGCTCGCGACGGCCGTCGGCTACGGTCTCCCCATCCTGGAGATCGTTATCGGGGTGCTGCTGGTTGTCGGTCTTCTCACCCGCATTTCCGGGATCATTTCGGCGCTTCTCATGCTGGCCTTCGTCGTGGGCATCGCCTCCGCATGGGCCAGGGGTCTGCGCATCGATTGCGGATGCTTCGGCACAGGTGGGGCACTCGAGGCATGGGAAGAGCCCGACTATCTTGGAACTATCTTGCGAGACATCGGGCTCGTCATCCTCGGTGTCTGGATCGCTTGGTTCCCCCCGGGCAGGTTCGCGCTGGACTCGGCGCTTGGGCTGACCCCCTCGCGCGCCGACGGCGTCGAGGAAGAGAACGAAGAGGATGAGGAGAAGGTCTGATGGGCAAGGGTGCGCGCGATCACACAGCCCGGGAGCGCATCAAGGCGCAAAGAGAGGCCGAGCGCAAGCAGGAGCAGCGACGACGCGTGGCGACGATCGCCACTGTGGGAGTGGTCGCCTTGGCGGCGATCGGCGCCGGATGGTGGTATGCCGCGTCAAGGAGCGCTCCAGAGACGATCGCCCAGTCGCTCGCCCCGGTCACCGTGCAGGCCGACGGCACGGCCGTGATGGCCAAGCCGGGCGTCACCAAGCCCGTGGTCGACGTCTATGAGGACTTCCAGTGTCCGGCCTGCCGGCAGCTTGAGCTCACCACGGGGTCCACGCTGAAGAACCTCGCGGCCGAGGGCAAGGTCAAGGTGGTCTTCCACCCCATCACGATCTTCCCCGAGCAGCTCAACAACGGCATCACGAGGGGCAACTCGGTGCGCGCCGGAGCGGCGCTGCGCTGCGTCTCGGACGGCGGCCAGTGGCTCGCCCTCCACGACAAGCTCTTCAAGGAGCAGCCCTCCGAGGGGACCGAGGGCTTCAAGCTCCCCGACATCGTGGCGTGGGGCAAGGACGTCGGCGTGACCTCTCCCGACTTCGAGAGCTGCGTGACCTCGCAGAAGCACCTGCAGGCCCACCTCGACTACGGCGCCAAGGTCAAGATCGGCGCCACCCCCACGCTCAAGCTGGACGGCAAGGAGGTCGACAACCCGGTGGCCTTCGACCCCGCGGCCTTGCGCGAGCTCGTGACCAACGCCGGCAAGTAGTCCCGTCCGTCCCGGCCGCGCCGCGGCGCGGCCGGGAGGCCCTCGTCCCGCGGGGTCTCCCGGTGAGACGCGGCATGGCGGCGGCCCGGGCTCCCCGGCCTGGACGGGGGCTGCGCCCGCGGGGCGGTGGGAGCGGTGTATCGATTGAACTCGTGTGAACTCGTGAGTGGATGAGGTGTTTGTCCAGGTGGGACCAGCCGTGAGCGGGAAATCGACTTCAGGATGGGGTTGTCGCCCTGTTCTGAGGTCTCAGACTGGTTCCGGTGTTCGCGCGATGCGGTCATCGGGCCCCCGAGCCTGTACTCTCACCTGACATGCTGCTCGCCTCGATTCCCAGCCCCTCGGTTTCGGAGTGGAGTCTCGGACCACTCACCCTGCGGGCCTACGCGTTGTGCATCGTTCTCGGCGTCGTCGTCGCCGTGTGGATCAGCATGCGGCGTTGGCGTGCGCGCGGGGGCGACCCCGGCACCGTGGTCGACATCGCCGTCTGGGCCGTGGCGTTCGGTCTGATCGGCGGCCGTCTCTACCATGTGATCACCGACTGGCACCTCTATTTCGGCTCCGAGGCTCGCAATGAGCCGATCGACGCGCTGAAGATCTGGAACGGCGGCCTCGGCATCTGGGGCGCGATCGCGCTCGGCGGCGTCGGTGTGTGGATCGCGTGCCGCCGGAGGGGCATCGCGCTGTCGGCCATGGCCGACACGGTGGCCCCCGGGCTCGCGATCGGCCAGGCGATCGGCCGCTGGGGCAACTACTTCAACCAGGAGCTGTTCGGCGGCCCCACCGACCTGCCGTGGGGCATCGAGATCCGGCCGGGTCAGGCGGGCACGATCCCGGGCTTCGACGTCTACCACCCGACCTTCCTCTATGAGTCCCTCTGGAACCTCGCCCTCGCCGGCGTGCTCCTGTGGGTCGGCGGCCGGTTCAGCCTGCGCCACGGGCGTCTGTTCTCGCTCTACGTCGCGGGCTACACGCTGGGCCGGTTCTGGATCGAGGGCATGAGGTCCGACCCGACGAGTGAGATCCTCGGGCTGCGGCTCAACCAGTGGACGTCGATCGTGCTGTTCGTCGGCGCGCTGGCCTACTTCTGGTTCATGCGCAACAAGACGGGCGAGGAGGCCCTGGGCGTGGAGCTTCCCGGTTCGGGTGGCGACGGCGAGGTCGACGGTCACGGGGCCGAGCAGGTCGATGAGCCGGAGCTCGCGGACGCGGCCGAGCGCCAGGGGCAGTCGCCTGCGGCCGTCACGTCCTCCGCCGCTGCGTCCTCCACCGTCACGTCTTCCACCGCTGCGCCCTCGGGCGATGTGGCGTCCGGTGATGTGGCGTCCGGTGATGTGGCGTCCGGTGACGCGGTCACCAAGCACGAGGAAGACGGCGAGGCCGGAGCCGCCGACGACACCCGCACGCGATCGGATGCCGATGCGGTGGCCGGGGGCGAGAGCGCCAAGGGCGGGGTCAAGGACACCGCCGAAGGGCGCTGAACGGCGACCGTGACACCATGGTGGCGGTCGGTCAGGTGCGTCTCCCCTCGCGGATGAGGGTGTCCGGGGCCTTCCGGACCGGAGGGGAGGGGCGTTGATCCAGATCGGACCGGATGGGCATGCGCCCACGCACCGCCACCGGGATGTGACGGGGGGGTGGCTGCGGCCTGCGGTGTTCGGCGCGATGGACGGCCTGGTGTCGAACTTCGCGCTGATCGCCGGTGTGGCGGGCGGCACGTCCAACACCAGGATCGTCCTCCTGGCGGGGGCGGCCGGCCTGGCTGCCGGCGCGTTCTCGATGGCCGGAGGGGAATACGTGTCGGTCGCCAGCCAGCGGGAGCTCGCCCTGGCGGAGATCGCCGTCGAGCGCCGCGAGCTGAAGCACAACCCCGAGATCGAACTCGCCGAGTTGACGCAGCTCATCGAACGCAGCGGGGTCGACCCGAAGGTCGCGGCGGAGGTCGCGCGGCAGATCTCGCAAGACCCGGAGAAGGCCCTTGAAGTGCACTCCAGGGCGGAGCTCGGAGTGAGCCAACGCGATCTGCCGAGCCCGCTGACGGCCGCCGTCTCCTCGTTCCTGTCCTTCAGCCTCGGGGCGCTGCTTCCGCTTTTGCCCTACCTTTTGGGGATGCACGATCTACGGGGGTCCGCGGTGGTCTCGTGCCTGGCGTTGTTCGGCGCCGGTGTCCTGGTGTCGCGGGTGACGGCGCGGGGCTGGCTCTACTCCGGACTGCGCCAGCTCATGGTCGGGGTCGCGGCGGCGGTGCTGACCTTCGGCCTCGGCCATGTGATCGGATCGCTGTGACGACCCGGAAGCGCCGCTCGGCGGCGCCGTCGGCCGGGCCCACGCGGCCTCCCACGTCATCGAAGCGCCGCCGCACCCAGACCACGGAGTTCAACATCCAGTTCCTGGCGGACTGGGGGCTCACCCCAGGCCGGCAGAAGCTGGTCGCCATCGTGGTGGTGACCCTCGGGGTGCTGGCCGCCGCGGTGGCCCTCACAGGGGCGGTCGCGGCGCTGGGATCGGGGTTCGTGCCGACGCGGAGTTCGGCCGAGGTCGTGGTAGGGCAGCCGAGACCCGACCGCTACCAGGGGTGGGCGTCGCCGAAGCTGTTCGCTCCGATCGCCGACCGCAACGCCGACAGCGCCCCCCTCACCGTCAAGGAAGTGTTCCCCGCCAAGGTCATCAAGCACGGCAAGCAGGACCTCCGGCTCGTCAGCACGCGGCTGGACGGCGACTGCGCCTCGGCCATGTGGGGCGGAACCGTACTGGAGCAGTTGGCCGAGGCCGGATGCACCCAGGCCGTGCGCGGCCTCTACCTGAGCGCCGACCGGCGCTACATCGCGCAGTACACGCTGCTCAACGTGAAGGATCAGCAGTCGGCCGACGCGTTCGCCGACGCGATGAAGGTGCACCACCGGGCCGGGTGGATGCTGGCGCTGCCCTCCACGAGGGCCGTGTTCCCCACCGGCGGCCAGACCGAGGGCAGCGGCCACGCCATGGGCCACTACGTGGGGCTCCTCTGGCTGGCGCGCACCGACGGCGCCGAGTCCACGCCGAAGGACGACTTCGTCGGTCTCTCCCTCGCCGTGAGAACGGTGGAGAAGCCGGTCTACCGTCGTGTCGTGGCCGTGACCGGCACGGACGCCGGCTGACCGGCGCCGACGCGGACTGATCGGCACCGATGTCGGCTTACCGGCACAGATCCGCTTGCCGTCGGTCTTTGGCACGTGGCACGTGTCCGGGTGGTGCAGATTCGGGTGGATCAGCACTGGTCGGGTGGGGTGGCACGATGTCTGGTCCGGGTGGTGTGGTGGGGTTGCTCGGTGCCGGGGCGTGTGGGCAGGGGCTACCGTAAGGTGCCATGCTCAGCCGTACGTCGATCATCGTCCTTGCCGCAGTCGCGGCACTTGTAGCGATCGGGGGAGTGACGCTCTGGTGGCTGTGGGGCGGTGACGGCCCCCGCCCGGCGCATTACCGGGCGGAGTCCTCGACGGGGCTTTACAAGCCGATCGAGACGCGTGCCGCGGACGCCGAGCCGCTGTCGTTGATCGAGGTGTTCGGTCAGGGGACCGATCGGCTGTCCGTGGCGGGGGAGGCGGGCCTCGCCCGCACGGCGCTGGTGAGGGGCGAGACCGCGGTTGTCGACGACTGCGCCGACGTCGTCTGGGGGTCCGCGGTGGGCGACGCCCTGGAGTCATGCTCGCAAGTGGTCAAGGCGCTCTACGCCGGTGAGGACGGCAGGAGCGCGGGCCAGTTCCTGATCTTCAACATGGCGTCGTCCGCGGGGGCGGACACCTTGGTGAAGGCGCTGCGCGACCAGGGGTTCGTCCTCCGGGAGGCGGCGTTCGACGCCTCCCGGAGCTGGGCTCAGGCCCGCGCGCTCGGCCATTACGTCACCGTGAGCTGGATCGGTCCCGTGGGGGAGGGGACCGGCCGCGTCGACCTCACCGGGGAGCTCGTGGCTCTCGACGGGCTCGGCGCGGTGGTGCGGGAGAGGGTCGTCTCCGCGGGCTGAGGGAGCTCGGGCCGCCGTACGGCTCCGCTCAGGCGGGGTCCATGGCAGCGTCCATGGCAGCGTCCATGGCAGCGTCCATGGCAGCGTCCATGGCAGGGGCCGGGGCGGGGTCCGTGGAGGGGGCCGGGGCGTTGGCCGCCAGCGTCGCCGTGATCGCGCCGGGCAGCTCGCGCAGCCGGTGCAGGGGGAGCTCCAGCACCGTGGCCTCCGCCGACCAGGGGGCCGCCGCGGCGATGAGGCCGCGGGCCTGGTTCTTGGTGAGCGAGCCCCGCGCCTTGATCAGGGACTCGCGCCACGTGTTGGCCAGGCGGCTGTGGGCGCTGTCCAGCACCCGCCTCACGAGGCGGGCGGCGTCGCCGGTCGGGGCCGGGACCCGTGTCGCCGTCAGGTGGCGGCCGTCGGCGGCCAGCTCGTAGACGGGCGCCAGCACCGCCTGGAGCGCGTCGAGATCGCGCACCGGCTCGTGGAGGAGGGCGTCGACGCGGTGGGCCCGTGTGGCGAGCAGCATCCGGGGAAGCGCGCCTTCAAGCCCGAGGGGTACGGCTATCGCCACCCGTTCGGGGTCGGTCGCGTGGGGTTTGGCGAGCCAGGTGGGGAGTTTGACGCGTGGGACGCCGGGGAGGGCGGCGCGCGGCCAGTCGCCCACGAGGAGCTGCGGGTCGGCCGAGGTGAGGAGCGGGCCGGCGTCGGCGGGGAGGGTGGGGGCGGCGGCCTCGACGGACTGGGGGCCCTGGGTGTAGATGGCGGTGCCGTACTTGTCGGCGCGGGCGGCGACGGCGGGCCAGGTCTTGGTGGTGGGCCGCAGGACGTAGAGATCGGCGGCCGAACCGATGGCCTCCGCGCCGTGGTAGCGGTTGAAGTCGGGATACATCGCCTCGTAGGCGAGGTTGAGGTTGGCCAGTGAGGTCTGCACCTTGAGGGCGAGCGCCGGGGTGCGCTCGCTGGCGCCGTACGCGAGCAGCACCCGGCCCTGCTCCCTGTCCCGCAGCCCCGACAGGGCGCGGGCGACGAACAGCCCGACGCCCTCGGGGGTGTACGGAGGGTCGGTGACGGCCAGGTCGGCGTGCTCGCGCAGCGATGCGGGCAGGCCCAGCCGCAGGTCGGCCCAGCGGGTGCGCACCGCCACTCCGAGGCGGTCGGCCTCGGCGGCGATGTAGGCGAGGATGCGCTCGTCGATGTCGGCGACGCTCACCTCGACGCCGGGGTGGATCAACGCGACGGCCAGTGAGGTCAGGTCGTGGTCGCCGACGCAGAGCACGCGGGTGCCGGCCAGCCGGAAGCGCGCGCCGAGCAGCAGCGCACGCCGTACGACCGTGTCGGCGGTGGCCGCGACGTGGTCGAGGACGTGGCGGCCCCGGGGGGCTCGCGCGATCAGGTCGGCCAGTTCGGCCACGACGCCGTGGTGGCGGGGCAGCAGGTGTCCGACGGGGTCGGCCGGGTCGAAGGCCGCCACGGCATCGATGTCCTGCGATTTCACGCTGTCGGGGGCGCGCAGGCGGAAGCGGTCACGGGCGCGGTCGCGTTCGAGTTCCAGCTCGCGCAGCAGAGCCTCGATCGTGCGGCGTGACGTCGCCGTCTCGCGCACCAGGTCGGCCAAGGTCCACCAGCCCCCTTCGCGCAGCAGCGCGAGCGCCTGAACCAGTCGGCGCCCGTCGACACCGACCTGCGCGATCAGTGCGTCCACACCGCTGTTGTGGTCGCTCGAAGCGCCGCCCGTGGTCGGGTGCGTGGTCATGAAATCCCCTTGAAAGTGGAAAACCCCCGGCGTTTTGGGTCCCGGGAGGAAGTACGGCGCGCCGCCGTACGCTTAACGTACTGCGCGGCGGGCGAATCCACGGCGTCGTGCGTGTGACCCGCGGCGCGCGTGCTCGCCGTGGGACCGGCGGCGGGGCGCCCCGCGGCGCCGGCCTGGCGGCCGGACGGATGCGGGAAGATCTCGATGGGTGATGAGGTTGTATTCGGGGAAGGGACATCGAGCGCCGATCACAATTGAGGCGTTGAGATGCCCCGATGTTCGTGATAGGGCCCGCGCGGGCACTATTCCGGCGAGGTGAGGTAACCTCTACACACCTGCAGCAGGGCCAACGTCGTCCCTCATGCCTCCATCAGAAGCTGACGAAGACGACGGGAGGGATTCAATGCCTGCTGCCCGCTCAGGGATCCCCGAGCCGCAGGGCCTTTACCACCCTTCACATGAACATGACGCATGCGGCGTGGCCATGGTGGCCGATGTCCACGGCCGACGCAGTCATGACATCGTGCGCAAGGCCCTGACCGCGCTGACCAATCTCGATCACCGGGGTGCCAAGGGTAGCGAGCCGGACACTGGCGACGGAGCCGGAATCCTTACGCAGATCCCCGATGCCCTCTTCCGCGAGGTCGTGGACTTCGCACTGCCCGGCCCCGGCGCCTATGCCGCGGGGACCGCTTTCCTGCCCGCCGACGGGCAGGCCCGCGAGATCGCGGTGCGCATGATCGAGGAGATCGCCGCCGAGGAGGGGCTGACCGTCCTCGGGTGGCGTGACGTGCCGATCGACCCCGCCTACGCCGGACCCAGCGCCCGCGCGGTCATGCCGTTCTTCGCGCAGATCTTCGTGTCGTCGCCGAACGGCGAGACCGGCCTCGCGCTCGACCGGCCGGCCTTCTGCCTGCGCAAGCGCGCCGAGCACGAGGTGGACGTCTACTTCCCTTCGCTGTCGTCGCGGACCGTGGTCTACAAGGGCATGCTGACGACTCCGCAGCTGGAGCCGTTCTTCCCGGACCTTTCCGACGAGCGTTACGCCACTGCCATCTCCCTGGTGCACTCGCGTTTCTCGACCAACACCTTCCCGAGCTGGCCGCTCGCGCACCCGTACCGCTATGTCGCGCACAACGGCGAGATCAACACCGTCAAGGGCAACCGCAACTGGATGCGGGCCCGCGAGGCGATGCTGGCTTCCGACCTGATCCCGGGTGATCTGCGGAGGCTTTTCCCGATCTGCGACCCCGACGGCTCCGACACCGCGTCGCTGGACGAGACGCTGGAGCTGCTGCACCTCGGCGGGCGCAGCCTGCCGCACGCGGTGCTGATGATGGTCCCGGAGGCGTGGGAGAACCACACCGAGATGGACCCCGCCCGCCGGGCCTTCTACGAGTTCCACTCGACGCTGATGGAGGCGTGGGACGGCCCCGCCTCGATCACTTTCTCCGACGGAACGCTGGTCGGGGCGCTGCTCGACCGCAACGGCCTGCGTCCGGGCCGCTTCTACGTCACCGACGACGGCCTGGTGGTGCTGGCGTCCGAGGCCGGTGTGCTGGACATCCCGCAGCACAAGGTCGTCCGCAAGGGCCGCCTCCAGCCGGGCCGGATGTTCCTGGTGGACACCGCCCAGGGCAAGATCATCGAGGATGGCGAGATCAAGGCCGAGCTCGCGGCGGCGCAGCCGTACGCGGGATGGCTGCACGCGGGCCTGGTGCGCTTCGAGGAGCTGCCCTCCCGCTCGCGCGAGATCCCGACGCACGAGGCGCTGGTCAGGCGGCAGCAGACCTTCGGCTACACCGAGGAGGAGCTGCGGGTCATCCTGGCGCCGATGGCCAAGACCGGCTATGAGCCGATCGGTTCGATGGGCACCGACACGCCCGTGGCGGTGCTGAGTGAGCGCCCGCGCCTGCTGTTCGACTACTTCAGCCAGCTCTTCGCGCAGGTCACGAACCCGCCGCTGGACGCGATCCGCGAGGAGCTCGTCACCTCGCTCCAGTCCACGATCGGGCCCGAGCGCAACCTGCTCGACCCGGGGGCCGCGTCCTGCCGCAGGCTGGTCCTGCCCTACCCGGTGATCGACAACGACGAGCTCGCGAAGATCATCCACATCAACGACGAGGGCGCGCTGCCGGGCTTCCAGCCGTACGTCGTCTCGGGCCTGTACGACATCGCCGGCGGTGGCGAGGCCCTGACCGCCCGCCTTGAGGCGATCTGCACGGAAGTGAGCGAGGCCATCAAGGGTGGCGCCCGCACCATCGTGCTGTCGGACCGCGGCTCCTCGGCCGAGAGCGCGCCGATCCCGTCGCTCATGCTGACCGGCGCGGTGCACCACCACCTCATCCGCGAGAAGTCCCGCACGCGCGTGGGCCTGGTCGTCGAGACCGGCGAGGCGCGCGAGTGCCACCACATGGCGCTGCTCATCGGCTACGGGGCCTCGGCCGTCAACCCCTACCTCGCGATCGAGACGGTCGAGGACATGATCGCCACCGGCGAGCTGAGCCTCGACCCGCGCAAGGCCGTACGCAACCTCATCAAGGCGTACGGCAAGGGCGTGCTCAAGGTCATGTCCAAGATCGGCGTGTCGACCGTCGCGTCCTACACCGGCGCGCAGATCTTCGAGGCCCTCGGCCTCGGCCAGGAGGTCGTGGACGCCTGCTTCACCGGCACCACCTCGCGCCTGGGCGGCGTCGGCTTCGACGTGCTCTCCCGCGAGACCGCCGAACGGCACCGCCGCGCCTATCCCAGGGCCGAGAACGCCCACCGCCGCCTGGAAGTGGGCGGGGAGTACCAGTGGCGGCGCGAGGGCGAGCCGCACCTGTTCAACCCCGAGACGGTGTTCCGCCTCCAGCACTCGACCCGGACCGGCCGCTACGAGATCTTCAAGGAGTACACCACCCTGGTGGACTCCCAGGCCGAGAAGCTGATGACGCTGCGCGGCCTGTTCAAGTTCCGGGAGGGCGCCCGCCCGCCGGTCCCGATCGAGGAGGTGGAGCCGGTCTCGGAGATCGTGAAGCGGTTCTCCACCGGAGCCATGTCCTACGGCTCCATTTCGAGGGAGGCCCACGAGACCCTCGCGATCGCGATGAACCGGCTCGGCGCCAAGTCCAACACGGGCGAGGGCGGCGAGGACCCCGACCGGCTGTACGACCCGGTGCGCCGCAGCGCCATCAAGCAGGTGGCGAGCGGCCGGTTCGGCGTGACCAGCGAATACCTGGTCAACGCAGACGACGTGCAGATCAAGATGGCCCAGGGGGCCAAGCCCGGCGAAGGCGGGCAGCTCCCCGGCAACAAGGTCTACCCGTGGATCGCCAAGACCCGGCACTCCACGCCCGGCGTCGGCCTCATCTCGCCGCCGCCGCACCACGACATCTACTCCATCGAGGACCTGGCCCAGCTCATCCACGACCTCAAGAACGCGAACCCGGCCGCCCGGGTGCACGTCAAGCTGGTCGCCGAAGTGGGCGTGGGCACCGTCGCCGCGGGCGTGTCCAAGGCGCACGCCGACGTGGTGCTGATCTCCGGCCACGACGGCGGCACCGGGGCCTCGCCGCTGACCTCGGTCAAGCACGCGGGAGCGCCCTGGGAGCTCGGCCTGGCCGAAACCCAGCAGACGCTGCTGCTCAACGGCCTGCGCGACCGCATCGTCGTGCAGGTCGACGGCCAGCTCAAGACCGGCCGCGACGTGGTCATCGCCGCGCTCCTCGGCGCCGAGGAGTACGGCTTCGCCACCGCGCCCCTGGTCGTGTCCGGCTGCGTGCTCATGCGCGTCTGCCACCTCGACACCTGCCCGGTGGGCGTGGCGACGCAGAACCCCGAGCTGCGCAAGCGGTTCTCCGGCAAGCCCGAATTCGTGGTCAACTTCTTCGAGTTCATCGCCGAGGAGGTGCGCGAGTACCTCGCGGCGCTCGGCTTCCGCAGCCTCGACGAGGCCGTCGGCCACGCCGAACTGCTCGACACCGAGCGGGCCGAAGGCCACTGGAAGGCCGCCGGGCTCGACCTGTCGCCGATCCTGCACATGCCGGAGCTGCCGGCGGGCACCCCGCTGCACCAGGTCGTCACCCAGGACCACGGCCTGGCCCACGCTCTCGACAACACGCTGATCCAGCTCGCCGAAGGCGCGCTGGAGTACGGCTCCCCGGTCAAGCTGGAGCTGCCCATCCGCAACGTCAACCGCACGGTCGGCACCATGCTCGGCCACGAGGTGACCAAGCGGTACGGCGGAGCCGGCCTGCCCGCCAACACCATCGACGTGGCCTTCACCGGCTCGGCCGGCAACTCCTTCGGCGCCTTCGTGCCGAAGGGCGTCACGCTGCGCCTGACCGGCGACGCCAACGACTACCTCGGCAAGGGCCTGTCCGGCGGGCGGATCACCGTCCGCCCGCCCGCCGACGCGGCCTTCGCCGCCGAGACTCAGGTGATCGCCGGCAACGTCGGCCTGTACGGCGCGACCTCCGGCGAGGTGTTCCTCCGGGGCATCGTCGGAGAGCGCTTCTGCGTGCGCAACTCCGGCGCGACCGCCGTCGTCGAAGGCGTCGGCGACCACGGCTGCGAGTACATGACCGGTGGCAGGGCCGTCGTCCTGGGACCGACGGGCCGCAACTTCGCCGCGGGCATGTCGGGTGGGGTCGCCTACGTGCTCGACCTGGTGCCCGAGCGGGTCAACCGGGAGATGGTCGAGCTGGAGGAGCCGACCGGGGAGGACGCGGACTTCCTGCGGGAGGTCGTGGAGGCCCACTTCACCGAGACCGGCTCGGCCGTCGCGTCGGCGCTGCTGGCCGACTGGGACGCCGCGCTTACGCGCTTCGCAAAGATCATGCCCAGGGACTTCAAGCGGGTGCTGGCCGCGCGGGCCGCCGCCGAGGCCGAGGGCCGCGACATCGACGAGGCCGTCATGGCCGCCGCACAGGGATAGGGGGTTTCACACGATGGCCGACCCGAAGGGTTTCCTGACTCACGAGCGCGAGCTGCCGGCCCGCCGTCCCGTCGACGTGCGCATCCGCGACTGGCGTGAGGTCTACACCGACTTTCCCGAGCAGTCGCTGACCAAGCAGGCGTCCCGCTGCATGGACTGCGGCATCCCGTTCTGCCACAACGGCTGCCCGCTCGGCAACCTCATCCCCGAGTGGAACGACCTCGTCTACAAGGAGGACTGGCGCGCGGCGATCGAACGTCTCCACGCGACCAACAACTTCCCCGAGTTCACCGGCCGGCTGTGCCCCGCGCCGTGCGAGGCGGCCTGCGTGCTCGGCATCAACGCCGACCCGGTCGCGATCAAGCGGGTCGAGGTCGAGATCATCGACCGGGCCTTCGACGAGGGCTGGGTCGTGCCTCAGCCCGCTCGGGTGAAGACCGGCAAGAAGGTCGCGGTCGTGGGCTCGGGGCCGGCGGGTCTCGCCGCGGCCCAGCAGCTCACCCGGGCCGGGCACGACGTGGTCGTCTTCGAGCGGGCCGACCGCATCGGCGGGCTGCTGCGCTACGGCATCCCCGAGTTCAAGATGGAGAAGCGCCACATCGAGCGGCGTCTCGACCAGATGCGGGCCGAGGGCACCGAGTTCCGCGCCGGTGTCGAGGTCGGCGTCGACATCACGGCCGAGCGCCTGCGGGCCGACTACGACGCGGTCGTCCTGGCCGGGGGAGCGACGGCCTGGCGCGAGCTCAACGTCCCGGGGCGGGAGCTCAAGGGCGTCCACCAGGCGATGGAATACCTTCCGGCCGCCAACAAGGTGCAGGAGGGCGACTACGCCGTCTCGCCGATCGACGCGGCGGGCAAGCACGTCGTCGTCATCGGCGGCGGCGACACCGGCGCCGACTGCATCGGCACCGCCATCCGGCAGGGCGCGGCCTCGGTCACCCAGCTGGAGATCATGCCGCAGCCGCCGGCCACCAGACCGGGCGCCCAGCCGTGGCCGACGTTCCCCATCCTGTTCAAGATGGAGAGCGCCCACGAGGAGCTCACCGACGGTGGCGGAGACCGCGTCTACGCGGTGTCCACCGTCGAGTTCGTCGGCGACGCCGACGGTAGCGTGCGTGCGCTGAAGCTGGTCGAGGTGGAGGGCCCCAAGGCGGGGTTCAGGCCGATCCCCGGCACCGAGCGGGAGATCCCGGCCGACCTGGTGACGCTGTCGTTGGGCTTCGTCGGCCCGGAAAAGCCAGGGCTGCTCACCTCGCTGGCGGCCTTTGCCCCCGACGCGGAGGCGTTCTTCGACGCCCGGGGCAACGTCGTCCGGGACAAGTCGTATATGTCCTCCGTCGACGGCGTCTTCGTCGCCGGTGACATCGGCCGAGGGCAGTCGCTCATCGTCTGGGCGATCGCCGAGGGCCGGTCCGCCGCCGCCGCGATCGACCGCTACCTCACCGGCGCCACCGCCCTGCCGGTGGCCATCCCGCCCACGGCCAGGCCCCTGGTCTGACGGCCTGAACCACCCACCCTGTACGGCGGAGCCGCCCATCCGGCGGCTCCGCCGTACAGGCGTGTCCGCGTGGGGCCGCGGCGGGGAGGTCGGGCGTCGGGCGGGGCGCGGGAGGGGCTTCCCGGGTTTTGGTAGATCTTGTTGGGATTTAGTGGCCTGATACGCATGCGGGTTGACGTGTGGATTCGCCGTGCTGGGCGGGTTTCTGGGGGAGCCGCTGGCGAGCTCGGGATACGTCACTATGTGATCGGAAAAATCACACTAAAGATGGAATGACTTGTGTTTGACGTTGCATGACTGAAGGATGCTGACTCCAAGGTCATCTGGAGGTTCGATGCGGCGTGGGACGAGGGCAGCGCTGGGCACTGCCGTGGCGGTGGTGGTCGCGGGGGCGCTGACGGCGGGCGTTGTCACCGTCACGGCCCAAACCCCCGGCGGGCCGGCGGCAGCGGGAGCCGGAGCCGGAGCGGCCAAGGACTACCTGGTCTTCCACACGCCGAACGGGCGCGACGCTGCCACCAGGGCCATCGAGGCGCAGGGGGCCGCGGTGGTGTCCGCGGACGCGAGGCTCGGCTACGTCATCGCGCGAAGCTCCGGGGGCCAGGCGGCCTTCGCCGAGAGGCTCGGCCGCGAACCCGCCGTGGTGGGCGTGTCCGGCGACCGCGCCATCGGGTACGCGACGGCCGCGCGTGCCGGTGCCGTACGGGCCGGGGCGGCTCCCGCCGTACCCCGGGAGGCGGCACCCGCGAAGGCGGCGCGGGCGGGCGACGAGCCGCTGGCGGGCAGGCAATGGGACATGAAGATGATCGGCGCGACCCCGAAGGGGTCGTATGCCGCCGCGCCCGGCAGCGGCAAGGTCCTCGTCGGCGTGATCGACACCGGGATCGACGGCAAGCACCCCGACATCGCCCCCAACTTCAACCGCGAACTGAGCCGCAACTTCGTCACCGACCGGCCGAAGGACCCGAACGGGGAGGTCCTCGACGGGCCGTGCGAGTACAAGGGCTGCAAGGACCCCGCCGATGTGGACGACGACGGGCACGGCACGCACGTCGCCAGCACCATCGCCTCACCGCGCAACGGCATCGGCGTCGCCGGGGTCGCGCCGGGAGCGCAGCTCGTCAACCTGCGCGCCGGGCAGGACTCCGGACTGTTCTTCCTCAAGCCCAGCCTCGACGCCCTCGCCTACGCGGCCGACAACGGCATCGACGTGGTCAACATGAGCTACTACGTCGACCCGTGGCTGTTCAACTGCACCGCGAACCCGGCCGACTCCAAGGCCGAGCAGCTTGAGCAGCGGGCGATCGTGACCGGTATGCAGCGGGCCTTGGACTACGCCCGCTCCAAGGGCGTGACCTTGATCGCGGCGCTCGGCAACGGCGCGACCGACCTCGGCAAGCCCAAGACGGACCTCACGAGCCCGGACTATCCGCTCAACACCGAGCGGGCCCGGAAGATCGACAACTCCTGCCTCAACGTGCCGGTCGAGTCCAAGGGCGTCATCTCGGTCGCCGCCGTCGGGGCCACCAAGGAGAAGGCGCAGTACTCCGACTACGGGACCGAACAGACCGACCTGGCGGCCCCCGGCGGCGACGCCGACGTCAAGGGGCGCTTGAGGGGCGAGCGCGGCATGATCCTCGCCGCGGCCCCCGAGCACGTGCTCAGGGCGCGCAAGCTGATCGACGCCAAGGGCAAGCCCAAGGACGGCAGCGTCGTGCGGGACTGCACCGGCGGCACCTGCTCCTACTACCAGTACCTCCAGGGCACGTCCATGGCGGCCCCCCACGCCACCGGGGTCGCCGCCATCCTGATCGACCGCTTCGGCGAGGCGAGCGGTGACGGCGTCACCTTGGACCCGGCGAAGACCGAGCGCCTGCTCAACGCCAGCTCGACGCCGCGCCCCTGCCCCTCGCCGCGCCGCCACGTTTACTCGTCGGCGGGTGAGAAGGTGGCGCAGGTCTGCGAGGGCGGCAAGAGCAAGAACGGCTTCTACGGCAGGGGCATCGTGAACGCGCAGCGGGCCGCGGTCATCGACCCCTGACATCGCTCCCGGCGGGGTTTATCGTCGAACCATGGGATACCGCCTCGTGGCCGAGTCGGCGATGGTGGCCCACTTCCTGTTCCTGGGCTACCTCGCCCTCGGCGGCTTCCTCGCCTGGCGGTGGCCGAGGACCATCTGGGCCCATGGCGCCGTCGTCTCGTGGGGACTTCTCTCGCTCGCGATCGGGATGGAGTGCCCGCTCACGCTCGTGGAGAACTGGGGGAGGCGCGGCGCGGGGGAGGCGCCGCTGCCGCCCAGCGGGTTCATCGACCATTACATCCGGGGCGTCCTCTATCCTGAGCAGTACGAGTCCCTGGCGCAGCTGGCCGTCGCGGCCCTGGTCGCGGCCTCATGGTGGGGGTTCGCGGTGCGCCGCCGGGCGCGACTTCGCAAAGCAAGGTCCGCCGCAGCAGGACGTAAGGGGACACGTCCGGCCGGTGTCCGTCCCGTTGGGTCGGGTTCTGGTCAAAGGTAAGCCGGTCCCTCTTAAGGCGGACTTCACCGAGATTTCATGACCAACTCTGGTCATCACCCCGACCAAGTGGTCTGTACCAATTAAGGTGGGACCGTGACTCGTCGTGCGAAGATCGTCTGTACCCTTGGCCCAGCCACCTCATCCCCCGAGCGCATCCGGGAGCTCATCTCGGCCGGCATGGACGTGGCCCGCTTCAACCTCAGCCATGGCAGCCACGAGCTGCACCTTGAGGTATACGAGCGTGTGAGGGAGGCGGCGGCCGAACTCGGCCGCGGTGTAGGCGTGCTCGCCGACCTGCAAGGGCCCAAGATCCGGGTCGGCAAGTTCGCGGAGGGGCCGGTCAGGCTCGCCTTCGGAGACGTGTTCAGCGTCACCACCGAAGAGGTCCCGGGCGACCGCGAACAGGTGTCCACGACATACAAGGGCCTCGCCAAGGATGTGCGCCCCGGCGACACGATCCTTGTCGACGACGGCCGCGTCGTGCTTGAAGTGACCCGCATCGACGGCCCGCGCGTCACCACCCGCGTCGTGATCGGCGGCATGATCTCCGACAACAAGGGGCTCAACCTGCCCGGTGTCAACGTCACCGCCCCCGCCCTCACCGACAAGGACGAGGCCGACCTGCGCTGGGCGCTGCGCACCGGATTCGACATGATCGCGCTGTCGTTCGTGCGGCGGCCGTCCGACGCCGACGTGGTGCGCAACATCATGGAGCAGGAGGCCGTGCGCCTCCCGCTGCTCGCCAAGATCGAGAAGCCGCAGGCGGTCGAGCGCCTCCCCGAGATCGTCGAGGCGTTCGACGGCATCATGGTGGCCCGCGGCGACCTCGGCGTCGAGCTGCCGCTCGAAGAGGTGCCGATCGTGCAGAAGCGCGCCATCGAGCTGTGCCGGGAGAAGGCCCGCCCGGTCATCGTCGCCACGCAGATGCTCGACTCGATGATGAGCGCGCCGCGGCCCACCCGCGCCGAGGCCTCCGACGTCGCCAACGCCGTCATGGACGGCGCCGACGCCGTGATGCTCTCCGGCGAGACCTCGGTCGGGAACTACCCGATCGAGTCCGTCGCCACCATGGACCGCATCGCCTGCGCCGCCGAACGCGCCTCCCTCACCGCCACCCACACCCTCGAACGCATGCCGGAGACCACCGGCGGCGCCATCGCCAGGGCCGCCGCCGAGGTCGGCGCCATCGTCGGAGCCAAGGCCCTCGTCGCCTTCACCATGTCCGGTGAGACCGCCCGCCGCCTCGCGCGCTACCGCTCGTCGATCCCGCTGCTCGCCTTCACCTCCGCCCCCCACGTCCGCGGCCAGCTCTCCCTCACGTGGGGCGTTGAGACCTTCAAGGTGCCGTTCGTCCACCACACCGATGACATGGTCCGCCAGGTCGAGTCCGCCCTGCTCGCCATCGGCCGCTGCGAGAAGGGCGACAAGGTCGTCATCGTCGCCGGCTCGCCCCCCGGCAGCCCCGGCTCCACCAACGCCCTGCGCATCCACACCATCGGCTCCGCCGTCTCCCACCCCAACTAGACCGCCCCGCCGCAGGCCACCGCCCCCGTGGGCGGTGGCCGCGCTCATATGGACACCTATTGTGGTAACTTTCCAATATGGCTGTCATCGGGATCCGAGAACTCACTCATCACACCTCCCGCGTCATCGCCAGGGTTCGGGCCGGGGAGACTATCGAAGTCACCGATCGGGGCACTCCGGTTCTCACGCTTGTTCCTCACGCCCAACCCGCGGGTTTGCGGGCGGAACTCATCGCATCGGGAAGACTCACCCCTGCGGCGACTCCCGGTCGTCTGCCCGATCCCATAGAGATCGAGGGCATTCCGGCCGAGGTTAGTCTCGCCGACGAGTTGATCGCGTCGCGCGACGACGAGGAGCGTTGGTGATTTACCTTGACTCGTGTGCGTTGATCAAGCTGCTACGAGTCGAGCCTGAGACGCGAGCGTTGCGCCTGTGGCTGGCGGAGCGATCGGAGGCCGGACTGGTCACCAGTGCGCTCTCCCGGGTCGAGGTGCTGAGGACGTTGCACCGGCATCTGCCGCACGTCGATGCCCTCACGCGGGCTGCCGTCAATCGATTGTTCGCGGCTGTCGACGTCTACGACATCACAGAGGAGATCCTCGATCGAGCAGCGGCCTATCCCCACCCCCATTTGCGGACACTCGACGCCATGCACTTGGCGACCGCTGAGGAACTGCGCAGCGAACTGATCGCCGTGGTTACCTACGACAAACGTCTCATCGACGTGGCCACAGAGGCCGGCCTCACCGTCTCCCACCCCAACTAGACCGCCCCGCCGCAGGCCACCGCCCCCGTGGGCGGTGGCCGTTTTCGGGGTCAGAACTCGTCGGCGGTGAAGGGGGCGAGGGGGGTGTGGAGGGCGGCGTCGAGGCGGCGGGCGGCGCCGGGGGTGTGCTCGGTGACGAGGCCGGCTCGGACCAGGGTGGACACGGGGGTGTCGCCGAGGTACGCGGCGGCGAGGTCGCGCACGTGGAGCGACAGGTCGGCGCGGTCGTCCGTACGGCCGCAGCCTGCGTGGCCGCCGGCGGCGACGGTGAGGCGGAAGCGGCCGTGGTTGGCGGGCAGCCGCTCGTCGGCGATGTCGAGCACGAGGTCGACCGGCGCGGCGTAGCCGCGCCCCGACAGGGCGGCGGGCACGTCGGACAGGCGCAGCCACAGGGCGGGCCAGCGCTTCTTGACCGTCACGACGTCGCCGTCGGCGACGAGCAGCGGCAGCAGGTCGTCGACGGGCCTGGCGAGGCTCCCGACGCGCCACGTGAGGCCGATGGACGCCAGGTAGCGCCACAGCGCCGCCTCGACCTGCGCCGAGTCGGCCTCCAGTTCGACGACGTAGACCAGGGCCGGGGCGTCCGACGCGGTATCCTCGCCCTTCGTGCGGTAGACCGCGTAGCCGGAGTCGCCCGCCACCACGACACGCGGCGCCCCGAGGCCGTCGTCGTTGGGATCCTCGTCGGGCAGGACGGCTCTCTCCCACCATTCGGTGTCGCGGGCGAACTGCCCCGCCCTGCGGGCCATCGCGCGCTCGTAGAGCGGCGCCAGCACCTTGTGCGCCCCGTCCGGCGGCACCAGCCGCAGCGGCACCTCGGCCGGCTCGACGCGGAGCTCAAGCGGCCTGTCGCCGTCCAGGTCGACGTGGAGCGCGTGGGTCGCCGCGGCGAAGCCGTGCCGCCCGTAGATCCTGGCCTTCGACACGTAGAGCGCCGCCAGCGGCTCGGCGCGGTCGGCCCACATGCGGTCGAGTATCGCCGTCAACACCCCGCGCCGGGTGTGCGTGGGCAGGACGCAGACGTAGGTCACGCCCAGGCACGGCAGGGTCGCCCCACCTGGTATGGAGATGTGCATCGGCAGCGCGGCCAGAAAGCCGATGAGCCTGCCGTCCTCGTAGGCCCCGATGCGGTGAGCGCGACGGAACAACCAGTCGGTCGAGTCACGGTCGTCCTCCTTGGTGCGCTCATGGAAGGCGATGTCGTTGAGCTCGTAGACCTGGTCGAAGTCTGATTCTGGTACGTCGCGCACGATGAACATGGGCCCTCACGTTAGCCAGACCTAAGTCGACGCGACCAACGCTTTTCCCGCCGTCGACCAGCGCTAAGGAGACCTCTGGCCGAGACGACGGCGACAGGCGGGCCGTGCGGCGAGGCGCGCCCCCCGGGCGGTCGCCGTACGTTCCCGGGGGCCGCGGCCACTACCCTGTCCGCATTCCAAGGGAGGCGAATCATGAGTACAGCACCCCCGCCGCCCGGCCGCCCGGTGGCGATCGTCACAGGCGGCAGCCGGGGCATCGGACGCAGCATCGTCGAACGGCTGTGCCGCGACGGCTACGCCGTCCTGTTCACCCATTCCGCGTCCGACGCCGAGGCGGCGCAGGTCGAGCGCGACGGCCGCGCCGAGGGCCACCACCTGTGGGCGGAGCGTCTCGACGTCACCGATGCCGACGCGCCGCAGCGCCTGTTCGACCTCGCCGAGGCGCGCGGCCGGGTGACGGCCCTGGTGAACAACGCCGGCGTCACCGGACCCCTCGGGCCGTTCACGGAGTTGAGCGACGGCGACCTGCGACGCGTCGTGGAGGTCAATCTGACGGCGCCGATCCGCCTGTGCCGCGAAGCCGCCCGGCGCTGGGCGCACGGCGCGGCCGTGACGCCCCGCGCCATCGTGAACATCTCGTCGGGCGCGGCCCGCACCGGGTCGCCCCACGAGTACGTCGCCTACGCGGCGACCAAGGCGGCCGTCGAAACCCTCAGTGTGGGCCTCGCCAAGGAGTTCGCCTCGGCGGGCATCTACGTCAACGCGGTCTCGCCGGGGTTCACCGACACCACTATCCACGCCCGCGCCGGCGAACCGGGCCGAGCCCACCGCCTGTCGGCCGCGATCCCTCTACGCCGCCCGGCGGACCCGGCCGAGATCGCCGCCGCCGTCGCCTGGCTGCTCTCTCCCGAGGCCTCCTACGTGACCGGCACCGTCCTCAACGTGGCGGGCGGCCTGTGATCGCCCCGCCGGCCCTTCCCGGGCCCGCACCCGGGCCTGCCCGGGTGCGGGTCGTGCAGGCGAAGGGAACGCGGCACGGCAACGTATCCGTGAGGCCCCGGGTGAGGCTGCCCTGATCTGGGCTGAGATCTGGGCCGAAAATGCGAACAAGGCCCGAACCGAGACCTACCGGTCAAGGCTCGAACCTTGTGTGCTGGTGCCCCGGGTGGGACTCGAACCCACACTGTACGGGTTTTGAATCCGCTCCCTCATGCCAATTGGGGTACCGGGGCCAGTGTTGCGTGTGAGGAAAAGATCGCACGCGGGGGTGCCGGAGGTGGAAGCCGACCGGCCCCCCGCACCAGCATGGTCCCAATGTAGCGGACATCGGTACCCTCTTGCTCGTGAGTACGCAGCGGCGAGTGGTGATCGCGGAAGACGAGGCTCTCATCCGCCTCGACCTCAAGGAGATGCTTGAGGAGGACGGCTATGTCGTCGTCGGGGAGGCGGGTGACGGCGAGAGCGCCGTCAGACTCGCTTTCGAGTTGCTCCCCGACCTGGTGATCCTCGATGTGAAGATGCCCGTGCTCGACGGGATCTCGGCTGCCGAGCGCATCGTGTCCGAACGGATCGCCCCATGTTTGATCTTGACCGCGTTCTCGCAGCGCGATCTCGTCGAACGCGCCAGAGACGCCGGTGCGATGGCCTACCTGGTGAAACCCTTCACCAAGTCCGACCTCGTCCCGGCGATCGAGATGGCGGTCAGCCGGCATGAGGAGATCGCGGCGCTGGAGAAGGAGGTCACGACCCTCTCGGAGCGCCTGGAGACCAGGAAGCTGGTCGAGCGGGCCAAGGGGCTGCTCATGGCGCAGCACGGCTGGAGTGAGCCGCAGGCGTTCCGTTGGATTCAGAAGGCGTCGATGGATCGCCGCATGAGCATGCGGCAGGTGGCCCAGATCGTCGTGGGGGAGGCCGGGGCCTCCGGCGGCACGCGGCCCCCGGGCCCGACCGGTTCGGAACCGTCCGGCGCGAACGGCCCCGCCAAGGACGGCTCTGAGCAGAACGGCCCCGCCAAGGAGGGCCGGCCTTAGGAGGGCCAGGGCGGCTGAGTGTTCTCGGCCCGGCCGCGTGGGCGGCCGGGCCGCGTCATGCGGAAGCCTCCCGCATGGCGGCACCTCGCGGCCCGTGGAGTCGCACGCCCATGAAAGACCAGATTTCTGGGCATTATTCGCGTGGCTTCTGGGTATGAAAGTGGCTTTTGAGGTGATTTTCATATGGAGAGTAACAGCAGTACCAGCTGTGCTCCCCATCGGGATGTCTGCCGGAGATTGTTCGACCGTCCGAAACGCCCGGAAGTAGAGGACTGATTACGACTCCGCATCCAAGTGTCCTCAGTTCTGACGCATATCTAGATGCTTGGGTCCTCGTTTTATACGTTTCGACCATTCGATCGGGACGCGGTCGGCCGTGCCGACGGTGTACCGGCCTGGATGAAGGAGACGCTTCATGATCCGCATAGCCCCCCTTGGGCGGGCGCTGGCCGCAGCGGCGGCTGCGAGCCTCGCCCTGACGGCCTGCAGTGGAACCAACGAGGATACGGCCGCCACACCCACAGCGTCGCAGCCGGCCACCCAGCCGGCGACCGCTGCCAAGGGCGACGGCACCCTGACCATCGGCACGCTCCTTCCCCGCACAGGCGACCTCGCCTACCTCGGCCCGCCCGAGTTCGCCGGAGTGGACGTGGCCATCGAGGAGATCAACGCTGCGGGTGGCGTCCTCGGCAAGCCCGTGACCAAGATCCATAGCGACTCCGGTGACACCAAGACGGACATCGCCTCCCAGTCCGTGGACACCCTGATCCAGCAGAAGGCCGACGCCATCATCGGCGCCGCCGCCTCAGGCGTCTCCAAGAACGTCATCGACAAGATCGTCGGTGCCGGTGTGGTCCAGTTCTCCCCGGCCAACACCTCGCCGGAGTTCACCACGTACAACGACAACGGGCTGTACTTCCGTACCGCTCCGTCGGACGTGCTGCAGGGCCGCGTGCACGGAGACCTGATCATCCAGGACGGCAGCGAGTCCGTCGCCATCCTCAACCGCCAGGACTCGTACGGCACCGGCCTGGCAGCCGAGGTCAAGAAGTCCGTCGAGGGCGGCGGCGGCGAGGTCGTCGCCGAGGTGGCCTACGACCCGAGCGCCCCCGACTTCGCCAGCGAGGTCAGCAAGATCAAGGCGGCCAAGCCCAAGGCCATCTCCCTCATCGGCTTCGAAGAGACCAAGAAGATCATTCCTGAGCTCCGGAAGCAGGGCGTCGGCCCCGACAAGGTCAAGATCTACTTTGTGGACGGCAACCTCGCCGACTACTCCAAGGACTTCCCGAAGGGCACCCTGGTCGGTGTCAAGGGCACTCAGCCCGGCGCCGCCACCAAGGACGAGTTCAAGGAGAAGCTCCTCAAGATCGACTCCAAGCTCAAGGACTTCAACTACGCACCCGAATCCTACGACGCGGCCATCCTGATCGCCCTCGCCGCGGAGGCGGCCAAGGACGACTCCGGCGCCGGCATCGCGAGCAAGCTCGCCGAGGTCAGCAAGGGCGGTGAGAAGTGCACCGACTTCAAGCAGTGCGCCGAACTGCTCAAGGCCGGCAAGGACATCGACTTCGACGGCGTGTCCGGCCCCGTCGAGTTCGACGACAAGGGTGACCCCTCCGAGGCCACCATCGGCGTCTACGAGTACGGCCAGGACAACAAGGCCAAGGTCGTGAACCACCTCGCGGGCAAGGTCTCCGGCTGACCCAGGACCTCTCCTCAGGCGAGAGGGCCCGGCCGTACTCCCCCCTACGGCCGGGCCCTCCCGCGCGTGCCCTGCGTGTCCGTCAATGCTGATAGGCGTGGCGGAGATGGTGAGGGATTTCTTCGGCTCGTTCACCGACGAGGGTTTCCAACATTCCTCGCACGCGTTCAATGGGCGGGTGTCCACGAGGCGCATATCAGTCTTGACCGCGGAAGGGCCCCGGCGTGGAAAACGGCCGGGGCCCGTGGCGTGCGCGGAGGGGTGCTGTCAGGTGCGGGCGAGGGTGCCGAGGTAGAGCTCGATGACCTTGGGGTCGTTCATGAGTTCGCGGCCGGTGGCGGTGTAGGCGTTGCGGCCCTGGTCGAGCACGTAGCCCCGGTGGCAGATCTGGAGGCACCGCCGGGCGTTCTGCTCGACCATGACGATGGTGACGCCGGCCCGGTTGATCTGCTGGGCCTGGATGAAGACCAGGTCCTGCAATTTGGGGGACAGGCCGGCGGAGGGTTCGTCGAGGAGGAGTACGGACGGCTCGGTCATGAGCGCACGGCCCATGGCGACCATCTGGCGTTCACCGCCGGAGAGCGATCCGGCGCGCTGCCGGCGTCGCTCCTTGAGGGCGGGGAAGATATCGCAGACGAATTCAAACCGTTCTTTGAATTTCTTGGGTGAATGGTAGGCGCCCATCTCCAGGTTCTCCTCGACGCTGAGGCTGGGGAAGACGTTGTTGGTCTGCGGCACATAGCCGACTCCGCGGGCGACGAGGGCGTGCGCCTTGAGGTTGGTGATGTCCTTGCCCTTGAGGGTCACCGTACCGCTGCGGATGTTCACCAGGCCGAACATGGATTTGAGCAGGGTGGATTTGCCGGCGCCGTTCGGGCCGATGATGCCGATCAGTTCGCCTTCTTTGACGTAGAGGTCGGTGCCGTTGAGGATGTTCACCCCCGGCAGATAACCGGCGATGAGGTCGTCGCAGCGCAGCACCGCGTCCTTCGCGCCGGCGAGGTGGGCGGTGCGGTCGGCGGGGGCGCCGGCCTGGTCGGCGCGGGTGAGGTCGTCGGCGGCCGTCGCCGCGACCGAGCCGGCCGGTACGGCGGGAGCCGGGCCGCCGGAGTTCGCCTTCGGGGTGTCGTCAGCCGCGCTCATCGCCGGACTCCTTCCTGCTGTTGCCGTCCATGCCGGTCTGGTCGGCCTCGGCCGTGAGTTCGGCCTCGGCCTCGTGGAGCTGCTGTTCGGCCTCTTCGGCGGACAGGGGGGCGTCGTGGTGCGCGCCCAGGTAGGCGTCGATGACGCGGGGGTCGGACATGATGGTGTGCGGCGGTCCTTCGGCGATGACGGCGCCCTGCGCCATGACGATGACCCAGTCGCTGATGTCGCGGACCATGTCCATGTCGTGCTCGACGAAGAGCACGGTCATGCCCTCCTCACGGAGGTTCTTCACATGGCCGAGGAGTGATTGGGTGAGCGCCGGGTTGACGCCCGCCATGGGCTCGTCGAGCATGACCAGTTCGGGGTTGCCCATGAGGGCCCGTGCCATTTCCAGGAGTTTGCGCTGCCCGCCGGAGAGGCTTCCGGCGAAGTCATCGCGTTTGGCGATGAGCTTGAAGCGGGTGAGCAGTTCCTCCGCCTCCGAGGTGATGAGGCTCTCCTGGCCCCGCCACAGTTGGGGGATGAGACCGGCGAAGAAGTTCTCACCGCGCTGCCTCTGGGCTCCGAGCCGCATGTTCTCGACGACCGTCAGCTTGGAGAGCGCCTTGGTGAGCTGGAAGGTGCGCACCATGCCCTGGCGTGCGACCTTGTAGGCGGGGACTCCGCTCATCTTCCTGCCGTTGAAGGTCCATTCGCCGGCGTCGGCGGTGTCGAACCCGGTGAGCTGGTTGAAGAACGTCGTCTTGCCGGCGCCGTTCGGGCCGATCAGCGCGGTGATCGAGCCGCGCTGCACTTCCAAGTGCGCGACGTCGACGGCGGTGAGGCCGCCGAAGCGGCGCACGACGTTGTCCACGACGAGGATGGGGTCCGGCTTGGGTACCCCGGGTTCGGAGGCGAGGCCCTCGAACGCGGCGAGCGCGGCGGCCTTGCGGCTCTGGAAACCGGTGTCAGCGTGCATCGAGCGCGATCTCTCTCTTGTCGCCGAAGATGCCCTGCGGGCGGAAGATGAGCAGGAGGATCAGCCCGAGGCCGATGATCATGTACTGGATCGCTCCGACCTGGTTGACGTTGAGGAAGGTGATCACCTGCTTGTTGATCGCCTCCTCCAGGCCCGTCTTCACGAAGATCATGAGGAACCAGAAGAGGGCCGCTCCCACGATGGGGCCGAGGATGCGGGCGGCGCCGCCGAGGATCAGCACGGTGTAGGCGAAGAAGGTCAACTCGGTGCTGTAGAGGTCGGGCTGCGCGGAGGAGCGGCTGAGCGCGAAGATGAATCCGGCGACCGCGCCGATCACGCCGCCGATGACGAGCGCCTGCATCTTGTACGAAAAGACGTTCTTGCCGAGGGCACGTACGGCGTCCTCGTCCTCGCGGATGGCCTTGAGCACCCGTCCCCAGGGGCTTTTCATCGCGAACAGGAGGATCACCGACACCAGGGCCACGAGCACCCAGCCGACCAGGAGCACCCACATGCCCCGGTGGTCGAAGCCGATGAAACCGCCGAGGATGCTGTACTGCCCCGCGGGGAACACGTTGAGCGCGTAGAAGGAGTGGGCGAACTCCTGGAGGCCGTCGGTGCCGCCGAAGGTGTCCTTCAGCGCGACCGAGCGCACGATGATGCGCACGATCTCGGCCGCCGCGATCGTCACGATCGCGAGGTAGTCGGCCCGCAGGCGCAGGGTGGGGATGCCGAGCAGCAGCGCCAGCAGCACCGAGAGCACCAGGCCGATCCCGACGCCGAGGAAGAACGGCAGGCCGAAGGTGGCCACCGTCGTGGCGATCGAGTAGGCGCCGACGGCGAGGAAGGCGGCCTGGCCGAAGTTGAGCAGGCCGGTGTAGCCGAACTGCACGTTGAGGCCGATCGCGGCGAGGCAGTAGATGATGGCCTCGGAGCCGATGCCGGCTTCGAAGGCCCGGCTGAAGATGAGAAACCAGTCCATGTCCGCCTCCCCTTAGCCGATCCGCTCGCGGCGGCCGAGGATGCCCTGCGGCCGGAACAGCAGCACGATGATGAGCACCGCCAACGCGCCGACGTTCTTGGTCTCCGGTGGGATCCACAGCGTCGAGACCTGGATGAAGACCCCCACCACCAGGGACCCGACCAGTGCGCCGAACGCGGTGCCGAGCCCGCCGAGCGTGACTCCGGCGAACATGAGGAGCAGGACCTGGAGTCCCATTTGGTAGTTGACCGTCTGCGACAGGCCGAGGAGGATGCCGGCGAGCGCGGCGATGGCCGTACCGCCTGCCCAGACGATGCGGATGACCCGGTCGACGTTGATGCCGGAGGAGGCGGCGAGCGCCGGGTTGTCGGCGACGGCGCGGGTGGCCTTGCCGATGCGGGTGTAGACGAGGGCCAGGCCCACCGCGACCAGGACCACCACGTCGATGGCGATGATGACCAGGCTCTTGGGTGTGGCCGAGATCGGGCCGATCTGGATGCCTTCCTGCGCGGTGTACTGCGCGTAGCTCTGACTGCTCCCGCCGAACAGGAAGAGCAGCAGATAGCGCAGGAAGAGCGCGACGCCGATCGAGATGATCATCATGGAGACCAGCCCGGTCTTGCGCTTGCGCAGCTGCCCCCAGAAGAGCCAGTCCTGCCCGTAGCCGAACGCCGCCGCGATCAGTACGGCGAGCGGTGCGGCGATGAGGAGGTGCAGGCCCAGGGTGGTGTTGAGGAAGAACGCGATGAAAGCGCCGATGGCGAGGAGTTCACCGTGCGCGAAGTTCGTCAGGCCCGTGGTGCCGAAGATGAGCGACAGGCCCACCGCGCCCAGCGCGATGATCAGGCCGAGGCTGAGCCCTTCGAAGGCGAGCTGGGCCACCCTGCCCCAATAGGCGTCGCTCTCGTCGTCGGCCGCGGTGCCGTCAGGGGTTTTCTCGCCGGATTGATTGGTCGCCGCATCAAGAGCAAATAGCACATTGCGTGCATTTCCCTCAAAAACCTGAACGGTGAGGGTGGAGCGATCCTTGAACCTCAGGGATACACCGGCAGGAAGTGTTGATTGATCGATGGTGATTTTGTAAGCACCTGCCGATGGTACGGGGACCTCCCATGTGCCTTGGGCGTTGCTGGTAGCGTCTCCTACAGGTTTGCCGCCCTCGTCAGTGACGCTGATCTTGACACCGGTTACCGGCTGGCCTTGGCTTTTGAGTGTCCCCTTCACGCTTTCGCCGTCGGCCCACGCTGTAGCCGGGCCGGATGCGAGCAGGAAGATCAGTCCACCCAGGAAGGCCGTGAAGGCGATCACGGCTCTGCGCAATGGTGCTCCCTCATAAACGCCGTGGAGGGGGTTATCCCCCCTCGTCTCCACACGCAGGTACTGCAAATTGGCAATGCTTGGGCGGGAGCTTAAACCGCAGCGCCCGGTTCTGGACTGTTTGTCACAGAACGGTGACCAGGGTGTGTCGTGGGCGTGAGGAAAAAGGCCGGGCCGGTCAAGGCGCCGGCAAGAACGCGAGTCCGACTCCTTTACCGCAGGTCACTGTCATACCGGTCGGTCCGTACGGCGGGTGCCCGTCAATCGGCGAGTCCCCAGACCTTGGCCAGGATCCGCTCGGTGAGCACCGCGCTCGGCGGGCCCTCCAAGGCGAGTCGTCCGTCCTTCAGGAGCAGGCAATGGTCCGCCTCCCGCGCGGCGGCGAGGTCGTGGGTGGCCTGGACCACAGTGGTGCCCTGGGCGGCGTCCCTCGCCCGCGGCCCCCAAGGCGAAGCCCTCGTGCTCGGCCCCGACGGCCGGATGCACGTGATCGACGTCGACAAGGCGAAGGTCGCGGACACCGTCGAGGTCATGGACGAGTGGAAGGAGCCGATGGAGTGGCAGCAGCCCCGCCCGGCGATCTTCGTGCGCGGCGGCACGGCCTACGTGACCGACCCGGCGAAGAAGGAACTGCACGCGGTGGACATCGCCACCCGGCGGAAGCTGACCTCGGCGACCCTGCCCGGCGTGCCGAACGAACTCTCCGGAGTGCTGCCCGCGACCCACTGAGAGTGGAGGGCGCCGCCTCAAGGACCATGGCACCGCCCCCGGTGAAAGGGTGCCGCGCGTACGGCAACGAGCCCGGGGGGTTGGCCTTTGGTGCCGTGTAGGGCTTCCCCGGCCCTGCACGTTGTCTACTCAGCCAGCCCGCCGGGCTTCGATGCGCACACCACGCTAGCGACCAGAGGGGCGCTTGCGCAAAGGAAGACACGAGACGAATTCGAGAACCCTGATGCCCGAGGGAACGCGTCCGTCAGGCGCCCGCGTTCACGCGTCGCGCAACATGCAGGTGAGGCGGGAGGTGCACAGCCTGCGCCCCTGGTCGTCGGTGATCTCGATCTCGTATGTCGCCAGGCTGCGGCCCCCGTGGACCCGAGTCGCGACACCCGTCACATGACCGGAGCCGGCCGACCGGTGGTGGGTGGCGTTGATCTCGATGCCCACGGCGATCCGCCCGCCACCCGCGTGCAGCGCCGCGCCCACCGAGCCGAGGGTCTCGGCCAGTGCGACCGAGGCGCCCCCGTGCAGCAGGCCGTACGGCTGGGTGTTGCCCTCGACCGGCATGCGGCCGACCACGCGCTCGGCGGTCAGTTCGAGGATCTCGATGCCGAGGCGTGAGGCGAGCGAGCCGGCGCTGTCGCCGTTCGCCGAGGTGAGCCGCTGGAGATCGTCGGGGTTTGCCATCGTCAAGGAGGCGCCTCCTGTCTATCGTGCATGAGTTTTCCGTCGTACATGGAGACTAGGCTTCGAGTGTGCCGAAGACCGAAACGACCCCCAGCCGTCCGCGCCTGCTCCTGTTGGACGGGCACTCCCTGGCCTACCGGGCGTTCTACGCGCTGAAGGATGCCCAGCTCGTCACGACCGACGGGCAGCACACCGAGGCCGTCTACGGATTCACCTCGATGCTGACCAACGTCCTGCGCGACGAGCGGCCCACTCACGTCGTCGTGGCCTTCGACCGGTCCGAGCCGACGTTCCGCCACGAGGAATACGCGGAATACAAGGCCAACCGGGCCGAGACCCCGGAAGACTTCCGCGGGCAGATCAGCCTCATCTTCGAGGTGCTCGACACCATCGGCGTCAACCACCTGTCCCTGCCCGGCTTCGAGGCCGACGACCTGATCGCCACGCTGGCCACCCGCGCCTCCGAGCGCGACATGGACGTGCTGGTCGTCACCGGCGACCGCGACGCCCTCCAGCTCGTCGACGAGCGCATCACGGTGCTCATGACGCGGCGCGGCATCAGCGACATGACCAGGTTCACGCCGGAGGCGGTCGAGGAGAAATACGGCCTCACTCCGAGGCAATACCCCGACTTCGCCGCGCTGCGCGGCGACCCGAGCGACAACCTGCTGAGCATCCCGGGCGTCGGCGAGAAGACCGCCGCCAAATGGGTGCGGGAGTTCGGCTCGCTGGAGGAGCTCGTCAACCGCGTCGACCAGGTCAAGGGCAAGGTCGGCGACAAGCTCCGCGACCACCTCGACCAGGTGCTCCTCAACCGGCGGCTCACCGAGCTGCGGCGCGACGTCGCCCTCGACGTCGAGGTGGGCGAGCTCACCATGCGCCCCTGGGAGCGCGACGAGGTGCACAAGCTCCTGGACTCCCTCCAGTTCCGCGGGGAGCTGCGCGAGCGCCTGTTCAAGGTGCTCGGCGCGACCGAGGCGGAGGCCGAGTCCGAGGGCTTCGAGGTCGAGGCCCGCGCGCTCGGCCCCGGTGAGGTCGCCGCGTGGCTCGGCGCCCTACCGGAGGGGCGGGCCGGCCTCGCCTTCCGCGGTTCGTACGGCAGCGGCACCGGTTCCATCGACGCGATCGCCATCGCCGGCCCCGGCGGCGTGGCGGCCCACCTCGACCCGAGCGCGCTGACGGAGGCCGACGAGACCGCCCTCGCCGCCTGGCTCGCCGACGAGACCAAGGAGAAGGCCGTCCACGATGCCAAGGGGCCGATGCTCGCCCTGTGGGCGCGCGGCCTCGACCTGCGGGGGCTGGGCTGCGACACCGCGCTCGCCGCCTACCTCGCCATGCCGGGCCAGCGGTCGTTCCCCCTCGACGACCTGGTGATGCGCTACCTCCACCGCGAGCTGCGGGCCGAGACCGGTGACAACGGCCAGACGGCGCTGTTCGACGACCCGGTCGAGCGGGTGGGGGAGGAGCTCGCCATCCGGGCTCACGCCGTACTCGAGCTCGCGGGGGCCCTTGAGGCCCACCTGGAGCCGCGGGGCGGCACGCACCTGCTGCAGGACCTGGAGCTTCCGCTGGTCTCGGTCATCGCCGAGTTGGAGCGGGCCGGCATCGCGGCCGACCGCCACTACTTCGCCGAGCTTGAGGCCGAGTTCGGCGCGGCGGTGAAGCAGGCGGTGGAGGAGGCCCACCGGGTCGTCGGCGAGCCGTTCAACCCGGGGTCGACCAAGCAACTGCAGGAGATCCTGTTCGTCAGGCTCGGGCTGCCCAAGACCAAGAAGATCAAGACCGGCTACACCACCGACGCCGACGCCCTCGCGTGGCTCGCCGGGCAGACCGAGCACCTCGCCGGGCAGGCCGAGCACGAGCTGCCGGTGATCCTGCTGCGCCACCGCGACCAGACGCGGCTGCGCACCACCGTCGAGGGGCTCATCAAGGAGATCGGCGACGACGAGCGCATCCACACCACGTTCAACCAGATCGTCGCCGCCACCGGCCGCCTCTCCTCGGAGAAGCCCAACCTGCAGAACATCCCGATCCGCACCTCCGAAGGCCGCCGCATCCGGCAGGGCTTCACCGTCGGGCCGGGCTACGAGACCCTGATGACCGCCGACTACAGCCAGATCGAGCTGCGCATCATGGCCCACCTGTCCAGCGACGAGTCGCTCATCGGGGCCTTCGAGTCGGGGCACGACTTCCACCAGGCGACCGCGGCGCGGGTCTTCGACCTGCCCGCCGAGCAGGTGAGCGGCGAACTGCGGGCGCGCATCAAGGCTATGAACTACGGCCTGGCCTACGGCCTGTCCGACTTCGGCCTCTCCGGGCAGCTCAATATTCCCGTGGCGGAGGCGAAAGCGCTCAAAGAGGAATACTTCCAGGAGTTCGGCGGCGTCCGCGACTATCTCCAGGCCATCGTCCAGCAGGCCCGCCACGACGGCTACACCGAGACCATCCTGGGCCGCCGCCGCTACCTGCCCGATCTGACCAGCGACAACCGCCAGCGCCGGGAGATGGCCGAGCGCATGGCCCTCAACGCCCCGATCCAGGGGTCGGCCGCCGACATCATCAAACTCGCCATGCTCGAAGTCCGCAGCGCCCTGCGCGAGGCCGGCATGCTCTCCCGCATGCTGCTCCAAGTGCACGACGAGCTCGTGTTCGAGGTCGCGCCGGGCGAACTCGACGACCTCCGTGACGTGGTGACGGCCCAGATGGCCAATGCGTATTCGCTGCGCGTGCCGCTGTCCGTCTCCATCGGAGTGGGCCGCACATGGGAGGACGCCGGCCACTGAGCGGCCCCGGAATCGCTCCGCGCCTGGACGGTTCGGCGTGTGGACACCCCTTCCGGTGGCCGGCGGCGGGCCGGTCGCTTGTGGCGTGGCCGGCCGGTCGGCCGCTCGGGCGTCGGGGCAGGCAGGTCGGCTTGCCGCCGGGCGGTGGCCTGGTCGCCTGTGGGTGGTCGGCCGGGTCGAGGTCTGCCGTGGGGGCGGTGTTCCGCCGCTTGGCCGTGGGCTGCACAGAGAGACCTGAGCCAAGGCGGGTTCTTCAAGCTGGTGGGGATTTGTCTAGGTCCGTTGGGATGAGGGTGGCTTGGCTGGCGAGGATCGGGAGGAACGTGAACCGCTCGATGAGGAAAGGTCCGCGCATCCGCATGGTGGCGATCGTCCGATGAGGCGTGACCCTCGGGAGCGGTGGCCTGACGGTCGCGGGTCGGACAGGCCCGGGTCGGAGACCGGCGGCCCATCGCCCACCGAGGCGGACGACGCGGGGACCGACCGGATTGGTCTGAGTGGCGTGGACCGGCCCTCTGGAGGCGACCCGGCGCCCGCCGAGGCCGGTTCCGGGGGCGGGAAATCCTCCTCCGGTGTGGTGCAGTGGTCCGCAGGGGCCGGGCTGGGCGGTGACGGGCGGGGTTCTGGCGAGGAGGCCGCGGGGGGCGGTCCGTCTGCCGCGGAGGTCGATGAGCCGTCGTCCGAGGCCGGTGCCGGAAGTGGTCGCGGAGGGGTGTCCGCCGTCCTGTCGACGGAGGGTTCCCGTGGCGGGGAGGAGCGCCCGGCCGGCGGCGTCGCGCGCTCGGCCCAGGAGCAGCGTGCGGAGGGGGACTCCGGGCGGGGCGAGGACACGGGTGAGGACACGGGTGAGGACACCGGCGAGGGCGGGGACACGGGCGATGCCGGGCCTCGGGGCACCGAGGCCGTGGACCCGGACGCCACGGTGCCGGCCGGGCGGATTCCCGGGAGGTTCAGGGAGGGTTCCGCCGGGCGGGCGGGGCCTGCGCCGTACGGGGCGGGGAGGGGCGGTTCGGGCCTAAGGCAAGACGGACGCGCGTTGGGTGAGGGCGCTGAGGCCGGGGACGAGGCCGCTGCCGGTGCCGCCACGCCTGCCGTCTCGGGGGAGGGCTCGCCCGCGTCGGCCGCGTCGCCCGTGGAAGGCGGGGCCGCTGGGGGCCTGTCCGAGGGGGCCGGGCAGCGGGGTGTGCCTGGGGCCGCCGCGGGTGGGGGATTGTCGGGAGCGGATCGGGAGCGTGCCGAGGGGGCCGACGGACCAGGGAGCGGGCCCGTGGGGGCGGGCGCGGCCGGGGCCGGCGGGGCGGAGGGGTGGCCGGGGTTTCCGCCCCGGGTGCCTCGGAGCGTGGCGGTGGCCAATGTTGTGGTGGCGGTTATTGCGTTGGTTGCCCTTTTTGTAATGGTTCCTGGGGGTGAGGAGGCGCCGACGTCGGCTGAGAGGACGCCGGTGCGGGCGTCGCCCACGCAGGCGGCGGCGCCGAAGGCCCCGGAATTGCCGTCGGCGGCTCTGCCGCCGCCGGTGGCGGCGACGGAGGAGTCGGCCCGGAAGGCGAAGGCCAACGAGGCGGGGCTCGTGCCGGTGATCATGTATCACCGGATCGTGAAAAAGCGCGTGGCGTCGATCGATCGCACACCGAAGCAGATGCGCAAGGAGCTGGAGCGCCTGGCGAAGGCGGGATATGTGCCGATCACCGCTAAGGAGTTTGCGACGGGGAATATCGCGGTCCCTCCGGGCTCATATCCCGTGGTGCTGACGTTCGACGATGGGCATGAAACCCATTTCGCACTTGACGATCAAGGAATGCCGCGGCCGGACACGGCGGTGGGGATCATTTACGACGTCGCCAAGCGCTATCCGGGATTCCGGCCGGTCGCCACGTTCTGGGTGAACGACCAGCCGTTCGGGCACGAGGAGCGCGCTGAGCAGGCCAGGCACGTGCGCTGGCTCGTCGAGCGGGGCTTCGAGGTGGCCAACCACACGATCGGGCACGCCAACCTCGGGGTTCTGGGCAAGAAGGCGGTCCGTGAGCAGATCGTGCGGGCCGAGCGGATGCTGGAAAAGCTCGGGGCGGGTCCGTCGGCCACCTTCGCGTTGCCGTACGGCAACAGCGCGAGGCCGCGGAAGACCGCTCGCAGCGGCACATGGGACGGCGACTCGTACGCCTTCAAGGGCGTCTTTCTGGCCGGCGCGGAACCGTCAAGGTCACCGTTTGCTAAGGATTTTGACAGTCTTGCCATCCAACGCATCCAGAGCAACGGGAAGAAGGGCGAGTGCCGTCGCTGGTGTTCGACCTACTGGCTGGAATGGCTGGACAAGCATCCCCACATGCGGTTCACGTCGGACGGGGACCCAAGGCGCATCTCAGTACCGGTCAAGCTTCGGGGTAATATCACTTCCAAACAGGCGGAGAAGTTGATCGCCTACTAGCGCGTGCCAAGGATTTCCGTCCTGATCCGCAGCGTAACCGGATTGACCGCGCTCGCTATGTCTCATATCCTGATCGCTGCGCTGTGGGCTCTTGCGTGTCTCGGACGGAGTGGGCTCGCCCTCGTCTCCCGTCGGTGACTGACCTCCCGGCTGGAAGCGAAAAGGCCTGCCGCGTGTCCCGCCACATCGACTTCTGTCCGCGTTCGGAGCAATTCCACACATGACGAGCAGCACCGAGGCCACCTCGAACACCCCGCAGGTAGCGGTCAACGACATCGGCTCCGAGGAGGCCTTCCTCGCCGCGATCGACGAGACCATCAAGTATTTCAACGACGGCGACATCGTCGAGGGCACCGTCGTCAAGGTCGATCGAGACGAGGTCTTGCTCGACATCGGCTACAAGACCGAGGGTGTCATCCCCTCGCGTGAGCTCTCGATCAAGCATGATGTCGACCCGGCCGAGGTGGTCGAGGTCGGCGAGCACGTCGAGGCCCTGGTCCTCCAGAAGGAGGACAAGGAAGGCCGTCTGATCCTCTCCAAGAAGCGCGCTCAGTACGAGCGGGCCTGGGGCACGATCGAGAAGATCAAGGACGAGGACGGCATCGTCACCGGCACCGTCATCGAGGTCGTCAAGGGTGGTCTCATCCTCGACATCGGCCTGCGGGGCTTCCTGCCGGCGTCCCTCGTCGAGATGCGCCGTGTCCGCGACCTCCAGCCCTACGTCGGCCGCGAGCTCGAGGCCAAGATCATCGAGCTGGACAAGAACCGCAACAACGTGGTCCTGTCCCGCCGCGCCTGGCTGGAGCAGACGCAGTCGGAGGTCCGCCAGACCTTCCTCAACACGCTGCAGAAGGGCCAGGTCCGCAAGGGCGTCGTGTCCTCGATCGTCAACTTCGGCGCCTTCGTCGACCTCGGCGGCGTCGACGGTCTGGTCCACGTCTCCGAGCTCTCCTGGAAGCACATCGACCACCCCTCCGAGGTCGTCGAGGTCGGCCAGGAGGTCACCGTCGAGGTGCTCGACGTCGACATGGAGCGCGAGCGGGTCTCGCTGTCGCTCAAGGCGACGCAGGAGGACCCGTGGCAGCAGTTCGCCCGCACGCACCAGATCGGCCAGGTCGTTCCGGGCCGCGTCACCAAGCTGGTGCCGTTCGGTGCGTTCGTCCGGGTCGAGGAGGGCATCGAGGGCCTCGTCCACATCTCCGAGCTGGCTGAGCGCCACGTCGAGATCCCCGAGCAGGTCGTCCAGGTCGGCGACGAGATCTTCGTGAAGATCATCGACATCGACCTCGACCGCCGCCGGATCTCGCTGTCGCTCAAGCAGGCCAACGAGGGTGTGGGTGCCGAGGTCGAGTTCGACCCCACGCTCTACGGCATGGCGGCGACCTACGACGACCAGGGCAACTACATCTACCCCGAGGGCTTCGACTCCGAGACCGGCGAGTGGCTTGAGGGCTTCGACAAGCAGCGCGAGGAGTGGGAGCGGCAGTACGCCGAGGCCCAGGGCCGCTTCGAGGCGCACAAGCGCCAGATCGAGGAGGCCCGTCGCGCCGAGGCCGAGGCGGGCGAGGCGGCAGGCTCGTCCTACTCCGGCGAGACCCCCTCGCAGAGCAGCGGCGGCGGCAACACCGGTTCCGGTGGCGCCCTCGCCTCCGACGAGGCTCTCGCGGCCCTGCGCGAGAAGCTCGCGGGCGGTCAGAGCTGACCTGGCGGACTGTCGATGGGCGCTCACGCCGGTTCCCCGGCCGTGAGTGACTGAAGACCCGTGAAGGGCCCTGTCTCCATCTGGAGACAGGGCCCTTTCCTTATGGTGCGACCATGGCGTGACCGCGGGCCGACCACGCCGCGGGCCGACCACGCCGCGGGCCGACCACAGGGTGACCACGGGGCGACAGGGCGCTTCCCGGGGCGGTTCCCGGCACGGCCCTCCCGGAGGCGCGCGGGCCGTTAGGGTGTGCGGGTGACGCGCATTGAGCGGGCTCGGGTGGAAGACGCCGGCGAGATCCTCACGGTGCAGCGGGCGGCCTATGTGAGTGAGGCCCAGCTCTACGGTGATCCGTTCATCCCGCCGCTGGTGGAGTCGGTCGGGCAGATCCGCGATGTGGTCGCGTCGGGGTTCGTGCTGGTGGCGCGGGACGGCGGCCGTGTCGTCGGGTCCGTGCGCGGGCGCGTGGAGGACGGCACGTGCCTGGTGGCGCGGCTCGCGGTGGTTCCCGACCGGCAGGGGAGAGGTGTCGGAGGCGGCCTGCTGGCCGCACTGCATGAGGCGTTTCCGGACACGCCGGTGTTCACGCTGTTCACCGGGCACCTTTCGGAGGGCAACCTGCGCCTCTACCGGAGGCACGGCTATCGCGAGGTGGGGCGCGAGCGCGTCCACGACCACCTGGCGCTGGTGCATATGCGCCGCGAGCTCCGGGCGGGCCCCGGCGCCCCCGGTCCGGCCGACCTTAATCGATGGGTTTAGCCGCTCATTGGGTGGTTCGCACAAGAAGCCGGATCCTGTTCGTGCGCGCGGCTGAAGCACGGATAGAGGGGTGATGCCTACGGTCAGGACATGGCTCGCCTCACTATCGAAGATCTGTATCGACTCGCCGTACCTGGTGATCCGCAGCTACGCCCGGACGGCGGCGCGGTCGCGTACACGCTGACCCGGTCCGACCGCGAAACAGACGAGAACACTTCCGAGATATGGCTTGCCGCGCCGGGTTCTCCGCCCCGGCGGCTCACGGGCGGCCGGCGCGACTCCTCCCCGCGCTGGTCGCCCGACGGGCGCACACTGGCCTTTCTCCGAGCCTCGGAGGGGCCGCCGCAGATCTGGTTGCTGCCGATGGACGGCGGCGAGGCGCGGCGGCTCACCGACGCGAAACTGGGGGCCGGTGCGCCGGTCTGGTCTCCCGACGGCACCGCCATCGCCTTCAGCGGGCCGTACGGGGACCTGGACCCCCACGCGCCGATCGCGGACGATCACCTCGACCACAAGGCCGACGGCGCCGGGCTGCTGCGCGGCGTCACCGCCCACCTGTTCGTGGCGGCGGTGGACGGCGGCGACGTCACGCAGGTCACCTCGGGCGACTTCCACGCCGGCTCGCCCGCCTGGTCCCCGGACGGCACGCGGCAGCCGTACCCGGCGGTGTGGTCACCGACCTGGTCAGCATGTCGGGCACGTCGGACGCGGGGCTCTTCCTCAAGAAGTACGAGTGCGTCGACGACATCGCGGCGCAGTCGCCGATGACGTTCGTGGAGCGCGTCACCACGCCGACCCTGATCCTCCAGGGCCAGGACGACGACCGGTGCCCCATGGGGCAGGCGGAGCAGTGGTTCACGGCGCTGCGAGAACGGCGGGTGCCCGTCCGTCTCGTGCGTTACCCCGGTGGTTCCCACCTCTTCATCGTCAATGGCCGTCCGTCACATAGGCGTGACTACAACGAAAGGATTATCGCGTGGCTGGAGCAGTGGATCCCGGGCGCTGGAGCACCCGGCTCGCAGAGCTGATCGCCGAGTACGACGTTCCCGGCGCGACGCTCGCCTTCCTCCACGAGGGGGAGATCCATGAGTTCGCCGCAGGTGTGCTCAACGTGGACACCGGAGTCGAGGCGACGCCCGACTCGCTGTTCCAGATCGGCTCGATCACCAAGGTGTGGACCTCGACGCAGATCATGCTTCTGATCGAGCAGGGCCGGTTGACCCTGGACACGCCTGTCGTGGAGGTGCTGCCGGAGTTCACCCTGCCGGACCCGGAGACCACCCGGCGGATCACGGTGCGGCACCTGCTGTCGCACACCTCCGGCGTCGACGGCGACCTGTTCGACGACACCGGGCGCGGCGACGACTGCATCGAGAAGTATGTGGCGCTCTGCGCGGACCTTCAGCAGAACCACCCGGTCGGGGCGACGCAGTCGTACTGCAACTCCGGGTTCGTGGTGGCGGGGCGGGTCGTTGAGAAACTCACCGGCAAGAACTGGGACGCCGCCCTGCGCGAGCAGATCGTCGAGCCCCTCGGCCTGACCCACACGCATACGCTGCCCGAAGACGTGCTGCGTTTCCGTGCGGCGGTCGGCCACGAGAACGGCAAGGTCGCGCCGGTGTGGATGCTGCCGCGTTCGGTGGCGTCGGCGGGCTTGATCTGCTCGCGGGCCTCGGACGTGGTCAAGTTCGGTGCCGCGCACCTCGGCCACGACCTGCTGAAGCAGCCGGAGGCCATGTGGGAGCCCCAGGTCGCGGTCCCGAACCCGTACACGCTGGGCAGCCACTGGGGTATCGGCTGGATCCTCAGCGAATGGGACGGGCACAAGGTCGTTGCGCACGGCGGCAACACGATCGGCCAGTCGGCCATGCTGTGGGTGCTGCCGGGCACGGGCACGGTGGCGTGTCTGCTGGTCAACGGCGGCCAGAGCAACGCGATCGAGCAGGCGGTGGCCACGGAGCTGTTCCGCGACCTGCTCGACATCGCCGTACCTCCGCTCCTGGGTCCGCCGGCGGAGCCGGTGGCCGTGGACGTGGAGCGCTATGCGGGCGTCTACGAGCGCGTGGGCGCGCGCATCACCTTCACGGCCGTGGACGGAGCGCTGCATATGCGGATGGAGGTGACCGGAGCACTCGCCCGCTTCGAACAGCAGCCCGAGGAGTCCACGCTGATCGCGGTGGACGAGCGGACGTTCGTCTGCAAGTTCCGCGGTGACTCGGCCTGGGCGTCGGTGGTGTTCTACGAGCTGGAGGACGGCTCGCCGTACTGCCACTTCGGCGTGCGGGCCACACCCAAGGTCGCGTGAGTACGGCGGCGCCGTACAGGCTGTGAGCGGCGGGGCCAGGACCAGCGGGCCCCGCCGTACCCCGAGGTTCAAGGAGAGTTGTGAGCGTCGAGCAGGAAATCAGGGACATTTTCACCGAGGCGGATGCCGAGGGGTTCGTCCACGTCCGCGAGGTGGACGGCGACGGCGAGGTCGGGGTGCTTCCCGACGCGCCCGTCGTGCTGGCCTCGGTGTTCAAGATCCCTATCCTGCTGGAGTACGCCCGCCAGGTGGCGAAGGGCACCCTGGAGGCGACCGAGCGGCTGACCGTGACCGCGGAGTACAGGGACGGTGGCATCGGCACTGCGGGCTGCCTGGACGACGTGTCGCTGACCGTGCGCGACCTGGCCCACTTCATGATCACCCAGAGCGACAACGCCGCGACCGACGTGCTACTGCGCAGGGTCGGGCTGGACAACGTCCACGCGACCCTGCGCGGGCTCGGGCTGGACCGCACGAGGCTGATCGGCGGGTGCCAGGAGCTGATGGCCACCCTGCTCGACGACCTCGGCATCGCGTCGTGGGAGGAGTTCGGGGACGTCGACGAGGAGCGGATCCGGGCTCTGCCCGTGCGCGACCCCGAGCAGACCACGTCCAGCACCTCCCGGGAGACGACCAGCCTTCTCGCCGCGATCTGGCGCGAGGAGGCGGGCCCTGCGGAGGCGTGCGCGGAAGTGCGGCGGATCATGTACAACCAGGTCTGGCCGCACCGGCTGTCGTCGGCCTTCGGCGACGAGGTGCGCATCGGGGCCAAGACCGGCACCATTATGGGCATCCGCAACGAGGCAGGGGTTCTGGAGTTCCCCGACGGGGCGAGATACGCGGCCGCGGTCTTCCTGCGCCCTCGGGGGCTCGGGGTGCGGCTTCCCAAGGCCGATGCCGCCATCGGCGAGGCGGCGAAGGCGGCGATCGACCATCTTCGTTCCGGGGGACAGCCCTGAAGTCAAATGTCGTCTATTCCCACTATCGTGAGGAGATGACGACTCGTCCGCGTGCCAGCCTCCGTCGAATTTTGGATGACCTGGGCAACACCGTGCTGGACGTGGCCGCGTCTCCGGGCGAGCTCGACGCCGAGGTCACCGGAGTCCACATCTACGACCCCCTCGACGAACTGCTGATCGCCGACGGCGGGTTGCTGCTGGCGGTGGGTGTCGAGGGGGCCGAGCGCATCTGCGCCCTGATCGACCAGGCGCCCACGGCCTCCGGGGTGGTGGTCAAGCAGCCCGTCGACATCGACGAGCGCGTGCGCGCCAAGGTGCTGGAGACCGGCGTCGCGGTCCTCGGCCTCACCCGCGCCGCCTCCTGGGCCCAGGTGGCGGCGCTGCTGCGGTCGCTGCTCGCCGAAGGCGGCATCGCCGACCCCGGCGAGCCCGCGGCCGACGACCTGTTCGCCCTGGCCAACGCGGTGTGCGCGCTGCTGGACGCCCCCGTCACGATCGAGGACCGGTCCTCGCGCGTGCTGGCCTTCTCAGGGCGGCAGGACGAGGCGGACGAGGGCCGGGTCGCCACGGTGCTCGGCCGGCAGGTGCCGGAGAAGTACCGCCGCCTGCTGGAGGAGGGCGGCTACTTCCGCCGCCTCTACCAGACCCGCGAGCCGATCCTGATCCGTCCGGGCGAAGACCAGCTGCTGAGAGTGGCCATCGCGGTGCGGTCGGGAGACGAGATCCTCGGGTCGATATGGGCCGCCGTGCACGAGCCCCTGTCGGAGCAGCGCCAGGCCGCGCTGATCGACGCGGCCAAGATCGTCGCGCTTCAGCTTCTGCGCCAGCGGGCGGGGGCCGACACCCAGCGCAGGCTCAAGGCCGACCTGCTGTCGACGGTGCTGGAAGGCGGCAAGGACGCCGCCGAGGCCGCGGGCAGGCTCGGCGTGGCGAGTGAGCGGTTGTGCGTGCTGGCCGCGCAGCTCAACGAGGACGCCGGCATCGACGCGGCGCACCGGGAGGGCGACAGGCAGCGGTTCTGCGATGCCTTGGCGCTTCACGTTGGAGCGATCCACCCCAAGGCCGCGGCGGCGCTTGTCGGTTCGGTGGCCTATGCCGTACTCCCGCTGCACGCCAGCGGAGAGGAGGAGGCACGGGCCGTCCGGGTGGCGCAGAGCTTCCTGACGCGGGTCGGGCCCAGGCACCTGGGCAACATCGGGGTGGGCCGGCTCGCGGCGAACCTCTCAGAGGTGGCGAGGTCGCGCACCGACGCCGACCGGGCCCTGCGGGTGCTGCGTTCGCACGGCGCGGCAGGGCAGGTCGCGGGATATACGGGGGTGCACTTCGAGTCGCTGCTGCTGCAACTCGCCGATCTGGTCAGCGCCGAGGAGCAGGCCCCCACCGGACCGTATCAGCGGCTGCTCAAGCACGATGCCGAGCACGGCACCGGCCTCGTCGCGACGCTGAAGGCGTATCTCGACGCGTTCGGGGACGTCAACGCGGCATCGGCCACGGTTCACGTGCATCCCAACACGTTCCGCTACCGGCTGCGCAGACTCACCGAGATCGGCGGCCTCGACCTCGCCGACTCCGACGCCAGGCTCGCCGTCATGCTCCAGCTGAGGATCTTTGAACGGCGGCACTAGCCACGGCCGGGTTTTCGTTGAGGCACACGAAGACCCGTATCGCGCTCCAAAGAGAGGGTGAATCACCACCACCCCACCCCCTGGAGCTCTCATTGAGAAAGTCTGGAGCGGTTGCCGCGATCGGTGCACTCGGGCTGCTGGCGGCTGCCTGCGGAGGCGGCGGCTCCGCGGACGGCGGCAAGGACGCGGGCGCTAAGGACGCCACCTTCACCGCGGCCATCCCCACGGACCCCGGTGCCCTCGACCCGGCCACCGCCGTGCTCTCGGTCACGAACGGGACTTTGGCTCAGGCCTATGACGCGCTGGTCCACCAAGGCCCGAACGGCGTGGTGTCCGGGTTGGCCGAGAAGTGGGAGGTCAAGCCGGACTCGGTCACGTTCACCATCCGCAAGGACGTCACCTGTTCCGACGGGTCGACGGTGACGCCTTCGGTCATCGCCGAGAACTTCGCCCACCTCGCGAACCCGGAGACCAAGTCGCCCATCTACGGGGTGCTGGTGCCGGCCGGGCTCACCGCCAAGGCCGACGACGCGGCGGGCACCGTCACGCTGAGCACGCCCCAGCCGTACAGCTTCATCCTGGAGAACGCGCGCGACGTCTGGATCGTGTGCGGCAAAGGGTTGAAGGACCGTTCCATTCTCACTAAGCAGACCTCGGGCTCGGGGCCGTACGTCCTCAGCGAGTCGGTCTCCGGCGACCACTACACGTTCACCCGGCGCGAGGGCTATGCCTGGGGGCGTGGTGGCACGACCAACAACGAGCCCGGCTCGCCCGCCAAGATCGTGCTGAAGGTCGTGCCCAACGAGCAGACCGCGGCCAACCTCCTGACCTCCGGCGGGATCAACTTCGCGGTCATCCAGGGGCCGGACCGGGATCGACTGGAGAAGATGTCCGGTTTCAACAATCGCGTGATCGCCGCCGGCAACGGGCAGTACTTCTACAACCAGAAGAAGGGGCTGCCGGGCGCCGACCCGGCCGTGCGCAAGGCTCTCACGCAGGCGGTGAACCTCCAGGAGCTCGGCGGCATCTCCACGAGCGGCAAGGGCGGGAAGGCCACCGGCCTCGTCTGGGAGTCCATGGAGCCGTGCAAGGACGACAGCGTGACGGGCTCACTTCCCCCGTACGACACCGCAGCCGCGACCGCGGCCCTCGACGCGGCGGGCTGGAAGCCGGGAGCCGACGGGATCCGCGAGAAGGACGGCAAGAAGCTGAGCCTGCGCTACGTCTACGTCACCACCCGCGGACCGGGGTTCCAGGCCGCCGCGGAATACCTCGCCGGCGAGTGGAAGAAGATCGGCGTCGAGCTCAAGCTGAACGGCGTCATCGACACCAAGCTCGCCGAGGTGATGAACGTCTCCGGTGACTGGGACGTGATCTGGCTGCCCATCGGGGTGGGGCTCCCCTCGCAGCTCACGGCCTTCCTGTCGGGCCCATCGGCTCCGAAGGGCGCCAACTTCGCCCATCTCGACAACAAGCGCTACACCGAGCTGGTGGCGGAGGCCATCCAGAAGCCGGGACCGGAGGGTTGCAAGCTCTGGGCCGAGGCCGAACGGGCACTCTTCACCAACCACGACCTGGTGCCCGTGGTCGAGGACACCCTCCTGCTCGCTATGAAGGGCGCCACGGTCGACACGTACGGCGACATCCCCATCGCCACCTCGGTTCGGATGAAGTCGGCAGGCTGAACCCCTGTGCTGCGTCCCCCGGAATCAGACAAAGTTGTGATGGAAGCACAATTCACACCGCCACTTTCGTGGGGTGGGACGAAGACCCCATTCGGTGTCGCCGGGGAGGCTTGCACCACCTTGCCACCCTGCACAGCCCTAGGAGCACCACATCATGAACAAGACGGGAGCCGTCGCGACACTCGGTGTCCTGGGCCTCCTGGCCGCCGCCTGCGGATCGTCCGCGGGCGGCGGCGGGGGCGCAGCCGGGGAAAGCGCCACTTTCACCTATGCGATCTCCGGGGACCCGGGGTCGCTCGACCCCGCGATGGCGGTCAACGGAGCCACACGCGCCACAGTGAACATGGCCTACGACACGCTGGTGAACGCAACCCCCGAGGGGAAGACCGTCTCCGGGCTGGCCGAGAAGTGGGAGGTCGAGCCCGAGGCGGTCACCTTCACCCTGCGCAAGGACATCACCTGTTCGGACGGGACGAAGCTCACCGCCTCCGACGTCGCGGCGAACTACAACCACATCGCCGACCCCGCCTCCAAGTCGCCGCTCTACGGCGTCCTCGTGCCGACCGGGATGAAGGCGAAGGCCGACGCCGCCGCGGGGACCGTCACGCTGACCATGCCGAAGCCGTACAGCTTCATCCTGGAGAACGCCCGCGACGTGTTCATCGTCTGCGGCACGGGGATGAAGGACCGATCGATCCTCGCCAAGCAGACCTCCGGGACCGGGCCGTACGTCCTGTCGGAGATGATGGCGGGCGACAGCTACACCTTCACCAGGCGCGAGGGCTACGCCTGGGGTGCGAACGGAGCGACCAACAAGGAGCCCGGCCAGCCCGCCAAGGTCGTGGTGAAGGTGGTGCCCAACGAGCAGACAGCGGCGAACATGCTCATGTCAGGTTCGTTGAACCTCGGGCAGTTCAGCGGGACGGACCGGGCCCGGCTGGAGGCCGGTCCCGCGATCAGCAAATACGTGAGCCCGTTCGTCAACTCCGACCTGGTTTTCAACCAGGCGGACGGGCGGCTGACGAAGGACTTCGCCCTGCGCAAGGCGCTCGTGCAGGCGCTGAACCTCGACGAGCTGGCCAAGGTCGGCTCCAGCAACACCGGGAACATTCCCACCACCCTCGTGATGAAGCCGAGCCCGTGCACCGGCGACACCGTCGCGGGCAACCGCCCGGCCTTCGACGCGGCGGCGGCCGACGCGGCGCTCACCGCCGCCGGCTGGAAGCCGGGGCCCGACGGGATCAGGGTCAAGGACGGCAAGAAGCTCACCATGACCTACGTGTACTCCAATGCCCTGGGCCCGGGCGCGCAGTCGGCGGCGGAATACATCGCCGACGCGTGGAAGAAGGTCGGCGTCGAGACCAAGCTCAACGGCTACACCGCCACCAAGTACCTTGAGGTGGTCGACACCACCGGCGACTGGGACGTGGCGTGGAGCACCATCGGCCTGGCCCTGCCCTCGCAGTTCACCGGCTTCTACGCCGGACCCCCCGCGCCGAAGGGCGCCAACTTCGCCCGCATCGACAACAAGGAGTACGTCGAACTCACCGAGAAGGCCATGCGGCTCACGGGTGAGCCGGCCTGCGCCCTGTGGAACCAGGCGGAAAGTTCCCTGATCAAGAACCTCGACGTGCTTCCCGTAGTGGAGGCCACCATGCTCATCGCCTCCAAGGACGCGACCGCGCGCATGTTCGGGACCCTGGTCATGACGAGCACCATCCGGATGAAGGAGGGCCGCTAGGTGTTCGCAGTGCGCCGCCTGATTCGCTTCCTGGTGTCGCTGGCGGTGCTCGTCGTGGCCTCCTTCGCGATGATCCACCTCATTCCAGGCGACCCCATCAGAGCCGCTCTGGGAATGAACGCGCCGCCGGAGCTGGTCGCTCAGCGGCGCGCGGACCTCGGCCTCGACGATCCGATTCCCACGCAGTTGCTCGCCTATATCAAGCAGTTACTGAGCGGGGAGTTCGGCACCTCGTTCATCAGCAGGGAACCGGTCGGCCAGATCATCGTCGACCGGCTGCCGAACACCCTCGCCCTGGCCGCCCTGGCCACCGTGTTCGCGCTGCTCGTCGCGGTCCCGCTGGGGATGTGGGCGGGCATCCGCACCGAGAACGGCCGCAACCGGGGCACGGAGATCGGCTTCACCTCGACCACCGGCGCAGCGGTCGCCGTGCCCGAGTTCCTCTATTCGATCGGCCTCGTCGTCGTCTTCGCCGTCACCCTGGGCTGGTTCCCGCCGGCGGGTCGCGATGGAGTCATCTCCTACGTCCTGCCCATTCTCTCCCTCGCCATCGGGCCCATCGCCATGGTGGCCCGGGTCGCACGCGTGGAGACACTGCGGGAACTGAGCACCGACTACATACGGCTGGCGCGCGCCAAACGCCTCCCGGCCTCCCGGCTCTACTTCCGCCACCTGCTGCCGAACACACTGACCGCGACCCTCACCATCGGCGGACTCCTGCTCACCGGCCTCATCGCCGGAAGCCTCCTCGTCGAGTACGTCTTCGCCTGGCCGGGGCTCGGCATGCGGATGGTCGAGTCGATCACGATGAAGGACTATCCGGTGGCTCAGGCGATCATCCTCGTGTACGGCGGGATCGTGCTCGTGGTGAACCTGGTGGTGGACCTGCTCCTGGCCAAGCTGGACCCCAAGTCGACGATCAAGGAGGCGTGATGAGGCACCTGCTGCGCACACCCAGCGGCGTGATCGGGCTCGCCCTCGTCGCGGTCACACTGGTGATCGCCGCCGTCGGCCCGGCCATCTGGGGCCAGGAGGCCGAGACCGTCAACGCGGCCGCCGCCCTCCAGGGTTCCTCGGCCGAGCATCCGCTCGGCACCGACCACCTCGGCCGCGACATCCTGGCCCGGGTCCTCGCTGGCGGGCAGTTCACCGTCGCCCTCGCCTTCCTCGCCACGGCGATCGGCGCGGGCCTCGGCACGCTGCTCGGCGTGCTGCCCGCCGTACTGCCCCGGCGTGCGGGACGGCTGGTCACCGGCGCCGTCAACGCGCTGGTGGCCTTCCCAGCCCTGCTGCTGGCGATGTTCACCGCCGTCATCAGCGGCCTCGGCGCCAAGGGGGCGGTGCTCGGCATCGGCATCGCCTTCGCCCCCAGTATCGCCCGGCTCACCCAGACGCTGTCCGCCTCCGTCGCCTCCGCCGACTACGTCGCCGCGGCGCGGCTGCTGCGGGTGCCGCGATGGCGGATCGCCACGCGGCACGTGCTCCCGAACATCGGCGAACCGATCATCCTCAACCTCACCGCGGCGCTCGGCAGCAGCCTTGTGGCGATGTCGGGCATGTCGTTCCTCGGGCTCGGTGTCCAGCCGCCGTCGTACGACTGGGGGCGGCTGCTGTTCGACGGCTTCTCCCGGATCTACGTCGACCCGATGGTGGCCATCGGGCCCGCCATCGCCATCGTGGCGGCCGGCATCGGCTTCAACCTGCTCGGAGAGGCACTGGCCCGGTCGGTCGCCCGCGCTCCCGTGGGGGGAAAGCAGGCTGTGGGCAAGGGGGCGGCGATGCCGTCCTCCGGCGAGGAGCCCGTCGAGGGCGCGGTCCTTTCGGTCAAGGACCTCACCGTCACCTTCCCCGACGGTGTCACCCCGGTGCGCGGGCTGTCGCTCACCATCATGCCGGGCGAGATCGTCGGCCTGGTGGGCGAGTCGGGCAGCGGCAAGAGCATGACCGCGAACGCCGTTGGCGGGCTGGTGGCATACCCGGGCGTAGTGACCGCCGGGCACATGAGCCTGTGCGGCGAGGAACTCAGCACACTGAGCGAGGCCAAACGCCGCAAACTGCTCGGCACGTCGATGGCGATGGTGTTCCAGGACCCCATGGCGTCGCTGAACCCCGCACTCAAGGTCGGCGGGCAGCTCGCCGAGGTCTCGCTCGTCCACCAGGGCGCCAAGCGCCCCGCCGCCTGGGCCAGGGCGATCGACCGGCTCCGGCAGGTCCACATCCCCGACCCCGAGAAACGGGCGCGGCAGCACCCGCACGAGTTCTCCGGCGGCATGCGCCAGCGCGCCGTCATCGCCATGGGCCTGATGGGCACGCCCCGGCTGCTCATCGCCGACGAGCCGACCACGGCGCTCGACGTCACCGTGCAGCGCCAGATCCTCAAACTGCTGCGCGAGGTGTCCGCCGAGGCCGGAGCAGGGGCGCTGTTCATCTCGCATGACATCGCGGTCGTCAGTGAACTGTGCGACCGGGTCGTGGTGATGTACGCCGGGCGGGTCGTCGAAGAGCTGCCCGTGGCCGACCTGGTCGACGGGGCGTCGCACCCCTACACCAAGGCGCTGCTTGCCTCCCTGCCCGACATGGAGACCGACCGGGACAAGCCGCTGGCCAGCATCCCCGGCCACCAGCCCTCACCCGCCGACGTGGGCGAAGGCTGCGCGTTCGCCTCCCGGTGCGCCCTGGCGACCGACCGCTGCGTCGAACGCCCGCCCCTCACGAGGTACGACGCAGCGCACGCCGTCGCCTGCTGGCACGCCGAGACCAGGAAAGCCGAGGTGGCGATCGGATGATCATCGAGGGTATGACCGTGCGGTTCGGGACCTTCACCGCGGTCGACGACGTGACGCTGGAAGTGCCCCCCGGGTCCATCGTCGGGCTCGTGGGGGAGTCGGGGTCGGGCAAGTCCACGGTGGCGAAGGCCGTCTGCGGGCTCGTGCCGTACACCGGCAGGGTCGAAGGTCTGGACCCCAGGCGGATCCAGATGGTGTTCCAGGACCCCTACGCCTCGCTCAACCCCCGCATGACGGTCGGCGCCTCGGTGGCCGAAGGGCTGTCCGTGCCGAAGGCGCGGCGCGCCGCGGAGATCGAGCGGCTGCTCTCGCTGGTGTCGCTGCCGACGGGGCTGGCGGGACGCTACCCGAGGGAACTGTCCGGAGGGCAGCGGCAGCGCGTCGCCATCGCCCGCGCGCTCGGGGCCGAGCCGTCGCTGCTGGTGGCCGACGAGATCACCTCGGCGCTCGATGTGTCGGTGCAGGGCGCCGTACTCAACCTCATCCGCTCGCTGCGCGCCGAACTCAACCTCTCCATGCTGTTCATCTCGCACAACCTGGCCGTCGTGCGGTACGTCTCGGACGTCGTGGCGGTGATGCGCAAGGGCAGGCTGGTCGAGGTGGGGCCCGCCGAGGAGGTCGTCGGGTCGCCCAAACACGACTACACGCGCGAACTGCTTGAGGCGGTGCCGAGGCTGGGTGGCTGACCCCCCGGCCGCCCACATCAGCTCCACCGCGCCGCGCGTCGGTTTCGCCTTCGACGAGTACACCTCCTCCCTGCGCCGCCTCCTCGACTCCGCCGCCGGCGACCTCGGCCCCCACCGCGACGACAGGTGGAGCGACCAACGCGTAGGGCGCGAAGAGGGGTCCCGGCGGGCCGGGACCCCTCTTCGGATGCCGCTAGGCGGGTTGGACGCCGTCCTGGATTGCGACCAGGCGGGCGAGCGTGTGGCCCATCTGCAGGAGGCACGCCTTGATGTCGGAGACATCGTCGCGCATGATGCCGAAGGACCGTTCCAGATTGCCGACGGAGCGCTTCAGGACGACGATGTCGCCCTTGACTTCGACCATGTCGGCCTTGAGTTCGGCGACGTCTTTCTTGACCTCGGCCATCTCGATCTTGAGAGTAGCCACGTCGCTCTTGAGCTCGGCCACGTCGGCCTTGACCTGAACCATGTCGGTTTTGAGCTGGGCGACGTCGCTCTTGAGCTCGGCGATGTCGCTCTTGAGTTCGGCCATGTCGGTTTTGAGTTGGGCGACGTCGGTTTTGAGCTGGGCGACGTCGGTTTTGAGCTCGGCCACGTCGGCCTTGACTTCGACCATGTCGGTTTTGAGCTGGGCGACGTCGGTTTTGAGCTCGGCCACGTCGGCCTTGACTTCGACCATGTCGGTTTTGAGCTGGGCGACGTCGGTTTTGAGCTCGGCCACGTCGGTCTTGAGCTGACCCGTGTCGCTCTTGACCTCGATCATGTCGATCTTGAGCTGGTGCATGTCTCCTTTGATGTGGGAGATGTCATGCTCGACGACGGACACCCGGTCCTCGATGTACGGCATGGGACTGAGGATAGAGCGTGGGGCCAGTGAGGCGAACGCTGTTAGCCAATAGATCTACCGACGGCTTCTCGGGCTGTGGGCGGTCAGCCGCAGCGGCGCGCGGGCGGGGGTGCGCTCCACCGGCGACCGCCGCCGTTGACGCAGGTAAGCCTGGTCGGCAGATACATCCCGCGGTAGGCCGAACGGCAGGCGGCGCGGCAGCGGCGGGACGGCCGGGGAGGGCTCGGGCAGGGACGGGGTGTCGGGGGCGGCGCGGCGGGGGTGCTGTCGGCGGCGGTCGGTTCGGCGTCGCCGCGTGTGGTGTCGGCGGCGGGGGCGACGGGCTTGGCCGAGGCGAGGAGGAGGACGAGCACGGGGTGGTCGGCGGGAAGGGTGGCGATGATGCTGACGATGGCGTCGCCGAGTCGGCGCCGGCGGGGGTCGTGCGGCGGGGTCGTGCCGAGCTCGCCTGCGAGCGCGGCGAGGCGGTCGGCGGTTCCGGTGCCGAGGAGGGCGCGCACGTCGGCCCAGTGTTCGGTCAGGGCCGTCACCACGTCACTGAACGCCACGGCCACCTCCTCGGTCGGCAACACTACGCCTCTGAACATGACTCAATCCGTATCTCTCCAATAATGCTAGACACAGCTAAAGAAAGTGGGGCGTGATTCGGTTATGCCTCGTCCCAAGGTTGGTCGTTCCGGTCGTTTCCTGATGTGGTGCCCAGGCGGGCGGCCAGGGTGAGTGCCTTGGAGAGGAGGGGGTGTCCGTCGCCGAGGGCGGGCCGGTCGTGGGCGAGGTGCTCCCGCCGGGTGAGGGTGCGGACGAGCCGGGCCGCGGTGTCGAGGTCGCCGTGGCCGATGAGCCGGACCGCGTGGTCGTACTGGGCTGCCAGCGCGCGGGGGTGACACGGGTCGAGGCCCGCCCGGGCGAGGGCCGCGACCGCGTCGGCGTGGGGGGCCGGGGCGCCGTCGAGGGAGCAGGCGGCCCGGGCGAGGAGCAGGAGGGTCTCCGCCTGGCCCGGCAGGTCGTCGGCGATGGCGCGTTCCGCGTCGCGTACGCGGTGGAGCTGCTCGGCGGCTGCCTGCGCGTCGCCGCCGAGCAGCAGGACGCGCGCGAGCGCGCGGCCCGCCGCGAGGGCGACGGGGTCGTCGCCGGAGGTGCGGTGCGGGGAGGCGAGAAGGGCGCGCAGGGCGTGTTCGGCCGCCGCGAGGTCGCCGGTGCCGGCGAGGGCGAGGGCGTGGACGCGCCGGGCGTCTTCGGCGAGGCGGTGGGACCCGTGGACTTCGAACCACTCGGAGGTGACGCAGGACTCGTCGAGATGGCGCAGGGCCGCCTCTGGGGCCTCCAGTTCGAGTTCGATCTCGGCGAGTTTCACCACGTCGTACTGCGTCTGGTAGCCGTGTCGCGGGAGCAGTTCGAGGCGGTGGAGGTGGGCCTCGGACAGGTGGTAGCGGGCCTCGCTGGGATGGCCCGCGGCGAGGAGTGTCTCGGCGAGGGTGACGCGGGCTGACGCGCTGTTGGCGTTATCGAGGCCGCCGAGCTTCGCTCGTCGGTCGTGAAGCACCTCCTCGGCGAGCCGCACGCCCTCCACGACCCGCCCGCAGGCGGACACGGCGCGAGCGTGGGCCTGCGCGGTCAGCGTACGGCGGCGCCAGGCGGCGTCGTCCCCGCCGCGGTCGTCCTTATCGTGGCCGTCCTCATCGCGCTCGCGGTAGGCGCGCTCCAGGTAGGCGCGTTCGAGGTCGCCCGCGGCGGCGCAGGGGCGTCCCGCCTCCAGCAGCGTCTCGCCGAGGTTGTGTCTCGCCCTGGCGAGATAGGCGGCTTTGTCGTGGTCAGTGAATGGTTCCCCCGCCAGGTCGGCCGATAGGCGGAACGCGTCGCCGGCCTCGGCGAGGTCGCCGACCCGCAGCAGGGCGAGGCCGTGCCGACTGGCCGCGTCGACGAGGTCGCGCACGGTGGCGGCGTCCTGGGGCGCCTGTTCGAGCAGGTCGACGAGCAGGTCGACGAGCAGGCCGCCCGCCCGCGCGGCGCGCGCGGCGAGAGGGGTGCGGCCCAGCAGCAGCCGGGCCGTGATCCCGACCGCGGCGGCCTTCCTGCGAGGGTCGTCGCCGTCGGCGAGCGCGACCACGCGTTCGGCGGCGGCGAGGTCGTCGACCCAGTCACCGGCCAGAGGCACCAGGTCGCGCTCGAACCAGTGGGAGGCGAGTGCGGCGGCCTGCCGTTCGGCCGGGCCGTCGGGGTCGCCGGTGAAGGCGCGGAAGGCCAGGTCCGACAGACGGTCGGCGCACTGCTCGGCCCAGGCGGCCGGCGCGGGCGAGACGGTGGAGGCGGCGGCGTGCAGCGTGGGCGCGAGGTGGGCCGCGTAGGCGTTGATCCTGCCGTTCCACGCGGCGGCCGCGACGCGTCCCCACGGGCCGTCGGACCACGCCGGCTTCGCGGGGCGCGCTGCGGTGGAGGTGCGGGAGCGCTTCTCAGAGTTGGCGATGTCGCCGATTCCGAGGCCCACCTGGGTGACCAGGGCGCGTTCGGCGAGGTGGAAGCGGGCGACGTGGAGAAGGGAGTGCGTGGCCAGGGCGCGCAGGTCGGTCACGGTGCGGGCGCGCCCCCAGGGGGCGGGCGCGGGGAACGTGGTGAAGGCGTGGTGGAGCGCGAGTGCCACGAGCACGCGTCGGCTCTTCACCTCGTTGTAGAGCCACACGGCGCTGCGCCCGCCGGGAGGCACTTCCGCGGCCACGTCTTCGGCCCGCACCAGGTGGTATTCCGACCTGCGGAGCACGGTCGCGGCCGCGGCTCCGATGGCCTCCAGCCGCTTCTCCTGACCCGACAATCCTGCCTCTTCCCCAGATTGATTTAGGTGACTATATCCATCCAAAGCTCATCCGGGTATCGCTATCTTCACCCCCTTCGGCTCCCACCTCGACCCGGCGCCCCGGCCCCCGCCGTACCCCATATTCGCCCGGATGACGCCCGGTTCGCGCCCGCTTCCCGCGCCCCCTCGTGGACTCCACTGGAAGGACACCGCGATCCACGAAAGAGAGGGCCGCGTATGGCGTCGGCGGAGCTCAGTGAGGCGTCCCTGGCGCACGCCCGAGCCGACCTGGCGGCGCAGGGATGGGCGCTGCTCCGCGGCCTGCCGTTCGCCACGTACGGCACGTACGGCACGGCCGGCACGGCCGACGAGGAGGCCGTGCTCACCCTCGCCGAGCGCTTCGGCACCCCCTCGGACCGCGACGGCGGCAGGGCCGTGTGGCCGGTGAGCCCACGCGCCGGTCACCGGACAGGCACGTTCTCGATACGTGCGGGAGGCGCCGGCTTCCACACCGACTCCCAGTATCACGCCCGGCCCGAGGACATCGTCTGCCTGTTCGTGGTCAGGCCCGCGGCCCGCGGCGGCGACACGCTGCTCGTGACGGAACGCGAAACGGTGTCCGCCCTGCACCGGCACCTCGACGGGCAGGCGGCGCTCGGCGCCCTCGCCGACCCCGTCTGGCGGTGGCGCACCCCCGAGGTGTACGGCACTGCCGAGCAGCAGCGTCCCGTACCGGTGCTGCCCGGCGACGGCACGGTCAGATGGCGGGCCGACAACCTCGCGGCGCGGCGGCCGGGCCGCGAGTCCCGGGCCGCCGCCGTCCTTCTGGACTGCCTGGAGTCCGCCGTGGCCCCCGAACGCATCGAGCAGCGCCCCGGTGACCTCATCGTCATCGACAACCACCGGACGATGCACGCCCGCACCGGCTTTCGCGATCCGAGGCGGCTGCTCCTGCGCGTGCGTCTGTGGGGGAGGCCGTGACCGAGGTAGTCGAAGCCGTGATGGAAACCGTGGCGGAAACCGTGGCGGAAGCCGCGATCGAACCGGACGCCGCCTACACGTGGGCCGTCGCCGCGGCGACGGAGGCCACCCGCGTCCCGGCCGATGGGGAGGAGGCCGAGGCGTGGACGGTGCGCGGGTGGGCGGAGGTGGCGCTGGGCTGTGCCGTACTGGGGGTCGCGGAGGGGTTCGCCGGGCTCGACGAGGTGGTGCGGGCGCACGGGGTGCGGCGGGGCGACCGGCACGCCGTACGGCTGCGAGCGCTGCGCGGCAGGGCCGGGGCCGTACCCGGTTTCTATCCCGAACACGCGGCGCTCCGGCCGCGCCGGGCGGTGAGCCCGCCGGCGTGGCGGATGTGCGGGCTGCTCGGGGAGTTCTGCGACCAGGTGATGACCATCTCCGCTTCCGCTCCGACCGGTGGGGCCGCTGGAAGGGGCGGAAGCCGAGGGGGGGAAGAGGGCGGGGTGGGCCGCGGGGTGCGGCCCGTACGGTCCACCCCGTCCGGGGCCGTGACGGAGGCCGAGGAGCACCTGCGCTGGGGGGAGCGGCTGCGTCCCTCCCCGGTGGGCGGCTACGCGGTCGTGGTGAGGCCGGACTGCGGGGGCGCGGTGTGGCGCACCTGGCTGCGGGTGCCCCGCGGCGCCGGCATGGCCGACGTGCTGCTGGAGGCGCCGCGGCGGGCCACGCCCGAGGCGCGCCGGATCTGGCGGGGCGTCCACGACGGCGCCCACCTCGACCACCTCGCCGCCGTCGGTGGGGAGCGGCTCGCGCCGAGCCGGATCGAGTTCGGGGAGGGGCTGCTCGTCGCCGAGTCGTACGCGATGGCGGTGGAGATCCTGGCCCTCGTGCAATGCGCGCTCGGCGGCCGGGCGCGCGACGCCGCGGTCCTGCGCGCCGGGCTGCGCGAGCGCATGGCCAGGCTGCCCGGCCACGACCGGCTCCCCAGGCCCATGCCGTACGGCACAGCCGGCCGGGCCGCGTCCCCCGCGCCGGCCGAGGGCCTCGACGCGCTGCCGCTGCTGGCCGAGACCTACGTGACCGGGCCGCTGACCCTGCTGGCGGGGACGGATGACGTGCCGGAGGAGCTGCTGCCGGGCCGCCTGGCGGACGCGCTGCGGCGGCGCTGGGCGTGGGCCTGCGCGGCCCATCCGGCGGCGGCCGCCCTCACTGAGCGGGTGCGCGGGCTCGCGCCGCCCCGGCGGGCCCGGCCCAGCCCGTCACCAGCGCGCCCGGTGTCAGTGTGACGCCAGCGGGTCGGCGCGGCGGGCTCCGAGGTCGGCCAGGGCCGCGAGCACGGCCCGGATGCCCTCCGCGTCACGGGTGATCAGATGGACGTCCCAGTCGCCCTCGGCCAGCTCCGCCTCCAACGCGGGCCAGGCGTAGGCGAGGCTGGTCGCCAGGGGCAGGCCGCCGCGCCCCGAACCGAACAGCGGCAGGCAGACCGAGCGCAGCGGCGGGTCGAAATCCGGGCGTTCCTCGCGGGCCAGGGCGAAGACGCCGTGGACGGCGCGCAGCACTCCGGCGGGTTCGATCGCGTAGTCGTCAGTGTGCGGGCGGGGTATGGCCGTTGCCGCGTGGTAGATGCGCCGGACGCCCTGCCGTACGAGCTCGCCGGGCGAGGTGGCGATGACGGTTCCGGGAGCCACGGGCATGCCGGTCCTGCTGTGCTTGTGCAGCCACTCGTGGAGTTCGCGCTGCAGGACGTCGTCGACGACCTCGCCGAGCGCGTTGCGCCTGGCCGCGACGTTGCGCAGGGTGCCCGACAGCGACGATTTGAAGGTCTTGGCCATCTCCAGGTAGACGTTCTCCGACGAGACGAGGACGTCGATGCCGCTCAGCGTCTCGACGCGCCTGCCGTGCACCGTGAGGTGCAGGTCGCCGCGGCGGTGCGGCATCCTGAGCCGCACCGCGGGGACGGACGGCGGGACCGGTTCCGCATCGCGCGGCGGCGGGGGCACGGTCCGCTGGCACAGGTCCAAGATCTTGTCGGCGACGTGTTCCAGGATCAGCCGCTCGTGGTGCTTGCGGAACCTTTCGACGCTCACGCCGTACACGTCGGCGGCCTTGCGCCGCCGGTCCTGCGCGGCCATGTCGCGGGTGCCGGGGGCCACCCCGAGGGTCAGGGCCGTCGCGCCGGCGAGGGTGCCTTCGCCCAGTTCGGCCACCACGCGGTGGAGCATCGTCGTGATCGACGTGGGCAGCAGCCCGCCGGCGGTCGGCAGCCCGAGGCGCTCGGCGCACGCTGTCAGGGAGGGAAGTGGTGCCTGGCGGAGTCTGAGCAGGCCGCGCTCCCTGACGATCCTCAGTTCGGCGATCAGGTCGGCGTGGGGCAGCTCTGAGGACTCTGGCATGCGGTCATCGTTCCACTCTGGGCAGTGCGCGACTAGGCTGCGAGACGTGTACCGGTTTGTGGAGCACCTTCCGGACCTCATCGACGCCCGCCACTACGCTGAGCAGCCCGAAGGGCGGCTGGTGAAGCTGCGCATCTCCGTCACCGACGAGGGTGTCGAGATCCTCGGCGACGCGTTCAGACCCGAGCTGTTGGAGCGGCTGCTCGAATCCCTCGGTCCCGAGGAGATCGAGCAGATGCTGTGCGGCTGACCCCCGCTCGGCCCGCCGATTCCTGAGGCCCCGATTCCTGAGGTGTCGATTCCTGAGGTGTCGATTCCTGAGGTGCCGATTCCTGAGGTGCCGACTCATGCGGCGCTGAGCAGCGCCGCGAGCACGCGGCCGATCTCGTCGGGGCGCGGGTCGCACGGGAGCGTCAGCGTGCGCGGTCCGGTGAGCGGCCTGGCCTTCCGCCTCGCCCCGCCCGCGTCGCGATACCGCACCCGTACGGCGAACACCTCGTGGCCGTCCGTCTCGTGCGAGCCGAGATCGAGGAACGCGTGCGTCAGCACCACGACGCGCGGCGGCCCCGCCACCGGATCCGACAGCCGGGGGGCGAGCGCGGCGATCTGCCGGAACGCCCCCGCGAGGTCGGGCCGTGCCACACTCGACGCGAGCCACAGGGCGGTGAGGTCGGCGGGGTGGCCGAGGGGGTGCGCCCGCGCCGGTTCGCCCAGCGTCACCAGCGTCCCGGGCAGGCCCCGGCGCAGCAGCGACCTGGCGAGCAGATGGGCGCAGACCCGCAGCGTGACCCCCGCCGGGCCGTGCGCGGCCGGCGTGTCGTCCAGCACGAGCACCATGGCGCGCGGCTGCGGCGGCACCGAGCCGCGCTGCGTGCGGTAGAGCAGCTCGTCGCGGATGTGCCGGGCGGCGAGGGCGGCGGGCGGCAGCGCGAGTTGCGTGGGCAGCAGGGCGTTGACGTGGCCGTGCCGGGCGAGGCCCGCGCGCCCCTCGCCCCCTCCGCCGCGGCCCTGCGCCCGGCCGCTGCGGGACACCGCGATCCGCAGGTCGAGCAGTCTGCGGTGCGCCGGGGACAGCGCGGGCAGCGCGTGCCGCTGGTGCCGCAGCCGGGCGGGAAGCGCCGGGTCCTCGGCCACGGCCTCGGGCCCGAGCATCGACAGCAGGCCCAGCACGTGGTCGTCGACGCCGTCGAACAGGCCGCCCGGTCCCGCCTTCAGCTCGGGCGCCGCGACGGGCCGCGGCGACCCCGACAGCACACGGGCCATGGCCGCGGCGAGCTCCTCCCGGTGGGTGTGCGGCGGCGGTTCGTAGCGCGGATCTCCGGGCACGTCGGCGGCCAGCAGTACGGCGAGGCCGATCTGAGCGGCCGGCGGCCAGCGCAGCGCGCGCAGCTCCGCGAGCCTCGGGTGGCGTGCGAACGGGCGGAGCCGTTCGTCGGCCGGTGGTTTCCCCGCCACCAGGCACAGCAGGTCGGACAGGAGGGACAGCGGGGCGCAGGAGCCGATCGACGCCGCGGCGGCCGACATGTGTACCAAGGTGTCGTGAGGGTGGGGGAGGGCCGCCCCGGGCCCGCCTGCGGGGATGTGGTCGGCGAACAAGTCCCACTGGACGGCGGCGCCGTCGTCGTGGGCGACGACGAGCAGGTCGCCGAGGGCCGACCAGTGCACGCCGCGGACCGGCGCGGTGGACGGCTGCGGAGGGGCGAGCAGGCGGAGCCTGTTGTGCGACCGGATGCTCCACAGCTCGACGCCGCCGCCGTCCGGCGAGGGGAACGCGATCATCTCCGAGCCCGGCGACCAGGCGAGGACGGCCGTGCGGCCCGGCGGCGCGCACGGCCCCAGTGTCGCGGCCGTCTCCCAGGTGGCGGTGTCCCACACCACGACCCACGCGGCGACCTGCGCCGGGACCTGCGCCGGGACCTGCGCCGCCGGAGGCTGTCCCGACAGGGCGACCGCGGCCAGCCACCGCCCGTCGGGCGACCAGGCCACGTCGCCGAGGAGCCGCCCGTGCGGGCCCGCGGTGAGGGGGGCGCGGCTGCGGACCCAGCGGCCGGCATCCCACAGGACGACCCGGCCGGGGCCGGTCGCGGCCAGCCGCCTGCCGTCGGGCGACCAGGCGAGCCGCGCCAGGCCGTCGTGCATGGGCAGCCGCCTCGGCTGGTAGCCCTCGGCCGGAGACATGACCACGATCTCGCGCGGGGCGCCGGGGCCGTCCTCGGGCATGGCCAGAAGCGGTTCGCCGCCGGGGGACCGGGTCCAGGCCAGGGCGGGTGCGGCGGGCGTCGACGCCGTGAGGGCTCCGGTGGCGCCGTCGAGCAGGTGCAGCGTGTGGCCGTTCCGCTCCTCGCAGACCGCGGCCACGAAGCGGCCGTCGGGCGACACGGCCAGCTCGCGCACCGGGCTGCTCATCGCGGCGCGCCAGGCGGGGTGGACGCCGGGAGGCGAGAGCCGTACGACCGCGCCGCCGATCTCGCGGCACGCCGTACGGCCGTCGGGCCACCACGTGAACGCCGCGCCGCCTTCGGGCATGAGCGTGGGGACGACGGGGGGCGAACCGGCCTCGGCCAGGGAGGCGGGGGCGCGGCCGAGGGTGAGGCCGTGCCGTATCGCCCACCGGCGCAGCGCCGAAGAGGAGGAGCCGCCGCCGGGAGGCAGGGTGTCGGGCAGGGTCCACAGGCTCACCGTGTCGTCGCCGGTGCGTACGGCGACAAGCCCGCCCTGCGAGACGTGCAGACCACCGGGCGTTACGACGTCGGCCTCCGCCTCGCCCATGCTCGCCAGGTTCCGGTCGAGAAGGCGCACCGCGCCCTCGACGGCGACCAGCAGCGTGTCACCGGTCCTGCTGAAGGCCAGGGCCCGGACCTCTCCCACGGGAAGCCGGGCGAGCGGTGTGCCGTCGCGCGGGTCGAACGCGACGACCTCGGCGGGTCCGGCCCCCACGAGCCGGGTGCCGTCGGGCGACCAGGCCAGGTGGCGGAGCGGCGCGGCCGTCGGCGCCGAGGTGTACATCATGCGGCTCGCCGCGTTCCAGAACTGCAGCACCCCGGGCCTGGCCGCGCACAGGTCGTCGGTGCCCGGCCGGAACGCCAGCGCCGTCACCGGGTCGGGGCCGCCTGGCAGCGTCAGCACCTCGCCGGTCCGCGCCGACAGCACACGCAGCGCCCCGGCCGCGCCGCCGACCGCGACGAGCCGCCCGTCGCAGGACAGGGCGAAGGCGGTGACGTCCCGATCGTCGAGGGGGCCGGACAGCGGCACCGGCCGGCCGCTCGCCGGATCGCGGCGGGCGACGCCGCCGCCCGACACGACGTACAGATGGTCGCCGTCGGCCGACCAGACGATCCGCTCGCCCGCGCTTTCCGGCAGCGCCGCCGACCACACCGCGTGGTCGCCCGCCTCGCGCAGCGTCAGCCCGTCGCCCGCCAGGCTGACCAGCGCCGAGGAGTCGGGCGCCAGGGCCAGGCACCGGGCGTGCGGAACAGAGAAGACCGTCTGCTGTATCACGCCCGCTCACCCCTCCGGGTGCCCGCCGCCCGCTCGAACAGCCGCGCCGCGCGGTAGAGCTCGCCCGCCTGTTCAAGCCGCTGGGCGGCCTCGGCGATGTCGCCGTCGAGTTCCAGCCGGAGCGCCTCGGTCAGCAGCCGCCCCCGGTCGGGTCTCGCCGCGGCGGGCTCGTCGCGCGGCCCCTCCGTGTGCGCCGCCGGTCCGGCGTGCAGGTCGAGCAGGGCGCGTGCCCGCGCGGAGAGCCCGGCGCGTACGGCGGGCGGCTCGGCGAGCCACAGCGACCACACCGGCACCGCGTGCTCGCGGGGCGACAGCAGGTAGGAGCCGAGCCGGGTCGCCACCGCGACCAGCCCCGGGGCGAGCCCGAACGCCCGCGCGCGCGCCGTCGGACCGATCGGCGGGTAGAGCTCGAATCCGGCCTCCACATAGAGCGCCTCGCCGGCCAGCCTGGACAGGGGCGTGCCGAGGGGAAGGTCGGTCAGCAGACCGGAGGGTTCGGTCAGCAGGTGGGCGCCGTCGCCGAGCACCATCACCCCGGTCTCCGTCAGCGGCCTGCCCGCGAGGAACTCCCGGAGCCGGTCCAGCTCGTCGTCGTGGACGAGCACCGCGTCGACCGGACCCGGCCTGCGGGTCGGCGTCAGCCGTACCTTCACCGGGTGGGCCACGGTGGGCAGCTCGCCCGCGCGCGGCGGGGCGGCGACGGCGAACACGGTCTCCACGGGCGCCTGTACGGCGGTGCCGATCACGATGGCGAACGCCCCCGCGTCGGCGGCGCCGAGCATCCACTGCTGCCCGTCGGGCACCGTCGCGGCGAGCCACTCGTCGTCCAGCGGCAGGGCCAGCCGCACGTCGGTCAGCAGGCGCGGGCCCGACTCGCGGCACACGAGCGTGCGCGGCAGCCCGGCGAGGCCGCGCAGCAGCGCGTCGGGCAGCGGCCCGCTTCCCTCGGCGTGGGCGTACACGAGGGCGGCGCCGGTCTGCGGGGCGTCGCCGTACAGCGGGCGCCGCCACAGCGCGGCCATCGCCACGGTCGCGTCGACGCGCAGGCAGCGTTCGACGACCGAGCGCATCAGCGGGGTCTCGGTGACGACGATGATCTCCCGGTGCCGTCCCAGCGGCGCAGGCGCGGGGGGGAGCGCCGCGGCGAGCTCGACCGGCGTGATCGGGCGCAGGTCGGCGACGTCGCGCGGAGGCGGCCTGCCGCCGGGCCGTCCCGCGGGGGCGAACCGCCCGCCGCGTTCGGTGTAGGCGAAACCCCCGAGCGCCTCGACCAGGGCGATCCCCTCGTCGGGCGGCAGCGGCGAGAGCACCCAGACGCCGGAGAGCTCCGGGTGCGTGTAGCAGCCGTCGGGTTCGCCGGTCGATCCGGCGAACGCCAGCGCCGCGCCGGGCCCGGAGAACCATCCGGCCGTGCGCGCCCGCGCCGGCGCCGGCGTCCCCTGCCACACCGGGGGCGGCTCGACGGTGGGGGCCGGCCACGGGGGAGCGGGCGGCGGAGGTTCGGCATGGGCGGGCTGCGGGGGATCGGCGGGGGACTTCGGCAGCCGCGTGACCGTGAACCGGGGCTTCGCCCCGGCCGGGTCCGTGCCGCCCCGGTCGCGGCCTCGGCGGCGGAACAGGGCCATCAGTGCGGGATCCCCGCCGAGCCGCCGAGCGTGCGCTCGGCCCAGGCGCGCCACCGGGTCGCCGCCCCCCGGTCGCCGCCGCGGTGGGCCGCCGCGTGCAGCGCGGCCGACAGGTCGTGCCTGCCGAGCGTGTCCGCCGCCAGCACCGCCCACTCGACGAGTACGGCTCTGCCGTGCGTGTCGGGCAGGTCCCGTTCGAGGTCGGTGAGGAGTGCGGGCAGGCGCCGCCCGCCCGTGCCCAGCCGGTCCCCGCACAGGGCGAGCACGATGTCGCGTCGTAGGCGCTGGTTGTCGTCCCTGGTGCGGGCCGCGGTCGCCAGCACCGCGGCCTGCCGTACATGCTCCTGCTCTCCGTGCACCGCGAGCACCAGCGCGGCCCGCAGCAGGTCGCCGCGCTCCTCCCAGCAGGCGGCGGCCTCCCCGACGCGGCCTGCCCGCAGATAGCAGGACTCGGCCTCGGCGGGTCGGCCCGCGAGCCGGTAGCAGCGCGCGGCCTCCATGACATCTCCTCCGCGAAAGTAGAGTTCGGCCGCGGCCAGCGGCAGGCCGGCGGCGGCGCGGCACCGGGCGGCGTCAAGGGGGAACCCCGACCGCTCGAAGCAGTCCGCGGCCCGGTTGTACAGCTCGATCGACCCGGCTACGAGGCACCTCCGAGCTCTTCGGCGCGGCGCGTCCGCGCGGCCTCCTCCTCCGGCCCCGGCGCGGCGGCGGGCAGCAGCGGGGCCGCCCTCCTGATCTCGTCGAGGTCGGCCTGCGGGTCGAGGACGTCGAGGAACTCCTGGGCGAGTTCCTCGTGCCTGGCGTCGTGGTCGGCGAGCCGCCGCCCCACGCTGATGTCGTCCACCTGCACCTGCGTCTCCCCGGTCTCGGGGTCGACGCGGAGGGTGACTCGGAACCGCATGGCCTTCACGCCTCCATCTCGAACTGGATCTCGATGACGCCGCCCTCGTCGCTCTCCCTGATGTTCTCCGCGCCGTTGGCGCGGGCGTAGGCGATCGTGGCGGCCCGGTAGCCTTCGGCGACCGTGGCGAAGACGACCCGCAGCGTACGGCGGTGCAGATCGTCGAGCTGTTCCTCGGCCTGCCGGTTCAGGTCGTCGGCCACGCGGGCGCGCTGCCGGTCGAGGCGGCGTTCGGCGTCGGCCCGGGCGGCCTCGACCGCTTCCTCGCCCCCCTCGCCCGCGGCCCGCGCCAGCTCCCCGGCCACGGCGGCCCGGGTCGCGGCCAGCTCGGCCGCCCGTTGGTCGGCCTCGGCCTCGGCGGCCTGCCGCGCCTGGCGCCTGGCCGCCGACCGGGTCCGCCCGCTGTAGCCGTCGGAGTAGTAGAACGCCTCGGCTTCGGCCGTGGCGTCCTCCCGCACCTCGCCGCCGATGGTGACGACACCTTCCCCTTCCGCCTCGATCTCGGTGGACAGCTCCACGCTGATCTCCAGCTCTCCCGTGTCCGGCCAGTAGGCGATCCGCCCGCCCGGTACGTCGGCGAGGTGGCAGTCGCCCACCTGCCGCCACTCGGGGTGGCGCGCCACGACCAGCTCGAAGGCACGTCTCGGCGCGTCGGGCAGCATCGAGGCGAGCGGCTGCGACATGCGCGCCGTTCCGGTGACGCTGCCGCGCACGCGTGCCGTACGCCGGATCTCCGCGCTCCACCGCTCGGCGATGGTGCGTGTCGCCCGGATCCGGATGCGACGTGGATTGCACATGGCCTCTCCCTCTGCGGGACTAGCTGATGTTCTGGTAGTGGCTCATCACGTAGTCGATCAACTGGTCGACCTCGTCGGTCCCTGCCCGGCGCGGGGGGTCCTGGGGGCCGGTGAGCAGTTCGCGCCGGAGCCTGCTCAAGGTCCGCAGCGTGGCGTCGATCGACCCCCGGGTCACGTCGTAGGAGGGCGCGCTGACCCGTTCGGCCTCGAAACGCGCCTCGGCCACGATCTCGCTGGTCGGCCTGCTCCGCTCGCGGGCCGCCTCCCCGGAGGAGGAGCGTTCCGCCACGATGTCGGCGACCAGGTCGGCGTCGGCGGGGTCGGCCCACGCGTGGGCGATCGGCCACAGGTCCTCGGCCGCCGCCACGTCCCTTTCGCTCAGCAGGGCCGCTCCGGCGACCAGTTTGAGCCCCCGCACCAGGCGGCGGTCCGACAGCGCCACCCCCTGGCCGCGCAGCTCGCGGATCAGCTCCTCGTACAGCGGCCGGATGACGTCGAGGTCCACGCGGCCGAGCCTGCCGGTCAGCTGGGCCAGTTCGGCGGTGTCGACCAGCGGGGTGGGGGCGGCGCCGTTCCGGGAGGACAGCCGGTCGCGCTCCCGGCCCCAGCCCGCCTCCAGCAGGTCGGGCAGGTGGCTCTCGCCGACGGGCTCGACTCTGGCGCGGATCAGGAAGCGGTCGGCGAAGGCGCTCAGGGCGGGGTCCTCCGGCAGTTCGGCGCTCGCGCCGAACACGCTGATCAGGGGCGCGTGCTGGGTGTGGGGGCCGTTGTGGAAGCGGCGCTCGTTGAGCAGCGTGAGCAGCGTGTTGAGGATCGCGCTGCTGCCCTGGAACACCTCGTCGAGGAAGGCGATCTCGGCTTCCGGCAGCATGCCGGAGGTCTGGATGTGGTACTCGCCCTGCTGGAATCTCGCGAAGTCGAGCGGCCCGAAGATCTCCGACGGCTCGGTGAAGCGGGTCAGCAGGTAGCGGTACCGCCGCGCCCCGAGGCCGAGGCAGAACCGCTCCACGAGGTCGGTCTTGGCCGTGCCGGGCGGGCCCAGCAGCAGCAGGTGCTCGCGGGTGACCGCGGCGAGCTGCAGGAGTTCGACGACCAGGTCGCGCTCGACGTAGTCCGCGCTGATCTCCTGGTGGACCGTCCGCAGCCGCCGGATGATCTGCAGCGTGTGCTGTTCCCAGGCCATTACTGTCCTTCCTGGCTGACGCGCATGTCCTGGGCAGCCTTCTGGATGCCGCCGATGATCGCGCCGATGCGCGTGGCCAGCTCTTCGGGGGCGTCCAGGCTTTCGCGGCGGAGCCACTTGGCGATGTACACCCCGCGGAAGATGGAGGCGATCTGGTCGCCGTTCCAGCCTTCTGTCGCTTTCGCAATGGGTTCGAGGAGTTCGCCCACCTCGATGTGGTAGCGGCGGGCATGCACGTGGACGATGGCCCGCCGCCCCTCGACGTCGGGCAGGTCGATGTGGAAGCTGCGGAACCGGCTGGGGCGCAGCAGCGCCGGGTCGATGATGTCGATGCGGTTGGTCGTGCCGATGACGAGCATCGGCACGTCGGGCCGGAAGCCGTCCATCTCGGTGAGGATCTGCGCGACCATCGCGTTGGCGGCCCGGCTTCCGCCGTCCTCCCAGCTCGACCTGCGGGCGGCGATGGAGTCGAACTCGTCGAACACGATCACCGAGGGGGCGTTCCTGCGGGCCTCGGCGAACAGTTCGCGCACCTTGCCCTCGCCTTCCCCCACCCACTTGCTGGTGACCTCGGGGCCGGACACGACCTGGATCGTGCCATTCATCTCGTTGGCGATGGCCTTGGCGAGCAGGGTCTTCCCGGTGCCCGCCGGGCCGTGGAAGATGAACCCCCGCGGCACGATCTCGCCCTTGAGCTGCCGGTCGGCCTCGGGCAGGAACTGCGACGCCTCCATCACGTGCAGCGCCTCCTGCAGCTCCGCCTTCACCTGGTCGTAGCCGCCGATGTCGGCGAACGTGATCTTGGGGATCTCGAAGTTGGTGACCAGGTGGGTCTTGAACGAGCGGATCGTGTCCCGCAGGTCCTCCACGCGCGGGTTCGGGTTGCCCTCGTGGACCTGCATCGCGTAGCGCATCGCCTGGCGCAGCCGTACCGGGTTCAGGCCCGCCACGTGCTTGTAGAAGTCGGCGGACTCCAGCCCGGCGAACCGCATGGCCTCCTGTTCGGTGACCAGCGCCCGCTCCAGCGGGGCCTCGCCGCCGCCGGGGAAGCACACCGTGCGCGGGCTGCCCTCCAGCGCCAGCCTCCGGCTCAACCGGGCCGCCAGCACCTCGGGCACCCGCAGCGACAGGTCGGCGAACGCCAGCACCACCCGGTCGGCCGAGGCGTACAGCAGCTCGGTCACCTCGCGGGCCTCCGCGGACAGCCCCGAATCCGCTCCGCCCGCCAGCAGGTCCAGATGCGGAATGACGATGACATGTCCGGGCTTGGCGGCCCGGATGAGTGTGCGCAGCCGCGCCATCTGCCGCTGCCGCGTCGAACCGGCCGCCGGCAGGCCCGACAGCGGCCCGCCGTCCTCCTCGTCGTCGTCATCGCCGGAGGCGTCCACGATCAGCGCCTCGCGGCCCGCGCGCCGCACGATGTGCTCGGCGAGGTACGGCACGACGATCTTGTCCGACACCACCAGCACCGACAGGTCCGCGCGCAGCAGCGAGGCCACCTCGGCGATCTCCGGCTCGTAGGCCAGGCGGGTGGCCGCCTCGTCGGTGATGCCGACCGGCCGCTGCGACGGGTCCGGCTCGGTCAGGTCGCCCACCTGCCCGAACCCGGCCCCCACCGACGCCGGAGACCCGTCGGCGGCATACAGCGGAGTGCCGGGGCCCACCTGGTCGACCGGAATGAACGTCAGGCGGAACGCCGACATCGGCAACTGGCGCCAGCCGGAGCGCAGCGGCTCCAGCAGGACGCATCCCGACACGTGCAGCGCCGCCGCGAGCATGGTCTCACGCGAGCTCGCGGCCAGGTCCCGGCGGTTCCGTTCGGCCGTATAGACCACGCGGAGTGGAATCACGAGGCCGCCTCCCAGCGTCGAAGTGCGCGGTACAGCTCGATCCCCTGGGCGTGCTCGGCGGTGATCCACCGCCTGCGCCCGATCGCGCGGGGGTTGGTCTTCCCGATCTCCGCCAGGGCCCGCCACCACAGCGCCGTCCCCGCTACGGCGTCGGGGTCCACCGCGCGACCCCGGCCTGCGCCGGACAGAAGCCGCCGCGCGGCCCGCAGCCGCCGCCGGTGCTCGGCGGCGAACAGCGACAGTCCCATCTCATAGACGTCCAGCACGAACGCCAGGTTGACCCGGCGGCACCGCGACAGCAGGCCCGACCGCCACACGGCCTGAGCGGCCCCGGCGGGCGGCTCGGCCAACGCCAGCGCCGCCAGCCGCCACCCGTCCGGATGGTGCAGCAGCCTGCGGGTGAGCAGCAGCTCCGCCTCCCGTTCCCCCTCGGGCGTCGGATGGTCCAGCAGGGCCGTCAGCGGAGAGCAGTCGCGCAGCAGGTCCGCGAGGTCGGGGTCCAGGTCGGGTACGGCGAGAGCCGCCTCGGCGACGCCGTGCCGTACGGCCAGCTCCCAGCCACCGGCCTCCGCCGCGCCGTCGGCGGCCGTCGGCAGCCGGGCCGCGTTCAGCACGTCGACAGAGGCCGCCAAGTGGTGGCGCGCGCCGACGGCCGCGGCCAGCAGCGCCGCGCCGGGCCCGACCGCGCCGCCCGGCCCGTCGCCCAGCGGAGGCGGGCCGAGGCGCAGCCGCGCCGCGGTGACGGCGGCCAGCCGGCCGAGCGACACGCGTAGCTCCTCGGGCGGGTCGGCCAGGTCGGCGGCCCCGGACAGGTCACCGTGTCCCGGCGCGTCGCGGCGGGTCGCCGCCTCGGTGACGGCCCAGAGCATCACGTCGCATGCTGTATCGACCGCGCTCATCGCGGCTCCACACCCCGCATTCCGCCATCCGGTCGCCTACCCGCCCGTAGAACCTGACCAGCCGGGTGTCTTCGTGAAGGTTGATGAGGCCCGCCACCTGTCCGGGCCGCCTGAAGGTCGCGAAATGCAGGTCCACGTCGGTGCCCGACAGTCCCGTTCCGGTGCTCATCGCGACGGCCGCGGAGAACAGGTGCGTGTGGTACCACCCCACCAGGTCCTCGCCCTGGCCGCGCTCCACGATCAGCCTGTTGACCGCGGTGAACGAGTCGCCGGTGAAGGTGAAATGCGTGGCCGAGGCGCCGGACCGCTCGGCGGGCGTGACGTGCGTGACCTCCACCATGAGCCGGTCGGGCGCGCCCGCGGCGGGGCTCAGCCTGCCCAGCAGGAACCCGCCCTCTTCGATCGACGTCGACAGTGGCAGCCCTTCGGCCAGCAGATCGCAGACCTCCTCCGACATGATCACGTTGATCGGGCCGAGCCTGCCGGGGGAGATGCCCAGGCTCGCCGGATCGACGGCGTCCTGGCGCTCCTCGATCCGCTGGACCGTGAACGGCAGGTTCCTCGTCTCCTTCAGGTCGATGTCGACCGCGCCCTCCACCTCCGGGGCCCGGCGCGAGCGGGCCATCGCGCCGAGGGCGGGATGCCGGATCGCGAACCCCCACACCCGTTCGTCCGGGTCGATGCGCGAAAGCAGCTTCGCCAGGACGTCTCCCAGTAGCTCGCTCACCGAGTAGTGCCGCTCGTGCACGACCGCGCCTCCCACCAGCACGCGCAGGTCCAGGTGGCCGAAGTCCGCCCGGACGTTGGTCACCTCGGGTTCACCGGGGATGCGGCCGGTGTCCTCGGCGTCGTGGAAATGCAGGACGAATCTCGGGCGCTCCGACCGCTCCGATTTCTCCACGTCCTCGGCCCGGGGCAGAAGCCCCGGATGGGCGTCGTTGAGCGCTTCGAACAGCACCTGCTGCAGCACGAGGCGTCCGTAGTAGGTCCGGCGCCTCCCCTTGTACAGCTCGATCTCCGCGATCATTGGTTCACGTGTCCCATGTACTGATCTCCAAGGGTCGGCGGCGGATATCGGGTTGATCGCTTCCGGTCAGGTCGGTGCGCGGAGTGCCGCCGCGCTCCTCGATCTGCCGCTGCCCCTCGGGCGAGCGGGCCCACTGCGCGGCCACCTTGTCGAGGTAGCCTTCGCCGCCCAGCTCGTCCGGCCGCAGCACCTCGTAATTCCGGTAGGCGGCGATGTTGACGAGCATCTGGCACAGGTCCCCGAGGTCCAGGTCGGGCCGGTAGGCGTCCATGAGCGCCCCGAGGCACACCGCTCCGGCCCGCGCGTCGCCGGGCGGCAGGCGCAGGATGTTGGGGTGGAAGATCGGTGTCCGCCACACCACCCACGGCGGGCGCACCGGGAACTCCCGCAGCAGCTCGATGGACACGCGGTGCACGTCGACCGGGTGCGGCTTCAGCAGCTCCGCGGGAGTGTCGTCGATCCTTTCCGGCGGGGCGAAACCCGCCGCGTCGAACTCGATGAGATACCTGGTGGGCAGCTCCCGGTGCCGGATCTCGACGATGCGGAACCAGTCCTTGTTCCGCTCGGCGTAGCGTTCGATCTGCCGCTGCGCCCCCAGCACCATCTCCCGGTAGGACGACGGGTGCGCCCCGGCCGTCGCCTCGGGGTGGATCCGCAGGTGCGCCCCGTCCGGCACCCTGGCGGCGTGCAGGGTCTCGTCGGGGTTGAGCCGCCGCGCGGTCCCGTCGGGCTCGATCAGGTCCACCGTGGTGCGCAGGAAGCGCCCCCGCCGGTCGCGCACCGCGTCGTCGGCGTAGCGCTGCAGCACCGCCCACGGGATGTCGCGCACCGGCGTCGTCGACGGCACGCCGTGGAGCAGGAAGCCCTCCCCGTCGGGCCCGTAGACCGTGATCTCGCGCAGCGCGTAGGGGCGGAACGGGTAGACCGCGTACTCCACGTCCGCGCGCTCGTTCCCCCGGTCCCCCTCGGTGTCCTCGTTCCACCGGTTCACCTCCGCGCCGACCTGGTCGGCGACCTCCTGGGCACGAACCCCGGTAAAGGAGAGCGCGACACACGCCTGCCCCTGCGTGGCGTAGCAGAGCTGCGCCGAGGGGTCGTGTCTGCGGACCTCGCGGATGAAGTCGTCGCTGCGGTCGCTGCCGATGAGCGTGATCGTGGGCCACTCGTCGGAGTGCGGGGCGACCTGGGGCCCGCCGAGGTCGGCCTTGGGGGGAGGGGAAGGCTGCTGCGCCGCCGCCCCCGAGGAGCCCAGGGGAGGCGGAGGGGGGAACCCCGGCCCCGGTACGGCCTCAGCCGCGGGCGCCGGGCTCTGCGGATAGTCGAGCATCGCCTCACGGAACGGCCTGTTGCCCGGATACTGCCGGCTCGCATAGGAGAACAGCACGGCGAAACCGCCCTCGGTGATGCCGTCGTCGATCTCCCGCACGACCCGCGACCACCACGCGCGCGACGTCGTGTCCCAGGGCGGCACCCGGTCGCGCGGGTAGTTCATGTCCTCCAGAAGCGCCGTGGCCTTGGCGGGGTTGTCGAACACCACGGAGAGCGCGGTGAGGTATTCCGGCTTCATCGGCGGCCTCCTCGGGCGAGTTCGATGTAGCGGTCGGGACGGCCCTCACGCACCACCGTGAGGATCTCCCCGGGAGCGACCCCGAGGTCCCGCAGCCGCTGGTCCGGCGCGGCGTCGCGCAACTGGATCAGCCTGGCCGCGGCGTCGTCGGGTGAGGGGAAGTCGGCCCAGGTGAGCACCGTCTCGCCGGGCTCAAGCCGGGCGAGCAGCAGCCTGACGAGCGCGTCGCTGCTGTACGGCGACCGCTCCACGGCCTTGGCGGGGATCGTGAGGTGCAGCGGGCAGGCCGGGTCGCGCTCCGCCCGCACCCGGTGGCTCGACAGGAGCGTCGCGTCCACGCTGACCACACCGGGACGCACCGGAAGGTCGAGGAGCATCCGGATCGCCGTCGCCGACATGAGCGAGCCGATGAGCGCGGACACCGGCGCCGACGCCGCGGAGGCGGCGCCGTTCTGCGGCGCCCCGCACCGCACGGCCTCGTCGGACTCCGCCCGCCCCGCGTCGTCGAGGGCGCAGCCGTAGCACGCCCCGTCGGGCGTGTAGAGCCGCACCTCGCCGCCCCACGGCCAGGTGCCGCCGTCCAGCATGGCCGCCCCCGCCAGGTTGCAGCGCCGCGCCAGCTCCACCCGCGCGGCGCGGCTGTCCAGGCAGCTCAGCACGGCGTCGGCGTCGCGCAGTTCGCTCAGCCCCACCCCGCACGACGACCAGGTGGGCCGGGGGTCGACGTGGACACCGGGGTTGATCGCGGACAGGTGGGCCGCCGCCGCATCGACCTTGGCCATGCCCACGTCGGTGGCGCCGTACAGCGAGCCGCGGTTGAGATTGGACTCGCTCACCGTGTCGCCGTCGCAGAGGACGAGGTGGCCCACCCCGCTCTGGGCGAGCATGCGGGCGACCTCGCTGCCGAGCGCACCCATCCCGATGACGACCGCGGACGAGGAGGCCAGGCGTTCCTGGTTCCAGCCGGGAATGCCGCTGTGGCGGGTGTAGCGCCGCATCACCAGCCCTCGGACCGCTGAGATGAGAGTTTCTTGAAACTCAGCATGCAGTGCCGCCGCCGTTTGTCGCTGATGAGCGCGTCGAAACAGGTCAGGCCCGCACCGGGATCGCGGTGTGCCCGTAATCTGCATTTCGGCTCTTCCGGATTGCAGGGGCAGAATGCCACGACTTCATATGGGCGGAAGGTACGCGGACAACCTACGCATTGGACACGGTAGGGCCTTCGAGCATCGAAGAGCATATCTCTCGGGTTTAAACGCTCTACAACAAAGTTTCTTGGAGGCGGATTCGCCGCGTCGAGTGCGGCGTAGAAAGCCTCAAGAACCGGAGTCCCCTCCACAGGCGTGGCGTTTTCCGGGAACTGGCAGCTCAACGTGGGCATGTCATGTCTGACGACCAGACGGCCGTTCTCGATGGACACCCACACGTCGTCGCCGATGCGATAGCTGTGGCGGCATACGGGGCAGCGCTCGCTCGGCCACCACGGCGACCCCGACGTGGTGCGGGCCCGCCCCTCGGGCAGGAGGTTGGCCGGGTCGCGCCCGAGCCGCAGCCCCGCCTCGAAGCTCCTCACCAGGCTCTCCGCCGTGCTCTCCGCCGTGCTCTCCGCCGTGCTCTTCACCGTGCTCCTCGCTGGCGGGCCGGCGGCCTCGGCCCCCGAAGGCACACCTCCGGGGAGGCGGGCGCGGTCACCGCTCATGGCCCTCCCTCGCCTCGAAGTGCATGTCGCCGGAACCGCACCCGAGCAGCCTCATACGGCTCTTGCCGTTGTCGAACGCCTTCCGCGCGTCGCGGCCCTCCGCCAGTGCCTCGTAGAACCCCTCGACGAACGCGATCGCGCAGTCGTCGGAGATCGGCGTGCTCGACCCCGCGACGGCACGGGCGCAACGCAGCAGCTCGGCGGCGTAGGCCCCGCTGTAGCAGCTCGCCAGCACCACGCACTCCAGCGTGCCCGCGGCGGCCTCGAAGACCTCGGCGAGGACCTCGACCGACACCGGGTAGTCGTCCCCCCAGCGGTCCTCGAACAGCAGCCGCCCATCGCTTGTGCCGTGGCCGGAGAAGTGCACCACGTCCCACGAGCCCGACAGCAGGCGGCGCTGGATGTCGTCGGCGCGGGTCGCGGGGGAGACGACCACCTCAAGCCCGCGGGCGGTGCGGGTCTCGGCCACGCGCAGCATCTCCCGGTATTCGCGGTCGAGCCGCAGCTCGGCCGTGTTGCCGGGGGCGGACTGCAGGCAGAGCACCCGCAGCGGCCGGGTCGCCCCGGGCGCAGCCGGGGGCGCCGCGGGGGAGGGGGCCGCGCCGGAGTAGCGCCGGAAGACCTCATTGCCCGGATAGAGGCGGTATGCGGTGTCGACCAGCTCGGTCAGGCCGGGCTCGGCCATGCCGTGGGCGAGTTCCCGCACCACCTGCCGCCAGAAGAACTCCGCGGCGAGGGAGCCGAAGTGGGGAAGTCGGGTGCGGTCGACGCCCATGTCCTCCAGAAGCGCGTAACTCTTGGCCTCGGAATCGAAAACCTGGGCCAGGGCGGTGATGACACCGTTCCTCCGGGCTTCGTCATATGTGATCATCGGGCAACCGCCTGGGGCTGGTGGGACACCGTGCATCAGTGCATATGGGTGAATCTGGCGCTTGATCTCCGATTTTGATTTCCGGTGATCATCCGATTACTCTCACAGGTGTAACGGTCAGTAGAGAGTATTCTGGCTTGTGTCCTAAGACTAGGTCTCCTTCGTCGGATAATGAACACGGCGGGCTTTTCCGAGCCGCTTGAGTTTCTTGTGAGTTCGGGGTAGAGGCGGGGTGATCTGTGGCTACCGATCCTTTGATGCTCTACGTGCCCTTCGTCCCGGGTAGGGGGCCGCAACCGTTCCATGTGGACTTCGCGGGGCCGCCCGTGCTGCGCGGCAACCACTCGGTGCGCTACGGCAGGCACGCCGTCGAAGGCCCGGTCGCCCTCAAAGAGGCCGTCGGCGACGGCGGCGCCGCCCTGCTCAGACGCGAGGTCGAGATAGGAGAGCGGCTCCTCGGCCGCATCCCGGAAGGCGAATACCCCGTCCAGCTCAGCCGCCTCATCGGCTACTCGCCGCTGGCCGGCCCCCGCCGGGTGCTCGTGACCTACCGGCGCGACGACCTCGCCCCCGTCGCCGACAACCCCGAACTCCGCAGCGACGAGCTGACCGCGCTGCTCAAAGACCTCCTGACCGGGCTCGCCTGGCTCGACCACGCCCGCGTCGTCCACCGCCGGCTCCGGCCCGAGCACCTGCGCTGGGAAGGCGGCCCGCTGATGATCGCCGACTTCGGCCACGCGGCCGAGGCGGGACGCCCCCGGGGCCGCCCCCTCGGCGAGGTGCCGTGGGATTCCCCCGAGCAGCTTGAGGGCGTCGGCGCCGCCGACAGCCGCGACGACATCCACGCCGCGGCCGTACTCATCGCCAGGCTCGCCTCCCGGGAACCGACCACCACCTCCGCCGAGGTCGCCGACGTCCTCGCGCGGCTCGACTTCTCCTTCCAGCGGCTGCTGGAAGGCACCCGCGCCCCCCGCGCCGCCGACCGGCCCTACGCCAGGCAACTCCTGCGCCGCCTCGACGCCGGAACCGGCAGGGGAGTCGGCAGGGCAGAGGGCGCCGACGCGCAGGCTCCGGCCGTACTCTGGCGGCGGCTCGACGGCGAGCGCGCGGTCCGCGCCGAGTTCGAGGCGATGCGTGCGGCCCAGCACGCCTTCCGCGCCGAGACCGCGCGCCGCCGCGCCGCCGACACGCCGGGGGCGGGGCTCTGGTCCGCGGGGAGCCGGGCCGTCTCGGGCCGCGAGCCGCGCGGATCGCTCGCCTCGGCGTTACGCGCCGCGCGGCGGGCGCCCGCGACGGCCATCGCGGTCGTCCTCACCGCCGGACTGGCCCTGGTGCTCGTCGCCGTCGGCGCGGTCACGCTGATCGGGGTGGTGCGGTGACCACGGTCCGGTGCCCCATCTGCCTCCACGAGTTCCCATGGAAGCGCGCCCGCCTCGTCAGCCTCGACGAGAACACCGGCGCGGCCCGCGAGCTGGTCCGTGAAGACGGCGAGTCCGACACGCGGTGGAGACACCGCCTGACCTTCGCCTACCGCGAGTGCCCAGGGGAGAGACCACCCCACCACCTTCCCCACGAATACGGCGAATACGAGGGCCGCGTCGTCATCGGCATGATCGGTACGGCCGTCGCCGGCAAAACCCACCTGCTCGCGGCGATGATCGGCGAATTCGCACGGACCGCCCACCTGCCCGAGGTCGGACTGCGCGTCGAGGAGTTCCACCCCTTCCTGCACCGCGACTACATGAAGACCGTGGTCGAACCGTTCCTCGCCAGACGCGAGCAGCTCACCCGCACCTCCCACGACGCCATCGGCTACGTCGACACCCTCAAGGTCACCAACGTCGACCGCCCGCGCCCCGCGCGCTACGCCGTGACCTTCTTCGACGTCGCCGGCGAGGTGCAGGAGCGCAGCGGCGAAGCCGTACGCTTCCTCGGCGCGGTCAACGCGCTCATCTTCATCGTCGACCCGATGCGCGTCGGAGGGCTCGGCGCCCCCGAGAAAGAGCGCGCCGCGGGCGACCCCACGTTCGGCAACGCCCTCCGCACCCTGGAACACACGCTCAACCCCGAGAAACGGCCGCTGCTCCCGCTGCCGGCCGCCTTCGTCGTGAACAAGGCCGACCTGCTCCGCCACCGAGGCTTCGCCGCGGTCGACCGGTGGATGTCGCGCGACGGCGAGGACTTCCACCTCGGCACGGTCGAGCGGGAAAGCGCCGACGCCTACACCTTCCTCGCCACACACGGCGCGTCGCGGTGGGCCTCGGCCGCCTCCCGGTTCGCCGACTCGACGCTGCACTTCGCCTCGGCGACAGGGGTCAGCGCCGAAGGCGACTATTTCCCCGAGCGTGGCTTTCAGCCCCGACGTGTGCTGAAACCGCTGCTCTCCCTGCTCGCCATGAAGGGCGTGGTCGACCCGGGGATGCTCGGGCGGGAGGAGTCGTGCTGACGTGACCGAGACGGCGATTGACCAGATTCTGTTCTCTTGGGATGACCCTACGCTGACCGGACACCGCGGGCTGGGGCCGGTCTCCGCGTCCCTACCGATCGGCGACGTGACCAAATGGGAGCAGCGGCTCCTGTCGCCCGAATGGGCGGCGGCCGAGGCCGACCAGCGCGCGGGCGGTACGGCGCTGCTCCTGCTCACCTTCGACCACGAGGCCGCGGTGGTCCGCAAGCTGTCCGTGCGCGACCCCCGCGGGCGGCGCGGCTCCACCGTCGCCCACGCCCTCGTCGGACCCGCCGCGCTGCTCACCGCCGAACTGGCCCTCGGCCTCGCCTCCTGGTCCGGCTGGATCGGCGACGACCTCGATACCGGCCCCGATTCCGGCGCCCACCCAGGCCGCGACTCCGGCCCCGACTCCGACACCGCGGCCGAGGCCGGCGGACACGGCGGCGGCGGACACGGCGGCGCCGGACCCGCCGAACAGACCCGGCCGACGGCGCGCGGCGTAACCGACGTGCTGGAGGCGGTGCCGTACGACACGCTGCGGCTCGCCGCGCTGGCCGGCCTCGCCGCATTGCGGGAAGGGGCGCGGTCGCGGCCGACGCAGCACCTCGCCGACCTGCTGGCGCCGATCCTCGCCGAACCCGAGGGCGGCTTCACGCTGGTCGTCCCCGACGGCGACGCCGCCGAGCTGGTCTGCGCCGTGGTCGACGTGCTCGGCGACGACCCCGACCGGCCATGGACGTTCGCCACCCGCGAAGCGGTCGAACCACGCAGCCGCCACCGGCCCCGCCTCGTCGCCGTCACCGAACGGCCCCGTCCCGACCAAGCCGCGAACGGCACCCGCGTGTTCCTCGGCACGGGCGGCACGGGCAGTGCCGGCAGCACGGGTAGTACGGTCAGCGTGGGTAGTACGGTCAGCGTGGGTAGTGCGGGCACCGCGGGCGAGGTCCCCGCGGAGGCGCTCGACCTCGCCGCCGCGCTCGCCGTCGCCTACCGCCACGGCGGCCCCGACCTCGTGCGGGACCTGCGCCCCCGCGGCCCCCTCACCGGCGCCACCGCGCACGCCTGGGCCCCCTCCTGGACCAGCCTGGTGCGCCTGCTGGTGCGCACCTCCACCGAGCCCGCGCCCTTCCACGAGACGGTCGGCGCGCTGCACGTCTGGTCCGCGCATATCGGGGAGAACTGGGACGAACTCGACTCCGCCGCCCTGGCCGAGGTGATCGACGGGCTGGCCTCGGCCGGAGGTGAATACGCCGAGCTGGCCGACAGGGCCGTGGCGGCAGCCGTACGCCGCTTCATGACCACGAGCGGCGACGACGCGCACCTGCGCGGAGTGCTCACCCGCAACCCGCCGCCGCTCGCGGTCATCGCCGCCGAACTGCGCACGCACTCCGCGAAGGCCATGCACGCCGTCCGCCTCCACTACGTGGAACGGGCCGTGACCCTCGGCCTGCGCTACGACGCGGTCGAAGTGAAAGGCCTGCTCAGCGCGGCGCCGACCTCCGAACTGCTGGCCGCCGCGGCCCGGTACGCGGACACCTCGCAGGACCTGGCCTGGCTGCTGCTCGAACGGGCCTCCGTCCGGCGCGACACGCCGCGCGAACGCGAGCGGTCCATCGCGGTGATGGCGGAATGCGACTACCTCGTCCCGACCGTCCAACGCATCGAGCCCGACGACCTCGCCAAGCAGTCGAGCATCCTCCAGTGGATGTTCTCGGTCTCGTACGGCGACGCCCTCGCCGACGAGTGGGTGATCCGCGGCATCCTCCAGAAGACGTCCGGCGCGCCCGTGCTGCTGCACGCGCTGGTCCAGCAGGTCGGGGACCCGAAGCTCGGCGCCATCGTCATGGAACACGCGGGAACCCGCTGGTTCGGCGAACACGGCCTGCGGCACCACCCGGTGCGCACCGCGGCCGCCGCACCGGCCGTGAGCATCACGGCGGTACGGTCCGACAGCGACCCGCGGCTCCCACTCCAAGCCACCCCGTTCCAGAGATGGTGGTGGGACGGCGACACGCTGACCCGCCTCCTGCTCGGGGGAGTGGCGGTCCTCGCCGTCGTGCTCGTGGTGGCGATCTTTGTCCTGGTCGTGCTGTTCGGTGTGCCTTAAGGAGGACGGACATCCCGTGAGCACCCCGTTGACGGCGGCCATTCTCGCGGAACTGGCGACCCGGCTCGAACGGGTCGCCGACCGGATCGACGGCCGCAGACGGCCGCCGCCGCCGACCGCACCGCCACTGCCGACGCCCTTCGGCGCGGCCCCTCCCACGACGCCCGTTTACGGGGCGGCCCCCGCTGTGGCGCCGCCCGCGGCACGCCCCGGTGCCGCACGCTATGGAGCGGCCGGCCCGGGACCGGGCCGAGGCGCGGCGGCGGCTCCCGCCGTACCCGCGCCACCGGCCGCGCCGCGTCGGCCCCCGCCCGGGCGGGCCCTACGCGAACTGGCCGGCGAGATCAAATCCGGCGCGAACCTCGGCGGCGTCGATCTGGTCACCGCCTACCCGCCCGACGTGCTCGTGCCGGAGGCCGCGGCCCCGGCCGCCCTCGCCAGATGGATGGAGATCCTCCGCGACATCCTCATCTTCTCGCCCATCGTTCTCGCCTGGTGGCAACTGCACCAGGCGCTGGACGCCTACGGCGCGACCGACGGGAAACAGGCGTTTCTGTACGCCTGGCAGCGGGGATTCAGCGGAGTCTGGACCCTCGCCCAGACCGCCATGGCGGTCGCCCTGCTCGTCCTGGCGATCATCATGTTGACGTTCGTCCTCCACCTCCTCGACGGCCTCGCCTCACGCATCCGCCTCCGAGAACAGGTCGCGCGCGACCTCGCCTACGCGACGGTCGTCATCGCCCGCAAGGGCATCGGCGGCACACCTGTCAGCGAACGCTCCCTCGCCGAATTCAGCCGCACCCTCCGGCACAGCATCGACACCATGAACGACACCCTCCGCGGAACCGGCAGCCAGATCGCGGCCGCACTCCAAGGCGAACAGGCCCAGCGCATGGCCACCGCCGCGTCCGCCCTCGCCGGATCGCTCAACGCCGTCGGCGCCGCCGCCGCCGACCTGCGCAGACTCGGCGAAGCCCTCAACACCCCCACGGAAGTACTGCAACGCCTCGAAGCCCTGCAACGCGACATCGCCGCCGAAGGCAAACGCCTCCACGGCGGCCTCGCCGCCCTCGTCACCCAACTCGGAGCCACCGCCAAAGCCGGCGAAAGCGCCGCCAACGAACAGCAGATCATGACGCGCGAGGTGACCGACCTCACCCGGACACTCCACGGCTGGACCTCCCAGTCGATGGAAAGCCTCGGCGTGCTCGTCCACCAGATGCGCGACGCCCTCGAACAGGTCGACGGGTACGGCTACCGCCCCGGCGGAGTGTGACCCGTGGCCACCAGGGCCCGCGCCGGGCGGGCGGGACGCGCCGACCGCATGCGCATGCCCATGCTCGCCGGGTGGCTGTTCGTCGACCTGCTCCTCGTGCTGTTCCTCGCCGCCCTCGGCGGCCTCCCCGCGGGCGACACCGGGGCAGAGCCCGCGGTGGCGCCGCCGCCCGCGCCGTCCGCGGAGCCCACCCCGAAGGCGGGGCCGAGGGTCGTCGAGCGCAAGCCGTACACCTTCACCGTGCGGGTGTCGCCGCTCGCCCTGCGCTCCGGCGCCGACACGCCCGCGGCCAGGAGACTCCTGTCCGGTGTCACGCGTGAGCTGGCCAGGCTGGCGAAGGCCAAGCCCGAGCTCGAACGGCGCGAGGTGGGGTTCGTCCTCGCCCTCGGCGCCGGGCCGGACTCGGACAAGGGGCCGTCCATCGCGGGCGCGCACGAGGCCATCCGCACCTTGCAGAGCCGCCACCCGATGTTCAAGAACGCCGCCGACATCGGCCGCGGCTATTGGACGGAAGGACCGGCGACGTCGGTCGAGTTCGTGGTGCTCTTCTACTCGGACTAGCCTGCTCCCCGGTCGCGGCCATGCGGTGAAGACGGTTCTGTCGGTGGTGGCTGGTATCACTGATGCCGTCGCTGCGGCGCCACCGGCATACCTCCGGTGGGCGCCCCGCGTCGCTGGGCGGTGCCCGATCTGCGCCAGATGGTGCCAGATGGAACCAGGTGGAAAAGGAGTGCGTGATGGCCGACGAGACCTGTTGCGAGGACTTCTACTTCGGAGACGTCGGTCCGATCGACACGGTCTACGCCGGGCTGCCGGTGGCAGGCCTCGACAGCGACCCGCTGCCGCCGGCGGGGGAGGCGGCATGGACGCTGTCGGCCGGGTGGGACGAAGCCGATGACATCGCCGAGTCGTTCGCCGAGTTCATCGACACCGTCGACACCACCGAGGTCCAGGCGCTGGTCGTGGGTGCGTTCGGCGACAGCGATGACAGCGCCGCGCTCATCGTGGAGCCTCTCATCAAGGCCGCCGACCGCTTCCCCGCCCTCCGCTCGATCTTCCTGGGAGCCATCACCTCCGAGGAGAACGAGATGTCCTGGATCCAGCAGACCGACGTCACACCGATCCTGGAGGCATTCCCCCGGCTCACGCGGCTCGATGTGCGCGGCAGCGACGGTCTCACCCTGCGGCCCGTTCGGCACGAAGCGCTGCGGACGTTGCGCTTCGAGACCGGCGGGCTGCCCGTAGAGGTCCTCCGCGGGGTCCTCGACAGCGACCTTCCCCGTCTCGAACGCCTCGACCTGTGGCTCGGAGTGCCCAACTACGGGTGCACCGTGAGTCTCGGAGACCTCTCCCCGCTCCTGTCCGGTGAGCGCCTGCCCGCCCTCACCCACCTCGGCGTGGAGAACAGCGACCAGCAAGACGAGATCGCCGCCCTGGTGGCAGCCTCGCCGCTCGTCGCGAGGCTGGCGTGTCTGAGCCTCGCCCTCGGCACGTTCGGCGATGAGGGCGCCGAAGCCCTCCTCGCCGGCCAGCCCCTCACCCACCTCAAACGGCTCGACCTGCGTCATCACTTCATGAGCGACTCCATGATGAGCCGCCTCACCGACGCCCTCGCTCCCTCGGGAGTCGCGGTCGAGCTCGGCCACCGGCGCGACCTCAGCACGTGGGGGAGAGCGCGCTATGTCACGGTCGCGGAGTGAGGGCAGTGCGTGGCCGCGTCGTAGGCTCGTCGTTTTGACCGGTGGCGCATCGCACGTGTGTGGAGGGTGACGGATGGGTCGGCTGAAGCTGGACATGGGAGCGTTGATCGGCACACACGATGTCCTGCTGGTCACGCTCGACACCTTGCGATTCGACGTGGCCGAGGAGCTCATGGTCCAGGGACGCACGCCGCATCTGCGGCGAGCCCTGCCCGACGGTCGTTGGGAGAAACGCCACACCCCCGGAAGTTTCACCTACGCCGCGCATGCCGCGATGTTCGCCGGTTTTCTACCGACGCCCGTCGCCCCGGGCCCGCACCCCCGCCTGTTCGCCGCGGCCTTCCCCGGGAGCGAGACCACGGGCCCCGGCACGTGGGTGTTCGACGCCGCCGACCTACCCACCGGGCTCGCCGACGCCGGCTATCACACCGTCTGCATCGGCGGAGTCGGCTTCTTCAACAAGCAGACCCCGCTCGGCTCGGCTCTGCCGAACCTCTTCCGGGAAAGCCACTGGGATCCCTCCTTCGGCGTCACCTCGCCCACGTCCCTCGAAGCCCAGATCGGCTGCGCCGAGCGTGTTGCGGCGAAGCTGACCCCGGATCGACGGCTGTTCCTCTTCCTCAACGTGTCCGCCCTGCACCAGCCGAACTGGTTCCACCTCCCCGGCGCCGACCGGGTCGACACGCGGGACACGCACGCCGCGGCCCTGGAATACGTCGACCGTCATATTCCACGGCTGTTCGACCTCATGAGCTCTCGTGGGCCCTGCCTGACGATCATCTCCTCAGACCACGGCACCGCATACGGCGAAAGCGGGCAAACCGGCCACCGGGTCGGTCATGAAGTCGTGTGGACCGTGCCTTACGGCGAGTTCGTTCTGGAGCACAATTCGTGGAAATGACGAGTGGCCCCTACCAGGGCTATGTCTATGCCTACCCCCATAAGACCGCCTATCGCCCGCTCGATCCGCGTCCGCTGCTCAGCGACATCTGGGCGGGCGAACGGCGCGACGCCCTTTTCCTCTACATGCACATCCCGTTCTGCGAGATGCGCTGCGGCTTCTGCAACCTGTTCACGCGGACCGGCGCATCCGAAGAGCTCACCCACGCCTACCTTGACGCCCTCCAACGCCAGGCCCGTGCCGTACGGCATGCCGTCAGCGACGCCCGCTTCGCCGTCGCCGCCTTCGGCGGCGGCACACCCACCTACCTCACCGCGGCCGAACTCGAGCGCCTGTTCGGCATCGCCCGCGATGACATGGGGGCCGACCTCTCTCTGATCCCTCTATCGGTGGAGACCTCCCCGGCGACCGCCACACCCGACCGCCTCGCCGTACTCCACGCCGGAGGCACCAACCGCGTCTCCATCGGCGTGCAGAGCTTCATCGACGCCGAAGCCCGCGCCGCCGTACGCCCGCAGAAGCGGGCGGAAGTCGACACCGCACTGGCCAACATCCGCGACACCGGCTTCGACAAGCTCAACATCGACCTCATCTACGGCATCGACGGCCAGACCGCAGACTCCTGGCGTTACTCCCTCGACGCGGCACTCTCCTGGAAACCCGAGGAGATCTACCTCTACCCCCTCTACGTGCGTCCCCTCACCGGTCTCGGACGCCGCGCGCAAGACTGGGACGACCAGCGCATCACCCTCTACCGCCAAGGACGCGACCACTTACGCGCCTCCGGCTACGAACAGGTGTCGATGCGCATGTTCCGCTTGGCCGAACCGGTTGGAACACCCCAGATGAACGTCGACTCACCGACCTACTGCTGCCAGAGCGACGGCATGATCGGGCTGGGCTGCGGCGCACGCTCCTACACCGGCCGACTCCACTACTCCTTCGACTACGCCGTCGGCGCACGCCACGTGCGCACCATCATCGACGACTTCGTCCAGCGGCCCGCCGCCGACTTCGCCCACGCCGAAGCCGGATTCACCCTCGACAGCGACGAACGCCGGCGCCGCCACCTCATCCAAGCGCTCCTCCAAACCGAAGGGCTGGAGCGCTCCACATATCGCACCCGTTTCGGCTCCGACGCCCTCGACGACTTCCCCACCCTGGAAACCCTCGCCGATCGAGGCTGGCTCGCCCACACCGGCGACCGGCTCACCCTCACCGACGATGGCCTCGCCCACTCCGACGAGATCGGCCCCGGCCTGTTCTCGCCCGCCGTACAAGCTCTCATGTCCACCCACCAGGCCCGCTGACATGCGGAGACAGCGTGTGGCACAAGAAAGGCCAACGAGTTGACGCACCTCGCCGACCGGGAGGAACTGACGATCCTCTATCGCGGCCCCCTGTCGAGCTGCGACTACGACTGCGCCTACTGCCCGTTCGCCAAACGGCGCGACACCCCCGAGCAACTCCGCGCCGACCGCGCCGCCCTCGAACGCTTCACCCGCTGGGTCGCCGAAGCCCCCGACCTGCTCTCCATCCTCTTCACCCCGTGGGGGGAGGGCCTCGTACGCTCCTGGTACCGGCAAGCCATGGTCACCTTCAGCCACCTGCCCCACGTCGAACGCGTCGCCATCCAGACCAACCTGAGTTGCCGCCTCACCTGGCTGCCCGACGCCGACCTGTCGACCCTCGCCCTCTGGGTCACCTACCACCCCACCCAGGTGGCCCGTGACCGGTTCCTCGCCCGCTGCCGCGACCTCGTCGCCATGGGCGTCCGCTTCAGCGTCGGCATGGTCGGCCTCCCCGAACACCTCGACGAAGCCCGACGCCTACGTGACGAACTCCCCTCCGACATCTACCTCTGGATCAACGCCGCCGAAGGCCACCTCTACACCGACGCACAGGCAGCCCCCTGGCACGCCATCGACCCCCACTTCGGCTACAGCCGAAACCCCCACACCAGCCTCGGCCTCCCCTGCCGCACCGGCCACACAGCCATCTCCGTCTCAGGCGACGGCGACGTCAAACGCTGCCACTTCATCCCCCAACCCCTGGGCAACCTCTACGACGACTCCTTCCGCCAAGCCCTCCGCCCCCGCCCCTGCCCTCTCGCCACCTGCGACTGCCACATCGGCTACGTCCACCTCGAACCCCTCGGCCTCTACGACCTCTTCGCCGGCGGCATCCTCGAACGCATCCCCCACACCTGGCCCCCAGCCCTCCCCACGGCGGCACCCGACTGACCAACACCCTGCCCAAGCCACCCCCGCATGCGCGGGGAGCACGTCGATCGGTCCAGCCACTGACCAGCTCACAGGGGGACCATCCCCGCGTGCGCGGGGAGCACCCTCGCTGACCTGCGTGTCTATCCCGTGAGAGGGCGGTTTCTGAGCACTTTCCAAGGTTCGGACATTTCGGGCATTGGGTTGAGGGGCTTTCTCCGATGGCTGGGAGCCCGATCTTGCCATACGGGGTCGGCTTTGATCCGGTGATGTCCGCTCGTTGAGCACCCGGGAGCGCGTCCGCCGTTTGGGCGGGGCGGGTGGGGTCGGGTCGGCGGTCGGCTGGAGCCTCCAGCGCCGTTCGGAGGGGTCAGGTCTGCTTGAGGGGGGTGTAGTCGTCAGGGTCGACGCCGAAGGTCCAGGCTACGCCTTCGCGGGCGGTTGTCGTGCCGGGAGGGACGCGGAGCCAGTAGCGGCGGGAGGTGCCGTCGGGCTCGGGGGTGGAGTTGATGACTTCGACCATGACGATGGGCTCGTCCCCGTCCATGTGGACGCGCCAAAGGACTCCGGTTTCGTCGCGTTGGACTGGCTTGGCTCCGGTATCGGCGAGGTAGCGGTCGAATCCGTAGTGCTCAAGCATGACCCGGCGCAGTTCGGCGTTGTCCTCGTGGCGGATCCGCTCCGGGGTCACGTTGACGAGGGTCGTGATGAAATCCTTGGGCACGGGCATGCCGCTCCAGGCGTGGAGGCCGAAGCCGCCGGGGTAGGCGAGGGCGGGGCCGTCGCCTCGGTGGAGGCGGGAGAGCTCGTCGCGGTGAAGCTCGGTGGGGCGTTCGCAGACGATGGCGAGGTTGTCGAAGGGCCACCACCAGCCGGCGGATCGGGCGACGGTGGCGAGGGAGGCCAGTCCGTCGGGCCATGTGGTGGAGTGGGTGTCGGCGGCGGCCGAGGTGAGGCCGTCGAACACCGCGAGCCATGCGGCTTCCTGGTGGCCGAGCACAGCGTCGAGGGTCGCCTCGCGAAGCAGGCGGCGGGTGGTCTCGTCTTCTTCGGGGACCAGTTCGCCGATGGCGCGGCGGATCTGGGACACGAGATTGGAGACGGGCTGCCAGAGCCGGCCTCCGGTCAGCGACCAGGCGTGCGCCCACCTTTGAGGGCCGAGAGCGGAGACCGCGGCGGCGCGGGCGGCCTCCCACGGCTTGTCGCGCAGGGAGCTTCGGACGCTCTTGCCCACTGTCGCATCGCCGAGTAGTTCGCGGGTTTCGGCCACAAGGTGGGAAGCATCTCCGTTTTCCAGACTGACCAGCGACTGCTGTGAGCCCAGGAGCGCCGCGATCGTGCCGTGCGCGGGGGAGGGCATCCAGATGATGCGGCCGGGTCCGGGCAGGCCCGCTGCCGCGTAACAGCCCAGAATGCCTGCCTCGGCTGCCTCACGTTCGGCAGGTCCCGTGGCGAAGCATGCGTCCGACCATCGGTCGGACGCCGCGACCAGGGCAGCGGCCATGTCAAAGGAAAGCTGTGCGCCCGTGGCACTCCTTGCCGCCGCTGATTGAGCTGACGAGGTGCTGGTGGCTGATGCAGTCATGAAAGCCTCAGAAAGTGAAATGGCACGAAAATGGGCATGGGCGCGCGGGGCCCGGACAGAAGTCTCGGAATCGGCCTTAGAGCGCGAAAGTGACCCGGAGTCGAATGGCGCCGAGACCATGCGCCAACCGCCTTCCGGCGGAACTTGCCTGGTGGAGTCGATCGGCTACCTCAAGGACCGAGCCTGCTCTCAGACCGGCGACTTGTTCACACTGTCGGCGCATGGGCGCGTTTCACACTATGTACGGCACGGGCCCTGCGGGAGGGGCGGTAGCCGTACGCGGTCTCAGTGAGGGACCGCCTGGGGGCTCGGTTTGCGGCGGGCAGGTCAGTCGGCGACCACGCGGACGGAACCAGGCACGTATTCGCGCTGCCTCACCACGCGATACCACCCCGGGGGCAGTGAAATGGCGTCGTGTTCCTCATGCACGACCCGCGCGGCCGAGGTCAGCTGCAGGTGCTGGGGCCGCAGAGGGTCGGCGTCGCGCAGCAGCGTGCCCTGGCCGACGACCGCGTGGGCGTGGCCGGTGGCCTCGCCCAGCGCGAGGACCAACCGACCGCGTGCGTCGCGTGGCGCGGCCGGGAGCGTGTGCACCCGGGCGGGCACCGACTCCTCGGCCACAGGAATGATCAAAACGTCGCCCTGCCGAAACATCCTTGCCTCCGTGATCAGCGATTCGGATGACCTGCCCCCGAAAGTTAGCGGGGCCGACTGACATTTCCCGGCCGCTGCGCGGGCTCGGAGTCCGTGAGGCGTGTCGGTCTGAGGGGAGGGGTGCCGTCCCGGAGAGCCGCGGTCGCGCCTCGAAGGCCGTGGAGCTCGTTGAGCAGGGGTTGGAGCCGGATCGAAGGTCTTCCGTCTATTTCGGATCTCCTGCGTCGGCTGCGGCCCGGCTGGCCAGTCGTTCGTATCGCTGCCTGGCTGCTTGCGGGGTGCCAAGCCCGAGTCCGAAGGCGATCTCTTGCCAGGTCATGCCGCGGCCCCGTGCCATCTGGAGGAGCCCGGTTTCCAGTTCGTCGATTTCCGCGCGGACCAGCGGGACGAGGCTCAACGCGGCGGTGATGTCGGCATGGTCGACATCGGGTTCACCGTCATCCGGCTGTGCGGCCCCGCTGAGTAGGAATGCTACGAGTCTGATGGCTTCGTGCGGCCCTATGAGGGAGGCATGGACCTGTCGGTGGCGTTGCTCGTCGGTAGCCGCGTGTCGCTCGGCGATGCGAAGCAGGGACGCGTAGACGCGGTGTGCCCGCGCCTGCTCCGGCTGGGGAGGTGTGAAGGGGTCGGTGTGCGCATCAGGAGTCGACGACATGAAACAAGAATGGGCGGCGTGTGAGTTGATGTCAACACATCGATTTAAACAATCTGTTTAAGATTCACCCGCGCTCATCTCCCACCGCACGCCTCGCGCACCCGGCTCCCGACGCCTGCGAGGCGTCACGCGGTGCTGCCCGTCTCGCCGAGACGCTGCAAGGCATGTCGGACTCAATAGCCCAAGTCCCGTTGGAGACGGCGGCGCCTGCGGAAGCGGAAGGGGCGTAGTGGGACCTCGAAGCCGCCCTGTCCGCATCCGGGCGGCGCCTGGTCGTGCTCGACCCCGCCGAGACCGCCGACGACCCGGTGCATGACATCACCGAGGTACTGACGTCGATGTGCGTGCATCCTGTACGGGCGGCGGGCGGCGGGACGAACCGGGCCACTCGCGCGGCGGCCGTGGTGTCCGGCGAGGCCGCCGAGTGAAGAGGTTCGAGCCGCGGCCCGGGTTCGCGGTGCACACGTTTCGGTTCGGGCGGGATTCGCACTGTGGCCGACTCCGGGCACTACGACCGGGCCCTCAAGGAGCTGGGCCGGGCCTCCCGCACCGTCTCCCGCCGCCGGGGCCCCGACCGCCGGACCGGGCAGCGGCCTTCCCTCTCGCAGCGGCTGCGGTGACCGGTACTGGAGTGGCCAGAGACCGGGACGCCCCGAGCGGGTATCGAAGCCTTGTGGAGCCGACCGTAAGACCCGCGCCGCCCGCCCCCGTCGCAAGGTGGAGGCGCGGCGGGCAGGAGGCGCGACCCTGCCGCTCCAGCGGTGGGAAGAAGCGAGAGACCGTCCTTAAGCCGAAGCCCTCCCACTTTGGTGATGTGACGGACCTTCCAGGCGGAAACGCCCGGGATGTTGAGAGCCGCTGAGGCTCTGAGCAACGGTAGGGTCTTGATCCAGGATCGATCGATACGGAAGGACCGGTACGGCCTTATGCGCGACGACTCACAGCCTTCCTTCGATGTGCTGTCCTCCGCCTGGACGACTTCGTTCACGGAGTTCGCCGCGTCCTATTCGCCCGGCGTGCTGCCATGGGGGCGCAGCCTTCCCTCGGCGTCGCCGGCCGACGAGATCCCCCACGCCACCACGATCATCGTGGCGACCTGCGCGGGCGGGGTGGTGATGGCGGCCGACCGCCGAGGCACCAGCGGGAACATGATCGTCCAGCGGGACGCGGAGAAGATCAACCGTGTGGACGAGTTCTCGTGTGTGGGCGCGGCCGGCGCGGGCAGTTTCGGCAAGGAGCTGACCAGGCTCTACGCGGTCGAGCTTGAGCACTATGAGAAGCTGCAGGGCCGCTCGCTGTCGGTGGAGGGCAAGGCCAACCGGCTCGCGACGATGATCCGGAGCAATCTGCCGCTGGCGATGCAGGGCATGGTGGTGATCCCGATCCTGGCGGCATACGACGAGACGCGCGACGCTGGGCGGATCTTCACCTATGACGTCGGCGGCGGCCCCTACGAGACCGATCATTTCCATGCGATCGGATCGGGGTCGGTCTTCGCCAGAGGCGCCATGAAGAAGCTCTACCGTGAAGGCGCCTCGTCCGACGAAGCCGTGTTCGCCTGCGTTCAGGCGCTTTACGACGCCGCCGACGACGACTCGGCGACCGGTGGGCCCGATGTGACGCGGAAGATCTATCCGCGCGTGGCGGTGATCACCTCGGAGGGCTTCCGCCTGCTGTCCGACGACGAGGTCGACACGCACGTCCGCAGGATGCTGGACGGCCGCATGAGCGCTCCGGACGGCCCGACCGCGCCGCTGAGCTAGCGACCCGTCACCTGGCCTCGGGCGGTGATTGACCTCCGGCGGTGAACCCGCCAGGCTGGCTGCTTCACCGCTGTTTCCGGTCGCGAGAGGCTAACGGGTGAACAACGCAAGTGATCCTGGAGCCGAGACCCGGGCTCGGCTCCAGCAGCACTGGGAGGCCTCCGAACGGGGAGACGTCGATGCTGAGCACGCGATCTACGCTGCGGACGCGATCCTGGATTACCCGCAGTCGGGCGAGCGCTTCAGAGGCCGGTCAATGATCCAAGCGCAACGCGGCGGGCACCCGGCCGAACGCCACTTCACCATCCGCCGGATCCTGGGCGGCGGCGACCTTTGGGTGAGCGAGTGCGTGATCACCTATGACGGCATGCCCACGTACTCGGTCAGCGTCATGGAGTTCACCCATGGTCTCGTAACGCACGAGACCCAGTACTTCGCCGACCCCTTTCCCGCATCTCCCGGGCGCGCTGCACTGGCTGAGCCGATTCCGGACCGCGACCAACATACCGACTGAGCTGTCGGGGCGATGAACGACATGACTTCGCTCCCTCGGACGGGCCAGGGTGGTCGGTGACGACGCTTTGACCTGCCCGAACTGCTGTGGGAGGTGAGGGCGCATTTCCGCTCGTGTCATGTCGAGGGAGGTGAATTCATCGACATCTTCCAGCGGGTACGGCAGGCTGGCATCAGAAAACGGACGAGTCCCAGACGGAAGAGGAGTGCCCTTTGAAGGCGGGTCCCGGAGGAGAGGAACTCCCCCTCTTCGCTCACCACACGTCGTCCTTCCTCGACCTGGTCGAGGCACGGCAGCCCGACATGCTGCCGTGGAACCGTGTGGACGAGAACACGGCCGACACCACGGCCATCCCGCACGGCACCACCGTGCTCGCCGCCACCTTCCCCGGAGGCGTCATGGTGGCCGGCGACCGCCGCGCCACCGCAGGCAACATGATCGTCAACCGCGAGCTGGAAAAGGTCGCGCTCGCCGACGACTACTCCATCATCGCCTACGCCGGCGCCGTCAGCATGTCCCTGGAGCTCATCCGGCTCTTCCAGTTCGAACTCCAGCACTACGAGAAGGTCCAAGGCAGATCCCTGTCCACGGCGGGCAAGGCCAACCGGCTCGCCGCCATGGTCCGCGCCAATCTCGGCCTTGCCGCCCAGGGCATGGTCGCCCTCCCGCTCTACGCCGGATACGACGAGGCCAAGGGCACCGGACACATCTTCAGCTACGACATCGGCGGCGGCCCCTACGAGGAACGCGGCTTCTACGCGCTCGGCTCCGGGTCGCCCTACGCCCGCGGCGCCATGAAGAAGCTCTACCGCGACGACCTCACCGTTGACGAACTCGCCCGAGCGTGCGTCGAGGCGCTCTACGACGCCGCCGACGACGACGCGGCGACCGGCGGCCCCGACCTGACCCGGGGCATCTACCCCGTCCTCGCCGTCGCCACCGCCGACGGCGCCAGACGCTATAGCGACGATGAGGCCGCCGCCATCGCCCGCACCGTCGTCGACGCCCGCATGACCAGCCCTCTCGGCCCCAAGGCGCCGCTGCGCCCGTAGCACGCGAACACCCACCGGGGCGTCACCGAGCCGCATGGACGGCTCGGTGACCCCATTACGGGTGCAGGTCGCCCTGATCCCCTTTCCTATGGAGATCAGGACGACCTGTCACTCACTCGATGGCTGTCAAGTCAACGAGCATCCAGTCCTCATCGCCCCGGTAGATGAGAGTCGGGTTGTTCTGGAGCGTCAACCCTGCCTCCACGAGGGGGGCATCCTTCTTGGTCTACGGCCTTGGTCTGCGGCCTTGGTCTGCGGGGAGGCGCTGTCGCCGGTCGCCTGCTCGTTCCACTGGGCGAGCAGGCGCAGCGAGGTGTCTGAGGGGCTGCCGGGTTCGGCGTCGTAGATGAACAGGGTCTGATCGGGGTCGTCGGCGGGGGTGAGGGCCTGGTAGGTGACGGTGAGGTCGCCGACGAGGGGATGGCGGTAGGCCTTGCTGCCGGTGGTGCGCCGGTGGACCTTGTTGTCGGACCAGTGGCGGCGGAATTCCTCGCTGCGGATGGACAGGTCTCCGACCAGGGCGCTGAGGGCGGGGTCGTCGGGGTGGCGGCCCGCGTCGAGGCGGAGCATGGCGGCGGTGTCGGCGGCGACCGCGGCCCAGTTCTTGAACAGCTCGCGGGCGTGGCAGTCGAGGAAGACGAAGCGTGCCAGGTTGCGTTCGGCCGCGGGCAGCGCGCGGAAGTCGCCGATCATGCGCCCGGCGAGCCGGTTGTGGGCGAGAATGTCGAGGCGGCGGCCGAGGACGAAGCAGGGCCGGCACGCCGCTTCCAGAACGTCCAGCAGCCGCCAGGTGGCGGGGTGGACACGTTGCGGACGCGGGCGGCGCCTGCGCCGGGCGGGCGTCGGGCGGGCGAGGGTGTGCAGGTGGTCGTGTTCGGCCTCGTCGAGGCGCAGCGCCGTGGCCAGCGCGTCGATGACCTCCGGTGAGGCGCTGCGGCTGCGGCCCTGCTCCAGGCGCGTGTAGTAGTCCACGCTCACCCCGGCCAGCCGGGCCAGTTCCTCGCGCCGCAGTCCCGACACGCGGCGTCGGCCCATGAGCGGTTCGTCGAGTCCGGCCTCGTACGGGCTGAGCCGGGCGCGGGCCGAGCGCAAGAACTGGGCCAGCGGGGTGCTGGTGTGGTCACCGTCCATACCATCGAGTGTCGCGCTTTTTCGCCGGGCGGTACCTCGTCAGGGTGGCCCAGTTTGTCCCCCGATTACTTGGCCCCGTTTGGTACCTGTTTTCGCTGCTCAGGGCTGGTTCAGTGGAAACCGGGCCGGCTACCGGGACACGCTCCCGGCCGGAGGTCCGGTCCTCACTCAACAGGCGAAAGAGGAGTTCTCGCATGTCCACGTGGTTCATCACCGGTGCTTCCCGGGGATTCGGCCTGCAGATCGCCCGCGCCGCCGTAGCGGGCGGTGACACCGTAGTGGCGGCGGTCCGCAACCTGGACGGTCTGCCGGATGACCTGAAGCGGTCCGACCGTGTGCTCGGCGTCACCCTCGACGTCACCCGTCCGGAGGACATCGAAACCGCCGTCCAAACGGCGATCGAGCGCTTCGGCCGCATCGACGTGCTGGTCAACAACGCGGGCCGGGGCCTGTTCGGCGCCCTGGAGGAGGTCACCGACGCCGAGGCGCGGTCCCTGTTCGACCTCAACTTCTTCGGGCTGATCAACGTCACTCGTGCCGTCCTACCGGGAATGCGTGCAGGGGGAGGAGGCAAGATCGTCAACATCGGGTCCCGCGGCGGCTTCGAGGGGGGAGCGGGGGCGAGCATGTACTGCTCCTCGAAGTTCGCCGTCGCCGGCATCAGCGAATCCCTGTCCGAGGAGCTGGAGCCGTTCGGGATTCAGAGCATGGTCGTCGAGCCTGGCATCTTCCGTACGGACTTCCTCGACAGCAGTTCCGTATCCGTCGCCGCTCGGCGGATCGACGCCTATGACGGCACTCCCGCCCGAGACATGCTCGACTGGGCCGATGCCACCAACCACAACCAGTTCGGCGACCCGGTCAAGGGCGCCGCGCTGATCTACGAGGTGACCTGCCAGGACAAGCTCCCCGAGCACTTGGCGCTGGGCCGAGACGCGATCGTACGCCAGCAGATCAAGATCCAAAAGCTTCAGCACGACTTGATGGCCTGGCAGGAGAAGTCCCTCGCCACCGCATACGACGGCACCGACTGAGTCTCAGCGCCCGGTTCCCCACGCTCGCCCGGTTCCCCACGCCCGCCCGGGGGACCGGGATCGGCTCGAAAGGTGCATTTTCGGGTCCCGAGGCCCGTGGCTCGCGCGTCGATGCCTCGGGCCGACCGTACAGATTCACGTTCGCAGTGCGTGCCTGCTGTCGGTCTTCCGCCGATGAACCGGGCTGTCTTGTTCCGGCGCCTCACCAAAGCGATGACATTCCGGAACCACTTACTCCGGTCGGCGGGTCTCCTCATCGGCCGTCACCCGCGGGAGACCGTGTCCACAACCGGGTGGCGATGCTCGTGGACAAGCCGTCAGGGATGACGCCCGACGGGAGGCCGGTCGGCGGGCCGTCAACGCTCCCTGGCCCATGGCTCGACCGGGAGGCGTCTGCTCCGCCAGGATCCCTTCTCGTCGCCCGACAGACGCCCGATAGAAGTTCGTCTCTTCTGTAGACGATGTTTACCTGCTAACGTTGTCTCCGACAGAGACGACGTTTGGGATGGTCCATGCGTCCCGCGTGGTACTACTTGGGATCCGCGAAGGAGGACGACCGGACAAGCAGGTGCACCCCATGACCGAGCGCTACCTCGGTGTCCTCGGCATCGCCGAAGCCCTGGGCGTGACCCGTCATGCGGTGCACAAGTGGCGCAGCCGCTACTCAGACGACTCCGATCACCCGTTTCCAGCGCCGGACGTCGAGATCGACGGGGCTCCCGGCTGGCGGCCGGATCGGCTGACGGAGATCGCGCAGTGGCGCGAGGGGCTGCCCGGCCGCGGCGCAGGCGGAGGGCGTCCATCCCTCGCGCATCAGGAATACCTCAAGGAAGCAGCAGCGCGCGGCCTGACCCGCGACGAGGCGATGCGCGCGCTCGCAACGTTCACCCAAGAGTTTCCTGAGATGACCGAGCCGGAGATCTGCGCCTGGCTCGTCGGGAAATGGCGCGACTAGCCCAGGCGGGCCAGCTCTCCAACAGCACACAGAAGGCGATGACGCATGCCCGAAATCGGCGGGGACACCGCACCGGGATTCGAAGCAGTACGTGAGGCGTTCGCCGCCAACCTGGCCGGCGGCCAGGAGATAGGGGCCGCGGTCAGCGTCCACCTGCACGGCCGGAAGGTCGTCGATCTGTGGGGTGGGATCGCCGACCCCGAGAGCGGCCGCCCGTGGCGACGCGACACCCTGCAGCTCGTCTACTCCACCACCAAGGCCGTCACCGCCACCTGCGCCCTCCTGCTGGCCCAGCGGGGGGAACTGGACCTCGACGCGCCTGTGGCCGAATACTGGCCGGAGTTCGCGGCCAACGGCAAGGACCGCATCCCGGTCCGCTGGCTACTCACCCACCAGGCCGGACTGCCCGCGATCGACAACCCGGTCACGCCCGAGGAGGCGATCGCCTGGGAGCCCATGGTGGCCGCGCTGGCGGCCCAGCGTCCGTACTGGGAGCCGGGCGCGGGCCACGGCTACCACGGTCTCACCTACGGCTGGCTCGTCGGCGAGGTCGTCCGCCGGGTGTCCGGCCGCAGCATCGGCACGTTCCTCGCGGAGGAGATCGCCGGACCGCTCGGACTCGATCTGTGGATCGGGCTGCCGAAGACCGAACAGCACCGGGTCAGCCGGATCATCGCGCCCCCGCCCGACTTTCAGGCCATGGCCGGAATCGACCTGAACGCCCTCCCTGAACCCATGCGTGAGGTCATGGCGGCCTATGCCGATCCGGGGTCGTTGACCAGACGCTCGCTCGCCGTCGTCACGCCCCCGCTGGACCACAACAGGCCGCAGGAGCAGGCTGCGGAGATGCCCGCGACCAACGGCATCTGTACGGCTCGCGCCCTGGCGCGCTTCTACGCCGCGCTCATCGGCGAGGTGGACGGGCACCGCATTCTCACTGCCGAGACCTTGGCCGCCGCGACCGCGGAACAGGCCCGCGGCATGGACCGCATCCTGCGCGTGCCCGTCCGCATAGGCACCGGTTTCGGTCTCCCGACGCCGGACGCCTTCTGGTACTCACCGACCGCCTTCGGCTTCCCCGGCCGCGGCGGATCGCTCGGCTTCGCCGACCCGGCGACCGGCCTCGCGTTCGGCTACGTCATGAACCGCGTCGAGGAAGGC
>NZ_FNCN01000076.1 GCF_900100605.1 Sinosporangium album | reverse complement strand
GAGGCGGCCGGGATCGTCGCGGCCGAGACGGCGTGCCGGGTGCTCATGCTGACCACGTTCGACCTCGACGACTACGTGTTCGAGGCGCTGCGGGCGGGCGCGAGCGGGTTCCTGCTCAAGGATGTACGGCGGGGCGACCTCGTGCACGCCGTACGCGTGGTGGCGGCCGGCGAGTCGCTGCTGGCCCCCTCTGTCACCCGCAAGCTGATCGCCGAGTTCACCTCCCGGTCTCCGGCCGCCAAGCCGCTGGCCGCAGAGCTCGGAGTGCTGACCGCCCGGGAGCGAGAGACCCTGCGGATGATCGCCCTGGGGCAGTCCAACGCCGAGATCGCCGCCACGATGGTCCTCAGTGAGCACACCGTGAAGAGCCACGTCAGCAACATCCTCACCAAGCTCGGCGTGCGGGATCGGGTGCAGGCCGTGATCGCAGCCTACGAGGGCCGCCTGGTCGTGCCGGGGCGCGGCCAGGATTGAGCGCGCGGCGACCAGGTCGAAGTCGGCCGGGCGCGGCTAGCCGATGCGGCTCCCCCCCCCACCCACCGGGCGGGCGACAAAGGGCGGGGCCGCGATCCGCGACCCCGCCCACGTCCGGCGACATCACCTGCCTCGACTTGACGCCAGAGCCACGGCGGCGGTCCTCGCCGGAACAGGAGGTCAGCCCCCCGGGCGGGTGTCGATGCTGTCCGCCCAGCCCATGGCCTGGTACGCCATCACCAACGGCTCGGCCGCGCCGTCCGCCTGTGATTCGTAGGCGAGAAGCTCGCTGGAGCTCTCGTTCACCGTCAACCGGGCCGTGAGGTTACCCTCGTCGGTGGTGTGGCTGATCGCCACGCCGGCACGGCCGAGGGGGTCCTTCACTCGTTCCACCTGCATGCCGTCCTGCTGGGCGAGAACACGGTAGAGAGCTCCCCTGGTCTCAGGGGTGAGCGGCCCGGCCAGCAGGTCCGCCGCGGTCCACCAGACGTAGTCGTTGAAGCTCGGGGGTGTGGCCCAGTCCTCCGGGCGTTCGGTCTTGTGCAGGCGCTGCAGTTCGGCCAGGAGTTCTGCCTCCTCCTGCGGGAGTTTGCGCAGTTCATCCGTACTCATCCCGTGAGCGCCGACGGTCCACTTGATGGGCATGTCGTTGTCGTTCACCGCACGTGTGAAGGGCCACAGTTTGGGCTCTCCCGCCTTTTTCCAGGCGGTCTCATCCGCAGGAGTGCCGAAGGTGACCTTGACGTCCTGCCCCGTGATGGTCCGACTGCGTGCGCCCCCGCTCCGCGCAGTCCAAGACTCCTGCGTATGCGCGACCGAGGCGCGATAGGGAAGCTTCTCCCGCTTCCCCTTCTGTTCCTGCCCGGCCTCGCTGTCTGGCCAGGCATGCCGAATGGGCTCGAACGTGCGAACGCTCGTATACCAATACGCCCCCTCGGTCTCGGTGGCCCGTTCCGCCGTCGCCGCACTGGCCAGGAGGAAGGATCGGGCGTCCAAGTGCGCGGCTGGCGGAGCCGCCACGGTGGAGTGAGGAGTCTCCGCCCCACTCCCGCCGATAGCGTCGGGCAACACCACCGCGCCGACGGCCAGGGCGGCGACCGCCAGGCCGGCGACCACCAGCCGGGGCCGCGCCGCGGTTCGGCGGCGCACCGCGGTTTGCGGCTCCCTGAACGCGCGTGTGATGTCGGCGTTCCGCCGCCGGTGGTGGGATTCAGCAGTGACCTTGTCGAGCCCTGCAGGCCTCATCGCCGCAAACTGCTCATCGATCTCGTCGGTCGTCTTCACCGGTTCTCCTAAGGTGTAAGCGGGGCGTAGCGGGAGCTAGCAGGCTTGGTTGAGGTCTCCTGTAATGACGTGGCCAGTCGCTTACGCGCCCGGTGCAGCCGTACGGCGAACGCCGCCCGCGAGCCGCCCGTCACCTTGGCCGCCTCGGCCGGGCTGAGGCCGTGCCATACAGTCAGCACCAGTGCCTCGATATCGCGCTCCGACATTTGTGCCAGTGCGGACAGCGCCGTCTCGCGCGCCTGAACCGCCTCGGCCACGCTGTCTACCGGCGGGCCGACCACGCTGAGAGTCGCGATGCGATCCATAAGCACCACATCGTGCGCACGCGAATGGTGGTGTTTGCGAAGAAGATTGCGTGCCGTACCCAGCAGCCACGGCAAGGGCCGATCGGGCAGGTCGTGGAACCGCCGCCAAGCGATCAGGAAGGTTTCGCTCACCACGTCTTCCGCTGCGGCCTGTTCGGCCCGCAGCAGGACATAGCCCAGCACGCTGCGGTAATGCCGGTCGTAGAGTGCGGTGAACTGATTGGTGGGGTCATCGTCCATCGTTGTCCTGTCGGTCGAAGGCGCGGTGCTCAACCGCGATTCAGCTAGTAGTCCTCGTGGAGGGGCTCCGATTACAGGGCGGGAACATTTTTCTTCCCGACAGGGAACATCCGCATGACCGGTTTGGCAACCAACGGGTGTCCTGAGCAAAGACGCAGAGTCCATCGAATGAGCGATGTCGGACACCCGGGGCCGGCTGTGGCTTCGGGCGATGTTCAGATCGGCCAGAAGCGCAGCACGGCCCACACCTACCTGCGCCGGCGCCTTGTCGACAAACCGCGGCGACCGCAAGACCGGCGGCAGGTGCGTGGAGGCGTGCTGGGACGGGACGGTCGTTCATATGCATGAGACCAAGCAGTACGGCCAGGGGCCGATGCTGGTGTTCACGCGTGGCGAGTGGGAGGCGTTTCTCGGCGGCGTCGCCGGGGGGGGGGGGGGGAGTTCGACCTTCCGGGGATGACGCAACGTAGCTAGTAGGGCAGCCGAATTTAGTGATCTCTGATGCGTCGTCGCTGGTAGTGGGATCGTCGAGCTCTGGCTTGATGTCGTCGTCGCCATCGTGACCAGTGCTGGATGTGAGCTGCATCCAGCGGCGGGTGGGTGAGCAGGGCGAACAGACGGCGGATCTCGTTTGCCGAGATCGGGATGAGTTGATCACTGTGTGTTACGGTCGGCGGTCCCCCTCTCTCGATGATCGCAGCGGTGGCCGTTTTCTATGCTCTTGTCTGCCTAAACGTACAGGCAGACAACCTGCCTACCTCACGAGGTGCGGCTGCCCTACTAGTTCGAGATCAAAGCAGGGGTTGGACGCGGAATGCGCGTCCAGCCCCTTCTCTTTTCTTCAGCCCTGGGCTGTCAAAGTGGGCTGTCATGAGGCAGATCACCTTGACCGCTGAAATGCATTTCCGCAGGTCAACCAGTGGTGCCCCCGGCGTGATTCGAACATGCGACACCCGCTTTAGGAGAGCGGTGCCCTCTGGGGCGGTATTCGCTGGTTGACCTGGGGAAATGCCCTGTCCACGCGAGCGGCTTGCCGTGGTCATTCCGGACATATTCCGCGATCGGCAAGGGGCTGATTGACACGAAGGCCCCATACCGATGGCGGTACAGGGCCTTCACTCAAGATCCAGAGGGCGCTAGAAGTCGAACTCGCCCTTCTTCGCCCCGTCGATGAAGGCGTCCCAGACGCCGGTGCTGACCACGAAGGGCGCCTTCTCCGGGGCCTCGGTGTCCCGAATCCCCACTCGCCCTCCGCTGAGAGGGGCGACCTCGATGCAGTTACCGTCGTTCGAGGCGGACTTGGTGGCCTTACGCCAAGCCGCGGTGGCCAGCTCATCGTTCAGCTCGTCCATACCGTCACCATCGTCTCTCTGATCATCTCGGTGGAGGCACGCTGGGAATGTGCGTCACCTCGGATCGCCTCGTACCTGAGATTAATGGCATGCACATCCTCCGAGCGATCGGATACATGGCCGGCACCCGCCGACTCCAGATAGACCGTGTCGGGGGTGCCTTGGGCCTGGGCTATGGCGAAGGCGCCCGACAAGCCGGTGGTGGAGCCAAGCTCGAACGGGACCACCTGGATGCTGACCCTCGGAGAGCGCACGACCTCCAGCAGGTGTTCGAGCTGGTCGCGCATGACCTCACGCCCGCCGATCGGTCGCCTGAGCACACTCTCGTCGATCACCGCCCAGAACAACGGCGGGTCTGAACGGCCGAACACCACCTTCTGCCGTGCCATCCGCACAGCCAGGACTTCCTCCACCTGCTCAGACGTTGCTCCGGGTTTGCCGCTGATGACCGCCCGAGCGTAGTCCTCGGTCTGGAGCAGGCCCGGCAGCAGCAACGGCTCCCAGGACCGGATGGCATCCGCTGCCGCCTCGACGTCCAGCCAGTTGCGGAACCAGCGCGGGCTAGCCTCCTGAGCCAGGTTCGGCCAAAGCTGGAGCAGTTCGCCCTGAAGGCCGAGAGCCTCTTCGCACCGTTCGACGAAGGCGCGGGTCGGTCGCTTAGCCGCCCGCTCGACCTGCCCTATCAAACTGCTGCTGAAGCGGATTCTCGCGCCTAGCTGCACCTGGGATAAGCCGAGCGCTTCACGGCGTCTTCGCAGCTCGAAGCCGAACAATGCCTGTGGACTGTCATCGGGGTTCAACTCCTTGGGGGCAGGCACGTCGACTCCATCCCACTCGATCACACCGGTAGTAGCACCGATGGAACCTTGGCTGGTGTCGATCTGTTCCACAGCGTGCTATCGGTCCTCGTCGAAAAGATAGCCCGCAGAAGGCACTCTGAGAACCCACCTATTGGGCGCACCGGCGCAGGCAAGTACCGGTCGTACCGCTGGATGCAAGTTCGGTGTCATTGCCGGACAAGCTGGATGAGCGAGGTGAGAGGCATCGAAAGCGGGCAGATCTGCTGGAGCGAGAAGCTTCTTGGAGAAGTCGTCTTGGCGAAGATGCCGGCATCGGTAGGAGCGGCACGAGAGGCCGTGCTGGACATCGTCGGCCGTGACCACGTCCGCAAGGACGACATTCTGCTGGTCGTCTCGGAGCTGGTGACGAACTCCGTGGTCCACGCCGACAGAGGCACATCGTGTGCCTCTGTGAGGCTGCGACTCCTTGCCTCGGATGATCTGCTCATCGTGGAGGTCTACGACCCCGGCTCGTTCTCGGACGCGCCGCGCCTCGACGAGCGCCAGGACACATTCGGCGAAGGCGGGCGGGGCCTCTACCTCGTGTCGCTGCTATGTGGCGGCAGGTGGTCGACCAGATCGCTAGGCGCTGGCACGGAGCGCCTCGTGTGGGCGGCCCTGCCGCTTACTGGCCAGGCGTCTCCGGCGCGTGAAGTCGTCGATGCACGGCGGAAGGATTCCCGGCAAGCAATCCGGTTCACCAAGAACGCCCGGTTCGCGGTCACGCCGGGCGGGAAGCTGCGCCTGCCGAAGATCGGGGACGTTCCGGTTCGCTGGTCCCGATCGCTGCCGTCCGGTTCATCGTCAGTGACGGTGGTCAAGGACTCGGCGGGCCGGTACTTCGCATCGTTCGTCGTCGGGACCTCGCACCAGCCGCTGCCCGAGGCAGGCTCCGAGATCGGTATCGACCTGGGTCTCACTCATTTCGCGATCACCTCGGACGGCCGGAAGGCGGCGAATCCGCGCCTCCTTCGGCGTGCGGCGAAGAAGCTCCGCAAGGCGCAGAAAGCGCTGAGCCGCAAGGAGAAGGGCTCCGCGAACCGGGCGAAGGCCAAGGCGAAGGTCGCGAAGGCGTACGCCAAGGTGGCCGATACGCGCCGG
>NZ_FNCN01000070.1 GCF_900100605.1 Sinosporangium album | reverse complement strand
GTTGTCGGAGGATACGGCAATGCCGGGCCAACCCGATTGCGACACGCCGAAATCGGGCACGAGTGGCAGAGCCGCGGAGCAATGCATTATTGTTGGCTCCGAGACTTCTGGACACCGGCACGTCGAAGGCCCCAGCGTCCACTACGCAGAAACGTGGTGTCGCTAGGACCGGCGCCGGGCCGGATTGTCGTTTACGAGGGCTCCTGCGTTTCTGCTTGGCGGTAGAAGGGCGCAGGGGCTCTCGGCATGTGTGGGGTTCGTCGTCACTGCGACGGCATCAGATGGGGTTTGTGGTGCTCCTTCTGGCGTCAGCCGTGGGTACGGCTACGCGGCGGCGTGCTCAAGGGGCAGGGCGTCCTGCTGGCACGGGCGGAGGTGCGGCGGCGGGATCGTCTCGCCGCGTCCGATCGCGAGCAGGTAGTCGGCTGCGGCGTCGGCGTTCGGGAAGCCGAACTCCCGCCACTTGCCGTGGACCAGAGAGAAGGTGAAGTCCACGTAGCTGGAGAAGCTGTCGAATCCGAGCTTCTCCCACACCTCCAGGGCATGCTGGTAGACATCGGGGTGCCCGAACCTGATTGAGTGGCGGACTCCCCCCTTGGGGCGCCGTCCAGGCTTCACCTTGCTCATGGTCGCTGACTGTAGCGGGTCTTTGAATCAGAATCATGCGCCGTGCGCGGCGTGTCGCGATGTTGTTATGCGAAGTTGATCTATGTCGAGTTTCGAAGTGATCGCTTGCGTCTAGCGCTCCTCGCGCCGCTCTGTAGGCGGCTAGGGTCTCGGTCGTGACCGCCAAGCACCCTCGCTCCCCATGGAAGAAGACCCTCTCCGAAATTGTGTCCGACCTCGCTGCTCATGTGGCGGCGCGTTCCGTCGACGCGGAGGCCGTGCAAGCCCTTGCGAACGCGATGAGTGCCAGCCTCCCGCACGCCATCGAACGCCTGGACACTGCCATAGCAGCACGGAGCGCGATGGAAGCGCTCGCCGTCCTCGCCAAATATCACGGTCCCGTTCTTCGGTTGGAGCGGATGGACCAGGGTGATGCCCAAGCAGGCTCCGGAGCGGTCCAGGTGTATCTGCCGGCTGTCGCCGCCAAGGTCGCCGCCCACGCCACCGCAGTGGACACCGCGTCATCTGCTGATGAGAGTGCGGCACGTGGCGGCGTGGAGAGAGGTGAAGGTCTCGCCCGCAGGCACAGACGGATACTTGTCCAGACTCACGTGTTCCTCGTCGCGTTCATCGCGTTGAGCGGAGTTATCGCCGCCAATGAGGAGCTCGTCGACAAGCTCGGCCTGTACATGGGAGGGTCGGCGCTCACCATCGCGTGGATGTGCGCTGCGGCCGTCGGCAAGGCGTTCGACAAGCTGTACCCGGAGAACGACCACGAAGATTAGCGGGCGCTGGCACCTCTGGAGGCGAACAGCTCCCTAGCGTTCATTGGGGTAAGGCAAACGTCTTTCCGAGGCGCTTGTCCCGGCGCGCGGGCGGTCGAACTGTTCGGCGTGGTCGGGCCTGACCTTCGTGTCCCGGTAGTCGCGGGAGGGCAGCACCACTTCGAGGGTTCCTCCTCCGGCGTCGATGACGGCTTCGGCGAACAGGCTGTCGGCGCCGCGGGCGATGCAGGAGACGCCGACGATGTCACCGCCGATTGTGGTGAGATGGCGCTGGAGCGCCTCCGACACCAGCAGGGCTGTCGGCGCGGTCAAGTCCATGTGTCCCGTTACGCCGATACGCATGGCTCTCCTTCGTTCTTGAGGTGATCGATAGTTGTACAGGTATTGGTGATTCTCGGGCTCTTCTGCCCCGACAGGTCGACGTCTAGACTCCAGATCATGGGTGACGTCCGGATCAGCCTGAATGACGGCGCGACGGCCTTGCGGCTTTTCCCTGAACTCTTCGCTGTATACCGGGCCGGGTTCGGCCGGCCACCGCACGGCCAGACCGAGACCGATTTCTCGAATTTCGAGGCGCGGGCCAAACGCCAGTTCCAGCAGCCCAAGTTCGCGTTGGCGGCCGCGCATCGCGACAGCGGCCTGGTGGGGCTGTGCTTCGGCTACCCGCTTCCGGCCGACACCGGGTGGTGGCAGGGGCTGGACACACCTGCCGACGAAGACTTCTACGCGGAAGACGGCACTCGGACATGCGCGGTGATCGAGCTGGTGGTGCATCCCGACCACCACCGGCGCGGGATCGGACGTCGGCTGCTCGCCGCGTTCCTCGACAGCCGCGCCGAGACACGGGCCACGCTGGCGACCAACCCCGACGCGCCGAGCGTGCAGGAGATATACGAGCGGTGGGGGTGGCGCAAGCTGGGCAGGAAACCCGCCGGTTTCCCGACCGCGCCGACCCCGTTCTTCGACCTCTACATGATCGACCTCAGACGCTGAGAGACGATGCGCCGCGCGGTAGAGCCAGCAATTCTTTCAGTTCGAGCACGCCGTCGCGCGCCTGGTGTTTGGCGGGGATGTTCCTGACCACATCCGTGGCTACGCTGGCCACAAACGTGGTCAGTTTGCCGGGAGCGATCTCGCGGGCTATCCGCTGGGCGCGCTCCACGCCTTCGGCGACATCGCCCAGCCTCACCGACAGCAGGGCCCGGTGGAGCTCGACCATCGCTATCTGCCTGGTGTCGTCGGGGTCGTAGGCGGCCAGCGCCCGCTCTTGGGCGTGCCGGCCTTCGTCTTCCTGGCGCAGGTGGGTGAACACGTAGGAGCGGGTGTGCAGGATCGCGGCTTCGGGGAAGCCGCCGACGGTGACTCTCTCCGAGGTGACCTGGTCGGGTAGCTGCTCGAAGATTTCGGCCTGCGTGCGCAGCCAGGTGTGCGCGGCGGTGGCGTTGCCGAGTACCGCGTGGGCCTGGGCGAGAACGCTGCAGGCGTAGGCGGCGTTCCGGGTGGGCCGGCCCTGGCAGTGGTCGAATGCGGTGGTCGCGCGGGAGATCGCGACCTGGGTCCGCTTGTGGTAGAGGCAGTGCATGCCGTCGTTGCCGAGAATTTTGGCGATGATGTCCGGGTCGCCGGAGCTGTGAGCGGCTTGGCGGGCTGTCGCCCACCAGCCGCGCGCCTCGTGGATGTGGCCGGCGGACCCCATCGCGCGCGCCATGAACTCGGTGAGGTGGGCATTGACGGCGAGCCATCCGCTGACCCGGTCTGCGGGGGCCGACTGCATCTGGTCGTGGACGGCCAGGATGTCGGTGCCCAGGTCGCGGACGAGGTCCTGCATGGGATCGGTCGCGAAACGCGCGGCGTATTCCCACACCCGCTCGTGCCAGTCGTCTAATGGGGATGTCCCGAGCGCCGCGTCGACGATTCCCCGCAGTTGCTCCAGTTCCCGGATGGGCAGCGCGGCGGCGGCGCTCACCCCTGCCACTCCCATGACGAGAGTCCGGCGAAGTGCGTCCATGTCTACAGGATTCCCTACCTGACGGTCAGCTGATATGTCGTCGTCGTTACTTTCCGTGCCTGATTTACTGTTTACCTCGTCCCATTTCGCGGGAAGAGCCCCGCCGGTTCCCAGGGCTGTTTCCAAGCGGTCGACCACCCACCTGGGCATCTTCCGCTGCCCCCGCTCCATCCTTCCGATGTGGGCCCAGTCCATGTTGACCGCTGCGCCCAGGTCCCTCAGGGACATGCCTGCGGCTGAGCGCCACATCCTGAGCTGCTCACCCAGCTCCACCCAGGGAGCCATATCGTCCGAGCCTGAATGCTGGGTTTCGGTCAACCGGCCCTCCTGTGGCCAAGCGTGGCCAAGCGTGGCCACGTGTGGCCAAGGCCGTTGGCCACACGTCGGGGCTTTTATCTGCTGCTGGTCGTATGGATTATTGCCTAGCGGATCACAGTCGTTACCCGATTATGAGCAGACTGGTCGAGTAATCGGTATCCGCCGAAAAGTAAGGTCCCTGAAAAAATTCGGACCCGCGAGATGAGTCGGTTCATCAAGCGGGCCCTTGACCGGACAATCCAGACACGAGGAGGTCCGATCCAATGCGGGATACTAAGCCCCCGGAGATCCCGAGCAAAACCCCCGGCGCAGAGCCCACATGGGCGAGTAGACAGGTGCCGCTGCCCAAGCGCGTGCCCGGCGCCCACTGGCCGAGAACCTCGGCCAGAGCCCAGGTTCCGCCTGCGGACAGCCGGCTGAGCGTTGCGGCGGCCCAGCGGCTGCTGCACGCACTGCGCAACCTCCGCTTCGAGACGGCGGAAGAAGGTCGCGGTGCATGAGAACCTGGCCGGTGTCGGCCCCAAGCTGACCTCAACCGTGGCGAACGTCGCCCGCATATACGACTGCCTACTGGGCGGCAAGGACAACTACCCCGTCGATCGTGAAGCCGCTCAGCGTCTGCTGAAGGTAATGCCTGAGGCGAAGACGGCGGCATTGGAGAACAGGGCGTTCCTGGTCCGGGCAGTGCAACTTCTCGCGTCGGAGGGCCTCACCCAGTTCGTCGACCTGGGGTCGGGGCTGCCCACGCAGAGCAACGTCCACGAGGTCGCCCAGGCGGTCAACCCTGACGCCAGGGTGCTGTACGTCGATTACGATCCCGTCGTCGTCACCCACGGGCGAGCGCTGCTGGCAGCTGACGGTGTGAGCGTGCTGCACGCCGACATCTGCCGTCCGCAGCGGATCCTCGACAGTCCTGTGGTGCGTGACCTCATCGACTTCTCGCGGCCGGTCGGATTGATCGCCGTCGCGGTCTTGCACTTTGTGCCCGGAGATGAGCCCGGAGAGATCCTGGAGTGCTTCGCCGAAAGGTTCGCTGCCGGTAGTCGGCTGGTGCTGTCGCACGGCGCCACCGACGGCGTCGAGGCTGGCAACCTCGAGGAGGGCAGGCGGCTGTACCAGGAGGCGTCCGCTTCTGTACACCCCCGCACCACCAACGAGATCCGGGATCTGCTGAAGCGGTTCGGAAACCCGGACCCGCCGGGGCTGGTTCCCGTGACGACCTGGCGCCCCGATTCCTGCTGGCCGCAGGAGCCGATCCCAGAACTGCTGGGCGGCACCGCTACCAAGCCCGCCGGGACCGCCTGACCAGGTCCCTGCGGTAAGACGCGGCGCGGCGGAGGAAGGAAGCCGTACTCCGCCGCGCCGTCCCAACCCCCGCACACCGGCGTAGGACGGGTAGACGCCGGTGTGCGAGCGGCCGAAGGGCGCCTCGGCCGCCACCGCACGGATACGCGACAGCAACCGTGCGGGGCCGGTACAGCAGCTGCCGCGGGTGGCGCTGTACCGGCCGCCCGGCCCGGCAGGGCCGGGGCAGGCTCCCGCGCCGACGCAACAGTTGTCGGAGCAGCGTCGGCGTGGGCAGGCTGCGCCGCACACCAGGCACCGAGGGGGGCCTGTGTGCGGTGCGGCCGATCTCGGCAGGCGCGGAGCGCCCGCTCGTGCTCCGCGCCGTCCGGCCTGCCCGCAGGACAGCCTGCGGGCAGGTCAGGGCCCGGGGCCCGAACTCTTATCCGCAGTGCCCCGGACCTTCCCCCGCCCCCGCCTGTGAGGAAGCGCGATGGAACCCACCGGTCAAGCCGCCCCCGTCGACTGCGAGACCTGCATACCCGTGGCCGCGGGCAAGTCGCTGGCGTACCTGCCCGCGGTCGATGCGGCGCTGGTCCGCAGGTTCGTCCCGGAGCACGAGGAGGACGCCGGACTCTCTGTCGCCGCCTTCAACTCCTCCATCTGAGAAAGGGAATCACCTGTGAGAAGACCTGTGCGCGTCGCGCTGGCCGTAACCGCCGCGGCGACGGTTGTGGCTGTGCTGGCTCCGGTGGCGGGGCTGAGCCCTGCCTGTCTGCCTGCGGGTGGTGGGGCGGTGTGTGTCGAGCCCCCGTACTGCCTGGCGCGGGAGGGATGCACCCCCCGCTGAGGCCGGACGCCTGATCCTCGCGGTGGCCCTCGCCGAATCGGGGGCGGGGCCACCCTCATTCCGTTCAGGAAGCGAACATTGGAATCCTTTCTGCACGACTCGACCGTGGGCAGCATGGTGCAGGCGGGCATCGTCCACGGCGGCATCCACCTGCACAGCGCCTCCGCCCGGCCGATACCGAGGCAGTTGCCGGGCTCCACGCGGGCGTTCGCGAACCGGCGCCGCGAGCTCACCCTGCTGGACCAGGTGCTCGCCGCCGCCAACGAGGCGGCGCCGGACCTCAGAGCCCCGGCCATCGTCGTGATCCACGGGCCTGGCGGCGCGGGCAAGACGTCGCTCGCGCTGGCATGGCTCACCCGCCTCCAAGGCGGCTACGGCGACGGGCACCTGTACGCCGATCTGCGCGGGTACGCCCCCGGCCGCAAACCCTCCCCTGGCGAGGTGATGCACCGGTTCCTGAGCGCCCTGGGGGTTCCCGCCGGCCAGGTGCCGGCCAACCTGGAGGAGCAGACGGCGCTGTACCGGACGCTGACCGCCGACCAGCGGCTGATCGTGATGCTCGACGACGTCGATTCGCTGCGGCTGCTGCGGCGGGTCGCTCCGGCGTCGTCGGGGGCGCTGGTGGTGGCCACGACCAGGGTGGCGCTGCCGCCGCTGCACCTGCCGGACGCCCAGTTGCTGCCGGTGGCCGCGCTGCAGCGTGAGGAGTCGCTGGTGGTGCTGGAGCACCTGCTCGGCAGCGAGCGGGTGCGTTCGGAGCACGACGCCGCGGCCCGGTTGGCGGATGTGTGCGGCGGGCTGCCTCTGGCGCTGGCGGCGTGCGCCGCCTATCTGCGCGGCAGGCGGTGGATCACTGTCGGCCGGTTGGCCGACGACCTCGCTAACGACATCTCAAGGAGACTGACCATGACCAACGCCGGCGACGACGAGGCTGCATCGGCCGCCGCATCGGTGTTCGACGCGTCCTACCGTGCGCTGCTGAGCGGCGTGCAGCGCGCCTACCGCATCCTGGGCGCTCTGTCAGGCCCCCGGTTCACGGTAGGGGCGGTCGCCGCCGCCCTGGAGAGCAGCGAGCAGGAGGCCGAGCAGCTGCTGGACTCGCTGGCGGCCGCGTCGCTGCTGGAGCGGCGCGACGACGGCCGGTACACCTTCCATGCCCTGGTCGCCGAGCATGCGCGGACGACCGGCGAGCGGCTCGACCTGGCGCGCGACCGGCGGGAGGGCTTTCGCCGGTTCTGCGACTGGTACCTCGATCTGGCGGCCGCCGGCGATGTGGAGGCGATGCCGGACCGTCTCCGGCTCGACCGGCGGTACCACTCGGTCCGGCGGGGGGTGTTCTCTGGGGCCGCTGAGGCGCTGGACTGGCAGGAGGAGCATCTGGAGGAGCTCACCTGCGCCCAGGCCAAAGCCTTGCAGCTCGGCCTGCACGAGCACGTGGTGGTGTTCCCGGAGGTGCTGCGGTCGCTGTTCCTGCATCGCCGGCACAGCGCTGTGTGGGATGCGGTCACCGCGGCCGGGGTGGCGTCGGCGCGAGTGCTGACCGAGCCGCGGCTGCTGGGGCGGATGCTGCTCGCGCGGGCGTCCTACCTGACGCACGCGCGGGACCACACCGGGGCGACGAGCGCGTTGCGGGAGGCGGTCATGCATGCGCGGCTCGGTGACGATCTGCCGGGGGAGGCGGCCGCGCGGGAGACGATGGGGATCGTCTTCCTGAAGCGGGGCGATCTGGGCCGTGCAGAGGACGCGTTCCGCAAGGCGTACCGATTGTTCGAGGAAGCGCGGCTGCCGCGCGGTAAGGCGCTGGTGGAGCGCCGCCTCGGCGAGGTCTCCATGATGGCCGGAGAGTTCGAGGAGGCTGCGCTGCGGCTGCGCGGCGCCCACGACCGCTTCACCGAGCTGGGCGACGTCTACAACACGGCGCGGACGCTGGCCCTGACCGGGCAGGCGCTGGCGCGGACCGACGACGGGCGGCGGGAAGCCGCGCGGGTCTTGGAGGAGGCGCTGCAGGTCGCCCGGGACATCACGCATCTGCCGATGCAGGCGGAGATCCACGCGGAGCTCGCGCAGATCGCGGACAAGGACGGCAGCAAGGAGGAGGCGGCGGCCCACCTGCGGCGCGCGGCCGAGCTGTATGAGGAGCTCCACCAGGCGCCGCGAGCGTAGGCGATGCGGGAGCGTCTCGCCCCGCTCGCGACGCCCTCCTGAACTGTCCGGTCCGATCTGTCGTCGCCTCGCCGCCACTTGGCAGAGCAAGGAGGAGCCATGCCGGAACCCGCACCCGAGAAGCCGATCAGGAAGCCTTCGAGATGGCCGCGGTTCATGGACTGGCGGGAGGAGGTCGCCGCCGACAAGGAACGCCGTGCCCAGGCAGGCCGTCAGCGTGAGCTGGCCCGCATGCGCCGGCACCGTCTGCCGCTGTTCGGAGAAGAACGGGACTGAGTCGGAACCGGAGGAGTATGCTCGAAACACGTCGGCTGTGCTGGCCATCCCTTGAGGGATCGCAACGATGTTTGCCGTCGTTGCCGGCGTGAGCACTGATCATCAGCCCTGGAGGGCCACCCTCGTCCGCTGTCAGTGCGTCCTGTGGAGGACACCGTGGCCCAAACCACCGCCAGCCCGGAGCGCCCGCTCACCGCGGACGAGCTGGCGCCGTTCGTCGACTTGCTGGCCACGTGGATCGCCCGGGAGGGAGATCCCTCCCGGGAGCGGTTCTTGGCCTACCGCAGGACGGGCAACAACCCGGCCAAGCTGGCCGGGTGCCTGATGAGTGCGGCCAGCGACCTGATCGTGGCCGACAAGGCCGACTTCGCCGCTCTCCCTGTGATCGGCGGTGAGTCCTACGCCAAGCTCACCTCCCCCGCGGCGTGGCTGAGCCGGTCTGATCTGTTTTTCGGGCTGCTGGCGGAGCTGGGCAGGCGCGGCGCGGTCCTGCCGCCGCGCCATCCGGGTGACGAGGCGGAGGAGGATGTCCCCCGCTTCGAGGACCTGCCTGGTGAGCAAGACCCTGCCGGCGACTTCGCATGACACCAGCGGCAGGCGGTCGGGCGGGATCTAGTCGCCTTGCCCGGCCCACAGGTCGTCCCACACGCCGGACTCGTTGGGGTGGTCCAGCACATGCTCGACGTGGGCGAGGGGGGTGGTGAGGTGGCGGTGGCCGCCGCGTTTGGTCAGCGCCCCGGGGACGGTGATG
>NZ_FNCN01000066.1:9960-10735 GCF_900100605.1 Sinosporangium album | reverse complement strand
GCACCGGCCCTTCGCGGCCGGTGAGCATCGAAACCTTCTTGGCAGGCTTGGCAGGCTTGCCCGTCACCCCCCCCTGCACCGGCCCTTCGCGGCCGGTGAGCATCGAAACATGCGTGGCCCCCTCTTGCCGGGTGTCGGACACACCCTGCACCGGCCCTTCGCGGCCGGTGAGCATCGAAACGCTCAGGTCGGCCTGCGTGGGGAGGCACAGGGACGCGCCTGCACCGGCCCTTCGCGGCCGGTGAGCATCGAAACTTGCCGTGGCGCTTCAGCGCGAAGTACTCGGTGCCTGCACCGGCCCTTCGCGGCCGGTGAGCATCGAAACCCAGATGCGGGGCGTCGTCGGTGCCGGGTCGCGGGCCTGCAGCGGCCCTTCGCGGCCGGTGAGCATCGAAACCAGCCCGGATCCAGCACCCTCACAGCCGGATGCCCCGGCCTGCACCGGCCCTTCGCGGCCGGTGAGCATCGAAACTTCATGTACGGCTGGAGGACGTCGTAGAGCTCGCCCTGCACCGGCCCTTCGCGGCCGGTGAGCATCGAAACATGACCGTCTCCGTCGGCTCGACCTCACCACGAAAGCCCTGCACCGGCCCTTCGCGGCCGGTGAGCATCGAAACATCCCCACGTGCGCGGGGAGCCCGCCCCCGTGGGGACCCTGCACCGGCCCTTCGCGGCCGGTGAGCATCGAAACCGCAGATGTGCGGGCCTCGCACAGGCCCGCGCACACCTGCACCGGCCCTTCGCGGCCGGTGAGCATCGAAACGAATCCGCCTAC
>NZ_FNCN01000066.1:0-8779 GCF_900100605.1 Sinosporangium album | reverse complement strand
CGAGCGGCGCCGGCGCTGGCCCTTCGGGGTCGGTGAGCATCGAAACCCACGGGATGTTCATCAGCTCGGGGATCCAGGCCCGACCGGTACCAGCCCTTCGGGGTCGGTGAGCATCGCAGCCATATGACCACCCCTCTCATTAAGGACGCGCTCGAACAGCACTGATCCTTGCGGCCGGTAGAGCTGTTGGTGCTGGTGCAGTCGTTGGGCTCGGCGCTGACGCAACCAGGCGTCGAGTACCGCGAATGATGAGATTGGAGTGGTTCCCACGTAGTCTGGGTACGGAGCCCCGGCGCATCCGGACAGGCTGGCCGGGACTCCGCGTGGTAACCGGGGCTCAGGAGCTTGCGCTAGCTATCTGAGCCCTCCACCGCCGTGCAGGAGCCGAAGCATTTCGAGCAGCAGTGCCACTGCTTGCGCAGCCAGCAGCCATTTCGTACCGTCCGGTCCTTCCGGTAATCCATCGTCGGGCACGCGCGACTCCTTTGGCCGGAGGGACTCCTTGTGGGAGGTCGATCCCGGCCGTTCGATCGACCCCGCGGGATGCCGATCGGAAATGGTCGCGGCTTCGGTGTTTCCGGACGGCCATGGCAGACAATCCGGAAGGCCTGCTGCTCTTTGCGCCGCCTGTGAGCTGCGCCAACGACGTGTATGTCAGCTGAGCTGGTGAGCCGCTGGCATAAGACCTAATGAATGGAGTTTCACTCCGCTGATCACTCTGAGCGTACTGTGGATCGCGGTTCTCGTTCAACCGGTCCCGTATTAACTTCCTTGATAGAAGGGCTCGTGCTTGCGAGAGTCACTCATGTACTCTCCCTTCTGGGTGAGCGCTGTACATCTGCGCTCTCGGCGGCCTTGATCCCGATCGGACAGGCCGAGGATCGCAATTATCACGGCACTTGGCATACGGACAAGCGGGCCGGACTGAATCGTCTGGCCCGTATTTCCGAATAGTGCCACAAGTGGCCGATAGTCCTTTTCAGGGATGGCGCTGAAAAATGTCAGTGCCATCTCTTACAGTGCAACTCTCGTATGGGTCTCCAGAGGGGGTGCAATGGCCGGGAAGCTGTGGGCGCATAGTGCGAGGAGTTCTGACGGGCTCCGCCATGAGCTTGGCGATCACCTGCGTGGCACGTCTCGGCGGGCCGGCGAATTCGCTGACCCATTCGACGCCGGAAAACTGTCTGCCCATTGCGGATTGGTGCACGATGTCGGGAAAGGGAGCTGTGATTGGCAAAGCCGCCTGATGCGCGCCGAAAAGCACGGCGGTCGGGTGGGAGGCATGCACAAGCATGCAGGGACCTGGCTGCTGGACCAGCAGGGCTTGGGCATCATGGCGGCGATCGTGTTCGGGCATCACGGCGGACTTCCCAGCCGAAGCCGCCTCAAAGCGGAGTTGCAGTTCGCCGACACCCATCCGTTGGTCGCGGAGGCGATCGGGCGGGTTGGCGAGATCGTGCCGGAGATCCACTTGCCGGGGCCGATCCCCTTGCCCGGCTGGCTGCCTGACGCTGCGGCTACAGACCCCTATGCCTTGGACCTGCTGGTGCGCATGGTCTACAGCACCGTTGTGGACGCCGACTACCTCGACACCGAAGCCCACTTCGAGGCGGCCGCACGTCCGATGCATCCGACATCGGCCGCGGGCCTGGTCGAACGATATGAGCAGGGGCGAGTGAAAATGCTCGCGGACGTGCCACCTTCACCTGTGGACGGCCACCGGAGCGAGGTCTATGCCCAGGCGGTCGATGCCGCGGCAGGCCCACGGGGGATCTACCGCCTCCCCGGGCCGACCGGCTCGGGAAAGTCTCTCGCCATGGGCGGGTTCGGCGTTCACCATGCGCGCAGGCATGGCATGAACAGGGTCATCGTGGCGGTGCCGTTCATGTCGATCACTGAGCAGAACGCGGCGGTCTTCCGGAACCTGCTGGATCGAGACTGCGAAGACCCCATCGTCCTGGAGCACCACAGCGGCATAGACCTCGACGACGGCGATCCCGCGGCACGCTGGCAGCGCTTGGCCGCCGAGAACTGGGATGCCCCCTTCGTCGTCACCACCACGATCCGGCTGTTCGAGTCGCTGTTCAGCAACAAGCCGTCGGCGATGCGCCGGGTGCACCGGCTTGCCGGGGCGGTCATCGTGCTCGATGAGGTGCAGGCGTTGCCCGATCACCTGCTGATCCCCATATTGTCCGCGCTCCGGACGCTGACCGATTATTTCGGCACCACGGTGTTGCTGGCTTCGGCCACCCAGCCGCCTTTCGAGCTGCTGAGCCCGCTGCGCGGCACTCGGATACGGGAGGTGATCGCCCAGCCGAAGCCCCTGTACAAGGCTCTGAACCGGGTGCGTTACCGCTGGCTGCTGGATCCCAAGCCCACCATGGCACAGATAGCCGATGAAATAGCCGCTGAGCCGCAGGTGCTGGCGGTGGTCAACTCGACTTCGGACGCCCACCGACTTCACAGAATGGTCGACGAGCGCCGTCCCTCGCTGCACCTGTCGACGCGGATGGCGGCCGCCCACCGGCGGAAGACGCTGGAGGAGATCAGGCGGCTTCTCGCCGACGGGGAGCCTGTCGCTGTGGTGAGTACCCAGCTGGTCGAGGCCGGGGTCGACGTGGACTTTCCTAAAGGATTCCGGGCATATGCCTCGGCCGATTCGATGCAGCAGGCCGCCGGCCGCGTCAACCGAAGCGGCCGTCTCGCCTACGGCCGTATGACGATCTTCGATCCCGAAGACGGCAACAAGGCCGCGAAACTGATCTACGGCGCAGCGCTGGAAGCCACACGCGACCGTTTCGGCCCGCACTGCCCACCCGACGACCTCGACGCGATGGAGGCGTACTACAAGGCCCGCTTCGACTTCCACAACGTCGAGCAAGCCGGCCAGGAGATCCAAAAGGAGCGCCAAGCCCACGATTTCCCCCGAGTGGCCGAGCTGTTCCGCATGATCGACGAGTGGACCGTTCCGGTGGCGGTGCGCTACGGCGACATCGAGCAACTGGAACGCATCGTGGCTCATCTGCGTGGCGGTCACCCCGGCTCCAGCGCTCAGCTCAGAGCCTTACGCCCCTACGTGGCGACCCTGCCTCGCGGAGCCGCCACCCGCGCGGTCGACGACGGTATGGCTGCACCTGTCGTCGGAGACCTCATCGAATGGCTGGGCGATTACCACCCGCAGCGAGGCATCGAAGTCACATCCCCCGACCCCGAGGAGCTGGTGTTTTGACCCCTCGCAACAGCCGCGCCCGGCCTGCGCCTCTCATCGTGGAGGTGAGCGGCCCATACGCGTGCTTCACCCGCCCGGAGTTCAAAACCGAACGGCTGAGCTATCCGGTGATGACCCCCTCGGCGGCCAGAGGAATCCTCGAAGCGATCTTCTGGAAGCCGGAGTTCAACTACATCATCGAGAGCATCGATATTCTCGCCCCGATCCGTTGGATGTCGATCCGCCGCAACGAGGTCTCCAGCACGCTGACGCTGAGCTGGGTTCATGAGGCGATGAGCGACCCATCGGTCCGTTTCGACGCCGAAGCCGACCGCGACCAGCGCAACATGGTGTGCCTGCGTGACGTCGCCTACCGGATCCACGCCCAGGTACGGCTGAGCCCGCACGCGACCGATCCGGAGGCGAAATACCGCGACCAGTTCCGGCGCAAGGTCGAACGCGGAGCCTGTTTCACCCAGCCGTTCCTCGGAGTCCGGGAGTTCTCCGCGTCCTTCCACCCGCCCACCGACCGGCCCCCGATCGCACACAGCGAAGAACTGGGCGTCATGCTGCACAGCATCCATTACGGCAAGGCCGGCGAGTCCTACCGCTGGTTCATGGCCGGACTCACCAACGGCGTGCTGAGGGTTCCGTCGCAGGGAGTCGAGCTTCCCACAGGCGGGGCTACGCGCACCGGTGGGCGGCGGTGACTCCATGCTGATCAAAGCCCTCGCCGATCACGGCACCCAACGCACCGACCTGCCCGCGCCCTACTACCGCAACAGGCACGTGCGCTGGGCCATCGACCTCGACCAGGACGGATGCCCCCGCGGCAACCGGCTGATCGACCTGAGCAGCACAGACGCCCGAGCCGGTCAACTCATGGCCACCCCCTACGTACAGCGCTCCGGCACCGGCCCGCTGCCGTTCCTGCTCACCGACACCCTGCAATACGTCCTGGCCATGCCCAAAGACGACACCGGCAAAAGGATCAGAGAGGCCGAACAGCGCAACGGACACTTCGCCGAGCTGGTCTACAGATGGGCGGATGAAGAACCGCTCGCCACCCCCGTGGTCCACTTCCTCCAAAGCGGCGCCTGCCTGCGGATGCAGATCCCCGAGGATGCCAAACCAACCGATGTCATCGCCATCCGAACCGACCACGGCTGGCTGCACGACTTGCCGTCCGCCGTCGACGTGTGGGGCAGGGTTGTTCGCGAACGGAAAAGCTCGGGCGGCGACCAGGGCATCTGCCTGTCTTGCGCTCAGATGGGGCCCCTGTTGGACACCATCCCCGAGCCGGTCAAGTCCGGTGCCATCCCGGCGGCGAACGGTCGAGCGCGCGACGCCCAACTGGTATCGATCAACAAGAGCGCACAAGGCCGCGGCGGACTCACGCAGCTCGTCAACACCCCGATCTGCGACAGCTGCGGGAGCATGGCCATGGCCGCGCTCAACGCTCTGCTGGCCGACCCGCACCACCACTACAGGGGCTCTGACAGCGTTCTGACCTGGTGGTTGCGCCGCCCAGCCCCGATCTCCCTCTTAGGAGCCGTCCGCGACGCCAGGCCGCAAGACGTCCGGCCGATCATCGATCAGGTACGGCTTGCGCCCGCACAACGGGCACCCTGGCTCGACGGCAACGCCTTCTACGCCATCACCTTGTCGACCAACCAGAGCCGCGTGGTCGTCCGCGACTGGATCGACGTTCCGCTGATCGACATGTGCCGGAACATCGACGCCTGGTTCACCGACCACCTCATGACGGATCTGCGTTCGGCCGGCCCGCAGAGTGTTCCCCTGTGGCTCATGGTGCTGGCACTCGGCCGCCACAACAAAAAGGAGTACGTCCGCGGGACAAATCCCGACTCGGCCGAGCGCGACCTCCTCGCGGCCGCGCTGCGCAACAGGCGGCTCCCGCCGTACCTGCTTGCCCACGTCATTCAGCGCATCCGGGCCGACGGCCAGGTCGACCTTCCCCGCGCCGCCCTGCTGAGGCTGCTGCTCATCCGAGCCGACCCCGCCATGAAGGAGATCCTGATGGAAAGCCTCAACCTCGACAGCAACGACCCCGCTTACCTGTGCGGACGAGCCTTCGCTGTTCTGGAGGACATCCAGCGCACCGCCCTGGAGAACATCAACACCACCATCGGCGACAAGTTCTTCGCAGCGGCTATGGGCCGCCCCCTGGCCGTATTGACCATGCTGCGTAAAAACTCCATCGGTCATCTCCGCAGATTGCGTGGCACCAAACGCGCTGCGGGCAAGGCGCTGGACAACCGCTTGGACGAAATCTTCGGCCGCTTCACCGCCGACCTGCCGGCCGTGCTCGACCTCCAAGGCCAGGGCAGGTTCGCCATCGGCTATCACCAGCAGCGCGCCCACGACCGCGAAGCCGCTCGCAGCGCCGCCAGGGGCAGGGGCGCCGGACCTGAACCCGCGTGAAAATCCTTCCTTCTCCATCCCCCGAAAGGACCATTCTGCGATGACCGTGCACGTGGACCCCAACCGCAAACACGACTTCGTCCTGCTGTTCGACGTGCGCGACGGCAATCCCAACGGAGATCCCGACGCCGGAGGCATGCCCCGCACCGACCCCGAGACCGGGCAGGGCCTGGTCACCGACGTGGCCATCAAACGCAAGATCCGCAACATGGTGGCATTGCTGCAGGAAGGCAAACCCGGCTACGACATCTACGTCGAGACCGGCACCTCCCTCAACGCTCAGCACGAACGCGCCTACACCGCCCTCAACCTCGACCCCAAACAGCGCCGCAAATCCGAGCCCGAAGCCCAGCAGTGGATGTGCCAGACCTTCTACGACGTGCGCATGTTCGGCGCGGTCATGACCACGGGCACCAAACCCTGCGGACGGGTGCAGGGCCCGATGCAGCTCACCTTCTCCCGATCCGTCGACCCGGTGCTGCCACACGAACACGGCATCACACGAGTCACTCAGACCCGCCAAGAGGACATCGACAAGGGCGAGTCCACCGAGATGGGCAACAAGCACATGGTGCCCTACGGCCTCTACCTCGGCTACGGCCACTTCAGCGCTCCGCTGGCCCGCCGTACCGGGGTGAGCGAACAGGACCTCGACACCTTCTGGCGCTGCCTCAGCATGATGTTCGAGCATGATCGTGCCTCCAGCCGCGGCGAGATGGCGATGCGCGGCCTCTACGTGTTCAGCCATGACGACGCCTTCGGCCGGGCGCCCTCGCACGAACTGTTCAGCCGTATCCAGATTCCGTCGGTCGTCGGCGCACCACGCTCGTTCGCCGATTACACCGTCACGGTCACCAACGACCTGCCTCAGGGCGTCACCCTCACAACCCTCATCGGATGACCCCTCCACACCAGCGGGCCGCTCCCTCAGGCGGCCCGCCCCTCCAGGTCACCCTGTCCGCGCTGGAGCACCACGCCTACTGCCCCCGCCAGGCTGGGCTGATCCTCCTCGGAGACGGCTACGCCGACGACGCGGCCACCGTACGCGGAACCCTCATGCACCAGCGCGTACACGAGCCAGGCCACGACACCCGCGGCGCGATCCGCACCGTGCGCGCCCTACCCGTATGGCACGACGAACTCGGACTCGCCGGGGTCTGCGACGTCGTCGAGATCCACCACGACGGCCGCATCATCCCCATCGAGCACAAGTCCGGCACCTACACCCCCGGCGGGCCCGCCGACGTGCAACTCGCCGGCCAGGCCATGTGCCTGGAGGCGATGTTCGCACGGCCCATCCCACAAGGCGTGGTCTATTCCGGCTCCGACCGGCGCCGACACACCGTCACCATCGACGCAGCCGCCCGTGAACGCGTCCTCACCACCGCCGAATCCGTACGGCAGACGCTGACCACGATGTCCCTTCCCGCAGCACCGGCCGATCAGCGATGCCGGCGGTGCTCAATGCGTGACATGTGCATGCCGCGGGTCCTGGCCCGCACGCAGGCGTTCGCCAAGGCGGCCTCGGCCCTGTTTCTTCCCCAGCCGGAGGCGGTGTGGGATGACTGAAATGCTCAACACGCTGTACGTACAAACCCAAGGAGCCAGCCTGCACCTCGACCACGACAGCCTCAAACTCGTCGCCCCCGACGTCCCCAAACGCACTCTCCCCCTGCGTCGCCTGAACGCCATCGTGCTCTACGGCCACGTCGCGATATCCGCCGAACTGCTGGCCAGATGCGCCCAAGACGGCAGATCCGTGGTGTGGATGAGCCTGTCAGGACGCTTCCTCAGCAGAGTCGACGGCCCCATCCGCGGCAACGTCCTACTCCGCCACGCACAACACCTAGCGCATGCCAACCCCGCCGCGCGCCTCCAAATCGCCCGAAGCTGTGTCGCGGGAAAGCTCCAGAACTCCCGCCAAGTCCTGTTGCGGGGTGCCCGCGACGCACCCACCCCCGTGCAGACCTCGCTGCGGGGACTGTGCGAGGACATCGAAGACCTTCTCGCGCGCTGTCCCGACGCGGCCGACCTCGAGAAACTCATGGGACTGGAAGGCCAGAGCGCCCGTCTCTACTTCCAGGGCCTCGCCGACATGCTGCGCCCCGAACCCGCCATCCCTGCCTTCCCCGGCCGGATCAAACGACCGCCCACCGACCCCATCAACGCCCTGCTCTCCTTCCTCTACAGCCTGACCAGAGCCCTCGTCCACGGAGCCGCAGAGCAAGTGGGGCTCGACCCCTACCTCGGCTTTCTCCACGGCCTGCGTCCTGGGAAGCCCGCGCTGGCCCTAGACCTCATGGAGGAGTTCCGACCCGTACTCGCCGACCGGCTCGCCCTTACCCTCCTCAACCGTCGACAGCTGCGCATCGAGCACTTCGAAACCCTCCCCGGCGGCGCCGTTCAGCTCACCGACGACGGACGAAAACTCGTTCTCACCGAATGGCAAGGGTGGAAGACCAAGGAATGGCACCATCGGCTCGTCGGCCGCAAGATTGCGGCATGCTTGCTGCCTGTAGTGCAGTCACGTGTCCTGGCCCGACATATCCGGGGTGAGCTGCCCGCCTACGTTCCGTGGACGGTCGGTTGATGCAGCTGCTCTTGACCTACGACGTCGTCACCACCACACCCGAAGGCCGACGCCGGCTTCGGAAGATGGCCAAACTCTGCGAAGGGTACGGCCACAGGGTGCAGAAGTCGGTGTTTGAGATCGTCTGCGACGACGCCGAGCTGCTGACATTACTCGACGGCGCGACGCGGATAATGGACGCGTCCGCTGACTCGGTCCGGATCTACCGGCTTCCGGCGAACGGGTTCGCCGCGGTGCATCGGCTTGGGGTGGCGGAGCCGGTTCCCCACACTGATCCGTTGATCATGTAGGTCCGTGTGTGTTCGACCTGGTTGTGTTGCTTGACAAGAGAATCGGGTGTGGAAGCCGCAGCGTCTTTTCCCGCTTGGGCGTGGGGGCCGACCGAGGGGCTTGGTGTCGCAGCCCTGGGAGAGCGAGCCAGCGTCAAATGATCTAGGAACCTCCAGTGCTCACGCGACACGCCGGGGGTTCCGAAGCGCAATCGGGGACATAGGTGACGTTCGGGTTCCTCGACGCCTGCGGGGAACGTCTCTCGG
>NZ_FNCN01000063.1 GCF_900100605.1 Sinosporangium album | reverse complement strand
CCAGTACCTTCTGCAGGTCGCTGAGCTGGGCGGGGTTCAGTCTGCACTCGGCGCCGCCGGCTCCTTTGGAGGTCAGGGCTGCGCGTCCGCCGTTCTCCAGGGCTCGGCGCCAGCGGCCGACCGACATCGGGGTGACCCGCAGCTCGCGGGCGATCCGGGTGTCGGTGGCGCCTTGGGCGATGAGGTCGGCGGCGCGCATCCGCAGCTGCTCGCGGCGTTTGCGCTGCTCGGTGGTCAGTCCTCCGCCGTCGGGGTATCTCATACCCCGGTGATCTCATCTGGGCGGGCGCGTGCCAACTGACGATCAGGTGACGATAGCTAACCCTCACCTTTAAAACTCTCTAGACAACCAAAAAGTGTGGGCCGAAGCCACTCTTATGCAGCCCGGCGCTACACTACGAACTTCCACAGGCCAGTTCATCGAAGTAGTCGACGTAGCCAAATGGACGACAGCGAATCAACAAGTTTACAACCTTACGATTGCCGATACTCGCACTTACTATACAAAGATTGGCGAATCTAGCGCCCTCGTTCACAATGCGCCGCCCGACGAATGCAGAATCACTTCGAGCCCAGATTCGCCTGCATTCCAAAGCAAGACTGTTTACAACAACGGCAAGTTCCGCATAGACGTTGAGAACCCAGTCCCCGGCAGGGCCGGCGCGGCTCAATTCCATATTCAATTCATGGGCAGAGGTGCCGACCCAAAGAAGTACTATTACAATATGGGCGACGGATCCTGGGTTACCGAGGATGGCACCACACTGTCAGCTAAAATCGTAAAGCAGGTACCTCAGTCGGCAATAAATAAAGCAAAGATACTACTAGGCGTCAGATAATGCAAAGCAATCGAATACTACGAGATACCCTCGCATGCCTCCCTGCGGGTGTGCGCAGTGAAGCGATTCCTACAGCTTCACAGGAAGTGATCGACTCCGGGTGGTTGATCGGCCCCGCAGGAGCTCTACTTCTTGCCAGCCAATACCGTCTTGAATGGGCTTGGCAAGCAGACAAAAAAGGGCTAGGCAGCTTTGAGTACGAAATAAACGACGTATGGATTCCCAATGACGATATACGGGAAACCGAATCTCTGCTAGCCGCCAAGAGCTTCCTTCGTTCAGCCTCGTTCGCCACCTCCATGCTACGAAAAGCCAACGGCCTACCCGGCTCAGAGCATCTCGCATGCACCATTAGCGTTCCAATGACACAGGAGTTTGCCGCATCAGGCACAACAGTTAAGTTCTTTACGCGTCGCGGCCATTACCCAGACTGGCTATCCAACCTAGACGTATTCCACACAGAAGGTATTGCAGTAATCGAAATATCCGAAATCAACAACCCGTCAATAATCGACTTTAAATAAGTCCCACTAAAGCCTTCCATTAGCTAATAGAGCTACAAGCAGATAGAACGGTTGCTACTATCGCTATCCGGTCTGAGAAGCATCTTCTTTGACCGGATAGCTCAAAAGCATGACGCTATGAGGCGACCTCAGTGAAGGGATTCGGGCAATGGGGATTCCTCTGACATAGAGGCCTATGTCCGACCCTTGAACGAGTCACCCACGGCCGGAAGTAGACGTGACCAGTGGCCTTCGCCGTAAAGAGGCTGTGCCGTGTCCTTGGAGTCTCCCGCTCCAACTTCTACCGCTGGGCCAGAGCCGCTGCCGTGCGGGTGGCGCGAGCCGTCGCCGACTCGGCCCTCGCCCAGGAGATCAGGCAGATCCGCACCGCCTGGGACGGCACCTACGGCAGCCGAGCTTGGGTGCGCCAATCGACGGGCGCCGCCGGAGTCGAGTGTCGACAACAGTACGCCGAAGCGTTTACGGCCACTCTCAAGCGAGGCGCTGCGGGTACACCGTCCTGGTCCTCACCTCGTGAGGTCTCTCATGCCACCGATGCCCCTGCCCCGACCTCACCAATCGGGAGTGAGGCGTGAGCATTGCTGGAAGCCCTGATCTCCGCGACGAAGCCCGGAGGCCGCCCGGGGCCGTACCCGGCGGGAGATCGTGGACGCGATCGCCAGCTGCGTGTGGTGGTTGCTACCTTACGACTTACCGCCTTGGCAGACCGTCTACGACTACTGGCGGCACTGGCGAGACGAGAACTGCTGGGAAGCCATCACGGCAGGCTTGCATGAACAGGAGCGCATCCTCCAAGGCCGATGTACCTCGCCGAGCGCGGGGGTGATCGACAGCCAGGGTATGAAGGGCACCGAGCGGGGCGGTTTACACAGATGCGGCGGCGCCAAGAAGGTGTCCAGGGTCAAGCGGCACCTCCTGCTAGACACCTTGGGACCGGTACCGGACATCCGCGTCAGCCCGGCGAGCGTCGACGACCGGGAGGCCGCGGTGCCGCTGCGCACCTGGGCCAGAAGCGGCGCTCTGCGGCGGGAGGTGCCCCGCGACGGGTGAAGAGGAAAGGGCCGCCGGGCGCGGTCCCGGCGGCCCTTTCCGGCAATTGTGCGCCGGTTAGCGGCGGATGAAGGTCTGGCGCATGTCGCCGATGCCTTCGATGGTGCTGGTGAGCACTTCGCCGGCCTTGAGGAAGCGCTGGGGTGTACGGCCGAGGCCGACGCCGGCGGGGGTGCCGGTGAAGATGACGTCGCCCGGGAGGAGCGGGGTGACGGCGGAGAGCTTCTCGATGAGGGCGGGCACGGAGAAGATGAGCTCGGAGGTGCGCCCCTTCTGGACTTGTTCGCCGTCGATGGCGCAGTTCAGGGCGAGGTCGTCGGGGTTGGGGAACTCGTCGACGGTGACGAGCCAGGGGCCCATGGGGGTGAAGCCGGGGTAGGACTTGGCGAGGCTGAACTGGGGCACGGAGCCGACCATCTGGAGGACGCGCTCGGAGAGGTCCTGCCCGATGGTGAGGCCGGCGATGTGGCTCCAGGCGTCGCTCTCCGGCACACGGTGGGCCTTTTTGCCGATGACGGCGACGAGTTCGACTTCCCAGTCGACGTTGCCTTCGGGCAGGTCGACCTCGGTGTAGGGGCCGGTGATGGAGGTGGCGAACTTGGTGAACACCGCAGGGGAGGGCGGGGCGGCGAAGCCGGACTCGTCGGCGTGGGCGCGGTAGTTGAGTCCGATGGCGAAGAGCTGCCGGGGCTCGGGCGCGGGGGCTCCGAGGTCGGCGGGGTCGAACGGGGTGCCCGCGGAGAGTTCGACGGAGTCGGCCCAGGCGCGGAATTCGTCGAATCGCTCGTAGACGGCCTGGGGCTCGGCGGAGAACCGGCCCTGGGAGGCCTCGGCGACGTCGACCGCCTTGCCGCCGACGATGAGGACCAGCCGTCCGGCCAGGTTGGCGATGCGCATGTCAATTCTCCTCAGGTGTGGTGCGCTCTGTGCCGGAGACCCCGTTGATGACGATCTCGGCGGTGCGCTGGATGTGCTCGCGGTGCAGGCGGCAGGCCAGGTCGGCGTCGCGGGCCAGGGCGGCTTCGAAGATGCCGCGGTGCTCCCCCGCTATGTCGCGGTGGCCGTCTCCGTAGCGCTGCGACCAGTAGCGGTAGATCGATGCGGATTCGCCGAGCCCGGCGACGATCTCCAGCATGCGGGGGCTGTTGCAGCCCGCCATGGTGGCCTGGTGGAAGGCGTTGTGCGCCCGCATCCACTCGTCGCTGATCTCGCCGGGGCTCTCGGGGTCGGACATCGGCGTGCCCGCGAGTCGGTGGTGGGCCGCCACGAGCTCCGCCTCCCAGACCAGGTCGCCGCCGTCGACCGAGCGGCGCAGGGCGGCGGTCTCGATGGTGGCTCTGACGTCGGTGAGGTCGGCGAGGTCGTCGACGGAGATGCCGATCACGGCGAACCCCTGCTGGGGCAGGGCCCGCACGAGCCGCTCCCCGGCCAGGCGGCTCAGGGCCTCGCGGACGACGTTGAGGCTCACACCGTGGGCGGCGCTCAGCTCTGACGGCTTGAGCTTCTGCCCGGGGGCGATGCGCCCGGCCAGAATGTCACCGCGTAGGCAGACATAGACGCGTTCGGTGAGCGATCGTGCGGAGGTCCTGGTAGCCACTTGGCCAGCCTACAGGAATCCACATCTTATGCAAATATGGATTTTTTCTTGACCTGTGGATGACATGCAGCGTAGAACGGGTTACACCAGGGACATGGAGCCCTAACTTCCGCGCAACACATCACACCTTGGAAGGCGGTGGACCCATGGCATTGCACGGCCTCGCCTCGGTCACCATCGGCGTCCCCGACGTCGCCGCGACCCGGAGCTACTACACCGACTTCGGGCTCACCTCGGGCGACGACGGCTGGCTGTCGACCACGGACGGCGGACGCCAACTCAGGCTGGTCGAGCGGCCGCGGCGGCAGCTCGTCGACGTCGTGATCAGGGCCGACGACTCCGACGACCTCGCCCGGATCGCCTCCACGCTCCGCGGCATCGACGCGCCCTTCCAGGTGGACGGCGACACGCTCACCACGCACGAACCCGTCACCGGCACCCGCGTGGCGGTGCGGGTGCTCCCCCGGTTGCGGCAGCCCGTACGGCCGGCCGCGGTCTACAACGGCCCCGGACGCGTCGAGCGCTCGGGCCGCCGCGCCGACGGCGTGATGCGCGAGGGCCAGGTACGGCCCCGCCGCCTCGGCCATGCCGTACTCGGCGTGACGGATCTCGCGGTGGCGATGCGGTTCTTCACCGAGGGGCTGGGGTTCAGGGTCTCCGACTACATCAGCGACAAGGGTGCCTTCCTGCGGTGCTCCGACGAGCACCACAACATCCTGGTGCTCGCCGCCCCGGTGAACTTCCTGCACCACACGTCCTGGCAGGTGGACGACATCGACGAGATCGGCCGGGGCGCCACCGCGATGCTGGAGGACCACCCCGAGCGGCACGTGTGGGGGCTCGGCCGCCATCACGCGGGGTCGAACTTCTTCTGGTACTTGAAGGACCCGGCGGGCAACTTCAGCGAGTACTTCTCCGACATGGACTGCGACATCGACGACGCCCTGTGGACGCCCGAGGTGTTCGAGGGAGCACAGGGCCTCTTCAACTGGGGTCCCCCGCCTCCGCCGTCGTTCCTGCGCCCCGACGACCTCGCCGACCTCATGATCGGCAGTCATTCCTCCCCATGAGCACCACCGAGTACCCCATCGGATCACACGCCCCCGCAGGCGGCGCGACGCAGGAAGGCTCCCTCCCGATGCCAACCCCTCCCGTGCGAACCTCTCCGATGCGAACCGTCGACACTGATGTCCTGGTGGTCGGAGCCGGGCCCTCCGGTCTGACCGCCTCGGCGCTGCTCGCCCGCGAGGGCGTGGACGCCATCACCGTGAACAAGTACGCGGGCACGGCGCACACGCCGCGCGCCCACATCACCAACCAGCGCGCCATGGAGGTCTTCCGCGACCTCGGCATCGAGGAGCGGGTCCGGGCCAGGGCCCTCCCCGGCGACCACATGGGCGACAACGTCTGGGCGACGAGTTTCGCCGGCCGGGAGCTCGCCCGGATGAAGGCGTGGGGTGCGGGCATCGACCGCAAGGCGGACTACGAGGCGGCCAGCCCCTGCGGGATGTGCAACATCGGCCAGCACGACCTGGAGCCTGTGCTGCTGGACGCGGCGCGGGACTTCGGGGCGGACCTCCGTTTCGGCACCGAGCTGGTCGATATCCGGCAGGACGGGGACGGGGTTTACGCGACGGTGCGCGAGCGCGCCGGCGGCGACACCTATGCCATCCGGTCGAAGTATGTGATCGGCGCCGACGGCGGGCGCAGTACGGTCGCCTCCGAGCTCGGGTTCGGTATGGACGGCGAGATGGGGCTCGGCTACGCGGTGAACGTGTGGCTGGAGGCCGACCTCACCAAATACCGCGCGCACCGGCCCGGGGCGCTGTTCTTCACGATTCAGCCCGGACGGGACTTCTGGCTGGGCGCGGGCACCTACATCACGGTCAAGCCGTGGAACGAGTTCGTGCTCATCGTGATGTACGACCCGGCGGTGGAGCAGATCGACCTCAGCGAGGAGGCGATGCTCGCCCGGGCGCGGGCCACGATCGGCGACCCGTCGGTGGAGATCCGGATCAAGGACATCAGCCAGTGGCAGATGAACCGCGTGGTGGCCACGGAGTACCGCAAGGGCCGGGCTTTCCTGGTGGGTGACGCCGCGCACCGGCATCCGCCGGCCAACGGGCTGGGCAGCAACACCTCGGTGCAGGACTCGTTCAACCTGGCGTGGAAGCTCGCGCTGGTGCTGGGCGGCAAGGCGGGCGAGGCCCTGCTGGACAGCTACCACGACGAGCGGCAGCCGGTTGGCAGGCAGGTGGTGGACCGGGCGTGGGCGAGTGTCGGGCCGACCGCGAAGATCCCCGCCATTCTGGGGGTGCGCGCCGGGCAGGGCGACGAGGAGGGTGCGGCGGCGCTCGACACGTTCTTCAGCGACACCGACGAGGGGCGGGAGCGCAGGGCGCGGCTCCAGGAGGTGCTGGCGGAGAACAACTACCAGTTCAACGCGCACGGGGTTGAGCTCGGCCAGCGCTACGTGTCCGGCGCGGTCGTGCCCGACGGCACGCCGGCTCCGCCGTACACGCGCGACGAGCAGCTCCACTACCACCCGACCACGTACCCGGGGGCGTACCTGCCGCATGCCTGGGTGGAGCACGACCACAGGCGGGTCTCCACACTGGACGTCGTCGGCGACGGCGCCTTCACCGTGATCACGGGTGTGGGCGGTGAGGGCTGGCTTCTGGCCGCCGAGAAGGTGGCGGCCGAGTTCGGCGTCACCGTCGTCGGGCGCGTGGTGGGTTCGGGGCTGGAGTACGACGACGTCTACGGCGACTGGGCGCGGATTCGGGAGATCGACGAGCGGGGTGCTCTGCTCGTACGGCCGGACCGCCACATCGCCTGGCGTTCGATGGACCGGGTCGCCGATCCGGTCGCGGCATTGCGCGAGGCCATGCGCCACGTCCTCGCGATCGAAGGGGAATGACCAATGGATATCGGCCTGTTTTTGCTGCGGGTGCTTCTCGCCGTCCTGCTGTTCGGGCACGGCGCTCAGAAGATGTTCGGCTGGTTCGGCGGGCTCGGCCCGGAGGGCACCGGCGCGCTGTTCGCGAAGTGGGGGCTGAAGCCCGGCAGGCAGCTCGTCCTGCTCGCCGCCGCGTGTGAGATCCTCGCGGCGCTCCTGCTGGGCCTGGGCCTGCTCACGCCGTTCGCGGCGGCCATGGCCGCCGGTACGCTGCTGGTGGCGGTCTGGGTGAGCACGCCCAACGGGGTGTGGGCGGTCAAGGGCGGCTATGAGCTGCCGCTGACCTATTCCGGCATCGCCCTCGCGCTCGCCTTCACCGGCCCCGGCGCGATCGCGGTCGACCGGGCGGCCGGGCTGACCGACCTGTCGGGCGTGGCCTGGGGCGTCGCCGCGGTGGTCGCCGCCGTCGTGCCCGCCGCGGGTTTCGCCGCTTACACACTCCGCAACCGCCGTACGACCAACGTCCCCCAAGGAGGTCCCCGTGCCGAAGCAGGGTAACCACACTGTGATCATCGGTGGCACGAAGGGCCTCGGCTACCAGATAGCCAAGGCCACCGTCGCCGCCGGGTCCCGCGTCACGATCACCGGGCGCGATGAGACGACCGCCAAGGCGCGGGCGCATGAGCTGGGCGGCCTCGCCACGGGCGCCGCGTGCGACCTGAACGACTGGGACTCGATCGACCGGTTGTTCGCCGGCATCGACACCGTCGACCATCTCGTGCTCACGGCGCTCGACCGCGACCACAACACCATCGCCGAGTTCAGGCCGGACGACTGCACGCAGACGATGATGATGAAGACCGTCGGCTATGCGACGGCGGTCAGCAAGGCGGTGCCAAAGTTCTCGGCCGACTCGTCGGTGGTGCTGTTCAGCGGCCTGTCGATGCTGCGGCCGGTGCCGGGTTCGACGACGCTCTCGATGGCCAACGCCGCGATCCTCGGGCTGCTCAACACGCTCACCGTCGAGATCGCGCCCGTGCGGGTCAATGTGATCACCCCGGGGGTGGTGGGCGGCACCGACGCGGTCGACAAGGCCGACCCGGTGCGCGCCGACTGGTATGAAGCCATGCGGCAGCGCACCCCGGCCAAGCGGCTGCCCTCCCCCGAGGACATCGTGTCGGCCGTGTTCTTCCTGCAGGACTGCCAGGGTGTCAACGGGGCGAACCTCATCGTCGACGCCGGCATGAACCTGGCCTGACGGGGCCGGGATCGCGCCTGCGCCTGTGACTGTGACTGCTCCTGTGCCCCGCACGCCCGCTGGGGACCGGCGGGCGTTTCCCGGCGGGCTCGCAGGGCACAGGCGGCCGGACTCGGCAGCGCGGAAGGACGACGCGGGAGACCGGCGCGCAAGACGTCGCGGGGCCTGTGCCGTACGGCATGGGCCCCGCGGCCTGTCGGCGGCCGACTTCGCCGCAGCTCAATGGCGCGCTCCCAGTTCCAGGGCCAGTACGCCGCCGATGACCAGCATGACGCCGGCGCCTTGAAGCCATGTCAGGCCGTCGCCGAGGAACAGCACCCCGATGAGGGCGACGGCGGTGACGCCGAGCGCCGCCCAGATGCCGTAGGCGACGCCGATGCCCATCCCCTGTTTGAGCGCCAGGGACAGCAGGTAGTAGGCGCCGAGCACGCCGATGGCGGCGACGGCTGTGGGCACCGGTCTAGTGAAGCCGTCGGAGTAGCGGGTGGCGATCGCCCCGACAATTTCGGCAAAGATCGCGGCAAAAAGGAAGACATAGGACATAGCAAACACAACCCCGAGATCATCGAATACGTACGAATAGGTTGAAATAGCGGGCCGAGGGCGTCGATCGCCCTCAGGTCCCTCGCGCCTCGCTCAGAGGCGGCCCATCCCCTCCGGATGTCCCCGCCGGAGGCGTCTCCCTGGAGACGAAGCCCAGCCTGCCGTCGAGCCTGCCGTCGCACGTCGCCCGGAACAACGGCGACGTCATGCTGCCTGCATGAATGAGGCGTATCGACGGGGGCGTGCGGTGTACGGCGTGGAGATGCGGGAGCTTGAGTGCTTCCTGGTGTCGAGCGCGGAGTTGCGTCACGCGGCCGACGCCCTGGTGTGGAGCGGCACCGGCGAGAACGCCCGGGTGCGCGCCTTCGCCGAGGTGGCCGGAGGCGCGCGGGGGCCGGGGCGTTCCCGCCATTCTCAATCGCTGCTGGGAAGCGGCAGCTTGAGTTTCGTCAACGCTCCGGCGAATTCCTCCGCGGGGTCGCCGTGATAACCCCAGGGGGCGGCTTTGGGGACCCTGTTGCCCACCCGGGTGAGATGCTGCGCGGCGAGAGTGTGCGTGGAGGATTCGTGAACGAAGATGCCGCCGAACAGGTGATGGGCTTCGAGTTCTCTGGGATGCGGTTTCATGGAGCCCGTCCACTGGCGTTCGGCCTCTTTCAGCTCACGGACGATCTGGTCGGAGAAATAAGTCATGCTCAGCTTCATGTACGCCATCATCTTGTTCTGCTCCACAAAGCGGTTCTGCTCGCTCAGCAGATACTCCAGGTGAGCGAGGGCGAGCATCGCGCTGAGTGGATGGCCTTCGGGCGCCAAGGCCACCGCCTCGCGGGCATGGTCGAACATGTCCTCATGTGAGCCGCCCCATTTCGCGGCCACCGTCTGCAGTCTGGCCCGGTGCCCGGAGAAGAGGGTGGGGCACCGGGCGACGAGCTCACGCCAGATCACGTTCTCGTCTGAACGGCTGAGCTGCATGCCGAGGGCGAACCCCATCAGCTGCTCCCACGGCACCGGGTCGTCCGGGCGCAGCCTCGCCGCCTCCATGAGAGGGTCGTGCGCCCCGGCCAGGGTGGCGAAGAACATCTTGAACCGGTCCTCGGTCACCGTGCTGGCGTAGCCACCGCCCCGGATCGCCCACGCCTCGTCAATGATCGTGCCGCCGAACCACAGGAGGACGTCCGCCTTGTCGGCGCCTTTCTCGAACAGTTCGGCGATCTCCCGGCTCCTGCCCACGGCGGCGGCGCTGAGCGCGTCCACCCTCAGGGACCGCAACTCCGGATCGCCGTGCGTCTCACGCAGAAGAACAACGCCCGCACTCAGATAGCCGTCTCTCACCGCGTCGACCGCCGCATCCAGAGCGGGGTCGCGCCAGGTACGGCCCACGACGAACTTATCGCCATCAATGTGCATGCGCTTGCGACGCCGGAAGATCCCCATAGATGGCCATTTCTAGCAGTTTGAAGTGGCCGGGAGGTGAATTCAAGGAGACCCTGGCGTATCCCTACCCTCTATGAGGGTTACTTCCTTGAAGACAAGCATTCGCCTTCCCGTGACTTGGATCGGCATCCGGATCGCACCGGTCGACGGCACACCCTTCCACGGCCGCCGGCGCCGCATATCGTCTCGGCCCTATATCGGTCCAGAATGCGGGACGCCAACTCGAAAGCGCTGGAGGGAACGTTTACCAGATGCACGGATTTGTGCGCGGCCCGCGCCGGTGGGAGCGGGTCCGCGGCATTGACCGCCGCCGTCCGGGCTGGCGGCGCGGATCGAGCGCAGCGCGGCCCAGGTGTGGTCGATGCCCTTGCGGCGGCGGTCGACGCCCCGCAGCAGGTTGTCGCCGACCGTGTAGCAGCGGTGCGAAATCAGGTGGCGCCATGGGTGCGGTGGTAGGTGGCCAGCAGCCGGTCAGAGGCGCCCGCGTCCACTCAGCCGGTCCCGGCCGGTCGGGCAGATGCCCAACGGCCCGAACTCGTCGAAGGCGGAGGTCCGCTCGGGCCGTTTCGCCCGGCGGGCAGGCGGTGCAGGTAGTCCAGGAGCTTGCGGATGGACCAGCGGGTGAATGGCCAGCCGAGCTTGGTCGGGCGGGTGGTGGCCGTCCGCACGATGAACTGCTCGTCGTCAGGACCGGTCAGGCGGGGACGGCCTCCCGCCCACTGAGGCTCCAGGCAGGACAGCCCGATCTCGTTGAACCCGGTGAATCGCATCGCGCACCGTGTCGTCATCGGCCTGCACGAGACGGGCGATGACCGGCACGGTTGTGCCGCCGGCCGAGGCGAGCAGGATCACCGTCCATCGGTAGCGAACCGTGCTGGTCGTGCCGCGCTGGACGATCCGCTGCAGCTTCTGTCCTTCTTGACCCGTAAGCCTGCGGACCTTGACCGGTTATGCAACCAGGCCTTCCGAGCGCCGATCGAACGTAGTCTGCCCATCCGATCGGCAGGAGTTCTACACGCCAACCCGATGATCGTTTCCGGTTACAGCACTAACCGGAACGGCACCGACCGGGCCTCCTCATTGACCAGCCAGCGCATCGACGAAATAGCGTTCCCCAGCGCCGGTTGTGTTGTCCGATCGACTCGGGCAGTACTACGGCCGCCTCCGACACCGACCCGGCACCCGCCCACTCCCCGAGGTCGTCGGAGGGCGAGCTTGAGATCGCCTACTACCTGTGCCACGGGCCGGCGGACACGACCGTCGAGGAGCTGATCCGCGTGGCGGGGGCCCGCTGGGCGATCGAGGAGTGCTTCGCCTCGGCCAAGAACGAGACCGGGCTGGACCACTACCAGGTCCGGCGGTTCGACGCCTGGCACCGCCACATCACCCTGGCGATGCTCGCCCACGCCTACCTGGCCGTCACCGCGGCGCACGCCCCAAAAGCGCAAGAGGCCTGGTCCGCCTCACACTCGCGGAGACCCGCCGTCTCCTGGCACATCTGACCGCCCCGGCCGCCCGCACCCTGGAGTTCGCTCTGGCCTGGTCGGCCCGCCGCCGTGAGCACCAGACCCGCGCCCGCTCCAGCCACTACTGGCGACGCTGGCTCAAACATCACGAAATCAGGCTGTAGTACTAACTCCCTCGCACCGAAACGGGCAGGCCCGGCGTCCGTACCGACGGAGGGCCTGCCCCGTTGTGTGGCCAGGGGCAACCGGCCCACGTCAGCAACCAACGCGGCGACTCCGCCCCGGCGTGCAAGCTCGGACTGCCCGAGCGAGACATCGACTCCGACCACCTGCCATCCCAGGTCGCTCAACACGGGCACATGCGCCCCACCTCCACATCCCAGAGGGATCCCACCAGGAAAACGGGCTCTCTTAAAATCGGAAGTACTTAAGGCAATTTTTTGGGCATCTGCAAACAATTGAGATACCCGACTGCCGGGTTCCTGAATCGGCGGTTCAAGGGAAGCATAGGGCGTGACCTCGTAGTATGGCGCTCCGTAGGAAACTCAACACAGAAGAAGACCTTGCTGGGCATTTGATCCCATGCATACACTTAGATCACTTATTTGTGCTTTATGTTGGGAGGTCAGGTGCCTTCGCCCAGTAAAGCCCACTTCGCGATGCCCTTACGGCGCTTATTTCGACGTACTCCATATCCGACCACCGCGCTTGTCGCCGGAGCACTCATTCTCTCATCGCCGCAGATGGTTGTAGCCGCTCCCTCACCCACCTCTAGCCCTAGTAAATCCGCATCCACGACCTCACAATCGGTGAATGAGCGCCCTGACCGGGTATCGGCGGCACTTTCGGCCCGGTTACAGGGCACTCGTGTTCTGATCGGAAACGAGGTCAGCGAGACCAGTCTTTCCTACAGCAACCCGGATGGGACGGTGACTACCGAGTCCACCAGCGGCGTGGCTCGTATCCGAAAAGATGGAAAGTGGATACCGGTGGACTCCCGGTTGGCCGAGGTGAACGGGGTGTGGAAACCCCGTGTGGCCAAGGCGGACGTGGTTGCGTCCACGGAAGTGGTGTACGAGTTTGACCTGGCCACAAGCGTGGCGACCGTGAAATGAACACGGCCATCGCGTGATCCTTCAGGTTGCTGAAACCATGATCGAAGGAGAACAGGCGATGGCCGCGAACAACAGTGTGAACCCTGCCGCCTGGCTGGCGAAGCAGATCGAGACCGGCGACCCCGACATGTTGCGATCCATGGTGAAGACCATGGCCGACGCGTTGATGTCGGCCGAGGCCGACACCCTGTGCGGCGCCGGCTACGGCGAGCGCAGCGACGACCGCGTCAACCACCGCAACGGCTACCGGCCACGTGAATGGGACACCAGAGCCGGAACAGTCG
>NZ_FNCN01000062.1 GCF_900100605.1 Sinosporangium album | reverse complement strand
TCTGTGGTCCGGCCTCCCCTCATCCCGGAGCCTGCCCCGCCGGCGAGGCGCGGGGGCGCGGGGGGCAGAGCCCCCGCATCGGCCCGCAGGGCCGATGGCCCTTCAGCCAGGACGTGGCCGCGTCGCGTCGCCACGAGCTGTCGGCACAAGAATGGGGCCCACCGCGCGGCGGGCCCCTTTTGGCTTTCTGGCGTGGCCTACTGGAGCTCGTGGAGGCGCGTCAGGTCGCGCGCCAGTCCGTTCTTCCAGATCTCCAGGACCTGCAGACATGCGTTCTCGCGGACCTGGTCTCCTGCTTCGCGCGCGGCGGCGAGGTCCCGCTCGGAGGTCTCGACGTGCCCGCGGAGTTCCCGGATCGAGGATTCGAGGTTGGCGCGCTCTTGCTTCGTGGCGGCTTCCGCCTGCTCCGCCCTTTTCCGAGAGCCGAACCCTTGTCTAGTTTGCAAACTTAAATCGAAACTCACGGGAATGATGGTTCCCACCGGCTACCGGCCGGTAGGAGGGTGTAAACGACACTGGCCCCGCCCCACGCGGGGCCAGTGTTGCGCACGGTCTGCCGGGCTCGGGCTAGTCGTCGGAGGCGGCGGCGCGGCAGGCGTCGCCGCAGAACGGGTACCCGTTCGGGGCCCCGCAGAGGCAGCACTCGCCCTGGGCGCGGCGGCAGGACTCGCTGCAGTACGGGTGGCCCCCGGGGGCGCCACACAAAATGCACTCGTTGTCGGGCACGGGCTGTTCCTTCCTAGTCGCCGTAGTTCTCGGGGAGGCCGTGGCGACGCAGCCACTCGCCTTCCATCGAGTTGGAGCCGATGGAGTCGTAGTAGGCGCGGGCCTCGTTGACCTCGTCGTCGGTCATCTCGGCGGCGGTCTTCGTGTACCAGGACGCCGTGGTGTGGTCGGCCACGATCTCTCCTTCTGAGGCGGGTATGCCGGACAGCAGCTCACGCAGCATGGCCGCGTGGGCGGCGAACACCTGCCCGCCATACTCGGCCACGTCGGCCTCCAGGGCGAGGTACGTGTCCGCTTTGATCCACGCTGCGCGGGCCGCGTCGTCGGCCCCGCGCACGCGGGGATGGTCCGCGACCTCGCCGAGATCGGCCAGGGCGGGCGTGGTCACCATCCACGCCTCGTCGGTCGCCCGAGGGTCCGAAACATAGCGCGCGCCGAGCGTCTGCCAGGCCGCAATGCCGCCGACGGCGAGGCCCGTCTCCTCGGCCAGCTCGCGGATCGCGGCGCTGAGCGGGTCCTCGCCGGGGTCGATCATGCCGCCGGGCAGTGCCCAGCCCAGTCCGTCGCCGCGCTCGACCATCAGCAGCCAGCGGTGGCCAGCGAGGTGGGCGGTCACGACGGCATCCGCAGCCTGCCCCTCTCCCCAATGCCACAGCTGGTCCCGGCCGGTCCTGCCCGTCCGCTCACAGGGATTCACGGGTCTGCCGTTGTGGACCTTGAACGGGATCGCGGCCACCTGCTGCCGGGCGGGCCAGTCGATCTGGGACGGGTCATCTGTGTCCTGCATCGCACCTCCATGCTCTACGAGGTTGCTATCTCTCAACAGTATACCTGATAGCGACTCCTCCGCGATCAGGTCTCACCTAGTTTTACATGCGCAGATTAAGTTTGCAAACTTCTTTTGCGCGGGCTCATTTTCGGGTACTCTGTTGCATGTTGCCGAGTCGGACGCGAAGGAGCGCAGGATGGACGAGGAAGAGCTCGACTGCTGCGAGCTGGGATGTTGCAACGCCGAGATCGAGTGCAAGACGTGCGGTGAGCCGCCGACCTACTGCACGTGCTGATCGATGCGGCCCGGCTCGAAAGCCGGGCCGTCGCCCGACGAGCAGACGCCCGGGTGCGAGTCCCGGGGCGGGCGCCCTTGTCAGGCCCCGGCCGCGGAGTCGGCCTTTTCCAGCGGGACCGGCGGAGCCTTCGGCTCGGCGCGGCCAAGCGCCAAGCGCATCAACCGAAACGCGCGCTCTGACACATGGGCCGAGCCCCACAGTGCCGACAGCACGACTGCGGCGACCAGGCCGATCTCGACGACGGCGAGCGCAGCCCCGAGGGCAGGGTGGGCAAGCCACGCGCCAACGGGCACCGCCACGCCTCCGGCGACAACGCCAGCGGTGCGGGCATAGCGCGCGACAGCGCCCGGCTCGCGCTGTGCAGGCATACAACTCTCCCCCGACAAATCCGGATCTGAGTCGCCCGCACGGCTTCCGTTAGAGAGCTTGGCGCGGTTTGATGACCTTGTCTAGCCACCTATGCACCTGGTGCATAGGTAACGCATAGGCAGTGGTCAGAGGACTACGGAGGCGAACCCGATGTGGTCCCTATTCCGGCTGTAGTGGCGCGTGAACCGGCGCCGCGCCGGGCGTTGAGCACTTCCACGACGTCGGCGAGGCGGTAGAGGCGGCGCTGGCCGCGCTGCTCCCAGGCGGCGCGTTCCTCGATCTGCGGCCGGTATTGGGTGACGGTCTTGCCGTCGAGCCCCAGCCGGCGGGCAATCGCCCCGAGGGTGAGCATCTCCTGCGGGTCGCCGGGAACCTCGTATGGCTGTGCGCTCAGCTTCTGCGCTTGCCTCTGACCGATCTGACCTGGTGGCGGCGCTTTTGGCTCGGATCTGCCAGCAATCATGCGCCCCAGACGGAACGCCCGCTCGCTCACCGTCTCCGATCCCCAGAGGGCCGAAAACACGATCGCGGCGACCAAGATGAGGAGAATGGCGGCTAGAGCTGGATGGGCCAGCCACGCACCGGCAGGAAGCGCGGCGGCTCCCGCGATCACGCCGACCGTCCGGCCAACCGCCCGCGGCTCCGATTGCACAGAGTTACCTCCCCCAGACACAGCACTCTTAGGGCTGTTTGGGGGTGGCGCAGCGATAGCTTTACAGCTATTTGATCGTTGTGTCCAGTCCCATATTCCTCTGAGGAATATCAGGTGCTTTGGAGAGTCGAAGCCGCACAGCGGTCGGCACGATTGGCTTGCGCCGGGTGGGCACACGTGGGATGACTGGGCCCAGGCATCGAGCAGGGAGGAAGGAGCCGGGAATGGGCACTTTGAGGTTGGCTCAGTATTCGGAGAAGGGAGGTGTGGGCAAGACCAGCATCACCACCGGCCTAGCTGCCACGGCCGGCGACCGAGGTATGAGGGTTCTGGTCGTCGACCTCGACCCAAGAGCGACAGCCAGTATTGAGCTGGGCATGCCCATCCCAGAGGCGGGCGACCCTCAGATCTTCACGCTCAATGACCTGCTGTACGTCGACAGCGCCGACGACGAACCGGTGAACCCTTGGGATGCGATCCTCGATACCGTCCATCCTGCGGGCGAATCGTGGCCGACGACCATCCGGGTGCTCCCGTCAGAGCGAAAACTGGCCCACCGGGAGACCGACAGTGCGCCGATTGAGATGCGGCTCCGGGCCGGCCTGGCCGCCGTCGCCGACGAGTACGACCTGATCCTCTTCGACCTACCGCCCCGTGCGAGCGGCAAGCTGGTCACCACCGGGCTGGCGGCCTGCGCGGATTACGGCGGGGTGCTGATCCCTGCCACGCTGACCACCGATGGGGTGGACGGTACGGCTCAAGCGCTGCGCACGATCAAGCAGATGCGCCAGGGATACAGTCCCGGCCTCGACGTCGCGGGCATCGTGCGGAGCGATGTCCCACGTGACCCTGATCTACGTGCCATCAACCGTGAAATGGACCGCCAGCTGTTCGACCGGGTGGACACGATGCTCGGGGCGTGGAGTGACATGGTGCTCGGCGAGCCGCTCCCTACCTCCGCGGGCGATGAGCTCCCTATCCGCTATCTGGTGCGCCACTACGCCATCCGCGAGGAGGCCAGGTACGCGCGAGTACCCATCACTGCCGCTCCTGGCCGCGAGGCGCGGGCATTGGTAGCGGCATACGGTGACATCCTGGATCTCCTGATTAAACGACAGGAGAATCGTGAGCAACCTCATTAACCGGGGCCGTCAGAGGAGCCGACTGTCCAAGTCTCCCGAGGGCGACCCTGCGGCGGCTGCGGCGCCGGCGGCCCCTCAGGTGCAGGGGGATACCGACATCGTCGGGCAGTTGGCTGCGGTCTTGCCTGCGCCCTATGCCTCGGTCAGCGAGGCTGCGGAGCTTTCCGCCGGAGAGCTGCGCGATTTGGAGACATGTGAGGCGGCTCTCAACCATCTGCGGGTAGCGTTCTGGGCTGCTGGCAAGGCGCTGCATGTGATCAGGGATGCCCGGTTGTATCGGGCCACCCATGGCACTTTTGAGGAGTACTGCGAGGACCGTTGGGAGATGGGACCTCGGTACGCCTACCGGCTGATCGCGGCCTGGCCGATCGCTGAGCGCTTGATGATGCGACCAATTGGTCACAAGATCACAGAGAGCCATGTGCGTGAGCTCCTGCCGCTGGCCGATGCCCACGGCCCCGAGGCGGCTGAGCTGGTCTACATGGCGTTGGCCGACGTTGACGGGACGCGCGTCACGGCGGGGCTCGTCCGAGGTGCCGTCGCCGCTCTCGGCGAATCGTTTGATCCCGCCACAGCGGCCGAGCAGATCCGCGAGTTCCTCGCCCTAGGCGGATCGACCGAGTCTGAGCAGCCCTCGGCTCCGTCGCCGTTCGAACGTCAGGCGAGGAGGGCGCGTAGCGAATTCGAGAAGCTCGCCGCTCGGGCCCGGAAGGCACAGAGATGCGATGTTCGCCGGTTTGTCACAGAGATGCGAGCCCTTCTGGACGAAATCGAGCGCTCAGCGGCGGTCTGACGACATAGCGACGAGCGCGGCGCGCGATCAGTTACACATGGGGAGTGGCCGTAAACGCGTAAAGGCCCAGAGATTCTCTGGGCCTTTACGCTCAGGTCAGACGTCGGGCTCCTTGTAGCGCAAGCCGCCGTTGAGCCACCGCCCACAATCGGAGCACTGGTGGTCGGCCAATGGATTGACGACCACGGACACTGTGCCGCATTGACCGCACATCACGCTTTGCATGCGCTGGCCGTCGTCGTCGTAGTGCTCATAGGTATCACCCTTGTCCTTGAAACTGCCCACGGCTCCGTCCTGTCGTTGTCAGTTGCTTTGGGCCTTGCGCCGAGCGGCGAGCTTGAGCCTCACTACCTCTGCCGTGATCTCCTCGGCGACGGCGGGGGAGACGTCGCGAGCGATCCTGTCGAGCTGCTCCCGGATGCTGTCGTTGTCGCCGCATTTAAGGGCGGCGGCGATCTGGTCGAGAGCTGACTGAAGGATGTATTCCGTCACGGCGTCTTCGCTCTGTGCGTGGGGAGCTCATCCCAAGTCCGGCCGTCAAGCAGTCGCCCGCCAGCCTTAGGCGTACGCCCACCGACCTGCTTGAAGAAGAACGCGATACCGGCGTCGACACAGCGATCCCGAATCTCGCGTACCCATCCCAGGTCGAGGGAGCGGTATCCCGGCCCGCTCTCACCTCCCGCGATCACCCAGTCGATGCCTGTGAGATTCAGCGAGGGCACGGGGCCAAGCAAGGGTTCCAGAGACAGGAACCGCACAGCGCCGGGCGCCCGGCGCAGGTGGTCGGCCCGAGGGGCGTACTTGTCTTCCTCAATGGAGGTGCCCAGCCACACGTTCGGCAGTGGCCCCCTGCCGTGAGCGCTGGCTGCGGCAGTCAGGTGTCGGGCCATGCGTTCGGGGCGCTTTGTGAGGATCTGGTAGGTGTGCTGCGGGGTCATCTCCATCGTCGCCCACACCTGGGCGACGTAGTCGGCGGGGACCTTGGCGTGGAACAGGTCGCTCATCGAGTTCACGAACACGACCCTGGGCCGGCGCCACCGCAGCGGCTCGGCCAGCGCGGCCGGATGGACGGTCACGCCGAACCCGGGCCCGCTCGTCCGGGGGTCTCCGTCGGCCGCGTATCTGGGCTGTCTCATCGCCTGGAGCCGCCGGGCGAGGCGCAGCGCATAGCAGTTGTCGCAGCCGGGCGAGATGCGGTCGCAGCCGGTCACGGGGTTCCAGGTGACCTCGGTCCATTCGATCGATGTCGAGGTGCTCATAGCTGGCCGCCTCGTTTCTAGCCGAATGGCAGCGCGGCCGCGACGATGACCACGGCGGCGATTAGGAGGTCTATGGCCAGGCGGACCCGTATGTACTTTGCGCGGGTGATGCGCGACAGGCGGCTTACGGTCTCTGCGAGTCGGACTGCCGGCGACTCGGTGACGTTCTCCAAGATCGCGGCGGGCTCCAGCTGGGCGTATGCCAGGAATCCGACCCCCGGACTCTTCGGAGCGAGATTCGGGCGGACTGCTGAGAGCGTGGTGGCGGTGGCGATGGCCAGGAGGACCGCCGCCGCCATGATTCCGATGCGGGCGAGCAGGGACAGCGAGCCTGCCAGAACCGCGGCCGCCGCTGCGACGGAGAACGCGGTGCCCGCGAACGCGAGCAGCAGCGCTGCTTTGGCGTCTACTCGGGCGAGCTCCGTGCGAACCCCGGTCACCTCGGCCTGCATCTGGGCGGTGATTGAGTCGATGGCGGCTTGGGCCTCGGCGTCCGCGCGGGCCTGCTCGGCCTGCTGACCGAGCACGGCGATGCCGTGTCCAATGGCCTGGATCGCGTCGCTGTCGCTGGCGCGGTGGTTGGCGCGGTGGAGGTGGTGGTCGCGCTCCTGGATGTGGGTTTGGATGTCGGCCATCTCGTTCCTCACTAGTGCTTGGGGTGGTCGTCGGTCAGCTCGATGGGCCGGAGGCGCTGGGCCTCCCGCTCGTAATAGAGCCTTTTGAGCACGTCCAGGTCGTAGGCGTCCGTGCAGGTCGGGCCGCCGGGGGCGATGCCCCTGGTGTCACAGGTGGCGCACATGCTCCTTCTCCGGTGGTAGTCGGGTGGTGGGCAGCTGCCCTGGGCACGGCCCGCCCCCACAGGAGCGGGCCGCACCCGGAACATCCGCTCCGGGACCCGGCCGTGGGGGCCGTCAGCCGAGCCAACGGCGCAGGCCCTTGGGCCGAGCCCCGGCTCGGACCATGGCGTCATCCTGCTGCGCATGTTGATCCTTTCCGGGGCTGGTTGGCGGCCTAGTCGAGGGCGGGGGAGTGGAATGCCGGGGCGTCTAGGAGTCCTTGAGCACGCGCGGCAGATGTGCGTGCCGGTGCTCGACCTCGACGTCGCGGCCGCGGGCCTTGAGCCGTCCGGCGAGCAGCTCGATCAGGGCGCATGCCCTGTGCTTGCCGCCGGCGCATCCGATCGCGAGGGTCGCCGTGGACCTGGACAGCGCGTAGCGCTCCAGCTCGCCGAGCAGCTCCTCGGCTCCCGGGGTGGTCCGGACGATCTCCTGGACACGCGGGTGGTAGCCGTCGAGGTCCAGGACGTTCCGGGCGCGCGCAGGGTCGCGTAGCTTGGCGCGGACGTCCTCCACCCGGTCGGCCAGCGGGGGCGTGCTGTGGAGGTAGCCGAACGAGATGAGCCTGATCATCAGGTGGCCTCTCTATGGGGGTAGGGCCTTGTGATCGGGGCGGGCGCCCCGGACGCCCCTACCGGCCAGTGGGGCCGGTAGGAGCATCCGCAACGTCCGCTCGCGGCTATGCGGTGGCGAGGTCGGCCATCTCGCGGAGGATGCGGTGCATCTCCTCCAGGCCGGCGTCCACATGGGCGAGCAGACGATCGCCCTCGGTGATGACGTGCCGCACGTGGTCAAGTTCGTCGGCGGGGCCGTGGTTGTCGCGGCCGACGATGATGCCGACGCTGTTGTCGCGGATGAGCATGGCGCTCCTCCTATCGGTGCTGACTGGTCAAGATCGGTTGGTGCAGGTGCATCCAGGGGTCTGACACCACCCGGATGCCGTGGCCCATACGGGGTCGTAGATCGCCCAGCCGGTGCGGGCCGTACCGCCGGTGTGGACGCCGTTTTGGCATCCGCACCGGCGACACGGCGCCGCGAGCTCGGCCGGGTTCGGTGACCTCAACGGCGGCTGCGGCCGACAGCACGGACCTTGTCAGCGAGGTCGGCCCACTCCGACGCCATCTCGTGCTGGGCGTGGCCGTAGCCGATCTCCCAGCCGGAGCGGTGGCCGTCGCGGTAGCCCTGCGTGTAGGCGTTCGCCTCGCGTCGCTGCTGGCCGTCGAGGTCGGCGAGCATCGCACGCATCTCGTCGATGCGGTCGGCCATAGCTACCTCCGGCGGCTGGCGAGGTCGACGACCGGAGCATCAGGACGGATCAGCTCAGCGATCCGCGCCCGGAGTTCGACGACCTCGCCGAGCAGCTCCTCGATGAGCTCCTCGCGCTCGTCCTTGTCCTTGCGGCTCACTTGCGCCTCCGGCACACGTGTGTGTCAGGGGAGGTGGTGTGCGCCCCACACGACGGGCACGCGTAGACGGTTTTGGTGTCCCGGGCGTCACCGTTGGCCTGGGCAGGCCACTCGCCGGCCGTCGTGTAGTCGGCCTGGACGGGGAGAAACCTCATTCTCAGCACCCCCCGTCACAGGCACCGGGGCAGTAGTCGTGCGGGTCGTCGAGCTGCGCCGTGACCTTGATGCCGACGATGTCGCGCGGGTCGAGCTCGCGGCTCATCGCGTCGCCCCGATCTGCTCGTCGTAGGCGTCGCGGACCGTCTGCATCTCGCCAGACGACCAGTCCGTGCGGTGGCCGTCCTCGGTCCACTGGTCGAGCGGCTCCACGCCACGCGGGAGCTGTGCCATGCTGGAACCTCCTCAGTTGAGGGGCCCCAAGAGCCCAGACGTTGGTAGCGGCAGGCTCTTGGGGCTTTGCTGTTTGAGGCGTCGGCCTCACTCTGACATCAGTCTGAGCACAGCTAGAAAACTTGTCAACAAGACAACTCACAAAAACAGAAATTGTATAGCCCGTTGACAAGTTGACCAGCGACGCATAGGGTCAGGATTGATCAACTAAGGAGGGGAGCACTGGTGCAAGTGCCGGATGGTCCGGATAAGCCAGACCCAAACAAAGCAAAGGGGACTTCCGAGATGACACCCGCTATGCCGGAGGCACCAGCGGACCCCATCGTCCAATTTGGAGGGCGCATCCCCAGCTCACTGCGACGGCGAGTAAAGATCGCAGCTGCTGCGATGGACAAGGACGTCGCTGAAGTGCTTCGTGAGGCACTGGAGGAGTACCTAACCCGCCGCAATATCTGATTATTCAGCACCCGGACGACGGCGCTTGAACCTGGCAGAACGAGGCCGCCGCCCGGGCCCTAGAGCAAGGAGTTCCTCGCTATGTTCAGCCTAAAGGGGCGTGAGGGGCGTAACGACCCTCCTAGATCACACGGTGGCGACGATCATCGTGAGCCGCTCGCGCCGTGGTCGGCCGATCCAGGTATTCGCGAGATCAGGCACTACAAGGTGAGCCCCAAGCAGCAGGAGGATGAGCCGCGGTCGCACGATCGGCTGTCCGGCAAGATGCTGCTGATCTCCGGGATCATCATCGCCATATCCCTCGTAGGCGCTGGCTACGTCGCCTATGACGCTCAACGCAAGTTCGCGCTCGAACATCTCGCCGGCACTGACAAGGAGATCTCTGCAAGCATCATCGCGGCCCTCCCGGATGTCGGCTGGATCGCTATGGCGCTGGTGGCGCTGGTGGCTGCCCTTCGGGGCCAGTCATCCCTCCGAGCCCGCCTCGGTGTTCTGATCTTCTTCGGTCTCTCCCTCGCTGCTCAGATCCTCTACGCGCCCAGGACTCCCGAGGGTGTCCTCGTTGCGGTCATCGCCCCGATCGCCCTCGCATGGATGCTGGAGAGCCTGATCATCGAGGTACGGCGCTGGGCAGGACACCGTCTCAAAGTCGAGATGGATGAGACCCCCATCCTGACCGGCCTACTGCGTGCCCTATGGCGTGGGCTGCGCGGAGTCGTTGCCCTGCTCATGTGGGTCGTGCGCTTCTGCCTCGACCGCCGCGGCACATGGGGCGGCGTCCGGGACTGGGTCCTCGAAACCGCGCCGATCGCGCCGGGGCGCACTCTGGCGAGCCTGCGCGCGGCTGACGCTGAGCAGCGTGCTGCCACCGCCACGTACACCGCCGAGCAGGTGCGGGCGGAGACCGCCGAGCAGATGCGCGCTATCGAGTCGGCGGCCGAGGCCGAGCGCGCCGAACTCACCCGTCGTGCGGCCGAGGAGATCAAGCAGACCCGCGCTGAAGAGCGGGAGCGGCAGCTGGCCGCCGAGCGTGCGCTCCGTGAGGCCCTCGACCGTGCCCAGGCCGAGGCCGAGCAGGCCCGCGCCGAGGCGGCTCGGCTGGCCACGCTCGCGGCGGCCAAGACCGGCAAAGAGCGCCTGATCACGCTGTACGAGCAGCTCGGCGAGAGCGGAGATCCCCGCTACATGGATCTGTCGCGGGCATCCGAGGTGGCGCGAGAGCTCTATCAGTCCGCAGGCCTGAGCAGTGAGGGAACTGCTAGAACTTACCTTTACGACCACATCAAGGCTCGGTCCGCCAGCGAAATGTCACCGTCCGGAGGCATGATCGAAGCCGAGGTGACCTCATGACCGAGATGCTGGCTCGCGCTACTGAGTACATCCCCACCGACACCATGCCCTGGGACCTCGGCCCCGGCCTCGCCGGCTGGGTTCTCCTGACCGCTGCTGCTGGCGCGGCGGTCGGCGCGGCCCGCCGGTCGGCCCGCCGCCGTCAGCCGTGGCTGCCGATGCGTATCCGGCTGCGCCTGGGCATGCACCCGGGCCCCGGATTCGCTGGTCTGGTCGAGCTCTACCGCGGCTACGGTCGCGGGCCCGCGCGCCGAGTCGCCGCCCGCTCCCGGCCCTCGCTCACCTGGCGTGACCGCTGGTTCGGCCCGCCCAACGAGTACGCGGTGTTCCTCGGCTGGGGTCGCCCTGGGCGGCGCCGGGCCTACGCCACCCTCAAAGACGTCACGCTCACGATCGCGCCTCCGCAGCAAGGCAAGTCCGCGGCGGCGGCGGGCCGGATCATCGACGCGCCCGGCCCGGTGGTCGCCACCTCGATCCGCGGCGACCTCATCGCGATGACCGCCGGAGTACGGCAGCAGTTCGGCCTGCTGCACGTTTTCAACCCGGCCGGCGTTGGGGACTACGGGAGCACGTTCCGCTGGAACCTCGTCGCGGGCTGCCAGGACCCCGAGGTAGCGATCCGGCGCGCCGGTTTCCTGGTGGCGGGCGTCCGCTCCTCCGTCGTCGCGGACAGCAATAGTTTTTGGCATGATCAGGCCACGCTCACCCTGGCTGGCTACCTGCAAGCTGGCGGCCTCGCCAAGGCCACCCTCAGGGTCGTGCACAGGTGGATCGTGACCCGCGACGATCGGCCGTTGCAGGTCCTTCAGCAGCATGAAGGCGCTGATGAGGCGTCGCTCCTCGCAGTTACCGAGTTTCTCCATCTGCCCGAACGCACCCAGGCGAGCGTGGCCACGACGATTCGGAATGTGCTGAAGTTCATGGCACATCCGGCGGCGGCCGAGGCGCTCGAACCGCGCGTCCGCGGAGAGTTGTTCGACGTCGAGCAGTTCCTCAACGGGCGCGACACCCTATACATGGTGGCCTCGTCCGACAGTAGCGAGCTCGCGCCACTGTTCCTGTGTTTCGTCGCCGAGCTCTACCACGCCGCGGTCCTGCGGGGCTCACGCTCCCGCTCCCAGGCGCTCGACCCGCCGCTGTCGCTCGTCCTGGACGAGGTCGCCAACATCTGCCCCATCCCGGTGCACAGTTGGGCCACCTACTCCGGCGGGTCCGGGGTGGCCCTGCACCTGATCGGCCAGGCGTGGGCCCACCTCAAGGCGAGGTGGGGCGACGACGGCGCGGACGTCATCTGGCAGGCTGCCACCTGCAAGATCTTCTACACGGCGAGCAGCGACACGGAGATGGGAGAGCGGGTCTCGAAGCTGGCGGGAGACGTCCGCCTCCAGGTCGGCTCGGAACGCGTCAGCGACGGCCATGACCGCGAAGGCCGACCGCGGTACCGGCGGCGCCCAATCTACGAGCGGGTGCCGGTACTGCCGGTGTCTGAGCTGCGACGGTTGCCGGACTGGCACGCTGTCGTCATCCGCGGGTCCCGGAAACCGACCGTGGTCCGGGTGGAGAGGGGTTGGCAGCGCGCCGACTACAAGCGGTGGGTCAAGTCCGGACAGCCCATCATGCTGCCGAGCGTGACTCACCGGCCCGTGCCAGTTCCTCGGCCCGAGCTGCTCGGCGACACCCCCCATGCGCCTGTTCCAGCCGATGAGCTGACCTCGCGGCGTGAGCGCCGTCAAGGGCCTGCGGCCGCTCCGCCGCTGCCGCTGCCGCTGCGACCCGCCGAGCAGGCCGGCGGTACAGGCGAGTGGCGGCCATGGGATGGGCCTGGGGGCGAGGAGTGAGCGAGGAGTACCTTGGAGACATCGCAGGCCCGGCCGACGACGGCCGTGCCTCCGGTGTGGGCCCGGTGATGTCCGCGGTGGCGGCGGTCAGCGTGGACGTGGGGCGTGTGCGCGCCCTGGTCGAGCAGCTAACCGCTGAACACGCTGCGGCTGCCCGACAACTGGGTCGCCTAATGCCTCTTGCGGCAAAGGTTGAGCAGCTTCAGATGCAACTAGAGCAGTTGGCCGAGGAAACCGAGCAGCTATCTGCGCACGTCGAGCAGATGGCCACGCAGGAGCTCCCGTCGAGACCGGTCGACTGGGCTCACGTTCCCAGTGACGCCCGCCAGGACTGGATGGTCGAGCTGGCGGCATGGGTCCGCGACGTACTATTCACCGGCTGGCCGCACGCGATGGAAGAGCTGCCCTCTTGCTGGCCGCTCCATCGGGACCTGGTCAACGACTGCGCGGTGCTGCGTACGACCTACGATGCCGCCTACGAATCCGCAGACGCCAGGGCCCACCATGCGGTCGACTTCCGGCGGCTCCTTGAGGATGTCCTCCGGTCCGCCGCTGCGCGCACCCGCGGGTGCCCGACTCAAGGTAGTGACCGTCCGCATCCTGTTCCACGATCGGCCCGAGACGACATTGACCAAGTACACGCCGCGCAGCGCCTTGGCCTCCTCGCTGAACTGCGCGCCCTGGTCGAGCAGGCCAACCATCCGTCTACCCCGCAAAGCCTCCGCACTGAGGCGGCGGAGCACGCGAAACGGCTTTTCCGCCAGCACGGGATCACACAGGAGGAATACACCGCCTACGAGCAGATGCTTCGCCGCTGAAAGTCACGACCACCGCAGCATGCAGAAGGGGCGTACACCTCAGTTGGTGTACGCCCCTCCTTCTATGTTCAGGGAGCGTCGTCGGATTTGCCGATCAGCCATAGCAACGCTGTTTCAACGCCCACGGCGTAAGAGTCGTTGCGGATGCTCTCTACCCGCCGGTACGCGATATCTGTCCCGAGCCACGCCTCATTGTGCATCTCACGTGTGCTGGGCAGCCCGTCAATTTCGCGGTCACTGAGCGGTGATCGCTCCGCACGGCCGGTGGCCCACAGCAGAGCATCCAATATGCCCTGCACGTAATCGACAGAACTTCCCCATGCCATGCCGGTATGAGGCGATACCTCCGTGGTCATCATGAGGTGCTTGTCAGCCTGCCGCTGCTTTTCCACCTCCACCACGCGGGCAAGGGGACGGATGATGCCCATCTCGTACCACGCGGCGCGCTCACGAGCGGTGAGGGCAAGCCGCCATCCGCCCGGGGCTTCCAGCCGTTGGCGAAGTTCTT
>NZ_FNCN01000061.1 GCF_900100605.1 Sinosporangium album | reverse complement strand
TCCGCGACCAGCTCCGTCTGGAACGGCATCAAGTCGGCCGTGACCAGCGCCATCAACGGCGTGAAGTCGATCATCACGAGCGTCCTCAACGCCATCAAGTCCGCCTGGTCCACCGCCTGGAACACTGCCCGGACCCTGGTCACCACCGCTTGGTCGCGGATCAAGACTGCGGTGTCCACCGCGATCTCCGCCCTTCTCGGCTTGGTCCGCGGCATTCCCGGCCGGATCACCTCCGCATTGGGAAGCCTCGGGTCGCTGCTGTACAACGCGGGCCGCAACGTCATCCAAGGCCTGATCAACGGCATTAAGGGCATGATCGGATCCGTCGGCTCGGCCATGAAGAACATCGCCGCCAAGATCCGCGAGTACCTGCCGTTCTCGCCGGCCAAAGCCGGTCCGCTGAAAATCCACCCTCCGGACAAGGCCGGTCGCACGATCGCGGCGATGCTGGCCGGCGGCATCGATTCCGGCCAGCACCTGGTGGCCCGGGCCGCCTCCGGCCTGGCCTCGGCGACCCTGCCCAACGTCGCCGACCACCTCAGCGACCCGGAGACCGACGGCGAGAGCTCCGGAGGTGCCCGGTTCGTGATCCATAACCACTACCCGCAGGCCGAGCCGACGTCGAAGACGACGAACCGGGCGTTGCAGTACGCCGCGGCGCTGGGGGTGGTCTGAGTGCATGAGCACGTGTACCCGACCTACACCGTCGACGGCATCGGCATGGACGGGCCCGGCTGGTACCTCGCGCCCGAGACGCGCCGCCGGCCGATGCCCGCGGCCCGCGCCGTCTCGGTGAAGGTGCCCGGCCGCTCCGGCGACCTGCCCATTGTCGGCCTGGACCTCGAGCCGACCGCGTTCGCGCTGGACCTGCACGTACTCCCCGTAAGGCCCGACGGCGCCGAAGGCGGCTTCGAGGCGCTGGAACACAACCTGGAGGCGCTCGCCGCAGCGTTCGGCGTGCGGCACCGCCTGCTGGATGTCCGCTACCACGCCGCGCCCGGAATCGTCCGCCGCGCCGAGGCGACCGCCCTGGCCGCGAGCGAACCGATGGTCGACGTCGGCAACGCCGTGGCCCGGCTGCAGGTCCTGCTGACCGTGCCGGGCGCGATCTGGCGTGACGTGGCGACCGCCACCTGGACGGGCGCTCTGCCCAGCGCGGCCCAGGCGGTGACGCCGCTCGCGGGAAGCACCGCACCCGTCACCGACGCGGTGCTCCGCATCACCGGGCCCGCCGTCAACCCGCAAGTGGGCGACGTGGTGAGCGGCGGCACCCTCGCCTGGGACGGCGTCCTCGCCGCCGGCGAGCGGTTGCTCCTCGACTGCGCCGCGCTGCACGCGGCGAAAGTCGCCGGCGACACCTGGGACCTGGCGGCCGGAACGGATGTGACCGGCGGCGTCTCCTCGGCCGGGCCCGGCTCGGCCTCGCGGTGGCTGCACCTGACACCGGCGATCTCCGGAGGCGACCCGCACAGCCGATCCGTCACCGTCACCAGCTCGGCGACCGGCACGACCGGCGCGAGCGGCCTGCAGATCCGCGCCCGAAGGGCCTACCTGTGACGACCTATGACTTGCGCCTGGTGGCGTACGCGCCGAACGGGTCCCGCTCGGGCATGCTGCCGCACCCTCTGTCCATCGACACCGGCTTTCCGCTGAACGATGTGCCGTCGCTGACGCTGGCCTACAGCGCGCACGCCGTCGGCGCGGCCCGCCTGGCCGGCCCGTGCGAGGTCGCCGTCGAGTACTCCACCGGCGCAGCCTGGGTCGAGCCGCCGAACGGCCGGTTCCTGCGGATCAAGCGCGCCGGGGATCCGACCGATGAGACCGGCGCCCGCTCCTACACGCTGCCCGGCTACAGCTGGATGCTCTGCAAGTTGATCATGTATGCGGGGCCGGTGGTGGTCGACGGCAAGCGGCCTTTCTCGGCTGTCTCGGCCGGGGCGATGCTGCGCACGCTCATCGATGAGGGCCACGCCCGCGGCGCTCTGCCCGGCCTGGCCGTCGACTTCACCACCACCCACGACAGTGCGGGCCAGCCGTGGGCCCACGCGCTGACCCTCGCCCTGGAGCCCGGCCAAGAAGCCCTGGCCCTGCTGATCAACCTCTCCGAGCAGGGCGTGATCGACTGGCAGATGCAGGGCCGCACCCTGCGCGTCTTCAACGAGGGCACCACGTTGGCGCCCGACCTGGCCGGCGGCCTGTCACCGGTGGCGCTGCGACTGGGCCGCGACGTCGTCGACGCCCCCGACGAGGCGACCCTCGAAGAGCTCGCCAGCGCGATCCTCATCGAGGGCGAGGAAGGCCTCTCCCTGGAGGTCACCAACCCCTCGGCGACCGCGCCGTGGGGACGGTGGGAGACCCACCAGCAGCAGGGCGGTGTGTCCGACACCGGCACCGCCACCCTGCTCGGGCAGGCCGCACTGGAGCGCACCAGCCGCGAGCGGGTGCAGATCACCCGCAGCATCACCCCGTACGCCGCCCGGCACCTGCCGTGGGCGCACTACTCGCCTGGCGCCTACGTGCTGGCCCCCGGCGACGGCGGCCAGCTGCAGCGCCTGCGCATCCGGCAGATCACCCTGACCCGCAACCAGGACGGCATCGTCGGCGGAAACCTCATCTTGAACGATCGGTTCCTCGAGGCCGACATCCGAGCCGCCCGCCGCGCGGCCGGAATCCTCGGCGGCGGGGTCGCCTCCGGAGGTAGCGGCGTCGACCCCGCGCCCGAGGCCGGCGGCCGGGTGCCCGCCGCACCGGCCGGGCTGATCGTGGCTCCGCTGGCGTATGTCGACGAGCACGGGTACGCCCGGGGCCAGGTGACCGCGACATGGTCGCCGGTCGCCGCCGACGTCAACGGTGTGGCGATCAACGTCGATGGATACGAGCTGTACGGGCGGATCGACTCCGTCGGCGAGGTCTGGAGGCAACTGACCGCGACCGACGGCGGCGACACCACGGCGACCTACAGCCCGCTGCCGGTCGACATCCACTACGCCTTCAAGGTGCGCGCAGTCTCCCAAGGGGTGAAGGGCACCTTCTCCGCACCCCAGGCAGTGCTGATCCCCGACGACGTCACCCCGCCGCCGGTGCCGACCGCACCCCAGCTGGCCACCCGGCTCAGCATCATCTCGGTCTACTGGGACGGCCAGGGCGTCGGCGCGGTCCCGATGCCGGCCGACTTCGAGCAGGTACGCGTGTGGATGAGTACCGCCGGGATCGGCGGTCCGTTCACGGAGGTCGGCACGTTGCGCGCGGCCGGGGCGCTGCTGGTGGCCGACCAGCCCTATGGTGCGAACCGCACGTTCCGGCTCACCTCCGTCGATCGGCGCGGCAACGAGTCGACGCCGAGCAGCGCGGCGGCCATCGCCACCCAGCCGCTGGTGGACACCGACATCATCGGGCAGATCATCAGCGGCGCGAATATCGTCAACGGTTCCCTGAACGCCGCTGACAAGGTCATCGCCAACACCATCACCGGTGGCCTGATCCAAGCACTCGCGATCGATACCGGCCACCTGAAAGCCAACGCGGTCACGGCCGACAAGGTCACCGCCGGGTCGATCACCGGGGTCAAGCTGTCCGGTGACGCGATCGATGGCAAGACCATCACCGGCGCGTTCATCCGCACCGCGGCGGCCGGGCGCCGCCTGGAGTTCGCACCGCCCGGCGCGGCCTACCCCGAGATGCGGTTCATCCCGGCCGACGCCGGCTCGAACTACACCCGGCTGAGAACTCGCGACGACCAGTTCGCTGGCGAGGCCACGTTCGAGGTCACCTCCGGCACCAATTCCACCGCCACGGCCGCCTCGCAGACCACCATCGCCGCCGGGTATATGCAGATGCAGGTTCGCGATGCCGCCCTTGTCGACCCCAACGGTGGCCTCATGGAGCTTGCCGAGGGGTACGCCCTCTACGGGTACTTCCGCACCGCGGCAGACGAGCAGTACTTCTGGTTCGACGGCAGCGGCCGGACCCGGCACGTCGGCAAATGGTGGGACTACACCGCCTTGGGGCCGACCGCAGGGATCATGGCCGGGTCCATTGTGTTCTCCGCCTCCGGTGCCGCGCCCAACACGCGGATCGTCTCCTACGGGGCGACCATGAGCGGCAACATGGGGCCGGTCTGCGTGATCCGCCGCGGCCTCGGCAGCCCGTCCACGCACAACCCGTCCGGGTCCTGGTACGTCACCGAGTCGCTGCCGACCGGGTTTCGGATCAACACCTCATTTCCCGACGGATACGCCGTCTACTGGTGGGCTCACCGCCACTGACCTGGGGAGGAACGCATGGCCGAGGAGATACAGGTCTGGGATGCCGAGCTGGCCTACGGCAATGCCGCCCTGCAGGCCGCCGCCCCCGCCAAGACTGCGCCGCCGGCGGCTGACGGTGCCGAGCCGATCTGGTGCGTCTACCAGGTGGCCCCTGCCTCGGGCATGCACATTCAGCACGCCTTCCCGCACTCGGCGTTCGAGTGGCGGTGTGCAGAATACGGCCTCGATCCCGACGACCTCGACACCCTGCTCGACGTCGTCCTCTACGAGCCGTACCTTCCCGATCTGGGGGACCTGTTCGCCTGGCAGGACCCTGCCGCCGCGGCGATTCTGGAGGCCACCCGGGAGTTGCCGACCTGCTGGACCCCCGGGGTGTCGGACGAGACCCGCCTGCAGGCGCACCTCGAGCGGATCGCCGTGGCAAAGCGGCACCGCGTCCTGATCACGTCCGCGCCGCGGACGGACCGCCAGGGCGCCCTGGACTACGTCGGCGCGCGCCGTACGGCTCCACCGGATCCGCTGGCGCCTATCAAGGAGCAGACGCGGCTCGACCCCGTCCGCGTCCGATCCCGGCGCTTGGCCGTCGACTGGATCCGCGCCGCCGGCGCCGCACCCGTCCGGCCGACTGTCGGCCTCAAGCCGTCGGCGACGTTCGTCGGCACGCAACCGGCGATAGCGCCGCCGGAGGCGCCGGGGTGATGCGCAGAAGGCACCGCCGGCAGGGAGATGATCACCATGCTGCCCTTTCCATGACCATGGAGTCTCAGTGAGTGACTCACTCGATTTAGCACTCGCAAAGCTCAGCGAAATGACCGCCGTCGGTCTCGCTGAGATCAAAGGCCAGTTGGCCCTTCTCGTCCATCGGGCAGAGCACTCGGAACGCCGCACAGAAGAAATCACCGTCCAAGCCGATGCCGACCGGCGGGCATCCATCGAACGGGATGAAGAACTGGAGCGGCGACTCGACGTAATCGAACGCGAGGCCGTCACCAGACCTCAACTCGCCGCCCGGACCAAACTTCTCCTGACGGCTGTGGGTGTCATGGTGACGGCCACGGGCGTGGTGATCGCGCTGCTGACGTTCCTGAACCGCACCTAGCTCCTGGCCCCAGTCGAACCGGGGGACGACTGGGGCCAGGCAATCCCCCGGGCCTCCCCCCTCGATCGACTCGCTCGCCCGCCACCCGCGGGCGTACGCGACCCCGAGGAGAAGCCATGACCTGGCAGATTCATCGTGGCGACGCGCTCGCCGTACTGCCCACCATCCCCAACGGTTCCGTCGACCTGGTGCTGGCCGATCCGCCGTACAACTCTGGCGGTCGAACCGCCGGTGAACGCGTCGGCTCGACCGCACGTGACAAGTACGTTTCCACCGACGCCGGGCACACTCTCGCCGACTTCGCCGGCGACAACCGAGACCAGAGGTCGTATACCTACTGGTTGTCGCTGATCTTGTCGGAGTGCCTGCGCATCGCTCGCCCAGGTGCTTCATGCCTGGTGTTCTGCGACTGGCGGCAGGCGCCTGCTACGTCCGACGCTCTGCAGGTCGCCGGCTGGACATGGCGCGGCATCATCCCCTGGAGGAAGCCGATCAGCCGCCCACAGCGGGACGGCTTCAAGAGGGAATGCGAATACGTGCTCTGGGCTAGCCACGGCACGCCCGTACGGCACGAAACACCGATCTATCTGCCAGGGCTTGTGGAGGGTTCGCAGCCACGAGGAGCGGCCCGGGTCCACATCACCCAGAAACCCGTCGGGATCCTGCGTCAGCTCATTCGTGTGTGCCCGGCCGGTGGGACCGTCCTTGACCCGTTCGCAGGCTCGGGGTCCGCAGGTGTCGCTGCGATCGAGGGGGGGCGCTCCTACATCGGTATCGAGAACACCGCCCATTACGCCGAGGTGGCCCGCGGCCGCCTGGCCCAGGCAGCGAAGGAGACGAGCGCATGAAGCTGGTTCCTCGATCGGGCTGGGGAGCTCGTGCACCGAGGCGCGTGACCCGGCTCCCTTCGGCCCGGGGGGTGAAAGTCCACTATCTCGGCGCCCCGGTTACCTCTGTGCCGAAATCACGGTGTGCGACAGGGTGCAGGTCCAAAATACGCGCGGTCCAGCGCCAGCACATGGACGGCAACGGCTGGTCGGATATCGCCTACAACTTGCTGGTGTGCGAGCACGGCATCATCTGGGAGGGCCGCGGAGCCCGGGTAATGTCGGCCGCCAACGGGGAAGGCCGCAACACCGACCATTACGCGGTCTGCGCACTGCTCGGCACGTGCGGCCTGGTCGAGCCGACTGACGAAATACTCACAGGGCTACGGGGTGCCATCGACTACCTCCGGCAGCGCGGAGCCGGGGACGAAGTCCTTGGCCATCGTGATGGCTATGCCACCTCCTGCCCAGGTGAGCCGCTCTATGCGTGGGTGCGGGCTGGGGCTGTACGCCCTGTGAAACGTACTTGGACGGAGGAAGCTGTGCGTGATCTCCCCCTTCTCAGAATCGGGGCCGGCGTTGTTAAGGACGACCACCGGCGGTGGGACGTGAAGACGCTCGTGGCGTTGCTGTGGGCACGCGGGTTCCCCATCCCTTCGGGAACAGACGAGACCGTGTTCAGCGTCGCCGTCGCCGAAGCAGTCCGCGCTTTCCAGAGGACCGAGAAGCTGCGGCCTGATGCAGTGGTCGGTCCGAAGACATGGACAGCCCTGCTGCGCCTCTGAGTCCTGATCCGCAACACCCGTTCGCCCCGTGCCGGATGGCCGGGGTCTTGTCGTGTCTGGAGGACGACTTGTCCGATCTCATCATTTCGTGGATCCGTACCGGAGTCGCAGTCGTCGGCGGCTCTGTGATCGCGTGGCTTGCGGTCCGTGGCATCAAGCTGGACCCGGCCTCCGCCGCGGCGGTGGTCCTCGCGGTGGGAGGTGCGTGTGTGACGCTGTACCAGGTCGCGGTTTCAGCTCTGCAGCGGAGGTGGCCGTGGGTCGGCCTGCTCCTTGGGTCGACCAAGGCGCCCTCGTACAGCTCAGTCCGGAGCACACGCGAGCGGCGTCCCGGCGGCCGGACTGGCTGGGGCGTGTAACCCCTGATCCCGCATCGATGTTGAACTGCCCGCCTGCCGTGTCGGCAGGCGGGCAGTTTTTCGGTTGTGGCGGCATCAGAACTGCAAGGAGCTCGACCTGCGCCGATGTGGCGCGGTTTCAAATTTCTGACCAGAAATGAGGGCCCATTCCCTCGATGACCATGCCGATCGGGAACCCCTCGTCGTGGGTCATGAACATGCCTGCGCCCTGACCACCGTCACGTACGGTCGACCAGCGAAAGAGATACCCGGTCAGCGTTCATACGTCGGTGGGGTCGGCCGCGCTGCCTGCAGGATCTATACGCAGATACCTCAGGCGGGCCTCCGCCCGGACCGTGTCGGGATGGCCGAGCTCGCGCAGCAGCGCGGCGGCCTGCTCCTGGTAACCGACCGCTGCGCTGTACTCGTGCCGGGCCTCGGCGACCTCGCTCAGCAGGCCAAGGATTTGGGCCTGCATCGGCCGGTGGGTCGCCGCCTGGGCGATCTCCATGGCCTGGCCGAGGCGTGTCTCCGCCACCACGAGTCGCGGAGACGGCTTGCGAAGGTAGGTCTCGGCGATACGGACGAGGGTCCATCCAATGTTGGAGGTGTCCGCGAGCTCGGTGAACTCGTCGCACGCGCGGTGGAGGTGCTCCAGCGCGGAGCCGTACCTGCGGGCCGAGAGATCGAGCTCCCCCGCGTGCCGCCAGGTGAGGGCGACGGCCCGGTCTCTGGCGTGGGCGATGAAGATTCTTGCGGCTGCCTTGTACTCCTTGCGCGCCTCATCGAAGTGTCTGCTCCTGCCGTGCGTGCCGGCGTCGTCTCCGAGCCGCTTGTACACGGTGCCCAGGGTCTGCCGTGCCGACGCCTCGCTGAGTTCGTCGCTGGCATTGCGCGCGTTCTTGACCGCGATGCCCAGCAGGTCGGCCGCCTCGGTGTATCGCCTGAGGGCGACAAGGTAGGAGGCGCGGGCGACCGCCGAGCGGCTGAGCTGTCCCGGATCGTCCATGGCTTGGGCGGCACGCAGGGCAATGTCGGTGACGCTGTCCCAGACGGGATACGCGCGCCGATACAGCGCGAGCGACCTGATGGCTTCGGCGAAGGCGCACGCCTCCGGATGCAGCCCGCGCTCAAGCGCGAGCGCGGCGGCGGCGCGGATCTCCGCCGCGGTCTCCTCCAGCCAGTCCAGCGCGTCCGCAGCGGTCTCGAACACCAGCCCTGCTGTGTGCGCCTGCTGGTAGCGGTCGGTGTAGCGCAGCCGATCGGGCATGGCGGCAAGGTCGGCCGTCAGGGCCGCGTCGAGCAGCCAGCCGACGATTCTCTCGATGGCTTCGGCATGGGCCTGTGCGGTGTCGATGTGCTCGGCCAGGGCCCGGGCATGCTCCTGCACGGTGGTGTCGATGGTGTAGAAGCCGCCTGCCTGCTGCAGCAGGCAGGCGCTGCGCAGTTCGGCGGTCACGCGCAGGGCTTCGACCGCGTCAACGTCGAGAATCCTCTGTACAGACATGGAAGCGACGCGCGGGCCGGGATGAAAGGCCAGTCTCCGGTAGGCGCGCTGCCCCTGGCTGGTCAGTCCGGCATATGCCGCGTCGAGCACGGTGCCGGTGCGGCTGGCATTCACGGGTTTCCTCTCCGGGGTTCTTGTTCTCGCGGCCAGCTCCATGGCCAGGGAGGTGAGTGACCGCTCCCGGGTCGATAGGTGGGCCGCGGCCGCGACCAGGGCGTGAGGCAGCCCGCCGCAGTCTTGGACGAGCTGCTCGGCGGCGGCTCGTTCGTCGTTGACGCGACGGCCGAGCAGTCGCTCCAGCAATGCGATCGCCTCGGTTTCGGGGAGCGGGCCCACCGTGAGGCGGTGCGGGTCTTGGCCGATGAGCCCGCCGAGCCGTTCTCGTCGGGTGGTGGCCACCACCAGGCTGCGGGCTGATGCCGGCATGAGCGGCATGATCTGCCGGGAGGATGCGACGTCGTCGAGCATGATGAGCAGGCTGCGGTGGCTGGTGAGAGTGCGGTAGAGCGCCAGCCGGTCTTCCGGGTCAGGTGAGATCTGCGCGGGGGTGGCGCCGAGGGCGCGGGAGAAGCGGTGCATGATCTCGCTCGCGGCGGGGCTGGGGCTTGGGCTGCAGCCGCGCAGGTCGGCATACAGGTGGCCGTCGGGGAACTGCCCGCTGATTTCGTGTGCCCATCGGGCTGCCAGCGCCGTTTTGCCTGCACCGCCGGGGCCGGATATCACGACCAGGGCCGGGGCGGGCGGGCACCAGGGAGCGGTGCCCGCGTGGGTGAGTGCGTCGCTGAGCTCGGCGAGCTCGGTGACGCGGTTGACGAATGCCCGGCTTGCCGGTGGAAGCTGCCGCGGCGGCGGTGTCGGGCCGGCGGCGCCGTAGATCACGATGCCGCCGGTGACGGTGCCCGCCTGGACCAGGCCGTGGATCGGGCCTGCGGCCGAGTTCTGGGGGGCGGGTGGTGTCTGCGGGCTGGGGTTCATCGGTTTCCCGCGCGTTGCCGGTCTCGGCGGAGCGCGTGTGCGATTAGTACGGCCGCCCCCACGGCCGCCGCGGTGCCGACCGCCCAGTAGGTCGAGGCCCACGCGTTGATCACGTTGTATGTCAGGTGGGCGGCAATCAGCGGCCACAGGCGCCGCCGCCACCGGTACAGCAGCGGCAGTACCACGCCGGCCAGCGCGAAACTGACGACCTGCCACGGAGAGATCAACAGGTGGGAGAGCACTCGCATCGCGGCGAGGACGGCCACCGCGCCCCACCATCCCCACCGGGAGAACCTCTCGGCGAGGATCGCGCTGGCGACTCCGGCGAGCACGAGTTCTTCCACGAAGGAGGCATTGAGGATCATCACGGCCAGCTCCGCTTGTTCCCACGGCGTGAAGAATGCGGCGCTGGTGCGATGGATCTCGGGGACGCCGTCCCACAGCATGCCTGTGTGTATGAGGAGTCCACCGGCTGCGAAGGTGGCCAACGCCGCGGCGAAGACGGCCAGGTCCCCTCGGCGGGGCCGCCCCAGGCCCAGCGCCCGGGCGTTCAGTCCGCGGCGTGCCGCCAGCCCGATGATGACCGATGTTGCGAGTACCACGCTGCCTAGCTGTGTGCTGATCCTCAGCAGCACCGGGTCGATCTCCACGGTGACGAACGTGTTCATGGCGATCACTGCCACAGCCACCACGCATGCCGCCGCGACCGTGATCAGTCGTCGGGGTAGGCCCTTGGGGATGCCGATGGCGCCGGAGGCTTTAGAGGACGTGATCCAGATCAAGACTGGCACCAGGAGCATGGCGCTGATCGTCCGCAGCGGCACGTCTGCCCATGGGACTGCGGGGATCGGGAAGACGTGCTCGGCGAGTTCCCACAGCGTGGTGGCCGAGGAAGGCACCAGGGGCAGGAGGGCGAGCGCCGCGTGGATGAGGGCGGTGCGCCTGCGGACCGGCGGCCAGGGGCGCCGACCGGTCCGGAGGGTAGAGCAGTGGCTTGTACCGTCGTCCGTGATGGGCGAGGTCACAACAGCTCCTATGAGTGAGGGCCGCCGCCGCTCAGGGCGGCTTGGCTGAGGGGGGAGTCGGCGTCTGCCGGTGGATCAGGCGCCGGTCGGGTCCGCGGCGGGCTGTGCGGCCTGCGGGCCCGGCGAGTGGGGCCACTGGAGGAGTTCGACGACCTTGTCCTGGTGGTAGATCGCTGTGGCCTCGTCGGTGGCGATGAGGGCCAGGCTGGTGTGGATGTCGGCTTGGATGCCGGTGTGGGTGATCTGCTCGGCGATCTCCAGGGCTCGCTCAAGCTCCGGCTTGGCCGCGGTCGGATTGTTCATGCGGATGTGGACTGCGCCCACGAGGGCGCCGGTGCGGACCAGGTTGTAGCGGTCACCCAGGTCGGTGAACAAGGAGCGGACCGTGCGGAACCGGGCGAGGGCGGTGTCGTAGTCGCCTTGCACGACCGCTACTTCGGCGAGCCGCCGGTTCAGCAGAGCCGTCCCGCGAGCGTCATCGGCCTCCTCGAACAAGGCGCAGGCGGCGCGGAATCGCGCCTCGGCCGCTGCGGCCTCGCCAAGGCTCAGCCGGACAACGCCTTCGATCTCGGCCGCTGCGGCCTCCCCCGGCAGGTCACGGGCCTTGCGCGCGGCCTGAGTAGCCTCCCTCGAGCAGGTCAGGGCTCGCGCGAGCTCTCCGACGTGCAGGAGGTAGGAGGCCCGGGCGGTGAGCATCCGGCCGACCAGCATCCGGTCGCCGAGCATCCGGGCGGCGGCCACCGCCATCTGGGTGGCGGCGTGCCACACCTCGGTGCATCTGCGGTGGCTACGGTGCAGGAACACCGATCTGAGCCCCTCGGCCATGGCCACCACCTGCTCGTACATGCCGTTCTCATAGGCCGCGATCACCTGGGCGTGCAGGACGTCCAGGTGGTGGTCGACCCAGTCGAGGGCGGCCGCGGCGTCGTCGAAGGCGCCGCGTTCGACGCGGCGGTAGCGGGGGCTGGTCCGCAGCCGGTCGGGCATGGCGGTCAGGTCGGCCTCAAGGACCTTGACCAGGTACCAGTCGATGGTTCGGTCGAGCGTTCGGATGCGGTGGCGTACGGAGTCGTAGCCCTCGGCCATGCCGAGGGCGTGGTCGTGAGCCCCTGCGGCGAAGCGGTAGCGGCCGGACTCGCACTCCTCGAGCAGCCCGGCCGCGGCCAGAGCATCCAGGTGCGTGACGGCCTGCTCGTGGGGGGTGTCCAGGACCACTGCAGCGGCCGCGGCGGAGATGTGCTTTCCGGGGTGTATGCCGAGGGTGCGGTATGCGCGCTGATGGGGCTCGGGCAGGGCGTCGTAGGCCTCGCCGGGCTGCACGGTGCTGGGCATCGTCGAGCTCCTTTCTTTACTTGTGGCCGGTTGTGCTTGGGGCCGCGGGGTCCTGGCCCTCCTTCCAGGACCCCGCGGCGATCACGGGGGCACGCCGGCCCGGGCAGGACCTCTCCGCGAGGCCGTACCTGACCGGTGTCCCGGGGCGGCGCACAGCCCGTGCAACGGCCGGGCTGTGCGCCGGTGGCGCGGCCGGCGGAGGAAGGGCTGGGATCCGGCGCGCCTGATGAGTGCCTGTGCAGCACCCCCGGTCAGGGGGCGTGCTGCATAGGCAGGTCGGTGGGTGGGGGCTGCCGCTCGAGGAGGACGCGGAGCCTGTCTGCGCTGTGTGCCGCAAGGGTCGGGTGGAAGCCGAGCATCCGGGCGGCAGGGGTGAGCGCGCGGCGGCGGCTCGCGTACCAGTGAGCCGGTGCGCCGCCGGCGCGGGAGCGCCATATCGACCAGGTGTGGCCGTAGGCGCGGCGCAGTGCGGTGAGCTCGGCCGCATCGTGGGCGTCGTCTCGCGCTTGCGGGTCGGAGACGATGATCCAGGTGGTGCCGCCGATGAGGCGGGGGCGGCCGGTCACCGGTCGAGCCGTTTCAGTCCGGCGAGCACCCGCTGCAAGGTCGTGTCGTCGGGGAGCGTGGCCTTCTCGACGAGGGGTTTCCCGGCGAGGGTGCGGCCGCGGGGGCGGCGGGTGAGGGGCGAGGTCCGCTGCCGGGGAACCGCGCGCCGTACCGCGACGGCGGCGGCCGCCTGGGCCTCGATGGGCAGCATGCCCGCGCGGCGGGCCGCCTGGTCGGCGAGGTGGCGCCACACCAGGGACCGGGCGTGGGCCTGCGCGGTGGTCGGCGGCGCGTAGGCGTGCTGCGGCCGGTGCGGCAGTTCGGCGTTGGGGTGGGCGGCGGCGGGGTGGCCGCACCAGCGGCATCCCGTGGGGGTGGGAGGACGGTCAGCAGTCCAGCGGACACGGACGACGGTGTTCATGCCGCCACCGCCTGTTCGATGGGCTGGCGGTTGGTGGCAGATGGCGGCGGCGCGGGCGATCCCGGGGTCAGGGCAGTGCCCGTGCCGCCGCCGGCACGCGAGTCCCGCAGGGCGGGAGCACGCGAGATCAGGTGGGGTGTTGATGGGCTGATGGTGGGGGTTGTGACCATTTTGGTCGGGGAAGCGGCCTGTGGTGTCCACTTCCCATACGGACCAGTTCTTACCCGTACCTTCTTGGCGTAGCGGCGAGGCCGCTGGTAGGGCACGGTGGCGGGCGGCCGGGAGAGACACGGCCGCGTTGTGGTCGCGGGCGCCCGGGTCGGCAGCTCGACGGGGCGCTCGTCACGCCGTGACTGCTCAGCGTCCGCCGACGTAGGCACGGCTTCCTCGGTGAGCGCCGCCGCGGTGGCCACGGGTGCGACCGGGGCGGGCTCGACCACGAGCTCGTCGGCGGCCGGGCGCGGCGCGGGGACGAGCACCGGCTTGGGCGCGGTGTCGTACCGCGGGAACGGGATGAGGCCGTGCTGCTGGTAGCGCTCCCGCAGACGCGCGGCCATGAGGCCGGCCGAGGGGGCCTCGTAGTTGTGGCCGTCGTCGCCGACGCCGTGCGCGTACGGTGCGGTGCCGCATGCCGCACATCCCATTGGGAGCGGTTCGTTGTCGAACGTTCCCATGGATCTCGGTTGGGGGGCTAAGCCCTTAAGGTTGGACATTGGGTCAGGACTCCTTGTTCGGTGCTTCCTGATCTGGTCAAGGGCCCGTCTGGCGTGTGCAGCGCCAGATGGGCCCGTTTCTTTGATGTATGCGTGTTCGGCGATGGGCATGCCTAGGCATGCCCATACATGTCTGGGCAGGTCCCAACAGGGTGGGCACTGGCGGGGCAGGCTACCGTCAAGACCATGATCGACTGGGAGCCGGAGCCGGAGC
>NZ_FNCN01000060.1 GCF_900100605.1 Sinosporangium album | reverse complement strand
GAACTGGGCGATCAGCACGACGATGCCGATATATCCGGCTGAGGCCAGCCCGGTGGCCAGGCGTCCGCCACCGGCCAGCCTCCGCATCTCATGGAATGTTATGACGAAGAACACCAGGGCGCCGATGAAGGCCAGATGCCCGGTGGTCCAGGCGAGCCCGGGACCGCGGCTGCCGTCCAAGCCGTCCAGGATGCGGATCACGCCGTAGGCGAAGGTGAGGACGGGGGCGGCGACGAAGGCGATACGGAGGTTCAACTCGTTGACTCCTTAGCTGCGATGACCTCCCAATCCTGGTTTCCCGCAGCCACGCGGACATCGCCGAAGCGAGCGATCTCCCACATCCCTCTCGCGAGGGATCCGTCAACCCGGACGGGCTCCCGAGAGCGGTTTCCCGGAACGTCCGAAAGGCCAGCGGTCGCTCGTACGGCGGAGCCCCCCGGGGGGCCCGCGGTCCTGTCGGCGCGCACGCCGGAAGCGACTACCGGCGGGGGATCTGCGTGGCGAAGACGTGGAGCACCGCGACGAATGTGCGGGCGCCCTGGCGGTCGGCTGATCCCCTTTTCACATGCTCCAGTGGTATGCCCCTCAGCCGCAGGGGCGTTTCAGTGACATTCCGTATCGCCGCCGCAATCACACTGGTCGGCCGCACTTACAACGGGCTCCCGTGCAAGCCGTGATGGTAAGGCCCTGACCTTGACGAGGCGACCCTGGCCTCGCCCTACCCCCGCCTACACCGCCTGGTGCAAGCGCTGGGCGAGGCCAAGGCGGTCGCCGACCGGCAGGGGGCTACCGGTTCCGCCCAGCCGGGCGACCGGCGAGGTCCGCCTGGCCGACATCCGCTGACCGACTCGCCCGCTCCAGACCACGAACGGGAGCACGAGTCATCGCAATTCGACGAGTCCGACTGCCGCCCAGGCGGCCAAGCGTGAGCTCGGCTGGGCCGCCAGCGGGATCACGAGCGTCCGATGCCGTCGGCGATGTGGCCGGTGAGGAAGGCGAGCATGCTGATGGGCTGCCAGGTCGGTTCCTGCGGAGTGGCCATCGGCTCGGTGCCCTCGCGGTGATCTGCCCCGGCTGGAACGGCCTTTGGGTGTACTCGCGCCGCGCCTGCGTAGGCTGGTGAATCGAGAGACCTAATGCATGATCTGGTCAAGCGCGGTGACTTTCTCCTGTCCGGGCGCGTCGCCGAACGAGTGTTGGGTGCGCAGGTAGTCGGCCATGGCGGAGATGCGGCGAAGCCCGGACAGGTCCGGCGGCGGCACCGGCTGGCTGCCGGTCAGCGTTTCGGCGGCGCTCGTGATTGCGGTGTGCAGGGGCGAGTCGTCGATGATCTCGTCGTGCAGGATCTTGCCGTCGCGTTCGGCAACGAGCCGGTGCTGGTTGCGCTGCAGTTGCCAGCCGCCGGTCGTGGTGACCGGGTCCAGGCGGACGGTGACGAGGGTGTCGGCGGCGTGGACGGTGAGGTAGCGCTGTCGGTCGTCGGCGGCGCGCAGCCCGCGGTGCCAACGTGTGATGTCGGCGGGGGTGCGGCCCACGACGATGGCGGGGGTGGTGATGCTGGAGTGCAGATCGAGGTGGACAAGACCATCGCCGAGAGGAGCGGTGGCGTGCTCGGTCAGGGTAGCGACGAATAGGCGTGGATCGAAGACGGCGCGCAAGGTCGCGTCGCAGGGGTCGGAGGTGAGGTAGCTGGTCATGGCCTCGGCCGGGAGCAGGCGGCGCAGCACGGCGAGCATGTGCAGCCATTCGTAGCCCAGCACCCCGTAGGAGCGGTCGATGAAGCGGCCGTCGGCGATGTCGGCGGTCCGGTCCTTGGTGAAAGAGACGGTGAGGTGGTCGATCGGGCCGCCGGCGTGCTGGGCCAGCAGGCCGGCGGCGCCGTCGAGGGCAGTGGCGTGCTGGTATTGGTCGGTGACGAGCAGGCGGGCGCGGGGGTGGCGGTCGAGCAGGTCGGTCAGGGCGACGATTTCGTGGGCCTGGCAGGCGGGCTTTTCCAGCAGGACGCGCGCGGCGGGGTCGCGGGCCAGGATCGAGCGTAGGACGGACAGGTGCTCGGCCGTGGGACAGCATACCGACCACAGGTCGATCGCCCGGGTTGCGGGCAGGTCGTCGATGTTGTGGTGGAAGCTGCGGCAGGTGCGCGGCAGGTCCTGGTGTTTGGGGTCGAGAATGGTCAGCTCGGCGCCGGCACCGGTGAGAATGCCCGCGTGCAGGCGACCGGCGGCGCCGTAGCCGACGACGCATGCGTTCAGCCCGGCCACGGGGGATGGTTCGCGCACGGTCAGCGTTGGCGCCGGTGTGGGTGTGGCTGCCTGGCTGGTCAGGTAGGTGCGGTAGTAGTCGTCGTACAGGCCGGAGGCGGCGATGAGGGTGTCGACCAGGGTGGTGTGCACGCCGGGCGGCAGCGTGGCGGCCTGGGCGCACAGCGCTCTGGCGGCGATGAGGGTGCCGGCGCGGTAGGCGTCGTAGCCCTGGTTGGGGATGGCGTCGGCCTCGAACAGATTCAGGGACCGGCCGTCGCCGAGCATGGTGACCTCGGCCCCGGTGGGCAGCCGGTAGCGGCGTCCGACGCCGGGGATGTGACCGGTCTGCTGGGCCGGTGAGGTGTCGCTGGTCACGGGGGCGAAGTCGGCGGTGGCGAACGGCGCCAGGATCGCGCCGTCGGGCAGTAGCGCGATCGCCTCCTCGGGAAGAGCGCCGCTGTCGCCGGTGGTGCCGGCGACGATGAGCGGCACCGTGGTGCGCAGCGCGTGGACGGCGGTGCGGTAGGTAGCGTGCCCTGCCTCGGCGGCGGCGATGAGCGCCAGCGGGTCGGGATCGACGACGTGGAGTTGGCAGCCGTGCGCGTGCAGCGCGGCGGCCAGGCGCGAGCCGAGGGTGCCGTAACCGAGCACGAGCACCGGACGGCCGATGGTCTTGACGGCCGGCAGCAGCGCCCGCAATCGGCGCACGCAGGCGTCGGCGATCTCGGGATAACCGAGCCGGGTCTTGACCGCGGAGCGGGCCATGTTGAACACCGGGATAGCCAGCGGCCTGGCGGCGGTGATGCGTTTGAGGCCGGAGACGGTCAGCTCCAGCGCCGCGTCGATGCGCCGCGGCGCGTCCGGGCGACCGTAGCCCTGGGCGATCAGGCCGCCGTCGTCGATCACCAGGACCGGCCGTCCGGCGGCGTGGGCGGCGTCGATGAACGCGTCCACCTGCACCAGCGTCTGGGCCAGGTCGGCGGCGTGGCTGTCGGGGGCGTTGATCGCCGTGTTGTCCAGCACGCCGCTGGCGCAGCCAAGGCCGGTCAGTGTGGCGTGGATGCGGTCGCGGCCCCGGGTGCGGTCGCCCTTGGCGAGTGCGTAGATCCACTGGGGCGGGACGCCGCAGCGCTGGATGGCCAGCAGCAGGGCGAGGGTGTTTTCCACGTAGTGGTCGCGGGCGATGACCGCCCATCCGGCAAGGTTCGCGTCCGGGGTGGAGTGGCGGGCCAGCAGCGGCATGGACGCGGTGATTGCGCTCAGCTCGGACGGGTCGTAGCGACGCGCCTGCTCGCGGAGCGCGGTGTGCAGGTCGTCGGCGGCGGCCTGGCCGCCGGGGCGGGCGTCGATGAGGATGTCCAGGCGCGGCCGACCGGGCAGGACGTGGCTGAGGACTTCCGGGAGCGCGGGGGTGGCGGGCCGCCAGCTGACCGCAACGAGGACGGTGCCGTCGGCTTCGGTCAGCTGTAAGTGCGCCTGCGGGCCCGGGCGGTGCAGGCGGAGCTGGTGGCGGGCGGCGATGCCGGCCGCTTCGGGCTCGATGGCGGCGGGCGGGATCGGGCCGCCGACCACCTCCCAGGTCGTGGTTGCAGACGGGATGGCGGTGTCGGTGGTCACAGGGGTCTCCCTTGAGAAGCAGGGGGTGCGGAGGAGCCGTACGGTGGTTCAGGTGCCGGTCAGGTCGGCCAGGAGCGTGTCGGTCGCGTCGAGGTGGTCGAGCAGGGTGCGGGCTGCCTGGTGGCGCAGCAGCCAGAACTCATCCAGCGCCCGCTGGTCGAGGCCCGGTGCCAGGTAGTGCTGCTTGACTCCGTACAGGCTGGTGAGCAGTTGCAGCAGGGCGATGCGGCCGCAGGCCCGCACGTCGGCGGCGGGGACGGCCGGGTGGGCGGTCAGGTAGCCGGCGACGAAGGTGTCCGCGGCGTCCGGCCAGGTGGGGGCGCCGGTGACGGTGTGCGGGTAGAACGCCATCCGGCCCAGGTCGTAGGCCGCCAGGAACGGGACGGGCGGGGCGTAGTCGAGCACGGCGGTCAGGGTGTCGCCGGTCCACAGCAGGTTGACCGGGGCGTAGTCGCCGTGGATCAGCTGGCTGGTCAGCTGCTCGGGCAGGTCGGCCATCAAGGCGGGGATGCAGGTCAGCATCGCGCGCCGCTCGATGAGGGTGTCGCGGGCGCGGCTGTCGAAGGCGTCGGCGTGGCCATCGCGTTCCCGCTGGTCGATGAGGTCCAGCAGGCGGTCGATGGTGGCATACATGCCGGGCAGGTCTACGTGGCGCCAGGCGTGGGCGGCGTCGTGGCGGCCGCCGATGACCAGGCCGGACTCAGTGGTCAGGCCGGAGAACACGGCGTGCAGGCGGCCCAGGGTACGGCCGGCCGTGGCCAGCTGGGCGGGGGTCAGGTGGGCGGCGACGTGGCCGGGCATCCAGTCCCACACCGACACCGCCAGTGAGCTGCTGGTGTCGATGACTTCGCCTGATCGGTTGGCCAGCACGGGCGCGCCGGGGATGCCCGCCCGCCGGGCGGCGGTCGCCAGCCGGATGGTGCCGCGTTCGTCGTTCAGGCGGGCCTCGCTGGGATAGCGCTTGACGAACACCTGCCGCCCGTCGGCGAGGGTGACCCGGTAGTTGATGGTGACCTGGCCGATCGGCTGACGGGCGACGTCTTGGACGGGCAGGCCGTAGCGGTCGGCCAAGACGGTGGCGACGGCGTTCTGTTCGAGCGGGGTGGCCACGATGACGTCCTCAGGCACGGCGGGTCTCTCCTTGGCGGGCGCTGGTCGAACAGGGTCTGGTAGGCGGCTCCGACGGCGCGCCAGCGGGGCGGGGCGTCGTCGGCCGGGGGCACGATGGGGGCTCGTCCGGCCGCTTCGGCGGCGGCCAGCACTCGGCCCGGCCCGTCGGCGAGCTCCAGCACCCTGTGTGCGGCGTACCGGTCGGCTTCGGTGGGTGGGCCGCCGTCGATGGGGAGCAGGTTGTGCACCGTCCACACCAGGCGCCAGCCGCCTGCGCGCAGCTCGGCCAGCCGCTCCAGCATGGTCGGTGCGGCGGCCGTCCGGTGCGCGGTAGAGCCGCTTGATTGAGCCGGTGCAGGTTGACCACGGCGGGGCCGTCGGGACGGGCAGGCAGCCCGTCCAGGCCGGGGCAGAAGGTCAGCGACAACGACGGCGGAACATGATGCTGGAGTTCGGCGAAGCACGGGCTGGGCCAGCGCGGGTAGTCGCTGATCACCAGCCAGCCGTGGCGCGGCCCGGTCATGCTCATCGCCGCCTTCCCTGCATCGTGCGCCACCAGGCGGTGGCGGCCCGGTAGCGGGCCAGACACGCGCGCGGCGACCTGTCGGGGCCGGTCCACTCCACGGCCACCTGCAGCGGTAGCCCGTGGTGGATCCGGGCCTGGACGGCGGCCGCGACCAGGGCAGGCCCGCACCCGGTCAGGCCGGTGCCGGGATCGGACAGATGCAGCACAAGCGCATGCTCGGCGATCAGGTCCAGCCACGCCGGGACGGCCCCGGACGCAGTGGCAGGCAGGTCAGCGGGCAGGGCGGCCGCCAGTTGCGCGGTGTCGGCCAGCAGCCGTAGCCCGCCGGTGGGGCCGGACGCATCGAGCAGGGCCGTCAGCACGTCGGTGGACATCCACTGGGGGTGGTGGATCTCGGCGAGCAGCGGCACCTCGGCCGCCGGCAGTGCGGCGGCGCCGGTGAGCTGCCGACAGGTCAGCGGGGTGCGGGCCAGCAGCCGGACCCATGCGCCGCCCAGCGTTCGGGTGGCGCGGGCGAGCCGGGTGACCTCCTGGGCCGCCTGCCAGCGCACGGCGCTGCCTCCGATGAGCAGGTCGGCCAGTTCTACGTCGGCGGTCACCCCAGTGATCGGCACGGTCTCCCGCGCGACGCGCGCCCACGCGCGCACGGTGTCGTCGCTCTGCGCCGTCAGACCGACGCCACGCGCCCCGCCCCGCAGGTGCACGAACGGCATGCCGCAGGCGGCGGCCCAGGCCAGCAGGTCGGGCACGGCCAGGCCGCGCACCGAGATGCTGTACAAGCCGATCGGCTGCATCACGACCCCCAATCGAAGATCGTCACGGGGCCGGGGAGACGGTGTCTGGCCAGCGCACGGTAGGCACCTTCGGCGTGTTCGCCGGGCAGGATGCGGCACCAGGACTCCAGCAGGACGGCAGGCAGGGACCGCAGCCAGGTGACGGCCGTGTGGTAGGCGGCCGGATAGCCCTCGCTGCTGAGGCTGCCCAGCTCGTGCATGCCGACCACGGTCCAGCAGGAGCGGTGCACGGCCGCGAACGGCATGGCCTCGCCCGTGGCGGGCGTGCCGAGCAGGCCCAGCACCGCGCCGGGCGCCAGCAGCGCTATCGCCCGCTGCGGCGCGCCGGTCGCGTCGATGACCAGCCGGGCGCCGCCGGACGGGAGCGCGGCCACGCACCGGGCCCCCGGCGCGTGGCCGATCGGGGCGTCGGGGCGGGAGGTCAGCACGGTGATGGCCGCACAGCCGCGCCGGTACAGCTCCAGGACGCAGCCCAGGGCGACAGGTCCGGAGCCGACCACCACGGTTTGGCGCAGGTCGGTGCCGGGCGGCAGCCGGTCCAGGCCCAGCAGCGCCATTTGCGCGAAGCGGGCCAGCGCCGCCGCGGCCAGGCTGGTGCCGGGCGGCGCGGCCACACCCATCTCCGGCGTGGGCCGCCAGGCGGCCCCGTGCGGCACGGGCGCCAGCAGCCAGCCGCGCTCGACATCACCGCTCAGGCTCATGTACCCGGCCATGCGGGGGGCGGTGACGCTGTCGGCCAGGTGCCGCCGCTCGGTGCCGGGCGAGACGATGCTGTAGCGGGCGCGCACCATCCCGGCTGGTGCCGGCCGGGCGGGCAGCAGCCGGGCCTGGCCGTCGCGGAACTCCACGCGCGGCACGGCGTACGCAGGCGGGACGAGAGCGGGCATCGATTCAGGTCCTTCCGGCCAGCCGCTCGACCTGCTCGGCGATGCGGTGCGGCGAGCCGCGCAGCAGATGCATGGGCAGATCGCGCGCCACGGTGCGCACCAGGCGGGCCCGCCGCAGCAGCTCACGCTCGCCCTCCAGGGCGCGCAGCGGCAGCGCGCCCGGCTCGGCGCGGACGCGATCCACCAGATGACCGCTGCCGGTCCACCACACGCTCTCGGCCGTGTGCGGCTCCAGCAGCTGGACCTCATCGCCGACGTCGCCGCCGAGATCGCCGGTGACGTCGATGAGGGCCGCGGCGGCCACCCGCCCCACGATCGGGGAGGTGCCCGCGCCCACGAACGCAGGCCAGCCGTACAGGTCGAGCAGGCCCGGCCCGGCCTCGGGCACGGCAAGGCCGGGGAACCAGCGGCGCAGTGCAGTGCGGCGGGCGATGATGGCGCCGGTACCGCCCCGGACGACGGCACCGCCCGTGCGGTCGATGTCGAGCAGGGTCACGTCCCCCGACAGCCATCGCCAACCGCGCAGGCCCAGCGCCGTCCCGGTGAGGGTCTTGCCCGCGCCGTGCCCGCCGAGCAGCACAACCGCGCCGCTGCCAGGCCGGTACAGGGCCACGCTGTGCACGGCCAGGGTGTCGTAGCCCAGATGCAGCACGTGCAGGTGGGCGTTGATGAGGCGGCGGGCCTCGGCCAGGTCGGCGGGCACGTTCACGGAGACCCTGCTCGGGCGGCACGCCCGCACTGTGGCCGAAGCGCCGGGCACGTGCGGCGCCACCTGGGGCCAGCCGGAGATCAGCGCGTCGGCGGCGGCCACGATCAGCGCCCGGCCACCGCTGCGGACGGTCACCGTCTGTAGGGTCTGCGCGGACGTGATGATCGCGGTGTTGTTCATGACCGGCTCCAGGCCAGCCATGGCTCCAGCACCGGCCACACCGGCAGGTGCGCCAGCGCCGGCAGATCCGCGACGCTCAGCCGCACACCGGCCGCGTCGGCCAACCGGCGCGCCCAGTCGTCATCGGGCCAGGCCATCCGGATGTGCGGGGGACCGCCAGTCAGCCCCAGCAGGTCGGTGGAATACAACTGCTGCGCGGGTGAGGCCAGCGCGTGCTCGGCGACCGTGGCCAGGTCGGCTCGGGGCAGCGCGGCCCCCACCACCGGCCGCCCACCGTCGCAGCCAGAAACGACGTGCACCACGAGGCCGATCGGCGCGGGCGGCGCGTACGACACCGTCCGGCGGTGTTCCTCGGCGGTGTACACCCGGCGCGCACGCGTGCCCTGCCGCAGCGGTCGCCCATCGCCCGTCCTGGCCAGCGCCAGCGGAACCGCAGCCCGGGTGGGCCACCCGGCCACCAGCCCGCCGGGGCCGATCATCGTCAGGTCATCGCCCATGAAGACGGCGCCGAGTTCGGCACACGCCCGGTGGGCCAAGGTCGATTTGCCGCCACCGGACGCGGCCACGAACAGCACGGCACGGCCGTTCACCGCGACGGCCGAGGCGTGCAACAGCCGCCACCAACCGAGCATCCGGCTGGCGAAGAACAACTGCGCCAGCCAGCGCGGCCACCGCCGCCCCGGCCCCTCGGCCGGGACGACCACCCGGGTCGTGCGTTCGGCCGCGATCACCTCCAGTGCCGCCACCGGGCTGCCCGGCCGGTAGCTGGCCACCAGGTGCTGCCGCCCATCGGCGGCATGCCGGATCGCCAGCCGCGCCGTGCTCGACACGGTGAGCACAGGCAGGTCATCGAAGAGGGCAGCCGCATCCCGTGTGCTGGGCAAGAAGCCCGCAGTGTCGTACTCGGCCCGGACCGTCCAGCCGTAGCCCTCGTGGCCGATGTGCGCGGCGTTAACCGCGCAGGGCGGCGCGAGCACGTCTAGCACGTCGGCGACCAGGTCGCCAGGGCCACTCAGGCGCAGTCGCCAGCGATCCAGGCCCAGCGTCGATTCCCGAACCGGGCCCGTCCTCGCGGCCGGACCGTCGGATTGGGCAGCGCAGGCCTCGCCGGCGAACCCGTCGGCGCTCCGCTCCGGCAGCACGCCCTGAGGACCTGTCATCACAACCTCCCTGCTTGGACAGGTGAGCACGGCGCCGTTGCCCTAAGCTGTCACCTCGTTACCGTCTGGTCCCAGCCAAGCGCGTATCAGAGCCTGAAGCCAGGACTCGGTTGTAGTCCCGCTGTAGTCTTCCCGTCCTTTGAGAGTTGCGATGAGCGATCAGCCTCTGGCCCGCCATCCCCTGACCCACTTGCGCCGGCAGCGCGGATGGAGCCTCACCGACCTCGCACAGGTCGTGCAGCGCCGAGCGGGCGTCAACATGGCGGCCAACCGACAGAAGATCTGGCGGTGGGAGCACGGCCTGGCCGTCCCCGACCTGCCCGCCCAACTGGCCATCGCCACCGAAGTCGGCATCGACCCGAACACCGTCGCCGCCCTGCCCTGGCCCACCTGGCTGCTGACCGTTGACGGCATGGAACGCATCGATCAAGGCTGGACCACCGGCACCGCGAAAGACACACTGACTTTGGTGGGATGCATGACCGACATATCCGACGACGACCGTCGCGCGTACCTGCTGCTCACCGGGCAACAAGCGGCCGACCTGGCCACCGCCTGGGCGGCCGTGCCCGCCGTGCCGACCATTCCCACCAGCAAACTCCGCCATGCCACCGGCCACGGCATCGTCGATGCCGAACTGGCCGGCTGGGTAGAGGGCCGCGTCCATCAGCTGTGGCACCTCGACGATCTGATCGGCGGCGATTACTGCCTCACCCTGGCCCAGGCCGACCTGCAGCTGATCCGCCGCCTGCTGGAGCAGGCCCGCTTCGGCGGCCTCATCGAGCAGCGGCTGCTGACCGCCGCCGGAGAACTGCTGCGGCTGACCGGCTGGTGCGCCTTCGACGCCGACCGGCACGCCGCCGCCGAACGCTACTGGCATGCCGGGCTGCGCACCTCCGCCGCCGGCGGCGACACCCTGACCGGCGCCTACATCCTGTCACTGATGGCCATGCAGCACAGCTACGCCGGAGACGGCCGCACCGCCATCAACCTGCTGCAGACCGCCCGCGAGCGGATCGGCCCCGGCTCATCCCGCACCGTCCACGCCATGCTGGACGCCTGGCAGGTCCGCGCGCACGCCGCCGCCGGTGAAGCCGCCCAGGCCCTCAAGGCCCTCGCCCGCGCCGACGCGCACTGGGAACGCCGCGACCCCGACGAGGACCCGGCCTGGGCGTACTGGATGCGCCGCCCCTCCCACACCATCGAAGTCGGGCTCGGCTTCGTGGGCCTGGGCCGCACCGACACCGCCGTACGGCTACTCGAAGAAGGCCAGGCCGGACGCAGCCTCGACTACACCCGCGACACCGCCCTGGGCCTGACCGCGATCGCGAGCGCCCAAGCCGAGCAGGGCGACCTCAACGGCGCGCTGGAAAACGCGGGCCGAGCCGCCGACCTGATGGCCACCGTGGATTCCAGCCGCGTCACCGACCTGCTGCAGTCCTTCTCCCGCCGCCTGCCGCACGGCCCTGTCCAGACGGCCTTCCAGGCCCGGTTGGAGACCCTCGCCCAAGCCCCGGACCAGAGCGTGGAGTGAAGAGCACGGCAGGTCGCGCTGCGGCAGGCTGCCGACCGGCCCTCTGCGACCTGCGAAGATCGACGTCCATCGAGTTGTAACGGAATAGCAGGCCGGGAATCATCCCTGGCTCCTACAGTCCAACGGGCTCGTTAGCGCAGGTGGGAAGGCTGATCACAGCGAACGCGGCCCGTTTCTGGCGTATTCCCGCCGTCCCCCTACCGGACCGAGAAGAGCAGGCTCCAGGCCGCGACCGCCGCACCGCCGCCACAGGACACCGACGGTAGGGACATGCAGGGGACCGGGACAGCCGGTCCCGGAGCCGGGGCGGACCGGCTCACCAGCGCCTGACCTCAGGATCCCCCCGCGAACCGCTCCACCGACGCTGTGGGGAAGAGGTGGGCGAGCAGCGCCGAGGTGGCGTCGCCGAAGCGGCGGGCCTCGTCGCCCGACGGGAGCAGGCCAGGCGCGGCCACCGTGAGCTGCAGCACCCCGATCCACAACGCGTAGGCCTGAAGCGCACCGTCGTGGGCGGCGTTCGCCGACAGTCCGAGTTCGCGCAGGCAACCCGCCATGAAGTCGAGTCGCCGCCGCCCGGCCTCATGCACGGCCGCCGACACCGCGGGGTCCGCCACCTTGCCGAGCAGGTCGGTCTCGATCCGCACCCATGACCTGTTGCGCATGACCGAGCTGAACAGCCGCTCCAGCCTGGCCCGGGGATCGCCGACGCCGTTCAACCCCGCGATGACGAGCTCCGTCTGCTCCAGCCAGAGGTCGAGGACCGCCTGGACCAGCGCGGCGCGGTCCTTGAAATGCCAGTAGAAGCTGCCCTTGGTGGCCCCGAGCCGGGTGGCCACCGGTTCGACCGCCACGGCGTCGAGGCCTGCCTCCGTGAAGGCGTCGTACGCCGAGGCGGCCCAGTCCCGCGCGGTGAGGCGGGGGGATCTGCGTCCTGGTGGTTTGGTCGCGGCCATATCCATACGCTACCGTACGGTAAATTCCATACGGCACCGTATGGAAAAGGGGGCTCAGTGATCACCAACGTGCATGAACGAACATTTCCGGTATCACCCGACACGCTCGGCGCGATGCTGGAAACCCTCGCGACAGACCACGACCGCGTCTGGCACTCCGACCTCGTCCAGCCCATCACGCTGGACCGCGGCCTGAACGTCGGATCACGCGGTGGCCACGGCCAGGTCCGCTACCACGTGATCGAACACGAGCCGGGCCGACTGGTGCGCTTCGAATTCCACCGCAGCATCGGACTGGTCGGAAACCACACCTTTGAGGTGGTCCCACACGACGACTGGCACGCCACCCTGCGGCACACCATCGAGGCACAACCCACCCGGCGGGGCCGAGTCACCTGGCCGCTGCTCATCAAACACATCCACGACAACGCCGTCGAAGACATGCTCGACCACATCGAACGCACCGTCACCGGCATGGTCCACCGCCCCGCGCCGGCCCCCCGCTGGGTGCGCGTCCTGGCCCCCCGCCTCCGCCGCCGCCGTGTACGGCAAAGCCCCCTCGCACCCGGCCCCCTGACCTCCGCCGCCATCACCGGCCGCCCCGACGCCGCCGACTGCTACACCACCCCGCTGCTCGCCGCCGACGCCCGCGACCCGCAGACCTGGATCCGCGAGGTGTTCGGCAAGCCGCCGCGCACGGTCAGCACCCTGATGCGGCTACGCGACCACCTGGTCAGACCGTTCGGCCTCCGCACCGCCGACACCTTGCGCGCGAAGACCCTCTTCCCGGTGCTCGCCTCATCGGCGGACGAGGTCGTGATGGGCGTCGACGACCGCCACCTCTCCTTCCGCGTCGGCGTACTGGTCGCCGACAGGAGGATGTCGGTGACGACAGCCGTACAGTTCAACCACTGGACGGGGCGCCTCTACTGGGCGGTCGTCCGATGGTTCCACCCCTACGTCGTGCGAAGCATGATCCGCTCCGTACCATTCGCCAAACCCAGAACCTGACCACGCACACATCCGGTCTCGCCCGCGCCCCAGGATGCGACGCGGGAGAGCTTCGCCGCGGCGGGCGAAGGCGATGCGGCGATGGCTGCCTGCCACCGCTCGACTTGAGTTCGCCTGTAGGCGAACTTCTAGCGTCGATGCCATGGCGCAAGAGAACCTCAACGGGCGGCTCCGGATCTCCGTGGTGATCGGCAGCGTGCGCAGGCCCAGATTGGCCCAGCGTGCACCGGCCCGCTGTGCGGGCCATGTCCGCCCGACTTTGAGGTGGCCCGTATTCCGTCCTGAGGAAAGTGTTCAGTCGCCACTGACTTTCGACTCGGGCTGGTCCACTGGGCGCCGCGGTAGGCCGTGGGGACCTCCCCCTTGAATGTGGACACCTCGGAGACTGGATCTTGAGATCCAGGGGAAGAGATGTCACTGATGGTGATGAAGCACTACCCGGAAGAGTTCAAGGCCGACGCGGTCGCGCTGGTCATGTCCGACCCTGCCAGAACGATCTCCTCGGTCGCCGGGGACCTGGGCGTCAGCCGCGAGACGCTCCGGGTATGGGTGCGCGCCGCCGAAGCCCGCGGCGCGCAGCAGGCCACCGCGGCATCCGGCAAGTCCACCCCAGGTGGGCGCATACCCTCCGATGACGTGCTGGAAGAGGAGAACAAGAGGCTCCGCGCCCGGATCAGGGAGCTGGAGACCGAGCGCGACATCCTGCGCAAGGCGGCCAAGTTTTTCGCGGGCGAGACGAACTGGTGACCAACCGCTTCCAGTTCGTCGAGGACCACAGGACGGCCTTCGGGGTCAAGCGGTTGTGCCGGGTGCTGGGAGTGTCACGCTCCGGCTTCTACCGGTGGCGCAAGGCCGCTCCCGCCCGGCTGGAGCGCCTGCGCAGCGATGCGGCCCTGGCAGCCCGGATGCGCCTGATCCACACCGAGCACGACGGGACCTACGGGTCCCCCCGGATTGCCGCGGAACTGCGCGGGCAGGGCGTCCGGGTCAACCGCAAGCGGGTCGAGCGGATCATGCGCGAGCACCGGATCACCGGGCTCCGCCTGCGCAGGAGGGTCCGCACCACGGTTCCCGGGCCGGACGCCGCCCCGGTTCCGGACCTGCTCAGGCGTGACTTCACCGCTCCGGCGCCGAACCGGAGGTATGCGGGCGACATCACGTATCTTCCTGTCGGGTCGGGCCGCTTCCTGTACCTGGCGACGGTGATGGACCTGCACTCGCGCCGGTTGGCGGGCTGGTCGATCGCCGACCGCATGCGCACCGGGCTCGTCGTCGACGCGCTGGAGGCGGCGGCCCGCACCAGGGGCGGCAGACTGGAGGGGGCGGTCTTCCACAGCGACAACGGGGCGCAGTGCTGCTCAGAGGAGTTCGAGCGGGCGTGCCGGCGTCTCGGGGTCGTGCGCTCGCGTGGCGCGGTGGGTTCGAGTGCGGACAACAGCGCCGCCGAGTCGTTGAACGCGACTCTCAAACGCGAGACCCTTCAGGGTGCTCCCGGTTGGGGCTCGGCGCGTGAGGCGCGTCTGGCCGTGTTCCGGTGGATCACCAGGTACAACACCCGGAGAAGGCATTCCC
>NZ_FNCN01000059.1 GCF_900100605.1 Sinosporangium album | reverse complement strand
GAAGGTGCGGCGCAAGCCGTTCTCGGTGGTGCTGTTCGACGAGATCGAGAAGGCCCACCCCGACATCTTCAACTCGCTGCTCCAGATCCTGGAGGACGGCCGGTTGACCGATGCGCAGGGCCGGGTCGTCGACTTCAAGAACACCGTCATCATCATGACGACCAACCTCGGCACCCGCGACATCTCCAAGGGCATCGGGGTCGGGTTCGCGAAGTCCAACGACTCCGAGTCCAACTACGACCGGATGAAGGTCAAGGTTCAGGAGGAGCTCAAGCAGCACTTCCGTCCCGAGTTCCTCAACCGTGTCGACGACATCGTGGTGTTCCACCAGCTCACGCCGAAGGAGATCATCCAGATCGTCGATCTGATGCTCAACCAGGTGGCCGACCGGTTGAAGGACCGCGACATGGGCCTGGAGCTCACCTCCGAGGCCAAGCAGCTCCTGGCGGACCGCGGTTACGACCCGGTGATGGGGGCTCGCCCGCTTCGCCGTACGATCCAGCGCGAGCTGGAGGACACGCTGTCGGAGAAGATCCTGTACGGCGAGCTGCGTCCCGGCCAGACCGTCAAGATCGGTGTCGAGGGCTCCGGCGAGGCGGCACGGTTCACCTTCGCGGGTGAGACGTCCCCGACGCCGCGGGTTCCGGACTCGGCCGCGGCCATCGTGGAGCCGATCCAGAAGTGACCCAGCACCGTTCCAGAACTTCTCTGGAACACCGCCCGCACTGATCGAGACGAGCCGGTTCCAGGACCTGTTCGACCTGGTCAGGGGGGCAAAGAGTCGAAGACCCCACGTGAGGCTTCTCACGTGGGGTCTTCGCTATTCTCATGCCCATAAGCTGTCGCGCCACCACAAGTAGTACTACACTGCGTAGAGTGAATTCGGCTAAGCTCTCGTCCAGACGGGCCCGCGCAAGCGGTGCCCACCTGTGAGCTTCGGCCGCATCACCCGAGGGCGGTGTAGTCGACCATCCGCTGTCGGGCGGATGCGGTGACCCTAGACCGACAGGGCAGGCTTCGGCATGCCCGGGGGCCGAGTTCCGGCAGTGAGGGGACCCATGTGGCCGGCTGCGATGGACGCGGCCTTGTCGTACATGGGCCGAAGACGGCACCCTTCTCGGTTTGCAAGCCTGTGGGAGGCACAATATGCGGCTGCGTCATGAAGGCGGCACGCTCGTACACCTGGCATATAACGCCGGCGTGCACCCCGCTGAGGACCTCGAAAACCTGATCGCGCACCTCACGAGGTACGCCGTACCGGTGCGCAAGCGCCTCGGCGTGGAGCGTATGGGCATCGGCCTCTGGCTCGCCCCCAGCGTCGCCGACCATCTGATCGCCGACCGGATCGAACTCGTACGGCTCCGCCGCTCCCTGGAGGAGCGCGGGCTCGAAGTCGTCAGCCTCAACGGCACCGGCGGGCGCAACCACGACAACCCCGGCCCCGACTGGGCCAAGCCCGAGCGCTACCGCTACACCATGGCGCTCGCCAAGATCCTCGCGTTCCTTCTGCCGGACGACGTGCGTTTCGGCAGCATCTCCACGATCCCCATCGGGTGGCGCCGCGACTGGCCCGCCGACCTGCACAGCATCGCCTCGCGCCGCCTGGAGCGGCTCGCCCGTGAACTGCGGGGCCTCTACAGCGTCACCGGCAAGACCATCCGCGTCGGCTTCGAACCCTGGCCCGGCTGCGTGCTCGAAACCACCGAGCAGGCTCTTGAGCGGGTCTGCGGCATCGACTCCGAGCACCTCGGCGTCAGCCTCGACGCCTGCCACCTCGCCGGGGGCGCCGAAGAGCCCGGTGAGGCGCTCCGCGGCCTCGCCGCCGCCGGGGCCACCGTGGTCAAGCTCGGCCACGTCCACAACCATCAGGGCGAGGCCTGCGAGGAGCTGCCCAGCACCCGCTCGGTGCTGGAGGACACGCTGACCGCCATGCTCTCCGGCGCGGTGAACGGCAGCGCCCACATCGAGGTCGAGACCCACGACCTCGTCGTCCCCGTGCGCACCAAGGGCCCCGGCGCCCTCGTCTCCATGCTGGCCGACGAACTGGACTGGGCCCGCACCAACCTCACCGCCCTCGGCCTCCAACTGGCCGCCTGACCCGGTTCTCGCCGGTTCCTGGTCCCCTTTTCCAGAGTTTCCCCGGGGGACCAGGACACCTGATCTCGATCCCCTGGAACGGGTGAAATTCCACGGCTCGACGGGCCCCCTTGGGCGGGCTACCGGGCGCGGCTAAGGGGAATGTCGAGGCGCGCGGTCACGCGGGGAGCTGGAAGGTGTCGCCGTCGAGGGCCTCGGCGAGGCCGTCGGCGAGGAGGCCGTCGAGGGCGCGTTCACGCTGGACGGGGTCGTGCCAGACGACGTCGAGGGCCGCCTTCGGGACCGGCCCGTGGGCCTGGCGGAGGACGGCGAGGAGGCGGCCCCGGCATTGGCGGTCGGTGCCCGCGTAGGTCTGGCCTTTGCGCGCGGGCCCCTCATAGGCCGGCTTGCCGGCGAGGCGCCAGGCGCACTGGGCGGTGATGGGGCAGTCGGCGCAGCGCGGGGCGCGAGCCGTACAGACGAGCGCGCCGAGCTCCATGACGGCCACGGCCCAGCGTGCGGCGCCGAGGGGCGGGATCAGCGCCTCGGCGAGCTTGCGTTCGGCGGCTGTGGTGGAGTTGGGGGGATATTCGTCTCCCTGGACGGCACGGGCCAGCACCCGCCGGACGTTCGTGTCAAGGACGGCGTGGCTCCCGCCGTACGCGAAGCTGGCCACGGCGGCGGCGGTGTAGTCGCCGATGCCGGGCAGCGCGCGCAGTGTCGCGTAGTCCGAGGGCACGACGCCGCCGTGGTGGGCCTCGATGGCCTGGGCGCAGCCGTGGAGCCTGAGGGCGCGGCGGGGATAGCCGAGGCGCCCCCAGTGGCGTACGGCTTCGCCTGGCGGTTGCGCCGCGAGGTGGCCGGGGGTGGGCCAGCGCGCCATCCAGTCGGTCCAGATGGGCAGGACCCTCGCCACGGGGGTCTGCTGCAGCATGATCTCGCTGACGAGGACGCCCCACGGGGTGGCGTCGGGCCGACGCCAGGGAAGGTCGCGGGCGTTCTCGGAATACCAGTCGAGAACGGGTTGCCGTAGTCGGCTTGGCTCGCGCACGCCACCGACCTTAGCCGCCGACGGTTGTCGCTGCCGCGGGGGATGGGAATCTTCGGGAAATCAGCGGATAGATAGGGCGTTGCCGGAGGGGATCACGAACCAGCAAAGATATCCCTGCTGGTAGGGGGCTACGGCGGGTCGCCGACTCCAACGGGCAACGACTCCGCATACTGTCCGTATGGAGCCAGGCACGTTTCGTAGTGATGGCATCGGCGGGCCGGACGTCTATTGGCGGCGACGCATGCTCGTGCTCGTGGGGCTGCTCGTGGTGGTCGCAGTCGTGGCCTGGGCGTGTTCGAGCGGGTCCAGCGGGCCCGGGCGCACTTCCAATGCGCAGAGCAACGAGGCGTCGCCGTCCGCCGCCCCGGTGCTGGCGGGACTGCCCGCCCTCACCCCGACGCCTAAACCCTCGCAGTCGCCGTCACCGTCACCGTCCAAACGGTCGCAGACGCCCAAGCCCAAGCCCGCCGCGCGCGAGCGCGCGCCGGGCGAGCCCTGCGACAGCAAGGACCTGGTGCTGAACCTGCAAGGCAAGACGGAGGTCTACGGCGCGGGCGGCAGACCGGCGTTCATGCTCACACTGGTGAACACCGGCAAGGTGATGTGCACGACCGACGTGGGCCCCCGGTCCGTGGAGATCCGCATCACCTCGGGCAGCGACCGCGTGTGGTCGTCGGCCGACTGCATCAGCGGCGACGGTGTGGACATCCAGCGGCTTGAGCGGGGCATCCCCTACGTCCGGACGATCGAATGGGATCGCCGCAGGTCGGCCCGGGACTGCTCGGCGGACCGGGCCGAGGCCAGGCCGGGCACCTACGTGGTGGGCGTGCGCGCGGCCAAGCTGAAGGCCCCCAAGGCCGTCTTCCACCTGCGCTGAACGGCCGGGCCGGAGGCCGGCGATCGCGGTCTTCGCCGGGCACCTGGGCCGAGGGGACCGAAGGGGGCCGCGGGCCGAGCGTGTGACCGGAGGTCAGACGTAGCGCTCAAGGATGGACGACTCGGCCAGGCGGGAAAGACCTTCGCGCACGCTGCGCGCGCGTGACTCGCCGACGCCGCCGACGGCTTGGAGGTCGTCGATGCTGGCGGCGAGGAGTTTCTGCAGCCCGCCGAAGTGCTCGACGAGCCGGTCGACGACCGCCGAGGGCAGGCGCGGCACCTTGGCCAGAAGGCGGAAGCCGCGCGGGCTCACCGGGGAGTCCAGGGCGTCGGCACCGGAATGGCCGAGCACGTAGGCGACGGACGCCAGGTCGAGCAGTTGCGACGAGTCGAGCGTGTGGAGGTCCTGCATGGCTTCGGCGAGCCCGCGGGCGCGCCGCGTGGTGCAGCTCGGCAGGTAGTCGCGCACGACCAGCTCCCGCTCGGAGTCGACTCCGGCGACGAGCTCGTCGAGCTGGAGGGACAGCAGGCGGCCGTCGGTGCCCAGCTCGACGACGTAGCCCGCGATCTCATCGGAGATGCGGCGCACCATCTCCAGGCGCTGGGCGACCACGGTCACGTCGCGGACCGTCACGAGATCTTCGATCTCCAGGGCCGAGAGCGCGCCCGACACCTCGTCGAGGCGGAGTTTGTAGCGCTCAAGGGTGGCGAGGGCCTGGTTGGCCTTGGAGAGGATCACCGCGGACTCGTCGAGGACGTAGCGGATGCCGTCGAGGTAGAGCGCGATGATGCGCATCGACTTGCTGATCGAGATGACGGGCAGCCCGGTCTGCTTGGCGACGCGCTGGGCGGTGCGATGGCGGGTGCCGGCCTCGTCGGTGGGGATCGACGGGTCGGGCACGAGGTGGACCGCGGCGCGGACGATGCCGTGGTCTTCGCCGCGCAGCACGATCGCGCCGTCCATCTTGGCGAGTTCGCGCAGGCGGGTGGCGGAGAAGGCCACGTCGAGCTCGAATCCTCCGCTGCAGAGCTCCTCCACGGCGGTGTCGTATCCGAGCACGATGAGGCCGCCGGTGTGGCCGCGCAGGATGCGCTCCAGCCCGTCGCGCAGGGCGGTGCCGGGCGCGACGGCCGCGAGCGCGGCCCTGCGCCGATCGTCGGAGCTCTTGTCAGCGATCATGTCGGTCCCGGGCGGTGGTGAGCGAGGGCTCGCCGAGCACGGCGGGGCCGCTGACCTCGGCCTCCTGCCGATGCGGCGCGGGACCGGAAGAAGGAGACGGATTGTTCATGGTCGTTGCCACTTGACCCCCGCTGGTCTCTCGTCACGCTCAGCTTACCGCCCGGGTGCTCCACGGAGCCGGACAAGCCAAGTGACGAACTCTACGTCACGTGCTCTACGTCACGTGTGTAAGGGCATCCCACACGTTCTCTGCCTCTACTACGTCGAATCCGGGCGCGAGGTTCGCCTTGCGGCCCCCGATGGGGACAAGTGACCCCTTACCGCCCTCGTCGACGCCGCTCATGAGGGAACCGGAGGGCACCAGAGCCCTGGTGAAGCCCAGCCTCGCGGCCTCCATCAGGCGGCGGCGCACATCCTTGACCGGGCGCAACTCCCCGGCGAGGCCGACCTCGCCGAGCACCACCATGCCGGAAGGCAGAGGCTTGTCCCCGGCGGCGCTGGCGACGGCCAGCATGGTCGCGAGGTCGACCGCGGGGTCGCTGAGACGGATGCCGCCCACGGTCGCGGTGAAGACGTCGCACCCGCCGAGCCGGGCGTTGAGGCGGCGCTCCAGCACCGCGAGCACCATCGTGACGCGGAACGGGTCGAGGCCGGAGGAGCTGCGCCGGGGCTGCTGGGCCTCGGTGCGGGCGACCAAGGCCTGCACCTCGGCGGGGATCGGCCGCGTGCCCTCGACGGTCACGGTGACACAGGTGCCGGGGACGGGATCGCGGCGCCTGGACACGAACAGGCCGCTCGGGTCGGTGATGCCCTCGATGCCGCGCTCGTGAAGATCGAAGCAGCCCACCTCATCGGTCGGGCCGAAGCGGTTCTTGACCGCGCGCACCATGCGCAGCCGGGACTGGCGGTCGCCCTCGAACTGCAGGACCACATCGACCAGGTGTTCGAGCACCCGGGGGCCGGCGATCGACCCGTCCTTGGTGACGTGGCCCACGAGCACGGTGGACATGTCGCGCTCCTTGGCGAGCCTGATCAGGTTGGCGGCCACCTCGCGGACCTGGGTGACGCCGCCCGGGGTGCCGGTGCTCTGCGCCGACCCGATCGTCTGCACGGAGTCGACCACGAGCAGCCTCGGCTGAACCGCCTCCACATGGGTCATCAGGGCCGCGATGTCGGTCTCGGCGGCCAGGAACAGCCGGTCTCGCACCGCGCCGATGCGGTCGGCCCGCAGGCGGACCTGCGCGGCCGACTCCTCGCCGGTGATGTAGAGCACGGTCTCCTGCCCGGCCAGCTTGGCGGCGACATCGAGCAGCAGGGTCGACTTGCCGATGCCGGGCTCGCCGGCGAGGAGCACCGCGGCGCCGGGCACAAGGCCGCCGCCGAGCACCCGGTCGAGCTCGCTCACGCCCGTCGTGCGGGCGAAGGCCACCTCCGCCTTGACCTGGCCGATCGGCACCGCGGGCGCGGTCACGACGCCGGGCTGGACCAGCTTGGCGCCGACGCGCGCCCCGTCCTCCTCGACGGAGCCCCACGCCTGGCACTCACCGCACCGGCCGACCCACTTGGTGGTGCGCCACCCGCACTCGCCGCAGCGGTATCCCGGCTTCTGCCCTGCCTTCGCCATGAGGGCACGTTAGCGTTCCCGGCGGACATTCCCCGTGTGATAAAGCCGACGGTCTTAGAAGTGCCGCCAGCGGAGCACGTTGGGATAGTCGATGCTCAGCCCGGAGATCTGGGCGATGGCCCGCCCGGCGATCTCCGGGGCGAACTCGATGCGGAGCACCGCCTCAAGATCCGCCCTGGTGTCGAACACCATGCGGAGGTCCAGCTCCCGGCGTTGCCAGCCCTGGCGCGACCAGAAGTTCTCGACCGCGGCGGGGGAATACTGAGGCACCGTGCCCTGGAACCACTGCCCGAAATCCCCGCGTGTGGCGTCGAGGTCGATCACGCAGGCGGCCCCGCCCCTGCGCATCACCCTGTCGAGCTCCTTGAGGCCGGGTTCGCATCCAGGCCCGAAGAAGTAGGCCCAGCGGGCCACGGCCAGGTCGACGGACGCGTCGGGCAGGGGGAGGTCCTGCGCCCCGGCCACGTGGACCGCGACGTTGGGCAGGCCGCGGCATCGCCGTACGGCTGCCGCCGCGAGATCGCCGTGCGGCTCGACACCGATCACCTGGGCCGCCTCGGCGGCGTAGGCGGGCAGGTGGTAGCCGGTTCCGCAGCCGATGTCGGCGATCGTCGCCCCCTGCCACGGGCGGACGGCCTTGATCGCCGCGTCGGCCAGTCCATCGGGGTCGACGGCACGGTTCTCCACCTCGTAGACCTGCGGTGTGTTCCAGATGTTGGGGCTGGGGATCGCCCCCTTTACGATCCGAGACATGGCACAACCCTAGGCCGGGCATTCCGGGCCCGGTGCCGGAAACTCCCCTGTGGAGGGAGAGGAACGCGGTCCGTACGCCACCTTGGCGTCGGGCCGCTTAGGCTGAATGACGTGAGCCAGTGCAGCCAGTGCAGCCAGTGGAGCGAGCGGCATGCCGGGCGCGTCACGGGTGGGACGCCCACGTGACCGGCTTGGTCCGCGTGCCCCAGGTGAAGCCCAGCGCCAAGATCGCGCTGTCGACGGCGTCGGTCTATCCGGAGCGCACGCCCGACGCGTTCGAATTGGCGGCCCGGCTGGGTTACGACGGCGTCGAGATCATGGTCGGCGCCGACCCCGTCAGCCAGGACGTCGAGGTTCTGGAGCGCCTGAAGGATCACTATCAGGTGCCGATCCTGGCCGTGCACGCGCCGTGTCTTCTAGTGACGCAGCGCGTGTGGGGCAAGGACCCCTGGGCGAAGCTCGTGCGGGCGCAGCGCGCGGCGGAGCGGCTGGGGGCGCGCACCGTGGTGGTGCATCCGCCGTTCCGCTGGCAGCGGGACTACGCGCGCGATTTCGAGGCCGGGCTGGCCCGGATGCGTGACGAGACCGATGTGGTGTTCGCGGTGGAGAACATGTTCCCGCTGCGGGCGCGGGGCAACGAGGTGGTGCCGTACTCCCCGGACTGGAACCCCGTCGACTACGACTTCCCGCACGTGACGCTGGACCTCTCGCACACGGCGGTGTCGGGGTCGGACGCGATGGAGATGGCGGGCAAACTGGGTGACCGGCTGGCCCACCTGCACCTGGCCGACGGCAACGGCGTCACCAACAAGGATGAGCATCTGGTGCCGGGGCGCGGCTCGCAGCCGTGCGCGCAGATGCTGTCGCGGCTGGCCGACACCGGATACGGCGGGTTGATCGTGTTGGAGGTCAACACCCGCAAGGCGGCGGGCAGGACCGAGCGCATCGATGACCTGGCCGAGGCGCTGGCGTTCGCCCGGCTGTATTTCTCGCCGACGGTGAAGGGCGTGTGAGGTCGTGACCTCGGGGGCGGACAAGGCGGGCGACGCCGCCCGTGCGAACGGCTCGGGTGGCGGATCTTCGGCGAACGCCCCTTCGGAGGGGGACCACTCCCCGGGGGGGAACGCCGTCCCTTCCGGGGGGAACGACGCCTCGGAGGGGAACGCTTCCTCGGAGCCCTCGGAGGGGAAGGCTCCCGAGGGTGCGGCGCCGAAGCGGCGGCCGGGTCGGCGCCCGGGCTTCGCCGACACGCGCGGTGAGATTCTCGCGGCGGCCCGGCAGGTCTTCGCGGAGAAGGGGTTCGACAAGGCGACGATTCGCGGCATCGCCCGTGAGGCCAACGTCGATCCGGCCCTGGTGCACCACTATTTCGAGAGCAAGGAAGGCGTTTTCGTCGCGGCGATGGAGCTGCCGATGGAGCCTTCGGTGGTGGTTCCGATGCTGCTGGAGGGCCCGCGCGAGGAGTTCGGTGAGCGGATGGTGAGGTTCGTCCTCACGCTGGTGTCCGATCCGGACCGGCGTCAGCCGGTGTTCGCGCTGCTGCGTACGGCGATGACCAACGATCGCGCGGTCCTGATGATTCGGGAGTTCATTCTCGGGGCCATGCTGGGCAAGGTCGCCGAGGGGCTCGGGGTGTCACCGCTGCGTATAGAGGCGGCGTTCTCGCAGATGTTCGGGATCGTGATCATGCGTTACGTGGTGCGGCTCGAACCTCTTGCGTCGGCTGAGACGGAGGAGCTCGTCGAGCTGCTCGCGCCGACGATCCAGCGCTATGCCGACGGTGTCTGATTTGCGGGCCGGTGTCTGATTTGCAAGGCTGCTGTCCGACTCGGCAGGGGCTGTGGGGGCGGACGTTCTGAGGTTCTGACAACGTGCTGGGTGTTGTGCTGACACGTGCGCAGGTGCCACCCCTACGGTGGATTCACGGAGCATTGTTCTAGCATCGGTGATGTGTCGTCGCCGCGCGTCTCGTCCCGAGTGCCCTGGGGCAGTTTGTTACTCATCGGTAGGATGTGTGGTGGCGTGGTCGTGAACGTGGATGACCGGCGTCCTGCGCCGGCAGCCAACGCCTTATGTGGGAGGGCGCGTGCTCTGGGTAGCGATAATCGGACTCGTGATGACGGGCGTCGCGCTCGCGCTGGCGGGCCGTCGCGTGCTGTTCCTTTACCAGCTTGCGACGAGCGGCCAGCCGGCCCCTGAGCGCGTGGAGTTCGCCAAGGCGAACATCGGAACCGAGATCAAAGCCCAGCTCGTCGAGGTGCTCGGGCAGAAGAAACTGCTCAAGTGGACGCCCTCGGGCACGGCCCACTTCTTCGTCATGTGGGCGTTCTTCATTCTCGCCACGGTCTACGTGGAGGCGTACGGCGCGCTCATTCAGGGCGCGATCACCGGAACGCCGGACTTCCATATCCCGCTGATCGGCAGATGGCCGATCCTGGGATTCCTGCAGGACTTCATCGCGGTGGCCGCGCTGCTCGGCCTCATCGCCTTCGCCGTGATCCGCATCAAGAACTCGCCCAAGACCATGGGCCGTAAATCGCGCTTCTCCGGATCGCACCTCGGCGGCGCCTGGCTCGTCCTCTTCATGATTTTCAACGTGATCTGGACGATGTTCCTGTTCCGCGGGGCCGCGGCCAACCTCGGCAATCTGCCGTACCAGTCCGGCGCGTTCGCATCCGACGCCACCGCCGCGCTGCTCAGGCCCCTCGGTGCCTCGGCGAATCAGACGCTCGAATACATCGGCCTGCTGCTGCACATCGGCGTCATGCTGGTGTTCCTGGTCATCGTCGTGAACTCCAAGCACCTGCACATCTTCACGGCCCCGATGAACGTGCTGTTCTCCCGCAGGCCCGACGGCCTCGGCGGCGTCGACGTCATGCGCAGCGGCGGCAAGGTGCTCGACTTCGAGGAGGCCGACCCCGAGACCGACGTCTTCGGCCGCGGCAAGATCGAGGACACGACCTGGAAGGGCTTCCTCGACTTCTACACCTGCACCGAGTGCGGACGCTGCCAGTCCCAGTGCCCGGCGTGGAACACCGACAAGCCGCTGTCGCCGAAGATGCTGATCCTCGACCAGCGCGACCACGCTTTCGCCATCGCGCCGTACATCATGGCCACCGAGGCCGAGCGGGAGAATCTCCCCGTCGACGTGCTCGAACTGGCCGGTAAGCCGCTGGTCGGCGAGGACGGCGTCATCCACCCCGACGTGCTGTGGTCCTGCACGAACTGCGGGGCGTGCGTCGAGCAGTGCCCGGTCGACATCGAGCACATCGACCACATCCTTGACATGCGCCGCTACCAGGTGATGATCGAGTCGAGCTTCCCCTCCGAGGCCGGCGTGATGCTGAAGAACCTGGAGAACAAGGGCAACCCGTGGGGCATGTCCGAGATGAAGCGGGCCGAGTGGATCGAAGAACTCGACTTCGAAGTCCCGATCGTCGACGAGAAAATGCCCGAGGACCTCGAATACCTGTTCTGGGTGGGCTGCGCCGGCGCACTGGAGGACCGCGCGAAGAAAACCACCAAGGCCGTCGCCGAACTGCTCCACATCGCCGGCGTGAAGTTCGGCGTGCTCGGGCCGATGGAGGCGTGCACCGGTGACCCGGCCCGCCGCCTCGGCATGGAGTTCCTGTTCACCATGCTGGCCCAGCAGAACATCGAGACCCTGAACGAGGCCGGCGTCAAGAAGATCGTCGCCACCTGCCCGCACTGCTTCAACACGCTGGCCAACGAATACCCCGCGCTCGGCGGCACCTATGAGGTCGTGCACCACACGCAGCTACTGTCCAAGCTCGTCGACGAGGGCCTGCTGACCCCGATCACCCCGATCGAGGAGAAGATCACCTACCACGACCCGTGCTTCCTCGGCCGCCACAACAAGGTTTACGCGCAGCCGCGCGACATCATGGCCAAGGTGCCCGGTGTCCAGACGCAGGAGATGCACCGCTGCAAGGACCGCGGCTTCTGCTGCGGCGCGGGCGGCGCGCGCATGTGGATGGAAGAGCGGATCGGCAAGCGCATCAATACCGAACGGGTCGACGAGGCGCTCACCACCGATCCCGACACCGTTTCCACGGCCTGCCCGTTCTGCCTGGTCATGCTGGGTGACGCCATCAACGAGAAGAAGAACAGCGGCGAGGCCAAGGAGACGCTGGAAGTCGTGGACGTGGCCCAGTTGCTGATCAAGTCGGTGAAGGGGCAGAAGGTCTGATCGGCCCCCGTGGCTTAACGGAATTCGTCGAAATTATCTGACTTCCAGTGAAGTTTGAAAGAAAGCGATCTTCAGCGGGAAACCTTTCTTTCGCATAACAGGAGAATCACGGTAACCTCAACGTCGCGCGGCTCACACGGCGGGGAGGGAGCTCACGGGATGCGCTTGGTCGTCACCGATGCCGAGGTCACCTTGGCAGACGTCCTTTCGCTCCGGGTCTCCCTCGACGACCCTGTGGCCGAAGGCGCCGAGCTGGTGCTGCGTCACCGCACCGAGGCGGTCGAGCGGCGCGTACGGCTCGGCGCCCCGGGCGCCGAGCTGCGCGACGTGGGGTTCGCCGTCTCGCTGGCCCCGCTGGCGCTCACGCCCGGCCGGTGGGACGCCTACCTCGGCCTCGGCGATCGGCTCGTTCGCATGAAAAGCGTCGATCCCGGCTTCTCGCTCGACCATCTTGAGGCATACACGCTGAGCAGGCGCGCACTCGCCTACCGGGCCTACCGCACCCAGGGCGGCTACCTCGCAATCAAGATCACGGAAGTGGAGCCGACCGCGGAGGTGCGCGCGGTCTGGTTCCGCGAGGGGCGGTTCGAGGTGACCGGCCAGCTCGCCTACACCGGGATCGACGACGACGACATGCGCCACACGGCCAGGCTCACGCTCACGCGTGACCGGCCGCTCGGGACGTTGGCCACGACGGCCACCGTACAGGGGGTGCGGTTCCACGCCCAGGTCTCCCTGTGCGACATGGTCGACGCCCACTCGGGCACCTGGCACCCCACCCTCGCGGTCGAGGGGCTGTCCGATCCGCTGCGCTTCAGCGCCAGACTGGACGACGTCGATGGCAAGGGGCGCCGCCTGCAGTATCCCGCGGCCCACGTCGACGGGGTCGCCATCCAGCCCGTATACACCGACGACGATGAGCTGCGCCTTGAGGTGAACAGGTGAAGATCTCGCTGCTGGTGCCTTCGGCGTACGGCATGCGCGGCGATATCCGCTCGACACTCAATCTCGCCACCGAGCTGTCCAAACGCCACGACATCGAAGTGATCAGCGTGAAGCGCCAGCGGGAGAAGCCGTTCTTCCCGGTGGGGCCCAAGGTCGCCCTGCGGTGGCTGTTCGACGCGCGGCCGGGGGTGCGCCATCTGTTCCCGACGGGGCAGGTTCGTGCGGATGTCGCGCTGTGGCGGATGCTGCGCGGCTTACGCTCGGATGTGCTCATCACCACGCGGCCCGGTCTCGCGGTACACGCGGCGCGCTACGCCCCCCGTGAGATCACCCGTATCGCCCGAGAATGGGCTCGTCCCCCCGTCCCCGGTCCCATCCGGAAGTTCTATCCCCGTCTGGACGCGGTCGTGACCGCCACCGAAAGCGGGCTCGCCGAGTGGCGCACCCTGACCGGCGACCCCGGCCAGATCCACCTCATCCCCGACGCCCTACCCGCCGGACCCTGGCCGAGATCCCGGATGGACAACCGCATCATCGCCGCGGGCGGCCGGTGGGTGCCGGCCAAGGCCTACGACCGGCTCGTACGCGCATTCGCGATCGTGGTGGGCAAACGCCCCGACTGGCGGCTGCGGCTGTACGGCGGAGGCCCCGAAGAGAAGCGCCTCCGCCACATGGTCGCCGACCTGAACCTCCACAACCACGTCTACTTCATGGGCACGACCCCGGATCTGTCCGGGGAGTTCGCCAAAGCCTCGATCGTGGCCACGACGTCGCGCACCGAGGTGCCCGGCATGTCGGTCATCGAGGCGCTGGGCTGCGGTGTGCCCGTTGTCGGCTTCGACAGTCAGCGGGGGCCCGGCGATTTCCTCGTCACTGGATATAACGGTGTGCTCGTGCCGGAAGGCGGGGGCGAAGCCGAGGCGTATGCTCTCGCGCTGCTCGCGCTGATCGACGACGAACGCCGCCGCAGGTCCCTGGCCGCCGGCGCGCTCTCGACCGCGATGCGCCACACCGCGCACGTGGTCGCCGAACAGTGGGAGACGACTATCGCGGACCTGCGCGGGCGCGGTCCCGCATAGGGGTAGCGGGTACCGTGGTGGGCATGCATGGGTACAGCGCCGACAAGCAGGCTTATCTCACACGGCTCCGCCGGATCGAGGGCCAGATCAGGGGCCTGCAGCGCATGGTGGAAGACGATTCCTACTGCATCGATGTTCTTACGCAGGTCTCCGCGGCGACCCGGGCATTGCAGGCCGTCGCGCTCGGACTTCTGGAAGACCACATCGGCCATTGTGTGGCGGAGGCCATTAATACCGGCGGGCCCGAGGCAGAGGCCAAGGTCAAGGAGGCATCCGCCGCCATCGCCCGGTTGGTGCGTTCATGAGACCGGGCCGACTCATGGGGCGCCGCGCCGGTCCATGAGGCATCGGGTTGGTTCATAACGCGTCGGGTTGGTTCATGAGCCCATGTGGGGAGTAGCCCGGACCTGGACTAGGTCGGGGGATTCGTATCACCCAAAGGGACATGGTCCCGGAGAAACGATCTGACTAGCTAACTAGTCACAGCGCTGGCTGGGACTATGTGGTAGATCTTGGGGTCCCGGCCTTTTCGAGGGTCCGGGACCCAATGGTCCGATGGTCCATCAGCATCTCGCCGTGGTCCGCAATCCGAGCGCGTTGTCGAGTTCCTCCAAGGTCAGCCGCCTTTCGCTGATCGCAACGGCGCTGAGCACCTCGGCGATGAGGTCGATCTCATCCAACGCGACACGATCGTGGACCCGCGAGTCAAGCTCGTCGTGCCCCACCGCGTCGTCCTTCCTCCCGCAGCCCCACACCCTCTTCGAGGTTACGGCTGGGGGCCTTTCGGCGACATGGCCCATCGGGACCATTCCTTACGTCAGCCGCAGGCCCCTCGAAGGACCATTTCCTGATTGTGAGATCACAATTCAATTAAGTCCATGATGCAAATGAATTACGAGGAGTAGAGGGAAAGAGTGTCATTCTGTGCATGGTGGGTTACCAGTGTTCTCCTGTGACTCCTGACACATCCGGCCGAGGGTCGTCCCGCTCGTGGACCAGGGACTGAGCCACCGCCGACGCGGAAACGAACCCCCGTGTGGGCGGCGTCACACCCGCCAGCGCGCACCACGCCAACCCCGTCGCATAAGCTGCCCCGAGCAACGCCGCCGCGCGATCACGACTCGGCGGCTTGAACAACACAGGCAGTTCTCGGTTGATTGGCCAATAGCGGCGAAGTGGATCTCCTGGGCCGCCCCGGTGAAGTTGGAGGCTAGATCGCTTGGTTCTCGGCCGCCAGGTCAGTGCTGGCGATCGATCGGTTGAACGTCTCCTCATACTCGGCCGGAGGGACGTTCCCACAGTAAGAATGTAACCGTTCAGAATTGTACCAGGCAACCCATTCCATCGTGGCGATAGTCACGTCCATGACGCCTTTCCAGCCGCCATTGAAGTCGATGAGCTCCTTCTTGTAGAGACTGTTCAGGGACTCAGCTGCCGCATTGTCATACGAGTCGCCCCTGCTGCCGACAGAACGCGCCGCGCCGACCTGTTCGAGCC
>NZ_FNCN01000097.1 GCF_900100605.1 Sinosporangium album | reverse complement strand
ACCAGCGAACCGGAACGTCCCCGATCTTCGGCAGGCGCAGCTTCCCGCCCGGCGTGACCGCGAACCGGGCGTTCTTGGTGAACCGGATTGCTTGCTGGGAATCCTTCCGCGACCGGAACCGGGGTGCGGTGACCTTGCGCCCCTTCCGCTTCCCGGAGATCGAGGCGAAGAAGTTGCGATACGCGGTGTTCAGGTCCGCGAGCGCCTGCTGAAGGACCACGGCGGACACCTCGCCGAGCCATGCACGGTCCGGTGTCTTCTTCGCCTCGGTGATGACCCGCTTGGACAACTCCCCGTCCGAGACGTAGGGCAAGCCTTGTTCGCGGGCGTCCTGCCGCAGGCGCAGCCCGTCGTTGAACACCGTCCGCGCGCACCCGAACGCCCGTGCCAGCGCTTGACGCTGACCCTGCGACGGGTAGAGGCGGAAGTTGTACCGGAGCTGCACACCAAGATCCTACCATTGGTTTATGGCTGAGTATGGAGACATCAGAACCGGTAGGCACTGCGTTTTCGTCCTGCACGCCCATTTGGTTTTCGTGACCAAGTTCCGGCATCGGGTATTCACGGGCAGCCACCTGGAACGCCTGGAAGAGATCATGCGAGACGTGTGCGCCGGCTTCGAGACCGAGCTGCGCGAGTTCAACGGCGGGAGCAGCCACGTTCACCTGCTGGTGAACTTCCCGCCCAAGATCGCCCTGTCCAAGCTGGTCAACTCCTTGAAGGGCGTGTCCTCCCGCAGGATGCGCCAGGAGTTCCCCGAACTGGCCCGCCATTGCTACCGGGCGAACAAGCTGTGGTCGGGCTCCTACTTCGCCGGGAGCGTCGGCGGGGCGCCGCTCACGGTCTTGCGCCAGTACATCGAGCAGCAGAACCGGCCCGCCTAGGGCACGCTCGGGCCTGGCGGCCCTCCCGCGCGGGCCTTCACCCCTGGCCTGAAGGCCGGAGCACTGGCCCGCAATTCGGTAGCCGGCAGGGTCGTCCCCCGCGATCGGCCTACCTGATCGGCCTTGGCGAGGAACGTGAAAGCCGGATCGACCCGAGCATTCTCGATGACTGGACCGGGTGTTTCGTCGCCCAGCTTGGGGCGCC
>NZ_FNCN01000072.1 GCF_900100605.1 Sinosporangium album | reverse complement strand
CGTTCTGGGTTTCTGGCCGCTTTGGGAGTGCGAGCGGGCGCCGGTGTCTGGACTGAGGAGCGTAGGGAGCGTAGCGACCGGAGTGACGAGGGAAGACATCGGGTTAAGAGCCCGCTCGCCGCGACACGCAGTGTCGCAATAAGCACAGCGTCGCCATAAGCACAGCTCCCGCCGTACCGATCTGTCGGTACGGCGGGAGCTGTGTGCCGGTCACACCCCGGCGTAGATCTTGTGCACGAAGTGCGCGAGCTTGTCGTCTGCCAGGTGTTTGGCCAGGTCGGCCTCGCTGATCATGCCGACGATCCGGTGGTTCTCGATGACGGGGAGCCGGCGTATCTGGTGCTGCTCCATGATCGAGAGCGCCTCTTCCACGCTGGCGTCGGCGTCCACCCAGACGAGTCCGCCGGCGAGGTCGCCCGCGGTGACCTTGGCCGGGTCCTTACCGGCGGCCACGCATTTGATCACGATGTCGCGATCGGTGATGATCCCTTTGAGCCGGTCGTCGCTGCCGCAGATGGGCAGTGCGCCGACCTCCATGTCCCGCATCATCTGCGAGGCCCGGTCGAGAGTCTCGTGCGCCTCGACGCAGCGGGCGCCGGAGCTCATGAGGTCTCGGGCGGTTTGGTGGGTCTTTCCATGGCTCATCGTGATTCCCCCTGAATGAGATGAACTATGGCTTAATACCCATGCTCGGAGGGGCTCAGTAGTCGGCTCAGTAGTTTCGCCGGACGTGGATCGCCCAGCCGCCCTCAGGCAGCTCATAGCTGCCCACATGGTGGTGGGACTTCAGCCTGCACCACGCCGGCACGTCGGTGAAGGCCGCGGGATCGTCCGCCAGCACCGCCACGACCGCGTTCATGGGGACCTGGTTGATCTGCTCGGCGAGCATGATGATCGGGATGGGGCACTTTTTACCCAGCGCGTCGATCGTCAGCGAGGGCTGGGGCGCCGTTTCCCTCGGGTTGCTCATCTCACTCCAGCGTCTTCGCGAATCCGCCGCACCACATCGGGCAGGACGGCCAGGAACCGGTCGACCTCGGCCGCGGCCACACCCCTCGGCAGGGAGATCCGCACATTTCCATGCGTGAGCACTCCCATCGCCTCCAAAACGTGCGATGGACGAAGAGTACTCGCCGTGCATGAACTTCCCGAGGAAACCGCGAAACCCAGGGCGTCCAACGCGGTCAGCAGGGCCTCGCCCTCGACGTACAGGCACGAGAAGGTCATGATGTGCGGCGCCCTCTCGACCGGGTCGCCGATGACCTCGACGTCGGGCACGACCGCGGGGATGGTGGTGCGCAGCCGGTCGATCAGCATCGACAGCCTGGCCATCTCGGAGTTGGCCTCGGAGACCATGGCCCGCAGGGCCGCCGCGGCGGCGACGACGGCCGGCACGTTCTCGAAGCCGGGCACCCGCCGCGCCTCGCGCTCGTCCTCGGGCAGCGGGGAGCGCCAGCGCGTCCCCTTGCGTACGGCGAGCACCCCCACTCCCGCGGGGCCGCCCCACTTGTGCGCACTGGCCGTCAGCACCGACCACCCGGCCGGTACGGCGAGCCGCCCCGCGGTCTGCGCCGCGTCCACCATGAGCGGCACCCCCGCCTTGCGGCAGGCGTCGATCGCCCCCGCGACCGGCTGCAGGGTGCCGACCTCATGGTTGGCCGTCTGCAGGCACGCGAGCGCCGTGCCCGGCACCGACACCGCCTCCTCGAACTCCGCGAGGTCCACAGCCCCCGTACGGCTCACGCCGACAGTGTGCACCGCGCCGCCGTCCCTCTCGTGGGTGCCGGCGGCGTGCAGTACGCTCGAATGCTCGACGGCGCCGGTCACCAGCCGCCGCCCGGCCCGCCGGCGCCCTTGGAGGGCGCCGAGGAGGCCGAGGTGCACGGCCTGGGTGCCGGATGTGGTGAAGGACACCTCGTCGGGCCGCGCCCCGAGCACTTCGGCGATCTCGGCACGCGCCTGATCGAGGAGTAGACGGGCTCGGCGGGCGGTGCCGTAGAGCCTGGCGGGGTCGGACCAGCCGACGTCAAGGGCCGCGATGAGCGCCTGTCGGGCCTGCGGGTGGAGCGGCTCGGTCGACGCCGCGTCGAAGTACGCCACACGCCGACACTAACGGGGGCTGAGAACAGGGGCGGCACCGGTCCGCGCTAATGTGTCCCCACCAAAGCGTGAATATCGAAACGACCGCCCAGGCACGAGCCTTGGGCTTTCAATCTGTGGGGTAGACGATCCGTGAGTCCGACCCGCCGTGCTGTACGGCGTCCGTTGGCCCGGCGCAGGGTGCCACGCGCGGCCGCTCTGGCGCTGCTGGTGGTGTCCGCGACGGGCTGCAGCAACCAGGCTCTTGACGAGTGGTCCCGAGGTGGCATGCCGGAGGGCATCACCACCCAAGCCGAAGTCGTCCAGAATCTCTGGAACGGCTCCTGGATCGCCGCCATCGCCACGGGTGTCGTCGTCACCGCTCTGATCCTGTGGGCGTGCATCTTCCACCGCAAGAAGAAGAACAGCAAGGACGAGCTGCCGCCGCAGGTGCGCTACAACCTGCCGATCGAGATCCTCTACACAGTGGTCCCGATCATCATGGTGTCGGTGTTCTTCTACTTCACGGCGCGCGACCAAGAGGTCCTCACCAAGGTGTCGAACACGCCCGACCTGACGGTCAAGGTGGAGGCGTTCCAGTGGAGCTGGCGCTTCACCACGTCCTACCAGGACAAGAAGGCCGAAGTCGTGGGCATGCCGGTGAGCGACTACCGCAAGGGCCCGCAGCTCGTGCTGCCGGTCAACAAGAAGGTGCTGTTCGAGCTCCACTCGCCCGACGTCATCCACTCCTTCTGGGTGCCGGCGTTCCTCTTCAAGCGCGACGTGATCCCGGGCAACATCAACAAGAACAACAAGTTCGAGATCACCACACTTGACAAGCCAGGCGTCTACGCCGGCCGCTGCGCCGAGCTCTGCGGTGTCGACCACAGCCGCATGCTGTTCTCGGTGAAGCTCGTGTCGCAGGCCGAGTACGACGCGTACATCGCCGGCCAGGCTGGGAGGGCCCAGTGACCGCCATCGACCACCCGGTGACCCAGACCGTCGGCGGTCCCCGCCCCACCCGCCGCGGCAACGTGCTGGCGAAGTGGCTGTCGTCGACGGACCACAAGATCATCGGGCATCTCTACCTCATCACGTCCTTCGTGTTCTTCCTGATCGGCGGCATCATGGCGCTGATCATGCGGGTCGAGCTCGCCCAGCCCGGCCTGCAGGTGACGAGCAACGAGCAGTTCAACCAGCTCTTCACCATGCACGGCACGATCATGCTGCTGATGTTCGCGACCCCGCTGTTCGCCGGGTTCGCCAACGAGCTGATGCCGCTCCAGATCGGCGCCCCCGACGTGGCGTTCCCGCGTCTCAACATGGTGAGCTACTGGCTCTACCTGTTCGGCAGCATCATCGCCGTCTCGGGCTTCTTCACCCCGAACGGCGCCGCCAGCTTCGGCTGGTTCGCCTACACGCCGCTGTCCAACGCGATCAGCTCGCCGGGCATCGGAGGCGACCTATGGATCATGGGTCTCGCCATGTCGGGTCTCGGCACGATCCTCGGCGCGGTCAACTTCATCACCACGATCATCTGCATGCGCGCCCCCGGCATGACCATGTTCCGCATGCCGATGTTCACCTGGAACATCCTGCTCACCTCGATCCTGGTGCTGCTGGCCTTCCCGGTGCTCGCCGCCGCGCTGCTCGCCCTTGAGGCCGACCGGAAGCTCGGCACGCAGATCTTCGCCCCCGAGACCGGTGGTGCGATGCTCTGGCAGCACCTGTTCTGGTTCTTCGGCCACCCCGAGGTCTACATCATCGCCCTGCCGTTCTTCGGCATCGTGACCGAGATCCTCCCGGTGTTCAGCCGCAAGCCGCTGTTCGGCTACATCGGCCTGGTCGGCGCGACCATCGCCATCGCCGGTCTGTCGATCACCGTGTGGGCGCACCACATGTTCCCGACGGGCCAGGTGCTCCTACCGTTCTTCTCCTTCATGACGTTCCTCATCGCCGTGCCGACCGGCGTGAAGTTCTTCAACTGGATCGGCACGATGTGGCGAGGGCATCTCAGCTTCGAGTCACCGATGCTGTTCTCGGTGGGCTTCCTGATCACCTTCCTGCTCGGTGGCCTCACCGGCGTCATCCTGGCGTCGCCGCCGCTCGACTTCCACATCAGCGACACCTACTTCGTCGTCGCCCACTTCCACTACGTGGTGTTCGGCACCGTGGTGTTCGCGATGTTCGCCGGCTTCTACTTCTGGTGGCCGAAGTTCACCGGCAAGATGCTCAACGACAAGCTGGGCAAGTGGCACTTCTGGGCGCTGTTCATCGGCTTCCACGCCACGTTCCTGGTGCAGCACTGGCTCGGCGTCATCGGCTTCCCGCGCCGCTACGCCGACTACAGTGCGGTCGACGGCTTCACCGACCTCAACATGATCTCCTCGATCGGTTCGTTCATCCTGGGCGCGTCCACGCTGTTCTTCTTCTACAACGTCTGGACCACCTGGCGTAACGCACCGAAGGTCACGGTCGACGACCCCTGGGGCTTCGGCGGCTCGCTCGAATGGGCGACCTCGTGCCCGCCGCCGCGGCACAACTTCACGTCGCTGCCGCGTATCAGGTCCGAGCGTCCGGCTTTCGACCTGCACTACCCCCACGTGTCCGCCAAGCGTGAGCTGAAGGGTCAGGAATCATGAAGGTCCAGGGATGGCTCTTCCTTCTCTGCGGCATCTTCTTCGCCGCCGCGGACATCGTCTACTGGTTCTGGTCGCGTGAGCCCGTAGGCACCACGGCGATGGCGATCTCCACCGGGTTCGCCTTCATGGTGGGCTACTACCTGATGTTCACGGCCCGCCGCATCGGCGACCAGCCGGAGGACGACAAGCAGGGCGAGATCAGCGACGGCGCGGGCGAGCTCGGCTTCTTCCCGCCGCACAGCTGGTGGCCGCTGTTCGTCTGCCTCGCCACCGCGCTCACCTTCTTCGGGTTCGTCATCGGCTGGTGGCTGTTCATGATCGGCGTCTTCGCCGTCATCATGTCGATGATCGGGTTCGTGTTCCAGTACTACCGGGGCAACTTCTCGCACTGAGCCACCCCGCCTGAGCGTCGAGGCTCCCCCGGAAATCTGGGGGAGCCTCGTTGTTTATGGATCATCCCGGCAGGTACGAGAACGTGGCATGACCCTGCATATGGAGCGGGTGTCCCTTTTGGGACTCCCGCTTTTCATGTTCTTTGCCGTTCGCTTGGTGTGTCTGATGTGCCTGAGGTGGAGCTCCGGGTAATAACTCCGAAAGGGAAGATCGGTGGTGTGACGGGGGGATTCCGGTGGGTTTTCAGGGGAGTCACTCGATTCGTGGAGCGCTCCACAGCACAGGTCTGCTCGCCATGGCCCTGGTGGCCTCCTGCGCCGTCGGCGGCTCCGACGAGCCCGCCACACAGGACAAGGCCGCCGCGGACGCCGTCATCAACGTCCTGCCGTACGGCAAAGCCAAGAACGTGGCCCCCGACACCACCGTCCTCGTCGCGGCCCAGGGAGGCGCCCTGTCGGCGGTGACGGTCCGCGCGGGCGGCGGCGCAGCCGGCCGGGGCACGGTGATGAAAGGCGTCCTCAGCGCCGACCGCACCAAGTGGCGCAGCAGCCGCAGCATGTCGCCGGGCACGACCTACACGGTCAGCGCCACCGCCACCAACCCGGACGGCAAGCAGACGAAGGTTGAGACGGCGTTCACCACCGTCCAGTCCACCGCCGCCGTCGGGATCAAGGACATCACCCCGCAGAAGGGTGAGTTGGTCGGCGTCGGCATGCCCATCATGATCACCTTCGACAAGGAGATCACGAACCGGGTCGACGTCGAACGCAACCTCCGCGTCGTCACGTCCAAGGCCATCGAGGGAGCCTGGCACTGGGTCGACGGGAAAACCGTGCATTTCCGCCCCCGCGACTACTGGCCGAGCCACACCAAGGTCAAGCTCATCGGGCAGCTCAACGGCGTCGAGGTCGACACGGGGCGCTACGCCACCCAGGACTTCACCCACGAGTTCAAGGTCGGGCGCTCCCAGATGAGCGTCGTCAACACCGACACGCACATGATGAAGGTGCGCCGCGACGGAGAGGTGATCAAGAACTTCCCCATCAGCGCGGGACGAGGCGGCACCTGGAAGTACTACACGACCAACGGCAAGCACGTCGCCATGTCGATGGAGCCCGTCGTCATCATGGACTCCTCCACCGTCGGCTGCGGGCCCGGCTGCCCCGGCTACTACCGTCAGACCGTCTACAGCAATGTGCGCATCTCCAACAGCGGGGAGTACGTCCACGGCGCCCCGTGGTCGGTCGGCTCCCAGGGCAACTCCAACGTCAGCCACGGCTGCGTCAACGTCGGCCCGGAGAACGCCCGCTGGTTCATGAAGAACACCCTGCGCGGCGACCCCATCGACGTCGTCGGCTCACCCCGCCAACTGGAGCCCTTCAACGGCTGGGGTCAGTGGCAGATGTCCTGGCACCGCTGGGTCAAGGGCAGCGCGGTCTCCCTGGCCTTCGACACCGAGAAGCTCTGACAGGGGCCACCCGCGCGACGCTGCCAGGCTCCGCGTACGGCTGAGGCCGCCCTCACCGAGGGCGGCCTCTCCCATGGGACGGCCTCTTCCCAGGAGCGGGTCGGCCCCCGGGCGGCGGGTCGGCCTTCAGGGGCGGGTCGGCTTTGGGTGGTGGGTCAGCTCTGGGCGGCGCTGACGGTGACCCAGCGGTCGAGGGTCGCGGCGGCGGCACCGGAGTCGACGGCGAGCGCGGCGCGGGCATAGGCGTCGATCATCGCGGCGTCGAGGTCGTCGCCGTTGCCCGCCAGCGCGACAAGGGCCGCGGCGGCGTTGAGGAGCACGGCGTCACGCACCGGGCCCGTCGCCCCGCCCAAGGTGTCGTGCACCGCCTTGGCGTTGAACGCGACGTCGCCGCCGCGCAGCGCGTCGGCGCTGGACCTCGGGACGCCGAGCACGGCCGGGTCGAAGGTGGTCTGGGTGGCACTGCCGTCGTGCACGACCCACACGGTCGACGTCGTCGCGATCGTCAGCTCGTCGAGCCCGTCGTCGCCCCGGAACACCAGGGCCGACACCCCGCGCTCGGCGAACACCCCGGCCACGACCGGCAGCAGGCGCGCGTCGTAGACGCCGATGGCCTGAGCGGAGGGCCTCGCAGGGTTGGTGAGCGGGCCCAAGAAGTTGAAGAAGGTCGGCACGCCGATCTCCTTGCGCACCGGCCCGGCGAAGCGCAGCGCCGGATGGTAGACCGGCGCGAAGCAGAAGGCGATGCCCGCCTCCTCGGCCACCCTGGCGGTCGCCTCCGGCGACAGGTCGAGGCGCACACCGAGGTGTTCGAGCACGTCGGCGGCCCCGCACGTGGAAGAGGCGGCGCGGTTGCCGTGCTTGACCACACGCGCGCCCGCGGCCGCGGCCACGATCGCGGCCATGGTCGAGACATTGACCGTGTGGGCCCGGTCGCCGCCCGTGCCGACGACGTCGAGCACCGGGCCCGGCACCCTCAGCGGCGTGGCCAGCTCCAGCATCGTGCGGGCGAGCCCGGTCACCTCCGCGACCGTCTCGCCCTTGGCGCGCAGCGCGACCGCGAAAGCGGCGATCTGGGCGTGTGTCGCGGCCCCCGACATGATCTCTTTCAGCGCCCACGCGGTCTCGTCGGCGGTGAGGTGCTCGCCGGAGAGCAGGGCCGACAACAGCGCGGGCCAGGTGGTGCGCGCGTCCATGAGATCTCCCGGTCTGGATGCCGTCTTCAAGGCGACAATCGTAGGGCACTGTGTTCGATGGCGACGCTTCGCGTCGCGGCGAGGGGGCTCTTGACCCGGTGTCTTCCCTCGTCGCTGTGGTCGCTTCGCTCCCTACGCTCCTCAG
>NZ_FNCN01000058.1 GCF_900100605.1 Sinosporangium album | reverse complement strand
TGCTCAGGCGTGACTTCACCGCTCCGGCGCCGAACCGGAGGTATGCGGGCGACATCACGTATCTTCCTGTCGGGTCGGGCCGCTTCCTGTACCTGGCGACGGTGATGGACCTGCACTCGCGCCGGTTGGCGGGCTGGTCGATCGCCGACCGCATGCGCACCGGGCTCGTCGTCGACGCGCTGGAGGCGGCGGCCCGCACCAGGGGCGGCAGACTGGAGGGGGCGGTCTTCCACAGCGACAACGGGGCGCAGTACTGCTCAGAGGAGTTCGAGCGGGCGTGCCGGCGTCTCGGGGTCGTGCGCTCGCGTGGCGCGGTGGGTTCGAGTGCGGACAACAGCGCCGCCGAGTCGTTGAACGCGACTCTCAAACGCGAGACCCTTCAGGGTGCTCCCGGTTGGGGCTCGGCGCGTGAGGCGCGTCTGGCCGTGTTCCGGTGGATCACCAGGTACAACACCCGGAGAAGGCATTCCCGTCTGGGCCATGTGAGCCCGATCGACTATGAGCGGACCGCAGGTAGGCTGACCGCCGCTGCGTGAGAAACGGTGTCCACGTTCAAGGTGGAAGGCCCCTTCGAACTCCGCCCTGCGACGGGTCATCGCCTTGTCGACGGTCCATCGCTCCACCTCGAAGAAGTCGGTGACCTGGGTGGTAGTTGCCCGGTCGTCGGGGGTTGCTGTCACCACCCCCTTCCCTTGTCGAGGACCACGAGCCGGTTGAGGCCCGCCTCGGCGACGACCTGTATCTGCGGCCGTCGTCGAGGTTCACATCCACTTCGCGGATCTGAACCCCAGAGTCATCACACAGTCGCAAAAGGTGACTGATGTAGTCCCACGCCTTGGCGAGGTCGACCGCGACCATGTGGAACATACGCTCCTCGTTGATCCGGGTGTCGTTGCCGTACACATCGGAGATCTCGCTGCTCGCCGCTTCCGTCCCATGTCGTGAGGAGGGGATGGGAAGCGACGCCGTGCGTGCGCGGCTGGAACACGGATAGCGGGAACCCTGAGAGAGCGGGGGTCGTCTGAGCGGTCGTGGCCCCTCACCGCAGTATGCCGACCTACGACACCGGCCAGCGCTTCCACAGCGCAAGCGCTTCGCCTCGAACCGGAATAGCACACGAATCGTGTGCCATTCAGAGTTTTCGCAGGTCAGAACCCCTGGTGGCCCGATAGTCATTGATGTGCAGCTGTGTACGTGGCGCGCTACGACCTCCGGCGCTGCGCTGCCTCGCCCCCGACGAAGCCCATGGCCTGGGCGACCGCCGCCAGGCCCTCGCCGACGGCTGTCCAGCACTGCCCCGCCCGACCCTCATTACCAATGAGGGTCGGGCTGACCTGGGCTTTCTCGCCACTGCCGGGCCGGGGTGTTGATGATCCGGCCGGGTGCACAACGTGCGCATGCACTTGCCGGGCAGGGTGTACAGCCGCCGCCCTGCTGGGGGCCAGGTGAGAGATCAGTTCCCGAAGGCCGCGACCAGTTCAGCTCCAGCGACGAGACGAGGCGAATGCCTCCTCACCCGGGGATGAGAATTCCGGTCCCGATGAGCTTCATTCCTGCCAAGAGAAGCGGAACCCGGCCCGGCCCGCGCGGTGTGGTTGATACGGCAGCGCCTCGGGAAGTGCCGGGACGGGCACGAGGTCGTCGCCCGGCCAGAAGGCGCCCTGGCGGGCGGCCTGCTTCACCAGCGCGGCGAGGTCGTCCAGGTGCCGCTGCCGTTCGGCCGGGTCGACGGGTGCCCTCCCACCGAAGCGGACGGCGGTGGTGGGGCCGTTGGCCAGCAGCGCGGCCGTTACGTCCGGCAGTCCGAGCGGCATGGCGTCGCAACGGCCGGTGCGTGCCAGCCTTACCGTGTGCTCGACGACCTGCTCCCAGTCGCCGATCTCGGACCAGTTCCGTCCGCCGTCGAGCTCGAACGTCAGGGTCGACAGCGGCACGACGCACCCCGGACAGCGGTCGGGGAACTCGGTCAGGCAGCGGTACATGAGCGACCCGTCCGGTTGTGGCAGCGCCGGATGCAACAGAGTGCGGGCGTGCACGATCACGGCATTGATCGGCACGGGATGCTGCGCAGACCGATACGGCTCATGCAAGGCGAGAAAGTAGACATCAGAAACCACCACGACAGCTCCCTCGGTCGTGCCCCTGCCATGCGAAGTCGCAAGCACCTTCTCACAGGTTCCCTTGGCTCGGGCTGTGAATCCCATTGGCGGGTCCGACCCATCGCCATCCGGGAGGGGAGCCCGGAGGGTGCCTGTGATCGGGGTTGAGAAAGCGCCTGCGCCTTGGTTGGCCTCCTTGGGCAGGCCCGGTCGGAGCATTCGGTGGACACCATCGCCCCCCTGCGCAGGTCGTCCGCCAGGACAGGACTGGACTTCCACCCGTCCCAACTCACGCCTTTGAACCTCTCCAGCGGGCCGTACGGATGTCGGCTTTCGACGAAACTTCCAGGAACTCAACCGTCCATGGCTACGACGTCGTCAATGCACTAGCTTCGATTCTGCGAGGCAAGGTCGGATGGCGGATCAAACTCAAGATGGCGGGTGCGCCATGAACGAGGTCGACATCTTGGTCGGACGCCGTGTGGCGGAGTCGCGACGTCGTAGGGGGTTCTCGCAGTTGGAGTTCGGCGCTCGGATCGGGCGAAGCGAGAGCTGGGTGTCGAAAGTAGAGACTGGCGTGATCCGCCTGGATAGTCTCACCCTTGCTCAAACGATCTCAGATCTGCTGCGTGTCCCGCTGAAGCACTTGATCGCTCTGGATGCTCGCACAGAGCGTGAGAATGAACCGTCCGAGCAGGGGCAGGCTCTGAAGCTGATGCACTTGCTGATCAATCCACCGGACTGGGAGATGTGGGACGAGGTGAAACGCCGGTGGTTCTTCGGGCAGGCCGCCGCTTCCGTCATGAGCATGCTCGACCTGCTCCGCAGCCATCCGGTGCAGGTCCGCGATTTGAGTGACCGGCTCCAATCGGTTAGTTCTGGAAGGCATCGTCTGGATTCGGAGACATTGGAGGGGCTGGAACAGGTGACGCTCGGCTACCGCCGGGCCTATCGGTCCTCGTCGGCGTTCTCGCTGATCGGACCGGCGTACGGCACCCTCAATGTGCTCCTCGAACTCGCACCGGACGCCGGGGCGCATCGTGACCGAGTCGTATCCATGATCGGCCAGATGGGCGCGCTTGTCGGCACCATGCTGATGCTGGACTTGGGCGATTTCGACTCCTCCCGGCAGTACCTTGCGATCGCGGCGCGGGCTGGCCAGCAGATCGAGGATCCGGAGTTGCTGGCGTTCGCACTCGGGTGCCGAGCCTTCCATGCCGCCTACAGCGGCGACCGCAGGGCCGGCCTCGGTTTCGCCTGCGGTGCGCTCGATGTGGCTGAACGAGGAATGCACCCGATCACCCATGGCTGGCTTTCGGCCGTCGCATCAGAGATGCACGCCTCCTCCGGTGAGGGTCACGAATGTGAACGGCTTCTGGATGAGGCGGCTTCTCACTTGGAGCGGGATGCCGCCGCTGTGGAATGGCTGGGGATCGGGCTGTTCAACGCTGACAAGCTGACCGCCTATCGCGGGGGCGGCCTGATGCGTCTGGGCCGATATGCCGAGGCACAGAACGAGTTGCTCGCCGCGCTCGGACGCCTGGACCCTGCGTTGCGCAAGCATCGCTGCACCGCGCATATCGATCTTGCCGAGGCGTACGTCCAGGACAGGAAGATCGACGATGGCGCCGAGCAGGCCATGGATGCACTGAAGATCATCATGGAGACCCGGCATGCCGATAGCTTGAAACGGGTGGCGAGGCTCTTCACCACCGTCCGGCCGACTCGAACCCCAACCGTCCGGCGGCTCGGTGAGAAACTCATCGAATTGAAGGCGATCTCATAACCGGAGGCGTGGTGCAGGTGTATCGCGGGCTGATTCTGGATTTCGGCGGAGTGATCACAACGGACTTCTACGGCGCGCTGCGCGATTTCAGCGTCCGGGAGGGCCTTGGCGACGATGCCGTTGGGCATGTGCTTCGCCGTACAGCAGAGGGGCGTACCGCACTGACCGGCGTCGAAGACGGGCGCCTGCCTCAGAAGGAGTTCGAGGCGACTCTTGCACGTCTCCTCGGCGTAGACGCCGCTGGTCTGCTGGGCCGGATCCTCGCCGACCTCCAACCCTGCGAGGAGGTCTTGGAGATGGTCGCCCGAGCACGTAGGAAGGGAATCGCCACCGCAGTCTTGTCGAACTCATGGGGAACCGGCAGTTACGACCCCTATGCCGGATATGACTTGGAGGACAGGTTCGATGCTGTCGTCATTTCCGATCAAGTCCGGCTCAGCAAGCCTGATGAGGAGATCTACCGGTTCACGTCCGACAAGATGGGCCTTCCGCCATCAGCCTGCGTATTCGTCGACGACACCGCACACAACCTGCCACCAGCAGAACGTCTCGGCATGGCCGGAGTGCTGTTCGAAGACGCCCCCACAGCGCTCGCCCAGATAGCGCACCTTCTCCAGATCAACTGACCTGCGGAACCCGGAACCTGGTTCCTACCCCGGAACCAGGTTCCGGAAGTGAAGCCAATAGCCGTCCTACCGTCCAAGACAGAGCCTGAGTCCTGTCTACGGAAGGCGGCCGATGCACACATCCCAGCTCCATCTGCCTCACGGCCACGGGCAATCGGCAGATAACCACCTGCCAGCGGCGCGAGAGACCTTTCTGGCCGATGGCGATGGCAGCGCCTTGATGTCTACTCCGGCGGCTGGCTTCTTCTCGCGGCTGGCCTCACGCTTGCCGACCACTGACGCATCGTCTCTGGTCATCACCCATCTGTTGCCCGGCCAGATGGACTTCCTGTCCGCCCTTGAGCACACGGCGCAGATCGCTGCCGTACTGCCGAAGCCCAAATCCGCAGATCGGCGAGTCCTGGATGGGATCGTCGGAAACTATCGCTGTGACCCACTCGACCGGGCCCGGTGCGCCGACCCCGAATGGCTGATCGGCTATGTGACCGAGCGCACTGCAGGCCGCCGAGTCGTGCTCTTGGACGTGGGCGGCTACTTCGCCCCAGCGCTCGGCGAGCTGTGCGTGGCCCTCCCCGGCCTCATTGTCGGCGTAGTCGAGGATACCGAGAACGGGCATCGCCGCTATGAAGCGCTGCCCACGGTGCCGTGCCCCATCTACAGCGTGGCCCGCAGCCCGTTGAAGGAGGCGGAGGATCGGCTGGTCGGTGAAGCGATCGTCTTCTCGGTCGAGACCCTGCTACGACACCTCGGCGAGGTTCTTCAAGGCCGCCGAGCGTGTGTGCTCGGTTACGGGAAAATCGGGGCAGGTATCGCCTCCGCGCTCCATGAGCGGCACGTGCGAGTTCTCGTCGTGGACACCGATCCTGTGCGCCAGGCCCAGGCCATCGCGGTTGGCTACGGATCAGCAAGCCTGGCTGAGGCTCTGTCCAGCGCCGACCTGGTGTTCTCAGCGACGGGCAATCGAGCCCTGGGCACGAAACACCTGTCCCTCATGCGCAACGGGGCCTTTCTAGCCGGGGCTACCTCCGGAGACGACGAGTTCGACCTGCCCGATCTGAGTAACCCCAAGGGCAGTCACGCCTTGCACGAACTGATCCCGGGCGTCGCGCGGATCAGCACCGGACCCGAGAGCTCCATCTTCCTCCTCGGCAACGGCAATGCCGTGAACTTCCTACACACCTCGGCCGTAGGGGCGGCGATCCATCTCATCAAGGCCGAAATGATCGCAGCCGCCGCACTCCTCGCAAGCCAACGTCACGCACCTGGTTTCTACGACGTGCCCTCAACTCGAAGGGGGTCCATTGCCGCCTTGTGGGTCGACGCTTTCGGCGATCGCAGCAGGGGGTCCCGGTGAACGGTCATGACCTCGACGGCGCCCGCATTCTGGTGACCGGAGCTGCGGGCTTCCTCGGATCACACCTATGCGAATCGTTGATCAGATCGGGCGCGTGTGTGCTCGGCGCCGACAACCTGTCGACCGGCCGACTCAGCAACCTCTCCTCGCTGATCGATCAGCGCTCCTTTACGTTCCTGCTCCATGACGTCACCATGCCCCGCCGTATAGCAGGCACGATCGACGCCATCATGCATCTGGCCTCACCTGCCGCTCCGCGGGACTATCTGGCGATGCCGCAGGCCACCCTGCGTGCCGGAGCGCTGGGCACGCTGAACATGACGAAGACCGCCCAGCAGAAGAACGCGACATTCCTGCTGGCCTCCACGTCCGAGGTATACGGCGACCCGATGGAACACCCGCAGAAGGAGTCCTACCTGGGAAACGTCAATCCGATCGGCCCGCGAAGCGTCTACGACGAGGCCAAGCGGTTCGCTGAAGCGGTGACCGCACAGGCCGGGCGAGCGGGGCAGCGAGTCGCCGTCGCCCGGATCTTCAACACCTACGGACCTCGGATGTCCGACGGTGACAGCAGAGTGGTTCCGACCTTCATCCGGCAAGCCCGCGCCCGCCAACCTCTCACGATCGCCGGCAACGGGACCCAAACCCGTTCCCTGTGCTATGTGGACGACACCGTCGATGGACTTATCCGACTGCTCACGTCGGGCTTCGCCGAGCCGGTCAACATCGGCGCGACGAACGAAGTTACCGTTCTGGAGCTGGCGAAACTGATCCGCGACCTGTGCGGATCACCTTCGCCGATCGAGTTCGTCGACCTTCCCGCCGACGATCCGCGGCGTCGCCGTCCCGACATCACGCGAGCAGCTCAGGTACTGGGCTGGGCGCCGAGGGTAGATCTGCATGACGGTCTCTCCCGGACCCTGCATTGGCATCTCCATCAGCCCGTGGGGGTCACGTGATGAATCAACTGCTCCCGCCGATTGTGTGCTGCGTCGACGATGGCTACGTCCGGCCTTTGTCAGTGCTCTTGCAGTCACTGGCCATGGTCACTCCCGATGTACGCCTTCTGGTGATGCACGAGGGCTTGTCCGCCCATAGCCGAAAGGTGTTACAGCGTCACGGACACCGGCTCGGGCTGGACCTCGAACTGCTCCAGGTGCGGACCTCTCCCTCTGGACCGGTCTCAGGATGGGTTTCCAAGGCGGTCTATCTGCGGCTGCAGATCGGGGAGGCCGTCAGCCAGCACGAGAAGGTCCTCTACGTGGACGCCGACACCCTGGCGCTAAGGGACCTGCGGCCACTCCTCCTGACCCCCTTGAACGGGGCTGCCCTGGGCGCGGTCCGGGACCCCCAGAATCCTGTCATCGGCACGGGAATCGCACTGCCGGGCTGGGCGGAGCTGGGGCTGCCACGCGGTAGGGATTACTTCAACTCCGGAGTCATGCTCCTAGACCTGCCCGCGTGCGAGCGGCAAGGCCTATTCACGAAAGCCCGCCGATTCCTCGCCGAGCACCCCGACGACGTGCTGCTGTGGGATCAAGACGCGCTGAACGTCGCCGCCGAGGACCGGTGGCTGCGGCTGGATCGCAAGTGGAACACCTTCGGCATCTCCGCGCTCGCCATCCAGCCTGGCTACCGACACGACGATGCCGAGCCCTACTCACCACTGGCCACGCTCTTGGCCGACGAGCCGAGCGCAGCCATCCTGCACTTCGCGGGGCCGGCGAAACCCTGGAACGACGACTACCCACTCTGCCCACTCCGAATTACCTATCGAAAAATGCTGCGATCCGTGCTGAAGGCGGAGTCCGATGAATCCTGGTAAAGCCGCACGCGCCATCGCCTGGCTATCAGCCGCGACCTTGGTGGCCAGGCACACCCTCGGGAACTGGCAGCTCATTCGGACGCTCGCATGGCTCCGCGACGCCGACAGTCCCATGGATGACCATTCCACCGGTGTTCAACCGCCAGAGGTGCATGTCATCCTCCCCGTCCTTCGCGAACAGGAGCATGTCAGAGCGGCACTGGACTGGTGGCGGCAAATCCTATCGAGCTTTCCCGGCATGAGCCTCACCATCGTGTCCACCGCCCGCGAGGAGCATGATCGCGACCTCCTCATTGCCGCGCTCTGCTCCGCTCGCCGACTCAACTCGGCTGCATTCCCACAGTTATCCAGGTGCGCGCTCACTGCCCTCAAGCAAGCGCGAGCAGCGGCAAACGGACATCTGAACCGCGACGTCGCGGCAGAGATCATCGCTCAAGCGCCGCTCACCCGCGACGTCGTCAACCAGCTCATGGCCGAAGGCGGCCCAGCGCAAATCCACCACTTGACGTACCCGGGCCTCGGCCGCAAGGCCGCGCAAATCAACTACGCAGCACAATCACTCCCCGCGACGGGCTACATCGCGATCTACGACGTCGATTCCCGCCCTGAGCCCGAACTGCTGACCGCCACCTACTCGCTACTCACGTCCCATCGAGACGGCGGACCGACCATCATCCAGCAGCACGCGATCCATCTCACACCCCGAACCACCACCGCGACACTGGTCCGCGGTTCGGCGCTGCTGCAGACCCTATGGACTCTTCGCCGCGAGATTCCTTATGCGCGTCGCTACCAGTTTTCAGCCGACCGCCCGGGATGGCGGGCACGGTTGCGTGCGGGCTTGTCGCAGCCTGTCGGACATGGCCTGTTCATGCGGCACGATGTCTTCGCCGACCTCGGCGGACTGCCTGAGAGCACTGTGCTAGACGACGTGCCTACTGGAGTAGCTCTCACGCTGCACGGCATCACCACTCAAAGCCTGGCCAAAGTAACGGCCGTACCCGCACCTGACTCCCTCGCCGAAGTCGTCGCCCAAGGACGCCGCTGGTTCTGCTCCTATCTCGATTACCCAGCCGTCCTGCGAACAGCATCGGGCGAAACGAGTTCGCACGGACACCTGGCCGTCCTCACCGGAGTCGCCGCCTATCGCGCCGCCGCCTGGCTGGCCGCCTCTCCCCTGACAGTGGTGGCCGCGATCGCCGGCGTCGCTCCCAGATCCGGCCGAAAGCTCAGGGCAGCCGCATGGTCCGGGCTTGCCCTCGCGACGCTCGTCCCAATGGCCCTTGTCACGTGTTCCCGCCCGGGAGAGCCCTCAGCCTGGCAGCTCGGCCAGGACTCGGCCGAGCTGCTCATCGCCTACTTCGTACGCAGTGTCGGCCCCTGGCTCGCGATCATGGACGCCGTTCGAGGCCATCACCCCGCGTCCACTACGGCACCAGCTCCGAAAGCTCACCGACGTCGGGAGGCCGCGACGTGATCATCGGACTTGAAGGCGTGTCGTGCACCGGCAAGAGCACCCTGGCGTCTGGCTTGGCCGATCGGCTCGGCAACATCAGCGTTGTGCCGTGCTACTACCATTCGGCACCGGCCCCCTCCATGCTTCCAGTCCCTCACGTGACCAGCGAAGCCGAGCAGCTCAGCGCCCTCGCCGTCCATCTGGAGATCGAGAAGGTACGGCTTCGCCATGCTCAGGAGGCGCTTGCGACGAGGCGGCGAATTGTTCTCGACCGAACGGTTGACACGCTACTGGCCCACCTGCGCGCAGTCGGCGCCATGAAAGGCCTGAACACCGGCAGTCGCGCCCGTACCCTCGTCAACCAGCAGATCAACAAAGGCCTGGCGATGGTACCTCACGTGACATTACTTCTGATCGCTGATCACGAGGTGCTGACTGAGCGTGCACGAACCCGCACGGACATGCCCTCCCTCTACTACGACCCGGTCTTCGCCCGCGCCTTTTGCGCCCATTTCCGGAACCCGATAGCCCCCGTCTGCCTGCCCCTCTCCGCAGCTCTGCCCGCCGCTCAGGTCCTCGATCAGGCATGCCAGCTGCTTGAGCCCTACTTGGGCGGCAGTCGGTGAACACGATCATCTTGGGATGTGGACTGATCTCTGGCCGTTGGATCCGTACCCTGTCCGCCGACCCGCGTATCACCGTCGCCGCCCTGGTCGATGGCTTCCCGGACACGGCTATCCGGATCGCGGAGAAGTGCGGCCTCGCCCATGTGCCGTGGTTCCCGAACCTGGACGCAGCACTCGACGCCGTCCAGGCAAAGATCATTGTCAACCTGACACCCACGGACTCCCACGCCCACTACACCCGCATGGCATTGGAACACCGACTCCACGTCTTCACTGAGAAACCACTCGCGCTCTGCCTCGACGAAGCCCAGGAGCTCACCCAGCTGGCGAGATCCGCGGGCCTAGTGCTCGGCGTGATGAACAACCGAGGCCATGATGCAAGGTTCCTGGAAGTACGCGACCTCATCCACGGCCTTGGCCCGGGTCCCTACGTGGTCAGCGCGGACATGTTCGTACATTTGCCTGCTCCGGGCTTTCGCCCCCGCCTTCCCTACCCCGCTCTCCAAGATCTGGCCGTGCACGCCTTCGATCAGATCGGACAGATCATCCATGCCGACCCCACCTCACTCATCTGCAGGGAGACACCGCTTCCTCGCCCAGAAGGCCACTGCACGAGTGCATCTGTCACAGTCCGCTACTCCGATGATTCTGTGTTCAACTTTCAGGGCGGCTTCAGCGGCCTGGGCCATAAGACCAGCGCCGATGGGCACTGGCGAGTCGATACACCGAAGGCCGGATGCCGCTGGGGAGGCCTGGACACCGTGGAGATCTTCTACGACAGATCTCCCGATCAGCCGTCCGCCGTCCATCTCCGCACTCCGTCCGAGGGCCATGGCCCCCGCATCACCGCGATGATCGACGCCGTGTACGGAGGCCCTCCACTGCCTGACGGGCTCGGTTCCGCTGCCCTGCTCGACGCGGCGCAACTCTCGATCAGCACCGGTAGGCCCGTCGAGGTACGGCAGGTGCGGCCATGGGGTTGACACACGCGAGCGTCGCCGACCGGCTCCTAGAGAAGATCACTGGGGAGGGCATCAGACTGGACCATGCCGGTCTGATGCCGTACACAAACGGAGCGGACAATCTTGTGTTCGCAGCTCGAACAGTCGAGGGCTGCCATCTCATAGTGAAAGCTCCGCTTCGTCCTGGATCAAGGTATGAGACCGCCGCCTGGGCTGGCCGGTCCCTCGCCGACCACGGGATACCTGTGCCGCAGGTGATCTGGTGTGACGATTCGATCAGCGTCGAGTCCCGGTGCGCAGGTGTGCCGCTCACCGGCTCCCCTGAGCGTTTCGACACCTCTTTTTCGAGGCCACAGTCCGCTGTACTCCATGCAGCCAGGGACGCCGGAGTTCTTCTACGCATCGCCCACAGCATCTCCGTCCACGGGTATGGGAGGCTCACTCCCTCCGGTACCGCTCCATACTCATCGCTTCTCGCGTCGATCCAGTCAGGACCGGAGACAGCAGCACGCTCTGGCTGCCTAGGCGAGCTGGCCTCCTCCGCTGTTCACATCGTTTCCAGAAATCTGTGGCGCCTGCACGACACGGGTCCCCGATTGCTGTTGGGGGACTGCGCCGCACGACATATCTTCTTCACCCCTGGGAACGGGGCGATCAGCGGTTTCATCGACCTGGAAAGTGCCCGAGGCGGAGATCCCCTCGCGGACATCGCCGGATTCATCCTCCGCGAGCACGCAGAGATCTCTAAGGCTCTCCTGAGCGGCTACTTCGCCAACTGCCCCAGCCTCGACCAGATGTGGGCGCTGACCCTGCACCGTGCCCGGATCGCTACCCGGCTCCTGCTCTTCCACGCCGGCCGTAACGAGCATCAGATGGCCTGTCGCCTCGCCGACCACCTGACCGCCGACCTTCAGGCGATCAATACCGAGACCCCAACCGTCCTGCCCCGTCACCTCCTGTGAGGAACTCTCGATGACGCTGATCCGCACCGCTTCCAACGAAAAGCTCAACGCCGCGAACCGGCCACCCGGCTGCCCGGTCCACTCAGCCGGGCGCTTCCGGCTCCGGGCCACCGGCACTAGCAGGTTCGACCGGCACTACCATGACTTCGACGAATTCTGGTTCGTAGCCTCAGGGGCCGGGACCTTTGTCATCGGCGATACCGTCCATCAGGTTCAGCCCGGCGACATCGTTTACACACCGGCAGGGGTCGAGCACGACATCGTCGCCGTCAGTGGCGAGCAGGACCTGGAGGTGTTCTGGCTCTCCTGCCCCCTCCCCTCGGGAGCCGACGGTCGGCACCTCCATCGAACTCCTGAGGATGCGGCCAAGCACCAGGTTCCTTCAAGAGTGGTGCCAACGTAGTGGCCACTCAGCGGGTAACCATCCCCTTCCCCAAACACCCCAAGTACGGCGACGACGAGGTCAGCGCGGTGACCGCGCTCATAAGGTCTGGCTCCCTATCTGAAATCGGCCGCGGCCCTGCCGTCACAGCAATCGAGGATGCATTCGCCGCCCTGACCGGCACCACCCACGCCCTGTCGTTCAACTCCGGCACGGCGTCGCTGCACGGCGCCCTTCACGCCGTCGGCGTCACGCCCGACCAGGGCGTAGCCATGTCCCCGATGACGTGGATTTCCGCGATCAACGCAGCCTTTCACGCAGGCAGCTTCCCCCTCTTCTCCGACATCTCAGCGGACTCACCGAACCTCGACCCCGCCGGTATCAACCCGTCGAACTGCTCGGCCGTGCTGGCAACCCACGCATGGGGTGTTCCCGCCTCGATGGAGCGATTCGCCGATCTCCCCGTCCCAGTCGTCGAGGATTGCTCTCACGCTCACGGGGCCGTCTACCGGGGGCGTTCCATCGGCTCCTGGGGCGTGGCCGGCTGTTTCAGCCTCCAGGAGTCCAAGGCGGTCTCCGGGGGCGAGGGAGGAGTCCTCACGACCTCTGATCCCGGGATCTATCAACGGGCCATGACGCTAGGGCACCACCCGTTCCGGCTCGAAGAGGAGCTCACCGATCCAGAGCTGGTGCCTCTGACCGAAGCCGCAGCCTCCTACAAATTCCGAATGCCCGCCCTAGCCGCCGTGATCGCCCGAGTGCAACTGCGCTCCCTGCCGGACCGGATGAGGAACTCCGAAACCAACCTGGCCCACCTCACTCAGCTGATCACTGAAGCGGACCTTCCCCTCGCCCCAGTACCTGTGTCGGACGACACAGTACGTGGCTGGTACGGAACCCCGTTCACCGTACAGATCCGTGTGAGCGACCCCGCGTCGTTCTTCGCCGCATGCAAGGCAGCGGGCCTTCCCGTTCGAGCACTGTACGCCGACTGGCTGACCTCGCCGCTGATGACTGAGCCCCGCCTGATCGAGCGCTACTGGCCTCACATGCGCGGGCGGTGGATGCCTCCGGGCAAGCACGACTTCCCCAACTACCAGCGGTTCCGAAGGCAAACGATCCTTCTCAAGGTCCCCGACGTGCCGTCTCCCGATTACATGGAGCAAGTGGCCGCGACCCTCGCGGCAACACTCCAGTCCCTCCTCAGCTCCGGAATGAAGGGAACCTGATGCCTCTCATCAGCATGCGTGCTGCAGTTCAATACGAACCCGGCGAACCAATGACCGTTCGAGAGGTCCAGCTTCGCGAACCCGAGCACGGCGAGGTTCTGGTACGCACCTCCAGCGTCGGCATATGCGGTACAGATCTGCACTTCGCCTCCGGCCGCTTCCCCTATCCGATGCCCACGATCCTGGGCCATGAAGCCAGTGGAATCGTCGAACAGGTAGGGGAAGGGGTTACCACGTTCCAGGCTGGTGACCGCGTACTGGTGTGCGATCAAATGCCGTGTGGGCGGTGCGGATCCTGCCTCTCGGGGCGGATGGTCTACTGCAGCGACGCCTCTGGCAAGCAACGCCAGCGCAGCCGACTTCAGATCAACGGGCAACCGTTCCGCCAGTACCTGGGCGTATCCGCATTTGCCGAGATGATGCTCGTTGACGCCACCGGGCTCATCCAGATTCCTGATGATGTGTCCTTCGAAGCTGCAGCCCTGCTCGGCTGCTGCCTGACCACTGGCGCGGCAACCGTCTTCAACACCGCGAACCTGCGGCCAGGCCAGACCGTTCTCATCATCGGATGCGGTGGCGTCGGTCTCGGCGCGAGCCAAGCAGCCGGCATCGCGGGCGCCACACGCATCATCGCCGCCGACCTCGAACCGCACCGCAGGGACGCCGCCATGCGTCTTGGCGCGACCCATACGATTGACCCGGCCAATGCCGACCTGCTCCCGGCCATCCTGGACGCGGCTGGCGGCCAAGGCGTCGACATCGCTATCGAGGCCGTTGGCCAGCCGCATCTGGCTGAGACGGCGTTCGCGGCGCTCGCCCCCGGCGGGCATGCCATCGTCGTCGGCATGATGCCGCCGGGCGGCGAGATCCGCCTTCCCGCAGCACTGCTGAGACATGGCCGACGCATGGCAGGCTCCGTCATGGGCGAGGTCCGTTCTCTCCAGGACATCCCCGCCTACATTCGTATGGTCATCTCCGGAAGACTGGTCGCCGATGACCTGGCCACCTCGCGGTGGCCCTTGGAGCGGGTCAATGAGGCGTTCGGCCACGCCTCCGCTCGCCGAGGCATCCGAACGATGATCGAACTGTGATCCGGCTGCCTCGGGCATGCAAGGGGATCAGGCTCCAGCAGAGAACGCCTCTTCCACATCGTCCCGCCGATCGGTCCACCACGCCAGGAGCTCCTCGCTGACGGCCATCAACGAGTCAGGGCCGTGATCGCCCCGGTCGTAGTGGAACTCGAAGATCCAGTAGTCGGACATGCGCTTCCACCACAACCGCTCCACCGCGTCCGCGAGATCGGCCCGCGACAGCGGCGTCACCGATCGATAACCGGCCACGAACGCGGCCACCCGTTCGAGGTCAAGACGCCCGTGCTCACCACCGAACTGAACCTGCGCGGTCCGCGCGACTTCCTCTCCCAACGGCCTGACCCCGATCCGATCCCAATCCAGAACCGCTGTCACCCTGCCGTCGCATCGCAGCACATTCCGATGCTGCAAGTCGCCGTGGGTCCAGCCGAAAGGCCCCGCAGCCTCGCCCGCAGCCGGCGCCGAGCTCCGGTGTTTGTCGATGAGGACCTTGCGCTCCCAAAGAAGCTCCCTGGCGCATTCGTCGTACTCACCTGGTTCGGCCAGCTCATCGATCACGGCGAGCAGTCGATCCGCCTTACCGATCGCTTCATCCGGACCGGTCACTTTCGCCCTCGGCCGAGCATCCGGCAGAGGGAGAGGAACACGGGCAGCGTCCCCCAAGGCCCGATGGATTGTCGCCACCAGAGCACCAAGGTCCGTGGCCTCGTGGAGCGGAAGGTCGGTCCCCTCAACGTGGGCGCCTTCCGCCCACGGAGAGACCAGATAGCTCCTCGGTCCGATCGTGAGTAGAACGTCCCCGTCGCGAGTCGCCACGGGAGCGCACACGGGTAAACCAGCGGATGCCAATGCGGTCAGCACCAGGCCGTTGCGACACGCCGTTTCTGCGGACACATCGCGGAGGAGCTTGAGCGCATACGCTCCGTTGGCGGCATCAATGCGCCAGTTGCGGTTCATGAGCCCTTCGGGCAGGAACGTGACCTTTCTTGTCTCCCCAAGCCCGAATTGACCTTCGACCAACTTCAGGTCGTCCTCGTCCAGCCCAGTATGGGAAGCGCTATGTGCCAGCGAAACGCCATCAGTCATCACTGGAACGACGGTAGTGACTTTGATCCGAGATCGCATGTGAGATCGCCGTCATCCGCGACATCGACCATGCCATCATCGCGAGTGGCGACAACAGCATCAACGTCGACGCACCGACTACAGCCTCGATGGCCTGCTTCTAGGCTGCAAGGCCACCGGTCCACAACGGCTGAGCCGCGAGCTCAGCCACCAAGTTGAGGTGCCTCGAAGGTTCCGGACAGGTCCCCCGCTAGAGTGGGGGTCACCCGGAAGGTAAGAGATTTGGCCCGACAGAGAAAAAGCTTCTCGCCCGAGTACCGGGAAGAGGCCGTACGCCTAGTCATCGAGACCTCGCGCCCGGTCGCTCAAGTTGCGCGTGAGCTCGGCATCAGTTCCCACACCCTCCACAATTGGGTGAACACTTACCGGCGGGAGCAGCAGGAAGCAAACGCCGCAGCCGATCTGACGGTGGACGAAAGAGCCCGCCTCCGCGAACTCGAACGCCAGAACAGGGAACTGCGGACGGAAAACGAGTTCCTTAAAAAAGCCGCCGCGTA
>NZ_FNCN01000032.1 GCF_900100605.1 Sinosporangium album | reverse complement strand
GGGCGGGGTGGGGCAGGGCGGGGTGGGGCAGGGCGGGGTGGGGCAGGGCGGGGTGGGGCCGGGCGGGGGGTCCGCGACCGACAGCGTGACGCGTTCGCGGTCGCCCATCACGCGCCCCGCCGCTCGGTCAGCCCCGCCTCGACGAACACGAAGCCAGGGTCGGGCCGGTAGTCGGAGAAGCGGGTGTTCACCACGGCGTCGACGGGCCGGAACGCCAGCACCCCGGCGTACGCCCGGTCGGCGATCAACTTTTGGAGTTCCCGCAGGCTGCCGTGGGCGTCCGCGAGCGGCGACGCCTGGAGTCGCGCCGCGAGAGCGTCGACGCGGTCGTCGGCGATGCCGCCGAAGTTCGCGCCGCCTCCGCCGACGAGCCACCCGGACACCATGTCGACGACGCTCGCCCCGTCCAGCGAGAGCGCGACGACACTGGCCGACCACGTGTCGGGCCAGGACTCCGGCGCGTAGGCGTCCTCGATGCGGCCCAGGGTGACGTCGAACCCGAGCGGGCGGAGCATGTCGCGCAGCACGACGCCGATGGCCTCGTATTCGGGATAGCCGCCTTCGTGCTGATAGTGCACGCGGAGCGGCGTGCCGTCCTTGACTCGGACACCGTCCGGGCCGGCCGTCCACCCCGCTTCCTGCAGCAGCGCCGCCGCGGCGGACGCGTCGGTGCGCTGGGTCTCCACCCCGAAGGGAAGCGACACGGGCATCAGCCCCACGGCCCGGTCGAAGACGCCCCCTCCGGCGGCGACGGCCGACAGCCGCGCGTAGTCGATGCCGAGTAGAAACGCCCGACGTGCGGCCAGGTCGTCGAACGGCGGGCGCCTGAGGTTGAGCTGCATGTAGGCGGCCCGCTGCGCAAGTTCGGCACGGCGGTAGACGATGCCCCCCGCGCGGCCTATCGATCTGATCGACTCCGCCGGAGGGGACAGCGCGATGTCGGCCTCGCCGCTGCGGACCGCCGCCAGGCGCGCCTCCGGATCGCCGATGCTGAGGATGCGGATTTCCGGCAGCGCTGGTTCGGGCCCCCAATAACCGTCGTACGGCCGGGCCGTGATCTGCTGCTGATTTATCGAGACCGGTTTGTATGGTCCGGTGTATATTCCGGCGGCCAGGAGTTTCTGTTCGTCGGTCCCGGCTTTTTCGGCCGCCGCCGCATCGTAGATCATGTAATAGCGATGCAGCGAGGCGAGATCGCGCGGAACCGCGCCGCTCGGTTTCTCGGTCGTCAGCGTGACGGTGAGCGGCCCCTCGGCCTTCAGTTCCGCCTTGGCGACCGCATCGTTGCCGTAGCCCGCCTCGACCTGCCTGCGCAGCGCGGCGACGACGGCCGGGGCGTCGACGGGCCTGCCGTTGTGGAAGGTCACGTCGCCGCGCAGGCGCACCCGCCAGACGGTGGGGCCGACCCGCTCGTAGGACTGCGCGAGCCACGGTTCGACGGTGCCGTCGGGGCGTGCCCTGAGCAGGTGTTCGCCCACGCCATAGCTGCTGATCGAATAGCCGGCGAACCCGCGCGGCTGGACGCTCGCCCGGGGTTCGGGCACGGCCAGCCGCAGCCCGCCGTACGCGGCCGACCTGTCCGGCGCCGCTCCGCCCCCGCACCCCGCCGCCAGAACCGCGAGCAGGACGACGCCGGCCAGGACGCGCGACGCCCCTGGCCGACTCCGCCGGCGGCTCACCGTGCGGCTCACCGTGCGGCCCCTTCGATGTGCCTCCTCACAGCACCACCACCTCACGCACCTCACGTGTCCGGAACATCGGATAGACACCTCAGGTGGTCGTTTTGTGCGCCGTTTGAGTTCCCGAGGTCGTGAAAGATTCACCATCGGAAATACGCATGGGGCCTTTCGCAAGGGAGCAGTGAACGATCAAAGCATGGCATTTATCGCCGCCGCGCCGGGTGATCGTTGATCTCACCCGGCGTGGCGGCGCAGGTATATGCGCATTACGCGTGCGGCAGCGGGAAGTAGTTCAACTCCTCTTCGGTAAGGGCGGTGTCACGCCAGCCGAGCCGTACCGCGGCGTCCTGGATGCGGCGGCGGCCGAGGAAGGGGAACGCGGCGGGGAAGTTGGGCACGAGGCCGGGCACCAGCACCCGCACCACCCGCATGCCGGCCTTCGCCACGTCCTGTGTGGTCAGTTCCACGTAGACGATCTCGTAGCCCCGGGACTCCACGATGTCGCGGTACGCCGAAAGCGACCGTTCGGCCACGCGCGGGAGATCGTCGAAGGTCCGGGTCACGGGCGTGTCCAGCCAGGGCCGTACGACGTCGGCGGCGCGCGGGTCGAGGAAGACCTGCTGCTGGCACATCAGGTCGTTCACGTCGTGGAAGTCGGCGGCGTAGCTGTCGAGATACCGCCGGTCGGCCCGCCAGGGCTGGAGCGGGGCGCTGACCCAGCCTTCGGCCATCGCCGTACGCGTCAACCCGTCGGGGTCGTCGAGGTCGCGGCTGCCGTCTTGCAGGGTCAGGGCCTCCGTCCACGCCTTGCGGGCGGCCTCCACCGGGTCGGGCCTGGCGGCGAACCCGACGTTGAGCAGCCCCTCGCGGCGGTTCTCCACGACGCCCGCCATGACCGGGAAGTCGAACTCGTTGTCCAGGTGGACGAGCCACGCCCGCTGGCCCAGCTCAAGCGGCCTGCCCGCCCACAGCGACGCCAGCTCGTCGGTCACCTCGACGGCGGGCAGCGGGTGCCGGTTCATCCACCAGATCATGGTGGCGTCACGCTCGATGATCTCCTCGATGCCGGAGGCGAGCGCCCAGTCGAGGTTCGGCCCGGCGGCGATCCCCGGATAGTAGAGGTAGTTGGTGGGGGGCACCGCGGCGTACTGGTCCATGTACCAGTTGACGTAGACAATGCTGGCGGGCACCCAGACGGGCCTCTTGGCGGTCACCGAGGAGCCGAGCACCCAATGGGTGCGCAGGTCGCGGTCGAAGCGCACGAAGGGGAAACCGGGCGAGTCGTAGAGCCGGTCGGTGTACAGCACGAGCTGGTCGGGGTCGACGGCGTGCTCCCCGGCCGCCAGCAGCTCGTTGTAGGACGCCTCCCGGACATCGACCTTGTCGGTGACGCAGTTGCCGCAGTATCTCTCGACGGCCTCGCCGATCGCCGACAGCCGCGCCACCTCCGGATCGCCGAACTTGCTGCCACCGCAGACCACGTTGTTGGCCCAGGTGTACTTCCGGCGCATGTCGGCCACGTTGCTCTGCACGGTGACCAGATCACGCGGGATCGACTCGTGGTGGGGGAAAGACGGCAGCCCGGTGATCAACCCGGTCCGGGCGTCGATCAGCGCCTCCACCCCGAAGACCGAGCCGTCGTCATGCACCGGCCGGTCGGGCATCGGCAGCAGCGGGTGACGGACCGTGGTCAACGCCACCGGGTCGAGTTCGAGCTCTCCCCACGCCATCTGACTCGGAGCGCCCCCGGCCCAGCGTTCCAGGTCGACGGTGAAGCACGTGATCATCCACTGCAGCTCCGCCCGAGGCGGGACATACGGTACGCCGAAGGCCGCCGGGGCCGTGAGCGCCCGATGCAGGTCCTCCCGATCGGCGGCGGTGAGACGCCGATCGAGCAGGTCCCGGTAGTCGGGGGTGAACCCGGGCTGTACGGCGGGGCCGGCCCACCCCTTCCCCTGGTCCACGTGGAACTGGGCCCAGCGCACCCCCCGCGCCGCGCACAGGTCGTTCACCTTCTCCAGGAGCTCCACGTCCAGGCGGTCCCGGAGCACCATGAGCACGGGGGCGCGCCCGTCGAGTGCGGCCAGCACTCCGTCGAGTTCGGCCCCCGTCACGATCGTCGGCGAGGTGAACCCCTCAAGCGCCGCCACGGCCACGTCGACCAGCGGCCGGTCGCCCAGCACCACCAGCGGTGTCTCGCCGAGCGGGACCCCGCCGGTCTCGCCACCGGCCTGCCCGCCGACCTGCCCGGCCTGCCCGCCGACCTGCCCATCGGCCTGCCCGCCGGCTTCCCCGCCGAAGCGGTGCCGGTGCGCCTCGTCCTCGGCGGCGGGACCACCCGGACCCTCGGCGAGACAGCCGGCTTCGCGCAGGTGGTCCAGCAACTCCCCGTAGGAGTCGGGGTCGTCGGTGCCGGCCACGAGCTCGTCCGCCGGCGTCGTGCCGTCGCACCGTTTGAGCAGGTCCTGGACGGCCGCCAGCGGGGCGGCGATTTCGAACAGGGCCCCCGACGGTGATGTGGCGAGGGTAGCTTCATCACCGAGCGGGCGAAGTTCGATATGGATAAGCCGCGGCCCCGCCGTCATATCGTTCCCTTCCTGTCATGACCAGCTCATCGACATTCACGCCCCGCCCGGCGCCCGTTCTCGGGCACTGCATTTTCTGGGGCGGTCTTCCCGAACGCGGTTTCCCCGAACACGGTTTCCCCGGACGCGGTTTTCCCGATACCTTTCCGCGGACATGAAAAAAGCACACCGTTCCCGCCGGATACCTCCGGCGGTCTGGGCCGGTGTCTTTTACCGTTGCCCTTCAAGGGAATCCACAGGTAGTGCTCGATCGGCGTGGAGGCCGCTCTTTCGAGCGGCCTCCACTGGCGAAATCAGCAGGTCAGATCCGCTTCATGTCGCCTCGGCAGGCCGGCGGAGGGTCAAAGACTCGGACGTCGACTCTTCGGCGGCCACGCCTACGTACGGGGTAATGCTTACTTCTTCCAGGTGAAGCTCGGCGCCAGCGAGGTGTGGTGATTGTGCGGCGCGAGCAGCTTCGCCACCTTCTTCTTCACAACCTTCTTGATCACGACAATACTCCTTTCGACCTGAAAGTAGGTGCATTGTGCGCTTCAAAAGTAGTTATCTGGAAATGTGATGTCATCCACGATCTGACTAAGTTCACCGGCGGCTTTGTGGTGATGTCGCCCTATCGGCGCGTTGATTGTGGAAAAAGCCCCGGTCTCGTTCAACGTAATGTGGAGTCCCCTTCCACCGCCGACCTCACCGCCGGGCCGGCACCGGAGCTGCGACCTCCCAAAGGACGGCGCTCGCACCCGATCCCAGTAGTCGACAAGAACCCCATTCGTCACATCCGCCACAGCGACGGCCGATCGGGCGGCTCAACAAAACACCGACGACCCGCTCACACCTCCACGTCCGAGGCGTCGCTGTTGACCAAGCCGTAGCGATAGGCGAAAGCGATGACCTGAGCCCGTCCGCTCAACCCGAGTTTCGTGGCGAGATGATGCACGTGTGACCGGATGGTCGCCTTCGAAAGCCCCAACGTGACGGCGACCTCGTTGTCCGACAGCCCCTTGGCGACCAGCGCCATCACCTCGCGCTCCCGGCCGGTCAACCCGCGTGCCACGGGCGGGACGTCGACCGTCGCCGGGGCCGCGCTCATGGCCCAGTCGAGCAGGCGCCGCGCCATCGTGGGCGTCAAGGCCGCCTGCCCGCCCACCACTGCGCGTACGGCGCGGCTCAGGTCCGAGGCGGAGGTGTCCTTGCCGATGACCCCGCGGGCACCAGCGCGAAGCGCGGACAGCAGACCTCCCTCCTCCTCGGGAGAGGCCATGATCAACACCTGCGGCGCGTTGTCACCGCCCGCCCCGCGCAGCCTCTGCACCAACCCGACCAGGTCCACGTCCTGGGAGGGAGCGCCGAGAAGCATCACGTCGGGTTTGAGGTCGAGCGCGAGTCTGACCGTCTCGTGAATGTCCTGTGTCTCCCTCACGATGTGCATGTCGGGTTCGTGAGCGAGGAAGGCCCGCACACCGGCCAATACGAGAGTCTGCTTGTCACAGCAGACGATGCGGATCCCCACCCCGACGACTAGCCCGCGCGCCCTGGCTCCTCCGCGACCCCGGGCCATAAGCACGGAGGCGCATGAGACCTCAGAGAACCGTTCGGATCAACGCCCGAGATCGCCCGCCGCCCTGTCATCCACCGTGCCCCCATGGTTTTCTCTCCTTCAATCGCCGACTCCGCGCGAATGTCCACCTATTTCGTCGTGAAATCCGCGCCGCTGGTTCCCGACTCTGCGAAACTGAGAACCGTTTTCTTAGTCGCCGAGTCGCCAGGCCGTCGAGTCGCAGGGTTGCAGGGTTGCAGGGTCGCCAGGTCGGCGAAACTCTGAATGGCCGAAGAAGAAACCGTCGGAGGAGAATCCGTGGATGAGCCGCCGGGGTCAGACGTGGTCAGGCGTGCCCTGCGGCCTTGAGACGGCGGACGACCGCGGCGGCCGTGGCACCCGCCTGGACGGCGACAAGCTTGTGAATAGGCACAGGCACACTCGGCGCCGCGGCCTCGGCGTCGGCACACCAGCCTTGGAAGAGCTTCTCGACCCTGTCCAGTTCGGTGCGGACGTCGATGTCGTCACCCTCCCCCCGCCCGGGCGCCGGCACGGCGGCGAGCAGGCGGAGATACATGCCCGTCAGACGCAGCCGCAGGCCGTGGACCCAGTCCGCGCTGGTGAACGCCTCGGCCACGGTCGCGGGACGCGGGTCGGCCTCCCGCGGCGCGACGGCCATCGTGCCCAGCACGTGGAGGAACGCCTGGCACGCGTCACGCAGCACGGGATCGACGTCGAAACGCGGTCGGAGCCGGGTGAAGCTCTCGCTGAGCGCCGCCACAGTGGCGGCATGGCCGACCGCCGACTCGGCGGCGACCTCGCCGTGGGTGCGGCCGGAGTCCGACTGGTCACACGCCCGCGCGTCGGACCAGTAGGGCAGTTCGACGATGAGGGAGTCGCCGTCGCCGCCGTCGCGGCGGGTGTAGTCCATGCTGCTTCCGCCGTACAGCAGCAGGCCCGGATCGATGCCCTCCGCGGTGAGCACTGCGGCGATCTCGGCAGCGGACGGAAGCACGAAGACCGCATCGCCGACCGGGCGGGAGCCGGGAGCGTCGGGGGCGCCGAGGTAGAGGGGCACGCCGACACGTTCGGCCACCGACCGCAGCTCGTCGGCGAACTCGGGCGCGTCGTCCGTGACGTAGTAGAAGACCCCGCCGAACTCGCCGTTGTGCAGCGACACCACCAGATCGGGCTTGGCCTCGTCGATGGCCTTCATGACCGCGCGAGTCTCCGGCATCGGGGAGTTCAAGGACAGGCCGCCCCCCTCGTAGGGGAAGGTCCACTCGACCTGCGCCTCGGCGCCCGGCCGGTAGAAGTGCCGGGCGTAATGCTCCCTGGTGAACGGCCCCGCGAACCAGCCCTCGTTGAGACGTGTCCCATCCGGGTCCACACACGGGAGGAAGTGCCAGGTGACGCCCTCGCGGACGGCGTCGTCGGCGCAGAGGCGGGTGGCCAGGTGGTCGATGGTGGCCATGCCGATCGGCTCGTTGGGGTGGGGCATGCCGATCACGAGCACGTGGATGGGGCCGTCGCCGATCGTCAGCCGCTCGATGGGCTCGCCCTTCGTCGACACGCCCACCTGGTCGAACCTGGCGATGTCCGGATGCGCGTCCGCCAGCGCCCCGGCGCGGGCCCTGATCTGGTCGACGGTGGGGAATCTGTCGATGGGCGCGACCTGTTCTGCGGCCTTGATCAGCGCATCCATCCGGCCTCCAGGCTATTTGATACTTGAAGTATTTCAATACTCAAGGTATCAGTTGCCTATGGGAGCGACAAGGGAGCAGCCGGGCCGCCGCGCCACCACCAAGGCCCGCAACCGCAGGCGCCTCCTCGACGCCGCGGCCGACCACCTCGCGCAGCACGGCACCACCGGCTCACTGCTGGAGGACATCGCCGCCCAGGCCGACCTGACCAAAGGCGCCATCTACTCGATCTTCAAAAGCAAGAACGGCCTCCTCGCCGCCGTCATGGCCGACCTCGTCGAACAGGGCGCCGACGCCTTCCAGCCGCCCACCCCGCACTCCGCCGCCGACGACCGCGACCTGGCCACCGCACTGCGCGACTACGGACAGCAGTACGGCACCGCCCTCGGATCACACATGTCCCGCGCGACCCTCCTACTCGAACTCGAACTCGCCCTCTACGCGTTCCGCTCCGAAGAACTGACCCGTGAGTTCGCCCCCCGCGCCCAAACCCGGACCGACGCCCTCGCCGCAGCCCTCACCGGCCGCCGCCGCCCCGACGGCACACCCTGCACCCCCGAACACGCCCACGCCATCGCCGTCGCCGTCATCTCCGCCCTGCAAGGCCTCGCCCAGCACGGCGCCCTCACCACCCTGCCCGTGCCCCTCGACCTCTTCGCCGACGTGGCCGCCGCCCTCGCCACCCTCCCCGAGAGCCCCTGACCAGCGGACATCGACAGAGTCACCGCCACTTGAGGCCATCCCTGCGCTGCCTTGATCTTCCCCCGGGCCCACCCCGGGAATGAGCGGCAGAACACGCGCACGGCCCCGCCCCTGCGGCAGCCCGCGCCTCCGCCCACATCCCGCCGAGGACCGTCGGCATCCAGATCACCGTGGCATCCCAAGCCGGCGGGCCTACACCTGATGTGCCCGCCCGTTCCGCGCACTGAGTGGGGTTCAGGCCGACCGGTTGGCCGTCAGCGCGCGCAACTCGCGTACGGCGGGCAGATTACGGGATTCCTCTGGGGCGACTTTCAGCACGATGCGAGCCGCCGCCTTCATTCGCGTGTCCCGTCGTTCGATGGGTAGTCTCTCCATGATCTGCAACGCCTGCTGTGCTCCTTGAGCAGGGTTGGCGCGGGCCTGCAGAGCCGCGTTGTGGAATGCCAGGAGTATCGCCGTACGATGCTCGGGCGGATAAAAGCCCTCGGTGCTGCTCTGTGCGTCGGTCGCCTGCTTGACGTCTCCAACGAAGGTGTAGATCACGCTACGGGCATAGTGCATTGAGCCGGGATCTGGAGCGGCGGCACCGGAGGGAAGCCGGTCGAACACCTCCTCGGTCACCCGCCAGGCGGCCACGGCCTCATCGTGACGGCCCAGCATCGCAAGGATCTGCGCTTCACCGCCGCAGTTGTCCACGAGGGGCAGACTGGGCCGGTCTCCGGCCAGGCGACGTGCCAATTGCGCGACGGCGAGCACGGCGTTGAGGTCCTCACCGGGATCCTGGCGCCGGTAGGCCGCCTCCCAGCCGATCAGCCACGCCGCCAGCAGCGTATCCTCAGCTCGCTCGCTCAGGGTGCGCGCCTTCTTCCACCAGCGATGCGCCTCACGGCGATGGCCCAGGTCGAACCACTTTCCCGCGATCAGTGCGGCGTGCCGGGCGGCGGCGTGGGCGAGGTCTCGCCGTACCGCGTCGGGCTGCTGGCGGGCGAGATGGGGAGCCATGCCGGCGAAGTCGGCCGCGAGCCCTCCCAGCACGACGGCGGGCGCATCGACATACGCGCGCCTCACATGGATATCGGCTGCGTCTTCCCAGTCGTCGATCATCTCCTGCGAGACGGTCGCCCCAGGGATGCGGGGTTCGGATGACCGCCACGCGTCGGTCAGAGTGGCCAGCACGGGTGCCACCGCACCGCCGACGGCGGCAGCGGCGGCTTCGCGCATGAGTCGTCTGCGCTCCATGTCTTCATCCTCATCCAGCATTGAGGCTTTTGCCCCGACAGTATCCTTTCGGAGCCGATCGTCATCGTCCGCGGCGAAGCGACTCTCGACACAATCAAGGCGAAGAACGTCGCCCGGACTGCTCGGCGGCGGCTTCGGGGCGGCACCGAACAAGGCGTCATAGTCGATGCCGAACGCACGGGAGAGAAGCATCGGGTAGGGGGCGCGCGGGCTGCGCCGCCCGTGCTCCCAGTTGCCTATCGACTTCACCAGAGATGTCCGCTCGGGCATGGGTATGCCCATTTCGGCGGCGGCCTCGGCGATCTTTCTGGCCAATTGCCTCTGCGACCACCCGCGCGAAAGCCTTTCACGGGCAAGTCGTTCGCTTAGGACCTTCGACATGGCGGGTACCTCGGGAGTGAGAACCGACTTTCCTCTAGTTTCCCCTATCGCGTTCCTCTGGCTTCCCTCATCGCGTTCCTTTAGTTTCCCTCATCGCGGGCTGCCCTGGAATGGTGGCAAGGCATTGGAATGGACCTGCATGTGACCCGCAGGCGGGAGGGAGCGTGTGGGCGGCCGAGGAGCCAGGGATCTCGACCGCGCCGCGCGAAGAGTGAACCCCCGCCGCATTCCCACCCGCAGCGAAACGGAGCCCGACCGAATGACGACGAAGACCTGTCGAGGCGGATCGCCGCCGGAAGCTACGCCCTGGGTTCGTTCCTTCCCGGTGAACTGGAACTCGCCCAGGTGTACCAGTGCAGCCGACCTACGATGCGCAAGGCGCTGCGGCTCCTAGAGGATCAGGGCCGCATCACCTGTCTGAAGGGGATCGGCCGCAGGGTTGTCCGCACTGGGGCGTGAACGACGCGACCGCACTGCCCCCCGGCATCCACATCGAAGCCGGCGGCCTCATCACCGGCTCCACCACCACCCGCGGCACCTTCCCCGTCCCCGTCCCCGTCCCCGTCTCCGTCTGCGACTCCGCCGAAGCCTGCGCCACCTTGCAAATCACCCTGATCTGCCGCAAACGCACCACAACCAACCGCCCCCACCACCGCTAAACCAATCGCGCTTCCACCCCCAAAGGGTTAAGGGGGTTTTGTAGGATCAGTACATTTGCGCTGATCGTATGGATCTACTCTTGCGGCACAGCGAAGAGCTTTTTCGAGGCGGGATTCGTACGGCTCCGGGATCGAGAAAAGCCGTGCCCCGGGCGGCATACAGAGCAGAGGCGGACCCGGGGCTTGCGAAAGCCCACCATACCCCCGCACCCCGAGGCTCCCCGAGACGCCGCTGAGCCACCTGAAAGGCTGCGCCCCGCCAGGGTGGGGACGCGGCTTCGGTGTGGGTGGTCGGGGGTTTTGCCGGGAGGCGTCCGCCTATCTGCTAATTCGCACCGTACGGAAGTGCCCAACTCCGGGAGCGGCGGCGTGCTTAAAAACCATGGAAGGGGAACAATAACCCCGACCCCCTCTCGATCAAACGATCCGCTCGCCATGGGCGGACCCGCTACAGAGGAGGGGGCATGCGGAGAATCTGGCCCGTTGGGCTGGCCGCCGCGACCATGCTGCTCAGCGCCTGCGGAGGCGGCGCCGACACCCGCACCGGCGTCGATACGGAGCTCGCCGGGATGTCGACGGCGATGCCGACCGGTGAGGTGTCCCCACCGGCCTCCCCCGCGACCGGCGGGGCGACGGAGAGGCCCTCGCCCTCCACAACGGGCGGGCGGCCTACGGGCACGGCGGTGCCCGGGATGCCGGCGCATGCCGAGGTCACTACGGAGACGACCAAGTACGGCACGGTCCTCAGCGCCCCGGGCGGCCGTGTGCTCTACGTCTTCGACAAGGACACGGGCGGCACCCCGACCTGCTACAAGGCCTGCGCCGACGCCTGGCCGCCCTACCTCACGGCCGAGGAGCCCAAGGCCGGGCAGGGTGTCGACAAGAACATGCTCGGCACCGTGGCCCGCCGCAAAGGCCGGAAGCAGGTCACCTACAACGGCCAGCCGCTGTACCTCTTCAGCCGCGACACCAGACCCGGCGACACGAAGGGCCAGAAGCAGACCGCTTTCGGCGCGGAATGGCATGTCGTCGGCCCTGACGGCAAGAAGATCATCGACTGACGCTCCCGGGCGACCTGGCTCCGCCGGTTGGGGCGGCGAGGTGAGCGCCGCCGTACGGTGAGCGACCGCTCCCCCACCGAGCCGGACTCGGCGGGGTGCGGCGAGGCGTCAGCGGGCGACGGGGTCCACCTTCACGGGCGGGATGGCCTTAAGGCAGGAGGTGTCGCCCACGCGCTCCTCGCGCACGAAGTGGGCCACGATGCCGCTCGCGCAGCCGGTGGCCTCCTGGTCGGGCACGTGGCCGGCGTTCGGCACGGTGACGTAGTCGGCGTTGCGGAACTGGGCGGCGGCGAGACGGCCGTTGCGTTCGGAGGTGTTGCCGTCGAGGTCGCCGGAGAGCACCAGGGTGGGCACGTCGGGGAGGTCACCGGTGGAGACGTACGGCCGGGCGGTGCCGTTCTTGGGCCACTCGATGCAGACTTCGGCCCCGTCGAGCTGGCCGTACACGAACCCTTCTCGGCTGAAGGGGTGAAACTCCGAGGGTTCGGCCTGGGCCATGCCTCGGGCGAACTGCCGCCACCGTTGGGGCTGCGGCGCGTCGACCGACCACAGGCGGGGGTAGTCGTTGCACATCACCGCGATGCCCAGGCCGTGGTCCGCCCCGGCCGAGACGTCCACGAACTGCTGGAAGGCGCCGGTCACGACCTCGACGAGCCGTGTCGTGTCGCCTCGGGCGGCTTGGTGGATGGCGGCGGGCAATGTGCCGATGAGCGGCGTCTCGTCGGGGAACGCGCCGACCCCGCCGCTGGCATGGGAGTAGATGAGGGAGACGAGCCGGCTTTCGTTGAGTTCGACACTCTGCGGCTGACCGTCGACGGTCAGCCGCAGGCCGAGAGGCTTCACCCGGAGCTTGGCGGCGACGCGGCGCAGGTCGCGCAGCACGCGCTCGCCGTCGCAGGCGCGGCTACGTGCGCAGATCCTGCGGAAGGTGTCGCGTACGGCTTCCGCGCTGGGACGCCCGAGGGAGTCGAAGTCGACCGGGTAGGCAGCGGAGAGCACCATGCTCGTCACGGTGTCAGGGTGGCGTTCGGCGTAGACCGGCATGAGGTAGGTGCCGTACGAGTGGCCCACGAGGGAGAGTTTGCCGAGGCCGAGCTTCTGCCGTACGGCGTTGAAGTCGTCGGCGGTCGCGGCGGTCGTGTAGCCCTCGGCCTTGGGGCCGAGGGCGTCTGCGCAGTCGGCCATCGCGCGCCGCATGTCGGCGCGGGTGCCGAGGTGCATCTCCTTGACGCCGACGCCGCAGCTCACCGGGGTGGACACGCCGACGCCTCGGGGGTCGATGAGCAGCATGTCGTGGTCGATGGTGAGAGGGCCGAGCAGGGACGTGTACACCCCGATCAGCGCCACGGCCTGGCTGCCCGGCCCTCCGGGGTTGACGAGGATCGTGTTCTCGGCCGGTCTGGACTCGTCCGTACGGCGGACCAGCGCGTAGCCGACGTCGATGCTTCCCAGGTCTGGTTTGCCGTCAACGAGGGGACGTGTCACCGTTCCGCATTCGACGCGGTGGTTCGGCGTGGTGGGGCACCAGGCGGGGGTTCCCGGCGCGGGCTCGACGGTCGCGGTTGCGGCGGTGGGGGGAACGGGGAAGGGGAGGGGTTCGGGGGCGGCCGAGAGGCCAGTGGACAATCCAGTAGATACAGCGAGAAACGCCGATAAGAAGGTCACGGCGGCCAGTGTCGATGAATGTTGATATTGAGCGCTACGACCTAAGGTTCATTTAAGGCTCCCTTGGGTTGGCGACATCCCAGAAGCATCTCCCCAGAAGCATCTCCACCCAGATTCGAGCATCTAACCTGATGGGATGACATATCGGGCATCGCACCACTCCCGGCACTACCCCCTGGAACTACCGCCCGTAGACATCCGCGAGTTCGGCCACATGGCCGTCGAGCTTGCCGCCGACCTCGTCACGCGCTACCCCGAGGCCCCGGCCTCGGAGTTCGACACGGCCGAATCCCTGGTCAAAGAGATGGCCCTCCCGCCGGGTGAGGAACCGGGCTCGCTGCCGTCGCTGCTCGCGGCGTTCCGCGAGGCCGTGGGCCACGGCGTGGACACCGCCGGGCCCGGCTACCTGGCCTATATCCCCGCCGGCGGCCTCGCCTCCTCCGCCGTGGCGGACATGCTGTCGCAGATCGCCAACCGGTTCACCGGCGTGGCGCAGCTCGCGCCCGCGCTCGTCGCCATGGAGCGGGGCGTGCTGACCTGGCTGTGCGGGCTGTTCGGCCTTCCGAAGGGCGCGGGCGGGCTCGTCACCACCGGCGGTTCCCTCGCCACGCTGTCGGCCGTGGTCACCGCCCGGCACCACCGGCTCGGGTTCGACCTCGCCGGGGCGAGGCTGTACGTCACCGAGCAGACGCATTACTGCGTCGCCAAGGCCGCCGCCGTCGCGGGGCTCCCGCCCGAGAGCGTGCGCACGGTGCCGACCACCCCGGCTCTAGGCATGGACGTCGAGGCCGCCGCACACATGATCGCCGACGACCGCGCCGCGGGCCTTCGGCCGTTCCTGCTGGTCGGCACGGCCGGCACCACCAACACCGGGGCCGTGGACCCCCTCGCCGACCTCGCCGAGCTCACCCGCGCCGAAGACCTCTGGTTCCACGTCGACGCCGCCTACGGCGGCGGCTTCCAGCTCACGCGGTACGGCAAAGCCAGGTTCGCCGGCATCCACAACGCGGACTCGATCGCGCTCGACCCGCACAAGAGCCTGTTCCTGCCGTACGGCACGGGCGTGCTCCTGGTCCGCGACCCCGCCCTGCTGGGCGCGGCCCACGCGGGGGACGGCGTCTACCTGCAGGATCTCGACGCGGTGTACGGCCTGCCCGATTATGCCCAGCTCGGACCGGAGTTGACGAGGGATGCCAGGGGGATGCGGCTCTGGCTGCCGCTGCACCTGCACGGGGTGAAGGCGTTCAGGGAGGCCCTGGAGGAGAAGCTCGCCCTGACAGGCGACGTCTATCTGGGGTTGGCGGCCGATTCCCGCTTCGAGGTGCCGTGGGCTCCCGACCTGACGGTGGTCGCTTTCCGCCTGCGGGACCGCGACGACGAGGCCAATGAGGAGCTGCTCCGCCGTATCAACGCGAGTAAGCGGGTGTTCCTGTCCTCCACCACGATCAACGGGCGGTTCTATCTGCGCGTCTGCGTGCTCAGCCACAGAACGCACGCCGACCGGATCGGGGAGTTGCTGGAGATCATCGGCGCCTGCGCCGATTGAGGAGGCTGCGCCGGCTTGAGTTGGCCGAAGTTAGCCGAATGGTGAAACCGGGGGCCGCGACTCCCACCACGGTGCGCGGCCCCCGGGGTCAGTGAGCCCCCGTTATCGGTAGATAAGGTATCGCGAAACTGTAAAGAAACTCAACAGTTACAGGGAACCGTAACCTCGCGTACGCCGATCGTTCAGCCACGCGCCATTTTACTGACATGGCTTACCAACTCCTTGTGAGCACACGAGTGTCCACTCGCCCATGATCGTTAATGTCCGGCGGCATGACGATCTTCGCAGCTCTCGCGGCACTTCCCACCGCTCTCGCCACCTTTGCCGGCCCGTCCGCGGGCGCCCCGGCCCCGCCTCCCGACCCGCAGACGGCACGCGTCCAACTCGCGGCTCTCGCCGTACGCCCGCCCTCGCCCACGACCGGGTACTCACGCGACCTCTTCCCCCATTGGAGCCCGGCCGGGGCGAGTTGCGACACCCGCGAGGCGGTGCTCCGGCGCGACGCCATCGACATCGTCACCGACGCGAGCTGCCGCGCGATCAACGGCACCTGGTACAGCCCCTACGACGGGGCCACGTGGACCAAGGCGTCGGACATCGACATCGACCACATGGTCCCGCTGTCGGAGGCGTGGAAATCCGGTGCCGACCAGTGGACTACGGCCCGGCGGCAGCAGTTCGCCAACGACCTCGGCTCGTCGCAGCTCTGGGCCGTCACCGACAACGTCAACCAGGGCAAAGGCGACAAGGACCCCGGCGTGTGGATGCCGCCGCTCGCGACCTTCCACTGCGCGTACGCCCGCTCGTGGATCGATGTGAAATCCCGCTGGGGGCTCTCCGTCGACCCCGCGGAGAAGAGCGCGCTCGAAGCCGCACTGAGGAGCTGCTGACATGCGCGTTCTCCCGCTCTGCGGGCTCGCCGTGGCCGCCGTACTCACCGGTACGGCTGCCGCCGTACCCGCCGGCCCCGTACCCGCCGGCCCCGTACCCGCCGCCGTACCCGCCGGCCCCGTACCGGCCGCCCCCGTGCCCGTCGACCCCGTGCCCGACGGGCTGACCACGTTCCCCGCCGCGTTCACCGCCTCCCTGCTGACGCCCGACGCGCCGCCGCCGGGCGCCAACGACTGGACCTGCAGGCCGAGTGCCCGCTTTCCCGTGCCCGTGGTGTTGATCCACGGCACGTGGGCCAACGCGTTCAACGTGTGGAACGAGCTGTCGCCCGCCTTGAAACGCGACGGGCTCTGCGTGTTCGCCGTCAACTACGGCGGGCCCGCCGGGGCCGTGCCCAAGGCGACCGGCCCCATCCCCGACTCCGCCAAGGAGCTGTCCGTCTTCGTCGACAGGGTGCTGTCCGCGACGGGCGCCTCCAAAGTGGACCTCGTCGGGCATTCCCAGGGCGGAGGGCCCATGCCGCGCTGGTATCTGAAATTCCTCGGCGGCGGAGCCAAAGTGCGCAAGCTCATCGGGCTGGCCCCGGCCAACCACGGCACCACCCTGTCCGGGCTCAGCGTGCTGGCGAGGCTGATCTCCTCCCTGGGCCTGCCCGGGTTGAAGATCGGCGACTCGGGACAGCAGATGGTCGCGGGCTCGGAGTTCAACAGGGCCCTCGACGAGGGCGGCGACACCGTGGCCGGGGTCGAATACATCACGATCATCACAAGGCACGACATGGTGGTCACGCCGTACACCAACCAGTTCCTCAGCCCCGGCCCCGGGGCGAAGGTGACCAACATCGTGCTGCAGGACGTCTGCGCCCTGGACATGACCGACCACGTGGGCATCACCTACGACCCGATCGCCATCCAGATCACCCGCAACCATCTCAACCCCGCAGACGCCCACCCCCCGCTCTGCCGCCCCGTCCTCCCGCTCCTCAGCAGGCTCAACCTCGACGTACGGCTACCGCCCCGGACCTCACCGCACTGACCCCGGCCTTCCCATCCGGCCTCCGCAACCCCCCGGAGGCCGGGCCGGACCTGAACCCTGGCCACAGATCCGCCTGCCTCCACGATCCGGGAGGAGACATCCCGGCCACAGGGCCGGTTTCACCGGGTGTCGCGGGCTGCGGCGATGGCGGCTTGGCCGATGCTGATGCCGCCGTCGTTGGGGGGGATGCGGTGGTGGGTGAGGACGCGGAGGCCGTGATCGCGCAGGCTGCGGGTGACGCGGCTGAGGAGTAGGAGGTTTTGGAACACTCCACCTGATAGGGCGACGGTATCGAGGCTGGTGCGTTCGTGGAGCCGGAGGCATGCGGCGACGGTGAGCGCGGCGAGGCCGTTGTGGAAGCGGGCGGCCACGGCGGGGGCCGGGGTGCCGGCGCGTCTGTCTTGGACGACGGCGCGGACGAGGTCGCCGCCTTGGAGCAGGAGGAACGGGCCGGCGTAGTCGGGCCCCCGCCGGGGTGCCGCGGCGGCGGGAGGCAGTGGGAGTTCAGCGCGCACGATTTTGGCGGGATAGGCCAACCGTTCCGCCCGGTCGGCGAGCTGTTCGAGGGCTATGGCGGCTTGGCCTTCGTAGGTGACGACGTCGTACAGGTCGAGAAGGGCGGCGACGGCGTCGAACAGGCGGCCCACGCTGGAGGTCGGCGGCGCGCCCACGGTGGAGTCGGCCACCGCGAGGACCTGTTCCCACATGTCGCGGTTGCGGGTCCGCACCGGGAGGTCGGCGGTGAAGTCGGCGGGGAGGCCGGCTGGGGGTGAGAGCGCCGCGAGGTGGGAAGCGGCCATGCGCCAGGGCTGTTTGACGGCGGCGGTGCCGCCGGGCAGGGGCACGGGGGCGAGCGATCCGGCGCGGGTGAATCCGGCGAGGTCGGCGAGGAGCAGTTCGCCGCCCCACAGGGTGCCGTCGGTGCCGTAGCCGAGGCCGTCGAAGGCCACGCCGATCACCGGTCCCGTCTCGCGGTTGTCGGCGAGGCAGGAGGCGATGTGCGCGTGGTGGTGCTGGACGCCGACGAGTTCGACGCCGGGAAGGTCGACGGCGTATTTCGTCGACAGGTATTCGGGGTGCAGGTCGTGGGCTACGAGCTCGGGGGCGATGCCGAGCAGGCGGCTCATGTGGTCGACGGACTCGATGTACGACCGTAGGGTCTCGTAGTTCTCCAGGTCGCCGATGTGGTGGGAGAGGAACGCGCGGTCGCCCCGGGCCAGGCAGAATGTGCTTTTCAGCTCGGCCCCGCAGGCCAGGATGGGGCGGCGGGCCCGCCGCCCCAGGGTGATCGGCTCGGGGGCGTAGCCCCGCGAGCGGCGCAGCGACGTTTCACGCCCGGCTACGACCCTCACGACGGAGTCGTCGGCGCGGATGTGGATGGGCCGGTCGTGGGTGAGGATCCCGTCGGCCACGGACGCGAGCCGCGCCACGGCGTCGCCGTCCCGGTGGACGATGGGCTCGTCGGAGACGTTGCCGCTGGTCAGCACGATGGGCCCGGATTCCCGCAGCAGCAGGTGGTGCAGCGGCGAATACGGCAGCATCAGGCCGAGTTCCGCGGCCCCCGGCGCGACCGCCTCGGCGATCTCTCCCGCCCCGGGTCCGGTACGGCGGGGCGCCAGGACGATGGGCCGCCGCTTCCCGGCCAGCACCCGCTCGGCCGCGGGGTCGAGCACGCAGAGCGCCTGTGCGGTCGCGAGGTCGGGCACCATGACGGCGAACGGTTTGGCGTCGCGGTGTTTGCGTTCCCGCAGGCGCCGTACCGCGTGCTCGTCGTCGGCTTGGACGGCCAGGTGGTAGCCCCCGATGCCTTTGACCGCCACGATGCGCCCGGCCCGCAGCGCCGCGACGGCCCCGCCCAACGCGGCGTCCCCGCGCAACGCAGCGTCCCCGCGCAACGCGGCCTCCCCGGCGACGACCTGTCCGAGTCCGAGCCCGAGCCCGAGTCCCGTTCCACGCTTTTCGAGTGGGCCTTCGCATGAGCCTTCGAGCGAGTCGAGGTAGGAGAGCGTGGGGCCGCAGCGCGGGCAGCAGGTGGGCTGGGCATGGAAGCGCCGGTCGGCGGGGTCGCGGTATTCACGCTCGCATTCCACGCACAGGGGAAACGCGACCATGGTCGTGGCGGGGCGATCATAGGGAACGCCGGTGATAATGGTGAATCTTGGACCGCAGTTCACACAATTGGTAAACGGATAGCGGTAGCGACGGTCGGCGGGGTCGAACAGTTCAGCCAGGCAGTCATCACATGTCGCCACATCCGGGGGAATCAACGCACCGGCTGCTCCAGCCCCCTCAACATCATGAACATCCGCCATCCCCCCACGAACGCTGTCCGCAATGTAGAACCCTTTATCGCCGGTGATGGGCAGCGGGCTCGTGGCGATGTTCTGAATGACGGCCAGCGGCGGCGCGTCACCCCTCAAATCCCCGAGGAACAGGGCCAGGTCCGCCGAAAGCCCCTCCACCTCGATGAACACTCCCGCACTGTCATTGCCGACCCATCCGGCCAGGTCAAGCCGGTGGGCGAGGGTGTACACGTGGGGGCGGAACCCTACGCCCTGCACGATTCCCTCGACCCTGATCAGAAGCCGGGCCCTTTCTACGGTCACGTTGTGAGCGTTCCCCGGCTCAGGACCGTTGTCCGGATCGCATCAAGGCTTTACCCGTGGTTGTGGCACTAAGGGTGTCGGTGTCTAGAAGGCCCGGCATAGCGTTGCGAATACGCTTAGTAATGGAGTGCCACTATGTCTGTCCCCATGGAAACCATGGAGTCGGCCGCGATCGAAGCCTTCGCGCGACGCGAAAGGGCCGGTAACGCCCTTGCCGCCGACGCCGACAAGGTGGCCCACGCGTGCCTGGACATGGCCTCCCGGTTTCATCGAGGCGGAAAGCTGATTACATTCGGTAACGGGCAGTCCGGGACGGACGCGGCACATATCGCGGTCGAGTTCATGCATCCGGTGATCATCGGGAAGCGGGCGCTGCCCGCGATGGCGGTCAGTAACGACCCCGCGTCGATCACGGGGGTGGCGGCCCGGGAGGGCTACGACGAGGTCTTCGCCTACCAGGTGAGCCAGTGGGCCGGCCCCGACGACATCGCCCTGGGCATCTCACCCGACGGCCAGTGCGCCGACGTGCTGCGCGGGTTGGAGGTGGCGGGCGAGTTCGGCCTGCTCACGGTGGCACTGACGGGGTCGTACGGCGGCATGATCGCCGAAAGCCCGGCCGTGGCCCACTCGCTGATCGCCCAGTCGAGCGACCCCGCCGTGGTCAAAGAGATCCATGTGACGATCTATCACCTTCTCTGGGAACTGTGCCATGTCTTCCTGGAACAACCCGCTCTGCTGGGGCCGGAGGTGATCCGTTGATGGGCGGCTGTTCCTCCGGCCACTGCGTCACCTGCTCCGACGAGGCCGTCCAGGTGGTCATCGTCGAGGCCCTCCCCGACGATCTCGCGCTCGTCGAGGTCGCGCCCGGGCGGTCCGAAGTGGTGAGCGTGGCGCTCGTGTCCGCCCAGGTGGGCGCCACGGTGCTCGTGCACGCCAAGGAGGCCATCGCCGTACTCACCGAAGGGCGGACTTGACCATGAGCGAGAGGGAGTCGGCCGGGGTGCGGGGCCTCTACCCGTTCCTCTACGCGGGCCCGGCCGAGCTTTCCGAGGTGCTGGCCGAGGTGAGCCGGTCCACCGTCGAGAAGGCCCACGAGATCGTACGGCTGCGCCGTACCGTCGGCGAGTCCATGGCCGGGGCGGTGGCGGCGTGTGCGGCGGCCATGGCGGAGCGGTTCGCGGCGGGGGGACGGCTGTTCACGTTCGGCAACGGCGGCAGCAGCACCGACGCCCAGGAGGTCGCCACCGCCTTCTCGGCCCCCGCGCAGGGCCGGCCGCTCGCGGCGCTCTGCCTCACCAGCGATGTCGCTGTGGTCACCGCGCTGTCGAACGACGTCGGCTTCGATGTGGTCTTCGCCAGGCAGGTGGCGGCGCTCGGCGGAGCGGGTGACATCGCGTTCGGCCTGTCGACCAGCGGCGGGTCGGCCAATGTGGTCAAGGCGTTCGAGGAGGCGGCCCGGCGCGGCATGCTGACGGTCGCCCTCGCCGGCTACCAGGGAGGCAGGCTCGCCGAACTTCCGGAACTCGACCATCTTTTCGTGATCCCGTCGACGTCCGTCCACCGGATCCAGGAGGCCCAGACGACGGTCTACCACGTGCTGTGGGCACTCACCCAGCACGCCCTCGGGGCGCGGCCCCGCAGATCCACGGCGCCGGGCAGCCCTGCGGCCACCCGCACCCGTGAGCACCCGTGAGCACTTCTGAGCCCAGTGAGCCCAGTGAGCACCAGCGACCACCAGTGAGGAGGCGGCATGACAACTCCGACCGAGTCCACGGCCGCGACCGAACAGATGAGGGACGAGCCGGTTGTCCACATCCTGTGGATAAACGCGGGGCTGAGCTGTGACGGTGACTCCGTCTCGCTCACGGCGGCCACCCAGCCGAGCATCGAGGAGATCGTCCTCGGCGCGCTCCCGGGCCTGCCCAAGATCCAGGTGCACTGGCCGCTGATCGACTTCGAGTGCGGGCCGATGGGCGGCGCCGACACTTTCATCGAGTGGTTCTACAAGGCCGACCGGGGGGAGCTTGAGCCTTTCGTCCTGGTCATCGAGGGGTCGATCCCTAACGAGTCCATCAAGCAGGAGGGCTACTGGTGCGGATTCGGCAACAATCCCGAGACCGGTCAACCCATGACCACCAGCGAGTGGCTCGATCGGCTGGCGCCCAAGGCCACCGCCGTACTGGCCGCAGGCACCTGCGCGACCTACGGCGGCATTCACGCCATGTCCGGCAATCCCACGGGCGCGATGGGGGTCGCGGACTACCTCGGGTGGGACTGGAAGTCGAAGGCCGGACTGCCCATCGTCAACGTGCCCGGATGTCCCGTTCATCCGGACAACCTCTCTGAAACAATCCTGTACCTGCTCTACCAGGTCGCCGGGCAGGCCCCGATGATCCCGCTGGACGAGGCGCTGCGCCCGCAGTGGTTGTTCGGCATGACCGTCCATGAGGGGTGCGACCGGGCGGGCTACTACGAGCAGGGCCAGTTCACGATGGAGTACGGCCGGCCCGAGTGCCTGGTCAAGATCGGCTGCTGGGGTCCCGTGGTGCGGTGCAACGTGCCCAAACGCGGCTGGATCAACGGCATCGGCGGCTGTCCCAACGTCGGCGGCATCTGTATCGCCTGCACGATGCCCGGCTTCCCCGACAAGTTCATGCCTTTCATGGACGAACCTCCCGGGGCGACGGTGTCCTCAACAATCAGCGGCGCCTACGGCACCGTGATCCGGGGCCTTCGCCACATCACCCAGCGGACGGTGGACAAGGAGCCCAAGTGGCGCCAGCGCAGCCGTTCCCTGCTGACCGGCTACAAAGCGCCCTGGAGATGACCATGACCACCTCACCGGAGAGAGACCGCGACCTCGTCGAGATGGCCTGGGATCCCATCACCCGGATCGTCGGCAGCCTCGGCATCTACGCGAAGATCGACTTCAAGAACCGCGAGGTCGCCGAGTGCTACAGCACCTCCTCGGTGTTCCGCGGCTACAGCATCTTCATGAGGGGCAAGGACCCGCGCGACGCGCACTTCATCACGAGCCGTATCTGCGGCATCTGCGGCGACAACCACGCCACCTGCTCGGTCTACGCGCAGAACATGGCGTACGGCGTGCGCCCGCCCCAGCTCGGTGAATGGATCATCAACCTCGGCGAGGCCGCGGAGTACATGTTCGACCACAACATCTTCCAGGAGAACCTGGTCGGGGTCGATTACTGCGAAAAGATGGTGCGCGAGACCAACCCGGGGGTGCTAGCGCTCGCCGAGCGCACCGAGGCCCCGCACGCCGGCGAGCACGGCTACCGCACCATCGCCGACATCATGCGCTCGCTCAACCCGCTTGAGGGTGAGTTCTACCGCGAGGCCCTGAACGTGAGCCGGACCACGCGCGAGATGTTCTGCCTCATGGAGGGCCGGCACGTCCACCCCTCGACGCTCTACCCGGGCGGGGTCGGCACCGTCGCCACGGTCCAGCTCTTCACCGACTACATGACCAGGCTGATGCGCTACATCGAGTTCATGAAGCGCGTCGTCCCCATGCACGACGACCTGTTCGACTTCTTCTACGAGGCCCTGCCGGGCTACGAACAGGTGGGCAAGCGGCGGGTGCTGCTGGGCTGCTGGGGGTCCTTCAACGACCCGCGGCACTGCGACTTCACGTACGAGAACATGTCCGACTGGGGACGCAAGATGTTCGTCTCGCCGGGCATCATCGTGGACGGCAAGCTCATCACCACGGACCTGGTCGATATCAACCTCGGCATCCGCATCCTGCTCGGCAGCTCCTACTACGAGGACTGGACGGATCAGGAGCCGTTCGTCACCCACGACCCGCTCGGCAACCCGGTGGACATCCGGCACCCGTGGAACCAGCACACCATTCCACGTCCGCAGAAACGCGACTTCAACGACAAGTACTCCTGGGTGATGTCGCCGCGCTGGTTCGACGGCCAGAACCTTCTGGCGCTCGACACCGGCGGCGGTCCGCTGGCCCGCCTGTGGGTGACGGCCCTGGCCGGTCTGGTGGACATCGGCTACGTCAAGTCCACGGGACACAGCGTGCAGATCAATCTGCCCAAGACCGCCACGCTGCCGGAGAAGACCTTCGAGTGGAAGATTCCCGTGCGCAACGGGGAGCTGCTCTCCAACGCCATCGAACGCAACCGGGCGCGCACCTACTTCCAGGCGTATGCCGCCGCGGCCGCGCTGCACTTCGCCGAGCAGGCGCTGCGTGAGGTGCACGACGGCCGCACGCAGACCTGGGAGCCGTTCACCGTGCCCGATGAGGCCATCAGCTGCGGGTTCACCGAGGCCGTGCGCGGGCTGCTGTCCCACCACATGGTGATCAAGGATGGCAAGATCGCGAACTACCATCCGTATCCGCCGACGCCGTGGAACGCCAGCGTGCGCGACGTCCACGGCACTCCGGGCCCCTACGAGGACGCGGTGCAGAACACCCCGATCTTTGAGGAGAACCCGCCGGAGACCTTCAAGGGCATCGACATCATGCGCACCGTGCGCAGTTTCGATCCGTGCCTGCCCTGCGGCGTGCACATGTACCTCGGAGACGGCAAGGAACTCCGCAAACTGCACAGTCCACACGCGTTCAATCCGTCCTGACGATCTCGGAAGCGGAAAGGAGGAGGCGGACCAATGCCACAACCGCCCAACGTGTCGGATGTCGGCGAGCGCATCGAGCGGCTGCTCGACGAGCTCGGCGCGCTCACCGACCCCATCACCCGCGCCAAGGCCGAGGAGCTGGTGCGCCTCCTCGTCGACCTGTACGGCGCCGGCCTCGACCACATCATGCGCGCCGTGACCGAGGCCGAGGCGGCAGCCGTACTCCAGCGGTTCGTCGACGACGACCTGGTCGCCGGGCTGCTCATCCTGCACGACCTGCACCCGCTCGACGTCGAGGAGCGCATCCGGGCCGCCCTCGACGAGGTGCGGCCCTACCTCGGGCTGCACTCGGGTGGCGTCGAGCTCACCGAGCTGACCGACGAGGGCACCGTACGGCTCCGCCTCGAAGGCACCTGCCACGGCTGCCCGTCGTCCCGGATCACCGTCACCCAGGCCATCGAGCGCGCCGTCCTCGCGGCGGCCCCCGAGGTGAGCGGCATCGAGGTCGAGGGCCTCGCCGAACCGGCCCCCGCCGCCTCGGAGCTGCTGCAGATCCAGCCCAAACCGCCCGGCCCCTGCCCGGTTCCGGAACAGCCGGGCGGGCCTCTCTCCGCAGAGGCGAGCATCCGGTGAACGAGAGCCCGGTGCACGACAGGCCGGTGCACGACAGGCCGGTGCACGACAGGCCGGTGCACGACAGGCCGGTGCACGACAGGTCGGCCGACACCCCGGTCTCACGGGGGCGGAGCGGCGGCCTGCGCCGGTTCCGGGAACGGCCGCCGGCCGACGTCCAGCGGTGCGAGATGTGCGCCGAGCCCATCGGGGACGCTCACCGGCATGTCGTGAACCTGGAGAGCCGGGCGCTCATGTGCACGTGCCGGGGCTGCGCCCTGCTGTTCACCCGCGAAGGCGCGGCCGGGGGGCGCCTGCGCGCCGTGCCCGACCGCTTCGCCTACGCGCCCGCGCTCGGGCTGAGCCCGCAGGACTGGGACGAACTCCAGATCCCCGTGCGGATGGCGTTCTTCTTCCACAATTCCTCGCTTGGCCACACCATCGCCTTCTATCCCAGCCCCGGAGGGGCGACCGAGTCGCAGCTTCCCCTTGCGGCGTGGGAGCGCCTGCTGGCCGAGCGTGCCGCCGTGGCCGACGTCGAGCCCGACGTCGAGGCGCTGCTGTTCGACGAGGACGCGTGCTATCTGGTGCCGATCGACACGTGCTACGAACTCGTGGGACTCGTCCGGATGCACTGGCGCGGCTTCGACGGCGGCCAGGAGGCCCGTGAGGCGATCGCCGGCTTCTTCGCCCGGCTGCGCGCCCGCGGCCGTGCCGTACCCGGTGGTGAGCGGTGAGCGAACCGGAGTTCACGTGCCTCGGCGTGCGGGCGGACGCGCAGGCGGCCTCGCCGACGCTGACGTTCCGGCTGCGGGTGAGCGACCCGGCGTCGGAGGGCGTTCACGCGATGGCGCTGCGCTGCCAGATTCGGATCGAGCCGCGGCGCAGGCCGTACACGCCGGAGGAGTCGGCGCTCCTGACCGACCTGTTCGGCGATTCGTCGCGGTGGGGTGAGACGCAGCAGCCGATGCAGTTCGCCCAGACCTCGGTGATGGTGCCGGGATTCACCGGATCCACCGAGGTGGACATGTCGGTCCCGTGTAGCTACGACCTGGAAGTGGCGGCGGGTAAGTACTTCGCCTCGCTGGACACGGGCGATGTGCCGCTCCTGCTGCTGTTCAGCGGCACGGTGTTCGCCCGGACGGAGTTCGCCCGGACCTCGGCCGGCGGTCTCACCGTACGGATGGTTCCGTGGCACTGCGAGGCCCGCTGCGGCCTGCCGGTCGCCGTGTGGCGCGAACTGATGGACCTCTGGTTCCCCGGATCCGGCTGGCTGCGGCTGCGCAGGGACACTCTGCGGGCGCTCCAGCTTTACAAATCCACCCACGGAATCGCCACATGGGACGAAACCGTGGACCGGCTACTCAAGGAGGCATCGGGATGAGCATGCCCATGGACGCCGCCCGCAAGGTGGCCGACGCGGTGCTGTACGAGGGATATCTGCTTTATCCCTATCGCGCTTCGGCGACCAAGAACCGGATGCGGTGGCAGTTCGGCGTGCTGGTGCCGAAGGGCTACGCCGCGACCGGCGAACCGTCGGCGAACGTCACCGAGTGCCTTCTGGAGACCGCCGCCGGCACCTCCGGCTCCAGCGGCGGCGGGGGCAGGGGCGGGGGCGGGGGCGGGGGCGACGCCGAGGTCACGGTGCGGCTGCGGTTCCTGCACGTCCTGTCGCGGACCGTCGAGCAGGCGGACGGCGAACTGTTCCAGCCGGTGGACCGGTTGGCGGTCGACGACACGACCTACATCACCTTTGAAGAGGCCGACGAGCGCGAGCAGGAGACCGCGTTCCCGCTGGCCATGCTGCTCGACGAGGCGCAGACCGTCGCGGTGGACATCCCCGGCGACCGGGCCGATCAGCCCATCCGCTCACGCAACGGGCGGCGGCTCGGGCGGGTCGTGCTGGAACATCGGCCATTGAAGGCGGCCATGCGGCTGTCGGCCGAACGGGTGCCGGGGCCGTACGGGCTGGTCAAACTGCGCGTCGAGGTGGAAAACCGGTCGGCGTGGGAGCGGCCGGACGCGCCGCGCGAGCAGGCCCTGCGGCGCTCGCTGATCTCCACGCATCTGCTGCTCGGCGTGTCCCGCGCGGCGTTCGTGTCGCTGCTCGATCCGCCGGAGTGGGCCCGCCCTGCGGTGGAGATGTGCAAGAACGAGCACACCTGGCCGGTGCTGGTGGGTGAGGACACGCGGCGCGACGCGATGCTGTCGTCACCGATCATCCTGTCCGACCACCCCGCCGTCGCCGCCGAGAGCCCCGGCGACCTGTTCGACGCGACCGAGATCGACGAGCTGCTCAGCTTGTGCACGATGTCCCTCACGGATGAGGAGAAGCAGGAGGCCTGCCGCACCGACCGCCGGGCGGCCGAGATCATCGATCGGATCGGCACGCTGCCGCCCGAGCTGGTGGAGCGGCTGCACGGCGCGATCCGGAGGATCGGCGCGACCCCGACGGTGATCCCTCCCGACGGGGAGTCGCCGCCCAAGCCCCCGGCGGCCCTGGCGCCGTCCGAGTCCTCGGCGTCCCCTGCGTCGTCCACGGTCCCGGGCTCGCCCATGTTCCCCGGGCTGCCGCCGGCTTCGCCGTACAAGGCCCCGTGGTGGGACCCGGGGGTGGACGCGGACGTCTCGCCCGACACCGACAGCGTGATGGTGGGGGACGTGCCCGTCGCGCGGGGCAGCCGGGTACGGCTCAGCCCCGGCAAACGGCGGGCGGACGCGTATGACATGTTCCTCCTCGGGCGCACTGCCACCGTCGAGGCGGTTCTGCATGACGTGGATGGGTTGGTGCATCTGGCGGTCACCTTGGAGGACGATCTGGGCGCCGACCTGCACAGGTCCCATGGGCGCTATCTGTACTTCGGGCCTGATGAGGTGGAACCGCTGTGCGAATCCTGATCGCCGGGGTCGGCAATGTTTTCCTGAGTGACGATGGGTTCGGGGTCGCCGTGGCCCGGAAGCTGTCGGCGATGGACCTGCCCGACGGGGTTTCCGTCACGGACTTCGGGATCCGCGGCATTCACCTGGCTTATGAGCTGACCGAGGGATACGACATCACGATCCTGATCGATGCCCTCCCGAGGGGTGAGCGGCCGGGCACCCTCTTCGTCCTGGAACCGTCGCAGAACTGGGAGGCGCCGGCGTTCATCGACGCGCACGACCTGACGCCGGACGCCGTACTGGCCCTGGCCGGTGTGCTGAGTCGGGAGTTCGGCGGGCGCACGATCGCGGGCGAGGTGCTGCTCGTGGGGTGCCAGCCGGAAGACGTCTCCCCCGGGATGGAACTGTCGCCGCCCGTCGCCGCGGCGGTCGACGCCGCGACGGGGCTGGTGCTCGACCTGGTCGAGGAGCGGCTTCGGCGCGCCGGCGTCGGAGCGCCACATGCGGAGGGGAGGTGACGACCGTGGTGAGGAATCTGGTGATCGGCACCGTGCTGGTGCTGATGGCCGTTCTGTTGATCAAGTCTCTGCCCGAACTGAACAGATACATGAAGATGCGAAGGATGTGACCTCGACCATGCACGAGTTCGGCATCGCCGAAGCAGTCCTCGACGCGGTGCAACGCCGCGCCGGGGGCCGACCGGTCTCCAGAGCCAAGGTGCGCGCCGGGGCTCTCCAGCGCATCGACGAATCCGCGATCAACCAGGCGTTTTCCCTGGTCGCGGAGGGTACAACCGCTGAGGGCGCACACATCGACCTGGTGGTCGAGCCGGTTCGGCTCACCTGCCGGTCGTGCGGCCACGAAGCCATGTCCATGGATCCCCTCGCGAGCTGTCTCTCCTGCGGCGGCACGGACTTGGACAGCGAGGGCGGCGACGGGCTCGTCCTCGAATCCATCCAGATCGCGGAGGCGAGCCATGTGTCTGGGAATTCCGGGCGAGATCATCGAGATAGACCCGGACCAGCCTGATCTCGCCACGGTCGAGGTGAGCGGCGTACGGCGGGCGATCAACGTCGGTCTCCTGTCGGATGAACGGCTCACGCCAGGCGACTGGATCCTCATCCACGTCGGGTTCGCCCTGTCGAAGATCGATGAGGAGGAGGCCAGGTCGGCGATGGCCTTCCTGGAAAGCATCGGCCAGGCGTACGAGGACGAGATCGCGGCACTGCGCGCATCGACGCTCGACGCCTCCCCCCAGACTCCGGCCGCGGGCACGACTGAGGGTTCCGAAGTGGCTCAAAGGGGTTCTGATGGGGTTCTGAGGGGCTCTGAAGGGGCGAGGTGAGCGCGATGCGCTTTGTCGATGAATATCGGGATTCAGATAAGGCCCGGGCACTTGCCGGGCGCATCGCCGCTCTCTGCGAACCCGGGCGGACGTACAAGTTCATGGAAGTGTGCGGAGGTCACACGCACACCATCTACAAACACGGCCTGGAGGACTACCTTCCCGAGGCCATCACCCTCATCCACGGACCCGGCTGCCCGGTATGCGTCATCCCGATGGGAAGGGTCGACGACGCCATCCACCTCGCCGGACAGCCCGACGTGATCATGACCTCGTTCGGGGACATGATGCGCGTGCCCGGCGGTGACGGCTCCTTCTTCGACGCCAACGCCAAAGGCGCCGACATCCGCATGGTCTACAGCCCCCTGGACGCCCTCCGGATCGCGCGCGACAACCCCGCCAAACACGTGATCTTCATGGCCATCGGCTTCGAGACCACCGTGCCCTCGACCGCGATGACGGCACTACGCGCCCGAACCGAAGGCATCGGCAACTTCTCCGTCTTCTGCAACCATGTCACCATCATTCCGGCCATCAAGGCCATCCTCGACTCACCCGACCTGCGGCTCGACGGCTTCATCGGACCAGGCCACGTGTCCTCCGTCATCGGATGCGCCCCGTACGAGTTCATCGCCCGCGACTACGGCAAACCCCTCGTCGTCGCGGGGTTCGAACCGCTGGACATCCTCCAGTCGATTTACATGATCCTTCGCCAGCTCGCCGAGAACCGGTCCGAGGTGGAGAACCAGTACGCGCGGGTCGTGCCCTGGGAGGGCAACCTCAAGGCGCTCGACGTCATCAACGAGGTCATGGAGCCCCGGGCGTACTTCGAATGGCGCGGACTCGGCTTCATCTCCCACTCGGCGCTGCGCATGAAGAACACCTACGCCGACCTCGACGCCGAACACCTCTTTCAGGTCCCCGGGGGCCGCGTCGCCGACCCCAAGGCATGCCAATGCGGCGAAGTGCTCAAAGGCGTGCTCAAACCGTGGGAGTGCAAGGTCTTCGGTACGGCGTGCACCCCGGAGACGCCCATCGGCACCTGCATGGTGTCCTCCGAAGGCGCGTGCGCCGCGTACTACAACTTCGGGAGGTTCACCCGCTCACGGGTGAAAGAGGCGACCGTACGGCACAGCACGGCCCAGGGAGTACAGCCATGACCGCCATCCCCGAAGACGCCGACACCACCCGCGAAGCCGCCACCCGCGAACAGCAGGTGCTGGAGCGCATCGACCGCGTGCGCCGCCGCAAGGCCCGCCTGCGAGAGGACCACATCACCCTCTGCCACGGGGCCGGCGGCAAAGCCTCACAGACCCTGATCGACGCCGTCTTCCTCGACGCCTTCCACAACCCGCACCTCGACCCCCTCGGCGACGGCGCCGTCGTCGGCGACCATGCCTTCACCACCGACTCCTACGTCGTGACGCCCCTGTTCTTCCCCGGTGGTGACATCGGCGACCTCGCCGTCAACGGCACCGTCAACGACCTCGCCATGTGCGGCGCCCGCCCCCGGCACCTGTCCGCCGGGTTCATCCTCGAAGAGGGCTTCCCCATCGCCGACCTGCGCCGCATCACCGCCTCCATGGCCGCCGCCGCCCACGCCGCGGACGTGCAGATCATCACCGGCGACACCAAGGTCGTCCAACGCGGCAAAGCCGACGGCTGCTACATCACCACCGCCGGCCTCGGCGTCTTCGACCACCCCGTACGCCCCAGCGCCGTGGCCGCCCGCCCCGGCGACGCCCTCATCGTCTCCGGACCCATCGGCGACCACGGCATCACCGTCATGCTCGCCCGCGGCGAACTCGACATCCACGCCGACATCACCTCCGACACCGCCCCCCTCGCCGCCCTCACCGCCGCACTCATCGACACCTGCGGCACCCACCTGCACACCCTGCGCGACGCCACCCGGGGTGGTGTCGCCACCGTCCTCAACGAGATCTGCGTCGCCGCCGGCGTGGCGGCCGTCATCGACGAGGACGCCGTCCCCGTGCGCCCCGCCGTACGCGGGGCCTGCGAACTCCTCGGCATCGACCCGCTCTACGTCGCCTGCGAAGGCCGCATGGTCATCGCCGTCGCCCCGGACGCCGCCCAGGCCGCCCTCGCCGCCCTCCACGCCCACCCCCTCGGCCACGGCGCCGCCGTCATCGGCCACCTCACCGAGGACCCGCCCGGCCTCGTCCTCCTCCGCACCGCCTTCGGCGGCACCCGCATCGCCGACCTCCTCGTCGGCGACCCCCTCCCCCGCATCTGCTGACCGCCCATCACGGCGACAGACGCCACAACGCGTCCAGGGGCACAGCTCGAATGCCTCCGCCAAAGGAAAGGGTCTGCTGCCCGGCATAGAGAACGACGCCCGCGACAAACCGATCACCTACCGCCCCCAGGTCCTGAGAACCCACCCTCGGACGCGTTCTGTACGGGAGAAACAGAGGCCACCGAGTGAACGAGAGCCGAGAACACGGCACCCGCTCGGAGATCTCCGGGTCCGCAGCCGACGTGGTGCAAGCCAGAGACATCCACGGAGGAGTACATTTCCATTCCCCCTCCCCTAGCTTGGGGGTGGCCCCGACAGGGTGAGTGACGGGGCCGGATGGGTGACAGTGCCGCTGGACCCGGTGTCAGGAGGCGCCGGGGAGGGTGACGTTCTGCTCCTTGAACGGGAAGCCGGATTTACCGGCGTCGCCCTGGAGGCCGTCGATGGAGCTCTTGCTCGCGGCGAGATCCTCCGGTGTGGCGGTGCCACCTTTCAGTTTGTCGGTGAGGGCGGTGAACTTGCTGGTCACGCCTTCGACGGCCTTGCAGAGTGTCGGGTTGCTCGCGGCGAAGCCTTTGGCGACCCTCAGTTCGTGCAGCGCGAACAAGCCCGCCACCGCGGCCTTCAGGAAGGTGCGTTTGCGCTTTTCCGCTCCGGCCTGGAAGCCGCCGCTGCGCAGGGGCTTGTAGATGTAGCGGTGGAAGGCGCCGAGCGCGAGACCCGCGTGTACCGCGAAGCGGGTCTTGGCGAACGGCCGGGCGTTGCCTCCGGTGGGGCATGGGGAGTGGTATTCCCCGTCGCCGCCGCCCACCGTCGGCGTGGCGACGGCCGCCGGGTTGGCGGCGACCGCTCCTTCGGGTGTCAGAGTGGTGGGTTTGTTGCCGCCGCACCCGGCGAGCAGCGCCACTGTCAGTAGAGCCGCCGCCGCGTATGCGGCGGCGGGTCGAATGCTCCGTACAGCCACTTCTTCCCCCTGTGGTTCCTGTGGTTATCGCGGCGCGCCGGGTCTGCGGTCCCCGCTCATCCGCCTCCGGAACCGACAGTGGTCCTGGTGTGACACCGGCCGTGGGATGATCTTCGGATGTTTGCGCGCCAGGGCTGAGCGCCCGTCCAAAGGCGATCTTGCCGCCCTGGCATGAAGTAAGCGTGCTTTTGCCGTGTCCGGGCTGTCTCGGTGCCATGGCCAGCCGGACATTTTTCAGCCGAATGACCGACCTTGCGAGGCCGTGTGTGTGGCTCCACCAGAGTCGGCCAGCGGCGCCCGCGCAGCGAATGTCAGGAATTCTGCTGCAATTGGGACACATGATGCACATGTCGTGGTTACTTGGTTAATCTTGCGCGAAAATCGGATCGGTAGGCGCGTACGCACCCCCCGGAAGGACACGGATGGCCGAGGAGCACGCGGACCGGCCGAAGGTACGGCTGCGGCCGCCCTACGGCAGACCCAAGTCCTCCGACGGCGCCGAGGACGACATCTGGCGCGCCTGGGACACCTGGCAGGACGACGACGAGGAGCCGCCTCCCCCTCCGGGCGAGCGGCCGAAGCGCAAGCCGAAGCTGCTCCCGCTGGCGGCGGTGGCCGGCGTGGTGGCGGCCATCGCGTTCGGCGTGTGGCTGGGCTGGCCGGATCCGCAGGCGGACCCAGGACGGAAGCTGGCGGAGTCCCCGTCGTCGATGCCGGCGCCGAGCGTGGCGGCGGAGCCGACCGCGCCCACCCCGCTGATCGACACGCCGCCCCCGTTGCCGGAGGCCGCCGCCCCGCCCGTCCCGTCCCTGCCTCAGGAAACGCGTCCGGAGACACGCGGGCGGACACGCCCCGAGACACGCCCCTCCGCCCGGCCGGTTTCACGTCCGCCGGCGACACGCCCCACCGCGGCCCCCGCCCAGCCGCGTACGGCGCCGACGCCCACAAGGGCAACGTCCCCGCGTTCAACTTCCCCGCGCCCGACCTCGAAGCCCAAGCCGAGGACTACGCGGGTCCCGTACACGGGACCGACGGTGGCGCCTCCGCCGCCTCCGCCGTACGGGAACCCCGATCCGGGGATGGGCCCGACGGAGTTGCCGCCGCCCCCTTCCTGACCCCAGGCCCCCTCAAGCACTAACCCCCAGACCCAACCCCAAAGCCCGAAATATGAGCGTCTGTGTGACAACGGGCGAGCAATGCCCGAATCAGGCGGTAATGCCGGATCACGTTTGGATCACATCGCTTTGTCATATGGGCATGGGACTGCCGCACATACGGCCACAGTGTCTACGATCAGTCCGAGTACCTGACTCAGGCCTGTCAAATCCACGATGATTTGCCGTAGTCACGGTGAGGAGACGCACCATGACAGCCATAGAGCTGGAAGGGGCGGCCCGGGCGCTGCCCCGGGGCCGGCACGCGAGACCGGACCCCGATTTCCCGTTCCCCGATGATGTGCCGCCCGTCCTGGCGGCAAACGGGGCCCATGCCCTACCCCGCCACGCCACGCCGGACGACGTGGCGACGGTCCAGTTCCCCATCGTCGTCGAGCCGGGCCGGTTCCCGGCCGCCGAACCCTCCGGCCCCGGCGGGCATCCCCTGAACGACAGGCCGGACCTCGACGTCACCCTGGCGCTGCGCCGCCTCCGGGACGCGGCGCTGCAGGCGGTGGCCGACATCGATATCGCTCTGCGCTGACCCCGGATCCGGCTCCCCTCCCGTGCTCCCCTCCCGTGCCCCTTCCTCCCCATAGCCCGTGACGACTCCGGTGCGCGGGCGCCTATATGGACTGGAGGAAGGCCCGGTTGACCTCCGCGTCCAGGTGCAGCGACTCCGGCGAGCGCCCCAGGCCCCGGAGCAGGCAGCAGATGTAGTCGTGCAGCTCCGGGCTGAGCAGGCGGCGCGCGGGGATCGGCGTGATCAGATAGTGCGTGTACGCGGTGGCCAGAACGTAGCCGCGCGTCCCGAGCTCGGCGACGCTCCGCACGGTCGAGGAGAGCAGTTCGGCGGGCCAGTGGGCCTGGACGAAGGCCAGTAGTTCGCCGGCCAGCACAAGGCTGCCGGCGGCTCCAATCTTCTCGTGGTCGCCCAAGTGGCGGCACCGCGGGAGGGCGGTTCTCTCCAGCCGGGCGACCGGAGGCCGCCACAGGGCTTCCGCGGGGAGCGTGGCCGCGTCTCCCGGGTCGGCCGTGGATCGCAGAGCGACGACGATCGGAACAGAGTCCACGACATGCATGATCGTCATCTCAAGGGGATGGCCGAGCGTCAACCCCTGCACCGCGCGCGGCGCGCGTTCGAGCAGGCGCTCCGTGGCCGAGACGTAGGTCGCCACCGGCACGTCCCGGTGCTGTTCGAGGGGCCTGACCTGGGCTTCGGCCAGGTCACGCGGGAGCGCGGCGCGATATCGCGTGACTATGGAGGAGATGTCGAACAGCTCGCCGTAGGTCTGGGAACGCCCGGCGATGATGTGCAGGCGGTCGTTGCGCAGCCTCCCCTCCTCTACGTACTCCTCCCGTTCGAAGGTGTAGATGAGCCCCGCGGCGCCGGCGCGTTCGCACCAGGAGAGCGCGTCGGGCCCGTCGAGGCTGAAGGAGGCGTACGGCACCCAGCCCCGCAGAAGCGCCTGCGCCTTCCAGGCGTTGGCCCAGTGTGCGGCGTCGTCGCCGTACGGCGTCGCCCCGGGGGTCATGGCGAGCCGCTCGGCGAGGACGAGGTTCCAGGGGCTGAGCAGCGGGGGGTTGACCTCGGGAAGGGAAGGTTCGACTTCTTCCCACTGCCAAAGCAGGTGACCGTTCCAGCACGCGACGCCTTCGCGTATTCCAGGGGCGCCTCGGCGGTGGTACAGGCCGTGCATAACCACCCCGTCGAGCGACCAGTCGCCCGTGGGGAACGGGCGGTCGGGACGGGACGGTACGCGATCGTCAGACGTGCTTACCCAATCACCCACCATTGTCCTTTGCAGGTTGTGAGAGTGCTGTTTTCTCAGAGATATGGCCAGATAGATCACTTTGATCGGTCAGATCCGGGGCTGTCAACTACAGTGAACACCCCTGATCTCAGATATTTTCTCTCCCTCTCATGCAGGTGAGTTTTTGGATAGGACAAAAAGAAAAGGGATCATGGACGACTTTTCCGCAAAACTGCGTTACCTCTGGAGCACGACGCGCGCTCCGGACGGCGGCCCATGGTCGACGCGGAAGGTGGCCGCGGCCATGGCGGCGGCCTCGGGCGGCCAGGTCACCATCAGCCATACGCACGTGGCGAACCTGCTCAACGGGGCCGAGAACGATCCGCGGCTCAGCTTTGTGGCGATGCTGACCGTGGTCTTCGACGCGCCGGAGGACTACTTCGTGTGCGGCGCCATCGCGGAGATCGCCCGTGCCGGACCAGGCGAGTAGGGATTCCGCTGCATGCCCTGTGACCTGGGATTTTATGCCTTCAGGGGAGGTGCCGTGCCCGTCAGGGCCCTGCCGCGCCCCCGATCCCGCGCCACGCGGCGCCGGCCTTCCTCAGCCGCGACCCCCGCCATCGACCAAATAGCGAAAAATCCTCTTTAGCCTGATCCGATCCCCCACCGACACCCCCACCGACACCCCCACCCTCGCCCCCTCCCCAAACCACCCCGAATTACGCTCGACGCATCGACCGGACCGACCCCCGAGCGTACGCTCAAACCCACCCGGCGCATCGAATTCATAAACTTTCCATGTCATTTATCACACAAAAACCCGCCCGACATTTCCCCACGGCCCCCGCGCCACCCCAAGCCTCTGACCAGCGCATAATCCCGACAGCCCCGGAATGCCCACACCCCGGCCCACTCCAGCGGCCCGCCAGGAGCGCCCGAGCTGCAATCCAGCATCGCCCCAGTGGCAATCCAGCGGGCTTTCCCCCCGCCGGGACACCCCGGAGCAGCGGACCAGGCCGAAGCCCCGAGCAGGCCCCGCCCCCAACCTGCGGCGGGGAAATCAGGCCCCCTCCACCTCCCGTTTCCCAGCGCTCACTACTTTCACATTTTTGGACATCTACACAATTGCGCTCCCAGATCGTGATGTGCTACTTGATTGACAGTGCATCGTGACCCAATGCCAGGCATCCGCCTGACATGTGCCGACGCGGGGCGGCCGGCCCCGCGCTTCCGTGGGCCGGCGACATGGAGACGCTGAACCGAGAGGCGCTCAGTGACCGCCCGCACGTGCTGTCCGCGACGCAGATGAGCGAGATCAGCTCCGTGCTGACCGGCGACCCCCGCGAATACGGGATCGCCTGCGCGCTGTGGACGCTGGCCGTGGTGCGCGACCTGATCGCGGCGCGGTACGGCGTGCGCCTGGACCGCTACGGCATCCCCGGCCTCCTGCGCCTGCTCGGCCTGTGGCCCGCCAACCCGCGCCATTGGGGCGCCGGCATCGATCCCGAGGTGCTGGCCCAGTGGCGGCGCCACCGCTATTCGGAACTGCGGCGGCAGGCGCACGACGCCGGAGGGACGCTCTGGTTCGCGGACATCATCCCGCTCCCGAGCGGAGTCACCGTGGTCACGGCGAGCACACCGATGGGGCCATCGGTGTTCGCCGCCTACCGAGATACCCCCGTCACCGACGCGTTCCCGGACTTCTGCCGCCGCCTGGCCGACAGCGGATCTCCGTGGCTGATGATGACGCCGCATCCCGTACTGTCGGCTCGGCCGGTGGCACGGCTGCGGGCGGAGGGCACGGTGCGGATGCACATCGTGCCGCGAACCCTGGACGCCGCGGTGAGCGCGGCGGAGCGCTGGCGGGCCGCCAGGCGCACCGCACTGCGGACCAAGCACACCAGGGCCGACCTGCTGCGCGCACTGCACGCGGCGGGGGCCAGGGAGGTGACCACGCTGTGCCGGGCCGCGGGGCTCGCCAGGGTGACGGCCGACGAAGTGCTGCGCGGTGCCGTACTCCATCCCGAGACGCTGGACCCGTGGCGCACCCTGCTGGACGAGTTGACCGCGGTGACGAGGCGGCTGGACGAGGCGGCCGACGAGCGCGAACGCCTGGTGGCGGCGTGCTGGAAGGCCGGGGTGAGCAGCGTGGGCCTGCTCTCCCGCACCGGCGGGCTCCCGAGGGCGCGCGTCGAGCGGGTCGCCTCGGCGCTGCCCGAGGTGGCCGCTGAGCGCGAGCGCCTGCTCGCACGGCTCGCGCTCGCCGCGGAGCGCGGCGAGCAGCCGCGCGACGAGCTCGCGGTCGCCTGCTGGTCCGCCGGGGTCAGCACGAGCGTCGTCGTGCACACGGGCAGGCTCGGGAAGCCGCGCCTGGCGCGGGCCGTGAAGACGTACGGCGAGGGCGTGGCACGTGAGCGCGAGCGCCTGCTTGCGGCTCTGGGCGAGGCGGCGACAGCCGTACGGCAGAGCACGCTGGTCAGAGATCGCCTCCTGCGCCGCGCCCACGCGGTGCTGGCGCGGGTCGCGGCGCGGGCGGAAGCGTGTCAGCGGGCCGAGGAGCGGGCCAGGGAACGCCGCAACGAGCTGATCGCGCACTGCTGGCGGGCGGGCATCAGGACGATCTCGCTGATCGAGCGGCGCACGCACCTGCACCAGTCGGTGACCTACGGCGCGTTGAGGGCGTCAGGCATCGATCCTCCGATGCTGCGGCGCTGACGACGTCTCCCCCGACGCCCCCGACGCCCCCGGCGTCTCCCCCGGTGTCCCCCCTGACGACTCACCGCCCGCGCCGAAGGACGACGGCACGCGAAGCAGCGGGCCGGGGGCGCCGGCCGGCTTCTCCGGCAGGTCCACGATCTTGGGGATGGGCCCGGTCTCGATGCTGCGCCGTTCGCCTCGGCGTGGGAGGGCGGTCGCCGTCTCGGGCGAGGTGTCCTCGTGGAACACCTCCGCCTGGGCGGTGAGGCTCTCGTGGGCGAGCGCCTCGTGGACCAGGCGCGCCGCGAGCGGGTCGAGCCCCGGGTGGCATTCGCAGCCGAACCGCTCCCCCGCCTGGCCCTCGGGCGGCAGGAGCGCGTCGGCGACGGTCGCGACGTCCACGAGCGCGGCGCGCAGGCCGATGAGCACGCGCCTGGGGATGGCGACCATGTCGCTCTGCTCGTGCGCCTGCGGAGGAGGCACGGCCTGTCCGAGTGGTACGGCGACGCGGGCGGGCCGCGCGGAGCGCGGGTTGCGGGGAGCTCGGATGGAGAAGGGCTTGCGGGTGGGGCGGCCGGGCCGGAGCTCCCGGGACGGATGCCTGGCACGTCCGGAATGTCGCGCACGGCGGCCGACGCGGCCCGAGAGGGCGATGGCGATGAGGGCGAACGCTCCCCCGGAGAGGGAGAGGATCAGGCACGCGAGGAACACCGAGGTGTAGCCCGCCATCGGCCCGCTGAGGATCGGAGTCTCGACCAGGGCCGAGGCGACGGCGACCCCGACGATCCCGCCGAGCTGCTGGGCGGTCATGTGGGTGCCCACGGCCGAGGCGTACTGCGAGGGATACGCCCCCAGCGTGCCCACGGTGAAGGCCCCGATGGCGAGCGTCCCGAGCCCCACGCCGAGCACCTCCGCCGCCGCGAGCCACAGCGGCGACGGGCCGCTGCCGGTGAGCAGCGCGAGACACGCGCCGCCGACGAGGAACGCGCCGCCGTAGACGAGCCAGTGGGGGCCGACGCGCCTGCACATCCAGCCCGCCATCGGGCCGGCGATGACCAGCCCGGCGAAGACCGCGACCATGATGGGCCCCACCTGCGCCGCGGCGAAACCCCACTCACGCAGGTAGGCGGGCGCGACCATCAGCAGGGGGAAGGCCGTCATGCCGTAGAGCGCGGAGGCCGCCCACCCGAGGGCGAAACCCTCACGCCTCCAGAGCGACGTGTCCACCGTGGGCACGGGATGCCTGCGCGACCGCCGGACGGAGGCGGCCACGAGCAGCAGCCCGCCCACCAGCACACCGGCGAACAGCGGCGACCGCCACCCCCACACGGCGCCCCGGGAGACCGCGAGCGCCGCCGCCCCCGTGCCGACGGCGAGCAGGGACAGGCCGAGCGGGTCGGGCAGGCGGCCCCGGGACCCGCGCGACCTCGGCAGCCCCGTCGCCGCCAGCAGCAGCACCGTCCCGACCGCGACGCTCGGCATGAACAGCGCGCGCCAGCCGTACCCGTCGGCGAGCCACCACCCTCCCGCATGTAGGAGCAGCCCGCCGAGGCCGGACGCGCCGCTCCAGATCGCGACGGCCATGTGCCTGCGGGCGGTGGGCAGTTCGCAGAGCAGCAGCCCGAGCGAGGCGGGGATCATCGCGGCCGACCCGATGCCCTGGCCGGCGCGCGCGGCGAGAAGGAATATCCACGAGTCCGACACGGCGGCCGCGAAGGCGCTCACCGTGAACAGCCCGAGGCCGAGCCCCAGCAGCAGGCGGCGTCCGAGCAGGTCGGCCAGGCGCCCGGTGGCGGGGAGGAGCGCGGCGAACGGCACCAGGTAGGCGACGCCCATCCACGGTGCCTGGTCGGCGGGGACGCGGGCGCCGGCGAGTTCGGCCATGGCCGAAAGGCTCAGCACCGCGGCCGTCGAGTCGGCCGTGGCGAGCGCCATCGTGCCCGCGCACACCGCCACCACCAGGGCGATGCGCGATCGGGAGACCGCGCCGCGCCGCCGCGCCCTGGCCGCCTCGCCGGCGAGGACGGCGACCCCGGTTGTCGTGTGGCCCATGGGAACTCCTGTCAGCCGGAGGTCGGGACGCGGGGTACGGCGTCGGCCACGCTGTGCGGCCTTACCGCGCGGGAGGGCTCGGCGGCCCGCAGCTCGGTGATCGCCCCGGTGAGGTCGCCGAGCGCCCTGACCAGGGCGACCGCCGCGTCGGGCCGGGCCGTGACGACGGCTACGCGGCCGGTCGCGGTGTGCGGCGTCGGGGCGAGGTTCAGCATGGCCACGCCGGCGATGATGAGGACGATGGCGACGGTTTTGAGGACGCTCACCGACTCGTGGAAGAACATGGCCCCGATGACCGCGATGGCGGCCGTGCCGACACCCGACCAGATGGCGTAGGCGAGGCTGACCTCGAGCTGGAGTTTCAGCGCCCGGGCCAGGGCGACGTAGGAGGCGACGTATCCGAGCACCACCACGACCGTGTAGCCCCGGTGGGAGAGGCCGTCGCTGAGCTTCAGCGCCGAGGTGGCGATCACCTCGGTCACGATCGCCAGGGTGAGCAGGAGCCAGGCCATCAGGGTCTCACGACGCATGGCCGGATGCGCGGCCAGACGCGCGGCCAGACGCACGGCCAGACGCACGGCCGGACGCACGGCCAGATGCATGGCCGAGACTGGCGTGGCTGCGCGCGTTCTTGAGGCGTTCGACGAGCAGGCCGGCTTCGCGCAGTGCCGTACGGCGGGCCTCCTGCGGGGTGGAGCCGCCGCCGGGGGCGAGGCCGTACCAGAGGGTTTCCACGGTGTGTCCCGCGACCGCGAGGTGCTGGTCGCACAGGGCCATGACCTCGTTCTCCAGTTGGGCGGCCTGGGCGAGGAGCAGGGCGAGCACCGAGTCCCTGGCCACGCGGGTCAGGTCGCTGAGGTCGCCGATCCGGGCCGGCCAGCGCAGGTATTGCGTGGCGATGTGGGACAGGACCGACGGCTGGATGTCGGTGAGGGCCGAACCGGGGAACGCGTCGCGGTAGCCCTCGGTCACGGAGACGGCCACGGCGGCGGTGCGGAGGTGGGAGTCCTGCAGGCCGCCGATGGCGACGCGCAGGGTGTGCACGCGGTGGGCGAGGTTGGTGGCGCTCCACCCGAGGACCATGATCCCGACGCCGGGTTCGACCGCGGTCTCCCATCCCACCAGTCGGAGTTCGCGCAGCATCTGATGGTCGGCGATCCAGCGGTCGGAGGGTCTTTCCCATCCCTCCGTCCAGATCCGCACTCCACCCAGCGGCAACGGCGCGACACGCACCTCCGCCGCTGTGACCACTCTCGCGCAGATTCGTTCGACCACTTGAGGCAGGGTCTCCCCGGCCATAGGACCGCCTCCACTCCACCGATGAGACGAAAGGGAAAACCTGACCGAAGAGCAACCAGAGACCTTGACTGACTGGCTCACATTCTTGTCAAGTTCGTCAAGCGGAGTGTAGGCGGGGGAAAATGACAACGTCAGTAAGGAAAAATGACAAGACTTACATTGTGACCATTTCGTGACAATACGCGAGGCAGTCAGGGAAGATATGTCAGTTTATGGGAAGTTTTCCGTGGGCGCCGAAGGGCCAGTCGCCGCACACAAGGGCATGTCAGCGTCCGGCGGTCGGCCTTTCTCGACCGGCGCTCGAAAGCCTTGACAGCCGCCGGAGGACAGGCGGCGCGGCCCGACAGGGAGCCGTCGGCCAGGGTACGGCCGGCGCCCGCCATACCACAACCCCGAGATGCGGACAAGAGCCCGCCGGACCCCCATCGCCACACGTTCCATCACGGAACGGACACGATTCCCCGTCCGTCTCAGCAACCGCATGGATGCAGATAAATCGCCGTAGCTAGCCTACTGTCACGTTTACTCCTTGTTTTACAGGGATTGATGGGCATCCCCGATTGGCGGGCTAAGGAGAGGCGGGCATGTCTGACTCCTCGCGTGGGCGGCACCCTTATGGCCATAACCCGGATGAATGGGATTCGGTCACGTCAAAACCCGAGTTTCGGCACGAGAAAGAAGCCGACTTAGGGAGCGGGGACGACGAGTTCTGGAATGAGAACGAGCACGACCTCCCCCGTGAGCGTCGTCCCATGTCACTCGGCGCCGCCGCTGAAGAATCCGAACAACGCCGCGGCGACGAGTCCGCGCCCGAACCCGCGGAGCCCGGTTTCGGACCGGTGGAGACCATTTCCGGTCCGTCGTCCAATTCCAAGGTCTCCTCGCCCAAGGTCGGCGCGTCCGGGGACGGTCCGCCCAAGGTCGGCGCGGCGCGGGCGAACGCGTCGGGCTCCCCTGAGGAGCCGGGCCGGCCCGGCGGTCTCGGAGATGTCGGTCGTGTCGGTCGTGTCGGCCGTTCGCGGCAGAGCGGCGAGACGACCGCCCCGAGCGGTAAGGGCGGCGCGCCCCGCGCTCCCGAGAGCTGGCATGGAGACGACCTCAGCGACCTCGACGACGACGAGCCCCGCACCCGCCCCGCCATCCGCTTCGGCCGGGTCGCGGCCGTGGCGACCGCGGGCGTGCTCGTGATGCTGCTCCTCGGCGACCTGATCTTCGCCCGCTCGGCGCCACCCGTGGGCACCGCCAACATCAGCGCCCCGAAGACCATCATCCTGGAACCCCAGGACGACCCCGTACAGCTCCAGGCGCCACCCCCTCCGCCTCAGGGGGCCGATGTGGCCCCGCCGGCCCCCTCGCCCGCCGTCCAACTGCCGACCGGGGCCATCCCGGCTCCCGCCGTACCGCACGCGCGTGCGCCGCAGGCGGGGGTGCCGCAGGCAGGGGTTCCGACGCGCGCGGGCGGGCCCACAGCCGCCCCCTCCACCCGTGCGCGGGCCAACGCCAAGCCCACGGCCACGAAGACGCGCACGCCGAACCGCGTGTCGCCGACCACGCGCTCCCGGGGGGTGAACCCGCCTCCGCCGCCCGGCGACAACGCTCCCCGCCCGAAACGGACCCCCGTCGGCCCGACCACCGCCGCCACCTCCTCCAAGCCGGCCCCGCCGCCGCAACCTCCTCCGCCTCCGCCGGAGCTCGCAGCCTCGTCCTACTCGCTCCACATCGCGGACCGGAGCTCAGGCACGGTCCAGCTCACGGCACGCACGGGCAACATCACGTGGAGCGCCAGCGCGCCGAGTTCCCAGACCGTCGGTTACTCCCCGCACGCCGGCACGATCGCTCAGGGTTCGAGCACGACACTCACCCTGACGGCCCCCACCAGCGGCCATCCGCCCGGCTCCTGCGGCAAGGCGTTCAGCAACTCGGTGCGCATCACCTGGGGAGGCGACAACAAGGGCACCACCAAGAACGACAGCTTCTCCATCACCCTCGCCTATTTCCTCCAGTGCTAAGGAATCAAGGAGCTCGGCATGCGCCTGCACAAACGTGAATGGATTATCGCCATCGTGGCGATAATCCTGACCGGGCTCGTGTCCATCCCCACCGGGATGGCCGTGGCCGACCGCATCCCGGGAGGAGGGGCGACCGACCAGTGCGCCGACCTCTACGAGAAGGGAAGCGCGGAATACAACGGCTGCACCTTCTACATGGTGGAGCCGGACACGAACCTGGAGGTCGTCAGCGTCCTCGGCGACGGGAGCGAGCAGTCCACGCCCCAGGCCGAGATCCGGCCGCCCACGACCTTCTGCGTGAACCCCGACGGCACCTCTACGGCGAAGGCCGACGACAAGAGCTGCTCCCGCAAGATCACCTGCGTCTGGGACGGCCGGTCCGGGAAGTACCTCTGCCAGGATGAGCGGGGGCGCCAGGCCAACCCGCCGAGGAGCGTGTGCCGGCAGAACCCCGACTTCGCCTGCGACACCAAGGGCCTGAGCAGCCCGCTGCCCACCCGCGCGGCCGACGCCGCCCCGAGGGAGCGGGCCGAGCCGGAGCCGGTGACCGACCCTGCGCAGGAGCCCGCTCAGGACCCCGCTCAAAGCCCCGGCCAGGACTCTGCGCCGCCCACGGGGGAGCCCCTCGCGGCGACCGCCCCCTCCGAGGGCCCCACCGGCGCCCCGAGCGCGTCCCCCAGCGCGTCGGCGAGCCCGCGTCCCACCGCCTCCCCGAGTCCCTCCCCGAGCCGGGTGCCCCTGCCCGAACCGGGTGACGTCATCGGCGAGGCGCTCAAGGAGGCCGACGCCCTCGGCCTGCGCATCTGGCTGGAGACCGACCTGGTCGCCTCCTGGCAGGCCGGCCGCGCGCAGTTGAAGGCGGCGGCGGCCCGGCTGGCCAAGCACGCAGCCAGGCCCGGCGTGTTCGGCGTGAAGATCGCCTACGACCTCGGCATGCGCGGCGGCTTCACCAAGCCCTCCCAGGTGCGCAAATTCGTGGCCGACACCTCACTGGAGCTGCGCGCCGTCCTGCCCGCGGGGCAGCAGATCGCGGTCGACGTGGTGATCCCGGAGCTCGGCTGCGGCACCAACAAGCCCTGCATTCAGGCCATGCGCACCAAGTATCCGCTGCTCACCCTGGCCAACGTCGAGCAGTACGTGCTGACGGGCGCGGTGGACGCGGTGAACGTCTCCGGCGGCCTGTTCACCAGCCTCTACCAGCAGTGGAAGATCAGCGCCGACCGCGCCACCAAGGCCCACTGGATCGGTCTGCGTACCCGCAACTGGGCGACCCGCGTGCCGGGGCTGTACATCGGCGCCCGCGAGATCGGCCTGGCGCACGCCGGGAACACCTCCAAGGTCGGCCGCGACGCGGCCGAGGCCGCGGTCAAGGCCAAGGTGGACCTGCCGCTCCGCAACGGCGTGCAGCACGTCGTGCTGTGGACGTGGCGGCAGACCTGGGACGGCAACACCTGGCGTCTGATGAACGGCGGCATCGAGCGCAACGCCGTGTGGAACTCCCTGCGCGCCCGCAAGGCGCTGCGCGCCGTGGGCGTGTCGTTCAACCCGGGTGAGGTGGAGAACGGCATCGCCGACGACCTCAAGGCGATCGCCGACGTCGCCAGCCAGGTCTACATCTACACGCCCTAGTCGTTTCGGCTCTCCGCGGCCCTCCCCGGCACACTGCCGGGGAGGGCCGTCCGCGTTCAGGCCCCGGAGGTACGGCGGGTCGCCCACCTCGGGCCCCACCGCGGGCCCCACCTCGGGACCACTGCGGCACCCACTGCGGCACCCACTGCGGGATCTTGGGGCATTCATCACCCTGCTCCCGCTTCAGGGGGAAGGTGGGCTACCGGTGCAATCATCCCAGCGCGTTACCTATCGATACGGTAGGTATTATATGGCTCATTTTGAAAGTGGATCTTTCAATAAATATGAACAAATGTTGTCCCTGACTCATGCCGCCCGTAGCGTCCTGGCTATGACCGGCCTGTGAATCCTCTCCGCCCTCCCCTCAGGTCGGCATACACCGAGGTGACAGCATGAGTATTCGCCTGCGATCCGCCCAGCTCGAAGAGCTGCGTCGACAATGGCCGGAGTGGTTCATCTGGAATAGCGATGCCGGTAACTGGTATGCCACCCGCCGTGGTGCCGTGTCGGGAAGCCTGCCGTTCGACGGGTACGCCAACACCGTGGATGCCGATACGGCTGCGATCCTCATAGGAAAACTCCAGCGACAGGAGGAGTTGGCCGAGCGGCACAAGAACGCCGATTTCCCCGACGAGGAGTTTCACTTGCAGGGACTCGGCACGTTTGTCACGGAATCTCCCCGATAGCGAAGTTCGCGTTTCGGCGGCGGCCCGGCCGACCGAAACCACCGGACTGCGACCATCGGACGGAGACCGTCAAACCGGGACTGCGCGACCGGGACTGCGGGACCGGTCGGCCACAATGGCGGCATGGAGCACTGGCACGAGGTTCGCGACAGACTGCGGGAGTTCGCCCTCAGGCTGCCCGAAGCCTACGAGGAGCACCCCTGGGGCGAGACGGTCGTCAAGGTCAATAAGAAGATCTTCGTCTTCCTCGGCCCCGACGAGCCCGCCGACACATGGCGCCCGCAGTTCTCGGTGAAACTGCGCCAGTCGCACGGGCACGCGCTCTCCGTGCCCGGCGCCGTCCCGACGTCCCACAACCTCGGGCGGTCCGGATGGGTGACCGTCCCGCTCGCGGCGGCCGAGCATGCCGGGCACGGCGGGCATGCGGGGCACGGCGTCGACCTGCTGCTCGACTGGGTCGACGAGAGCTACCGCACGATCGCCCCCAAACGCCTGGTCGCGCTCCTCGACACCGACGGCCCCGCCTGACAGCCCCGCTCAGGTGACGGCCAGCCGCTCGGCGTATCTCTCGTCCCGCCAGAGCTCCTTGCCCAGCACCTCGGCCAGAGTGGCCGCCGCGTCGTAGACGTCCACGTAGCGCAGATAGAGCGGCGCGAAGCCGAACCTGAGGAGCTTCGGCGCGCGATAGTCCCCGTGCACTCCCCGGTCGATGAGGGCGCGCATCACCGGATAGCCGTTGTCGTGCAGGAAGCTCACCTGGCTGCCGCGCTCGCCGGAGGCGGCGGGGCTCGCGAGGGTGAGGTCCCGGCCGCAGGAGGATTCCACGAGGTCGATGAAGAGGCTGGTGAGGGCCACGCTCTTGGCCCGCACCTCGTGGAGGTCCACGCGTTCCCACATGTCGAGGGCCGCCGACAGGGCGATGCCGGACAGCACGTGGGGGGTGCTGACGGCGAAGCGGCGGATGCCGTCGGCCGGCCGGTAGGCGGTTTCGAAGGCGAAGGGGTCGGCGTGGCTGTACCACCCGGAGAGGATGTTCTCCGCGCTTTCGTGGTGGCGGGGAGCCGCGTAGAGGAAGGCGGGCGACCCGGGGCCGCCGTTGAGGAACTTGTAGGTGCATCCGAGCGCGAAGTCGGCTTCGCCCACCTCGATGGGGAAGGCTCCGACGCTGTGGCACAGGTCCCACACCATGAGGGCGCCGGCGGCGTGGACGCGCGCGGTCACGGCCGCCATGTCGCGGCGCGCTCCCGTACGGTAGTCAACCTGTGAGAGCAGGACCGCGGCGACGTCGTCGCCGAGTGCGCTGTCCAGGTCGCCGATGTCGCGGATCCGGTAGTCCCCGCCGAGCCCTTTGACCAGTCCTTCGACGATGTAGCGGTCCGTCGGGAAGTTGGCGAGGTCCGACAGGATGACGCGGCGTCCGGGCTGGAGCCGTACGGCTGCCGCCATAGCCTTGTAGATCGCGACGCTGGTCGAGTCGCCCACGATGACCTCGCCGGGTCCGGCGCCGATGAGGGGGGCGATCCGGTCGCCGAGGTCGGTGGGCTGGTTGTACCACCGGGCGCTGTTCCATCCGCCGACGAGGCGGTTGGCCCACTCGTCGTTGACGGCGGTCGCGACCCGCTGCGTCACGGCTTTGGGCATCGCGCCGAGGGAGTTGCCCACCAGGTAGATCACGCCGTCCGGGAGGGCGAACTCATCCCTGAAGTGCCTCAGGGGGTCGGCGGCGTCCAGGGCCTCGCATTCTTCGCGGGTCATCATCACTCTCCAATTGCGCCTTTGATCCGGACTATCCCTCTGTCCCGGATTTCGGGGGATTCCATGCCTGCCCGAGAAACCTCTGCGCGTTGCCGCCAAGCAACTTGGCACGTGCCGTACCGGATAGGAACTCCGCCTCGCGGATCAGTGAGCCGACCGGCGACTCGCCGAGGGGGTAGGGGAAGTCGGAGCCGAGCATGACGCGGTCCTCTCCCATGGTGTCCACGAGCAGGCGCAGCGCCCTCTCGTCGAAGACCACCGAATCCACCGAGAACCTGTCGAGGTAGTGCGACGGCGGGAACTCCGAGACGCCGATCACGTCGGACCTGCGGTGCCAGGCGTTCTCGAACCGCCCGAGCCAGAAGGCGAACGAACCGCCGCCGTGGGCGAAGCAGATGCGCAGGGTGTCGGGCAGCCGGTCGAAGACCCCGCCCAGGATCATCGCGAGGATCGACAGGTGGGTCTCGGCCGGCATGCCGACCAGCCACCGGGCCATCCAGCGGTCGAGCCGCGGGCCTTCCGGCATGTCCCAGGGATGCACGAAGACGGGGGCGCCGACCTGCGCGCAGTGCTGGAGGAACTGCACGATGCCCTCGGCGTCGAGGTCCTGGTCGCCGACGTGGTTGCCGATCTCGACCCCGGCGTGGCCCGCGGCCAGGGCCCGGTCGAGCTCGGCGCAGGCCAGGTCGGGGTCCTGCAGCGGCACCTGGCAGAACGGCACGAGCCGCTTGTCGGCGCAGATGTCGAGGGCGAGGTCGTTGAAGACCTCGCAGATGCCCGCGGCCTGCTTGGCGGGCCGGTCGTAGCCGAAGAACACGGGTGTCGGCGAGACGATCTGCGCGTCCACCCCGTCGGCGTCCATGCTCGCGAGGCGGCGGCCGGGGTCCCAGCAGTCGTCCTGAATCCTGCGGAACTCGCGGTCGCCCATCATGATGACGGCTTCGCGCACGGACTCGACGCGGAGCCGGGGCGCCTCCGGCCAGCCGAGGTCCGGCCAGCCGCGAGGCACGTAGTGCGAATGAACGTCGACGATCAACGATCAGCCCTTGCCCGGGTGGTAGGCACCGCAGTTGCCGCAGGTGCGTGCCTTGTCGTCGGCGTAGAACCGCTCGAAGACCGGCGGGAGGTCGTTCACGATGTCGCGGACCTGGAGTTCGACCTCATGCACGACCGCATGGCAGTCCTGGCAATACCACCGGAAACTCTCCAGCACCCCTTCGGGGCGGACCCGCTCGACCAGGAAGCCCACCGACCCTTCCTCCGGCCGCTGCGGCGAGTGCGGCACGTTGGGGGGAAGCAGCCACATCTGCCCCTCACGGATGTGGACGGTGTCCGGACCGTCCGGGGTCATGATGTTGATGTGCATGTTGCCGCGCACCTGGTAGAAGAGCTCTTCATAGGGGTCGACGTGGTAGTCCGTGCGCTTGTTCGGCCCGCCGACGACCATGACGAAGAGGTTCTCGGCGTCCTCGAAGATGACCTTGTTGGCCACCGGCGGTTTGAGCAGGTGGGCGTTGTCGTCGATCCACTTGTTGAAGTCGATGGGCGGGATCATGCGCGCTCCTTCGGCCTGTAGGCATGGGCAACGGCCTGAATCTCGATCAGCAGATGGGGGTGGGGCAGTTGGTGGACCGCGACGGTGGTCCTGGTCGGTCCGGTCTCGTCGAAGTACTCGGCGTAGACCTCGTTGTATCCCCCGAAATCATTGATGTTCACTAGATACGTCGTTATCTGGACGAGGTCGGCGAGGTCCGCGTCCGCCGCGCGCAGCAGGTCGCGGATGTTCTCGATGACCGCGCGGGTCTGCACGCGGATGTCGAGGTCGACCGTGCCGAACTCGTCCGCCCGCGCGCCGGCGATGCTGTTGTCGGGTAGCCGGGCGCTGGTGCCGGAGACCCAGACGAAGTCCCCGACCCTTTTGACATGCGGGAACCTGCCGCGGGGGGTGGCCTTCCCGGCCACGGTCAAGGCATCGGCAGCGGAGCCGGTACCGTCGGTCACGACGCCCCCTCCCCTGCCGGGCGGGCGGTGAACGACACCGACCCCAGCCCCTGGACCTCCACGCGCACGTGCGTGCCCGGCGTCAGCGGCTCGGCCGGGGTCGCCGCCCCCGCCAGCAGCAGCCACCCCGGCTCCAGCACCAGCCCGATCCGCTCGGCCAGCCGCGCCGCCTCGACGACGGCCCGGCGCGGGTCGCCGAGGATGGCCGCCGTCGACCCCATATGCGCGGGCCGGCCGTCCAGCTCGAACACCACGCCCCGGTTCCAGGCCGCGGGATCGTACGGCTGCCACGCCCCGACGGCATATCCCGCGGCCGAGGTGTTGTCGGCGATGACGTCGGCCAGGGAGAAGCGGAAGTTCTCGTAGCGCGAGTCGATGATCTCGATGCCGGGGGCCACCGCGGCGACCGCGCCCTCGGCGAAGGCGTCGGCGACGGTGGCGATGCGGCGGCCGAGGAGGTAGACGACCTCGGGCTCCACGCGCGGATGGATGAACGCCGACAGGTCGAGGTCCGCCCCGTCGGGTACGGCCATGCCGTCGGTCACCCGGCCGAGGATCAGATCGTGCACCCCCATCTGGCGGCGTTTGCCCTCGCTGGTGAAGCCCAGCTTCGCCCCGGTCAGCCGCTCTCCGCGGTCCAGCCGGAACCGCACCAGGTCGTCCTGGACGTCATAGGCGGCCCGGACCTCGGCCTCCGGGGAGCCCGCCACCGCGCCGGGAGGCGGCTGGGGGACGGCTCGCGCCGTACGGGTCGCGCGGTCGAGGGTCTGGGCGAGGCTCACGCGCCACCCCCGCGGTGCGCACCGGCCGTCGTGCCCCCACGGGCGAGATCGAGTGCGATGTCCACGATCATGTCCTCCTGTCCCCCGACCATACGGCGGCGGCCCACCTCGGTCAGGATGGTGCGGGTGTCGACCCCGTAGCGGTCCGACGCGGCCTCGGCGTGGCGGAGGAAGCTGGAGTAGACACCGGCGTAGCCGAGCGTCAGCGTCTCCCGGTCGACCCGCACCGGCCGGTCCTGGAGCGGCCGGACCAGATCGTCGGCCGCGTCCATCAGCGCGTAGAGGTCGCATCCGTGCTCGAACCCCATCAGGTCGGCCACCGCGACGAACACCTCGATCGGGCAGTTGCCCGCCCCCGCCCCCATGCCGGCCAGCGACGCGTCCACCCGGTAGGTGCCGTTCTCCACGGCGACGACCGAGTTGGCCACCCCCAGCCCGAGGTTGTGGTGCGCGTGGATGCCGATCTCCGTCTCGGGCGCCAGCACCTCGCGGTAGGCCCGCACCCGGTCGCGGACGCCGTCCATGGTCAGCCTGCCGCCGGAGTCTGTGACGTAGACGCAGTGCGCGCCGTACGACTCCATCAGCCTGGCCTGCCGCGCCAGCTCGTCGGCGGGGGCCATGTGGGACATCATCAGAAAGCCGGCCACGTCCATGCCGAGTTCGCGGGCCACCGCGATGTGCTGGGCGGAGATGTCGGCCTCGGTGCAGTGCGTGGCGATCCGCACGGACGTGACGCCCAGTTCGTGAGCCTTGCGAAGGTCGTGCACCGTCCCGATGCCCGGCAGGAGGAGCGTGGTGAGCTTCGCATGCCGTACGGCACCGGCCACGGCGGTCAGCCACTCCTCGTCGGTGTGCGCGCCGGGACCGTAGTTGAAGCTGCCTCCGGCGAGCCCGTCGCCGTGCGCCACCTCGATCGCCGCGACACCCGCGGCGTCCAGCGCGGCGGCGATGCGCGCCGCCTGCTCCACGGTGTAGCGGTGCCTGATGGCGTGCATGCCATCCCGCAGCGTCACATCCTGCACATAGATCTTCATGCCGGCACCTCCGCCAGGCGCTCGGCCGTACGCAGCGCAGCCGAGGTCATGATGTCCAGGTTTCCGGCATAGGCGGGCAGGTAGTGGGCGGCGCCCTCGACTTCGAGGAACACGGTCACCTTCGTGCCGCCCCGCACGCCGGGCGCGATCGTCCACACCGGCTCGTCCGGCGCCACGTCGCTGAACTGCACCTCCTGCTTGAGCCGGTAGCCCGGCACATAGCCCTGGACCTTCTCCACCATCGCCGCGACGGACGCGGCGACCTTGTCCCGGTCGCAGTCGCCCACCAGGCAGTAGACCGTGTCCCGCATGATCAGCGGAGGTTCGGCGGGGTTGAGGATGATGACCGCCTTGCCGCGCCGCGCGCCGCCGACCTGCTCGATGGCCCGCGAGGTGGTCTCGGTGAACTCGTCGATGTTGGCGCGGGTGCCGGGGCCCGCCGACTTCGAGGCGATCGACGCGACGATCTCGGCGTAGTGCACGGGCGTCACGGCGGCCACCGCGGCGACGATCGGGATCGTGGCCTGACCGCCGCACGTCACCATGTTGATGTCGGGGGCGTTGAGGTGCTCCTCCACGTTGACCGGGGGGATCACGTAAGGCCCGATGGCGGCGGGGGTGAGGTCGATGACGCGTTTGCCGTGCCCGCGCACGGTCGCCGCGTTATAGGCGTGCGCCCCGGCTGAGGTGGCGTCGAAAACGATGTCCACGTCGGCGAACTCCGGCAGCGCCACCAGGCCGTCCACGCCTTCGTGCGTGGTCGCCACGCCGCGGCGCCGCGCCCGCGCCAGGCCGTCGGATTCGGGGTCGATGCCCGCCATCGCCCTGACCTCGACCCGTGGGGAGAGCAGGGCCTTGAACATCAGGTCGGTCCCGATGTTCCCCGAACCGATGATCGCGATCTTCGCCTTCGCAGATCCACTCACTGGAACACCGCCCTGACCGAGCCGACACCTTCGATGCGCGCCTCGAACACGTCCCCGGCCGCGACCGGCACCACCGGGCCGAGCGAACCCGTGAGCACGACGTCCCCCGCGCGCAGCGGGAACGCCGTACGGCCCAGCGCGTCGGCCAGCCACACCGCCGCGTTGAGCGGGTGCCCGAGGCACGCCGCGCCCGCGCCGGTCGACACCTCCTTGCCGCGCAAGGTCATGGCCATGCCCGCCAGCCGCAGGTCCAGCCCGCGCAGCCCGACCGGTGTGTTGCCGAGGACGAACCCGCCGCTGGAGGCGTTGTCGGCGATCGTGTCGACCAGCGTGATGTCCCAGTCGGCGATCCGGCTGTCGACGATCTCGATGGCCGGCAGGACGAAGTCCACCGCGCGGATCACGTCGGCGACCGTGAACGGCCCGCCCTCAAGGTCGCTCGCCAGCACCAGCGCCACCTCGGCCTCGGCCTTGGGCTGCAGGAACCGCTCGGCGGGGATCGGCAGCCCGTCGGGGAACGCCATGTCCGCGAACAGCATCCCGAAGTCGGGCTGGTCCACGCCGAGCTGCCGCTGTACGACCTGCGAGGTCAGCCCGATCTTCCGTCCGACCAGCCGCCGCCCGTCCGCGAGCGACCGGCGCGTGTTGATCTCCTGTACGGCGTAGCCCGTCGCCGGGTCCGCCCGCGCCAGCAGGTCGCGCACCGGCGCGCACGGCTTGCCGGAGCGCTCGGCCTCGTGGAGACGTCCAGCGGCCTCCGCCCACTCATCCATCGACTTCCCCAAGTTTGATCGTGATCGTGGTGGGCTCGGAGTAGAAGTCGAGCGAGTGCACGCCGCCCTCACGTCCGATGCCCGACAGTTTCACCCCGCCGAACGGGGTCCGCAGATCGCGCAGATACCAGGTGTTCACCCACACCAGTCCGGCGTCGAGGCGCTGCGCGACGCGGTGGGCGCGCGACAGGTCAGTGGTCCACACCGTCGCGGCCAGGCCGTACTCGCTGTCGTTGGCGAGGGCGACCGCCTCGGCCTCGGCGTCGAAGGGGGTGATGTGGCAGACTGGGCCGAAGATCTCCTCGCGGTTCACCCGCGACTCGGCGGGCAGGCCCGTGAGCACGGTCGGCTCCACGTAGTAGCCGCCGTCGCGGTCGTCGCCGAACGCCGGCACGCCGCCGCCGGCGAGCACCTTCGCGCCCTCGGTCTTGGCCAGGTCGTAGTAGGAGAGCACCTTGTCCCGGTGCTCGGCCGAGATCATCGGCATCATCGTCGTGTTCTCGTCCTGCGGCCTGCCGAACACGAGGTGTCCCGCGCGCTCCGCCAACCGGTCGGCGAACTCCTCGAACACCGGCCGCTCCACGTAGAGCCGCTCGGTGCACAGGCACACCTGCCCGCCGTTCGTGAACACCGACCGCACCGCGCCCTCCACGGCCGCCTCCAGGTCGGCGTCGGCGAACACCACTCCGGCGTTCTTCCCGCCCAGCTCGAAGGACACGGGTTTCACCCGGTCCGCCACAGACCGCATGATCGAGCTGCCGGTACGGCTTTCGCCGGTGAACGTCACCGCGTCGACGCCGTCGTGCTCCACCAGGAACTGGCCGGTCGAACCGCCGCCGAACCCGTGGACCACGTTGAGGACGCCGGGCGGCAGTCCGATCCCGGCCGCGATCTCGGCCAGCACGGCGGCCGAGCCGGGGGTGTTCTCCGAGGGTTTGACCACGACGGTGTTGCCGGCGACGAGCGCCGGTCCAAGTTTCCAGGTCATGAGCAGGAACGGCAGGTTCCACGGCACGACGACGGCCACGACGCCGAGCGGCTTGCGCACGGTGTAGCTGAGGGCGCCCGGCAGGTGGTAGGTGCTTTCCGGCCGCTGCGCCGCGATCTCGGCGAAGGCCCGGAAGTTCGCGGCGCCTCTGGGGATGTCCAGGGTCCGGGTCTGACTGATCGACTTGCCGGTGTCGGCGATCTCGACCGCCACCAGGTCCTCGAAGCGCTCCTCGATCGCGTCGGCGAGGCGGCGCATCCACCGCGCCCGCTCCGCGACAGGCAGCGCCGCCCAGGCCGGCAGTGCCGTACGGGCCGCCGAGACCGCCCGGTCGACGACGGCGCGGTCCGCCTCATGGACCTGCCGCACCACGGTCCCGGTCACCGGGTCGTACACCGGGAACAGGGGCCCTTCGGCGACCGGCACGCCACCGATGAAGTGGCTCACCTGGTCAAACAACAGGCTCTCCTCACGCCGTCCATTGCTCTCCCATGGGTATAGAGGTGCTTACCCTGTTTGAACAACAATGAGTTCCGTGAAACGGAACCTCGACCGCCTGTCCATGGTGGAGAAGTCGTGGCTCGTCCTCGACGCGTTCCGTCCGACCGGAGGGCCCCTGCGCCTGATGGATGTGGCGGAACGCTGTCATCTGCCCAAGACCACGGCCTACCGTCTTCTCACCGAACTCACCACCATCGGGGTCGTCCAGCGCCGCCCCGACGGCTACTACCTCGGCCGCCGCCTGTTCGAGCTCGGCAGCATCGTCCCTCTCGAACGCGACCTGCGCCATGCGGCGCTGCCGTTCATGCACGACCTGTACGAGGCCACCCACGAGACCATCCACCTCGGTGTGCGCGACGGGTTGGACGTGATCTACGTGGAGAAGATCCGCGGCCACGAGTCCTTCGCCCTGCCGTCCCGCGTCGGCGGGCGGCTGCCGCTCACCTGCACAGGGGTCGGCAAGGCCCTGCTCGCCTACTCGCCTCCCGAACTGGTCGAGGAGGTGCTCGCCCGCCCGCTGCGCCGGCTGACCCCGCACTCCATCGTGAACGCCAAACAGCTTGAAGAGGCACTCGGGCAGATCCAGGCCGCGGGGCTCGCCTACGACCGCGAGGAGTCGCAGCTCGGCGGCGCCTGCATCGCGGCGCCGATCTTCCAGGACGGCGCCGCCGTGGCCGCACTGTCGGTGTCGGTGCCCCTGGCGCGATTCCAGCCAACCCGCCTGGCTCCGGCCGTCAAAACCTCCGCGCTCGGTATCTCCCGGGCCCTCGCCCGCTCCCTAGGCTGACCCCGGCGGCCTTCCGCAACACCCTTACCCAGAGGCCAGGTTCTAGTGTCTTGCCGGATAGGACTGGGCGGAAGGAGCGATTACCTACATACCAGTCCGGACCTAACCCCGCTGACAACCACACAAACCCAGACAGTTACCCCTACGTGCCCAACAGGCCGAATAGCGGGCAGGATCGTCCCACCGTTACGGACCGCGAAAACTCCCGCAGATCACCACATGGGTACGATCTGCTCAAAAGAAGCACGGGACCAACCTGCGTATCTGTGCGATCGTGGACAAGGCGGGGCAAGTTCTCTGGAGACGCCAAACCTGGTTGGTAACAGAGGGTGATCATACGTGCAGGAAACCCCGGAACCTCACGAGCCCCCGATCTATCGGCGCATAGCCGACAGACTACGTACCGCCATCCTGTCCGGCTCCTTGCGGGATGGAGATCGACTGCCTGGCGAAAACGCCCTCATGGCGGAGTACGGCATAGCCCGCGCCACGGCCCGCCAGGCACTCGCGGTTCTCATCAATGAGGGACTTGCCGTCCCCAAGCGTGGATCGGGGGTATACGTGCGCCAGTTCAATCCGATTCGGCGTCATGGATCGAGGCGTCTCGCGCGCGAGCGGTGGGCGCAAGGGAGGGCCATTTGGGACTCGGACACACGCGGTCGTCCGTACACGGTCGATGAAGTGCGGATTTCCCGCGAGCCGGCGCAAGCCGACATGACGGGAGTGCTGGGCGCCTCTGAAGTGTGGGTACGGCGGCGCCGCTACTCGGTGGACGGCAGGCCCGTCCAGCTCGCCGCCTCGTTCTTCCCCGCCGACCTCGTCGAGGGCAGCGCCATCACCAGGCCCGACACCGGGCCCGGCGGCGTGTACGCCCGGCTCGGGGACCTCGGCTACGCCCCGGCGACCTTCACCGAGGAGGTACGGGCGCGCATGCCCCTCCCCGACGAAGCCGCCATGATCGGCCTGCCCGCGGGGACCCCGGTGATCGTGATCCGACGTACGGCATACGCCGGAGGAGGTGTGCCCGTGGAGCTGAATGAGATGGTGCTGGATTCGGCGGCGTATGTCCTTCAATACGACTTCGACGCGTAGCACCCGTCGCGAACTCTTGAGATGCCTGGAATGCGATCCGTCAAGCCGACGCACCGAACGATACGGTGACCTGTCTACTCAGACGATTGATTTCTCTAGAGAACTGCTGCACCGTCAGTGGTGGAAATGGAGCAAACCGGGCCCGAGAAGGGTGAACAGATGTCCTATGACCGGCGTCTCGCGGACATAGCCCGGGAGTTCCCCGCGTGGACCATCTGGCGTAGCGACGCGGGCCGGTGGTGGGCCACTCGCCACCACCCGCTGACCGTGGTGGAGCGGGACGCCGGCTGCGCCATGACCATCGACGCCGACGACCCCGACGGGCTACGCCGCCAACTGACCGACCAGCTCCAACGAGCGGCCACCGCCGACGACCCGCACGACCGCGACCCCCTGTACCACCGGGAGCTCCTGTACGGCCGCGAGCCCCTGTACGACCGCGACGACCTGAACGGCCCCGACGGCCCCACCCCAAGCGCCTAGGCGCCCGACACGTCGCCCGCGAGCCACACCGCACACCCTGCCTTCCCCCAACACCGGCCTTCCCCCAACACCGGCCTTCCCCAACACCGGCCTTCCCCAACACCCGGCCGACGCCGGAAGAACACACAGACCGTCCCGTGGACCACCGGGCGGGGGGTCCACGGGACGCCGAACCGCCCGGTGCCAGGGTGGGCATCTCGACAGCCCCGGCACCGGGCCACCAAGCAGGGCGGAAACCTCCGACCCATCGGGGGCGGAGGTTTCCGCCCAACCACACCGAACAACACCCCGGACAGCAGTGGGACCCCGGCCCCTACCGGGCCGAGGTCCCACCCCTCACCGGATCAGCCCGCGGCTCCTACTTCCTCGCCGGAGTGAACGGGTCGCGCACCTCACCCGCCGCCGCGAGACGCATGTCCATGTCGATGTCATCGGCGAAACCCGACTCGTGCCGAACCACCTCACGCTCCTCGCCCTCCCCCTCACCGCGGGGGCGCGCCTCGCCCGAGACCTCGCCGTCGCCGTCCTCCACGATGACCCGCACCGCCTCCACATCAGGGTCGTCGTGGTCGCCCGGCGAAGACGCGGACACCTGCGCGGGCACAGGTGCGATCGAAGGCGGCGGCGGAAGCACCGCCGCCTCGTCGATCAACGGCCCCGCCAGATTCTCCCGGTGCAGCAGATCGCCCAGCACCGACCCCAACTCGTTCAGGCGGCGCATCACCTCGGTGTGCGTCTCGGTCAGATGCTTCACCCTGCGCCCAGTGTGCTCGTCCAGCGACGACGCCCGGCGCTGCGCCGACGTCAGCAGGTTCTCCGACTCCGACCGCGCCGACGTCAAAGTGTTCTCCGACTCGGCCCTCGCCGAGGTCAGCGTCGACTCGGCCTCCGCCCGCGAACTCTCCGTCATGTGCTCGGCCTCATGCCTCGCCGTCGACAGCACGCGGTCGGCCTCCGCGCGAGCCGTACGGAGCGCATCCTCGGCCTCCGCCCGGGCCGCATTGAGCGTCTCCTCGGCGTCGGCCCCGGCCTGCGCGAGCATCCGCTCAGCCGCCGCCGTAGCCTCCCCCACCCTGCGCTCCGCCTCATTCTGCGCCGAGCTCAGAACCCCCTCCGCCTGCTCCCTGGCGTTCGTCACCGTCTGCTCGGCCTCATGCGTGGCCTCATCGCGGGTCTTCGCCGCCTCGGCGTCGGCCGTCTCACGCTTGGCCGCCGCCTCCTCCTCGCCCAGCTTGAGAATCTGGGCCAGCCTCTGGCTGAGCTCGTCGTAATCCTGCGGAGCCTCGGCCAGCCTCCGCCGCGCCTCCGCCAACTCAATGCGGCCCTGCTCCGCCTGGTCGATCGCCCTCGCCAGCCGTTCCTCAAGGTCACGGACCTGGTTGCGCGTGCGGATCATGTAGTCGTGGACCTGGCGGCGGCTGTAGCCGCGCATGACGACCTCGAACGAGTCCTCTTGCATCAGGTCTGGAAAGCTCTCGTGCTGGTTTGTCATGGCACTGCCTGTGGGGTTGTGGTGGTGGGGGTGGGAAACGACACGTCAAGAGACGACTTTCCTGCTATCTGTCCAAGTCCGCAAGCGGAACGGCCCACCTCCTAGTGGAAAAACCCGGACTACTACCATGAGCCGGATGAAGGATCGCCCCTACGTCGCAGCCCTTCCCGACATTCCGGGCCCCGATATCCACCCTGAAGCCTTCGTAGCCCCGGGGGCCGTCGTCGTCGGCCACGTGCGCCTCGGCCGCGCCGCCAACGTCTGGTACGGATCCGTCCTCCGCGGCGACGGCGCCCTCATCGACGTCGGCGACGAGTGCAACATCCAAGACCTCTGCTGCCTCCACGCCGACCCCGGCTTCCCCGCCGTCCTCGAACCCCGCGTCAGCCTCGGCCACAAAGCCATGGTCCACGGCGCCCACATCGAAACCGGCGCCCTCATCGGCATCGGCGCCATCGTCCTCAACGGCGCCAGAATCGGCGCCGGCACCCTAGTCGCCGCCGGCGCCCTCGTTGCCCCCGGCAAACACATCCCCCCCGGCGTCCTCGTCGCCGGCGTCCCCGGCAAAATCATCCGCGACCTCACCGACGAAGACCGCGCCACCTTCGCCCACACCCCAGCCCACTACATGTCCCTCGCCCAAACCCACACCCAAGCCAAACCCCTCTAACCCCCAGCCCCCCGAGGCCACCGGCTACCCCGGGAGCGCGAGAGGGCACTTCTCCATCCGCAGGGCGAGATCTAGAATCCAGGCATGCCCGACGTCCAGATCACACTGAATGACGGCGCGACGGCCCTGCGGCTCTTCCCCGAGCTCTTCTCTGTTTACAAGGCGGGATTCAGCCGACCGCCGCACAGCCAGACAGAGACGGACTTCGTCAATTTCGAAGCGCGGGCCAAACGCCAGTTCCAGCAGCCCGAGTTCGGTCTGATGACGGCACACCGCGACGGCGGCCTGGTGGGACTGTGCTTCGGCTATCCGCTTCCGGTCGGCACCGGGTGGTGGAATGGGCTGGACACACCGGCCGACGAAGACTTCTACGCGGAAGACGGCACTCGGACATGCGCGGTGATCGAGCTGGTGGTGCATCCCGACCACCAACGGCAGGGGATCGGACGTCGGCTGCTCACCGCGTTCCTCGACAGCCGCGCCGAGACACGGGCCACGCTGGCGACCAATCCCGAGGCGCGGAGCGTGCAGCAGATGTACGAACGATGGGGGTGGCGCTGCCTGGGCCGGAAACCTGCCGGATTCCCTACTGCGCCTCGCCCGTTCTTCGACATCTACCTCCTCGACCTGCCGGTCACACACTGAGGGATGATGCGCCACGAGGTAACGTCAGGATTTTCTTGAGTTCGAGCGCTTCTGGCTGCGTCCGGTGCTTGGGCGGGATCGAACGCAGCACGTCTGTGGCCATGCTGGCCACAAAGGTCGTGAGCAGCGCTGGAGCCATACCCTGAGTTACCAGACGTGCGTGCTCGACCCCTTCCGTGACGTCGCCCAGCCGGACCGAAAGCATCGCCTGGTGGAGGCTGACCAATGCGATCTGCCTGGTGTCGCCAGGGTCATAGGCGGCCAGGGCCAGTTCCTGAGCCCGTCGGCCTTCGGTCTCCTTGCCCAGGTGAGTGAAGACGTAGGAGCGGGTGTGCAGCACAGCAGCCTCGGGGTAGCCCCCGGCGGTGAGCCTTTCTGCCTTCACCTCATCTGGTAGGTGCTTGAAGATATCGGCGTGTTTGTGGAGCCACGACTGTGCAGCCGCGGCGTTGCCGAGTACGGCGTTTGCTTGAGCGAGGACAGCGCAAGCGGAGGTAGCGTTTCGCGTCGGGCGGCCTTGGCAGCTCTCTAGCGCTACCCTCGCTCGGGCGATGGCCACCTGGGGCCGCTTGTGGTACAGGCAGTGCATGCCGTCGTTGGAGTAGACCCTGGAGACGATGTCGGGGTCACCCGAGTTGTGCGCGGCTTGGCGTGCTGTGGCCCACCAGCCTCGCGCTTCCTGAATGTGGCCGGCGGAGCCTATTGCCCGCGCCATGAATTCGGTGAGGTGTGCGTTGACGGCGAGCCAGTTGCTTACCTGGTCACCAGGGGCGGACTGCATCTGCTCGTGTACGGCGAGGATGTCTGTGCCGAGGTCGCGTACGAGGTGGTCCATGGGGTCGGACGCGAAGCGGACGGCGTACTCCCATACGCGTTCATGCCAGTCGTCGAGGCGCGGTGTTCCGAGCGTGGTGTCCACGATACCCCGCAGCTGCTCCAGTTCCCGGATGGGAAGCGCGGCGGCAGCGCTCATTCCTGCCACTCCCATAACGAGCGTTCGGCGAAGTGCGTCCATATCTATAGGATTCCCTTCCTGCCTATCAGCTGATATGTCCTTGTCGCGACTTTCCGTGCCCGATTTCCTATTTGCTTCCTCCCATTTCACGCGTAGGGCCCCGCTGGTCCCCAACGCTTCTTCCAAGCGGCCGACGACCCATCCGGGGATCTTTCGCTGCCCCCGCTCCATCCTTCCGATGTGAGCCCAGTCCATGTGAACCGCGGCCCCCAGATCCCTCAGGGACATGCCGGTGGCTGAGCGCCACATCCTGAGCTGCTCGCCCAGCTCCACCCAGGGAGCCGTATCCTCCGAGCCGGAATTTGGGATTTCGGTCAACCGGCCCTCCTGTGGCCAAGTGTGGCCACGGCCGCTGGCCACACGTCAGGGCTTATATCCACTGCTGGTCATATGGATTATTGCCTAGCGGATCAAAGTCGGTACCCGATTATGAGCAGAGCGCTCAGGCAATCGGTATCCGCCGAAAAGTAAGGTCCATGAAAAAGTTCGGATAGCACGAGAGCCACTTCACCAGGCGGGCCCTTGACCGAAAAACCAAACACGAGGAGGTCCGATCCAATGCGGGATACTAGGCCCCCGGAGATCCCCAGCAAACCCCCCAGTGCGGATCCCATCTGGGCGAGTAGACAGGCGCCGCTGCCCAGACGCGTGCCCGGCGCTCACTGGCCGGCGTCCTCGCGCGCGGCTCACGTTCCGCCCGCGGACAGCCGGCTGAGCGCTGCGGTGGCCGAGCGGCTGCTCCGCGCCCTGCGCAACCACCGTCTCGCCAACCAGGCGAAAGCAGGACCAGGTGCGTGACCTCGGCCAGACCTCGATATCACCAAGCCGAACGTTGCCCGCATCTACGACGACTTCCTCGGCGGTGTGCAGTGAGCGCGAGTGAAGGGATGACGCTCACCGCCGATACCCAAGCAACCCCGGTGTTCAAGGACAGCAGGGGAAGAACGTTCACCCCGCCCACCGGCATGGACGACCCCCGGCTGCTTCTCGCCGCCTACCGCCTCATGCCCGACGGCATGGTGTGGCGGCGCCTGTTCCCCAGTCGACCCGACCAGGCGCGGCAGGCGCGGGAACTGGTGCGCTGCATGTTGCGCGGGCACGACCGTGCCGAGGACGCGGAGGCGGTGATGTCGGAGCTGGTGAACGCGGCCGTCGCGCATGCCTCGGGCAGTCCGTTCTTCTCGTCGTTCATCGCCGAGGTCCAGCGGTTCGGCACGCACGGAGAGACGCTGCGCGTCACCGTCTACCACTGCGGCCCCACCGGCATCCCCACCTACCGCCAGCGGCACAGCTCCATCTCCCGCCGGCCGATCCCCGGGACGGCCGACGAGCGCTGCCTGCTGGTCATCCACGCTCTGGCCGACGCGGTCGGCTACTGGGACGCCCCACCCGGCACACAGACCTATCCCATGAGCGCGGAGTTCACAGCCCCCACCTGAACCGCCCCCGCCCCCCGACCACGGAAACGAGGCGAACCCATGCCCCTACCCCAGCAGATCGCGGCCTGCCTCCGGGCCGACATCCACAACGGAACACTCCTACCCGGCCAACCCCTCCCCTCAGAACTCCGACTGGCCCAACAGCACGGCGTATGCCGCCACACCGTCCGCTGCGCCATCGCCCTACTCCGCGAACAGGGCACGATCTACACCATCCGCGCCGAAGGCTCCTACGTCGGCCCCCGGACCGCCCCCAAACTCCGCCCGCCCCTCAAATACGAAGAGATCGCAGACGACCTCCGCCGGCAGATCCACGACGGCCGCCTCCCAACAGGCCGGCGCCTCCCCAACGAGACCACCCTCGCCACCCGGTACGCCGTCGCCCGCGACACGATCCGCGCCGCCATCAACCTCCTCCGCGACAGCCGGCATGTCCACACCCTGCCCAGAAGAGGAACATTCATCACCCACTAGCCCGACAAGGCCGGGCAGGAGGGCTGAACTCCTGGACCCGCCAAACCGGGAGGCCACTCATCCAGACAACAGGCCACCCCGGGAGCGCGAGGGGGCGCCGGTGCTTGGACTGACGAACGCAGGGAGCGCAGCGACCAGAGCGACGAGGGAAAACACCGGACCAAGAGCCCCCTCGCCGCGACGCGAAGCGTCGCCATCGAACACGCGCAATTAAACTCGCCACGTGCGTGCTGACGCTTTCTCGGCTGTCGAGGTCGATGTGCGGGCGCTGGTGGCTCTTCCCGGGTGGGGGGTGTCGCCGTTCGCGGTGCGGGCTCGTGAGGTGGCGTCGCGGGTGGTCGTGGCTGCTGATGGCGGCCGGTGGCTGTTCGGGGCGAATGCCCGCTGGCGGCTGCAGGATCCCGTTGATGGCCGTTGGCATTTGGCTCCGCCTCCGGTGGGGGAGGCGCGGGTCGGCGCCCGGGTGGTGGGGTGCGGGTCGGTGCTGGTGCCGCAGCTTGTGCCGTTCGGGCCGGATTTCGCGTTTGACCGCGGTTCTACGCAGGGGTTTGTCGGCCCGGATGTGCCTGGCGGCGTGTCGGAGGGTGTCCGCAGGCTGTTGAAGGCTCATGGTCGTAGGTCGCGGGAGGATTTCCCGATCGCGGCGGAGCCGTTCGTGTCGGTGTTCGCCGGGGATGTGCCGAGCACGGTGGCGGCGGTGTGGGGCACGGTGTTGTGGTGTGCTTATGCTCCGGCGTTCGACGGCAATGAGGTGTTGTTGTCGATGTTCGGGGAGTTTTTGGGTCGGCCGCTGCCGGGTGACGAGTGGGTGCGGTGGCTTGTGCCGCCGCCGTTGTCGGCGCTGGCGGGGTTGTACGGCGAGCGGGTGCGGGCGGGGGCTGCCGCTTCGGCGGTGCGCCTGCTTGCCCTTGTCGCGGACACGGCGGCGGTTTTGGGCGCCGACGCCAGGTTCCGCCCTCGTGCGGCGGCGTTGATGGCGATGGTGGAGCCGGAGTTGCACAGTCCTGGTTTGGATGCCCGTTCGGCGAAGCTCGGCGATGTGGCGCTTCGAGAGGTGTGGTCGGCTCGCTGTCCGGCGCATCTGGCCGATGCTGCGGTGGGCGAGTTGTCGCCGGGTGAGCGGTTTCGGCATGCGGCTTATGACTTGGTGCAGGCGTTGGGGTTCGTCGCGGAGCGGGGTGTGTCGCCGAGAGCGGCGGCGGGGGCGTGGTTGGCGGCGGATCTGTCGGCTGTGGAGCCGAAGGCGTTGGATCTTCTATCGGGCTGGCTTGATCCAAAATTACGGCGCATTGTGCATGCCGTACTGAACGATGAAGGATGGATCACCCCGGGTTGGTTGGAGGCTCCTGAACCTGGAAGGGTGAGGAGCTATGGCACCACCGAGGAAGTACAGCTCTGAACTGCGTGAACGT
>NZ_FNCN01000055.1 GCF_900100605.1 Sinosporangium album | reverse complement strand
TCTGTGGTCCGGCCTCCCCTCATCCCGGAGCCTGCCCCGCCGGCGAGGCGCGGGGGCGCGGGGGGCAGAGCCCCCGCATCGGCCCGCAGGGCCGACAGCCCTTCAGCCCCCGGCTGTCCGGCGTTCGGCCGCAGTGGGCTGGTCGATTTGGGTGCGGGCGGCGTGGTGGTCGGCGCGGCCGCGGTCGTCGCGCGGGTAGCGCGCCCGTCGCGACCAGGTCGGCGCTCCGACGAGTATGAGCGGCTGCTGGCCGGGCCCGGCGGCGCGGCCGCGGCGTTTGCCTGGGGTGCGCATCCAGGCGAGCTCGTCGAGCCACCAGGCCCAGATGGCCCGGTCGAGGGCGTAGGCGCGCGCGCGTCGGGCTCGGACGCCGGCGGCGCCGATGCGGCGGGTGACGCGGTCGGGGCTGGTGGCGGTGGGTCGCCATGTGGTCGCGGCAGTCGTGGTGGGCCGGGCGAGGTTATGGGTGCGGAGTCCGGTGAGGTGGCGGCGGGTGGTGGCGGCGGTGTAGCCGGTGGCCTGCGCAAGGTCCTTTACGTTGTAAAGGCCGGTGGCGAGGGCTGCGGCGGTGGCGGCGGTGTGGGCTCCGAGGCCGGGCTGTCCCGGGCGCGGGTGGGTGTAGAGGTCGTGGCCGGTGATCTCGCGTCGTGCGGCCAGCTCGGCGCGGTGGCGGGTGCGCGCTACGTCCGGCGCGCACGGCAGGGAGGGGGCCTCGGCGGGGCGCGGGATCGCTTGTGTCCCACCCCCCCCAAGGGCATCACGAGTCACAGCCTGCGCCTGGGCGTCGTCCGGGGGCGACGTGGCAAGCTCGGCGGCCGCTGGGCAGTCGGGCTGCTGCAGCACCCGGTAGCGGTGCGCGCGGCGCCCCTCCCCCGCCTCCACCAGCGCCAGCCACCCGTCAAGGCACAACCTCCGCAGGGCGCGGGCGGCCGTGGTCTTGCCCATCCCGCACGCCAGCGCCACCCGCCGACAGTCAAGCTCGACCTCCCCTGCCACCGCCTCCAAAGCCATCTCCAGCGCGAACTCCAGCGCTCGCCGGTCCGCAGGACCCGACTGCCGCGCCCACCGCCCCTCGGCGGCCGCACCCTCCACCGCCCGCCGCACCCCCGCCACCGTGGCCACCACGCCAGCCACCCGACGCGGCCACTCCCCCTCCTCCGGCTCCTGGCCGTCGACCTCGCGGCGCAGCGTCGCCGCGTACGCCACGGCGCGGGCCCACTGCCGCTCCAGCAGCGCCGCCCGCTCCCCCACCCCGCGCACCCGCTCACGCGCCCCGCCCTGACGGCGCACGTGGACCAGCCCCGGTGCCGACAGGTGGGCCTCGACCAGCGCGACCGCCTCGGCCCGGCTCCACCTGGCCAGCGCCAGCCGTACCAGCACCCGCGCCAGATGCGCGTGCCCCTGCCCCGCCGCGACCTCGACGGCCAGCAGATCGGCCACATCACACGGCCGACGCCGCCCCGCCAGCCTCGGCCCGTCCTGCCCCTGCTCCACCGCCCGCACCGCCGCCTCGGCGGCCTCGGCTACGGCGAGGTCGGCGTCGAGGAGCACGGCGAGCCGCTGGATCGCCTCGGCCTCGACCGGCCGGGACAGGATCGCGGCCGCGCGCTCCGCACCCCCCTCCGGGCGAGACCACCCGCCGGCCCGATGCGGCGCACCCGGCGGGCGCACGCATCCGGTCCGGCGGTTGGTGAGCGGTGAGAGGTCGAGGGTCGGCCACCGCCGGGCGGCGGCCACTGCCACCGCGCGCACAAGGTCTGCGGACACAAGGTCTGCGGACACCCACACGTGCATGCCGCCGGCCGGGCCGCTCCGGCACACCAGGTGCTCGACGTCGGCGGCCGCGAGCACCTCGCGAGCCCCGGCCAGGTCACGCGCCACATCCCCGGCATCCCCACGGCTGGCGTCGAAGTCGAGCACGAGGAAGCGCCACATGCCGCGGGCATCGGTCAGGTACCAGGCGTAAGGCCCCTGCGGCGCGGTCGCGCCCAGACGCACCTCAGCCTCATAGGCATGCGCCCACTCCCCCGACTCATCGCGCACGTCAACACGCGCCCTCCCTCGGGGGGCGTATCCACGCAACAGCGCGTAGATCTGGGCGGGTTCGTCGACGTTGCCGCGATCTTGCGACACGCCCGATTTTGGGCATGCTGGGCCCGCCGGGCCTTGATGGGTTATGGTTACTCCGTCTCCGCTTCACTCGGGACATGGCAAAGCCCGCCGGTGGCTAGTCGGCGGATGGGCAGTGTGGGTGGCACCACAACTTCCCGTATTTGGTTGTTGAGATCGTCGCTGTTGGTTGGTAGCCGTGGGCGGGATCTCGTTTGGATGTAGGCAGTGCCCCGGTTGGCGCCGGGGCTCTACGTTTTTATGCGCTTAGTCGGGAAGCCTCCTTCACCGCGGCCGGGGCGAGCGGGTCAAGCTTTATCAGCTCTTCCAGGTAGAGGCTTAGTGACAGCCCCCGCGCCCTCGCGGCCGCGTGATACCGCTCTTTGAGCTCCAGGGGCACACGCGTTTGCAGCTGAACAGCGTCGCGGGCCTGCCCGTACGAACGCGTTGCTACTCCAGGTGCCGATGCCATGCGGGAGATCATGGCGCATCCGCAACAGTCGTGCATGCGTGTCTCTCGGCGTGTCGCCAAAAAGTTGCAGATCTTGCCCCTACACGCGGGTCTCTCCTGAGGCACTCACCCGCTGGCAGGCCGGATGCGATCCCGCTTCACGCGGCGGCATTGGGGTCCCGGTAGTAATCGCCGAAAATCCAACGGATATACCCCTGACCTGCTGCGATGTGAGGGCATCGCATGGCTGGTATGCCGGTTGGTGGACGCAGCGGGCTGGGTCGAGGGTGCCGCTGACCTCGCCGGATGCTCCACTTCGACGCTGGCGAAGCGATATCCGTTGGATTTTCCGCCGTTACTACCGGGACCCCGCATTGAACCAGCCAGGCATGCCGCTGAAGTCAGAAGTGCGGGTGAGTCTGCGTCTCAGGGGACGGCCGCAGGGCCAGGAACTGACCAGACAGAATCCGAGTACTGTCCCCTTTCCTCCATAGCGAAACCCCAGGTCACAGCAGGGCCATCAGCTCAGGGACCAATCCGGCCTGCCTTAGTGACAGTTGTCCACAGCCGAAAACCAGGCCCCGCCGTGTCCGTGGATGATCACGGATCGGTCACAGCCCCAGGTGACTACCGGGACTTGCCGCTCCGATGCTTGTCATGCCCCGGCTAGAAGAGCCGCCGCCCGGCCTACGATCCGTGACTATGCCTTGCCTGCGTCGGCCGAGCGCCAACGTTGAACAACGGGCTTGCACTACCCCGCCGAGACTTTCGGCTGAGACGGCCAAGGTCCCTCGGTACGCGGGCGCTGCTTGCCCGCAAGATCACGGTCCTGGCTCTCCGCACACACCTCATAAATGTGATGCAAATCACATCTCGCGCCCAATTGGCGGCTTCGGAGAGATATGGCCTGGTCAGGGCAGGTATGACGGACCTAGAGCGCAAATCGGACAAGTTGAGCTGTTAGGCACTTTCTCCGGGGTTCTGCGCGATTGAACGAAAGAACGCGCGTCGCCTGCTCCCCGACGTGCCTTCGTGAAGTCCTAATCTGATTCCTGTCGCCCAAGTCTTTATATCCACGGCCCTCCGGGCCGGTCGCTCTTCCGCGGGATCTACCGTCCCTCCGGATCGAAAGATCCGGAACACGAGAGGGAGACCAGCCGATGGATGAAAAGAAGAAGCGGCACCTGCCAAACGCTGGGGAGATGCTGGCACTCGCGCTACGTGCCGTGCTGATCCTCACGGACTGGTTCATCAACGGGAGTGGGCCCAGGTAGCAGCCTGAGCCCGTCCCAGCTCGCTCACCGAGAGCCTCGCACGTGGAATTGGTCGCCTGTGCGAGGCCTCTCTGTTCTCAGATCTCCATTGAGACAATCACTGGCAACTGTACATGTCCATGACATGAGCCCACGGCTCAACTGGGGCACGCCAGCACGCTGGCATGTCTGAAGGGGCCCGCACGAGGTCAGGGCTTCAAGAGGGCGTCGAGGAGTTCGGCGTTCGCCTCGACACCATGCGTGAGTGCCAGCCCGTGGTGCGGAAGTGCCTGCAGGTGTGCGGCGGCTCGGGCACGGGAGGAGTCATAGCCGCCGATCGGGGCTCGTACGAGCCGGAAGATGTCGGGGTAGCGGTCCTCGGCCTTGGCCATGAAGTCGTCGTCGGACAGGATGCGCGCGGACTGGGTCAGGCGCGGCTGGTCGGCCGCCGCATCGACCTGCGGGAACAGCAACGCGGCCGCGTCCCCTTCCTGTGCCAGGCCGACGCCGAACCATTCGGTGAACTGCACCGGCCAGACCTGCGCTTTGAGTTCTTTACCGCTCTCCCACAACGGAGTCCGGCGTCCCTGCATGAGGGCGTCGGTGACCCGCGCATCCTGTGTCGGGTGCAGGGCTTCGCCGGCGAGGAGCCGCTCCCGCACGATGTCGTACCAGCCGAGCGCTTCCAGCAGACCCAGCCCGACGGCGGCGGCCGAGGGCCACGGAAGGACGCGCACCCGGCCGTCCTCGGCGCGGACGAACACCCGGTCGTTGGCGAGCAGTTCCCACGCGCCAGCCTGGGTGAGCGTGAGCGCGGTGGTGGTCTTGCCGGAGCCCTTGCCTCCGAACGCCAGCATCACGCGGTCCTTGCGGGAGATCGCGGAGGCGTGAAGGAGCGACCAGCCGTCCCGGATGAGCTGACCGCGGACCATCTCGCGGGCCAGGCGGGCAACAGCGGTGGCCAGGGTCTCGGAGTCACACCCGGTGATGTAGAGCATCCCGATCTCGGGGTGCGAGCGGTAGGCGAGCCGCTCTGCGGGGCACACCGCGGCGATCTGCCCGTCGAGTTCTGCCAGCAGCACGTGTTTGCGGGCGTAGGTGATGTCCTGGTGCGGTGCACGGGTGATGCGGTCGGAGAGGATGTCGTACTCGTCGTCGTCGAGGGCGGCGGCCACGACAGGTATGTCGTGCGCCCGGTCGGCGGGGGCGGTGGCGACGTCCCACGACGGCGCGTAGTAGCGGCGGGCCCAGTCGGTGGTGGCGGCTGGGCCGGTGATGCAGATCGCGGCGTTGGCGATCCGGACGTGGACGGCTGTGGCGTCAGCCTGCAGCGTCATGGGCGTGGCTCCTTGGGGTCTGCGGTCAGGTTGGTGAAGGCGGCGGCGAGTTTGGCCGCCGCGGCGTGCAGTTGAGTCGTCTCCTCCATGGACAGATCAGGTAAGCAGGGTTCCGGGTGGCCGGCTTGGAACCGGATGGGCAGGCCGAGCCACACCCCATCGCGCCACGGCCGACACAGTTCGACCACGCCGTCAGTTTCTGCCAGCGTGTGCCGGAGGGCGGCGAGGACGGCGCCGGCCGGGCCGGTGCGGGTGCGGCCGATGCCGGAGCTGATCCGGCCCGGCCGCTGGTTGAGGGCGGTCCGGATCTGTGTGAGCGGGATGGGCGCAGGCGGCGGGTGGCCGGCCACCGTGGTGGTGGAGGCGCAGATGACGGCATGGTCGCCGTGCTCGCCGATGACGTGCCCGCGGACGTCGGCGGAGGGGACACGCCAGTGGTGCGCGAGCAGGAGCCGGTAGCGGGCCGAGTCCAGGTTGGAGCCGACCCCGTAGACACGGTCATGGCCGGCATGCTCGCCGACGATCCGCGTCATGAGGTCCACCGGGTTGGTGACAACCAGGACGACACCCGGATGGCCGCGCACGAGGTCGCGGGCGATGTCACGCAGGAGCGGCGCGTTCGCGGCCGCGCCGCCCATCCGCACGTCCGCCTGGTTGGCGTTGGTGAAGCGGGCGCGTACGGCGATCACGAGGGCGTGGCAGGCGGCGAGGTCGCGCGGCAGGCACTCCCGCGGCCGGGCCGAGGAACCGAGCGCGGCCCGCATGTCATCCAGGTCGGCCGCGAGCGCGCCGGCCTGCTCAACGGTGCGGGAGGCGACGAGGATGTCGGCGGCGAAGCCGGAGGCGACGAGCGCGCCCGCGACGGCCTGGCCGACCGCGCCGGCCCCGAGCAGTCCCACAGACAGGCCGCTCACGCCGCCATCACCGCCTGCAAGGTGCGGGCCAGTGCCGACTCCCACACACTGACCGCGTGGTGCCGGTCCAGCGCGGTCGCGGCCCTGTGCACGACGGTGGCGACCAGCAAAGGCTGCCGCGCGACGGCTGCGCCCCGGCGGGCAAGCTGAAGGTCGGGCGGCGCCGTCAGGTAGCTGGACATGATGTTGATCGTGTCCATCAGCCACAGAGCGGTCAGATTCCGTATCCAGCGCTGCGCCTGAGGCATGGGCCGGGCGTGCTGGTCGACGAGCACGGCCACGCCGCTGTAGACCCTGCCCAGCGCGGCCAGGTCCATCTCCGTCACGGCCTGCAGGAGCGTACGGCTGACCAGCCGGGCGAAGTCCTCACCGTGCCATGCGGTGCGCAGGCCCGGATCCAGCAACAGAAGCTGGCCAGAATCCGGGTACAGGACGTGCTCCGGCTTCAGGTCGCCGTAGACCAGCACCGCCGGCGATGCGGGCGGGCGGCGCCGCAGAAGGACACCGATCGAGGCGCGCAGCAGCGCCACGACAGCGCGGCGCTGTTCGGGCGGGCAGCGGTGCTCGCCGATGGACCGGACATAGGCATCGCCGTCCGGGCCACCGAACTTGCGGGCGAAGGTCGCAGCGATCCCTCTCTGCTCGATCACCCCGGGCAGGCGTCGCCGGTCCATCCGGCGGAGGCCATCCAGCTCCTGCATGACCTCGCCAAGAAGGTCCGCGGTCCTTTCCGGCGCGGCGGCCAGCACATCGGCCATGGACGGCCCGTCGGCAGAAGCGGTGAACAGCACCGCCCCGTGGACCCCGGCCAGCTCGCAGACCCGCGGCCGGCCGAGCTCGGCAAGGAACGCGAGCTGGTCGGCCTCGCGCCGCGGCAGGTTGTCGGGGCGGGCCGCGTAGAGGCGCTGCTCGCGCGCCACGTGCTCGAGTGGCCCGTAGAGGCCGCGCAGGAGGGACACGAGCGACACGCCCAGGATCGATAGCTTGGCGTACAGGTGGCGCTGGCCTACCTGGACGCGCTGCACGTGGCCGGTGATGGTGGGCACCTGGCAGTGTACGAGGAAGGGTTCGCCCGGCCACAACGTGGCGGCGGCGTCCTCGACCTGCCTGGCCGCGCAGCTGATCAGGTCGGCGGCCGAGATGGAGCCGGCTACCGGGCCGGTCGTCGTGCCTTCTTTGATCACTTCAGCCTCCGGTGTGGTCCTCCGTGGTGGAGTGGAGCTGTGGTGCCCGTGGCCACGAGAGAGTTTCCGTCCTCCCCGCCTCACCCCTCTCCACGAGGGCGGAGTCCGGGTCATCTCGTGGCCACGGGGGTGGTGCCTGGCGGCCCCCGGTCGGCCGTCCGGTGGAGGGCGGCCGACTGGGACGGGTGTGGTGCGAGGCCCGCCAGAGTTCGCGTTCGACTCTGGTCATGAGGTCGCGCAGCTCGTCGGGTGTGGGGGCGTCGATGTTGTGGCATTCGCGCGGGTCGGCGCAGTACCACGCGGTGTAGGTGCGTCCCCACGGCCGCCACATGATGAGCCATCCGGGGGAGGTGCTCATCAGCATGGCGGCCTGGGCGTGCGCGTCGAGGTCAATACGGAGCGGCGGCACGGCGCGTGTCCGTCTCGGTGACAAGCGGGGTGGACAAGGGCGTGATGAGTCCCTTGGCCAGGAGTTCCGCGACGGAGATGGTCCGGATCGCGGTGTAGGTCTCGGCGAGCCGAGTGGCCGCCCCTTCGACGCTGTGGGCGTAGGTGATCAAGGGCTGTCGCCGGGCGCCCGTCATGTCGGGGACGGTCCACCAGATGACCTGATCGACGTGGGCGACGAGCCCGGTGAACACGCGCACAACGACGCTGCAGGGCAGGCTCTGCGCGTTGGCGGGGATGTTGTGGCGCAGGGCGAGCAGGTTCACCAGCTGCGAGGCCGCGCTCAGGGCCTGCTGGTGCTCTTCCGCTAGCACATGGCGTGGTGTCACGTGTAGTCCTCCCGTCCGTGATCAGGAGCTGGGGTCCTCGGCGTTGTGCTGGGGTTGCCGGAGCTGCCTGGTCCGGTGGGCTGGTCGTTTGTCGCCTCGCGCCTCAGCGGAGAGGCCTGCTCGGTGCGGTCCGGCTGCGCCAGGCAGCCCGAGCAGGAAGGCGATGCGGTCGGCGGTGGCCGGCTCATCGCCCTGCTCGCCGAGCTCGTATCCGTCATCCGTGAGGTAGCTACCGTTGACGGCGCCAACAGCCTCGCGGACGTGTGGGTGCAGAGGATTTCTAACGTTTAGTGAGCCGTCGTCCCTGTCTGTTACGAACAGCCCTCGCGCTTTGAGCAGCTCGGTCAGAATGGCCGAGTGGTTGGCTTCCACGGGTTCAATCTCACGGCAGAGGGTGAGCGAGCGGAATCTGACAACCTATGACACGGAGTTGATCAATGCCTCTAGCTGTGGCGATTACCGGGACACGGTCTACCGGCCATCGCGAACTCGACTGGTATGCCGACCTGTTCACCACCTACCTCGCGCCGTTCGCGAGCGACGACGCGCACTTCTACATCGGAGGGGCGGTCGGCATCGACAGCCTGTCGTTGCTCTGGCTGGCGGGGAACTCCAAGTCCCAGATCACGATCGTCGCGCCCGCAACCGTGGGGCAGCAGCCTGCCGAGGCGCGGCAAGCGATCGCCCGCTGCCGTGATCGAATCGGCGAGATCGTCGAGCTGGGTGCGGCGAAGCTGCACACGCCGACGTACTTCGCGCGCAACCGGTGGATGGTCGATCACGCTGCCATGGTGATCGGCTTTCCCCGCGACGGTGTCGAGGGCGCGTCGGGAACCTGGCAGACGATCAACTACGGGGCCTCGCAGGGGAAACCGCGGCTGATTGTGCCCGTGTGAGCCGTGAAGGGGAGCATCATAAGCGCATGAGCACGCGCGACAAGCTCGTCGGCGCGGCCACCCTTAAGCGGCTGCGGCTCGCCCGTGGTTGGTCACTGTCCGACACTGCCCGAGCCATCATCGACACGGCTGCCCGGCTTGGGCAGCCGTTCGACATCAGCGCTGCGAGTGTGCAGCGGACCGTTGCCCGGTGGGAGAGCGGCACGGCGCCGATCCTGCCCAGCGAGCGGTACCAACTGCTCCTTTCTCACCTGTATGCACGCGGCCCTGATGGGCAGACATCCCTTGGCGCCGGCAGCGACTTCGCCGAACTGCTCGATGCCCTAGGACATCTTGGGGAGAGCGAGCGGCACCTCGGCGAATTGCGCGCACTCCTGCTGCGCACCACTACCGACAGCGGGGGTCTGCTCGCACTGCTCGGCCCGCCGACGCAACGCACGCTCTCGGTCGTCCTGGCCGACCCGTCCCGTCTTGATGAGGGCCTGATCGCGGCCATGCGCGATGCTGTCGCCACGGTGAACGGCCACGTCGGCAGTATCCCGTTCATGCGGCTGCAACTCATGCTCACGCCGATCGTCGAGTCATGTCGCCGCCTGCTCGCCTCGCCCGTCCCCAAGATGCTCCTTCCCGACCTGAAGTCGGTCGCCGCCCAGGCCTACACGCTTTCTGGCCGGTTGGCTTTCGAGACCCGAGACGATGAAGCGTCCAGGGCGTTGTACACCTCGGCAACCAACGCGGCCGATGATCCGGCCGCGCCATGGCGCCATGCGGCCGTCCGGTTGAGTCACGCGCTCGTCACGCTGTATTCGAGGCCCGGCCTTGATGCCGCCAAGCAACTCGTTGACGCGGCAGTGCGCGATGCCCGAGCCGGCCAGAGCGTGACGATCCGGGCTCGGGCGCATGCCCTGCAGGCCGAGATCGCAGCCCGAGCAGGTCAAGCGAAACACGCGCAGACCGCCCTCGCCCTCGCCTGGTACGACATGGACAAAGACCGCGACGGAGATCCGGCGACCAGCTCGTTCTCGCCCGCCCATCTTCGCGGCTTCGAGGGCATCACGAACTTGTACGTCGGTGATTTATCCGCGGCGCACGACTACTTCGCCCGCTCGGCCGAGTCGCTCCTCGCGCCCCGCGAACGGGTACAGCGGGCGATCGTTGCGACCGATCAGGCCATCGCACGCATTCGCCTCGACGATCCGCGCTCGGCCGCCGAGTTGCTGCACGAGTGCATCGATGCGGCGTCCGAGACGGGCGGCAGAGTTGCTGCGATCCGCCTGCGCCGTGCGCGCCGCGATCTGCGCCCGTGGCGGCGCGAGGATTTCGTGGCCGACCTCGATGACCATTTGATCGAGGTGTTCGGCGCGTAGGGCCTTAGTCGAGGTCGCGTTGCTCGGCCTGCAGGGCCGCCTCGTAGGCGTCGTGGTCCCACCAGCGCGCCAGGGCCAGTATGACGCATCGGTTCGATCTCCAGCGCCATGTCACCGATGACGAACTGGTGACCGGTCATCGTCCGCATCATGTCCTGCGCCTGGTCGACAAGGTTGTCGAATCGGCGCTGAGTGACATTTCCGACTTGGTTCGCCACGGTGGTCCCCTCCGCGGTGACGGCTACCGTCTGCGTGGGTCACCGGCCCGGATCGCCGGTCAAGCACCCGATGGCGGCCGGAATGCGCTCGATCGATCCGCCAGCTCCATACGGACCCCTTCAAGAAGAAGTATTCGCCCCCCGCTCCCATGACCACAACCACGATGACCAGGGGAAACATATTTGGCTGCATGTGAGCGGGGATCGAAAGGGACCCTGGGGACAGGCATGCGAGAGCATGTGCCGGGATCGGCGTCCAAGGGCCCGGAATACCTATAGCTACGGCGAGCCGCTGTGACGCATCCGCGTGATGAATCGGTCAGGCGGCCCAGACGACCTCGTAGACCATGACGGCCCTGCGGGGCCGGTCTACGTAGAATGCGGCGATGCCGAAGTCTCCGAACTCGATCTCTCGGTAATTGGGATCGCTGCGCTGTCCAGCGCTGGAGTGCTCGAACGGATCATCGCCGACGCGCACCAACGCCTGGATGAGAGCAACGAACGCGACTTCGGGCAGACCTACGATGGCGGCTGATCCGGTCGCGTGAAAGGTCACGCTGTAGTTCACCGTCGTGGGCTCACTGCCTTGGCGTGAGGGCGTCGGCGAGCATGAGCCCCGGCACCGGCGTTGCCACCTCATCGGCGGCCAGCCATGGCCCGCCTGCACCCGTCCGCGCTTCCTCGGCGCGCTGGTCATGACCAGGGCGGGAGTACATGATCGCGCGCAAGTGCCAGCGCTTGAGGACCTGCTGCAACTCGCGGTAGCGCCACGTCTCATGCGCGGCCGCGACCATGGCCTCGCGGTAGTCGGCCATGAAAGACGCATGATGCGCCTCGGGCAAGACGCTCAAGATTTCCTCGGGGTCGTACCCGTAACCGTGGGCCTCGGCGGCCTGAGCTGACATGGTGGGCCTCCTGCAAGGTCGGCGGCATGCCCTATCAGCGTAATGGGACCCGTCCAGCCGGACAGCTCCCAAGCGTCCCCTAACCGGATATCCAGGCGTAGCGCGACATCCGGCGGCACCTCAGCACGACTGATCCAGCGGGCACCGCACAGGCACACGACAGATCTGGCCCCGCCAGCATCGTCGATCAGTGGGACTGCCACTTCATGTGCACACTCGTCGCGCGACGGGATGATCACAGAGGGTTACATTAGGGTGTGAGCGGATGGTGTGCGGCCCCAACTACACGTGATTGATCACTGGCGCTGGATCACCGCGTGGTGAACGGGGTGCCAATCGCCTGGAGGACGCGACGCGCCTCTCGCGCGTCGTCCAGCGCCCGGTGGCCACCGCCGAGCGGGAGCCACCGGCCGGTGCGGGCCCAGATTGAGCGCGCCTCCATCAGACAGCCCCACCGATCCGCCGGCGGGAGCTGCCCCGTATCCAGACCGCTACGGCGATGGGTGGCCGCGATACGGGCCAAGTCGAACGCGGCGTTGTAGGCCAACACCTCCCGCCCTTGCACACTGGCCACGAACTGCGGCGCCACCTGGTCCCACGACGGCGCGTTCTCCAGCTCCGCCCCGGTGATGCCGTGCACGGCCTGCGCGCCCGGCGACATCGAGACACCGCCAGGGTGGACCAGGGTATTCATGAGTGCCTCGCCGGTGGCGGCGTCGACCACGGCCAGCTCGACCACCACATCGTCGGCGTCAAGACCGGTGGTCTCGGTGTCGATCACCACGGCGGCGCCGGGCTCCAGGCACTTGCGCGCCCATCGGATGACCGTGCCGACCTGGGTGGACAGCACAATCCGGTCGCGGTGGCCGGCGGCACCGCGGTGCGCGTCCAGGGCGGCGGCGACCTCGGCCTTGGTCGGGTGGCCGTCTGCGCGGATCTCCCAGTCGATCTCCCAGAGGTCGGCGGTGTTAGCCCAGTGGGGCCACACCTCCACGCCGTAGTCGGCGCTGAGCCGACCGCAGAACGCGCGCACCGCCTGAGCGCGGCTGATCGGCAGACGGGTGTGCTCGCGCAGCGGCGAGAGCTCGCCGGGCCTGACCGCGCGGACCGCCTCCCAGTCCACACCGGGGATCATGAGCATGTCCTCGACGTCGCCGACCCGGTACAACGGCACGTCAACCGTCTTGTAGCGGCCAACCAGCCGATCGACATAGCAGGTCGGCCGGATCCATCCGGCGGCCATGCAGTAGTCGAAATCGCGGCGGCGCATCTCCGCATGCTCGGCGGCCTGCTCCGGGCCGAGCAACTGGTCGCGCCGGACCCGCTCCGCCAACTCCTCATCCTCGGTAAGGGCTGCGATGTCGACTCGCCTGTAGCGGCCCGCCCTGCCCTGAGTGATGCCGCGCTCGGCGGCCACCCGCGCCAGATCGCGCTCGTCCCACCGCAGCCACGCGGCGGCCTCGCGCGGCTCGATCGAGTCGGCGACCCACGCCAGTCGGTCCGCCACCACCTCGGTGACCACCGCCAGACGCTCGGAGTCGGCGGCCGCGTCCTGCAGCATGGCGATGTCGTACAGGTTCCTCCCCTTGTACTCGTCGACCACGCGGGTGATACCGCGCCCAGCGAGCTCGACGACGTCCTCGGCGGTGACGTCCAGGTCGGTGAGGGCGGCGAGCAGTTCGGCCGCTCGGCGAGCGCCCAGCGGCTGGGGCGGGGTAGCGCGGCGGATCTCCTCAGCGCGGGCGACCAGCTCATCGGCCAGTGACCGACTCCAGTACGGGAACAGGTCCGGCGCGGGGATGAGCCGGGCATCGCGGGCGCGTCGCCACTCGCCGTACCCCATACCGAGCGCGTCGGCGAGCTCGTCCCCGCTGAGCAGCTCGGGGATCGAGGCCGCGAGCTCCTCGCGGCGGGCCACCAGGTCATCGACGACCCGGCCGGACCAGCGGGGCGTCTTCATGTCATAGGGCGGGATGACACCGCCTGCGTGGGCCCGGTTGACCTGGCCGAGACTCCACCCGAGCGCGTCGGCGAGCTGGGCGGCGGTGTGTGCGGTGGTGCGGCGAGTGGGAGTGCTCACCGGTCCTCCTGATCAGTTGGTGGCCTCTGACGGTACGGCCTGTCACTGCCCCGGCGCAACCTACTCCACAAAGCTACTATCTGCGATTTTCAAGTTTGCAAACTTTAATAAGGCCGACGCTGCGGGCGTTGGTCGAGGGGGAGTGGCCGTGCTCAGCCCGGCGGCTGAGCGCCGGTCTCTGCCGGGAGCACGCGAGCCACTGCGGCGCGGAGCACATCACCTGGGGTGACGACTTCGGCTGCGAGTCGGTCGTACTCGGCTTGAGCCGTACTGTCGTGGATCTTGCCGGGGTTGGCGTCTCGCCATGCCCGTAGCGCCGTGATGGCGGGCGCGCTGACATGCGCGCACGCACTCTGCACTCGCTCGGCGAGGCTGACCGGGAGTCTGATCGGGATGACCTCGGGGTATCCGGCATCTCGGCTGCCTGGCCACCGCCCCGAGGACGGGGCTGTGGGCGGCGGCGGCGGCCAGGCGTGATCCCATCCCCGCTCGCGTAGCTCGGCCTGGACGGCATGCCTCATGGCGACGTCCACCGTGTCGGTCAGCTCACCGCGGCGGCGGAGGTCGGCCACGTGGGCGCGGGCGGCGGCGCGGATGCGCGCACGCGCGGCGGCTGGCTCGTCCGCGGGCACCGCGAACCGCTCCGCGAGGATCTCGGCGCGGCGGGCCTTCTCGATCCGCAAGAGCTCGGTGAGGCGGCCGCGGGTGCCGTACGGCACACGTACTTGGACAGGGGTGGTCGCGTCAGCCATACGATCAATGCTCGCTCACGCAGTGGATGTTTGCAAACTTGTTACTCCGGTTGCGCCTCGGCGAGGACGGCAACGCTGGTGTCAGCGAGTCCCGTAGAGGTGGTGACAGGCGGCGTTGCGTGCCGCGAACTCGGGCCGGTGCGGCGGGAAAAGCTCATCGCACCGCCTATCGATCAGCGAGGGGCGGCGCTGGGCCGGTACGGCTGGCGCGGGGTCACGCCGTGCCGTCGCCGGCGGCTGGGCGGGACGACGCCGGGGAGGGGGTTTGCGTACGGCATTGGCCGGTGGCCGCCGTGAGGTGCGCGGTTTCGGAGTCGGCGTGGCCGCATCTGCGGTGGCCGTTGAGCGGGGGCGTGACCCTCGGCGGCCCTCGGCGTCGCCGCGGCGGTGGTCAGCGGCGGCTCGTCGGGTTCCTGCCGCCGTGGGACGCCGCGGTGGGATGACCGGGTCACCACTGGCCCGCTGCAGGCGAGGCATCGCGCGGGCGGGCGAGTGACTCGCGCGCTCGCCTGAGCTGGCGGCGGCGCTGGCCGTCGCGGCGGTGTGGGCGGTGGTTGGCGGCTCCGGAGCCGTCGGCGTCGACCAGGTGGCCGACCAGATGCCGACGCCGACCAGGGCGGCGGCGCCGAGCAGGGCGGCGGGGCGGGCGAGGCGGGCGCGATCGATGTGCAGATGCGGGCGAGGCCACGCGGGCGAGGCGGGCTCGCCGTATGGCCGATCGAGCTCGGTCTCGATGTCGAGCGGCTCCAGATGGCCGACGACGAATGGATCTCCGGCGGCACTGCGCGGGGGCGGCGCTGGAGCTGTGCGGCGGCTCGGCTGTGAGTACGGCATCCGCCGTGTCGGGTCGTGCGACTCGGGCAAGAGGCCTCCTGCTCTGCTGGGCCTGCGGATAGGCGTTCCAGCATGGCAGGCGAGACAGTCAGAATGCGGCGCTACCCGACAGGTGGCGCCGCTTTCTTGTCATCTCCCTAGTCACTCCGTTTTGCGGCGGCGGTCGGCGGCAGGATCGGCGGCCAGGCCGACGCCGCGGCGGGCGTTGAGCACGTCGACGACGTCGGCGAGACGGTAAAGGCGTCGCTGGCCGCGCTGCTCCCATACGGCGCGATCCTCGATCTGCGGCCGGTATTGGGTGACGGTCTTGCCGTCGAGCCCCAGCCGGCGGGCGATGGCCCCGAGGGTGAGCATCTCCTCCGGCTCGCCGGGGACCTCGTACGGCTGGGGGGCCGGCCGATCCCTGCCGGTCTCCCATGCGGTGCGCCATGCCTCCAGCTCGGCCAGGTCGTACACCTCGACTCCGGGGCCCGGACCCGCTGTGGGTCGGCGGGCGACCGGGCGGGGGAAGTCTGGGTGCCCCCGCCAGTGGCTGCGGATACTGGCCGTGCTGCGGCCTATGTCCTGGGCCCACTCCCCCAAGGTGACGGCACGGGTCTGGTGCTGGCTCATGGCTTGATTCTTCCTCCTCCCCGCAGGGGCCGTAGGCTGGCGGTGGTCTTCCTTGCGGGGTGGACCATGGGGCGGTCGGTGTGTGCGACCGGCGGTCGCGCCGGGTCACCGACCGCCCGTTTCGCCGCTCGGTCAGGCGGCGAACCGCTCGATCTGCTCGCCGCTCACTGCCTCGACCAGGGCGCACATGAGTGCTTCGGAGACGTTGGGTGTGACGGCGTTGCCGAGGAGTCGGACGCGGTCGCGCTTGGCGGGCGCCAGGATGCGGTAGGTCGCAGGGAACGCCATGGCGGCTTGGATCTCCTTGACTTCCAGCATCCGGAACAGCACGTCACGTATGTCGATGACCGGCGCCTCCGCCGTGGCGAGGCCGATGCGGTCGCGGGTGGTCACGGTGCCGGTGGGCATGCTGGCCGGTGCGGCTACGCCGGTGCGGTAGTAGGGCACGAGCAGGGGCGGGCAGACGAGGCCGTGGTGGTTGCCTCCGGCGGTGACGGTGTGGAGCGGGTCGCTGATCGGCCGCGCCTTTTCCTGGTCTCCCCCGCCGCGCAGGGGGGTGATAAAGGGCGGTGGTAGCACCACGGCGTTCTCGGCCCGGCATGTCTGGGTGCGCATCGGGTCGGATGCGGGGCGGGCCTCCTTGCCGGGGCGGCCTTCCATCGGGATCACCAGCGGGGGGACGGCCAGGCCGGTGCTTTCGCGGGTCAGGATGGTCCGCATCGGCGTGGTGGTCGGCGTGGCGTCGGTGTGCCAGCTACCTCCGGTGGGGGTGAGCAGGGGTGCCCAGTAGCGCCGGATCCCGGCCTCGATCCTGGCGAGTGTGGCGGGCTTGAGGCCACCGGCGCGCGCGCCGATGGGGGTGCCGGGAGTGTCCCAGTCGATGATCTCTACGGCGGGCCGTACCTGCGGCTCGACCACTTGGTGCCGACAGGTGACCTTCGGGCACCGCCATGCGTACTGAGCACCGTAGCGGCCCATGTCGACACCGGGGCGTTTCCATGACTGCATGGCGTCGACGTCCTCGCCGCAGGCCGAGCAGTGGGCGCGCGGCCTGAGCCATTTGTCCCAGTCGGGCAGGCGTCCGAGGGACTCGTGGATGAGCGCCACGTAGGCGCGGTCCCGGGACTGCGGGCAGTCGTCACCGCTCCGGGATCGCACCTGCATCGAATTGATGGCCAGGACGCGGGTCCGGTAGCCGAGCTGGTGGATCTCTCGTAGCCAGCGATCCCATTGGTCCCATTTGCGGACCTGGATGACGTTCTCGACGACTCCGGCGAGCACGGGGGTTCCGCCCTTGGCTGCCATGGCTCGCAGGTACAGCACCACCTCTTCCATGAGGGCGCGTGACCTCATGGCCGCAAGCTCGTCTTCGCTGGGGTCCTCTGCCCACAGGGCGAGTTGGTTGCTGCGATCGAAGACGCGCTTCACGCCTCGGGCGTCGGTCCACGCCGGACAGGCGGGACTCCACCACGCGAGGTCGCACCGGGGGAAGACCTGGCCGATGTCGGGGATCTGCTGGACGTCCCCAAGGTAGTGGTCTGCGGTGGGGTGGTTGGCGGCGTGGGACTCCACCGCGAGCCGCCAGTGATTGGCCGCGAAGGTCGGCACGACCCCGGGGACGCGGCTGGCGCCCTCGGTGCCGCCGCCTAGGCCGCTGAACTCGTCGAACAGAGTGAGCATGTCTCTCCTCGGTTGCGGGGTGGTCGGCGGGTGTGCGGCCCGCCATCAACTATTAACAGTCTACCCGATAATTGCAGTCTACGCGGGCGGGTCGTCGGCTGTGAGCTGTTCGATCAGCGGGATGCCGGGGACCGGCCCGGATCGGATGAGGGTGGCGACGGCCTGTCCTGTGGCGGTGTCGGTGATGGTCCATTGGCCGTCGCCGGTATCGCGCGTGAGCTCTGCCAGCTTGCGCTCTGCCTCGGTGAAGGTCGGGGCGGTGGCGAGCAGCGTGCGGGCCTGGTCGTGGAGTACGTACATGGGCGCGTAGTCCTCTCTGCTGGTGTGCGTGCCACGGTGGCCGACCGCGACGGGTGCGGGGCCGACCGAACGGCGTTCTGTGGATAAGTGGGCGGGGGCGGCAAGCCGCCCCCGCCGTGCTGGTCACTGCTGGTATCGCCCTGGCCAGACCTGGGCGGCGAGTTCGGCGGCCTCGGCCCAGGTCGCGGCCTGGGTGTCGTAGGCGCTGCGGTCGTCGGTCACGATCGTGAGGGGGCCGACGCGGATGGCGAGTTCGCCGCATCCGGTGCGTGAGCGGCTGTGGTGGCGGGCGTAGACCTCGACGCCGGAGGGGCGGCCGGTGAAGCTGACGGCGGTGTGCATGTACGGGCGGCGGGCGACCTCGTATCGCGCCGAGCGGCCGTTAAAGACCGTGTCCGCCTGGCCTGAGGCTTGCTGCCAGATGTGCCACATCCCCCATGCCGCGAGCTGATCCCGCAGAACCACCATGAGCCCGGGGATCAGGACTCGGATCGTGCGGCTGTCGGTGTGGATCTCGGTCTCGTGAGCGGCGAGGCGGATGGTCACGGCGGGGAGGTAGTGCGTGGTCGGCACCGGGTCTCCTTGTAGTGCGGGGTGGCGGCGGATGTGCGGTCCGCCCTAACACTTAACAGTATACCCGATAATGCGTTTCAGAAACTCCGAGATAGGGGTGTTGACCTGGGGTTTTACCTATTCCTGGCATTGCATGCGCGGATTGGTCGGGTGGGGCGATCGCGCTGTGGGGCGGGTGGACCGCTGCTCCCACAGGAGGGGCCGGCTCCTCATCCCGTCCGCCTGAGGGCGTCTCGACCAG
>NZ_FNCN01000092.1 GCF_900100605.1 Sinosporangium album | reverse complement strand
ACGGGATCGTCCAGGCGTGGGTCGACGGTGCCCCCAACTACGGCATCCAGCTCACCGCGGGTAGCGAATCCGACTTGCGGAACTGGCGACGCTACCGCTCCGAGGACGCCGGCGGCTGCACCACGACGCCGCTCGAAAGCTGCAAGGGAACGCTCCACCCGCCCATCCTCACCGTGGACGTCGCACTTCCGGAGCCGCCTCATCAGGAGAGGGTCGTCATCGCAGTACCGGAACCCCTGCAAACCCTTCCTGACTACGACCAGGCGGTCGCGATGTCGACACGTGCGGGGACGACGGCGGAGGAGCTTCTATCGATCGGTGTGCCCGATGACGTACTTGATGCCACCATCGCGAACCGCAATGGGATGGCAGACACGGTCGGCACTGACAAGCTCAGCCCGGACGACGCGAGTGTTCCGGAGCCGGACGACACCGGCGGCTCTGACGGAGAAGACGTCCTCGATCCGCGCGTGCTGACCCACGAGCCCGCCGCTGATGCAATCGAGGTCCCGCTCGACGCAGTAGCACGGGTGACGTTCACCGAGCCAGTTGGCGGTGCGGAGGTCACAGTACGTGCGGCAGGCGGCACTGCTGTCCCGGGTTCCCTAGACTTCAGCAACGAGGGCACTGTCGTGACGTTCACTCCGGACCAGCCATGGGGCCCGGGAACCACGTACTCGGTGGAAGTCGCCTGGGCGATGGACGCCGTGGAAAACACGATGGAGCCGTACTCGTGGTCTTTCCGAACGGTTGACCAGGCGGCCGCCCACTGGAGGTTTGACGAGGGAGATGGTCGTACGGCTGCCGACTCGTCAAACAATGATCGTCACGCGACTTTGAACGACACGGCGGCGTGGATTTCCGGCAAGACCGGAAACGCGATCTCGAATACGCCCACGCAGGCGCGGGCGACCGCTTCCCGAAAAGCGGTTCGCGAGGGCAAAGCCGTCGAGATCTCCGACGAGACGACCGCGGCCAGCATCACTCACGCCCAGCCGGACGGAAAGACATTCAAGACCGAGGTCGCGGCCGGTCCGGTGCGGACCAGGCAGGACAGCCGTTGGGTGCCGATCAACACCACCCTGGCCGAGCAGAGCGGAAAGCTCCGCCCCAAAGCCCTCGCCGAGGGCACGGCTGTGGAGGTCTCCCCCGGGGGCACCGCCCCTTTCGTCACGATGACCGCTGACGGACGGTCCTACGCTTTGCGCTGGCCGACACCACTGCCCAAGCCCACCGTCAAGAAGAATGTGGCGACCTACGCCGACGCCGCCGGCAAGGGCGCAGATCTCGTGGTCACCGTACTGCCGACCGGGTTCCGGCACGACGTGGTGCTGCG
>NZ_FNCN01000077.1 GCF_900100605.1 Sinosporangium album | reverse complement strand
TGGCCGAGCGGCTGGCGGGGCTCGCGGACGGCGAGCGGCGCCGGGCCGTGCTGCAGATCGTCCGCGCCGAGGTCGCCGCCGTGCTCGGCCACGCCTCCGCCGACGCCGTCGCCCCCGACCGGGCGTTCCAGGAGCTCGGGTTCGACTCCCTGTCGGCCACCGACCTGCGGACCCGGCTGGGCGCCGTCACCGGGCTGCGCCTCCCCGCCACCTTGGCGTTCGACCACCCCAACGCCGCCGCCGTCGCCGACCACCTCCTCGGTCTGCTAGGGACAGAGGCCACGAACGCGACGCGGCCGGTCGCCGTGTCGGCCGCGGTGGACGAGCCCATCGCGATCGTGGGCATGGCGTGCCGCTATCCGGGCGGTGTGACCTCGCCCGAGGACCTGTGGCGGCTCGTGGCAGACGGGGTGGACACCGTGTCGGAGCTGCCCGACAACCGGGGCTGGAACATCGCCGACCTCTACCATCCCGAACCGGGCAAAGAGGGCAAGAGCTACACGCGCCGCGGCAGCTTCCTGTACGACGCGGCCGACTTCGATCCGGCGTTCTTCAACATCTCCCCACGCGAAGCCCTCTACATGGACCCGCAGCAGCGGCTGCTCCTGGAGACGTCGTGGGAGGCGCTGGAGCGGGCCGGGATCGACCCGGCGGCGCTGCGCGGCAGCCGTACGGGGGTCTTCGCGGGGGTCATGTACCACGACTATGCGTTGAACGTTCACCCTTCCGGGACGAGCGCCGGGAGCGTGGCCTCGGGCAGGGTCTCCTACACGCTGGGACTGGAAGGCCCGGCGGTGACGGTCGACACGGCGTGTTCGTCGTCGCTGGTGGCGCTGCACCTCGCCGTCCAGTCGCTGCGGCGCGGCGAGTGCTCCCTGGCCTTGGCGGGCGGCGCGACGGTGATGTCGACGCCGGGCATGTTCATCGAGTTCAGCAGGCAGCGCGGCCTGTCTCCCGACGGCCGGTGCAAGGCGTTCGCGGGCGCGGCGGACGGCGTGGGCTGGTCGGAGGGCGTCGGTGTGCTGCTCGTCGAACGCCTGTCGGACGCGCTGCGCGCCGGGCGCGAGGTGCTGGGGGTGATCCGCGGCACGGCGGTCAACCAGGACGGCGCGAGCAACGGGTTCACCGCGCCGAACGGGCCCGCGCAGCAGCGGGTGATCCGCGGGGCGCTGGCCGACGCCGGGCTGTCGCCGGCCGAGGTGGACGCCGTCGAGGCGCACGGCACCGGCACCACCCTCGGCGACCCGATCGAGGCCCAGGCCCTGATCGCGACGTACGGCCAGGACCGGGGGCACCCGCTGCTACTCGGATCGGTGAAGTCGAACCTCGGCCACGCACAGGCCGCCGCGGGTGTCGCCGGCGTGATCAAAATGGTGATGGCCATGCGGCACGGCACGCTGCCGAAGACCTTGCACATCGATGAGCCGTCCCCGCATGTCGACTGGTCGGAGGGCGCGGTCGAGCTGCTGGCCGACGCCCGGGCGTGGCCGGTCACCGGCCGGCCCCGGCGCGCGGGCGTGTCGGCGTTCGGGATCAGCGGCACCAACGCCCACGTCGTCCTGGAGCAGGGGCCCGATGGGCGCCGTGTCTCCGGTGTCCCCGGTGTCCCCGCCGACTCCGGCGGCGGCCGGGCCGTGCCCGCGCCGTGGGTGCTGTCGGCGGCGAGCCCGCAGGCGCTGCGGGCGCAAGCCGTACGGCTGCTCGCACACCTGTCGTCGCGCCCGGACCTCGACCCGCTGGACGTGGCGTACTCGCTGGCCACGGCGCGGACCGCGCTGGAATGCCGGGCGGCCGTGGCGGTCGTGGCGGGCGGCGGGCGCGAGGAGCTGGTGGGCGGCGGGCGCGAGGAGCTGGTGGGCGGGCTGCGCGCGCTGGCGGCGGGCGAGCCGGCACCCGCCGTGTTCACGGCGACGGCCCGCGCGGGGCAGGCGACGGCGGTCCTGTTCCCGGGGCAGGGGGCGCAGCGGCTCGGCATGGGCCGCGAGCTGTATGACCGGTTCCCGGCGTTCGCGGAGGCGTTCGACGAGGTCTGCCGTCATCTGGTCGGGGTGCGGGAGGTCGTCTGGGGCGACGACCCGGAGGTGCTCCACCAGACGGTGAACGCGCAGGCGGCGCTGTTCGCGGTCGAGGTGGCGCTGTTCCGGCTGGTGGAGTCGTGGGGTCTGCGGCCGGACCTGCTCGCCGGGCACTCGATCGGCGAGGTGGCGGCGGCGCACGTGGCGGGGGTGTTCTCCCTGGCCGACGCCTGCGCCCTGGTGGAGGCCCGCGGCCGGTTGATGCAGGCGCTGCCCTCGGGCGGCGCGATGGCGGCGGTGCGGGCCGCCGAGGACGAGGTCCTGGCCCATCTGGACGAGAGCCCGGGATGTGTGTCGATCGCCGCGGTGAACGGGCCGGCCTCGGTGGTGGTGTCGGGTGAGGAACACGCCGTCGAGCGGGTCCGGGCCCACTTCGAGGGGCTGGGGCGGAGGACGACCCGGCTCCGCGTGTCCCACGCCTTCCACTCGCCGCTGATGGACCCGATGCTCGACGAGTTCCGCACGGTCGTCGAAGGCCTGCGTGTCGACCCGCCAGGCATCCCCGTCGTGTCCAACCTGACCGGGGAGATCAATGATGACTTCTCGCCCGGCTACTGGGTCCGCCACGTCCGGGAGGCGGTCCGGTTCGGCGACGGCGTGCGCGTGCTGCGCGCGCAGGGCGTGACCAGGTTCGTCGAGCTCGGGCCCGACGCCGTCCTCACCGGCATGGTGCGCGACTGCCTCGACGACTGCCTCGACGGGGACACGGCGGACGCAGGGGCCGCAAGGGACGCGGCGGACGGCATGCTGCTCGTGGCGGCGCTGCGCCGCGGAAGGCCGGAGGCCGACACGCTGACGGACGCCGTCGCCCGCCTTCACGCATGCGGCGGGGCGGTCGACTGGCACGGCTACTTCGCCGGGACGGCCGCCCGCCGGGTCGAGCTGCCGACGTACGCCTTCCAGCGGCAGCCGTACTGGCTCAACGCCACGGCCCCGGCCGGCGACCTCGGCGCGGCGGGGGTGGGCACGGCCGACCACCCGCTGCTCGGAGCGGCGCTCGAACTGGTCGACACCGACGGGTTCCTGTTCACCGGACGGCTCGCCCTGGACACGCACCCGTGGCTCGCCGACCACGCGGTGCTGGGCCGGGTGCTCCTGCCCGGTACGGCGCTGCTCGACATGGCGCTGCGGGCCGGGGAGGCCGCCGGGTGCGGCATGGTCGAGGAGCTGACGCTGGCCGCCCCGCTGATCGTGCCCGATCGGGGCGGGGCGCAGGTGCAGGTGTGGGTCGGGGAGGCCGACGAGGCCGGCAACCGCGGCGTCGCCGTACATTCCCGGCCGGACGACGGGCAGGATCACGCGTGGGTGCGCCACGCCTCCGGATATGTGGCGCCCGGCGGGGACGCGCCTGTGTTCGAGCCGGTCGAGTGGCCCCCCGCCGGCGCGGACGGCGTGCCGCTCGACGGCGCCTACGAGCGGCTGGCGGACATCGGTTTCGACTACGGCCCGGCGTTCCAGGGGCTGCGGGGCGTCTGGCGGCGCGGCGACGAACTGTTCGCCGAGGTCGTGCTGCCCGAGCGGGACGGCGGGGGCCGGGGCGAGGGGGACGCCGCGGCGCGGTTCGGCCTCCACCCGGCGGTGCTCGACGCCGCGATGCACGCCGCGATCCTCACGGGCGGCGGCGAGATGGCGATCCCGTTCACCTGGAACCGCGTGTCGCTCCACGCGGTCGACGCGACCTCGGTCCGCGTACGGCTCTCGCGGCGTGACGACGACGGCGGCCTGGCGCTGGACGTGGCCGACGCGGCGGGCCGACCGGTGATGACGGTGGGGTCGATGGCGGGGCGTCCGGTGTCGGCCGAGCAGTTGGCCGAGCAGGCGGGTTCGCCGACGGGCCCGCTCTACGGCGTCGAGTGGTCGCCGGTGCCTACGGCCTCCGGGCGCGGCGAGGTCGCGTGGGCGCGGTGGGAGGACCTGCCGGAGGCGGGTCCCGTGCCCAACATGGTGTTGCTGGACTGTGCCGATCGGGCCAACTGGGCCGACGACACTCCGAAAGCTGACGTGCGCGGGATGGTGCAAGACGTGCCGGAGGCGGGTCCCGTGCCCGACGTCGTCCTGCCGGATTGTGCTCGCGATGTGCCGTCTGCGGACGTGCCGTCGGGGATGCGCAGTGTGGTGCACCGGGTCTTGCGGGTCGTGCAGTTGTGGCTGGCCGACGAGCGTTACTCCGGGGCCAGGATGGCCGTGGTCACCCGTGGCGCGACGGGCGACAGCCCGGATCTCACGCAGGCTCCCGTCTGGGGGCTGGTCCGTTCCGCGCAGGCGGAGAACCCCGGGCGTGTTGTCCTGGTCGACCTCGACGCGGACGCCGACTTGGCTCGGGCGGCCGAGGCGGCGGCGCTGGGCGAACCCGAGGTAGCGGTGCGCGAAAGCAGTGTCATGGTGCCGCGTCTCAGCCGCATCGCCCCCGGTGACGAGAGGCCGGTCTTCGACCCCGAGCGGGCGGTGTTGGTCACGGGCGGCACGGGCGGGCTGGGTGCGGTGATCGCCCGGCACCTGGTGGCGGAGTACGGCGTGCGCCGCCTTGTCCTGGCGAGCCGCCGCGGCCCGGACGCGCCGGGCGCGGCGGAGCTCGCGGCCGAGTTGGCCGGGTGCGGGGCCCGGGTGGAGGTGGTGGCCTGCGATGCGGCGGACCGTGATGCGTTGGAGGCGCTCGTCGGCCTGCACCCTCTGACCGGGGTCGTGCACGCGGCCGGTGTGGGGGACAACGGGCTCATCGGCGCCATGACCCCGGACCGTGTCGACGGGGTGCTGGCGCCGAAGGCCGACGCGGCCTGGTATCTGCACGAGCTGACGCGCGGTATGGGGTTGTCGGCGTTCGTGATGCTGTCGTCGGCGGGCGGTCTGGTGCTGACGGCGGGGCAGGGCAACTACGCGGCGGCGAATGTGTTCCTGGACGCGCTGGCGGCGCGGCGGCGGGCCGAAGGGCTGCCGGCGACGTCGATGGCGTTCGGCCTGTGGGACGTCGGCG
>NZ_FNCN01000069.1 GCF_900100605.1 Sinosporangium album | reverse complement strand
GAGGCGGCCGGGATCGTCGCGGCCGAGACGGCGTGCCGGGTGCTCATGCTGACCACGTTCGACCTCGACGACTACGTGTTCGAGGCGCTGCGGGCGGGCGCGAGCGGGTTCCTGCTCAAGGATGTACGGCGGGGCGACCTCGTGCACGCCGTACGCGTGGTGGCGGCCGGCGAGTCGCTGCTGGCCCCCTCTGTCACCCGCAAGCTGATCGCCGAGTTCACCTCCCGGTCTCCGGCCGCCAAGCCGCCGGCCGCAGAGCTCGGAGTGCTGACCGCCCGGGAGCGAGAGACCCTGCGGATGATCGCCCTGGGGCAGTCCAACGCCGAGATCGCCGCCACGATGGTCCTCAGTGAGCACACCGTGAAGAGCCACGTCAGCAACATCCTCACCAAGCTCGGCGTGCGGGATCGGGTGCAGGCCGTGATCGCAGCCTACGAGGGCCGCCTGGTCGTACCGGGTCAGGCGGTCCAGCGGTAGCGGCGTTCGGGGCGGCCGGCGGAGCCGTACCGGAGGGAGACCGAGACGCGGCCGGTGGTCACGAAGTGTTCGAGATAGCGGCGGGCGCTGACGCGGGAGACGCCGACGAGGGCGGCGCATTCGGCGGCGGACATGGTGTCGCCGGCGGCGCGCAGGGCGTTCTCGACGAGTTCGGCGGTCTCGACGCTCATTCCTTTGGGCAGGGTGACGGTGCCGGTGGGGGTGCGGGTGAGGGCGAGGAAGCGGTCGACTTCGGCCTGGCCGCTGACGAGGGGGGCGGCGGGGGCGGTCTTCTGGGCGGAGTACTGCGTGAGCCGTACGCGCAGGTCGGCGGCTTCGAAGGGTTTGAGCAGATAGCCGACGACGCCGTGGCGGGCGGCCCCGCGCACGGCCTCGACTTCGCGGGCGGCGCTGATGACGAGCACGTCGCAGTCGTGGCCTTCGGCGCGCAGCCGGGCGATGACCTCCAAGCCGAAGATGTCGGGTAGGTAGAGGTCGAGCAGCACCAGGTGGGGCCGGAGTTCGGCGACGGCGGTGACGGCGTGCTCTCCGGTGTGGGCCATGCCGACGACGCGGAATCCGTCGACGGCGTCGACGAAGCGGCGGTTGACGCGCGCGACCATGAAGTCGTCGTCGACGACCAGGACATCGATCAACGTATGTTCTCCATCACGTGTCGGGCTCGGTGACCGACGGACAACCGGGCGGTGAAGACGGCGCCGTCGGCGGTGTTGGCGACGGCCACCTCACCGCCGCGGCGCCTGCAGACCAATTGGGTGAGGGCGAGGCCGATTCCGCGTTCGCCGCCTTGGGCGGCTTTGGTGGTGAAGCCGCGGGTGAAGACCTCTTCGGCGAGTTCCGGGGCCACGCCGGGGCCCGAGTCCCGCACGACGATCTCGACGATCGAGGCGTCCTGCCGCATTTCGACCTCCACCCAGGCGGCGTCGGTTCCCTGGGTGGCGCCCGGTACGGCGGCGGCGTCGACGGCGTTGTCGACGAGGTTGCCGACGACCGTGGCGACGTCGGCGGAGTCTTCGGGGGCGAGCCGTTCGAGGGCGGTGCGCTCGGAGAGGCGCAGCCGTACTTTCCTTTCGGCCGCCAGGGAGGATTTGGCCATGAGCAGGGCGGCGACGGCGGTGTCGCGGACGCGGTTGGTGACCTCGAGGTCGAGGGACTCTCGGTGGCTTCTGAGGGTGCGGATGTAGCTCACCACCTCGTCGTGCTCTCCGATCTGGATCAGCCCCGAGATGATGTGGAGCTGGTTGGAGAACTCGTGGGCCTGGGCGCGCAGCAGGTCGGTGGTGCTGCGGAACGACCCGAGTTCGCGTTCCAGCCTGGCGAGTTCCGTGCGGTCCCGCAGTGTGGTGACCGAGCCGAGTCTGCGGCCGTCTTTGATGACGTTCATCCGGTTCATCACGAGCACCCGGCCGTGGTGGACGACGATCTCGTCGGTGGCCTTGGGGTTCTCCCCGCTCCTGCTCACCGACGCCTCCTCGTCTTCGTCGGCGCCCGGGCCGGCGAGGACGTCGAACAGGCGGTCGCCGATGCCGAGTTCGCTCAGGCTCTTGCCGACGCAGGCGTCGGGCAGGTCGAGCAGTTCGCGGCCGACGGCGTTGACGAGGGTGATGCGGAGTTGCAGGTCGAGGGCGACGACGCCTTCGGCGATGCCGTACAGCATGGCTTCGCGGTGTTCGGCGAGGCCGGCGATCTCGTGGGGTTCCATGCCGAGGGTCTTGCGTTTGATGCGCCGGGCGAGCAGCCAGGAGCCGACGACGCCGAGCGCGCTGGCGAGGCCGAGGTAGACGAGCAGGTAGGAGGAGGCGCCGATGAGCGATTGCACGAGGGACGGCGAGGCGATGCCGATCATCACGGTGCCGAGGTGTTCGCCGTGGTTTCTGGGCGCGTCGCCGAGGACGGGGGTCTGGGCGACGAGTTCGCGGGAGTCGTCCACCAGCAGGTAGCCGGACCAGCCGCGCGCGTCGAAGACGGCGCTGCCTGTGACGGGGAGGGGGGTGCCGATGAGGGTGGGGTTGCTGGCGCTGAGGATTTTGCCGCGGGCATCGGCGATGGTCACCGAGGAGACATTGGTCTCCGTCATGGTGCGCTGGACCAGCGGCGCGAGTACTTCGGCGGGCGCGGGCCGGTCGAGCTGGCTGCGCACGAGGGGGCTCCAGGCCATCTGTTCGGCGAGGGCGGTGAGGCGGCGTCCTTCGACGCGGTCGAACGTCGAGGCGGACTGGGCCAGCGACACCGCGCCGACGGCGATGAGAACGACGACGACGACGGCCAGTTGGAGCACCAGCAACTCCCCCGCAAGGGTGAGCCGAAGGGATCGAACGACCAAAATGAACTCATTCTTCGCTGGTCACATAAGGGAGACGTATGCCCGACGGGGCCACACAATCATGGCGCTGGGCACCCTCAAAGCGAAAGAGATGACTTGTGAGAACTCGGATATCCGCGATCGTCAGCGCGCTTGTGGCGGTCACGGTGTTCACGGTCGGATGCGGCGCCACCGCCCCCAAGCAGGACGAGACAAGCGGCAAGGCGGGCGGCGGAGCCGCCACCGGGCTGCGCATCATGGTGCCCAACACGCCGGGCGGCGGTTACGACACCACGGCGCGGACCCTCGCCAGGGTGATGGAGGAGGCCGGCATCGCCACCGGCGTACAGGTCTTCAACCTGCCGGGCGCGGGCGGCACCGTCGGGCTCCAGCGCACGGTGAACGAACGCTCCAACGGCAAGCTGGCCATGCAGATGGGCCTCGGTGTGGTCGGGGCGTCCTACACCTCCAAGTCCAAGGCCACGCTCTCGCAGACCACGCCGATCGCCAAGCTGATCGAGGAGGCCGGGGCGATCGTGGTCTCGAAGGACTCGCCGTACAAGACGATCGGCGACCTGGTCGAGGCGTGGAAGAAGGACCCGAGCAAGGTCACCGTGGGCGGCGGCTCGTCGCCGGGCGGCCCGGACCACCTGCTGCCGATGCAGCTCGCCAAGACCGTGGGCATCGACCCGAAGAAGGTGAACTTCATCTCCTATGACGGCGGCGGTGAACTGCTGCCCGCGATCCTGGGCAACAAGGTCGCGTTCGGGGCCAGCGGCTACGGGGAGTTCCTCGACCAGGTGGAGTCCGGCCAGGTGCGGGTGCTGGCCGTCACGAGCGCCGAGCAGGTCGGCGTGCTCAAGGACGTGCCCACGTTGAAGAGTTCCGGCATCGACCTGGTGTTCACCAACTGGCGCGGGATCGTCGCACCTCCCGGCATCAGCGAGCAGGACCGCCAGGCGTGGGTGGACGTGGTGACGCGCGCCCGCGACTCCGAGCAGTGGAAGGCCGAATGCGAGAAGCGCGGCTGGAGCGACTCGTTCCTGGCGGGCGACGAGTTCACGGCGTACCTCTCCGAGCAGGACAAGACCGTGGCCGACATCCTCAAGCAGCTCGGGCTGGCATGAGCGTTCAGACCCGCGAGCCGGAAGCGGCGGATGAAAAACCCAAGGGCGGGGACCGCGCGCAGTACGGCGTGTGCGCCTTCCTCGTCCTGCTGGGCGTCATGGTGATCGTCGACGCCATGCGGATCAGCCACTTCGCCTCCAGCAACGACCCCGTCGGGCCCCGCCCGGTGCCGATCATCCTGGGCGTGCTGCTGCTGATCACCGCCGCCGTCTACACCGTCGACGTGACCCGCGGCGGACGGGGAGAGCCCGAGAGCGGGGAGGACATCGACCTGACGTCCCGCATCGACTGGCGCACGGTCCTGCTCGTGATCGCCGCGTTCGCCGTCAACGCGGTGCTGATCGAATGGGCCGGCTGGGTGATCAGTGGAACGCTCCTGTTCTGGGGTACGGCGTTCGCCCTCGGAAGCCGGCACCACTTCCGCAACCTGGCGGTCGCGGTGTCGCTGTCCCTGATCACCTTCTACTCGTTCGCGATCGGCCTGGGCGTCAACCTGCCCGCCGGCCTGCTCCAAGGAATCCTCTGATGGACAGCGTCGCGCACCTGCTCGATGGCTTCGCCGCCGTCCTCGCCCCCAGCACCCTGCTGGTGGCGCTGATCGGCGTCATCGCGGGCACGGCGGTCGGGGTCCTGCCCGGCATCGGCCCCGCCATGACCGTCGCCCTGCTGCTCCCCCTGACGTACGGCATGGAGCCGACCCAGGCGTTCATCCTGTTCGCCGGCATCTACTACGGCGGGATGTACGGCGGGTCCACCACCTCGATCCTGCTGAACACGCCCGGCGAGTCGGCCTCGGTCGTCACCGCGATCGAGGGCAACAAGATGGCGAAGGCTGGACGCGCCGCCCAGGCGCTGGCCACCGCGGCCATCGGGTCGTTCGTCGCGGGCACCCTCGCCAACGTGCTGCTGGTGCTGGTCACACCCGTCGTGGTGTCCTTCGCCATCAGCCTCGGCGCGCCCGACTACTTCGCCCTGATGATGCTGGCGTTCGTCGCGGTGTCGGCCGTCCTTGGAGCCTCACGCCTGCGCGGCATCACGTCCCTGCTGCTCGGGCTCGTCATCGGCCTCGTCGGCATCGACTCGGTCACCGGCCAGCGCAGGCTCACCTTCGACATCCCGCAACTGGCCGACGGCATCGACGTGATCGTGGTGGCCGTCGGCATCTTCGCCGTCGGCGAGGCGCTGTGGACCGCCGCCCACCTGCGGCGCTCCAAGCCCACCGTGATCCCCGTGGGCCGGCCGTGGATGGGAGCCCAGGACTGGAAGCGCTCGTGGCGGCCGTGGCTGCGCGGCACCGCGTTCGGTTTCCCGTTCGGCGCGCTGCCCGCGGGCGGCGCGGAGCTCCCGACGTTCCTGTCGTACGTTACGGAGAAACGCCTCAGCAAGCACCGCGAGGAGTTCGGCAAGGGCGCGATCGAAGGGGTGGCCGGGCCGGAGGCGGCCAACAACGCCTCGGCCGCGGGCACGCTGGTGCCGATGCTGGCGATCGGCCTGCCGACGACGGCGACCGCCGCGGTGATGCTCGCCGCGTTCGAGTCGTACGGCATCCAGCCCGGTCCGCTGCTGTTCGAACGGCAGCCGACACTGGTGTGGACGCTGATCGCCAGCCTGTTCGTCGGCAACCTGATGCTGCTGGTCCTGAACCTGCCGCTGGCTCCCACATGGGCGAAACTCCTGCAGATCCCCCGGCCCTACCTGTACGCCGGGATCCTGTTCTTCGCATCCATGGGCGCCTACGCCGTCAACGCCCAGCCCATGGACCTGGCGCTTCTGCTCGTGCTGGGGCTGCTCGGCTTCGGCATGAGAAGGTTCGGCCTGCCCGTGCTGCCGCTGATCGTCGGCGTCATCCTCGGCCCCCGCGCCGAACAGCAGGGGCGCCGCTCGCTCCAGCTCTCGGGCGGCGAGCTGTCGGGACTGATCGGCGGGCCTGTGGCCCTCACGGTCTACGCGGCCATCGCGCTCATTCTCCTGTGGCCGCTGCTGCGCCGCTTCGCGCCCCGGCTCCTGCGGCGCGACACCCCGGCGAGAACCGGCTGACGACGCTCACGTGCGCGGCCGGACGGGCCGGTGGCGGCCCGTCCGGCCCGCACATTAGTTCCCGATGGAGTTGCTGAGGTCAGTCGTTTCGAACCGGTGGAGAAGCCGGATGGATATGTGGGTGGTGGGAGCGGCGTCGATCGATGGGGTGCCGACGGGTGGGGCGTCATCCTCGTGCTTCAGTTCGTTCATTCGTCTCCTTTCCCGTGCTGCGGAGTCTTCCTGAACGCTTGCCGAGCGAAGGAAATGATAAGAATATCCTCCGGTTTCGCAATATTTCTCGTCAAGCCCCAACAATTCCGGTCGGGAATTCAGGTCATCCGCATGTGGGACAGCCCGGCCTCGGCTCATGCCGTACGTAGACGTGGTGGCCGGGGTCGATCAGGTTGACGCCGGTGACATAGCCGGGTGACACCGCCGGCACTCCGGTGAGGAGGGCCAGTACGGCGTGCGCCGTAAACTGCCCCGACAGCCCCGCCGAGGGCGCGGACACGCCCGGCCCGCCCAGGTCCACCGGGGTGCCCGCGGGCAGGCGCGCCTCCTCCCCCGCCCGCAGGCACTCGTAGCACGCCCCTCCCGGGCCGTACACCCCCACCGTCACCAGCGGGCCGCTGTAACCGCCGCCCGCCCAGGGGATCCGCCGCCGCCCGCAGACGCGGCTCGCCCACACCCGCACCCCGTCCGGGCCGCGCGGCTCGTCGGCGCACAGCGCGAGCACGTCGAACCCCTCCACGAGCTGCGCCAACTCCTCCTGCGACCGCACCCGCCGGCGCTGCCCCGTCACCGACACCGAGGAGTTCACCGCGCGCAGCCGCCGGAGCGCCGCCTCCACTTTCGGGGCGCCGACGTCGCCCTCGTCGTAGAGCACCTGGCGGTTCAGGTTGGACAGCTCCACCACGTCGTCGTCCACGCAGTGCACGGCCCCGACCCCCGCCGCGACCAGCGACCAGGCGGTATGCCCGCCCGTCCCGCCGAGGCCCACCACGAGCGCCCGTGCGCTCTTGAGGCGCATCTGCGCCTCCCATCCGTGCTCCCTGGGGGTCAGATCCACGTGCCGAAAGAACGCACGATTACGCTCATATCGCAATATTTCGGATTCGGTAAGTTCTGGGGGTGCTGTCCGGTGCGCGTTTTCGACGTACCCCGACTCCACAAGCGCCCCGACGACCGTCCGGGCCTGCCGCGCCGATATATCCACAAATTTACGGCACAGCCCACGAACGATCTCCTCGATCTCTCGCCGCCCGTCCATCAGCTCCAGCGCCGCCCACACCCACCCCCGCGGGTCGGTGATCTCCGCGGCCAAGCCGTAGACCCCGCCCCCGATCCGGATCGTCCCGTCGTCGAGGCGATGCGGACGGTGCTCGGGCTTCACGCGAGGGTGGCGCATATGGTGCTTTCTTCCGTGGGTTATGCGCAACTCAAACCACTTCACCCGCTTCGCATTCGTGCGACCCGGGCGCGACCGTACGGCACCGGCCCACGTGGCCGGGTCGGCCGCGCGACGGGGCGCGGCGGGGGCCGCCGTACGCGCTGCTCCGGGTGCGGGACCAGGGAGGCCGCCAGAGGCGGTGTACATGGCGACCATTCGCTATTTTGACACAAATTCCGGGAAATTGTCCACGAATTAGGGATAGAAATATATAAGCGCACTATGTATATTCTTCACTCGTGGAGAAAAGCGAGGAGAAATACGTTTCGTCAGGCCCCCTGAGGCTGTGGACAGAGAGCTTCGGCTACCAGCAGGACCCCACTGTCCTGCTGGTGATGGGCTCGGCGGCCCAGGGCATCGGATGGCCCGACGACATGGTGGAGGTGCTGGTCGCGGCCGGTCGGCATGTCATCCGGTTCGACCACCGGGACACAGGTCTGTCGGACTGGGTGGATTTCACCACCCACCCGTACACACTCGCGGACATGGCCGCCGACGCCGAGGCCGTACTCGACGGCTACGGCATCGACCGGGCGCATATCGCGGGGGCGTCGCTCGGAGGAGGAATCGCGCAGTGGCTCGGGGCGCACCGGCCGCAACGGGTGCTGACACTGACGTTGATCATGACATCGCCGATGGGCAACGAGGCGGGGCCGGCGTGGGCGCGGGCGGTGGCCGGGCTGGATCCCGACCCCGGCGAGCTGCCGCCGCCGGACGCGGCGCTGATCCGGCACTTCATGAGCGGCGGGCACGAGGAAGGGGCCGACGAGACGTGGAGGCTCCTGAACGGGGAGGCGGTGCCGTACGACGGGGCCGCGGCGCGGCGGTTCGTCGAGGCGTCGCTGAAGCGGGCCCGCAAACCCGGGTCGGAGGCGCAGCACGATCTCGCCGGACGGTCGATGACAGAGGACCGGCGTGCTCCGCTGTCGTCGATCGCCGCGCCGACGCTCGTCGTCCACGGAGCCCAAGACCCGCTGTTCCCGCCGCGGCACGGGCAGGCGCTGGCAGAGGCGATCCCGGGGGCCGAGCTGGCCGTGGTCGACGGGATGGGCCACGCGTTCTTCTCGCCGGGGCTCCCCCGCCGAATCGCCGACCTCATGGTCGGGCACACGCAAGGCCGGTGAGCGCAAAGCCCAGGTGTGGCGCGCACGCGCCTGAACGGCGGCACGGATACCATCCGCTACGTTGAGGGTCCCCCGACGACCGACGTCAGGAGGACCTGTGCCTGGTTTCCGTGCCCGGGCGGCGGCGACCGCGACAGCCGCGCTGTGCGCGGCGGTCGCGGCCGGCCCGGCTCCCGCGGGGGCCGACCGGCGGATGGCCTACGCGTGGACCGCGCTCGGCGACTCCTACACGGCGGGAGCCGTCGCCGCGGCCGGGGAGGAGATCGAGCGGGTCCGCGACGGATGCTCCCGCACCAGGCTGTCCTACCCGCAGGTGATCGCCGAGCGTCTCGGATCCGCGGTGGCGCTGACCAACGTGAGCTGCGCCAACGCGACGATCCGACACGTCGCCGTGGAGGAGCAGCGGCCGGTCGGCCACCACACTCCCCCGCTGTCCAACGACCCCGACCACCCGTTCGAGCCGGTGGCGTTGCAGCTCCACGCGGTGCGCCCCAACACCGACGTGGTGACGGTCGGCATCGGCGGCGGCACCCTGGGCCTCGCCGAGCTCCTCGGAAGCTGCATCACCCTGGGGGCGAAGTCCCGCGGCCGGGGCGCGCCGTGCAAGGAGCGGTTCGACGGCGAGATCGGCGACCGGTTGACGACCGTCCGCGAACACTACGATGAGATGCTCACGGCCATCCACGACAAGGCGCCGTTCGCCAAGGTGATCACCGTGGGCTACCCCCGTCTCATCCCGGAGGACACACGCAAATGCGCCTACGGGAACCTGGTGGGTTTCGCCACGATCACCAGGGCCGACCTCGACTGGCTGCGCACCGACGCGCTGGAGGCCCTCAACACCGCCATCCGCGAGGTCGCCGACGAGCAGGGCGACGTCTTCGTCGACCTCTACACCTCCAGCCGGGGCCACAGCGTCTGCGACAAGGCCGGCGGCCGGAA
>NZ_FNCN01000052.1 GCF_900100605.1 Sinosporangium album | reverse complement strand
TGATGGACAAGGTCTATCGCAGAGACGTCCTATGGCGCGCGTGGGTTTCGGTGCGTGCTAACAACGGTGCACCGGGCATCGACAGGACCACCCTGGCTGAAATCGAGGAGTACGGGATTCTCCGGCTGCTCGATGAATTGGCCGTCGAACTCCGGGATGGCCGTTATCGTCCATTGCCTGCTCGTCGGGTGTTGATCCCCAAACCGGGACTCAGGGGCGATTGGCGGCCGTTGTCAATCCCGTCGGTTCGTGATCGGATTGTGCAAGCTGCGGTGAAGATCGTGTTCGAACCGGTCTTTGAGGCGGACATGCTGGCCTGCTCTTTCGGGTTCCGCCCGAGGCGGTCGGCGCACGACGCCCTGCAAGTGCTCATGGACGAGCACGGGCGGGGCCGCCGGTGGGTGGTCGAGACGGATATCGCCGATTACTTCTCGGCGATTCCGCATCAGAAGTTGGTGCGAGCGATCGAGGAACGCATCTGCGACCAGTCCCTGCTGAAGCTCCTGCGACAGGTTCTGCGCGCCGGGGTGATAGAGGAGGGGCAGGTGCGACGTGAGGTCACCGGCAGCCCGCAGGTGCCAATTTGCTGAATTCATTTGAGGGGGGGCGAGCGGATGAGCGGGCTCCCTGGCGCTGTCCACTCCACGGAATGCGTGTGAGAAGCCTCGCGGCGGCACGCTTCTGCGAGGCTTCTCACACGCAGATTTGAAGTCGGACTTAATTGGTGAAAACTATTCTGTCAACCCGAGGAAGAGAAGTTGGAGGTTCTTCCCCGTACCACGCGTATTCAAGTCCAGACAAGGCACCTGCTTGAGTCCAAATAATGATCTCACCGATGATTTCGCCAGCCTCATCAACCACCGTGGCTTCTACTGGAGCTATTCCTGACGGTAGAGATGCTGCGGGATAGTCCCCGGAAACTTGTATGTCTATACTCACGGATCCGACTCCCCAATGCGCCACAATCTCAGCATTGTTAATTTGACAGCGAAGTTCCGCCGCTCCGGGAAAGTCGGAGTCCAGCAGGTGCCCTAAAACAGCTCGCTCTTCAGAATTCAACGGGTGGGGCTCAACCGGAACTGGCATCCGTCATACTCCCACTCTTGCTGTGGTGCCGGTGTTTGCCCGAGTAGTACGGCCGGTCGGCGGCCGCACGTCGATCGGGATGAGTGTGCCGTCCAGGACGACGAAGGCGTATCCGGTGCGCTTGGCGGTGCGCAGCGCCCGGTCCAGGCTGGGCGAACGCTGTCTGAGCAGGGCCGCGGCTTCGTGGACGTAGCGCCAGGAGGTGGCTGAGCCAATGCCGAATCCTGCTGCCACCTCGGCGAATGTCTCACCCTTGCGCAGGTGGACCAGGACGAGCATGGCCTGCCGGCCGGGGTTGAGCCAGGTGGAGCCGATCGAGGCTCGATGACGGCGGATCACTCCCGCCAGGTAGGTCAGGGTTCGGCGTGACAAGGGCAGCGCAGCACGATAGAACAGCAACTCGAAGGTAGAGGCCCCGCTTGATCTGCGGGACCTCTACGTCATCCTCGTAAGATTAAGTGCTCGTTTCCTGGTCGAGGCGCCGTATTACTGGATTATTCTCCAGTTCCGGAATCTCTGAAGTCAAACAGGAGTAAGCATCTTGCAGGAATTTTCGCAAAGCTTCTAGAAGTTCTTCCCGCTCGACGGTGGCGTGCCAGTGTCGTTTGGATGAGGTTGCGACAGCGAGATCGCCTGCGCAGCGCAGGCTGATGTATTCTTCACGTTCAGTGAATCCGAACCCCCCTTGCTCTCCTATCGTGATGCATTTCATGGAATGAGAGAAAGATAGGGCCAGGTCTATAAGCGTTACAAAACTTCTTGCGGAGATGATTTCGATATCCTCGATCAGTATCTCAATATTGACCGCGCAGTACTTGTAGCAGAGATCTGTTTCATTGATGTCGGCTGGATTGTCTCGATTAGCCATGTCCCAAGTTTTCCGCCATGGAGATCCCGACTCCGGGAGGGTGAAGGAAATCTTAATCACTATGTTCCCCTGTGATCAATTTCTGGTTCAGAACGGGAAGGCGGTCACTGCTTTTCCGTCTCGCGCGACTACACGAATTTTTGTTAGATCTTCATTGTTATTTGCCGGCCCGGATTTGCCGATTGTCGTCCCAAGTCCAAATCATAGATCTCGCCACCCCGTCGCTCGCTCGTGGCGGGGTCTGGTGTGTTCGGCTTCGGGGTGCTGCGGTTGATCGTATCGATGATTCTCTGACGAACAACTTTCTCCTTGCCGGTGAAAACCCCGCTTCATTCCGCGCGAGCTGGAGAGAACGGGGGATCCCCGCGCTCGCGGACAAGGCCTACCAGATGGCTAGAGCCCGATCGGCCGCTCCTTACAAAGAGGAGGGACGAGCCGGAGTCGTAGAGGCGGACCGACTGGTCGCATACGCGTCTTCGCGGTCCGGGTGAGTGGGTGAACGCACAGCTCAAGAGCCGGCCGTACCCTCCCGGAGGCTCCGCTGCAGCTCTGGCCGGGCCGGACACATGTGCAAGGCCGTCGGCGTTCTTCAGAATCACCGGGCCGCGCGCCGATGAAATAAGGTTCACTCCCAGGCTCGCCTATGCTGGGCGCACAGTGAGGAGCCCCACCGAATCAATATCCGGCAGGGCTCCTTGGAGACAGTCAACGCTTGCGTCGATCCTGACGAGAGGACTACCGAGATATGCCCTCACTGATGGGAAGTAGTACGGATCTTAAACCATCGATCGCGGTCTGAGCCTCCTCTCTCGCTCCGGCATCGACCCAACTCCTCCAAAACCAGCCGTCCGCAGGCAACACCACTTCGAGGGCTCGAATGGCAGAGGCGGCTAGTGTGGAAGGAATTGGCTTGTCGAGCCATCCCGTGACGCTTGGATAATCTTCATTCCATGCCAGGGAGCTACCAGCCGGGGCGTTGGCCGCAACGATTGCAGCAGCAGCTATTACTTCCTCGGGAAGTACGGGGGAGTTTGCGCTGTCTCCCGCCGCAATGGCGGAACGGAACATTTTCTCGACGACTGCTAGTCTCTGCGGTGCAGACTGCTCTTCTAGATCGTCGAGGAAGTCCTGAGCGGTATAGCTATCGAAAGGGCCTGACCCCCAGGTTCCCACCACAAACTCCATTCGAGACTTACGGTAGATATTTAGCGAATGGAACACGGATTTCCGGATCTTTCTGATTCAGGAGAGTCCTGCCCCTCTCCTTCACTCCTTCCATCACCGATTGCTCAGTAGAGCCGACCCTGCCCTACCTGGTCCACCTGCGTAAAGGCCAGACCTACGCTGAACTCGCGGCAGGCTTCGGGGTATCGGCGGCGACCGCGTGGCGCTATGCCGGGGAGACGGTGGCGCTGCTGTCGGGGCGTTCGCCGAAACCCGGGCGGGTGCTGCGCAAGGCCGGGCGGGACGGGGTGCGGTACCCGGTGCTCGACGGGACGCCCATCCGCACCGACCGGGTCAGGGCCGACGGCCGTACTTCTCCGTCAAGCACCGGTCCCATGGGGTGAACGTCCAGGTCATAGCGTCACCGGAGGGGGCGCTGCCCGGCGGGGTACACGACCTTACGGCCGCCCGCGCATGGGGCATTCCACGCGAACCGGGCAGGGCCGGGATCCTCACGCTCGCGGACAAGGCCTACCAGGGGGCGGAGGGGCCGACCGCCACGCCGTACAAGAGCAGGGGCAAGCCCGACTCGCAGAAACGGGCCAACCGTGCGCACGCCCGCCTCCGCGGTCCGGGGGAACGCGCGAACGCGCAGCTCAAGAGCCGGCGCATCCTCCGTAAGCTCCGCCCAAGCCCCGGCAAGGCGGGGCATCTGTGGAAGGCGATCGTGGTTCTTCAGAATTACCAGGTCACGCGAGGATGAAATGGGCTCACTTGACAAGTTTTCCCAGGTGGGGAGAGATCCGTGCCGATCTGGTGGCCGCTTCGGATGGAGAAGAGGCTGTAGCCGAGGCTCGAAAGCTCAGCCAGGCGTTCATGGACGGTCACAGGCTTGCCGAACGACGCGATGCCATGGGACTGTCACAGGCAGATGTGGCCGACAGGATGCGCGTGCCCAAGAGCAGGGTCTCCCAGATCGAACGGGGGGAGATTTCCACGGTCGAGGCGATAGCCCGGTATGCGGAGGTACTCGGCGGAAGCGTCTTCGTGCGAGCCGATAAATCCCTGGAGGGGAGCAGTGTGGGCATGAAATCTGCGGCAAAGTCAATGGGGCGGGTGGTGCTTGGCGTGAAGGAATAGGCGAAGAGCGTGTGTTCCTTCTGAACGGTAAATATGTTGGGTGTAAGAGATGGTGGAAATAGAGACCTTCCTGAGGCGCCCTGACGGGACGTTCCTGGCTGTGGGGGCCTGCTGTACTGCTCCGGCAGACCTCGATTACATCGAGGGTGCGATACGGATATGCGTTGATGGGGTAGAGATCATCGGCCTTGAGCACTGGGACTACGTAGATCAGCTCTGGTGTTACATTGCCGAGATGGTGGCGCGCTTGCGTTCTTATGGGTATGCGGAAACATGCTTTCCTGATCAGCCCATCAACCTGTCTATGCAGGTCTCCGGGGTGCGTACCTTGGTGGTCCTGAAGGCGGGCGAAGGGAGGAAGCAGGTAAGCGCTTTAACCACGGATCTACTGAAGGCTGTTAAATACGCAGGACTGAGTTTCTTTGATAAAATGTCCGAGCTGGCGCCGGGTATTTCTTATGCTGATGGGCAAGAGCGGTTGTCGAGTTTGTGAGTGGAGTTCGTCGGGGCGCCTGAATTCGACCCGATGGCCCCTTGATATCAGGCGATCGCCATGGATCTGAAAAGGGTCCGGTGTGGCCAGCTGTATAGTCGATGCGGGCACTTTTCGATGAAGCTGGAAAGGTCGCCTGAGGTGACAGTCGGGAAGAATAGTGGCGGGAGAGTTTTCGGTGCCTGTGGTCGATGTCGAGGTTGGGGTTTTGAGGCGATCTCCATGTGGGAGACGCATATCGTTCGCAGGGGCGTTCGATTCTGCCTGGCAGTGCCGGTTCTCGCTTAGTTCAATTTTGGTTATAGCGGTTATGGTGGTGGGGCGGAAGGGGGTGGTGGTTCGATGGCGGAGAATGGAAGCCGTTTCGGAGGTGGTCGGGAGTGGGTAGGCCGGGAGTCGATCTCCAGGCGAAAGCGATCGAGGCCATGGCCTATGGGGTGTCGCTGATTTCAGCTCTCTTTCTTGCCGGTTTCAGCTATGCGCTGTCTCCCTACACCTATGGACATGGTGTCGGTGGCCGGTTGGTTGACCCGGATACCGTCGCTGCCCTTAACTTGTTCACTTCGACATCCATAGTGATGGGCGGAGTAATGCTCCTTCTGAAGAGGAACTCGAAGCTGAACGTCGTCACCTCCGCAGTCGTCGTTGTTTTCGACTTGGCCAGGATCGTCTACCTGAACACGCTCAGTTAATCGGGTCCTTCTGGGAGCTGACGTCAGCCATGCGGTGCGATGTGCGGACCTGCGGAGTCCCGGAGTTGCCCAGGTCGGCGATGCAGAAAAATGGACGAGGTGGGCCGTGGCCGTACCGCCATGGTCGTGTGGCCGAGCAACGTGCCGCATTCGAGCAGGAGCTCCCGATGCCGTGGGAGGTTCGTTGAACGCGTTCTCTCGCCGTCGGTGAGGTGAGCGCTGGTCGGTTAAAGCCCCGCCGCGTAGGTTGCCAGGGGCCATCGGGTGAGCGACAGGTTCGAGTTCATCGACGTCGAGTGCGCCGAGCAGCGGAAGACACTCGGCACAGACTCTTGGTGGCACGGGCCTCTTCAAGAAGCAGCTGACGACCTTGTCTGAGGAAGCCGCGGGTCCCGCACAACGGTGTAGTAGTACCCAATACCGCGTCTTCGGTCGTTGAACTGCCTTGTGCGAGGACGTGGGGTTATCCCTTATCCCAGGTGTTGGGCGACGGCTGCCGCGGTGGCTTGCCAGATGGGGCTGGTGGGGTTGATGACGGAGAAGTGGTCGCCGGGGGCTTCGAGGTAGGTGGGGGGTTCGCCGGCGGTGTGGGCGGCGAGGGTGTAGCGGCGGGCGGCGTCGAGGAGGTCGGGGTCGTCGTGGGTGCCTTGGACGATGAGGGTGGGGACGCCGAGGGGGAGGCGGGCGAGGGGGCTGGAGGCGGCGTAGACGTCGGGGAGGGCGTCGGAGGTGCCGCCGAGGGCGGCGGCGACGGCGCCGGAGCTGACGTGGCGGCGGTCGGCTTCGACGAGGTCGAGGACGCCGGCGAGGGAGATGGCGAGGGCGATGTCGTGGCGGTCGGCGGCGGCGCGGAGGGCGAGTTGGCCGCCGGCGGAGTGGCCGGCGACGGCGAGGCGGGTGAGGTCGAGCGAGGCGCCGAGGGCGGTGGGGTGGGCGGCGTCGCGATCGGAGGCGGCGGCGCGGGTGTCGCGGTCGGAGGGGTCAGGGTCGGTGTGGACGTCGCGTTCGGAACGGTGGGGGGAGGCGTCGAGGGCGGTCAGGGCGTCGAGGGCGGCGTGGATGTCGGCGGTGGTGGCGTCCCAGCCGTGGAGGTCGGGGCGGCGGTATTCGATGTTCCAGGAGGCGAAGCCGCGTGTGGCGAGGTCGGCGCTGAGGGCGTCCATGAGGTCGGCGGCCCAGATGGAGCGCCAGTAGCCGCCGTGGATGACGGCGACGACGGGCACGGGGGCGCCGGGCGTGGCTCCGGCGGGGAGGCGAAGGTCGCCCCACTGGTCGGGGTGGGGGCCGTACGGCACGCGCCGGGCGGGGTGGCGCAGACGGTGGACGGCGTGGCGGATGGCCCAGGTGAGGCCGTCGATGCCTCTGCCGTACAGGTGTGCGTCGCCGTGGGGCACGTCGACGGGGCCGGTGTGGGTGAGGTCGAGCCAGACGACGCCGGGAACGGCTCCGGTGACGGGGGCTCCGGGGCGGGGCTCGGTCATGAGGCGGCGCAAACCCGGGTCGGGGCCGGGGATGACGACGGCGGCCCCGGCGGGGATGGCTTTGAGCGCTTCGTCGGCGTCGGCCACCGGGACGACCCAGCCGGACACGCCGAGCGCGGCGAACTCGCGTTCGGCGATTTCGCCGAGCAGTTGGGCGTCGGCGACGACCCCGGGGCCTATCACCACGATTACAGACGTCACAGTTCTGGATCATAGGCTGTGGGATGTCGCGACGACCGAACGGCAAACGCCGACGGATGTCGTAGCACCTGGGACACCTGGGCATTCGGGGGAGCGGCGTTACTTGTCCTGACCTGCAGGCCGGCGCACTTGATTGCGGTTGAACCGTTTGCCCTGCGGAGTGCTTGTGCCCATATATCCGCCTTGTGGTCTTAGCTAGCAGGCATGCTCCGCCTGTTCGATTTGTCGCTCTATGACCTGATGGAGCGATCCAGGCATTGGAATTTTGCTGTCACTGACAATGTTCTCGATGAACAGAATCTCCCTCCGGAACCAATTCGGTCGGCCGACCGGCAGGGCGCATATGTGCCCCCTGGTAGACACAGCAAGACGGCCCGTGCGAGCAAGAACAAAGCTTGCGAACACGGGCCGCCGACGTCTTGTGGAGCTATGGGGACGGCCGCGGGGGTCAAGGCCGAGGGGCGGGGTCAGGTGCGGTGGCGGCGGGCTTCGCCGAGGAGGAGCCAGACGAGGTAGGCGCCGCCGATGGTGACGGTGACGACGCCGACGGGGAGCTGGCTGGGGGCGAAGGCGCGCTGGGCGACGAGGTCGCTGGTGGCGAGGAGGGCGGCGCCCATGAGGGCGGAGGGGAGTACGGCGGTGCCGGGCGTGCGGGCGAGGCGGCGGGCGAGTTGGGGGGCGGCGAGGGCGATGAAGGCGATGGGCCCGGTGGCGGCGGTGATGACGGCGGTGAGGGCGACGCCGGTGACGATGAGGGTGAGGCGGAGGGGTTCGACGCGCAGGCCCATGCCGCGCGCGGTGTCGTCGCCCATTTCGAGGATGCGCATCGGCCGGCCGAGGACGGCGGCGATGGGGAGGATGGCGGCGAGGACCGCGGCGACGGGGATGAGGTGTTCGTGGCCGACGCCGCCGAGGGAGCCGGCGCCCCAGGTGGCGGCGGCGAGGGCGGTGTCGAGGTCGGCTTTGATCAACATCCAGGTGTTGACGGAGGACAGCAGGGTGCTGATGCCGATGCCGACGATGATGAGGCGGAAGCCTTGGACGCCGCGCTTGTAGGCGAGGATGTAGACGACGGCGGCGGTGGCGATGCCGCCGACGAGGGCGCCGGCGGCGACCTGGTAGTAGGTGCCGCCGAGGATCATGATGACGGTGACGGCACCGGTGTAGGCGCCGGTGTTGAAGCCGATGACGTCGGGGCTGCCGAGCGGGTTGCGGGTGAGCGACTGGAAGATCGCGCCGCTGGCGCCGAGGGCGAGGCCGCCGAGGACGGCGAGGGCGACCCGGGGGAGCCGCCATTCGACGACGACGAGCTGGGCTTTTCGACTGCCTTCTCCGCTGAGGGCCTGGAGGACCTCGGTGGGGGTGATGCCGAACTCGCCGGTGGTGAGGGCGAAGACGGACACGGTGGTGACGACGGCGAGCAGCCCGAGGCAGAGGGCGGTGACGCGCAGGTCGAGGCGGAGGGAGAACGGGCCTCTGCGGGCGACGCGGACCGGGCGGCCGAAGGGGAGGGCGGTGCCGTACCCCTCGGAAGACGGTGGTGTCTGGGTCTTCACAGTCCGCTGACCTTTGTCCTTCTGACCAGGGCGATGAGCACCGGCACGCCGATGAACGCGGTGACGATGCCCGCCTGCAGTTCGCCGGGCCGTACGGCGATGCGCCCGATGATGTCGGCCGTGAGCAGCAGCACGGGGGAGAGCAGGAGGGCGGAGGCGACGATCCACCGCTGGTCGGGCCCGACGATCCAGCGGGCGATGTGGGGCACCATGAGGCCGATGAAGCCGATGGGGCCGACGGCGGCCGTGGCGGCACCGCACAGGAGGGTGACGGCGACGACGCCGAGGAGGCGGGTGCGGCCGAGGTTCGCGCCGAGCGCGCGGGCCGTGTCGTCGCCGAGGGCGATGGTGTTGAGCGACCGGGTGAGGACGAGGGCGATGACCAGGCCGGTGAGGATGAACGGGGTGACTTCGCCGACGACGGCCATGTCCCTGCCGGTGAGGGAGCCGGCCGTCCAGAAGCGCATACGGTCGAAGGTGTCGCGGTCGATGAGCGTGATGCCGGAGCTGACGCCGCCGAGCACGGCGCCGAGGGCGACGCCCGCCATGGTGAGCCGCACGGGGGTCGCGCCGCCGCGCCCGCGCGAGCCGATGAGGTAGACGGTGACGGCCGCGCAGACGGCTCCGGCGAAGGCGAACCAGATGTAGGACGTCAGGCTGGTGAGCCCGAACAGCGCGATGCCGGCGACGGCGGCGAACGCAGCGCCGGCGTTGACGCCGAGGATGCCGGGGTCGGCCAGCGGGTTCCTGGTGAGCGCCTGGATGAGCGCCCCGGCGACGCCGAGGGCGGTGCCGGTGAGCAGGCCGAGCAGGGTGCGCGGGATGCGCAGGTCGCGGATGATGACGTGGTCGTTGGAGTCGTTGAACGCGACGAAGGACTCCCACACGGTGGCGAGGGGGATGTTCTTGGACCCGACGGCGATGCTGAACGCCACGATGACGGCGAGTACGGCGGAGGCCAGCACGAGGAACGCGACGCGGAGCGCGACTCCCCGCGCGATCCCGGCGCCGGTCGGCGGCGCGCCGACCGGCGGTGGGCCGTCCGGCGGTGCGTCGGGCGCGGCGGGTGGGCCGTCCGTCGTTCTCGCGGGCGGCCCCGCCACGCGGGGCGGGGCCGTACCGTTCGTCGTCGCCGGGCGGTCCGCGTCGGCGCGCCGGGTCGAGTTCACAGGCCCACTCGGTCGAGTGTCGCGTCCACTTCATCCTGCACGAGCTCGGGGTCGCGGCCGGACGACCAGGCGGCGTCGATCTGCTGCTTGATGGTGGCGTCGAGGTTCTCCCAGCCCCGCTCCCACTCCTCGGCGCGGTCGGTCCAGTAGCCGATGACCTTGTAGGTGTCGGCCGCCATGCCGCGTTCGTGCCGCAGGTAGCGCCGTACGCCGCGCAGGGCCTTGGTCTCCCCGGCGACCCACACGTAGCCTCGGCCGTCGGGCCAGGGGACCGACCGCAGGGCCTCTTCGAGGGCGCTGGCGGCCACGCCGTTGCCCATGCCGTGCAGCCAGGTGAAGCGGGCGTCGGCGGCGGTGGCGATCTGCTGTTCGTGGCTCGGGTGGGCGATCTCGGTGATCACGTGGACGGGGGTGCCGGGGGCCATCTGCTCCAGGAGGCGTCCGATGGCGGGCAGGCCGGTGGCGTCGGCGGCGAGGATCTGCCACGCGGCGTCGGCCGGCGGGTCGTACAGGCCGCGGGGGAGGCCCATGCCGACGGCGTCGCCCGGTTTCGCATTGAGGGCCCAGGTGCTGGCGACCCCGCCCTCGTGGACGACGATGTCGATGGTGACCTCGCCGGTGGCGGGGTCGAAATGGCGCACGGTGTAGCACTGGTCGACGGAGACCTCGTGCTCGACCCGCTCCCAGCTCCCGTCGGCCTTGAACGTCGGCATGACGATCTCGCCGGTGCTGGTGGGGAAGTAGAGCCGGAGATACTCGTCTCCGACGCCGCTGGTCTCGAAGGTGCTCAGCTCAGGGCCGCCGAAGACGATCCTGATCATTCCGGGCGTGACATAGGTGCTGGACTGTACGGTGGCCATGCGCGGTCTGTCTGCCACTTTCGTCCTTTCGTGGTTCCGTGGTCGTGTTTCCGTGGTCGGGTGGGGAGTCCGGGTGGGCCTGAACGGGGCCTGAACGGGGCCTCGGTGGGGCCTGGGCGGGGCCTCGGTGGGCCCGGGTGGAAACGTCGCGGGCAGCCGAATCCGAGAAATCCAGACTTAGGTAAGCCTTGCCAACCTTTACTCGGTGCAGTGCCGTACGGCAACAGCCCCCTATCGCCAACCGGTCATGACGTATCGCAAACCAGCCATAAGGGCGGCATTTGGCGTGTTTGCGATACCACCTAGCAGGTTCGCGACGAGCGCACCGGACTCGGCTCGGTACCGTCTGTGATCGTGCCCACCTCAGCGACCTCGGCGTCACCCCCGAAACCCCACACTCCCGGACAAGTCCTTAAACATGCGCTCACTGCCAGCGGCCGAGGCCGCCGGCTGTTCGGCGCCTCGGCGGGGCTGACAAGCCACCAGGTGGCTGAGGCCCTGGTCCCCGTCATGATCGGGGTCGTGATCGACCAGGCGGTCGCCACCGGCGACACCGGAGCGCTGGTCCGCTGGCTCGTGGTCCTCGCCCTGCTGTTCACCGGCCTGCTCCTGTCGTGGCGCTTCGCCGCCCGGGCGTCGGCGGTGGTGGAGCAGCGCGGGGCCCACGCCGTACGGATGTCGGTGCTGAACCGGGCGCTGTCGCCGCGCGGGATGCGCACGGCGCCGATGCCGGGCGAGCTCTTCTCGGTGGCGACCTCGGACGCGCTCGGCGTGGCGGGCTTCACGCGCACGCTCAGCACCAAGCTCGCCGCCGCGGCCGGGGTCATCGCCGCGGCGGTGTCGCTGCTGATGATCTCGCTGCCGCTCGGACTGCTGGTCCTGCTCGGCACCCCGCCGGTGCTGCTGCTCATGCAGGTGGTGGCCAAGCCGCTCGAACGGCGCACCGTCCACAACCAGGCGTTGGCCGCGCGGGCGGGAGCCATCGCCGGCGACATGCTGAGCGGGCTGCGGGTGCTGGGCGGGATCGGCGCGCAGGGCGTCGCGGCGCGGCGCTACCGCGAGGCGAGCCGCGAGTCGCTGGCGGCGACGCTGCGCGCCGAGCGCACCCAGGCGTGGTACACGGTCGCCGCCGACAGCGTGACGGGCGCGTTCGTGGTGCTGGTCGCGGTGCTCGGCGCGTTCATGGTGGCCGACGGCGCGGTCACACCGGGAGAACTGGTGGCGGTGGTGGGCCTGGCGCAATACCTGCGCGGCCCCCTCATCGACGTGGCCTACTTCGGCGCGGGCCTCGCCGCCTCGCGCGCCTCGGCGCGGCGGGTGGCCGACCTGCTGAACGCGGAGGGCGCCGTCGGGACGGGCGCCTCCGAGGTGCCCTCCGGCGGGGGAGAGCTGCGTTTGGACGGCGTGGACGCCGGGCCGCTGCGAGGCGTCTCGCTGACGGCGCGACCCGGGGAACTGCTGGGCGTCGTCACCCTGGACGCCGTCCAGGCGCGGGCGCTGAGCGACCTCTGCGCCCGCCGTACCGACCCCGAGGCGGGCGCGGTGCTGCTCGACGGGGTGGCGCTGTCGGACCTCGACCCCGACGCGGTGCGTCGCGCGGTCGTCGCGCCGCCCCACGACCCGGTGCTGTTCGCCGGCACTCTCCTGGACAACGTCGTCCCCGGCGCGGAGGAGGGCGAGGCCGGCGATACCGCCCTGGCGGCCCTGCGGGCGGCGTGCGCGGACGAGGTGGCCGACGGGCTGCCGGGCGGCCTGCGCGCGATGGTGGCAGAGCGCGGCCTGTCGCTGTCGGGAGGCCAGCGGCAGCGCGTCGCGCTGGCCCGCGCGCTCGCCACGCGCGCCCGGGTCCTCGTGCTGCACGACCCGACCACCTCGGTCGACCCGGTGACGGAGGCCAGGATCGCCGACGACGTCCGCGGCCTGCGCTCCGGCGCCACCACGCTGCTCATCACCGGCAGCCCCTCGCTCCTCGCCGCCTGCGACCGCGTGGTCGTGATCGGTGAGTACGGCGTCAGCCACGAAGGCACCCACGCCGCCCTCCTGTCCGAGGTCCCGGCCTACCGAGAGGCGGTCCTCGCGTGAGTCTGGACACCGATCTGAACACCGACCTGAAGGCCGATCCGGACACCGGCGCCCGGCGGCCCGACGAGTCGCTGGAAGCGCTGATGCCGGTCGCGACGACCGCGCAGACCAGGCGGGCCGCCATGGCGCTCCTGCGCCCGCACCGGGGCCTGGTGGCTCTCGCCGCCGCGCTGCTGACGGCCGCGACGCTGACCGGGCTGGCCACGCCGATGCTGCTCGGCCACCTGGTGGACGTGGTGATCGAAGGGGAGGACGTGACCCGCCTCATCACGCTCACCGGCGTCGCGCTCGCGGGAGTCGCGGCGCTGTCGGCGGTGCTGAACGCTGTGAGCCACTACTACGTCATCCGCGCGGGCGAGCAGGCCGCCGCGGGGCTGCGCGAGGAGGTCATGGAGCACGCCCTGAACCTCCCGCTCGCCCAGGTGGAGCGCGCCGGCCGGGGCGACCTGGTCTCGCGCGTCACCAGCGATGTGCGCGTGGTGACCAGTGCCACCTCCGAGGTGCTGCCGAAGTTCGTGTCCGCGCTGCTGACGGTCGGGTTGACGATCGTGGGCCTCGGCGTGCTCGATTGGCGTTTCGCCGTGGCCGCGCTGCTCGCCGTGCCCATCCAGGCACGCGCACTGGTCTGGTATCTGCGCAGGTCCAAGCCCATCTACGCGGCCGAGCGGGCCGCCGAGGGGCAGATGGCAGGGCGCGTGCTCGACTCGGTCGGGGCCGCCGACACGGTCACCGCGCTGCGGCTCGGTCCGGCGCACCTGCGCGCCGCCGAGGACAAGTCGAACGCCGTCGTGTCGCTCAGCCTGCGGACCGTTGTCTTGATCACCCGCTTCTACGGCAGGTTGAACCTCGCCGAGCTGGTGGGGCTGTCGGCCGTACTCGTCGCCGGCTTCTTCCTCGTGTCCGACAAGTCGGTGACCGTGGGGGCGGCGACGGCGGCGGCGCTGTTCTTCCACCGGCTGTTCTCCCCCATCGGGCAGCTTCTCGGCCTGTTCGACGACCTGCAGGAGGCGGGTGCGGGCCTCGCCCGGCTCGTCGGCGTGACCCTCGTCGAGCGCCGCCCCGAACCCGCCGACCCTCCCGCTCCGCGCGACGCGTCCGTAGCGGCGGACGGCCTCGTGTTCGGCTACCGCGACGGCCGTGACGTCCTGTCCGGTGTATCCCTGGCGATCGAGCCGGGCGAGCGGGTCGCGGTCGTCGGCACGACGGGCGCCGGCAAGTCCAGCCTCGTCAGGGTGCTCGCCGGCGTCCACGAGCCGCGCCACGGCTCGGTGCTGCTCGGCGGGGTGCCGCGCGCCGAGCTCGGGATGTACGGCACGAGCCGCGCCATCGCCATGGTCACCCAGGAGGTGCATGTCTTCGCCGGCACCGTCGCCGACGACCTGCGCCTGGCCGCCGGCCCGGACGCCGGCGACGGCGAGCTGCTGGCGGCCCTTGAGGCCGTCGGCGCGCGGAGCTGGGTGGAGGCGCTGCCGGACGGCCTGCGCACCCGCGTCGGCGAGGGGGCGTGGTCGCTCACCGCGACGCAGGCGCAGCAGCTCGCCCTCGCCCGGCTCATGCTGGTGCCCGCGCAGATCGTCGTGCTGGACGAGGCCACCGCGGAGGCGGGCAGCAGCGGGGCGCTGGCCTTGGAGGCGTCGGCCGAGGCCGTGATGCGGGGCCGTACGGCGATCGTCGTGGCCCACCGCCTCCAGCAGGCGGCGCGGGCCGACCGCGTGATCGTCATGAGCGAGGGGCGGATCGTCGAGCAGGGCACCCACGACGACCTCGCCGTCGGCACCGGCGTCTACGCGCGGCTGTGGGCGGCCTGGTCGGACACGCGACCGGCTCAGGCCCCGACGGACCAGCGCGGGTCGGCCATATCCGGAGGAAACGTGAAGTAGTGGCCGGGGGTGCGGCCGGTGACGCGGCGGAACACCGACACGAACGCGCTCGGCGTGCTGTACCCCACCTTCCGGCTCACCACCGACACCGGCATGCCCGCCGCGAGATACGTCAACGCGGCCCGCACCCTCACCTGGATGCGCCACTGCGCGAAGCTCATGCCGGTGCCCGAGGAGAACATGCGGGTGAGCGTGCGCACGCTGCCGCCCGCCACGGCCGCCCACTCCGCCAGGCTGCGCGGGTCGGCCGGGTTGGCGATCAGCGCCCGCGCCACGGCCTCCGCCCGAGGGTCGCTGGGCATCGGCACGTCCAGCGCGGCCACCTCAAGCGGCTGCATCATGTCGAACACCACGTGCTCGGCCCTGGTCCGGGCGGGAACCGGCATGTCGTACGCCCTCATGTGCAGGAGGATCTCCCGCAGCACCCTGCTGACGGCGACCGGTCCCGTCGAACGCCACGCCTCCGGGTCGAGGGCGGCCGGGACGAACGCCTCCGGGCGGAAGTACGTCATGTAGAACGAGCTGCCGACCGTGGCGAAGACCTCGTGGACGGTCCTGCTCGGCATCCACAGCCCGACCGTGGGCGGGATCTGCCACCTCACGTGGTCCGCCAGCACGGTCACACCGCCCGACACGCCCCACAGGAGCGAGTGCTCATAGTGATCGTGCGGTTCCCAGCGGCCCTCCGGCGGCAGGCTGGTCCGGCCGAACCATCCGGTCGACATCGCATAGGGCGGGAAGACCGCCCGGTCCGAGGGGAGAACTGTCACGCCTTGATGCACGATGAGCAGTATAGAAACCAAGCTTAGGTATGCCTCACCTCACCTCCCCTTTGCCTCCGCGCCAGGTGCGGGAGACAGCGGACGCCACGGCACCGGGGTCGAGAGCACCATCGTGCTGGACGGCTGGCCATGCGGCGCAAGCCGGTCGATGAGCTCCTCGAAGGCCGCCATCGACGCGGTCGCCACGCGCAGGATGCAGCACGTGTCACCGGTGACGCGGTCGACCTCCAGGATCTCCGGCCAGGCCGTCACCGCGCCGTCGCGCAGGATGCAGCGGGGCCCGTAGCAGTTCATGCGGATCACCGCCGACACGGGCCGCCCGGCCAGCGCCGGATCCACCCTGGCGTGGTAGCCGGTGATGACGCCCGTCTCCTCCAGCCGCCGCACCCGCTCGGCGACGGCGGGGGCCGACAGGTGGACGCGGCGCGAAAGCTCGCTGAACGACAACCGGGCATCGGCCTGGAGCTCGGCCAGCAGCGCCCAGTCCATAGCGTCCATGGTCACTCTCCGTCATTCGTAAAGCCCGATCTCCTGATCGCCTTTCGATCGAGAACTCGGGCGGGCGATGTGCCGTCGATCCATCATTACGCTCGGGCCACGGCGAAACGACCATAAAGGGGTGCGAAGAAGGAGGCCATCATGATCACCCCGACGAGTGCCGAGGAGCGGGCGGCCACGACGGAGGTCAACGGCGGCCGGCCCACGGTGGACTTCGACCAGGCGACGCCGTACGACGACTACGTCGGCACGGCCGTACTGCACGACCTGCAGCGGACCATGACCGGCGAACCCGAGGAACTCGCGTTCCTGGTCACCACACAGGTGATGGAGCTCTACTTCGGCCTGCTGCGCAGCGAGTGGCTGCTCGTACGGCGGCTGCTCGACGACGACGACCTCCCCGGCGCGACCGCGGCGCTGCGGCGCAGCGTGCGGCACTTCGAGGCGCTCAACGCCTCGTGGGCGTCGCTGAGCTGGATGACCCCCGCCCAGTTCAACGGGTTCCGCGACGCGCTGGGGGAGGCGTCGGGATTCCAATCGGCGATGTACCGCCACGTGGAGTTCCTACTCGGGCTCAAATCCGCGGTCCAGCTCCGGCCGTACCGCAGGGCCCCGAAGATCTACGCCGGGCTCCAGGAGGCGCTGGCCGCGCCCAGCCTGTACGACGCGGTGCTCGCCCACCTGTCCAGGCGCGGCTTCGCCGTGCCGGCCGAGGTGCTGGAGCGGGACCTGACCGAGGAGTACCGGCCGCGCGACGCGGTGGAGGCGGTCTGGGTGGAGGTGTACGGCTCCGCCGACACGGCCTTACGCGAACTGGCCGAGGCGATGATGGACGTCGCGGTGCAGTTCTCCGACTGGAAGTACCGCCACGTGGTGGCCGTGCGCCGGTCGATGGGCGCCAAACCCGGATCAGGCGGCTCGAACGGGCTCAAGTGGCTGGAGCAGAGCATGCGCCGCGACATCTTCCCCGAGTTGTGGACCGCCCGCACCTTCATGTGACACCCCCCGAACAACCACATAAGAAAGAGGAATCCCCGTGAAAGTGACAGTCGTGGGGGCGGGGCTGGTCGGCTGCCTGCTCACCTGCTTCCTCGCCCGCCGCGGGCACGAGGTGACGCTCTACGAGCGCCGGTCCAACCCGAGGAAAGCGGGCGCCGAACGCGGCCGGTCCATCAACCTGGCGATCTCCGAGCGGGGAATCGACGCGCTGCGCCGCGTCGGCCTCGACCGGCAGGTGCTGGCGGGAGCGCTCCCCATGCCGGGACGCATGATGCACGCGGTCGACGGCGCCCTGACCTTCCAGCCCTACAGCGCGGACGGCACGCGGGCGATCAACTCCATCAGCCGGGGCGACCTCAACCGCATCCTGCTGGACGCCGCCGAGGCCATGCCCGGCGTCGAGGTGGTGTTCGACCACCGGCTCACCGGCCTGTCCGAGGCCACCGGCACACTCTCCTTCGACACGCCGGGCGGCCCGGTGGAGGTGGAGAAGGCGCAGGTCGTGCTGGGAGCCGACGGCGCGTTCAGCGCGGTGCGCGCCCACCTGCAGTGGCGGCCCGGCTTCGACTTCAGCCAGGACTACCTGGACTACGGATACAAGGAACTGACGATCCCCGCCAAAGACGGCGGCTACGCCATGGACCCCGGCGCGCTGCACATCTGGCCGCGCGGATCATCGATGATGATCGCCCTCCCCGACCCCGGCGGCTCGTTCACCTGCACCCTGTTCTGGCCGAAATCCGGACCCGGCAGCTTCGCCGACCTCGACACCCCGGCCAAGGTGGAGGAGCACTTCGCGCGCCACTACCCCGACGCCCAAGCTCTGATGCCCGACCTGCTCGACGACTATGCCCACAACCCCGTCGGGCACCTCGTGACCATGCGGTGCTCACCGTGGCAGATCCAAGGCGAGCAGACCGTGGTCGGCCTCATCGGCGACGCCGCCCACGCCATCGTGCCCTTCTACGGCCAAGGCGCCAACGCCGGCTTCGAGGACTGCGTCGAACTCGACCGGTGCCTGGCCGAGACCGGCGACGACTTCGCCGCCGCCCTGCGCCTCTACCAGGACCGGCGCAAGCGCCACGCCGACACCATCGCCGAACTCGCCCTGGACAACTTCATCGAGATGCGCGACAGGGTGGCCTCCCGCGCGTTCCTGGCACAGAAGAAGGTCGAGCACGCCCTGGAGCGCGCACTGCCGGGACGCTACGTGTCCCGCTACGAGCTGGTGTCCTTCAGCACCGTGCCCTACGCCGACATCCGCCCCCGCCTCACGCGCCAGCGCACCCAGGTGGCCGCCGCCCTCGCCCTCCTCACCGCCGGCCTCCTCGCCACCCGCGCCCTCCTCAAAGGCCCCCGCGCCAAGCCCTGAGAAATGTGACCCCGCCACGAATCCGAGCCGCGCGCCACCACGCCGGATATAAGGATTTGTTATATTGGCAGCATGGCATGGGAGATCACACTGTACGCGGAAGTGAACGCCTGGTTCCTCGACGTCTGCAAGAACGATCCGGCCACTGCGGAAAAGGTTGAGGAAGCGCTGGACGAGCTCGCCCTACAGGGGCCGAAACTCGGTCGGCCGTTGGTCGACCGGATCCACCACTCCCGTGTCCTGCACAACCTTTAAGGAGCTACGACCCCGGGTGCCGGGCACGGCGGAGGCCCGCCTACTGTTCGTTTTCGACCCCACACGGGAGGCGATCGTGTTGGTCGCCGGTGGCAAGGCGGGAGTGTGGAACCGGTGGTGCCACACGGCGATCCCGCTGGCGGAAGAGCGCTATGCCGCGTACCGGGCTGAGATGGAGAGGGAGGAACAGCGATGAGTGAATTCGTGAAGTGGTCCGACACCAAGGCCAAGATCCGCGAAATCGATCCCGAGTGGGACTCGCCTGAGCGCGTAGCCGTTCGGGAGACCGATCGTGAACAGCGGCGGGCGGAGCTGCGCGGTGCCCAGCTCGCCGAGATGCGCAAGCGTCTCGGTATCTCCCAGAAGCTCCTCGCCGAACGCATGAGCATTTCCCAGGCTCGCGTCTCCCAAATCGAGCACGGTCAGATCGGCGGACTGGACGTCCTGCGTTCCTACGTCGTCGCCCTGGGCGGAACGCTGGACGTTGTGGCCGATTTCGGGGACCACACCGTCAAGGTCGCCTGAAGGGTCGGCGACGATCAGCTCATTGGCCTCGGGGCGGCCCCGGCGCGTTCCTCGCGCTCGTCACACACGGGATGAACCTGCGCTTGCGGGCGGGGAAGGACCCCTCGCGGCTCCGCCGTACGACGGCCGCAGTGTTCGACGCCGACGGCGGCCGCACATGTGGCGGCGGCCCTTCCTCCGGAGAGGAGGGGCCGCGCGGGTGTCAAGGCCCGTTACTCCTCGGCCAGGATGCTGCCGTAGGCGCGGGCGGCCAGGTCGGCCAGGAGGGTGTGCGCGCCGATCGGCCGGGCGTGGCGGGCGCCGATGGCCTCGGCGGCCTCGGCGATCAGCTGGTCGGCGTCGGGGCCGATCACACAGGGGGACAGGGCGATCCGCTCGGCGCCGATGGCCCGCAGCCGCTCGGCGGCCTCGGCCACGCTGTCGTCTCTGTCGAGGCAGGCGGCCATGACCGGCAGGGTGAGGCGCGAGGCCAGCAGCACGGAGGTCGTCTCGACCGCCCGCATCGCCTCCGGCCCGCCCGCAGCGACGACGATCACCGCGTCGACCGGGCTCGACACGCTGAGCAGGCGCACCCGGTCGGCCCTGGCCAGCCCCGCTTCGGCCAGCCTCAGGTGCAGCGCCTCGGCGAGGAGCGGGTGGGGGCCGAGCGGCTCGGCCACGACGGCCGCCGCCGTACAGCCCTTGACCGCCTCGGCGATGAGCCGGTCGAGCCGCGGCTCCGGCCCGACGGCGACGGTCACGACGATGGCCGCCATGGCGCCCTCGGGCCTCACGGTGCCGAGCTCCTCGATCTCGGCGGTCAGGACGCCCGGGTCGCCGTCCAGGCCGATCAGACGCACCTCGATCTGCGGGTTGTCGGTCCTGATCAGCGAGGCCAGATCGTCGGCGACGTCGGTGGGCTCACCGGCCGTGACGAGGACCAGGGCGGGCGCCTCTGGCGGGAGCTGAGCGGGCACCGGCCGACGGTGACGGCCGGACGGCCGAGGGGCGCGCTCGCGTACGGGCAGGGTCGAAGGGAAAGATCCGTCACTCACAGCGCGGAGTTTAGGGCCATTCAAGATGGTTTGTGTCCGGTATCGGCGGCAATTGGGTCACAACAGCCACAGTAGCTATGCCCCACTCCTCCGGAAGTGCCATCCACCCCCACACGAACAGGCCATATCCGCCTATAGCGGGTCTGCGCCGGTCTGATTCTCGTGCTCCCGGAGCTGCTCCCGGGGCTGCTTCCGGGGCTGCTTCCGGAGCGCGCGCTGGACGGCCGCGACGGTGGCGGCGGGGTCGTCGGCGAACAGCCGTACGGCTTTCGCCCGGCCGCGGCCCGGCACCTCGATCTCATCGGTCAGGGTGACGACGACGTTGGTCTGCGAGGAGACGGCGACGTGGAGGGCGCCGGGCGCGAGCCGTACGGTGCCCTCCTCGTTGAAGCGGTGGTCGATCCGCGCCCCGGCGACCAGGGTGTACGGCACGCGCAGCTCGAACAGCGTGCCGTAGCGCACGAGCAGCCCGTCCGCGCCCACCACGTGCGGGCGCACCTCGCAGGCCGCGATCGTCGCCAGCACTCCGACGACTCCCGCGACGTCCAGCACGAGGACGATGAGCCGGATCCAGAGCGGCACGTCGAACGCTTGCAACAGCACTTCGAGCGCCACCGTCTCCACCGCGAGCACGCCGGCGAAGATGAACATGACCATGCGCTGCTGGGCCGCGTAGCCCGCCGCGGTGTCTCCGGTGGCCACGTCAGCGCGCCGTGCCGCCCACCTCGGCAGGTCGGCCAGGGCGTGCACCTGTGCCTTCAGCACCGCCCGGATCATCGGCCGCGCCCGTCGGCGAGCAAGTGCATGGCACGGCGTATCACCGCGGACTGGGCCGGGGAGAGGCCCATCTCGGCGACGAAGTCGCCCACGGAGGGATGGGTGCCGGGGGCCGACAGGTTGCCGCGCAGCGACTCCGCCATCTCCTGCGGGATGTGACCGATCAGCTCCACCGCGAGCTCCTCGATCCGGGGGTCGTCCACGTCGGCGTCGGCCAGTTCATCGATGCGCCGGTAAAGGTCGATGCCGCGTGCCATCGCCTCGGGCTCGCGCAGCGGGCTCATCATCTTGAGGGTCTGCCGCTTCAACGCCGGGTCGGCGGTGGTGTCCATCAGCGCGAGCATTTTGCGGTCCGCCCGGAACATCGCCGAGTCCGGCAGCGGGACGCCGCCGAGGAGCTCCGCCAGCTCCGGCGACACGGCGTCGTCGGGATGCGGGGTCTCCTTCGAGATGAGCACCGCCAGCCGCGCCCGGCGCACCTCGATGGCCTCCTGCTGGCACGCCAGGTCGTGGTCCAGCTCCTTCAGCATCTCGCGCAGCTCCGTGCCGGACGAATCCGCCAGCACGTCGCGCACCTCCGCCAGGCTGAGCCCCAGCTCCGTCAATCGCCGAACCCGCGCCAGCAGTACGGCGTCCCTGAGCTGATACTCCCGGTATCCGCCCGACGTGCGCTCCGGCTCCGGCATGACCCCCTGCTGGTGGTAGTGCCGTATGGTCCGCGTTGACACTCCGATCAGCGCGGCCAGCTCTCCGATCCTCATACGCCCATGAAAAACCTTGACGTTGCGTCAACGTCAAGTCGTCTGTGGCGACTTCGTGGAACTGAGTCCCGTGCAGGTGAGCGGGCGTCTCTGTTCTCTGTGAACTGATCGTTCACCTACGATCGCAAATCGTAGAAGACTCCACAAATCTCAGCGAACTACTCAAACCCCGGATGGGGATATGCCACTGGGCCGCGTGCCAGGAGGTGCTGTTGACCGCCGCGTTCACGTCGGCGTGCGCGGTATGCCCGCACGCCGTGCACAGGAACCCGGCCTGGGTGGTGCGGTTCTCCCGTGCGCGGTGCCCGCAGCGCGAGCAGGTGCGGGAGGTGTAGCGGGGGTCCACTGCGATCAGCTCCCGACCGGCGCTTTCAGCCTTGTGCGCGAGGACCCGCAGGAACACCCCCCAACCCGCGTCCAGGATGCTCCGGTTGAGGCCGGACTTGGCGGCGACGTTCCGGCCCGGCCGCTCGACCGTGCCGGCGGCGGAGCGGGTCATGTTCGCGATCTTCAGGTCCTCGTGGACGATCACGTCGTAGCCGCGGACCAGCGCGTTCGCGGCCTTGTGCGCGCCGTCCAGGCGCTGCCGCCGCACCCTGGCGTGCAAAGCGGCCACCCGGGCCGGCCATGGCCAGAATCGACCTGAACGCCCTCCCTGAGCCCATGCGCGAGGTCATGGCGGCCTATGCCGATCCGGCGTCGTTGACCAGACGCTCGCTCGCCGTCGTCACGCCCCCGCTGGACCACAACAGGCCGCAGGAGCAGGCTGCGGAGATGCCCGCGACCAACGGCATCTGTACGGCTCGCGCCCTGGCGCGCTTCTACGCCGCGCTCATCGGCGAGGTGGACGGGCACCGCATTCTCACTGCCGAGACCTTGGCCGCCGCGACCGCGGAACAGGCCCGCGGCATGGACCGCATCCTGCGCGTGCCCGTCCGCATAGGCACCGGTTTCGGTCTCCCGACGCCGGACGCCTTCTGGTACTCACCGACCGCCTTCGGCTTCCCCGGCCGCGGCGGATCGCTCGGCTTCGCCGACCCGGCGACCGGCCTCGCGTTCGGCTACGTCATGAACCGCGTCGAGGAAGGC
>NZ_FNCN01000009.1 GCF_900100605.1 Sinosporangium album | reverse complement strand
CGTTCGTCCTGAGCCAGGATCAAACTCTCCAAACAATGTCTGTCAAGCAGAACCCGGCTGAGCACCCCAAAAAAGGGTGTCAACCAAAGGAACCATCCCCCACCATCGGTGGGTGGACGGAGGTAATGCATCATGCACTGGCTTTTAGCACACTGTTGAGTTCTCAAGAAACGAACGCGTCCACCATCCGCCCGGACCCTCAGGCCCGTTCTTCTGGGGCGTACCCATTCGCTTTTCGCTTGATCCGATTCTACAAGTTCTGGTCGATCTCGGTCAAACCGGCCGATCTTCCCGAACCTGTACAATCTTCACTGCCCCGTCTCCGGAGCAACCCTTCTAACTTACCAGGCCTTCTGGTCAGAAGCAACCAAGCTTCTAGATCCAGGAGATCTGAGGACAGAAGGGGCAGCTACCTCGTCGTCTTCGCCCCTCACTGGGGGCTTGCGATCGGCTCGCTGCACCGCAGACTCTAGCAGTCCGCCGCGCCGTCCACATCACAGACGCAATTTATGAAGCGTTCCCCCTCCGTACACCCCTCAAACACCCCCAAACTTTCAGGCGGGTGTGGCGTGAGCGCAACCGTTCGGCAAGCGCTTCGCAATCAGGCGCCGGTACGAAGTACTCACGAGCCAGTCCTCCTGTGGAGGTGTTCCACTATGACCCGATCGGAGTTCGACGACATCCGGGCTTACATCGCCGCGGAGGCGAACCACGCCGGGGACCTGCTACGGGTCGCCAGGAACCTGCTTGACGACCTTGAGCATGCCCGCATGCGCGAGGCGAACCTTCGCACGCACTACCTGCGGCTCCTCACCGCCGCGCGGGCCGCGATCGCGGCGCAGATGGCGGGTGACGGCGATCCGCTGACGTTCCTTCAGCACGAGTTGGGTGCCCACGGCCAGCTGCCCGGCGTGGGCGAGGGGGTGAACCAGGTCCTTTCCGATGCGCGGAGTGCGTCGGAGATGGTCGCGGCGCTTGAGCCGGCGCCGCCGCGTACGGCGGGGCCGCGGCTTCGCCGGTGTGTGGGCGCCAGCCGTACGTTGCCGGGTTGACGGACGGGTCGGACGGCGCGGTGGGCACCGGATGCGGTGAGCACGGGAGGGGCGGCGCCGTCCGGCGGAGGGTCCGAAGGAAGGGCCGACAGAGGGAAGGTCGAGGGGCCGCACCGGCGTCCGAGGGGGCCGGGTCGGTGCGGTCAATAGGGTCACGAAAGTTGTTGACCTGCACTTGAGGCAAGATCTGTAACACTGCACACATGTGGCAACGGGGGTTGAATTGGGCGGCTATCGCCCTGGTGGGCGGCTTCGGTTTTCTCTGGCTGGGCGTGGTGCTCTTTGCGGCGGTGGACAGTGCGCCGGTGGCGCGTTTGGCGCAGGGGGCGTTCGGGATGGTTCTGATGGCGTGGGCTCTGTACAAGGCGACGTTCATGCTTCGGAGGCCGCGGGAGGACGGTCGGCCTGAGGACGGCCGGGCGGCGAGTGTGCCCCACATCTGACGCCCCCGGTCGGGGGCGTGCGGCGGCTGGGCCTGGCAGGGGCGTCCCCTGCCAGGCCCAGCGGTCGTTAGGTCGGGGGATGCCAGGTGGACCGGGCGGGCGCGGAGCGGGGGTGCACGGGGGTCGTGGCGTTCTTTACTTCGGCTCCGCGGGGGCGTCGGAGAACGAAGTGGCAAGAGAGCCGATGTGATTTGCGTAGCGATGTGAATACCGGAGGTAACTCCGCCTATCCGGCGGGACGACCGGGATGTCGGGGCGGTTCGATCACGCAGGGCAGGCGGGGGAATGCGCGCTCGGAGGGCGCGTGGGAGGTGCGGGAGGGGCCGACCTACGCGCATCGGGTGCCTGCGCCGAGTGGAAGGCCTCCCACTGTGGCCTTAAGGCTGGACGGCGGATATATTTAGATTTCCTACTTTCTGACTAGGTTGTGTCGCTTATCTCGTCGGAGAGGAAGGGCTCAGTGACCGTTTACAGCCGCCGTCGGGCCTACGCGGGGGGTCGTCGGCATGGGATGGCGGAGCAGCGTGGCGCTCTCCGCCCTCTTGATCAACCACGCGGCCGAGCAGCATCGGGCGAGCGTGCGGGCGAAGGGGAGATCTGGCATGCGGTTGTCGCAACTGTCACAACCCGTGGGCGCAGTGTCGGCGCGGAACGCGACAGGCTGTCGCGAGTGTGGCCGGGGGGCCGGCGACACGAAAACTCCATAGGCTTCCATCCATATTCCGTCTGTGACGTCTGCATACGGTGAGTGATTTCACCGTGCTCGACCGAGCAGCGGATCCCAGAACGAGACTCTTTTCTCACACCCCACCTGCCGGACGAGCGACGACAGGCGTGAATCGACGTGCCTTCGGTAAGGGCGGCGAGCGACGTGGTGAGCGACGTGGCGATCGGGGCCTGAAACGTGAGGCGCAACCTACACCGTTCAGATCACTTCAGGGGCATGGAGAACGCCAGGTGGAGTGCATAGAAAGGAATTCACCGGCGATCGGCCGCGTGGAATCGGTCATCGCGTTCCCGGCCCGCACGGTGCGACACCGGGAGAGACGTTTGCTGCGTGAGGCCGTCGACTCCCTGGAGCTGGGGCGGGGCCAGGTCGTGGAGTTGACGGGAGACCCGGGAACGGGCAAGACCCGGCTGGTCGCCGAACTGCTGGGTTACGCGCAGCGCCGGGGGGTGCAGGTCGCGCATGTGAGGAGCACGGAATATGAGCGGCAGGTGCCGTACAGGTCGCTGGCGCTCCTGTTGGAGGAGCAGCCGCTCAGCGGATGGCGATCGCATCTGTCGGCGGAGGAGCACGAACTGATCGGCAAGGCGGTCGGCGCGCGCTCCGGGCAAGCGATGTCGGGGACGCGATCGCGGTGTGGTCAGCGCGTGGCGGGGGCGATGCGCACGCTGCTTGAGCAGCGCATTCGCCACAGGACCATCATTGTCCTGGAGGATTTCCACTGGGCCGATTCCGAGTCCGCGGATCTCGTCGACTTTCTGGTCCGCCACCCGCTGGCCGCTCCCCTGCTGCTGATCGTCGTGCAGCGTCCCCGCCAGACATCTCCCCGTTTCCGTGGCACGCTCGCGCACGGCCTGGAGATGGGTACGGTGACCCGCATCGAGCTGGCGCCGCTGTCGCTGGAGCAGTCGGCCCATTTCCTGGGCACCACGCTGCAGGATCCGCAGCTGCCCGACCTGCACACGGCCTCCCGCGGTATCCCGCTCTATCTGGCCGCGCTCGCCGACGGGACGGGGGAAGGCGGAGACGCCACCCCCTGTGATCACGTGCCGACGCAGATCGCCGATCTGCTGCTCGGCGAGATCGCCGCGCTCGATCCGCGGGATTCGCTCGTGGCGGCGGCGGCGGCGGTGCTGGGTGACCGGTGTGAGGCGGCCTTGCTGGCCTCGGTGACGGAGCTGGGAGAGGAGGACGTCGACGCCTCGATCGGGTCGCTGCTTGAGCGGGACATCTTGCGTACGGGGGTGAACAACTCCGGGTTGACGGTGCGCCACCCGATTCTGCGTAAGGTCATCTACAACAATGCGCTTTCGTCGTGGCGGTGGACCGCGCATCGGAACGCCATCGCAGCGCTGTCCGGGCGCGGGGCGCCGGCGGGCGTGCTCGCGGAGCATGTCGAGTGTGCCGTGTCCGGTGCGGACCTGGGCGATCTGCACATTCTCCGGCAGGCGGCGGAAGACGCGCTGCTCACCGACCCTGAGAGGGCGGCTCACTGGCTGGAGGTCGCCTATCGCGATTTTCCGGAGGAGGCTCTGGAGCCGCGGATCCGGGCGGAGTTGCTGCTGCTGGGCAGCCGGGTGCTGGCGATGTCCGGGAGGCTGCCGGAAAGCCGTGACCTATTCCACCGGACCATCGCGGCCTCCGCGCCGGAGGACGGTGACGTGCGCGCGTCGGCGGTCGCGTCGTGTGCGGTGGTCGAGTGCCTGCTCGGGCACTTCGCCGAGGCGAGAGCTCTGCTCGCCGAGGAGATCGAACGTGCGACGGCCAGCCCCGACCCACCCCGTCAGACCCCGATCCTGCTCATCGAACACGGGCTGATCGGGAGTTTCGACGGTCAGATGCCCACCTGCGACCAGGTGGAGCGCGCCGTACGGTTGGCCCGGCAGCACGGGGACCGGCTGGCGGAGAGCGGGGCGTACGTCCTCAAAGCCCTGTGCGACGCGTTCAACAACCTTCCGAGGGCGAGAACGTCGCTGGCGGTGGGGGCGGAGGCGGTCGACCGGCTTCCGGACGCCGAGTTCGCCGCCCATCCGGAGTTTCTGGGGATGCTCGGGTGGGCGGAGACGCTGGCGGGGCTGTACCAGGACGCTGAACGGCACTTCACCCGCGGGGTGGAGATCGCGCGGAAGTCGGGCCACTCCCACATGCTTCCCGCCCTGATGATCGGGCTGGGCAACATCCACCGGCACATCGGCCATCTGGAGGAGGCCCGGCGGACGGCCGTCGAGGCCAGAGAACTCGCCGACCGTATCAATGCCGAGCACGTCAGCGGCCTCGCGCTGGCGCTGGAGGCCCTGGCCACCACGTGGTCCAGTGGTGAGGAGACCAAGCGGGCGGTCGAGCTGGCGGAGCGGGCGCTGCACGCGCTGCGGTCGCGGGACTTCTACTGGAGCGTGGCGGGCGCCGTCGCTCTCGCCACGACGGCGTGCCTGGACGGCGACCACAACCGGTGCGTGACCATCCTCATCGACGCCGGTCGCGGGCCGGAGCTCTCCCGACTGCCGCCGTTCATTCGCGCTCAGTGTTTCGCGATGGTGCTCGCGGCCACACTGGAGACGGGCGAACCGGCCGACGACTGGGCGGAACGCGCCGAGGAGGCGGCCGAGGGCCTGGAGTTGCGGACTCCGTGCGCGTACGCGTTTCTGGCCCGCGGCGTGGCGTTGCGCTCTCGGGGAGACCTGCTGGCGGCGGCCGACCGCATCCAGCAGGCGGCGGATCTGTTCGCCGAGTCGGGGATGAGCCACGCCAAGGCCCAGATGCTCCTGCTGGCCGCCCGGTGTCTCATCGACTACCACTGCCCGCGGCAGGCCACGCGCCTGCTGGTGCTCGCCAAGGAGCTCGCGCGGCGATGTGGCGGGGGGCGGGTCTATGAGGAGGCCGTACGGCAGGAGCACATCGTGGCGGCGCTGCCCGCGACGCCGGACGCGGTGGGCTGCAACCTTTCGGCGCTGACCAGGCGAGAGCGGGAGATCGCGGGGCTGGCGGGCGACGGGCTGAAGACCCGGGAGATCGCCGCGAGGCTTTCGCTGAGCCCGCGGACGGTGGACGTCCATTTGACCCGGGTCTACCGCAAGCTCAACATCAGCTCGCGGGCCATGCTGGCCCGGGTGCTCGTCGGCAGCAGGCCGCCGGGCGATCGGTGACGCGGCGCCGATGCCGGCGCACGCGCCGGGGCCGGGGGGAGGGCCGGGGCCGGGAGCGGTGCCGGGAGCGGTGCCGGGGGCAGGGCGGTACCGGGGCTGGGGCGGCTGCTTGCTGCTAGATCGGCTTTAGGTCGATCGCGGAGGGTGGGGGCGAAGCGTAAGCCCGCCCGAGCCGACGGAAGGACCGGGATGCACGCCTCGGACCCTTACCTGCTGCCCGACATGCTCGACCTGCTGGATATGCCTGGCCTGCCGAGCCTGCCCGACTTGCCTGACTTGCCCGACTTGCTCAACCCGCTCAACCTGTCTCACGTGCACGGCATGCACGCTATGCACGGCATGTCGCATGTGCGCGGCTGGTCGCGCCGGCCGAACTTACGTGGTCTGCCGGGCGACGCGGCCTTTGTGCATTCGCCGTACGGCGGTGCGGTCGCGTGCGGCGGGACCGGGCTCGTGGCGGGGTGGCCGCGATGAGCGTTGAGCGTGTCGCGGAGCTGTTTCGCGCCGGACGCCTGGCCGCCGAGTATCCGCTGGTCCGCGGGCTGCTGTCCGCCGCGGACGGCGACGGCCTGCGGCGGGCCGGACATGTGTTGGAACGGCTCCGGCCGGACGATGTCCTGCGTGAGCACCCGGACACCTCCGTCCTGACGGTGGCGGTCATCGGCCATGGGACCGTGGGCACGGTGGTGCCGGTTCTGACCGCCGAACTGGCCCGACACGGGCTGCTGATGCGGCCGTTCCTGGGGGATTTCCAGGGCTATGTGGTGGAGCTGGGCGATCCCGGGAGCGATCTGTACGCGGCCGACCCGGACCTCGTGCTCTGTGTGCTCGACCCGGCCGTCGTGTTCGACGAGGTGGGGGTGCCGTGGCGGGTCGACGATGTGGAGCGGGTCCTCGGCGAGAAGGTGCGGCTGGTGGAGCGCCTGGCGGCGCGGTTCGCCGAGACCGCGCGAGGCACGCTGGTGCTCAACACGCTGCCGCTGACATCGCATGCCACCGCACAGGTCACCGATCACCGGTCGCGGGCCCGGCTCGGCGCGGTGTGGCGCGCGGCCTGCTCTGATCTGCTGCGTCTTGGAGAGAGCAACCCTTCGGTGGTGACGATCGACCTCGACCCTCTGATCGCGGAGGGCATCGCCGTGACCGACCAGCGGCAGAGCCTGTACGCGGGGCAGCATCTGTCGGCCGAACTGCTGGCGAGATACGCGCGTGAGATCGGGCACCTGGCGCGGCACCTGGCGGGTCTGACCAAGAAATGCCTGGTGGTCGATCTGGACGGGACGTTGTGGGGCGGGATCCTGGGCGACGACGGGGTTGAGGGCATCGAGGTGGCGGGCGGCTACAGGGGCAGGGCGTTCACCGCCTTCCAGCGCACCGTCAAGCAGCTCGCCTCACACGGTGTGCTTCTGGCGGCGGTCAGCAAGAACGACCTGGGGGCGGTGCGCGAGGCGCTGGACAAGCATCCGGAGATGACGCTGCGGGAGGACGACTTCGTCCGTGTCATCGCCAACTGGCGGCCGAAGCATGACAATCTGCGGGAGCTCGCGGGCGATCTCAACCTCTCGGTGGACTCGATGGTGTTCGCCGACGACAGCGCGTTCGAGTGCGGGCTGGTACGGCGGGAGCTGCCCGGAGTGGCCGTGGTCGCCCTCGACGAGGAGCCCGCGCTGCACGCGGCGAGGCTGCTGGCGGACGGCTGGTTCGACTCCCGGGAGCTGACCGTGGAGGACCGCTCCCGCCCCCGGCTCTACCGGGAAGAACTGGTCCGTAAGGATTTCCTGGACTCTTTCGCGTCGCTGGACGACTATCTCACCTCACTGGACGTGCGGGTACGGCTGGAGGACGCGGCCGACACGCACGTGTCGCGGATCTCCCAGCTCACTTTGCGTACGAACCAGTTCAATCTGACGACCCGCCGGTTGCAGCCGGCCGATGTCCAGGCTTTCGCCGCCGAGCCCGGTCGGCGGGTGCTCGCCGTACGCACTTCGGATCGGTTCGGCGAGAACGGCCTGACCGGGGCGATCTTCGTGCGGGTCGTCGGCGAGGTGCTGCACATCGACAACTTCCTCCTGAGCTGCCGGGTGTTCTCACGGGGCATCGAGCAGGCGTGCCTGCTGGCGGTGCTGCGCCACGCTTCGGCGGCCGGGTTGCGGGAGGTCCTGGGCACGTATCGTCCCACCGCGAAAAACGGCAAGGTCCGCGATTTCTATACGCGCAACGGCTTCGTGTCCGTCGATGGCGGGGCGGACGGCGGGGTGGACAGGGCCGCCGACGGCGGGGTGGACAGGGCCGCCGACGGCAGAGCAGACCGAGCCGCCGACGGCGGAGCGGACGGAGCCGCGTGGTTCCGCCACGACCTTGACGAGATCGCCGATCCGCCGGCGCACGTGCGCCTGTTCGACGGCCTGGCCGTACCGGAAACTGGAGGGACCGCTTCGTGACCACGATCGATGACTTCGTCGCCCTGCTGAGGGACGAGCTGGGCCTGGACGTAGGGCGTGAGGACCTCGGGCGGAGCCTGGACGAGGTGGCGGGCTGGAACTCGATCCACCTGCTCGCCCTGGCGACCAGGTTGGAGCGGGTGAGTGGGCGGCCGGTCGTGCTGCCTGAGCTGTTGAAGGCGGGCTCCCTGGAGGAGATCTACGCGGCGGCGGTCGGGCCGTGACCGCGAGGCCGACCGGCCGGCGGGCCGGCGGAGAACGGGGCGCTGGAGAAGCCGACCGGCGGACCACCGAAGAACGGGTCGCCGCGGAACAGGTCGTTGGAGAACGGCTCACCACGGAAGGGGTCACCAGGGAAGGGGTCGGCACGGAACGGGTCGTCAGGGAACGGCGACACACGCTCTACTTCCTTGATGAGATCCGGCCTTTCTCGCCGGTGTTCCTCGACACCGAGGTGAACATGAGCGCGGTGCTCGCGCATCGCCGGGCCGGCCGGGCGCAGGGGCTCCGCCGTTCGGTGGTGACGTATGTGGTCCGCGCGGCGGCCGGTGTGCTGGCCGTGCATCCGGAGGCGAACGCCGCGATCCGGGGATGGTTCAATCCGCGCGTCGCGCGGTTCGGGCGGGTCCACGCGAAGATCACGCTGGACAAGACCGTCGGGGGGCGGCGGGTGGTGCTGTCGGCGGTGCTGAGGGATGTGGACCGGGCGGACCTGGACGAGGTGCAGCGCCAGGTGGAGAGGTTCCGGGACGGCGACGCCGAGACGATGGACGAGTTCGCGGGGGCGCGGCTGCTGCACCGGCTGCCGGTGCTGGTGGGGCGTGTCGCGTATCGCCGGGTCGTACGGCCGCTGCGGAGGCGGCCGGAGCTGTTCGGCACGTTCGCCGTCACGTCGCTGGGCCATCGGCCGGTGGACGGGTTCTACTCGGTGGGCGGTACGACGGTCACGCTGGGCGTCGGGCGGATCGCCGACCGTCCGGTGGTGCTGGACGGGGTGCTCGGCGTCGCGCCGACCATGCGGCTGAGCCTGGCCTTCGACCACCGGGTCATCGACGGGGCGGAGGCCGCCGACGTGCTCGCGGAGATCAAGGACGCGCTGGAGAAGGCCGCGGAGTTCTGATCGGGTTGCAGGTTCGGGTTCCGGGCTCGGGTCGGGATTCCGGATTCGGGTCTGGGTTCCGGATTCGGAATCCCGCCCCGGTCAGGGTTCGGGCTCGGGTCCAGATTCCGGATTCCGGGTTCGGTCTGGGTTCGGGCTCAGATTCGGGGTTCGGGTTCTGGGCTCGGGTTTTGGGTTTCGGGCTTGGGTTGGGCGTTCTGTTGGCGGGTTCGAGGCTCTGTGGCGGGCAGGGCTCTTTAGACGGCGCCAAGGATGCCCTTTAGCCGCCGAACGCACGCTGGCTGTATGACGAGTGAGGCTGTTTCCGCCCGCGATGAAGCCCCCGACGACGCCAGCGCACGCGGCCGTGAGAACCCCGGCGCAGATCCCCGTGACGACCTCAGGGACGAGGAGGCGGTCGCGATCGTCGGGGTCGCCTGCCGGCTGCCGCAGGCGCCGGACCCGACGGCGTTCTGGGAGATGCTGCGGGCGGGCCGCGACGCTGTCACGGGGGTCCCCGAGGGCCGGTGGGTGGGGGCGGACGCTCCGCGTTTCGGCGCCTTCCTGGACCGGATCGACGCGTTCGACGCGGCGTTCTTCGGGATCTCGCCGCGTGAGGCGGCGGCGATGGATCCGCAGCAGCGGCTCATGTTGGAGCTGAGCTGGGAGGCGTTGGAGGACGCGGGGGTGGTGCCCGGGTCGCTGGGCGGCAGCCGTACGGGGGTGTTCGTCGGGGCGATCTGGGATGACTACGGCACGTTGACGCTCGCCGAGGGGAGCGGGGTGATCGGCGCGCACACGATCACGGGCGTCCACCGGAGCATCATCGCCAACCGGGTGTCGTATGTGCTGGGGCTGCGCGGACCGAGTCTGGTGGTGGACACGGCGCAGTCGTCGGCGCTGGTCGCGGTGCACATGGCGGTCGAGGCCCTGCGGTCGGGCGAGGTCGACCTGGCGCTGGCGGGCGGGGTCAACCTCAACATCCTGCCCGCGAGCGCCACCACGACGGCGCGGTTCGGTGGCCTGTCGCCGGACGGGCGCTGTTTCACCTTCGACGCCCGTGCCAATGGTTATGTGCGGGGTGAGGGCGGCGGCGCCGTGGTGCTCAAGTCGCTGCGCCGTGCCGTGGCCGACGGCGATCCGGTGTATGCGGTGATCCTGGGGAGCGCCGTGAACAACGACGGTCCGGCCGACGGGTTGACCGTGCCGAGTGCGCAGGCGCAGTCGGAGGTGCTGCGGCGTGCTTATGAGCGGGCAGGGGTCGCGGCCGGGGAGGTGCAGTATGTCGAGTTGCACGGCACGGGGACGCGGCGCGGCGATCCGGTGGAGGCGTCGGCGCTGGGTGAGGTGCTCGGGGCGGCGCGTACGGCGGGGACGCCGCTCGTGGTCGGCTCGGCCAAGACGAACGTCGGGCATTTGGAGGGTGCGGCGGGCATCGTCGGGTTGATCAAGGCGTCGTTGAGCATCCGCCACCGCCTGCTGCCCGCGAGTTTGAACTTCGCGACGCCTAATCCCGATATACCGCTGGACGATCTGCGGCTGCGGGTGCAGACCGAGTTGGGCGCGTGGCCTCGGCCGGAGCGTCCGCTGGTCGCGGGGGTGAGTTCGTTCGGCATGGGAGGCACGAACTGCCATCTCGTCCTGTCCGATCCGCCGCGTGCCGCCGAGCGGGTACGGCCCAGGCACTGGCGTCGCGAGCCCGGCGACGCCGTTCCGGTGGTGCCGTGGCTGCTGTCGGCGCGGACGGCGTCGGGGCTGCGTGGGCAGGCCGAGCGCCTGCACGCGTTCCTGGCCGCGGCGGAACAGGCGGACGGGCAGGCGGCGGAAGAGACAGCCGATCCGGTGGTCGGGCAGGCTGTCGGGCAGGCGGGCGGCGCCGGGGAGGACACCGGTGTTCCGCGTTCGGTGGATGTGGCTTATTCGCTGGTCTCGACGCGGACCGCGTTCGCGCACCGGGCGGCGGTTGTCGGGTCGGATCGGGCGGCGTTGATGAGCGGTCTCGCGGCGCTGGCGGCGGGGTCTCCCGCGCCGGGGGCGGTGCGGGGGCAGGTACGGCGGGGGCGCACGGCGTTCCTGTTCTCGGGGCAGGGGTCGCAGCGTGCCGGCATGGGCCGCGGGTTGTACGAGGCGGTACCCGAGTTCGCGGAGGAGCTGGACGAGGTGCTCGCGCACCTGGCCCCCGGGGTGAAGAAGTCGATGTTCGCGCCGGACGGCAGCCCGGCAGCAGCGCTGCTGGAGCGGACGGAGGTGGCGCAGAGCGCGCTTTTCGCGCACGAGGTCGCGCTGTTCCGGCTGTTCGAGCGGTGGGGGGTGGTGCCCGACTTCCTGATCGGGCACTCGGTGGGGGAGCTCGCCGCCGCGCACGTCGGCGGTGTGCTGTCGCTGCGCGACGCGGCCACGCTGGTGGCGGCGCGCGGGCGGCTCATGCAGTCGGCCCCGTCGGGTGGTGCGATGGTGTCCATCCGGGCGTCGGAGGAGGCGGTCATCGCCGACCTGGCGGAGTGCGGGGAGTACGGCTCGCGCATCGACGTGGCGGCGGTGAACGGTCCGGCGTCGACGGTGGTGTCGGGCGACGGGGACGCGGTGGCGGCGTTCGCGGCGCGCTGGGACGACCGCGGGGTGAGGACGCGTGCGCTGCGGGTGAGCCACGCGTTCCACTCGGCGCATATGGACGGTGTTCTCGCGGACTTCAGGGTCGTCGCCGAGGGGCTCCACTACCGTCCACCGGTCGTCCCGGTGGTGTCCAACGTGTCGGGGGCTTTCGCCGGGGAGGAGCTGTGCTCGCCGGACTACTGGGTGCGTCACATTCGTGCGGCGGTGCGGTTCTACGACGGGGTGCGCGCGCTGCGCGACGCGGGGGCTTCGATGTTCGTGGAGGTCGGGCCAGATTCCGTGCTGGCTCCCCTGGCGCATGCGGCGGTGGGGGACGGCGGTGCCGTGGTGGCGGCGCAGCGGCGCGGCCGTCCGGAGGCCGAGGTGCTGGTGGCGGCGCTGGCGCAGGCGCACAACGCGGGTGTGGCGGTGGACTGGGAGGCGGTGCTGTCCGCGCACGGTCCGCGGCGTGTGCCGCTGCCGACGTATGCCTTTGAGCGGGAGCGGCACTGGATCGCCGTGGGCGCGGCCGGTGGAGGCACGGCCTCGGCAGGTGGAGGCGCGGGGGCGGGCGGCGGCGCCGTGCCGTACGGGCCGGATGCGCGGGCTGGACGGGCTGGACGAGATGGATCGGGCGAATCGGGTGGATCGGGTGGGTCCGAGGGGCCGACCGTGCGGGTCGCCGCCCCCGAGGTGAAGGACCGGGAGCGCCACATGCTGGACCTGGTGCACGGGCATGTGGCGGCGGTCCTCGGCCATGGCGCGGGCGGCGCGCCGGACGCGGCTCAGCCGTTCAAGGACGTGGGGTTCGACTCGATGATGGGGGTGGAGCTGAGCGGCCGACTCTCGGAGGCGCTCGGGGTGCGGCTGCCGGACACGTTGATCTACGACCATCCGACGGCGGCGGCCCTGTCGGAGCGGCTGCTGGCGGAGGTGTACGGCGCGGCCGACGACGCCGGCGAGGGCCCGTGGGCCGGCGGAGAGCAGCACCTCGGGGAGCCCGGGGAGCCCGGGGAGCCGATCGCGATCGTGGGCATCGGGTGCCGTTACCCCGGCGGGGTCGATTCGGCCGAGAGTCTGTGGGAGTTGGTGGCGGCGGGTCGTGACGCGATCGGCGAGTTGCCCGCGGACCGGGGGTGGGACCTGCGGCGGCTCTACGATCCGGACGGCGATCGGCCGGGGACGTCGTATACGCGGCGGGGAGGGTTCCTCTACGACGCAGCGCTGTTCGACGCGGGGTTCTTCGGGATCAGTCCGCGTGAGGCGGCGGCGATGGATCCGCAGCAGCGGCTGCTGCTGGAGACGTCGTGGGAGTCGCTGGAGGCCGCGGGGGTCGATCCGTCGGTGCTGCGCGGGAGCCGTACGGGTGTCTTTGTGGGGGCGAGCGCCCAGGATTACGGTCCGAGGCTGCATGAGGCGGCCGACGGGCACGACGGGTATCTGTTGACGGGCACCGCGGCGAGTGTGGCGTCGGGGCGGATCTCCTACGCGCTGGGGCTGGAGGGTCCGGCGGTGACGGTGGACACCGCGTGCTCGTCGTCACTGGTGGCGCTGCATCTGGCGGCGCGGGCCCTGCGCGGCGGCGAGTGCGATCTGGCGCTGGCGGGCGGTGTCACGGTGATGGCGACGCCGGGGATGTTCGTGGAGTTCAGCAGGCAGCGCGGGCTGTCGCCCGACGGGCGGTGCAAGCCGTTCGCGGCGGCGGCCGACGGCACCGGGTGGTCGGAGGGTGTCGGCGTGCTGGTGCTGGAGCGGCTGTCGGACGCGCGGCGCAACGGCCACCGGGTGCTTGCGATGATCCGCGGTTCGGCGGTCAACCAGGATGGCGCGTCGAACGGGCTGACCGCGCCGAACGGGCCTTCGCAGCAGCGTGTCATCCGGCAGGCGCTGGCGGCGGCGCGGCTGTCGCCGGGCGACGTCGACGCGGTCGAGGCGCACGGGACGGGCACGCGGCTGGGCGACCCGATCGAGGCGCAGGCGATTCTGGCGACGTATGGGCAGGGCCGCGACCGGCCGCTGTGGCTGGGGTCGATCAAGTCGAACATCGGCCACACGCAGGCGGCGGCGGGTGTGGCAAGCGTCATCAAGCTGGTGCAGGCGCTGCGGTACGGCACGCTTCCGCAGACCCTGCACGTGGACAGGCCGACTCCGCACGTCGACTGGGAGTCGGGTGCGGTGCGGCTGCTGACCGAGCCCGTGCCGTGGGCGGAGGGGCGGGACGGCGGATACGGCGGCCGGCCGCGCCGGGCGGCCGTGTCGTCGTTCGGGATCAGCGGCACCAACGCGCATCTGATCCTGGAGGAGGCGCCGACGGCCGAGCCGGCCAGCGGCGCGACGGCCGCGACGGCCGAGGCCGGGCCCGGCCTTGTGGTGTGGCCGCTGTCGGCCAAGAGCGAGGCGGCGCTGCGCGCGCAGGCCGTACGGCTGCACGCCCACGTGACCGGCGACCCCGCGGTCGCGCCCGCCGGTGTGGCGCGGACGCTGGCGGAGGGGCGTGCGGCGTTCGGGCACCGGGCGGTGGTCGTGGGCGGTGACGGGGCCGAGTTGGCGGCGGGGCTGGCCGCTGTCGCGGGCGGTGGCCAGGCACCGGGTGTGGTGCGCGGCACCGCGCGCGAGGTGGGGAAGACGGTGTTCGCGTTTCCCGGCGCTGGGTCGCACTGGGTGGGCATGGCGACGGGGCTGGCGGAGTCGTCGCCGGTGTTCCGCGAGGCGCTCGAATCGTGCGCCGAGGCGCTCGCTCCGCATGTCGACTGGTCGCTGCTGGAGGTGATCGGCGACGAGGAGGCGCTGCGCCGGGTGGAGGTGGTCCAGCCGGCGGTGTTCGCGGTGATGGTGTCGCTGGCCGCACTGTGGAGGTCGCACGGCGTGGTGCCGGACGCGGTGGTGGGGCACTCGCAGGGCGAGGTCGCCGCCGCGTGTGTGGCGGGCGTGTTGACGCTGCCGGACGCGGCGCGGCTGATCGCGCTGCGCAGCCGTACGCTGACCGCGCTGGCGGGCCGGGGCGGGATGGCGGCGGTGCCGCTGCCGGTGGAGGAGGTGCGCCGGCGTGTCGAGGCGGGGATGTCGATCGCGGCGGTGAACGGCCCTGCCACGACGATCGTGTCCGGCGACGCGGAGGCGGTGGACAGGTTCCTGGCGGCGTGTGAGGCGGACGGTGTGCACGCGCGCCGCGTCCCGGTGGACATCGCCTATCACAGCGCGCACACCGAGGCGGTGCGGGAGGAGCTGCTGGCGGCTCTGGCGGACATCGCCCCCCGGCCGGCGGAGATCCCCATGGTGTCGACGGTCACCGGCGGCCTGGTCGAGGGGCCGGAGCTGGACGCGGAGTACTGGTATCGCAACCTCCGGCAGACGGTGCTCTTCGCGCCGGCCGTGCGGAGGCTTCATGAGGACGGGCACGGTCTGTTCGTCGAGGTGGGCGCGCATCCAGTGCTCACCGCCGCGATGCAGGACACGGCCGTCGGCGCGGTGGTGGCGGGGACGCTGCGCCGGGGCCGCGGCGACCTGCGGGCGTTCATGACGTCGCTCAGCGAGGTTCATGTGAACGGCGCGGCCGTGGATTTCCGCCCGCCGCCCGGCGCGGCGGTGGAGCTGCCCACTTATCCTTTCCAGCGTTCGCGCCACTGGATCAACACCCCGGCGGGCGCGGTGGACTTCGCCGCGCTGGGGCTGGCGACGGGCGAGCATCCGTTCCTCGGGGCGTCGGTACGGCTGGCGGACGGCGGCACCACGCTCTACACGGGACTGGTGTCCCTCGACACGCGTCCGTGGCTGGCCGACCACGCGATCACGGGCACGGTCGTCCTGCCGGGGGCCGCGGTCGTGGACCTTGCTCTGCATGTGGGTGAGCGGGCGGGGGCGGGACGGGTCGACGAGCTCACGTTGGAGAGTCCGCTGGTGCTGTCCGCGGAGGGGGCGGTCCGCCTTCAGGTGGCGGTCTCCCCCGCCGACGAGGGCGGCGGACGCGCGATCAGCGTGTATTCGCAGCCCGAGGAGGAGCCGGGCGAGGTGTGGACACGGCACGCGAGCGGGCGGCTCGCGCCCTCGGCGGACCCTGCCCCCGCTGCTGCGCCGGTGCGGGTTCCGGGGGGTGCGGAGCCGGTGGACCTGGCCGGGCTCTATGAGCGCCTAGGGGCGCAGGGCTACGACTACGGGCCCGCGTTCCAAGGGGTGCGCGCGGCCTGGCGGCACGACGGCGACGTCTACGTCGAGATCGAGACCGGTGTGGAGGCGGACGGCGCTTTCGCGGTGCATCCGGCGCTGCTGGACGCCGCGCTGCATCTGGCGGTGCTCGCCGACGACGCGGCGGCGGCGTCCGCGGCTCCCCGGTTGCCGTTCTCGTGGGCGGGAGCCGTACGGCATGCGGGGTCGGGCGGGCAGGCGGGCGGGCAGGCGTCCGCGGGGCTGGCGCGGTTGCGGCGGCTCGGGGATGACGCTGTGGCGGTGACCTTGGCGGAGCGCGGCGGAGCGCCGCTGGTCACGGTGGAGCGGCTCAGCCTGCGCGCGATGCGGGCGCGGCCGGCACAGCGGGATTCGCTGTTCACGGTCGAGTGGTCGGTGCGGGCGGCCGGGTCCGGGTCGCCGGGCGTGGTGCGGACGGCCGTCGTGGGCGACGGGCCGGACGGGCTGCCCGGGAGCCGCCACCCCGATGTCGCGTCGGTGGTGGAGGCGCTCGGCGGGGATCGGCATGCGGTGCTGCTTCCCGTCTACGACCTGTTCCCGGGGGACGGAGCGGTGGGGCGCGCTCACGCGGTGACGGGCCATGTGCTGGGCGTCCTGCGGGAGTGGCTCGCCGAGGACGCGCTCGCGGCGTCCACGCTCGTGGTCGTGACCCGGGGGGCGGTCGCCGTACGCCCCGGCGACGACGTGCCCGAGCCGGCGGAGGCGGCGGTGTGGGGCCTGGTGCGTACGGCGCAGGCCGAGAACCCCGGCCGACTGGTGCTGCTGGACACCGACGGCGGCGCGGCCTCCGAGGAGGCGCTGATCGCGGCGCTGACCTCGGCCCTGGCCTCGGGCGAGCCGCAGCTCGCGCTCAGGGACGGCGCCGTTCATGTGCCGAGGCTGGCGCGGCCGGCGGCGGCGGCCACGGCGCCGCGCGACCTCGACCCGAACGGCACGGTGCTCATCACCGGAGGCACGGGCACGCTCGGCGGGCTGGTGGCCCGGCATCTGGTGACGGCCCGCGGCGTGCGCCGCCTGGTGCTGCTCGGCCGGCGGGGCGCGGCCGGCGAGCGGGCCGCGCGGGTGAAGGCCGAGTTGACCGGGCTCGGTGCGGAGGTGGAGGTCGTCGCCTGCGACGCCGCCGACCGCGACGCCCTTGCCGCGGTGCTGGCCGCCGTACCCGCCGAGCATCCGCTCACCGGGGTGGTGCACGCGGCCGGGGTCCTCGACGACGGGGTCGTCGCGTCGCTCACGCCCGAGCGTGTGAGCGGCGTGCTCCGCCCCAAGGTGGACGCCGCCTGGAATCTGCACGAGCTGACGCGGGAGCTGGACCTGGCCGCGTTCGTGCTGTTCTCATCGGTGACCGCGACTCTCGGGAGTCCCGGCCAGGCGAACTACACCGCCGCCAACGCGTTCCTGGACGGCCTCGCCCAGCACCGGCGGGCGCGGGGGTTGCCGGCGGTCTCCCTGGCGTGGGGGCTGTGGGAGGAGTCCAGCGGGATCACCGGCCATCTCGCGGAGCGCGACATCGCCCGGATGGCCCGGGGCGGCCTGGTGCCGATCGGCACCGAGGCGGGGCTCGCGCTGTTCGACGCGGCGTTGGGGCTGGACCTGCCGTTCGTCGTTCCGGCCGCGCTCGATCTGGCGGCGCTGCGGTCGCGCGGGGATGGCGCGATACTCGCGGGCGCGATACCCACGGGCGCGAACTTCACGGGCGCCGCCTCCCGGGGCGCGGTCCCGCCCGGCGCGGCCCTTCCGGGCGCGGCGCGCGGCGGGTCGCCGTCCTCGGGGGCGGCGCTCTCCGGGGCGGCGCTCTCGGGGGCGGCGCTCTCCGGGGTGGCGGCGCAGGGGGACGGGCCGCTCGCGGGGCTGCTCGCGCTGCCGGAGGAGGAACGCGAACCGGCGGCGCTGGCGTTCGTCGTCGCCCAAGTGGCCGCGGTCCTGGGCCACGGGACCTCTGACGACGTCCAGGCCGGGCTGGCGTTCAAGGATCTCGGGTTCGACTCCCTCACGTCCGTGGAGCTGCGCAACAGGCTCAACGCGGCGACGGGGCTGCGGCTCCCGGCCACGCTCGTGTTCGACCATCCGTCGCCGACGGCGCTCGCGGGGTTCCTCCTCGGTGTGCTGCCCGGCCGGGAGGCCCGGGAACCGGCGCGCGAACCCGCGCGCGAACCGGCGGCGGCGTCCGCGCGGGCGGACGAGCCGATCGCGATCATCGGGATGGCGTGCCGCTATCCGGGTGACGTGCACACCCCGGAGGAGCTGTGGCGGCTGGTGGTGGACGGCGTGGACGCCATCACCGAGTTCCCCGCCCAGCGCGGGTGGGACCTGGACGAGCTCTACGACCCCGACCCGGACGCGCCCGGCAAGAGCTACACCGTGCGGGGCGGTTTCCTGCACGACGCCGACCGGTTCGATCCGGCGTTCTTCGGGATCAGCCCCCGGGAGGCGCTCGCCATGGACCCGCAGCAGCGGCTGCTGCTGGAGACGGCCTGGGAGGCGTTCGAGCGGGCGGGGATCGACCCGGCGTCGGTGCGCGGGAGCCGTACGGGGGTGTTCGCGGGGGTGATGTACAACGACTACGGGTCGCGGGTGGCGGCCAGCCCGCCTGAGCTGGAAGGTTATCTGCGCAACGGCAGCTACGGCAGCGTCGCGACGGGCAGGGTGGCCTACACGTTCGGGCTTGAGGGACCCGCGGTGACGGTCGACACGGCGTGTTCGTCGTCGCTGGTGGCGCTCCACCTCGCGGTGCGGGCGCTGCGCGGCGGGGAGTGCTCGCTGGCGCTGGCCGGCGGCGTCACGGTGATGTCCACGCCCGCGACGTTCGTGGAGTTCAGCAGGCAGCGCGGGCTGTCCCCCGACGGGCGGTGCAAGGCGTTCGCGGACGCCGCCGACGGCACCGGGTTCGCGGAAGGCGCCGGGCTGCTGCTGGTGGAGAGGCTGTCGGACGCGCGCCGCAACGGGCATCCGGTGCTGGCGGTGATCCGCGGCACCGCGGTCAACCAGGACGGCGCGTCCAACGGGCTCACCGCGCCGAACGGCCCGTCGCAGGTGCGGGTGATCCGGCAGGCGCTGGCCGACGCCGGGCTGTCGAGCGCCGATGTCGACGCGGTGGAGGCCCACGGCACCGGCACGTCGCTCGGCGATCCGATCGAGGCGCAGGCGCTGCTGACGGCGTACGGCGAGGGCCGCGCGCCCAGCGAGCCGCTGCTGATCGGCTCGCTGAAGTCGAACATCGGCCACACGCAGGCCGCCGCCGGGGTCGGCGGGATCATCAAGATGGTGCAGGCCATCCGGTATGGGCGGCTGCCGAAGACGCTGCACGTGAACGAGCCGTCGGGGCACGTCGACTGGTCGGACGGCACGGTCAGGCTGCTCACGGAGGCGACGCCGTGGCCGGATCGGGGCCGCGCGCGGCGGGTCGGGGTCTCGTCGTTCGGCATCAGCGGCACCAACGCCCACGTGGTGCTGGAGGAGGCGGCTCCGGTGGCGGAGGCCCCGGAGGAGCCGCGTGCGGTGCCGTGGCCGCTGTCGGCCCCCACGCCGGCGGCGCTGCGGGCGCAAGCGGCGCGTCTGCACGATCACGTGGCGGCCACCGGCCCGCGTGCCGTGGACGTCGGTTTCACCCTGGCGACGGGCAGGTCGGTCTTCGCCGAGCGGGCGACGGTCGTGGGGCGCGACCGTGAGGCGCTGCTGCGGGGGCTGGCCGCGGTCGCCCGGGGCGACGGCGCGGCGCCCGGCGCTCCTGGTGCACCCGGTGCGCCCGGTGCGCCCGGCAGGACGGCGTTCCTGTTCACCGGGCAGGGCAGCCAGCGGCTGGGCATGGGGCGGGAGCTGTACGCCGGGTATCCCGTGTTCGCGTCGGCGTTCGACGCCATCGCCGCCGAGTTCGACCGGCGACTGCGGGTGCCGTTGGCGGAGGTGCTGTTCGCCGAGCCGGAGTCCGAGGCCGGGGCGCTGCTCGATCAGACGCTGTACGCGCAGGCCGCGCTGTTCGCGGTGGAATGCGCCCTCTACCGTCTGGTGAGCGCGTTCACGGGCGCGCCGGACTACGTGATCGGGCATTCGATCGGCGAGCTCGCCGCCGCCCACGTCGCCGGGGCGCTCGACCTGCCGAACGCGTGCGCGCTGGTCGCCGCGAGAGGCCGCCTCATGCAGTCGGCCCCGGCCGGCGGCGCCATGGTCGCGGTCGAGGCGGGCGAGGCGGAGATCGAGCCGCTGCTCGCCGGCGCCGACGGGCGGTACGGCACCGCCGAGATCGCCGCGCTGAACGGCCCCCGGTCGACGGTGGTGTCCGGCGACGAGGAGGCCGTGGAGCGGGTCGCCGCGCACTGGCGGGACCAGGGGCGCCGGACCAGGCGGCTGCGCGTCTCCCACGCGTTCCACTCGGCGCACATGGACGGCGTCCTCGCGGAGTTCCGCGCCGCCGCGCGGGAGGTGGTGTTCACTCCTCCCCGGATCCCGCTCGTGTCGAACCTCACGGGGGCGCTCGCCACGGCCGAGGAGCTCGCCTCGGCCGACTACTGGGTGCGTCATCTGCGCGGCGCCGTACGGTTCCTCGATGGGGTCCGCCTGCTCGGCGGGCTGGGGGTGACCACGTTCGCCGAGCTGGGGCCGGACGGGGTGCTGAGCTCGGCGGCGCTGTCGTGCCTGCCGGAGGGGAGCGCGGACGCGTTCCCGGTGCTGCGGCCTGGCGCCCCTGAGGCGGACACCCTGCTGCGGGCGGTGGCCCGGATGCACGCGGGCGGCGCGCGTGTCGACTGGCGGCCGGCGCTGCGCGGGGGGCGGCCGGTGGAGCTGCCGACCTACCCGTTCCAGCGGGAGAGCTACTGGCTGGACACGGCGTCGCTGCCGGTGGACACCTCGGGGCTCGGCCTGTCCCCCGCCGGGCACCCGCTGCTCGGGGCGGCGACCGAGCTGGCGGACGGCGGGCTGCTGTTCACCGGCGGGCTCGCGCCTCGGCGGCAGCCGTGGCTGTGGGAGCACGCCGTCGGCGGTGTGGCCGTGCTTCCGGGGGCGGCGCTGGCGGAGCTGGCGCTGCGCGCGGGCGACGAGGCGGGCTGCGACCGGGTGGAGGAGCTGGTTCTGCGCGCGCCGCTGACGCTGCCCCGGGGCGGGGTGCGGTTGCGGGTGACCGTACAGGCCGCCGGTGAGGACGGCACGCGGGCGCTGGTCGTCGACGCGCGGCCCGAGAGCGGGCAGGAGTGGACGACGCACGCGACCGGTGTGCTCGGTGGGGCTGTGCCGGGTGTGACTGTGCCGGGTCAGGCTGTGTCGGGTGGGGCCGCGGGCGTGCCGGTGGACGGCCTCGCGGACTGGCCGCCGCCCGCCGCGGAAGCGGAGGTCTCGTACGCGGCGCTGGCCGACCGCGGCTACCACTACGGGCCGGCGTTCCAAGGGGTGACGGCGCTGTGGCGGGAGGGCGACACCACGTACGCGGAGGTCCGGCCGCCCGAGAGCCTCGACACGGCGGGGTTCGGTATCCATCCGGCGCTTCTCGACGCAGCCCTGCACCCCGCGCTCTTCGCCGACGGCGGCGAGCCCGGCGCGGTGACGCTGCCGTTCTCGTGGGAAGGGGTGCGGCTGCACGCGGTCGGGGCTCGGGAGCTGCGGGTCAAGGTCACCCGACGCGGGAGTACGGCTGTCGCGGTGGACGTGGCCGACGCGGCCGGCGGCCCGGTGCTGTCGATCGACACGCTCACGCTGCGGCCCTTCCACGGGGAGCCGGAGTCCGAGCGGCTCGACGGACTGTTCGACATGGCGTGGCGGCACGTCCCCCAGGTGCCGGCGGTCGCCGATCACGTGGTCGCGGCGTCCCCGCCTCCGTTCGACCCGTCCGACCCGATCGGCTCGGTGCACGCGGCGGCGCGGGCCGCGCTGGAGCTGGTGCGTACGCACCTTGACGGCGCACACGCCCCCGCGGTGGTGGTCACACGCAGGGCGGTGCCCGCCGACGGCGTCGTCGCCGACCTCGCCGGGGCCGCCGTCTGGGGGCTGCTGCGGTCGGCGCAGACGGAGAACCCGGGCGCGTTCACGCTGCTCGACGTGGACGGCGCGGGCGCCCCGCCGGCCGAGCTGCTCGGCCGGGCCGTCGCCATGGGCGAGCCGCAGCTCGCGTGGCGCGGCGGACGGCTGCTCGCGCCCCGGCTGGTGCGGGCCGCGCGCGAACGGCGGAACGCCCCGGATCTCGGCGGCACGGTGGTGATCACGGGCGCGAGCGGGGAACTCGGCGGGCACCTGGCGCGGCACCTCGTCGACCGGCACGGCGTCACCGGCCTGCTGCTGGCGAGCCGCCGCGGCCCCGACGAAGCGCTCGTGGCGGAGCTGCGGGAGCGCGGCGTCCACGTCGAAGGGGTGCCATGCGACGTATCGCGGCGCGACGACGTCGCGCGGCTCCTCGCGGCGGCGCCGGAAGGCCGCCCGGTCTCGTGGGTCTTCCACGCGGCGGGCGTGCTCGACGACGCGACCGTCGAGACCCTGACGCCCGAGCGGCTGTCGGCCGTGCTGCGGCCGAAGGTCGACGCCGCGTGGCACCTGCACGAGCTTCTCGGCGACGACGCCGGCCTGGTGCTGTTCTCGTCCGTCGCGGGGGTGTACGGCACCGCCGGCCAGGCCGCCTACGCGGCGGCCAACGCCTTCCTCGACGCGCTGGCCGGGCACCGTTCCGCGCTCGGGCTCCCCACCAGGTCCGTCGCCTACGGACTGTGGGCCACCGAGAGCGGCATGGCGGGCGGGCTCAGCGAAGCCGACCGGGCCCGCCTGGCCCGGTCCGGGGTCGCGCCGCTGGACCCGGGGCATGGGCTGGCGCTGCTCGACGCCGTACTCGCCGGGGAGCGGCCGACGCTCGTGGCCGCCCGGGTGGAGCTGGGCGCGGTAGACGCCGAGGCGGCTCCCGCCGTACTGAAGGAGCTGCTTCCCGCGGCGGGCCGGCGGCGTGCCGCCCGCCGAGCGGGGGGTGCTCAGGCGGGGCTCTCCGCGCTGCCGGAGGGGGAGCGCCTGGCCGCGCTGCTGGACCTCGTGCGGGAGACGACGGCGAACGTCCTCGGGCACGCGAGCGCCGACACGGTCGCCGAGACGCTCGCGTTCACCAACCTCGGCATCGACTCGCTGACGGCGCTGGAGCTCCGCAACCGGCTCGCCGAGCGGACCGGGCGGCGGCTCGCCAGCACGGCGGTCTTCGACCACCCGACGCCTTCAGCGCTGGCCAGACACCTGCACGGGGAGCTGTTCGGCGAGCAGTCCGGCGGTACGGCCGCGCCTTCCAAACCGGGCGGGCGGGCCGCGGCCGAGGCGGCGTCGGAGCCGATCGCGATCGTGGCGATGGCCTGCCGCTACCCGGGAGGGGTAGACGGGCCCGAGGCGCTCTGGCGGCTGGTGCGCGGCGGTGTCGACGCGGTGTCGGAATTCCCCGCGGACCGGGACTGGCAGGTGGACCGCCTCTACGACCCCGACCCCGACGCGGCCGGCAAGACGTACACCAGGCACGGCGGTTTCCTCTACGACGCGGGCGACTTCGACCCGGAGTTCTTCGGGATCAGCCCGCGTGAGGCGCTCGCCGTCGACCCGCAGCAGCGGCTGCTGCTGGAGACCGCGTGGGAGGCGTTCGAACGGGCCGGGATCGACCCCGGGACGCTGCGCGGCACCGCGACGGGCGTGTTCACAGGCGTGATGTACAACGACTACGGCGCGCGGCTGCACCAGGCGCCGAGCGCGCCCCCCGGCCACGAGGGCTATCTCGTCAGCGGCAGCGCGGGCAGCGTGGCCTCCGGCCGCGTCTCCTACACCTTCGGCTTGGAGGGGCCCGCCGTGACCGTGGACACGGCCTGCTCGTCGTCGCTGGTGGCGCTGCATCTGGCGGCTCAGGCGCTGCGCACCGGGGAGTGCTCGCTGGCGCTCGCCGGAGGAGCCACGGTGATGGCCTCCCCCGCGACGTTCGTGGAGTTCAGCCGCCAGCGCGGCCTCGCGCCCGACGGGCGGTGCAAGGCGTTCGCCGCCTCCGCCGACGGCACCGGCTGGGGCGAAGGGGTCGGGCTGCTGCTGCTGGAACGGCTGTCGGACGCGCGGCGCAACGGGCATCCGGTCCTCGCCGTGGTGCGCGGTTCCGCCGTCAACCAGGACGGCGCCTCCAACGGGCTCACCGCGCCGAACGGGCCGTCGCAAGAGCGCGTCATCCTGCAGGCGCTCACGAACGCCGGGCTCGCGCCCGGCGACGTGGACGCCGTCGAAGCACACGGCACGGGCACGGTGCTGGGCGACCCCATCGAGGCCAACGCCCTGGCCTCGGCCTACGGGCGCGACCGCGACCCGGGCCGCCCGCTGCTGCTCGGGTCGCTCAAATCGAACATCGGGCACACGCAGGCGGCGGCCGGGGTCGGCGGCGTCATCAAGATGGTCGAGGCCATGCGGCGGGGCGAGCTGCCCAAAACCCTGCACGTCGACGCGCCCTCGCCGCACGTCGACTGGGAGGCGGGGGCGCTGCGGCTGCTCACCGAGCACACGGCCTGGCCCGACCTCGGGCGGCCCCGCCGCGGCGCGGTGTCGTCGTTCGGGATCAGCGGCACCAATGCGCACGTGGTGCTGGAGCAGTGGGCCGAACCCCAGGACCACCCCGGGGCTTCGCCGGAGGCCGGACCGCTACCGCTGCCGCTGCCGCTGCCCTGGGTGATCTCGGCGACGACGCGGGAGGCGCTGCGCGGGCAGGCCCTGAAGCTGGCCGACCATGTGGAGTCGGCCGCCGGCGCCGACCTGGCGGCCATGGCGGCCACCCTGGCCGGGGGGCGGGCGCGGTTCCCGGAGCGCGCCGCCGTCGTCGCGGCGGACCGGGGCGAGCTCGCCGCGGCGCTGCGGCGGCTGGCCGGCGGGGCGGCCCCCTCGGAGGGGGCGTGGCACGGCGGCGCCGACCCGGCGGGCCGTACGGCACTGCTGTTCACCGGCCAGGGCAGCCAGTATCCCGGCATGGGCCGCGACCTCCACGCCGCCTACCCGGCCTTCGCCGACGCCTTCGACGACGCCTGCGCCCACCTGGACCCCCACCTCGGCGTGGGGCTGCGCGACCTGGTCTTCGGCTCCGGGGACTCTGGTGCCTCCGGGGACGACGCGTCGGGTGCGCTGGGCCGTACGGCGTATGCCCAGCCGGCGCTGTTCGCGCTTGAAGTGGCGCTGTTCCGGCTGCTGGAGGCGTGGGGGGTGCGCCCGGACTACGTGATGGGGCATTCCGTCGGCGAGATCGCGGCGGCGCATGTGGCCGGGGCGCTGGCGCTGCCGGACGCGGCGGCGCTCGTCGCCGCGCGGGGCCGCCTCATGCAGGCGCTGCCGGAGGGCGGCGCGATGGTGGCGCTGCAGGCGTCGGAGGAGGAGGTGGCGGAGCTGCTGGACGGGCAGGGGCCGTCCGGGGTGCGTGCGTCGATCGCGGCGGTCAACGGGCCTCGGGCCACGGTGGTGTCCGGGGACCCGGACGTGGTGGCGGCGGTAGCCGTACAGGTGGAGGCGCGGGGCGGCAAGACGAGGAGGCTGCGGGTCGGGCACGCGTTCCACTCGCCGCACATGGACGGGATGCTCGACGATTTCCGCGGCGTGGTGGCGGAGCTGCGTTTCGGGCCGCCCGCGATCCCGGTGGTGTCGAACCTGACGGGGGACGTGGCGTCCGCCGATGAGCTGGGGTCGCCCGACCACTGGGTGAACCAGGTGCGGCGGCCGGTCCTGTTCGCCTCCGGGGTCCGCCGCCTGGCGGAGCTGGGCGTCACGCGTTTCGTCGAAGCGGGTCCCGACGCGGTGCTCAGCGGGCTGGTACACGACTGCCTGCCCGAGGGAGGCGCGCGGGTGCCGGCGGTGCCGCTGCTGCGCCGGGGCCGCCCCGAGGTCAGGACCGCGCTGTCGGCGGTCGCGGCGGCGCACGTGTCGGGTGTGCCGGTGGATTGGAAGGCCGTCATGGGCGGCGGCGCTCCGCAGGTGGCCGACATGCCGACGTACGCGTTCCAGCGCCGCACCTTCTGGCTGTCGGCGTCGCCTCGCGGCGGAGACGCCGACACGTTGGGCCTCGGCTCGGCGCGGTACCCCCTTCTTGACGCGGCCGTCGATCTGCCCGACGACGGCGGCGCGGTGTACACGGGCGAGATCTCCCTCGAACGTCGGCCGTGGCTTGCCGACCACGCGATCCGGGGCACCGTGCTGGTGCCGGGTTCGGCGTTCGTGGACCTGGCCCGATGGGCGGGTGAGATGTCCGGCTGCGACCATCTATACGAGCTGGTGCAGCACGCTCCGCTGGCGCTGACGCCGACCGGGCGGGTGCACCTTCGCGTCACCGCGGGCCGGGCCGACGGTGAAGGCCGGCGCGCGGTCACGGTGCATTCGCGGGACGCCTCCGAGGCGGGCCCGTGGACGTTGCACGCGGCGGGCGAGGCGGGCCCCGACCAGGCCGGTGAGCCTGAGCGTCCGGCGGGCGTCTGGCCGCCGGTGGGGGCGGTGGCCGTGGAGCTCGCCGACCCCTATGCCGCGTTCGGCGATGCGGGCTACGAGTACGGGCCCCTGTTCCAGGGGCTGCGGGCCATGTGGCGGGCCGGCGACACGCTGTACGCCGAGGTGTCGCTGCCGGGCGGGTCTCCGGACGGGCCTTTGGACGGGTCTTTGGCGGGGTCTTTGGCGGGGCCTTTGGAGGGGGCGGGCGAGTTCGGGCTGCATCCGGCGCTGCTCGACAGCGCCCTGCACCCGCTCGTCCACGAACTTGTCCATGGGGATCTCCCCTCGGGCGCCGGCGAGATGCGCCTGCCGTACTCGTGGTCAGGTGTACGGCTGCACGCCGCCGGGGCCGCGACCGCGACGCTGCGCGTCACGCTCACCCCGACCGGGACCGACACCTACGCGGTGCTGCTGGCGGACGGCACCGGGGGCCCCGTGGCCTCCGTCGAGTCCCTGGTCCTGCGCTCGGCCACCGCCGCCGCCCCCGACGACCTGTTCCAGGTCGAATGGCCGACCGTCCCCGCCTCGGCCCCCGCGGCCTCCTCCGGCTCTCTGGTCGCGGTCGGGCCCGACCCGCGGCGGCTGGCCGAACGTTGGCGGGCCGCCGGGCGGGAGGCGGTGCGGCATTCCGACCTGGCGGCCTACCTCGGCGGCCTCACCGGGCCCGCGCCCTCGGAGGTCGTATATCTGTGCGGCTCCGGCGACCCGGCCCCCGACCTGGCTTCCCGCCCAGCGTCCGAGCCGGCGTCCGAGGTGGCATCCGGCCCAGCGTCCGAGGTGGTAACCGGGTCGGCCTTGCCCGGCGCGGCCTCCACATCGACTTTCCCTCCGGCGCCCGACCCGGCATCCGACCCGGCGTCCGACCCGGCGTCCAACCCGGTGTCCGAGGTGGCATCTGAAGCGGTGTCCGGCCCGGCCTCGCTCGGCGCTGCTTTCGACTTGGCCGGGGCGGCGCGGGCCACGGCGCACGCCACGCTCGCCGATCTGCGCGCCTGGCTCGCCCATCCGCACACGGCCGGGGCACGCCTGGTCGTGGTCACGAGCGAGGCGGTAGCCGTACACCCGGGCGACGGGGTGGCCGGGCTGGCGTCGGCCCCGGTGTGGGGCCTGGTGCGGTCCGCGCAGAGCGAGCATCCCGGCCGGTTCCGGCTGGTCGACCTCGACGCGGACGACGCCTCGGCCGACGCCCTGCCCGGGGCTCTCGCCTCCCGGGCCGAGCAGATCTCCATACGCGCGGGGCGGCTGCACACGCCTCGGCTGGCGCGCCTGCGCCCCCGCCCCGGCGGGGGCGGCACGCCGTGGCGTGAAGGCACCGTCCTCGTCACCGGGGCATCGGGCGCGCTCGGCGGCCTCGTCGCCCGGCACCTGGCCGCCGAACACGGCGCCCGGCACCTGCTGCTCGTCAGCCGCCGGGGGCCAGACGCGCCCGGGGCCGCGGAGCTCGCCACCGACCTGGCCGCGCGCGGCGCCGACGCCACCTGGGCCGCCTGCGACGTCGCCGACCGCGACGCGCTGCGCGAGCTGCTGGGCTCGATCCCGGCCGACCGGCCTCTCCGCGGGGTCGTCCACACCGCGGGGACCCTCGCCGACGGCGTGCTGGAGTCCTTGACCCCCGACCGCTTCGACGTGGTGGCCCGGCCTAAGATCGACGCCGCGTGGCACCTGCACGAACTGACCGCCGACCTGGGCCTCGCCGCCTTCGTGCTCTTCTCGTCCCTGGCGGGTGTCGTCGGCACCGCCGGCCAGGCCGGCTACGCCGCCGCCAACGCGTTCCTCGACGCCCTCGCACAGCACCGGACCTCCCGGGGGCTCCCGGCGACCTCCCTGGCCTTCGGCCTCTGGCACGACGACGGCCCGGAGACAAGCTTGGGGACGGGATTGGGAACGGGATCGGGGAACGGCATGGGCTCTGACCTGGGCCGGGCCGACCTGGCCCGCATGGCGGGGCTGGGTGTGGCGCCTCTGCCGGCCGCCGACGGGCTGGCGTTGTTCGACGCGGCCGTCGCGGCGTCGGCGAGTACGGCGGTGCCGACGCGGCTGGACCTGCGGGCGCTGCGCGCCAAGGCCGACTCGGGCGCGCTTCCCGAACTGTTCGCCGGTCTGGTCCGCCGTACGGCCCGGCGGGCCGCGCCCGACGCGGCGGGCACGGCGGGCCGGGCAGGCCAGTGGGCGCAGACCCCGGCGGGGCTGCCGGAGGCGGACAGATATCCGTTCGTGCTCGACCGGGTGCGCGCCGCCGTCTCGCGTGTCCTCGGCCACGCCGACGCGCACGCCGTCGACCCCGACCGCGGCCTGCTCGACCTCGGGCTCGACTCCCTCACCGCCGTCGACCTGCGCAACGAGCTCGCCTTCGGCACCGGACTGCACCTGCCCACCACCGTGGCGTTCGACCACCCGTCGGCCGCCGCGCTCGCCCGGCACCTGCTGGCCGAGGTGCTGCCGTCCGAGGCGGACGGCCTGGCCGGCCTGCTCGCCGACCTCGACCGGTGGGAGACGGCCGCGCTCGCCACCACCGCGGACCAGGGCGACCGCACCCACCTGCTGGCCCGGCTCCGCGGCCTCGTCGGCAGGCTGGACGGCACCGCCGAAGCCGGCGACCTCCTCACCGCCGACCTGGCGAACGCCTCCGACGAGGAGATGTTCCTCCTCATCGACGGCGACGGCGACCTGCCTTCTTGACCCCCGACGCCGTACCGCCCTCCCCCTGAGCCAGGGGGAGGGCGGTACGGCGGTTTCGGGTCGGGGTTAGGGGACGGGGAGGAGGGAGGCGGCGAGGAGTTGGCGGGCGTAGGGGTGGCGGGGGGCGGCGAAGACGGCGGCGGTCGGGCCCTCTTCGAGGATGTGGCCGTCTTTCATGATGGCAACGCGGTGGCTGATGCGGCGCACCACGGACAGGCTGTGGGTGATGAAGAGCATGGCCACGCCGGTTTCGTGCTGGAGGTCGGCGAGGAGGTCGAGGATCTGCGCCTGGATGGAGACGTCGAGCGCGGACACCGGCTCGTCGCAGATGAGGAGGGCCGGGCGGGGGGCCAGGGCCCGGGCTATGGCCACGCGTTGGCGTTGGCCGCCGGACATGTGGTGGGGCCTGCGGGTGAGGAAGTCCTCGTCGAGGCCGACTTGGCGGAGGAGCTCGGTGATTCGGGCGCGGCGCGCCGTACGGCCTCGCTCGGTGACGCCTTCGCCGACGATGTCGGCGACGGTGAAGCGGGGGTCGAAGGCAGCGGTGGGGTTCTGGTGGATCAGTTGGATGGTCGCTCGCCTGCTCCGGCGGAGCCGTTCGGGGATGGATGACCAGGGCTTGCCGTGGAGGAGGACGTCGCCTTCGTCGGGCGGCAGCAGGCCGAGGGCTATGCGGGCGAGGGTGCTTTTGCCCGAGCCGGATTCGCCGACGATGCCGAGGGTCTCTCCGGGCCGCACTGTGAGGGAGACGTTGTGGAGGGCGCGGCGCTGCCGGCCGGCCGTGCCGTACGTCTTGCCCACGCCGGTGACGGTGAGGACGGGCGTGCCGTCCGGGCGGGGCACGGTCTTCACGTCGGCCGCGGGGCCGGCCGTCCCGTTCGGGCGGGCCGCAGGGTCGGCGGGGCGGCGGTCGGGGAGGGCGTCGACGAGGGTTCGGGTGTAGGGGTGGGTGGGGGCGGACACGAGGGCGGCGGCCGGCCCGGTTTCGACGATGGCGCCGTCTTTCATGACGGCGACGCGGTCGGCGAGGCGGGAGACGACGCCGAGGTCGTGGCTGATGAGGAGAAGTCCGCGCCCGGCGGCCTTGGCGTCGCCGAGGAGGCGCAGGATCTGCTCTTGCACGATGACGTCGAGCGCGGTGGTGGGCTCGTCGGCCACGATGAGTGCGGGGTCGGCGGCCAGGGCGGACGCGATGAGGGCCCGTTGGCGGAGGCCGCCGGACAGTTCGTGGGGGTAGCTGCCGCGGCGGGCCTCGGGGTCGGGCACGCCGACCTGGCGGAGGAGTTCGATCACGCGCTCGGCCACACCGGCGGGGGCTCCGCGGGCGAGGCCGCGGCGGCGTGCGTGGATGTGGATGGGTTCGGCGATCTCATCGCCGATGCGGCGCAGCGGGTCCAGACTGACCATGGCGTCCTGGAGCACCATGCCGACCGTGGCGCCGCGCAGGGCCTGCCATTGGCGTTCGGTGAACGCGGTGACGTCGTGGCCGTCGATGCGGAGGGCGCGGGCGGAGACCTCGGTGTTCCGGCCGGTGAGGCCGAACAGCGCGCGGGCGGTGAGGCTTTTGCCGGCGCCGGACTCCCCCACCAGCGCCAGGCATTCACCGGCCTGGATCTCGAAGGAGACGCCGTCCACGGCGGGCTTGGCGCGGCCGGCGAAGCGGAGGGTGAGGTTTTCGACCTGGACAAGGGTCATCGCAGGCTCCTGACCTGGAGGTTCCTGCCGACAAGGGTGAAGGCGACCACAACGAGGGCCACGGTCATGCCGGGGAAGACGGCGATCCACCAGGCGGTGCCCAGCAGATCTTTGCCTTCGGCGAGCATGGCTCCCCATTCCGCGGTCGGCTGGGGTGGTCCGAGGCCGAGCAGGCTGAGGCCGGCGGCGGTGACGATGGCGGTGCCGCCGCCGATGGAGGCGAGTACCACGACGGGTCCCGCGACGTTGGGGACGACGTGCCTGGCGAGGTAGACGCTTCTGCGGACGCCGAGCACGCGGGCGGCCTCCACGTATTCCGAGAGGATGACGGTGCCCGCCTGGCCGCGGACGACACGCGCGTAGGCGGGGATGGCGGCCGTCCCGATGGCGACGGCAATGTTGACGGCGCCGCCGCCGATGACCGCCACGACGAGGAGGGCGAGGATCAGTTCGGGGAAGGCGAGCAGCACGTCGACGCAGCGCATGAGGACCCCGTCGACGATCCGTCCTCCCACAGCGCTGAGCAGGCCCAGGAGCATGCCGCCGAGCACGCCGATGGCCGTCGCACCGAGGGCGATGGTGAGGGATACGCGGGCGCCGTACACGACGCGGGAGAACACGTCGCGCCCGAGCTGGTCGGTGCCGAAGAAGTGGTCTGCTCCGGGGGGTTGGAACGTGCGGGCGAAGTCGGTCGCGTCGGGGTCGTGGGTGGCGAACAGCGCGGGGAACAGCACGACGAGGAGAGCGAGCGCGAGTACGGCGAGGCCCGCGGCGAACACCGGCCGCCCGGCGGCCGGGGCCCGCCGGGCGGTGAAGGTGGTGGCGGTCATCGGGCGGCCTCGGCTCTCAGCCGCGGGTCGATCAGCGGGTAGAGGAGGTCCACCACCAGGTTGATGACCACGAAGGCCGCCGCGGACAGCAGCACGATGGCCGTCACGACGGGGAGGTCCCGGGAGGCGGCGGCCGAGGCGAGCAGGCGGCCGAGTCCTGGCCGCGCGAAGATGTTCTCGATGAGTACGGCACCGCCGGCCAGCGAGCCGAGGACCCACCCCGACAGGGTGACCACGGGGAGCGCGGCGTGGCGGAGGGTGTGGCGGGCCCTGAGGTGGAACAGGCCGGCTCCCCTGGCGAGGACGCTGACCGCGAACGGCCGGGTCTCGGCGGTCTCCAGCTCTTGCCGCATCACCTGGGCGAGCACGCCCGCCGCGGGCAGCGCGAGGGCGAAGGCCGGCAGCACCAGCCCGGCCGGGCCGGGCGCGCCGACGGCGGGGAAGATCGGAAACGTGAAGGAGAACAGGGCGAGCAGGACCGTGCCGACCCAGAAGTTGGGCAGCGACACGGCCAGCAACTCCAGTCCCGACACGGCGGCGCGGACGAGCCGCCCGCGCCCGGCGGTGAGGAGGGTGGCGGCGACGGCGAGCAGCACGCTGAGCAGGGCGGCGGCGACGGCCAGTTGGAGGGTCGGCCCGATCTGGTCGGCGAGCAGCCGGGCGACCGGCTGGTCACGCTGGTAGGACCAGCCGAGGTCGCCGGTGAGGAGCTCGCGGAGGCGTCTGCCGTACTGCACGAGCCACGGGTCGTCGAGCCCGTATTCGGCGATGATCTGCCGGCGCAGCTCGGGGGTGGGGGGCTGGCCGGGGCCGAGGATGGCGCCGACGGTGTCGCCTCGCAGGGAGACGGTGAGGAAGCAGAGGGTGGCGGCGCCCCACAGCACGAACACGCCGGACAGCAGGCGGAGGAGGATGTGTCTGCCGAGGCCCGGTCTCACGGCTCCGCCAGCCAGGTGTCGTAGAGGGAGAGCACTCCGCTGCTGCTGAACGTCAGGCCGCGCACTTTGTCGCGCAGCCCGACGTTGCGTTTGGCGGCGTAGGCGGGCAGGGCGTATGCCTGGTCGATGACGCGCTGCTGTACCTGCCGGTAGAGCTCGTTCTGCTTGTCGAGGTCGAGCGTCGCGCGGGCGTCGTCGAGCCACTCGTCGAGCCGGGTGTCGCGGACCATGCCCTGGTTGCCGCCGCCGTTGCGCAGCAGCCGCGTCGAGTGGAAGATCTCGCGCAGGAGCGCCGGGTCGGCGCTCCCCCAGGCGACGGCCTTCACGTCGTAGTCGCCTTTGACGACCTTCTCGGCGTAGTTCGCGTTGTCGGTGGCGTAGAGGCGCACGTCGAACCCGACGCGTTTGAGGGAGTCCTGGACGGCGACGTCGAACAGTCTGCGGTCGTGGGTGGTGTAGTCGGCGGCGAAGGGGAAGTCGACGCGGAGCGTGCGGCCGTCCTTTGTGCGGAAGCCGGCGCTGTCGCGGCCGGTGTAGCCGGCCTTGTCGAGGAGGCGTTCGGCCTCGGCCCGGTCGAACCGCACCGCCGACTCCAGCTCCTTGGCGTATCCCCTGGTGACGCGGCTGAGTATCGACGAGGCCCGGAGTTGTTCGCCGCGGAAGACGCCTTTGATGATCCCTTCGACGTCCACCGCGTGGAGGAAGGCGCGGCGGACGTCGGGGTCGTCGAACGGCGCGCGTGAGGTGTTGAGGTAGTAGCTGTACGGCGTGCCCGGCGTCTCGCCGGACAGGATCGTCAGCCCGGGCCGGCCGCGTAGGGCGGACACCTGGCTCGACGGGATCTGGTCGGCGGCGTCGAGCTGCCCGGAGGTGAGGGCGCCCACTCTGGTCTGGTCCTCGGTGAGGAACGACACCTGGATCCCGTCGAGGTACGCCTCGCCGGTGTGGGCGGCCGTCGCGGGCCCCCAGGCGTAGCCGGGCCGCCTGGCGAAGACGGCCTGCTGGCCCGGCACCACCGACTGGAAGGTGAAGGCGCCCGTGGTGGCCGTGTGCTTCCCGCCGCCGGCGAGGTCGCCGCCGTGATCGCGCAGCGCCTTGGGCGAGTGGAAGCCCAGAAAGGTCGTGCTCAGGGCTTGGAGCAGCGACGAGTACGGCTCCCGCATGCGGATGCGGACGGTGTGGGTGTCGACCACGTCGGTGCCGGCGTAGGGGCCGAGCAGCGAGGCCGGGTAGTTCGACTTCGTCGCCGGGTCGACGATCCGGTCGAAGTTGGCTTTGACCGCGTCGGCGTCGAAGGGCTCGCCGTCGCTGAAGGTGACGTCGGTGCGCAGGGCGAAGGTGTAGCTCAGCCCGTCGTCGGTGACGCGCCAGGAGGTCGCGAGCCAGGGGTGGAAGGTGCCGTCGCCCTTGGTGGCGACCAGGGAGTCGAAGACGGGCCGCAGGAGCTGCGAGGTGATGTCGGTGGCGGCGGTGTGGGGGTCCCAGCTATCGGCCTGGGTGGCGACGGCGAGTCGGAGCGTTCCACCTTTGCGGGGGGAGTCCGAGGCCGGGGTGTTCGCCCGCTGCGGCGTGGCGGCGCAGGCGGCGAGCAGGGGGCCGGTGAGGCCGAGTCCGATGAGGGAACCCGCCGACGCCGTCAGGAAGGATCGTCGTGTGCGCATGCGTCAGCCCGCCCGTAGAAGCCGGATGACCGGGGCGAAGTCGTCGGCCGCCTCGTCGGTCACGGTGATGTAGGTGAAGCCGTACCGCTCGGCGCTGTCGCGGAGCCGGTCGGCGATCTGCCGGTGGGTGCCGATCAGCACGTGCGGCAGGTCGAGGAACTCCTCGTCGGTGAGGTGCGGTGCGGTCTCGGGGCGCAGTGCCGCGGCGGTGGCCTCCCGGTCGCCTGTCACGACGACGCGTTTGACCGCGAGGTTGAGTTCGAGGGTGTCGCCGCTGGGGGCGGAGCGGATGCGTTTGACCTGGTCGGCCAGGATGTCGGCGCTCAGGAGCCGCAGGGTGCCGCCGTCGCCGAACTCGGCGCCCACCAGCGCGACGGTGTCGGCGTGTTCGGCGGCGAAGTCGAGGTCGGCCTCCTCGCGGGCGGCGATGAGCACCCGGGGCGGGCGACGCCCGGATTCGGCTGCGGTGTCCTTCAGCGTGGCGAGCGCGTCGGCCAGGGTGTCCAGGCGTGCCCGGGTGTCGGCGTATTCGACGCCGGCCGCACGGTATTGGGCGGGTGGGAATCCGGCGCTGAGCCCGAGTTCCAGTCGGCCTCCGCTGAATTGGTCGCTGCCGAGGATTTCCCGGGCGAGCACGGCGTGGTTCCACAATGCGGGGTTGATGGCGTATGTCGCTAACCGGCTGCGTGTCGTCGAGGTGGCGGCGATGGCCAGCGCCTGAAAGGGCGGGAGAAAGCCAAGGACGTCGGTCATCGCTATGACGTCATATCCCGACTCCTCTGCCGCGCGGGATTTCGCCGCCCATTGGTCGGCGGTGGCGGAAAACAGGCAAATGCCAAACCTGAGCGGCAGTGCACCCACGAACTCCTCCTCGTATGTCCTGACGGCCGAGCACAGGCGGAGCTGGCCAGGGCCGCAGGCATACATTCTTCTACATCCACCTAAAGCCAAACTAAACACTAAAGACCGACTTAAGCGATATTGCCCACCACCGAATCCAGAGCTATTCTCTGCACCCAGAACAGCGATTTGTCACGTCTTTAAGCCAGAAAATTTGGTGGTTCACCGGTGGGGGTCGGATGAAGGATCTCAAGACGGCCGGGCAGGCGACCGATCTGCCCGAATTCCCGATGCAGCGCGCCTGCCCCTACGAGCCGCCCGAGGGCTACGCGGCGCTGCGCGAGCAGTCCCCGCTGACCGTGGTCACGCTGTTCGACGGGCGCCCGGCGTGGGTGGTCACCTCTCACGCGCTGGCCCGGGAGCTGTTCACCGACGAACGGCTCAGCTCGGACTGGACCAACCCACGGTTCCCCGTGACCAGCCCCGCCCGCGGCGCGCTGCAGAAGCACAACGTGATGGTGGGGATGGACCGGCCGGAGCACGGCCACTACCGCAAGATGGTGATCCCGAGCTTCACCGTGAAACGGATGAACCGGCTGCGCCCGAGGTTGCAGGCGATCGTGGACGAGCGCCTCGATGCCATGCTCGCGGCCGGCCCGCCCGCGGACTTCGTGGAGTCCGTCGCCGTCCCCGTGCCGTCGATCGCGATCTGCGAGCTGCTCGGCGTGCCCTACGCCGACCACGAATACTTCGAGTCCGAGACGCGCAAGCTCGTGATCCGCACGAGTGGCGAGATCGCCGCCTCCGCGCTGGCCAACCTCCGCGCCTACCTCGACAAGCTCATCGCGGTGAAGGAGGCCGAGCCCGGCGAGGGGCTGGTGGACGACTTGATCGCCGACCAGCTCCATCAGGGCAGGATCGACCGCGAGACGCTGGTCAAGCTCTGCACCATCATGCTCACCGCCGGCCACGAGACGACGGCGAACGTCATCTCGCTCGGCCTGCTGGCGCTGCTGCGGCACCCGGAGCAGTTCGACGCGCTGCGCGACGACCCCGACCTCGTGCCGGGCGCCGTGGAAGAGATGCTGCGCTACCTGTCGATCGCGGAGGTCGTCTCCCGGGTCGCGACGGCGGACTTCGAGGTGCACGGGCGGAGGATCCGCGCCGGGGACGCGGTGTTCTTCACCAACTCCGCCGTCAACCGCGACCCCGACGCCTTTCCCGACCCCGACGTCTTCGACGTGCGCCGGGCCCCGCGCCTCCACACCGGTTTCGGGTACGGCGTGCACCAATGCGTCGGGCAGAACCTCGCCCGAGCCGAGCTGGACATCGTCTTCCGCGCCGTCGCGACCCGGCTGCCCCGCGGCCTGCGCCTGGCGGTGCCGTTCGAGGAGGTCAAGGCCAAGGGCCCGGCCGGGCCGCAGGGCATCATCGACCTCCCCCTGACCTGGTGAGACATGCGCGTCACCACGGACACCGGGCGCTGCGTCGGCGCCGGGCAGTGCGTCCTGGCCGCCCCCGAGGTCTTCGACCAGGACGACGACGGCACCGTCGCACTCCTCACCGACTCACCGCCGGACGAGGAGCACGAGAACGTCCTTGAAGCAGTACAGCGCTGCCCGTCGCTGAGCATCGCCCTCGGCGGCGCGTGAGCGCCCGAACCACCAGCCGGATCACGACAACGAACAGGATCGAACCTTTATGAGCGACCGCAGTCCCCTCGCCATCTCCGTCCTGGACACCATGCCCGTCTGGGAGGGGCTGCCGGCGTCGGCCTCACTGCACAACGGCCTTGAGCTGGCCGCCGCGGTCGAACGCCTGGGCTATCGGCGGTACTGGGTGGCCGAGCACCACAACACCCCGAGTGTCGCCTCCTCCTCCCCCGCGGTGCTGATCGGCCAACTCGCCGCCCGGACGTCCACCCTGCGGGTGGGGTCGGGCGGCGTGATGCTGCCGAACCATCCGCCGCTCGTGGTGGCCGAGCAGTTCGCGACGCTGGCGTCGTTCTTCCCGGGCCGTATCGACCTCGGCATCGGGCGGGCGCCCGGCACCGACGGTCTGACCGCCACGGCGCTGCGCCGTTCGACGAGCCCGCTGTCGGCGCAGGAGTTCCCGCAGCAGCTCAAAGAGCTCGAACATTACCTCGACGGCGGCCGGCACCCGCGGACCGGCGGGGAGATCCGGGTGACGCCCGAGGTGCAGGACCCGCCGCCGGTATGGCTGCTCGGGTCCAGCCCGTCGAGCGCCGCGTTCGCCGGATCCCGGGGGCTGCCTTTCGCCTTCGCCCACCACCTCGCCCCGCATGCGAGCGCCGAGGCGCTGCGGGCGTATCGGGAAAGCTTCACGCCGAGCGACCACCTGGCGGAGCCGTACGCGGTCGTCTCCGCGATGGTGATCGCGGCCGAGAGCGACGAGGAGGCGCACTTCCAGGCGGCGCCGCTCCGGCTCGCGATCGTGGACGGCATGGCCGATCCGTTCATCCGGTTCACGCCGCCCGAGCACGCCGCGCGGCGGACCTACGCTCCCGTGGAGCGGGAGCTGCTGCACCGGCTGCTCGACGGGCAGCTCATCGGCGGCCCGGAGACCGTGCGGGACGGCCTCGCCCGGCTGGTCGAGCGCACGGGGGCCGACGAGGTCATGGGGCTCACCCAGGTCTACGACCACGGGGCCCGGGTGCGGTCGTATGAGATCCTCGCCGACGCGGTGGCGGCGCTGGGCTGAGCCCGCGCGCCGTCACGTCGCACCTCGAACGTCACACCTCGAACGTCACACGTCGAACGTCGAACGGCACTCAGTCGAACGTCAGCACGTCGAACGTCAGCACGTCGAACGTCAGCACGTCGAACGTCAGCACGTCATCGCTCGCGGCAGAGCGGCAGCAGGAGGCCGTCCACGACGGCCTCTATCTGTGTGTCGGTGCTCTTCAGCGAACCGCTCATGCAGTGGTACATGAGCATGGCGGGACCGGCGGCGGCGATCAGCGGCCGGTCCTTGTCCGGCACCGCGGTGTGTAGCCGCAGGAGCTCGGCGATGCGCTCCTGGCACGGCACGGACACCGTCTCGTGGAGGAACGCGCGCAGCTCCGAGGGCTGGTCGGCGGCGGCGGCGGCGAACGCCTGGAAGGCGGCGCCCTTGGAGTCGAACAGCGTGCTGTTGAGGTAGGTGAGCTGGGCCAGCAGCCCGTCGCGCAGGGACGCCGACAGGTCGACCCGCGGCGGCTCGGGGAGCAGGTCCAGCAGCGCGTCGCGGACCAGCTCCTCCTTGTTGCTCCAGCGCCGGTAGAGCGCGGCCTTGCCGGTGCCGGCCGCTGCGGCGACCCGGTTGGTGCTGAGCTTGGCGTAGCCGACGCTGCCCAACTGCTCGATGACCGCGTCGAAGATGGCCCGTCGCAGCGCCTCGCCTCGTCTGCGTGAGGCAACGGGCGCGGAGACCTCCGCTGACGCCTCCATCAGCCACTCCTCGGCCGCGATCCGAAACTGCTTGTCCGTTCGACTATAGGCGACCTATAGTGAACCAACTGGTTCACTAAATTCCGCCGATCGCCCGTCCTGGAGGAACCATGGCGAGTCCGTCACGCAGCGCCACCGACCCCGGGGAGGTGTCGCCGACCAAGCTGGGCCGAGCATCCGGACTCGCCTTGGCGATCATCGTGTCCTGCGAAATGGTCCTGATGCTCGACGGCACGATCATGAACGTCGCCCTCCCGGAGATCCGCGAGGGACTCGGCTTCACCCCCGCCGGACTGTCCTGGGTCACCAACGCCTTCCTGCTCGCCTTCGGCGGGCTCCTGCTCCTCGGCGGCCGAGCCGGCGACATTCTCGGCCGGCGCAAGGTGTTCCTCGCCGGCATGGCCCTGTTCACCCTCGCCTCACTCATCGGCGGGCTCTCGACCACCGCTGAATGGCTCATCGCGGCCCGCGTGCTGCAGGGCGTAGGCGCGGCGCTGGCCGGGCCGAGCACGCTCGCCCTGCTGATCACGAACTTCCAGGGCGCCCTCCAGGCCAAGGCACTCGCCGTCTACTCGTCGGTCACCGCCGCCGCCATGACGCTCGGCCTCATCCTCGGCGGTGTGATCACCACGCTCCTCTCCTGGCACTGGGTGCTGTTCGTCAACGTGCCCATCGGTGTGATCGTGCTGCTGCTGGCCCCCAAGTACGTCCAAGAGTCCGAACGGCATCCCGGCAGGTTCGACCTGGCCGGCGCGGTGGCCTCCGTGGTGGGTCTGGTCGCCCTCACGTTCGGGCTGGTCCGCGCCGCCGAGCACAGCTGGAGCAACACCGCCACCGTCGCCACCCTCGCCGCCGGTGTGATCCTGATCGCGGGGTTCGTGCTGATCGAGAGCCACGCCAAGCAGCCGATCATGCCGCTGCGCCTGTTCGCCGACCGTAACCGGGCCGGGGCCTTCGCCATCATGCTGCTGGTCCCCATGGTGACCTTGAGTATGCAGTTCCTGACCGTCCAGTTCCTCCAGGAGGTGCTGGAGTTCACGCCGCTGTTCGCCGGGCTGGCCTTCCTGCCGATGGCCGTCGGCATGCTGGTCGCCGCGCAGAACACCGCCAAGGTCCTCGGACGCGCCGGCCCGAAGAAGACGGGCCTTGCGGGCATGGTGGTGCTGCTGGCGGGCCTTGCCTGGCTGACCCAGCTCTCGCCGGCCACCGGCTACTTCACCGGCGTGTTCGGCCCGATGCTGCTGCTCGGCGTGGGCATGGGCCTGGTGATCGTCCCGTTCAACATCCTGGTGATGTCCACCGCCGACCCGGCGGAGTCCGGCGCCGCCTCCGGCGTGCTCCAGACGGTCAACATGACCGGCGCGTCGCTCGGTGTGGCGATCCTGTCGGCCGTCTACACCTCCGTGCTCACCGGGGGCACGGGCGCGGGCGCGACGTTCGCCGCCGAGACCGTCTCCCAGGGCATGCGCACCGCCTTCACCGTCAGCCTCGGCATCGGGGTGGCCGCGCTCCTGGTCGTGCTCCTCGTCATCAAGACCCCGACCCCGGCGCCCGCGGCACCGGAGCCCGAGGCCGCCGAGCCGAAGGGCCAGCCGGAGCCCATCCCTTAAGCCATCTGCCCACCCCCGCAGGGCACCGCTCGCGGACCTACCTCCGTGTCCGCGAGCGGTGCCCGGGTGTGCGGGGGATGTTCACGGGCTCGCGGGATGTGTACGGCCGGAGCCGGGATCGCCCGCGCCCGTGAGACCGGCGGTCAACGCGTTGTCGGTGCCGCTTGCGGCGCCGCGTGGGGCACCGAGGGCGTGGCCGCCTCGGCCAGCAGCTCGCCGATCTGCGCCACCAGGGCGTCCAGGGTGTCCCGGCCGGCGACCGCGGGGGGAAGCGCCACATCGACGCTCAGCCGCCCCTGGTAGGTGGTCACCACGTAGGTGGGGTTGATCGGCGGCTGGTTGATCAGGACGCGCACGTCCGAGACCGATGTCCCGTCGGGCAGACGGGGCTCGGGGATGCGCCCCATGTTGGTGACGACGGCGTCGCACGGCCGGAGGATGTAGCGCAGCGTGCGCTCCGGGTCGAGGACCAGCCGGTGGGGTTCGCCCCGCTGGATCGCCTCGTCCAGTTGCCGTTTGACGGACCTGGCCACCACCGCCAGGTCGTCCTCGATGTCCACGGCCGTGATCCAGCCGCTGATGAAGTTCGTGGCCTCCGTGGGCTCCACCTTCGGGACGACCCGGTCGCGCAGGTCGATCGGCGTACGGCACGTCAGCGTCGTGCGGGCGCCGGCGAGGCCCGACCGCGCGACCGCGGTGAGCAGGGCGGCGCAGACCAGCGTGTGCAGGGAGGTGCGGGTCACCGAGGCGGTGGTCAGCAGCCTGCGGGTCTCGGCCTCCGGCAGGACGAGCCGTCCCACCCGGGGCCGGTCACCGGGCACGGGAAGCGCGCCCTCCGGAGCGCCCCCGGCCGCGGGCGAGGGCGCGGCCGGGGGAACCGGTGAAGGCGCGGCCGGGGGCACGCTCGGAGGCCCGGCCTGGGACACGGCCGAGGACAGGGTTGCGGGTACGGCCGGGGGCGCGGGTGGGAGCACGGCTCCGGGGCCGGTGCCGGGGACCACCCCGGGCACGGTGGCGCCGGGGCCGGCCGTCTCCCGGCCCGGCGCAGGGTCTGGGGCGAGGAGCGCGGGCGGCAGCCGTACCGGGAGCAGGCTTTCGATGGACCCCGGAAGGGTGTGGCCGCGCTCGGGCGGTGGGAGGGCGACGCCGTGGGCGAGGTCGGTGTAGATCTGCCACAGCCGGTCGAACAGCGCGATGCCGAAGCGTGCGTCGGCGATGGCGTGGTGGAGGGTGAGCATGACCCTGCTCTGCTCCCCCTCTCGGACGCGCACCAGGCGGACGAGGCCGCGCGCGGCGTCCAGGCCGGCGTAGAGGAGGTTCCAGTAGTCGTCCTCCCCTCCGTCCACGAGCTCCAGCGTGGGCGCGGCCTGCGGCGACACGGCGAGGAGCAGTCCGTGCCCTTCGGGCACGATGGTCGCCCGCAGTACGGCTTCCGCCTCCGTCAGCCGGTCGAACGCGGCGGCGAGCAGGTCGTCGTCGAGGGGGCCGGTGACGGTGGCCGCGTGGGTCACCGTCACCTTGGCGAGGGCGAACTTCGCCTCGCTGGGGTCCAGGTAGCGTCGGGGGCGCATGCCGTACTCCTTCTTCACAGGCTTGACGGGCTTCCCGGGCTTCCCGGGCTTGACGGGCTTCCCGGCTCCGGGGCGGGGTCGCCGAACCAGGTCCGCAGGGCCGAGGCGAACCGTTCGGGCGCGCCGCCGGAGTCGACGGCGGCAACGCGGCCGTCCGGCCTGACGAGCACGGCGGCGGCGCCCGCGGCGAGGCCGGTTCCGCCGGCGGGGACGAGGTCCAGACGCGGCGGGAAGGCGGTTCCGAGGCGGGCGAGCCAGTCGGCGTCCGGGTAGACGAGGGCGCCTCTCCCCCGTCGCAGCGCGCCCGCCACCGCGCCGTCCCCCAGGATCTTGAGCTGGGCCGGTGACAGGCGGACGCCGACGAGGCCGGTCGGGTCGTCGTCATCGGCCGCCGGGTAGCGCACGCCCAGGCCGGTGACCATGTCGACGAGGTAGCGGTTCGCCTGGGGGGCGCGCACGAGACGGGCGAAGATCTCCCGCAGGGGCGCGACGCTTTCGGCGGGGTGGCCGAGGGCGACCTGGGCCTGCGTGCCGGTGACGGCCTCGGCGGCCACGGGACGCCGCTCCTGCGCGTAGGTGTCGAGCAGGGCGTCCGGCGCGCCGCCGCCGACCGTGCCGCCAGCCGCGCCACCGACCGCGCCACCGACCGCGCCACCGACCGTGCCGCTGACCGTGCCGCTGACCGTGCCGCTGAACACGCCACCGAGCACGGCGCCGAGTTTCCAGCCGAGGTTGACCGCGTCTTCGAGGGAGGTGTTCAGCCGTTCGCCGCCGAACGCGGGGAAGACGTGCGCCGCGTCGCCGGCGAGGAACACCCTGCCGCGTCGGAGGTCGTCGGCCAGACGGGCCGACAGCGCATGCCGTACGGCCCAGTCGACGTCGATGCCGGTGAGGCGGACGCCGGTGACCCGTTCGACGCTCGCGAGGAGTTCGTCCGTCCCGACGGGGGCGGCGGGGTCGGCCGCGGCGCGGTCGAATTCGACGGTCATCACGCGCAGCAGGCCCGGCCCGGCGGGCGCGCCGATGTAGACGCCGCCCGAGGGGTGGCGTTTGGGGCCGACGACCTGCGGCGGCAGTGAGCGGAGGTCGGCGCGGACGTCCCCGACGAGCCCGTAGGAAGGGGTCTCGGTGCCGGGAAACGCGATGCCGGCCAGCTCGCGAACGGTGCTGCGGGGGCCGTCCGCGCCCACCAGGTAGTCGGCGGCGAGCGTGTAGGCCCGGTCCTCCCCGGCGTCGTGGACGTGAGCGCGGACTCCCGTGCCGTCCTGGGTCAGGCCGGTCAGGGCGTGACCGTAGTGGATGGGCACGCCGAGGGCGGACGCGCGGGCGGCGAGGGACCGTTCGATCCTGGCCTGTGCGATCAGGTAGCCGTTTTCGTGGTCGCCGCCGAGGTGCGCGAGCTCCAGCGGGATCATCGAGAAGTGGGCGGCGGGGACCACGGGACTGTGCTCTCTCAGCGGATCAAGCAGGCCGCGCAGCGCGAGCAGTTCCGCGGTGGAGATGTTGATGGCGATGCCCGGCGATGCCCTGCGGGGTTCGGGCGCGCGTTCCAGCACCGCAGTACGGACGCCGCTCAGGGCGAGTTCGCATGCCAGCAGCAGCCCTGTCGGGCCCGCCCCCACCACGATCACCTGGGGGTCGTCCGGCGTGTTCGTCGTGTCGACCGTGCCGCTCACTGTGTCTCACCGTGCCAATCCGACGGAGACGCCGAACGCCCCGTCACGGGTCAGTTCCGCGCTCAGGTAGCGCGCAAGGTCTTTCGGAGTCGGGTGGTCGAAGACCACGATCGGGTCCAGCAGCAGGCCGGTGGCCAGGCAGAGCCGGTTCCGCATTTCGAGCGCGGTGAAGGAGGAGAAGCCGGCGTCGACGAAGTTGGCGTCGGCGACAAGGGCGTCGACCGAGGCGTGTCCGAGGATGTCGGCGGCGTGCTGTGCCACGAGGTCCAGCAGGGCGCGTTCCCGCGCGTGCTCGGAGAGCGGCGCGAGGCGGTCGCGCAGCGGCGGCTCGGCTCCGCCTTCACCGGCGCTGTCCGGGACGCTCTCGTCGGGGAGGTCCGGAGGCTCGGCGGTGTGCGGGGTGTTCCCGGTGTTCCCGGTGTTCCCGGTGTTCCCGGTGTTCGAGGGGGTGAGCGTCAGCCAGTAGTCCGCGCGCTGGAACGGATAGGTGGGCAGGTCCACGTGCGCGCCCGGCCTGTCGTCGAACCACGGCGTCCAGTCGATCCGCCGCCCGCGTACGTGCGCCGCGGCCAGGGCCGCAGCGACGGAGGCGCGGGCCGGTCTGTTGCGGCGCAGCAGCGGCACGATCGCCACGTCGGCCGGGCGGACCCCGCCGGGGCCGGCCAGGGTGCTCTCCGCCAGCGCGCTCAAGGTGCTGTCCGGCCCGACCTCCACGAACAGCGAGGCGCCCGCGGCGCGCGCCGCGGCGACCGCGTCGGCGAACCGCACCGGCCGCCGCACCTGCTCCGTCCAGTACGCCGGATCGGACAGTGCACCGCTCTCCGCCCGCCTTCCGGTCACCGTGGAGAACACCGGGACCCGGGGCTCGGCGAAGCGCAACGTGCGCACCACCTCGCCGAAACGCTCCAGCATCGGCTCCATCAGCGGCGAATGGAAGGCGTGGCTCACCGTCAACCTTGTGCACTTGACGCCCCGCGCCCGCAGCGGGTCTTCGGCCGCGGCGATTCCGGCTTCGGTCCCCGAGAGCACGACGGCGCGGGGCCCGTTGAGCGCCGCGACCGCCACCGTGCCCCGGTGTCCGTCGGGGAGCTGCGCCAGCACCTCGGCGACGGTGGACTCGTCCGCGGCGACGGCCACCATGGCTCCGCCGTACGGCAAAGCGCCCATGAGCGTCGCGCGGGCGGCGACCAGGCGGGCGGCGTCCTCCAGCGGCAGTACGCCGGCGGCGCACGCGGCGGCGACCTCGCCGACGGAGTGGCCCGCGACGAGGTTGGGCCGCAGCCCGCGCGACCGGCAGACCTCCACCAGGGACATCTGCAGGGCGAACAGCGCGGTCTGCGTGTAGGCGGTGTGCGACAGGAGCGCCGCGAGGTCGGCGTCCGCACCGAACACGACGTCGGCGAGGCGGTGTTCCAGCGACGGGTCGATCACCTCCGCCGCCGCGTCGAACACGTCGCGGAAGACGCGGCCGAGGACGCCGGGGTCCTCGTAGAGGTCGCGGCCCATGCCGTGGCGCTGTCCGCCCTGGCCGGAGAACAGGAAGGCGACCTTGTGGCCGGGCTGTGCCGTACCGCGGGCGACGCCCCGGGCGGGCCTGCCGTGGGCCAGCGCCTCGAACCCCTGCCGGAACTCGTCGGGGGTGGAGCCGGTGACGACGGCGCGGTGCCGGTGGTGGGTGCGCGTGGTGGCGAGCGCGTGCCCGATGTCCCGCGGGTCCGCCCCGGCGAACCACTCCGCGAGGCGGGCGGCCTGCTCGCGCAGCGCCGTACCGCTGCGCGCCGACACCGGCCAGGGCACCACGCCGCGGGGCGGCGGCACGTCGCCGACCTCCGGCTCGTCGGGCACGGACTCCAGCACGACGTGGGCGTTGGTGCCGCTGATCCCGAACGACGACACCCCCGCACGCCGCACCCCGTCCCGCTCCGGCCACTCGCGCTCGGCCGTCAGCAGCTCGACCCCGCCGCCCTCCCACTCCACCCGCGACGAGGGCGTCTCCGCGTGCAGCGTCCGCGGCAGCACACCCCGCCGCATCGCCTCCACCAGCTTGATCACACCACCCACACCCGCGGCGGCCTGCGCATGCCCGATGTTCGACTTCAACGACCCCAGCCACAGAGGCCGGTCCCGGCCCTGGCCGTACACCGCCTGCAGCGCCCCCACCTCGATCGGATCGCCCAGCACCGTCCCCGTGCCGTGCCCCTCCACCGCGTCCACGTCGCCCGGCGACAGGCCCGCGTCCGCGAGCGCCGCCCGGATCACGCGCTGCTGCGCGACGCCGTTGGGGGCGGTGAGTTGGTTGGTCGCTCCGTCCTGGTTGACGGCGGTGCCGCGGATCACGGCGAGGACGCGGCGGCCGTGCCGCAGCGCGTCTGACAGGCGTTCCAGGACGAGGAGGCCGACGCCTTCGGCGCAGCCGGTGCCGTCGGCGGCGTCGGCGTAGGCCTTGCAGCGGCCGTCGGGGGCGAGGCCGCGCTGGCTGCTGAACTCGATGAAGGTTCCCGGGGTGGCCATGACGGTGGCGCCGCCCGCCAGCGCGAGCGAGCACTCGCCCGCGCGCAGCGACCGCACCGCCAGATGCAGCGACACCAGCGACGACGAACACGCCGTGTCGACGGTCACCGCGGGCCCCTCGAAGCCGAAGGGGTAGGCCAGACGGCCGGACGCGATGCTGGCGGGGCTTCCGTTTCCGAGGTAGGGCTCCAGGTCGTGGGGCGTGGTGGCGGCCCGCGGTCGGTAGTCGTTGTACATGAGGCCGATGAACACGCCGACATCGCTCCCCCGCAACGACACCGGATCCACCCCCGCCCGCTCCACCCCCTCCCACGCCACCTCAAGCAGCAACCGCTGCTGCGGATCCATCGCCAGCGCCTCACGCGGCGACACCCCGAAAAACTCCGCATCGAAACCCGCCGCACCATGCAGAAACCCACCCTCACGCGCCACCGACCGCCCCGCACGCGAAGGATCCGGGTCGTACAACCCCTCCACATCCCAACCCCGCCCCACCGGAAAACCCGACACCGCGTCCACACCCGAGGACACCAAACCCCACAACCCCTCCGGCGACTCCACACCCCCCGGATAACGACACCCCGCCCCCACCACCGCCACCGGCTCCCGCGCCGCCGACTCCACCTCCGAAAGCCGACGCCGCGCCACCTGAAGATCGGCCGTGGCTCGTCGTAGATATTCGCGAAGCTTTTCCTCGTTCGCCATTCGGCTCTCCCGTTTCTCCGGCATAAGGAGTGGGCTTTCCGGCCTTGTGACGGCCGCGATGAAAACCCGGCCTTTCCGTCTTTCCGCTCGGCGTATGCGCGAAAATGAAGGCAGCACACCGCTGTGTCCTGCCGTCAAGCATCCGGAATTCGACTAACGAAACCCTTAATCACAGCTAAAGAGCGGCCCGGACGCCTCAGTCCGGAGGCTCAGTGCGAAAAGCCGGACCCGCGGACAGGGCTAGACCCTTGTCGCGTCGAGCGCCGATTCGAGGCGCGTCAGCACCTCGTCCGGCCCGCCGAGCATCCGCACCACGGAGAGCACGCTCCACAGCCGGGATTCGGCGACATGCCCCGGTGAACCGTGCACGTCGTCGTGGACAAGGGTGTCGAGGTCGCGCACGCGCAGGCGCAGCAGTTCCACATCCCGCGCCGGGACAATCTCGTCGCGCAGGCTGACGATGCAGCGCACCGGCACCGCCAACGCGCCGAGTTCCTCGTCGCTCAGGCCGAAGCGGGCGACCACGTCACCGACCTCGCCGACCTCGGCGGCGGAGCAGCGCAGCAGATGCGCCAGCGTGTGCACGGTGACCGAGGGCAGCCTCCGCTGCCATTCCCGGTCGGTGAAGAACCACCGCACCGGGGCGCCCGCGGTGACGACACCCCGGATACGAGGGTCGTGCACCGCGGCCCGCAACGCCAGGTGGCCGCTGAAGCTCATCGCCACGGCGTAGGTGCGTGATACGTCGGCCCGGTCGCCGACCGCGTCGATCAGCGCCGGGATGAACCGCCAGCTCTCCCGCCCGTACAGCGCCGTGTTCTCCCCGACGCCGGGAATCTCCGCCACCACACCGGCCAGGCCCAGCCGGTCGAGCTGCAGGAGCACGGGAGCGTACTGCTCCTTGGGGGCCACGATCCCCCCGATGACGAGCACCAGCGGTCGAGGCCGCTCGGCCTCGGCGGAGAGGCCGACGGTCCAGGCGCGAGCCGTACGCCCCGCCGTGAAGAAGGTCAGCGGCTCGATCGGCGTCGGCGCACTCCAGCGGGTGAAGGCCTCCACCGCGCGGCGCTGCGCCGACCGCCGCGCTGGGCCGTCGGGGTAGGGGAACCGCGCCAGGGTGTACAGAGCCACCGCTGCCGCGTCGTCGCCGGCCGCGGCGGCATCGTCTCCGGCGGCCGTCCACTCGACGGCCCAGGAGCCCGCCTCCCCCTCACGGTCGTGCCCGATCCGGCTCAGCACCCGTTCCAGCGCGGTGTCGGAGACGCCCTGGTTGCGCGCGTGTACGACGGCGAACCTCGCCAGTTCCTCGACATCGTTCATCGACCGGTCACGCCACCCTTTCCACGGCGAATCCGCCTTTGATCCACTTGCTGGACTCGATGGCCACACCCACGGCCCTGTCCCCGTCGGCCATGCGCGTCAGGAGGCGGTCTAGCTGGAGGAACGGCAGCGCGTTGCCGCTGTTGCCCACCTCCGCCACGCAGGTGACCTCCTCCGCCTCCGCCATGCCGAGCCCGGCTACGATCCGCTCGGTCATACGCCCGGACAACTGCGGAGGAAGCAGGAAGTCCACCTCGCCGGCGCTCCACTCAAGCCGCTCAAGCAGCTCGCCGAGCACCTCGCCCGCCAGGCCCGGCACGAGATGCTCCACGGCCTTGTAGTCCTCGGTCACCCCCGGCCGCTCCTCATGCTTGTCGGCCGGGCCGAACCAGTCGAGCTCGTGGCCCGGCGGCAGCCCCCCGCCCACAAGGCGGGTGAACACCTCCCGCAGCACCGGCGCCCCCGGCCGCGGCTCACTGCTGAGTACGGCCGCGCCCGCGCCGTCCCCGAACAGCACCAGGTTGATCAGCTCGGCGGGCGGCAGCTCGCTGTAGTCGGCGTCCATATCGAAGTACTTGGTGCACGTGTCCCCGGCGAGCACGAGCACGGTGCGGATCCCGTCGTCGCGCAGCAGGTGCCGTGCGAGCGCCAGCGCCTGCACGGCCCCGGTGCATCCGGACTGGAGCTGGTAGGTGGGGACCGCGTCGATCTCCAGCCGGTCGGCGATCACGTTCACGGTCGCGGGCATCAGCATGTCCGGCGTCGCCGTACCCAGAACGACGGCGTCGATGTCGCCGGGCTCCACCCCGGCGGCCGACAGCGCCGCTCTGCCCGCCGTCTCCCCCAGGTCGGCGAGCCTGCCGAAGGGCTCCCCGCTGTCCAGATCGAAGGAGAGGTATCTGCTTTTCGTCCCGACGAACGTGTCCACCCACTGCTCCCAGAGCGCGTCCATCCCGAACCGCTTCCCGAGAGCGGCGTTGTCGATGGCGGAACCCGGGAGAGCCGTACCGGTCGACAGGATGTGGATGTCCGAGGTGCTCACGTGTGCCTCCGTCGTAGCCCGGGAAGAACGATCTCCCGCACCTATGATTCGCAGCGGGTCTGAAGGGCCGCTAAAGACGGAACGGCGGAGCCGTACTCAGTGGATCTCAGTGGATCTCAGTGGATCTCGGCGGGTCTCGGTGGATCTCAGTGGACGGGACCGCTCGGCACCGGGAGCAGACGGCGCGTGATCGCCGCGGCGATCTCCCGCAGATACTCGTCGAGGAAGAAATGACCCGCCGCGAACACCTGCACCTCTGTCTCCGCGCTGGTGTGCGCGGCCCACGCCCGCGCCTCCTCGACCGAGGTCAGCGGGTCGCTGTCGCCCACGAAGACCGAGATCGGACAGCTCGGGTCGGCGCCCGGCGGGCGGCGGTACGCCTCGATCGCGGCGTTGTCGGCACGCACCGCCGGCAGGATCATCGCCCGGGCGTCCTCGTCGGCGAGCAGCCGCGCATCGGTGCCGCTCAACGTGAGCAGCGCCGCGACCGCCTCGTCGTCGTCCCGCCAGCGCACCGACGTGGGCCGGTGGCGCGAGGGCGCCCGCCGCCCCGAGACGAAAAGCGCCCGCACGGGGACACCGGACCGCCCCTCCAAGATCCGGGCGACCTCGTAGGCGACGGTCGCGCCCATGCTGTGCCCGAACAACGACAGCGCCGGCCCTCCGCCCACCGCGAGCACCTCGGCGATCCGCTCCGCCAACGTCACGATGTCGTCGACCGGCGGCTCACGCCGCCTGTCCTGCCTGCCGGGATACTGCACCGCCACCACCTCGACGGCGGGCGCGAGCAGCTGCGACAAGGCGTAGTAGGCGCCCGCGGCACCACCGGCGTGCGGAAAACACACCAGCCGGGCGGCGGCCCCCGGAGCGGAGTGAAAACGGCGCAGCCACAGGTCCTGAAGCCCGCTCACACCCGCGCTCATACGGCGGTCTCCAGGTCCAGCATGGCGTCGGCGGCCAGGATCGACTGCTGCATCTCGCCGAGCTGCCATCCCGGTTCCAGGCCGAGTTCCCGATTGAGCGTCGCCCGCGCCGACTGGTAGACCGCGAGCGCGTCCGCACGCCGTTCCGAACGATAAAGCGCGAGCATGAGCTGCCGGTAGAACTGCTCGTGCAGCGGATACTCCCGGACCAGGCCGTGCAGCACACTGACCAGCTCGCGATGGCGCCCCAGCCGCAGATTCACCTCGACCAGCATTTCGTTGCACTCCAACCTGACCTCCTCCAACCAGTGGACAAAGCCGGTGATGATGGGCCCCTCCCTGAGGTTGCTCAGCGTCCTCCCCCGCCACAGCGCCAGCGCCTTCTCGAACGCGACGCGGGCCTCGTCATACCGCCAGTGGCGCTTGTGCTCGCGGCCCTCCGCGATCAGCCGCTGGAAAACATGCAGGTCAAGCTCGTCAACACTCGTACGCAGCACATAACCGGGGGCGCGGGTGAGAATCGGCCCCTTCTCTCCGCCGGAGCCGGTCAGCAGCTTGCGCAGCTGCGACACATAGACGTACAGCGCGGCGGTCGCACGGCGGGGCGGACTGCTCCCCCATATCTCTGTGATGAGTTGCTCGATCGAGACGACGTGATCCGCCCGGATGAGCATCGTGGCCAGCACGATCTCCATCTTCGGCGCGGTCACCGTCAAGGCCCGACCGTCTTTGACCACACGAAGAGAGCCCAGGACCTCGTACTTCAAGGATGCCTCCGCAAGCAGAACACGACATTTATCTACGACCGTGGCCTATCGGAGATTTCAGGCTCGCAGCCGCGCGGAGGATCCACATCAGAAGAACTACGTATCTTGCGCATAAGCATGCCCCCGATCCGCTCGGGGCCATGTTCAGGGCCGGCTCATGCAGAGCGGCGACGAAGAAGGCGGCGGTCCTGTTCCACCCCGCCAGAGCCCGTCAGAGCGGAGCCGACGCGGCGCGGACCAGGATGCCGTAGGCGTCGGTCGGCCGGTGCGTGTCCAGTCGCAGCGGGCGGACATCGCGCATCCCCACTGTCCCGGACGACGTCGCTCTGACCGCCTCAGCCGAGATATCGATCTTTACGGCGTTCATACGGCTTCGCCGTAGCAATTTACGCCGCTCCGGCAGATAACAATGCACGCCACCCTTGTCGTGGGGACGGCCTTTGGGCCATCAAAGTCGTCAAAGTCGAGAGTGCAGCGTTAATAATCCGTATATATCCGGCCTCTTGACATTTCAGCGATCTAGCCTTGTAACGGCCATACGAAAGGAACACAGTGAGCCACAGGGCGGAACAGCCGCATGCGGACGTCCTTCAGGTCGACCGGGAACGCGTGAAGACACTCGCCCGCGACATCGGCGAGCAGGCAAGGCCGCCGATCGAGCGAGCCTACACGCAGCTCCTCGGACTCCAGGTGGCGGAAGCCACCCCGACCGCCTTCACCCGATCACTGGCCGTGGTCTACATGGAGGCCGAAGGCTACATGCTGCAGCGAGTACGACGGCGGGTCCAACGGATCGAGCAGGCCGGCGTTCGCCTCCACGACAACAGGGACAACTGGCAGTGGGCCGAGGTGTCCAGCACCCTCGACCCCGCCACCTGGAACCAGGACCCCCGTGTTTGAGAGCGGCAAGTACATCGCCTACGCCAACCTCGCGACCGGCACCGCGGCCACCGCAGTGGTGTGGAGCGCACTGCCCATCGTGGGAAGGCTGTACTTCCACCAGTACGACACGGGCGGCCTGGAGGCCGGGGCCAAGACGTGGGGCACGTCCTCCGACGACATCGACGAGGGCAGCGGCGCCCTGGTCGACCTGGTGCGGAGCATGGCGGAGCCCGACTGGAGCGGGGACAGCCGCATGGCCTTCCAGCAGTGGGTCGACAACTTCGCCGACGACTTCAGGGCCGACAGACTGCTGGCCAAGACCACCGGCGCCGTGCTCTACGCCTCGGCCGCCCTGCTGTACGCGTTCATCGTCTACAACTCCACCCTGGTGATGAGGATCGCCCTCATCGCCAAGCGGGTGATCGCGGCCTCGCTGGCCGGCCCCCCCACGTTCTTCCTCGCGCAGGCCGCGGCCTCGATGGAGGTCGCCAAGCTCTACGCCGAGCTCATCAAGCAAGAAGCACGGTCGGACACCGTCATGCACGGGCTGACCGGCGCACTGGGAGCCGTCCTCGCCGCCACCGTCGCCCACGACACGGCCACCGGGTCCGGTGAAGGACTGCGCGACCTGAGCCAGGCCACGGTCACCCAGCTCCCCCTCATCGCGTGGGGTGCGGCCAACCGGTTCGAACGGGATGTGACGGCCGACGCGATCAGCGGCACCGGGCGGGCAGGCCGGTTCAGCCTGCTGCAGGGCCTCGCCGTACCGAAAGGACTCACCGACGTCTTCGGCCAGAGCTACCTCCTGACGGGCCAGGTCGTGCCGGAGCAGCGCGAGGACGGGACCTACGGGCTTTGACACGGAAAGACGACTCATGACAGCAGCACACGACATCTTCGGGTTCGACCCCGACAAAATGGCCGGCGACACGGAACGGTTCTTCGCCTCGATGGCGAAGCTCCGCAAGGAGGCGGAGGAACTGTACGGCTACGCCGAGTCGGCCGACGGGCTGATCAGCGTGCGCTACTCGGAACACGCCGGTGTGCACGATCTGCGGATCGCCCCGCGCGCGATGCGGATGGCCTCCGCCGACCTGACCCGGGTGATCACCGACCTGGTCAACAGCGCGAGACAGCAGTACGCCGCCCGGCTCGACGAGCACATCACCGGCGCGATGCGCGGATCGATCCTGGACGACGCCGCCGCGGTCGAAAAGATGGCCAAGCAGGCTGAACGCGTCTTCGAGACGACCGCGCACGACGCCACGGCCCTCGCCGACATGCTGCGCGGCCTCACCCACCCGCCCCGGTGACCCCGGCGGCGTTGATCCGCTCCGGGGCCGAGGGGATCGCGGTTTCCCCTCCAGCCCAGGTCGGATTCCTCCGCGAACGCCCTTCGAACCCGATAGATCCGCGATGCGGAGCGGGGCTCACTCCTGGATGAGCGAACGCCGCGGCTCCTTCGTCTTCCTGGACAGCAGCGGCGCCGACACCGTCGGCTTGTTCCCCAGCGGAGAGCCGGTCGACCCGCAGATCGGCGCCGATGAGATCGCCCGTATCGTCGCCCTGCCGCCGGGCGCCGCGGCTTCGCCTGGCCGCGGCGCCCAGCAGACCGCTGCGAACCCGATATGTCGGGAACTGTTAACTTAAGTTAGCCTTACCTCACTTGGCCGAGAGGACGGGCATGCTTGTGAGGGATAAAGCAGCTGCGGGGGCGGTCGCGCTCATTACCGGAAACGCAGGCGGAATCGGTGCCGCAGTGGCCACCGCACCGGTCGGCGAGCGCACCGCCGAAGGCTTGCGGGCGGCGCGGACGACCCCAGGGGCCAGCCGATGAGCGAGGCACTGCCGACCAACCGCCGGCACCTGGAGCGGATCGAAGAGGTACGGGCGGGCCGCCGCCCGGAAAAGGTGCAATACCCGATCCGCATCCGTGAGACGCGGGTCGTACGCACCGCCATGGAGGGCGCCGGCCTGCTGCGGGTGACCCTGGGCGGGCCGGGCACCGAGGGGTTCGAGTCACACTCGCCGACCGAGCACGTGAAGCTGCTCTTCCCCGATCCGGACGGCTCGTTGCGCCTTCCGGAACCGAACGGCAACCTGTTGCGCTGGCCGCGCCCGTACCCCACCTCGCGGGAGTACACCGTGCGCCGCTACGACCCGGTGACGGGTGAGATCGACATCGACATCGCGCCGCACAAAGGTGGCCTGGCGTCGGACTGGGCACTGGACGTGCAGCCGGGCTCCGTCGTCCATGTCGCGGGACCGCCCGGCGGGCTGATCGTCCCCTACTCCTACGACCGCTACCTGTTCGTGGGCGACATCACGGCGCTGCCCGCGATCGCGCGCTCGCTGGAGGAGTTGCCGCGCGACGCGAAGGGCTGGGCGTTCATCGAAGTCGCCGGCGTCGCCGAGGAGACCGCACTGTCCGCGCCCGAAGGCGTCGAAGTGCACTGGCTGCACCGCGGTGACCGCCCCGCGGGAACCGGCTACGCGCTGGCGGAGGCCGTGACCGCGGTGACCGTACCCGAGGGCGAGCGGCTGTACGCGTGGATCGCGGGCGAGGCGGGCCAGATCAAGCCGCTGCGGCGATGGGTCCGTGACGAGTTGCGGCTGGAGAAGGCCGACCACGACATCACCGGCTACTGGAAGCGCGGCATCGCCGACTTCGACGACGAGCACGACCACGACCACGACCACTGACGGGTCGTCGGCGCAGCCGGCCCACCCCGGCCGGACACGAACACCGACGCGGCAGCGTCTCGCGCCGGTACCCCTCACGACATCTCATCACGCGGGTCGCCCCGCACGGTTTAAAACGCATGGTTCAAAAGGAGTTGCGCATGTTCGCACGCAGATCAATGGGTCTGTTCGCCGCCCTGCCCCTGGTACTGGCCCTCGGCGCGTGCGGGTCGTCGTCCGGCAGCGGTGCGACGGAAACGTCCGACAAGAAGAGCGAGACCCGTGTATTCGCCGCGGACAACGGCAACGTCACCATCCCCGCCCGACCGCAGCGCGTGGTGGCCACCGGCTACGCCGTTCCCGCCCTGCTCCAGGCCCGGGCGCCGCTCGTCGGGATCTCCTCGTGGCAGCGCGGCGAGCCCATGATGAGCGACGAGAACCTGGCCACCTACAAGAAGCTGACCAAGGTCGCGGGTGAGGCCGCGACCGAGACCAACTACGAGGCCATCGCCGAAGCCGAGCCGGACCTCATCATCCTCGGTGTACCGACCCCTGTACTCGGCGACATCGACGTGAAACGGCTGGAGTCCATCGCCCCGGTCGTGGCGGTCGGCCCGACCGTGCCGGGGCAGTGGCGCGACGTGTCCCGCAAACACGCCGACGCCGCCGGCGTGCTCGCGAACTACGACACCGTCAAAGCCGAGTACGAGGCCAAGGCCGCGGAGCTGAAGAAGAAGTACCAGGGCGTGCTGCCGCAGCTGAAACTGGGGCACGTCGGCTCGTACGGCGACACCTCCAAAGGCACCTTCCAGCGCGAGTTCGGCGGCTCGTGGGGCACCAGCATCGCCCAGGACGTCGGCGCCACGTATTACGGCAAAGTCAAAAAGCCTGGCCCCGGTTCCCAGTCGGTCAGCGAATACCCGTCCATCGAGGAACTCCCGGACTCTCTCGGTGAAGCCGATGCCATCACCTACTCGGTCAACGCCGACGGCAGCGTCCCGCCGTCGGTGCGGTACGTGATGGAGTCCAAACTCTGGAAGAACCTGCCCGCGGTCAAGAAGGGAATGACCTTCCCGATCACCTACACCGAGGCCGCGACCTACGGTGACGCCCCGAAGACCCTCGACGCGATCGACAAATCGTTCGCGCGCCTGCTGAGCTAGTGTCCGCCGCAGACCGCTCCTTACCGGTGGCGAAAACCAGGCGGCAGGTGCCGAGGGCCGGACTGCTCCTCGGCGGACTGGTGCTGCTGGGCGCCGTCGCCGTACTCAGCATCGGCATCGGCGCCCACTCGGTCCCACCTGCCGAGGTCGTGCGTGCCCTGTTCGACTATCAAGGGACAGACGATCACGTGATCGTATGGGACGTCCGTGCGCCGCGCGCGCTGCTGGCCGTGGCGGTGGGCGCCGCGCTGGCGGTGGCGGGCGCGCTGATCCAGATACTGGGGCGCAACCCGCTGGCCGAGCCCGGCGTCCTCGGGGTCACCGCGGGCGCGGGGTTCGCCATCACCATCGGCTCGGCGCTCGGCCTGGCCGGCGGGCAGGCGGGCCAACTGGTCTTCGCCATCATCGGCTCGGTCGCCGCCGCGCTGCTGGTGATGGCCGTCGGGCGGCAGTCGCCCCTGCGCCTGGTGCTCACCGGCATGGTTCTGACCGCGGTGCTGGGCGGTATCGCGCTGGGCCTGCGGATGATGCTCCCCGACGCCTTCGACACCTACCGGTTCTGGTCGGTCGGGACGCTGGCCGGTCGGGAGCAGGAGCCACTGGCGCTGCCGCTGGCCGCGATCGGGGTGTCCCTGCTCGGCGCTCTGCTGCTGAGCAGGCCGCTCAACGCCCTGGAACTGGGCGAGAGCGTGGCGCAGACGCTGGGAGCGGGCGTGGCCCGCACCCGGACCGCCACGGTGATACTGATCACGGTGCTCAGCGGGGCGGCCACGGCGGTGGCCGGGCCGATCCTGTTCGTCGGGCTGATCGTGCCGCACCTCGTCCGCAGGCCCGCGGCGGGATCCGTGCCGTGGCTGACGCTCTACTCGATGGTGCTGGGCCCGGTCCTGCTGCTGGTCGCCGACATCGGGTCACGCGTCCTGCTGCCCACCGGTGAGGTGCCCGTGGCCATCGTGACCGCGTTCCTTGGGGGGCCCATGCTGATCTGGGCCGTCCGCCAGTACGGGGCGGGAACGCGGTGACCGCGCTCAAACCGCGAGCGGCACACCGCGCCACCGTGATCTCGGCGGCGTTCGTCGCCCTGATACTGGGTCTAGGCCTGCTCGGACTGTGCTACGGCGCGTCCTGGTCCTCCCCCGGCAAGGTCCTGGCCGTGCTGACGGGGGCGGAGCACTCCGTGGTGATCCTCGAATGGCGGCTGCCGCGGGTGGTGGCCGGGCTGGTCTTCGGAGCCGCGCTCGGCGTGGCCGGCGCGATCTTCCAGAACCTGACGCGCAACCCGCTCGGAAGCCCGGACGTGATCGGCCTCGACGCGGGCGCCTACACCGGAGTCCTGTTCGCCCTCACCGTGCTGTCGGGCACGTCCGCGCAGCTGGCCACCGCCTCAGTGCTCGGCGGGCTGCTCGTCTCGGCAGTGGTCTATCTGCTCTCGTCCGGCGGGGCGTTCTCCGGTCTGCGGCTCGTGGTGATCGGCATCGCGGTCAACGCGATGGTGACCGCGATCAACTCGTGGATCGTGCTCCGTGCCGAACTTGAGGTCGCCATCGCCGCGGTGGGCTGGAGCGCCGGCTCGCTCAACGGCGTGGACTGGGCCGACCTGTGGATTCCGTTCGCGGTGATCTTCGTACTGCTGGCGCTGATGACCTCGCAGGCCCGCGCCATGCATCAGGCCTCGCTCGGCGACTCGCTCGCCGTGACCACAGGCGTCACGCTGGGCCGACTGCGTCTGCTGATGGTGCTGATCGGCGTCGGGTGCACGGCCGCGGTGACCTCGGTGACCGGGCCCATCGCGTTCATCGCGCTGGCCGCCCCGCAGATCGGGCGCAGACTCGTGGGCGCGGCCGGGACTCCCCTGCTCCCGGCCGCGTTGACCGGGGCGGTCCTGCTGCAAGGTGCCGACCTACTCGCCCAGGCGCTGCTCGCGCCGGTCGCGCTGCCGGTCGGCGTGGTGAGCACCGCGATCGGCGGTTGCTATCTGATCTGGCAGTTGACCAAGGAGGTGAGGCGGGCATGACCACAAGCCTGACCGCGCAGGGGGTCACCTTGCGCTACGGGGACCGCGTAGTGTCCACCCGGCTGAACCTGGGCATCCCCGACGGCGCGTTCACCGCCATCGTGGGCCCCAACGCGTGCGGGAAGTCCACCCTGCTCCGCGCGTTCGTCCGGTTGCTGCGCCCCGACGCGGGGCAGGTCGAACTCGACGGGCGCGAGGTCGGCGGCTACCCGTCCAAAGCGCTGGCCCGGCGGCTCGGCTTCCTGCCTCAAGACCCGCTGCCCCCAGAGGACATCAAGGTCCGGCAACTGGTGGCCAGGGGACGCTTCCCCCACCAGTCGCTCCTGGCGGTACGGTCACCCCAGGACAAGGAAGCCGTCGACAAGGCGATGACCGCCGCCGGCGTCACCGACCTGGCCGACCGACTGGTCCGGGAGCTTTCCGGCGGCCAGCGGCAGCGGGTGTGGATCGCCATGGTGCTCGCCCAGGAGACGCCGTACCTCCTGCTCGACGAGCCGACGTCCTTCCTGGACATCACCCACCAATATCAACTGCTCGGTCTGCTGGCCAGGTTGCGGGGCGAGGGCCGTACGGTCATCACCGTCCTGCACGACATCAACCAGGCATGCCGCTTCGCCGACCACCTGGTCGCCATGCGGGACGGCCGGGTCGTCGCGGAGGGCAACCCCTCGGACATCGTGGACGCCACCCTGATCAAGGACGTGTTCGACCTGCCGAGCGTCATCGTTCCCGACCCGGTGACCGGCACCCCGATGGTCGTCCCCACGCTCGAAGAAGAGTGAGCCGGGCATTCCCCGCGCCCCTCGGAAGAACCGCTCTCTCTGACCGACGCCCGACCGGGCATAAGAAGCTGCTCGACCCGCTCCACGTCCCTGGGCGACCAGCTCGACAACCCCCCATGGAGCACCGATGAGCAAGAACACCGCGACGGCGGGCGACCAGGTCGACAGAGGGCTGCCGCGCATCGCGTTCATCCTGGTGCTCGGCACATTCATGGCCACGGTGGACGCCACGATCGTCAGCGTCGCCATTCACACCTTGGCGGACGAGTTCGGCGCCTCCGTCAGCGAGATCCAGTGGGTCAGCACCGCCTATCTGCTGGCCGTCGTCACGGCCGTGCCCGCGTCGGGCTGGCTGGCCGACCGTTTCGGCGGGCGGCGGGTCTGGCTGGCCGCCGTAGCGGTGTTCCTACTCGGCTCGGCGCTGTGCGCGCTGGCCTGGTCGGCGGCCAGCCTGATCGTCTTCCGCGTCGTCCAGGGCCTCGGCGGCGGCCTGCTGCCGCCGACCGGGCAGGCGCTGCTGGCCCGCATCGCGGGCCCCGCCCGCACCGGACGAGTGATCAGCATCGTCGCCGTCGTCCCCATGCTGTCGCCCGTGCTCGGGCCCCTGGTCGGCGGCGCGCTCCTCGGTGCGGTGTCCTGGCAGTGGCTGTTCCTGGTCAACCTACCGATCGGGGTGGTCGCGGTGCTGCTCGCCCGCCGGTATGTACCGGCGGTGCCGCCGTCGTCGAAGCAGACCGCGTTCGACGTGCGGGGAGCCGCGCTGCTCTCCCCCGGCCTGGCCGTCCTGGTGCTCGGCCTGACCGAAGTCGCCGCCGGTCGCGCCCTCCCCGCTGCGCTGGGAGTGTCCGCGGGCCTGGCGATGCTGGCCGGCTTCATCGTCCACGGGCTGCGGACCCGCCGCACACCCCTGCTCGATCCCCGGCTCTTCACCCGGCCGCCCTTGGGCGCAGCCGCCCTCGCGCTTGTCGTCCTAGGCGCCTCCGTATTCGGCACGACATTCCTGCTGCCACTGTATTTCCAGACCGGCCAAGGACTGTCGGCATTCCAGGCAGGGCTGCTGCTGGCTCCCCAAGGAATCGGCGCCGTAGCGGGATCAGTGCTGGTCAACCGCACCATCGACGCCGTCGCCCCGAGAACCCTCGTGGTCACCGGCATCGCGCTGATACTCGTCGGCACAGTCCCCTTCACCCAGCTCGACCACGGCCTGCCCGACATCGCCATGGCCTCGGCGCTCGCGGTACGCGGCTTCGGAATGGCCATGATCGGCGCTCCCGTCATGAACATCGTCTACAGCCGCGTCGAGCCCCAACATCTCCCCCGCGCCTCCGGAGCGCTCAACCTGCTCAACACCGTCGGCGGCTCCGTCGGCACCGCCACCCTCGCCGTGGTCCTGCAAGACCAGCTGGCCTCCCAACACCGGGACGTCGCCGAGGCGTACGCCAACACCTTCTGGTGGGTGGTCGCTCTCGGCCTGCTGGCCGCCGCCGGAGCCACCAGACTGCCCCGGGCCCGCGCCCCCAAGAGCCCATGACGCACGGTCCGATGTCCCGACCGATGCCAAGGTCCGATGTCCCGACCGATGCCAAGGGAGGACATGGTTCGTCTACCTGAACGCGCCGCTTTCGCGGCTGACCGCCGTCATCGACCTGCGGCCTGCTGCAATCGACCGTCCCGAGCAGATCGCGCTGATCCGGGCGTGTGCTGCTTCGGCCAGGAAGTCGACGATTGCCGTGTTTGCGCACCGCGTATATGGCGGGGACGGAACCACTATGGTTCCCGCATGACGCCGGAAATGTTGGACAAGCTTGCCCAATACCGTGCGGAGATGCTGAGGCAGAATGTCCCCTCCGCGGTTGTGGAACAGTGGACAGACGCCGCCCTCCCATGCGCGACCCTGACGACGGACGGGGACGGACCCGTCGTGGGCCGCTACGGTGGCCCCCTGCTCCTTCCCCCCGACGCCCCGGACCCCGAATATCCCCTCGTCGCCTCGCTCAATTGCGCAGACCTGCCCGAAGAGGTGACGGGACTCCCGCTGCCGACCGACGGTCGTCTGCTGCTGTTCGCGTTCCCCGACCCGGACGCTTACGGAGAAGTGATGTACGTTCCCGAGGGGGCGGCCGTCGAGGAACGGGCGAAAATCCCCAGCTTCTACGGTGAGGCCCCGGATTACCGGGAGATAGTCGAGGCATTCCCGCAGGGTGTACTACGCCTGACCACCGATGTGTCCCTGCCGTTGCACGGCTTCAGGACCAAGGCCACAGCCCATGGTTGGCAGGGCGAGGACCTTCCCTGGGAACCCTACGGGAGCGAAATCAACGCGACGGTGTGGAATGTGGACGGCGGTGGCTCTCCCCATGACGGCTGGGTGCAGGTAGGTGGGCACGCCAACGAGGAAAGCATGGACGTGAACCCCGTGGAGTCGGCTGCGATACAAGCGGGCGAGACCGGCAACCTCGGGGACTGGGTGCTACTGGCCGACTGGATACCCGATATCAAGGGCAGGGAAGGCCTTTTCCTTCACTGGGTGATCCGAAGGCAGGATCTGGTCGCCCGGCGTTTCGACCGGGTATGTGTCACATGCTTCTGGAATCCATAAAAGAACCCGCCGCCGACGCCAGCGCCGCATCGCTCCGCAGGCGCTCCAGCCGGGCGGGAGCCGCCTTGCGCCACCGGTAGGCCGTGCCCGCCGAGCAGCGCCGACGCGGCACTGTCAAAGTGGGTCAACGGTCCCGAGCAGATCGCGCTGATCGCCGAACGCGCCCGGGTGGGGAACGGCGCGAGCGTCCTGGCCTACGTGCAGAACCTGGAGCAGGTTTTCGCCATCCCGATCCTTCACGTCACCGAATACCCGGGGGCGCCGATCGCCCGGCTGCGAGATGGACTGGGTTCCTTCCATCCTCCGCAGGGGTATGTCAGGCTGACCCAGCACCCGCGGCTGCTGGAGGTCTGCGAGAAAGTCGCTTTGGAGGCTCCGATCCGCCACATGTCGGTGCGTCATCGGTGATGTTCCTGAACTGAACAGTGCTCCCCTGGAGTTCGGAAGGTGATCGGGAATGCCCCGCCGCCCAGCGCTATCGCCGCAGCCGCCCTCGCCGCTCCGGCAGGCCTGCCTCCACATGATTGAGGGCCCGGCTTCCGTCTCCGGAAACCGGGCCCTCAATTTAGTAGCGGGGGCAGGATTTGAACCTGCGACCTCTGGGTTATGAGCCCAGCGAGCTACCGAACTGCTCCACCCCGCGTCGTCGTGCTTGGAAAGACTATCCGCGATCAGGGGTGGAGGCAAATCAGTTGGCTATGGGCCTCCGGTTGGGCTCGGGGTTGGTGTGGCCGATGGGCTGGGAGTCGGCGTCGGGGTGGCGGGCGGCGAGGGTGAGGCGGCCGGTGAGGCCTTGGACTCGCTCTGGAGCTTGTTCAGGGAGTCCTGGAGGCGCTTCTGGGCTTCGCCGTACCCCGCCCAGTCGGGCGGGTCGGCCGACAGGGCCTTCTCGGAGTCGGCGTAGGCCTTCTGGGCGTCGTCGATCGCCTTGGCGAGCGGGCCGGTGGGCTTGGACTGCTCGGCTTCGCCGGGCTTCTGCTCCTGGGACGGCGGTTTGGCTTCGCCGCCGGATTCGCCGAAGACCTGGTTGAGCGCGTCCTTGAGGCTGGGGCCGAAGCCGACCTTGTCACCGAACAGGACGAGCACCCGCTGCAGGGTCGGGTAGCGGGCCGAGGTGGCCGCCTTGGGCTGGACGTAGACGGGCTCCACGTAGAGGAGGCCGCCGGCGAACGGCAGGGTCAGCAGGTTGCCGTTGAGGACCTCGGTGGCTCCGCCGGTGCCGCGTAGCAGGTTGAGTTCCGTCGACACCCGTGGATCGGAGTCGAAGGTGTTCTGCGCCTGTTCGGGCCCTTGGATGGCCGTGGTGCTCGGTAGTTGGAGCACCTGCAGTTTGGCGTTGGGGTCGCCGGTGGCGTCGACCGCCATGAAGGCCGCCATGTTCTGCCGCTGGTTCGGCACGAAGGTGCTGGTCAGCGAGAAGCGCGGCTCGGCTTCGCCGGGCATCTTCATGGTCAGGTAGTACGGCGGCTGCTTGCTCTTGCCGGTCGCCGGATCGGCGGGGACCTTCCAGAAGTCCTGGCCGCCGTAGAAGGCGTCGGCGTCGGTCACGTGGTATTGCGCGAGCATCTCCCGCTGGACCTTGAACATGTCCTCGGGGTAGCGCACGTGCTGGCGGATCTCGGTCTTGTCCAGCTCGGACCTCGGCTTGACGATGCCGCCGAACGCCTTGGTCCAGGTCTTGAGGACCGGGTCGTTCTCATCCCACGCGTACAGGGTGACGGTGCCGTCGTAGGCGTCGACGGTCGCCTTGACCGAGTTGCGCATGTAGTTGACGTCGTCGCGCGGGAGGGGCTGCCGGAGCCGCTCGCTGATCGAGTCGTTGATCAAGCTGCGGAGGCTGCGCCGCTCGGCGTACGGGTAGGAGTCGGACGTGGTGTAGCCGTCCACGATCCACACGATGCGCCCGTTGGCGACGGCCGGGTAGGGGTCCTGGTCAAGGGTCAGGAAGGGGGCGACCTGCCCCACCCGCTTCAGGGGCTCCCTGAGGTACATGATCCGCGAGGCCGAGTTGACGTCGGAGGACAGGATCAGGTTGGGCTCGCCGTACTTGACGGCGTAGAGCATGCGGGTGAAGAAGTTGCCGATCGGCACGCCGCCCTTGCCGGCGTAGGTGTAGTTGACCTGCCCGTTCGGCGCCCGGTCGTCGGGGTAGTCGAGCTCGATCTTCGGCCCGTTGGGCTGTGCTCCGACGATGGAGTATTCCGGCGAGTTCTCCCCGAAGTAGATGCGGGGCTCGAATGTGCCGAGGCCGCCGGCCGGCGGGATGTCGCGCTCGACGAAGTCGGGGCGGCCGTTGGCGTCGGTGCCGTTGCCGGGAGCGGCGACGAAGCCGAACCCGTGGGTGTAGACGAGGTGGTTGTTGATCCAGTTCTGCTGCCCTTCGGGCGGCGTTCCGATCTCGCGGGTCGCGACGATGGTGTCGCGGCTCACGCCGTCCTCACCCTTGTAGCGGTCGATGTCGAGCTGCTCGGGGAACTTGTAGTAGCCCCTGATCTGCTGGAGCTGCTGGAACGTCGGCGACATGAGGCTCGGGTCGAGAAGGCGGACACCGGGGATGGTGTTGGCCTCGGTCTGCTGCTCGGCGCCGGTGGCCTCGGTCTTGGCGCTGTAGTCGGTGACCTTGGTATCGGTGAGGTTGTAGGCGTCTCTCGTCGCGGCGATGTTGCGCTGGATGGACTCCCGCTCGCGGCTCTGCTGGTTGGGCTTGACCTGGAACTGCTCGACCAGGGCGGGGTAGACGCCGCCGATGAGGATGGCCGAGAGGACGAGCAGGCCGAAGGCCACGCCGGGGAGCATGCCGCCGGAGCGCACGATGCCGGCGAAGAACAGCAGGGCGCAGATCAAGGCGATGATCGCGAGGATGGTCTTGGCCGGGAGCACCGCGTTGATGTCGGTGTAGGACGCGCCGAACACCTTGCCGCGGGTCGAGAAGACCAGCCCGAAGCGGTCCACCCAGTATGCGACGGCCTTCAGCAGCACGAAGACACCCAGCAGCACTGAGAGGTGCACGCGGGCGGCGCGCGAGGCGTGGACGCCCGGGGACTGGAGCCGGAACCCGCCGTAGAGGTAGTGCGTGATCGCCGCGAGGACGGCCGTGATGATCACTGCGGTGAAGAGGAAGTTCAGCACCATCCGGAGGAACGGATAGGTGAACATGAAGAAGGAGATGTCCATCCCGAACTCGGGATCGGTCTTCCCGAACGGCTGGCCGTTGATGAACAGGAGCCAGGTCTTCCACTGCGCCGAGGTGGACGAGCCGGCGAAGAGCGCCAGCAGGGCCATGCCCACCCAGAAGATCAGCTTCCGGTGGGGGTCGAGGGCCATGCGGTAGCGGTCGGCACCGCTGGCTCCGCCGAACATCGCCGGACCGAACATCGGACGGGTGCGGTACGCCAGCAGCATGTTGCCGCCGACGATCGCGATCATCAGCACCGCACCCAGAACGAAGAGCAGCGTCTGGGTCCAGAGCATCCCGGAGAAGACCGGCGTGTAATCAACCGAGTCGAACCACAGATAATCGGTGTAAACACCAGAGAACAAAAACAAGAAAGCCACAATCGCGACAAGCGCGATCGCGACGGGGAGAAGCAAGCGTGGCCGGCGAGGCATACGCATCGCCCTACCGGCCCCGGGGCTCCGGAAGCTCAAGGCCAACCCCTTGTCTTATAGAGCGACGATCCGTGTCTGGCAACCTACACCGGCATGGCGACGGTCGAGTCACACCGCCCTGCCACGGGCACGCCACAGCCTCCACGCACGGTGTTATGTACGGCTAACGCGATGGAGGACATCAAAGTGCCCGCATGTGGTGAATGTGACAGATGTGTGACCGGGGCACGTGAGTAGGCGCGCGGTGCCGTACGGGAAGGGCGGAAAATCACTTCGCCGTACATGCCGGAACTGAGCCTGAACCGGTGCGCAAGGCGTCGAGCGACGTGATCGCATCATCGAGGGTCGAGACTTTGACGAGTCTGAGGCCGGACGGAGCGGAGGCGAGCGCTTCGGCGCAGTTGTCGGCCGGGGTCAAGAAGATGGACGCGCCCTCATTACGTGCGCCGACCATTTTCTGGGGAATGCCGCCGATCGCACCGACGTGACCGTCGGGAGTGATGGTCCCCGTGCCCGCGATCGCCTTGCCCCCTGTCATCGCGCCGGGGGTGAGCTTGTCGATGATGCCGAGCGAGAACATCAGCCCCGCGCTCGGGCCGCCCACGTCGCCGACGCTGATGTCGACCTTGAAAGGGAACTTGAACGCGGCCTGCATGGTCACGCCCACCATGGCCTTGCCGCCCGCCCCGGCCGCCGTGCCCACCGGGATGGTCAGCGATTCGCCGCCACGCGTGATGCCGAAGGTCACGGTCGCCCCCGGCTTGTGCGTCTGTACGGCGGCGGCCACCTTGGTGACCTTGTCGACGGCGACGCCGTCGACCGAGGTGATCTCGTCGCCGACCTTGAGTTCGCCCTCCGCGGGCTTGCCCTTCTCGACGCTCATGACGGCCACGGCCGACGTGTAAGGGATCTTCAACGCGGTGAGGGCCGCCGCCGTGGCGTCGTCCTGGGAGTTGGTCATCTCCATGGAGTTCTGCCGCTCGACCTGTTCCGCCGTGCTGCTGCGGGGGAAGATGGACTCCTCAGGCACGACCGCGATCGTCGGATCGATCCAGCCCCGCAGCGCGGACAGCAGGCTGATCCTGGACGTGGGTCCTCCCTGGTAGGCCACGGTGACCAGGCTGAGACTGCCTTGCGTGGGATAGGTATCGCGACCCTTCACCTCGATGACCGGCTTGCCCTTGACACTGCCGATCGTGTTCTCCGTGGGGCCGGGACTCAGCACGACATAGGGCACCGGGAGCATGGCTCCGGTGACACCGAGCACCAGAGTGAGCAGGCCCGCGACCATCAAGGTCAGCGCTCGTCGCGACATGGACGAAGCCTATGCGCTGTGCGAGGGCGTCATTCGCACGCACCGACCCACTCGCTGGAGCCGTCGGCGAAAACCTGCTGCTTCCAGATCGGAACCTCGCGCTTGAGGTCGTCGATCAGCCGGCGGGACGCCTCGAACGCCTCCGCGCGGTGCGCCGACGCCACGGCCACGATCACCGCGATGTCGCCCACTCGCAGGTCGCCCACCCGGTGTACGGCGGAAAGCGCCCGCAACGGGAAGTCCGCGGCGACCTTCTCCGCGACACGCCGCAACTCCCGCTCCGCCGTCGGGTGCGCGGAGTAGGACAGGTCGGTCACGGACCTGCCGTGGTCGTGGTCACGGACCGTGCCGACGAACAGGGTCGTGCCTCCCGCCTCGCGGTCGCCGACCGAGGTCAGGACCTCGTCGACCGACAGCGGAGTGTCACGAATGCCCAGGAGGCGTATTACGTCCACTCCACGGAGCCTACAGGCGGCGCTTGCGGCGGGCTCTCCGCACGATCGCCGCCGTGCCGATCACCGCGACGGTGGCGCCGGCCGCCGTGATCGTGGCGTCCTTGCCGGACAGGCGGCGGCCCACCACGGCGTGCTTGCCCGCCCGCAACTCAAGGAGGAGCTCCAGCGCCGCCTCGTTGCTCCACGCCGGCTTCCACCCCGCGTTGCGCAGGGTCACGCAGTCGGTCACCCACGGGTAGACGACGTAGCGCAGGTCGGTGGCGGGGGCCGGGGTGATGCCGAGGCGGTGGAGGCGCTGTGCCGTGCCGAAGGTGATGGCGGCCGGGAGCTCGAACCTGCGCATGTCCGAGATCTCCTCGACCCGCTCCTGCTCCAGCCACCCGTCCGAGCCGACGGCGACGGCGCCGGTGACCACACCGAGGGCGGCGAGTTCAAGAGCGCTCACGAGATCGTCGACGTGGCAGAACTGCCAGCGCGGCGAACATCCCTTGACCGTCAGCAGGCGGGGCGCCTCGAAGTGCCGGGTGACCACGGTGTCGATGCCGGGCCCCACCACGGCGGCGGGCCGCAGTACGGTGACCTCCAGGCCCGGGTGGCTGCGCAGCGAGCGCCGCGCCAGCGCCTCGATCTCCAGGTGGTCGCCGACCACGCCGGTGTCGAGTTCGGCGGCCACCTCGGAGTCCTCCGGGAGGGGCACGGGGTTCTCCGGGTCGGCGCCGTAGACCATCGCGCTGGTCACCAGCACGACCCGGCGCACCCGAGCGGCGGCGCAGGCGGTGAGGACGGTCTGGGCGGCGCGCAGGTTGTACGACCTGCGCTCGGTGGGGTCGGCGTCGAGCGCGTAGTCCGCGGCCAGGTGGACGAGGACATCGATGTCGGAGATCCGGTTCGCCAAGAGCGGATCGCGCACATCGATGACCCGCCACGTGACGCCCTGCACGTCTCCGCGATGCTCGTCAATGGCCACCACCCTGCGGAAATCCGAGGATGCGGCCACGCGAGCGAGGAATTCCGCACCTAGCCCGGAGGCCGCGCCGGTGACGGCTACGACCGGTGGCCGGTGGCGTTTCGAGGTAGGCACCAGATCCTCACTTTGCACTGACCCGCCGCAGGGCGGCTAACGTGGCGGATGTGGACTCCTCCATCCTGCACGAGGTAGAGCAGTGACTGACCTGCCAGGTCGCGAAAACGACCCCAACGACAATCCCTTTGCCATGTTCGGCGATCCCGACCAGATCGCCGCGGCTATGCGGCAGTTCGCCGACATGCTGTCGGCGCCGCGCAGCTCGGGGCCCGTCAACTGGGACACCGCCACGAACATCGCGCGGCACGCGGTGGTCGCGGAGGGTGACCCCAGTGTGATGGAGGGCGAGCGCCGACAGATCGTCGACGCGCTCAGACTCGCCGACCTCTGGCTCAACGAGGTCACCACCCTTCCGAGCGGCATCACGACGCCCGAGGCGTGGAGTCGCTCCGAGTGGATCGAAAAGACCATCCCGGTCTGGAAGCAGCTATGTGAGCCGATCGCGGCGCGCATGGTCGACACCATGAGCGGGTCTCTCGGGAGCGCCGGGCTGCCGTCCGAGGCCCAGTCGATGGCCGGACCGCTCCTCGGCATGCTCAAGCAGATGGGCGGCATGATGGTCGGCAGCCAGATCGGCCAGGCCCTCGGCTCGCTCGCCAGGGAGGTCGTCGGCTCCGCCGACATCGGGCTGCCGCTGTCGGGCACGGCCGCGCTTCTGCCCGGCGGGGTGGCCGCCTTCAGCAGCGGGCTGGAGATCCCGGCCGATGAGATCCGGCTCTATCTGGCCCTGCGCGAGGCCGCCCACCACCGGCTGTTCCAGCACGTGCCGTGGCTGCGTTCGCACCTGCTCGGGGCCGTCGAGGAATACGCGAAGGGCATCACGGTCGACATGTCCGGGCTGGAGGAGCAGTTGCGCGGGCTCGACCTCAACAACCCGCAGAAGATCCAGGAGGCCCTGTCCGGAGGGCCGCTGCTCAAGCCGGAGGAGACCGAGCGTCAGAAGGCGGCCCTCGCCCGCCTGGAGACCATGCTCGCCCTCGTCGAGGGCTGGGTCGGCACCATCGTCGACGCCGCGGCCGCCGGCAAGCTGCCCTCGTCGGCCGCTCTCGCCGAGACCGTACGGCGCCGCCGCGCCACCGGCGGCCCCGCCGAGCGCACGTTCGCCACGCTCGTCGGGCTGGAGTTGCGGCCCAGGCGGCTGCGTGAGGCCGCGGCGCTGTGGGAGGCGCTGGCCGCCGAGCGCGGCGTCGAGGGCCGGGACGCCGTGTGGTCCCACCCGGACCTGATGCCGACGGCGAGCGATCTCGACGACCCGGGGGCGTTCGTCAGGGGCGGTGTCGAGTTCGACCTGTCGATGCTCGACGACATCCCTCCGGTGGAGCGCGGCTCTAAGGATGAGCCGGGCAAGCCGGGCGATTCGGGCGACTCAGGCGGGTCTGGACGTTCCGGGGACTCCGGGGACGACACCACGTGAGACTGCACCAGGACCTCCATCGGGACGCGGTGGAGGTGCTGACCGGTTTCGCCGCGCCGACCCCCGAGGAGGGGTCGCTCCGCGAGGAGTTCCTCGACCACCTGCACGCGCACGGCAACGCGATGTGGCGCGACTGCGCGCCCGGCCACCTGACCGCCACCACCGCGGTCATCTCCCACGACGGGGAGCGGGTGCTGCTCACCCTGCACGCCAAGGCGCGCATGTGGCTGCCCATGGGCGGCCACTGCGAGAGCGGCGACACCTCCCTGGCGGTGGCCGCGCTGCGCGAGGCGATCGAGGAGTCCGGCATCGAGGGGCTGCGTCTGCTGCCCGGCCCCCTGGCGCTGGACAAGCACAAGGTTTGGTGCCATCAGCCGTACAGTTTCCACCTCGACATCGAATTCGGTGCGGTCGCCCCGCCCGGCGCCGAGGCGGTCATCAGTGACGAGTCACTGGATCTACGGTGGTTTCCGGTCGACGCCGTCCCCGATCCGAGTGACGAGGCGACACGCAGGCTGGCACGCCGGGCGAGGACCGCGCTCACATCCCTCACATCCTGAGCGTTCGGTCCGGCCACCTGGACGTTTTACAGCCCCACCACGTGGGCCCGGCTATGGTCGCGATGAGGCTCGCGCGTCTTCACGGCCGGGCCGGTGAAAGAGCGAGGCGATCTGTTTGAACACCATGACCGAGCAGGCTGTGGGCGGAGAGATCGTCACCCCGAAGCGCCGGAGCCGCCGGGTCCTCCGAGGCCTCGTCTGGCTGCTGCTCATCCCCTGCGCCCTGTGGGCGGTGGTGCGGGCCGCCGGCCTGGAACACTCCTTCGCCACCCCGTTCATGGCCGCCACTCCGTACATCGCCGCCTCATCGCTGGTGCCGCTGGCCCTCGCCGCTCTGGTGCGCTCACGTACGGCTCTCGCCGCCGCGGTCGCCACCTCCACGCTCCTGGCCTTCAGCGTGCTGCCGCGGGCCATCGGGAGCGCGGAGGCCGCCGTCGGCAGGCCGCTGCGGGTGCTGAGCGTGAACCTGCTGTTCGGCAGCGCGGATGTGGAAGAGGTCGTCGGGCTTGTCCGTCGCATGAAACCGGATGTGTTCAGCGCGCAGGAGCTCACGCCCGGCATGGTGGACAGGTTGGAGGCGGCCGGGCTGAGCGGGCTTCTGCCGTACAGCGCGCTGGAGGACGCGCCGGGCGCCCAGGGCACCGGGATTTACGGGCGTTATCCGCTGAAGCCGCTCCACGGCCTGTTCACACCGATCGGGCATAACATGCCCGCCGCGTCCATGGAACTCCCCGACGGTTCGTCCGTCGAGGTCGTCGCGGTGCACACCTACACGCCCCTGGGCAGGCAGTTGAGCGCGTGGGAAGCCGGGCTCGACGCCCTCCCCGGCTCGTCGCCCGACGTCGTGCGCGTGCTCGCGGGAGATTTCAACGCCAGCCTCGACCACGCCGCGATGCGGCGGGTGCTGGACCGCGGCTACGTCTCAGCGGCCGACCGGGTCGGAAACGGCCTGACGGGGACGTGGCCGGCCAACGGCCGGCTGTTCCCGTTCATCACCATCGACCACGTGCTGGTGCCCGACCGGGTGAACGTCGTGGACCTGTCCGTGCACGACGTGCCGGGGACGGACCACCGCGCTCTCCTCGCCGATCTGCGCGTGCCCTGACGGCCTCCGGGTTTCGCGTCCCGGCGCGTCCCGGCGCGTCTCGCTCCGCGCTCCGGCGCCTGTGCCGGGCCGTTCCCGATCCGGGACCGGGCCACTGTTCCCGATCCGGGGCCATCGCCCGTTCCCGATGCGGGACCGGCGATTCACGGCGTCGGCGGCGCTCTCCCTTGGGTCTCCCCGCGTCACCCTGATCGCAGCGTGCGGCCCGACAGGAGCCCTCGGGTGTTCTCCCACCCCTCAAGGCCCGGATCGAGCCTGGAGACGTCCTCGGCGGCGCGCAGGCGGTGCCAGCCGGGGCCTGTGGCCACCATGCGCCGCCCCGGCGCCGCCGCGCGCAGGCGGGCCACCGTGTCGGGTGCGTCGAGGTCGGGATGCGCCCACTCGGGCAGGGGCAGGGGGGCCGCCACGGCCACCGCCCCTCCCCCCTCGGCCTGGCACACCGTCAGGTGAGCCCGGCCGAGTTCCCGGAACAGTTTGCCGATGAGCAGGGGAGGCAGGTCGGGCGCGTCCGCACTGATCACCACCGCCTGGGTGGCATCCGGACATGTGGCCGCGAGTGCCTCGAACGCCGTCCGCACCGCGCTCTGCCCGGACGATTCCGCGATCCCTATCACGGGAGTGCCGGGCCACACCAGGTCGTCGAGACCGGGAACCGAGGTGACGAGAACGGGAGTGACCAGCTCCAGTCCGGCGACGATCTCGTAGGTGTCCTCCGCGACGGCCCGGAGGAAATCATGTCTATCCACACCGGGAGGTGCTGCCGCGCCGGCGGCGGCCGTCACGAGGACGGCTGCGAGGCGCACGGGGGTGGCGTCAAGGTCGGGCACGGCCCCATCGTGTCACGCGGCGCGGCGGTGGACGCGTCTTTCGGAGCCGGGTCGCACCCGTTATTTCCCCGCCATTTCGCTGACATGATCGGGGGAAAACATCACTCTTCCATCTGGCAGTTCATGGCCATGGAAAAGCCTTCGAGGAAGCCTCTGGCCCGCTCGGCCCGCGGGTAGTGGTCGACCAACGCCCAAAACCGTGGACCATGACTTGGCACGATCAAATGCACGAGCTCATGCATGATCACATAGTCGACGACCCATGCGGGCATGCCGCGAAGTCGGGTGGAAATCCGGATCGTCCCGTGGTCGGGCGTGCAGGACCCCCATCGGTGCTGCTGGTTCTCCACCCAGCGCACGCTGGCCGGTTTGGCCCTGCCGTCCAGGTAGCGGTTGGAAAGGTCAGTGGCCCGCTCAAGCAGCTCCGCGTCGGAGGGACGCCGGCGCTGCTCCTTGGCGGCGAGCCGGTCGAGCATGCGACGCACCCACTGCTCCTCGTCGACCCTGCTCAGCCCGGCTGGGAGCAGCACGACGGTCTTGTCGCCGTCGCGGTATGCGGAGACGGTCCGCCGACGACGAGAACTTCGACGAACCTCGACAGTCTCGGGGGGCACATATGCACGGTAGCCGAGACTCGGCGAAATCCACAGGGGGTGCGCGCCGTTTTCGCTGGTCAATCAAGGTTCGACTATTGGGGGGCGAGGTCCGAGTGGTATGGGACGGGCCATTTCCGAAATTCACAGTAGGTAACGCCGGTCCCGTGGTCCCCTGAAATGATGTTGATCGTCATGTTGATCTGCGGGGGAAGGGCGTTTGCCGGGAGATTGGGGAAGTGCCGAAAAACGCGGGGTGTCTATCCACAGGTGGAGAGCGGCGTCCACAAGTCGGGGGCAGTATCCACAGGTTGGGGGTGGCGCCGAAGTTGTCCACAGGTCGGGGGGAAGCGGCGAGAGAGGGCCGTCGGATGTGGCAGTCTGACGCGTGCGCTGCGACGGGGGGACTCGGCACACACCGGCGGGGGCCGGTGCCGGGGCACGCCCATGTCCTCGGCGCGGGCTCGGGCCGCGTTCACGGCCCGGGCCGCTCGATGAGATCCGACGGGCTCGACACGGGGGGAGCACGCTCATGGGACCGCGACTCAAGGAGACCTCGACCGCACGGCACACCGCCAAGGCGACCGCGCAGGCGGTCGCGGGCACACACGCGGAGGTGGGCGAGCCGCGACACGTCACATTGAGCCCTCCCCCGGCAACACGAGCCGCCCGACACCGAGGGCCGATACGGCCACGCCGTGTTCCATCCCCGGTTCCAGACCCTGTTCCGGACCCTGTTCCGGCGCGGCGGGGAGACGCGGCGGACGGCACCGCGACCGATCCGTTCGACCCGTTCGACCCGTTCGACGCGTCCGCCCCCACCATCCCGCGCCCCGACCCGGCTCGGCCGCGCAAGACGACGGGCTCTGCCACGGCTGCAATGCCTCAAAGGAGAAGGGCTCGGCCCGAGCGGGCGCGGAGAGGCGAGCATGTGGGCGAGGCCTCGGCCGGCGGTTGCGGCTTGGTCCGACCGCGCCTCAAACCGGCCCTGCGGCGGGTGCAGCGTGACGCGGGCACGCTGCAGATCGGGGTGCATCCCCGACGGGCCGTCATGCTCAGCGACCTCGTGCCGGAGGTGCGGGAGCTGGTGGAAAGGCTCGACGGCACGCGCAACCTCGCCCAGGTCCTCGACAACGCCGAGGCCAAGGGCTTCGGCAAGGAGCAGATGGAGACGCTGGTCGCGCTGCTCGACGCGCGGGGGTTGCTCGACGACGCGGCGACCAGCCCTGAGCCGCTGCGCCCGCTGACGCTGGCCGAGCGGGACCGGCTGCGGCCCGAACTCGACGCGGTCTCGCTCCGCGCCGGGGTGCGCGACGGCGGCATGGCGGTGCTCGCCGGGCGTAGGGAGGCACACGTGCGGATCTACGGCGCGGGTCGGGTCGGGGCCCAGGTCGCCGCTCTCCTCGCCGCCTCCGGGGTGGGAAACATCTGCGTGGTGGACCCGCAGGCGGCCCGGCGGCTCGATGTGGTTCCGGGCGGCCTGGACTGGTCGGAGGTCGGCTCGCCCAGGCATGAGGGCGCGGTGGCGGTCGCCCGCCGGATCGCTCCGGGGGTCAACGCGTGGTCCGGCGCGCGGGCCGCGCATCTGCGCGACGGAGCCGTGGCTCCCGACCTGGCGGTGCTGGCCCCTGTCTCCCCGCTCGACGCCCTGCTGGTGGACGACCTGCTTGAACGGCGGATACCGCACCTGCTCACGTCGGCCTATGAGGGTTACGGCTCGGTGGGGCCGCTGGTGCTGCCCGGTCGCACGGCGTGCATACACTGCATGGAGCTGACCCGCCGGGACCGCGATCCCACCTGGCCCATCGTGGCCGCCCGCCTGGGCGGCTTTCCCCCCGGGGAGATCGCGTGCGACGCGGTCCTCTCCACGCTGGTCGCGGCCGAGGCCACCGGCCACGCGCTGGCGTTTCTCGACGGGAGGCCGCCGATTGTGACGAACAGCACAGTTGATGTATTGCCTGATTGGCGCTGGGGCCAGCGCAGATGGGACCGCCACCCACAGTGCCCGTGTACCGAAATCAGTGCTAGTCGCTAAGAATGGTGACATCGACGAGCCCTGGTAATGAGCTCCCCCGGGCCTTCCGCGCCCATACGATCGAAGCGAAAGGAGGGAGCGGCGTTCCGGCCGAACTCATACCAAGCCACGCCGCGGACAAATGTGAGTGACCTTCCCCGCCGCGCTGTCACGCGCTCCGCGAAACTCGCCGCTCTCCCCCTCGGATTCGCCAGTCGTACGGCTCTCGGCCTGGGCAAGCGCATCGGCGGAAAGTCCGCCGAAATCGTCGCCCAGGAGATCCAGCAACGCACGGCGGAGCAGATCTTCAAGGTGCTGGGGGAGCTCAAGGGCGGCGCGATGAAACTCGGCCAGGCGCTCTCCATTTTCGAGGCGGCCCTGCCGCCTGAGATCGTGGGCCCCTACCGGGCGACGCTGACCAAGCTTCAGGACTCCGCGCCACCGCTGCCGGTGGCGACCGTCCACTCGGTGCTCACCGAGCAACTCGGCGACGACTGGCGCGACTATTTCATCTCGTTCGACGACTCGCCCGCGGCGGCGGCGTCGATCGGCCAAGTGCACCAGGCGGTCTGGCACGACGGCCGCGAGGTCGCCGTGAAGATCCAATACCCGGGCGCCGGTAAGGCACTGCTGTCTGATTTCAAGCAGCTCTCCCGGGTGAGCAAGCTTTTCTCGGTGCTGTTCCCCGGGCTCGACATCCAGAGCGTCCTTGCCGAGCTCCGTGAACGGCTCGCCGAAGAGCTCGACTACATGCGCGAGGCCGAGGCGCAGCATGCCTTCGCCACCGAGTTCGCGGGCGACCCCGATTTCCTCGTGCCCGACGTCGTCGCGGCCAACGAGCAGATCCTGGTCACCGAATGGGTCAACGGCACGCCCCTGTCACGCGTCATCACCGAAGGCGACGGAGAGCAGCGTGACCGCGCTGGCCTGCTGCTCGTGCGTTTCCTGTTCTGTTCCCCCGCGCGGGTCGGCATGCTCCACGCCGACCCCCACCCCGGCAACTTCCGCCTCACCGCCGACGGACGGCTGTGCGCGCTCGACTTCGGCGCGGTGAGCAGGCTGCCCGACGGCTATCCGCCCGCCTTCGGCAGGCTCACGCGCCTTTTCAACAGCGGCGACATGGAAACCGTGGTGGAAGGGCTGCGCGAAGAAGGCTTCATCCTGCCGCATATCGACATCGACGCCGACGCGCTCCGAGGCTTCCTCGCGCCCTACGTCGAGCCGACCCAGGTCGAGGAGTTCACCTTCAGCAGAGAATGGCTCCAGCGCCAGGCCGCCACCGCGGCCGACCTGCGCCCGACCAACGTCGTGCGCCAGCTCAACCTGCCACCGACCTACGTACTGATCCACCGCGTCCACGCCGCCGGCGTCGGCGTGCTCTGCCAACTCGGCGCCACGGCCCGCTTTCGCGACGAGGTCATCCGCTGGGTCCCCGGTTTCACTGACGGAGACGAACAAGGCACGCCGGTCCCCGCTCTGACCTGACCCCGACGCCCCCCGTCCCCTCCGACCACGAGCCCTGCCCCCGGTCTCCCCTTCGACGTGGACCCGACGGCCGGCCCCCTGTCCGCTCTGGCATGAGCCATGCGGAAGGCCCCCGCCAGTCGGCCGTGGGGACTGGTGGCGGGGGCCTGTGGGCTTGTGCCGTCGGTCGACGGGGGTTGGGGCGTCCCGCTGCACGGGTGGGTGGGACGCCCCGGTGGTCGGCCGTTTTATACCAGCCGTTGTAGTGCGTTGCGTAGTCGCATGGAGGCGCGTTCGGCGTCGCGTCGAGCTCGGTTGACGGCGCGGACGCGTGCGATGACGCGTTGCTCCTCCGCCTCGCGGCGGAGCGTCTGTATTCGGTCACGCACCAGGTCTTCATACATGGAAGACGCTTCGGCGGTCCGCGCGGTACGGGTGCTCATGTCGGTGGTCCTTACTGTTATGGCGCTGGTTGGTGGTCAGGCTGCGACTGCGGTCTTGCGGGGACGGCCCCTCGGGCGCTTCCTCGGTACGACGGCGCCCCGGAGGATCAGCTCGCCGCCCCATACTCCCCAGGGCTCCCCACGCTCAAGTGCTCGCGCGAGGCACGCCTTCTGGATCGGGCATCCCCCACAGAGCGCTTTGGCGAACTCAACATCGTCAGGGGATTCGGCGAACCACAGGTCAGGGTCGGTACGACAGGGGATTTCGGCTTCGTCGATCAGGTCCATGATCGTCTTGGCCCCCATCTGCGTCACCTTTCTTCAGGTGTGAATTATTTGATCTTGCTGTTGTCAACCTCGCGGGTGGGTCAGGGGGACGCGGACAAACAAGAAGGCCGCGGATCCTGTTTGTGGATCCGCGGCCTGGAGGCTCAACACCGGTCAGGTTATGGCCGGAGGTCTCCAGGTGTTTGGATCGCACTGCTGCGTAGGACGCAGCCCACCGTTGGCGGTCTGCTGCTTCGGCTCGTCAACGAGCCCACCCGTGGCGGGCAGGACTCCATCGACGTCGCCGGGCAGGTTGTCGGCTTCGGCGTCGCCGAAGGCGGCGACGGCGCTGCCGTCATAGGCGGTTGCATGGGCAGTGGTTGCCTCGGCGTCTGCGGGCGCCTCGGCGACCACAGCGTTGATCGCTGCCTCGGCTTCGATCGGCAGGAGAGCGTCGGCCGACTCCGGGGCGGAGCTCGGCACGGCGGTCGTCGGCAGGACGCCTTCGTGCGACGCCGCGGCTTGCGCGAGCAGATCCCTGCCTGCGCGCGAGACCAACTCCACATGGCGGAGTTTGACGAGGCTGAAGCTGCGACGACTGCCACCTGTGGCGGCGGGCGGTGCGATCGTGAGCGACGGAGTCGCCAACGTGGCTCCCGACGGCGCACAGGTGACCGGACGCGCGGCGAAACCGGCGGCCGAGGTCGAGACGCTGACTCCCGACATGCCAAAGAGGCGCGCAGAGGCGAGCCACGGCATTGTCGAAGTCACGTAGTTCTTCACCGGGGACTCACCTCCACTCTGGGATCGTCGGACGATAGGCCGTCCGACTCGCTTGACCATGACCCTAAGCCCCTGTACCAGCAGCGGGCAACTTATTTTCTACCTGGTGTTTTAGGTTCTTCGCCACACGGATCACACCCTCTCGGAGGGTTCTCCCGAGGGCGTAATGATCTCTCTTCGACGCGAACCCCTTACGCTCCAGGCACTCCCGTTCCCCCAGATAACCGCCAAATGCCGACATATACACAAACAAGGCCATTCATCACCACAACAATGGAGGTCCGGCAGAGCCTTCAAATATGGCCGACACCAACGCCGACACCAACGCCGACACCAATAGGTCCATGCCTCCCGGGGCGGCGGGCGCCGTAGGAACAGGCGCTGAAGGAACGGGCGTCGCAGGCCTCTCGGACGACGCCGCGTCCACCGCGCCCCGCCCCTTCCCGGGCTGACCTCGCCCCGAAGCCCGGGACCGTACGCGAGACCAGGAAGCCCCTGTACGTTCACCCGGTCGACACACGCCCCCCAACGCGTAGGCGATTCACGAGGGGACGGTTCCACCGGAAGTTTCACGTGGCGCATGCGGTTCCGCGGGCGGCGAAGCGGCATGCCGGGGCCGGAGGCCGGCCGGACGGCCGGACGGCCGCTCACCCGGCGGCAATGCGGGAGCCGAGGCCCGCGGAGGTCGGCTTCAGCCGGATCAGCACGATGCCATAGGCGACGATCCAGACGACCCACAGCAGCCAGCCGACGAGGCCGAGCAGGCCGAGAGGGCCGGATCGGTCGATGACCAGCGGGGCGAGGGTAGCCGAGCCGAACATCAGGGCGGCCGACAGCAGCCCGAGGACGCCGTGCCACGGGCGGGTGAGCCCGGCGCGCAGGCCGGCGACGGACAAGCCGACGAGCGCGACGGCCAGGAAGGTGCCATTGAGGGTGAACAGCGCATCGTGGAACTTCCAGAGCACGGCATTCCCGGCGGTGCCGTACGGGGAGGCGGCTGCGAGACCGAGGCGCACGGCGATGATTCCGGCGAAGGCGATGTTCTGCATAAGGATGCCGCCGAAACCAACGAGCGACCACGCCTCGGTATCGGCGTGCCCATGCCGGCGAAGGACGGCGACCGCGCCCGCGCCGAAGAGCGTGGCGAACACCCATGCGAGCGGGGTCAGGGCGGAGGCGAGGCCGACGACGCCGCCCTGGGTCTCGAAGAACACGTCGACCTTGTCGATGTAGGTGCCGACGGTCGGCAGGCCGGCCGGGACCGCGATCAGGTTGCCGGTGACGATCGCGGCGGCGAACGCGATAGCGCCCACGCCGGCGACACGGGGGAAGTTGAATAAACGAGACATATATTCATTATAAGTAGCGTAAAGCCATAGAGTGCAACCATGAACGCCGAGCTGGGGAAGCGCCGCTACGACTCGTTGCGACGGGCGACACAGGCGCAGGAGACCCGAGCGGAGATCGCCCGCGCCGCCCTTCTGCTGTTCGTTTCGCAGGGGTGGGCGGCGACGACGGTGCGCGACGTGGCGCGTGAGGCGGGCGTCTCCGTGCCCACCGTCTACGCGGTGTACGGCAACAAGGCCGGGCTGACCCGGGCGCTCGCCGACGCGGCCGACCTGTCCGCCGAGGCCCCGCGGATGCTCGCCGAGCTGGAGGCGCCGGAGGCGGGCCCCGAGCGGCAGCTCGCCGCGATGGCGGGTTACGACAGGCGGCTGTTCGAGCGTGCCGGTGAGGTCATCACGCTGATACGCGAAGCGGGGCGCACCGAGCCGGGGCTGGCGACCGCGTACTCCGACGCGCGACGGCGGGGGGACGAGACCAGGGTGCGGGTGTTCTCCTCTTGGCCGTCGGGTGTGCTGCGCTGCGGCCTCGACGTGGAGTCCGCCGTCGACGTCTACGCCGCCATATGCAGCATCGACGTCTACACCACGCTTACGGATGAGCGTGGCTGGCCCGCCGACCGGGTCGAGCGGTGGTGGAGTGAGGCGCTCGCGCGCGAGCTTCTGGCCTGAGGGCTCTCACGCGCGAGCAGGTCACGCCAGCCGGAAGCGGTGTACGGCGCAAGCCGACTGGGGCCGACGTCCTCCGAGCCGGCATGGCTCGGAGGACGTCGGCGATAGGGCCTCCGCCGGGAGGCGGCGAGCACCATAGGAACGAGCGCCGCAGGAACGAGCGCCGCAGGAACGAGCAGAAACCGACCCCGCAGAGGCGGACACCGCGGGAGGCGGTGGCGTCAGCGGCCGGGGCGCGCGTCGCCCACGCGGATGAGGCATTCCTGGACGACGGACACGGCGAGGTCCCCGGTCGGGGTGAACATGTGGCCTCGGGCGAGGCCGCGGGCTCCGCCGGACCAGGGGGACTCCTGGGCGTAGAGGAACCAGTCGTCGGCGCGGAGAGGGCGGTGGAACCACATGGCGTGGTCGAGGGAGGCGCCGCTGACGTCGGGGGTGCCCCAAGCCAGGCCGTGGGCGGCCAGGACGGTGTCGACGAGGGTGTAGTCGGAGGCGTAGGCGGCGAGGACGACGTGGAGGAGGGGGTCGTCGGGCAGGTCGGCGTCGTATTTGAACCAGACGGTGGTCTCGGGCGACTTCAGCGCCGGGACGTCGGGGCTCTCCCCCATGAGGGGGGTGACGTAGCGCATGTCGACGGGCCGCTCGCGGGTGAGCCAGTCGTGCCAGGCGGGGTTGTCGATGCAGAGGTTCTCGGCGCGTTCGGTGAAGGTGGGGAGGGCGTCGGGGTGGGGCACGGGCGGCATGGCGGCGGCCTGGTGCTCGACGCCGGGTTCGGAGATGTGGAAAGAGGCCGACATGGTGAAGATGGCCTTGCCGTGCTGGATGGCGACGATCCTGCGCGTGGTGAATGATCGGCCGTCGCGGACGCGCTCGACGTTGTAGACGATGGGCACGGACGGGTCGCCGGGCCGGATGAAGTAGGCGTGGAGCGAATGCACGTGGCGGCCTTCGGGCACGGTGCGCCCGCCCGCGACAAGCGCCTGGGCCGCGACCTGGCCTCCGAAGACACGCTGGATGCGCTCCTTGGGGCTGCGTCCGCGGAAGATGTCGAGTTCGAGCTGCTCCAGGTCGAGCAGGTCGAGCAGTTCCTTGAGCGCGTCGTTCACGAGACCTCCCGATCGCGGCAGAGGTTGAGGACCGCCTCGCCGTACCGGTCAAGTTTGACGCGCCCGATGCCCGTAATGCTGAGCAGGTCCCGTTCAGTGGTGGGGGCACGTTCCGCGATGGCCTGCAGTGTGACGTCGGTGAACACCACGTAAGGGGGGACTCCGGCCTCTTTGGCGGTGGCCATGCGCCAGGTCTTGAGGGCTTCGAGCAGGCCCTCGTCGTAGTCGGCGGGGCAGCCGGCGCAGCGGCCCAGTTTCTGCTCGGGCGCGGCGACGAGGGTTTTGGAGCAGACGCGGCAGTGCATCGGTGTCGCGAGGCGGGGGCGTTCGCGGGCCGGGGTGGACGGCTGGGCGGCCCGGTGGGCCGGGCGGCCGGTCAGGCCGGCGAGGAAGCGTGACGGCCGCCGGCCGCGGCGACCGCCCGGCGAGCGGGCCAACGCCCACGACAGGCCGAGGTGGGCCCTGGCCCGGGTGATGCCGACGTAGAGCAGGCGGCGTTCCTCTTCGAGCTGGTCGGGGGTCTCGGCGTAGATGATCGGGAGTGTGCCGTCGGTCAGGCCGACCAGGAACACCGCGTCCCATTCGAGACCCTTGGCCGCGTGGAGTGAGGCGAGGGTGACTCCTTCGACTGGCGGGGCGTGCTGTTCGGCGGCGCGGCGCGACAGCTCCGCCACGAAGGCGTGCAGGTCGGCCCCTCCGGCCGCGAGGTCTTCGGCGAGGTCGGCGAGCGCCTTGAGCGATTCCCAACGTTCGCGCGCGGTGCCGCCGCCCGGCGGTTCGGGCGTGAGGCCGATGCCGGACAGGATGTGGTGTACGGCGGGAGCCATCGCGTCCCCTGCGTCGGCCGACCGGGTGGCGCCGCGCAGCAGGACGACGGCCTGACGCACCTCGGGCCGTTCGAAGAACCGGTCGGCGCCGCGAAGCAGGTAGGGGATGCCCGCTTTGGCGAGTGCCTGCTCGTAGGTCTCGGATTGGGCGTTGATCCGGAACAGGACGGCGATCTCGCGGGCTTTCACGCCCTTGTCGAGGAGGGCGCCGATGGCGCGGGCGACGCCGGCGGCCTCGGCCTGCTCGTCGTCGTATTCGCTGAAGGCCGGTTCGGGGCCGTCGGGCCGCTGAGCGATGAGTTCGAGTTTGTGCGGCGTCCTCGCCGCGGAGATCACCGTGTTGGCGAGGCGGACGACCTGCGGAGTGGAGCGGTAGTCGCGGACCAGCCGGATGACGGTCGCGCCCGGGTGCTCGATGGCGAAGCCGGTGAGGTAGCGGGGGGTGGCGCCGGTGAAGGAGTAGATCGTCTGGTTGGGGTCGCCGACGACGCACAGGTCGTCCCGCCCGCCGAGCCAGGTGTCGAGCAGCAGTTTCTGCAGCGGGTTGACGTCTTGGTATTCGTCGACGACGAAGTGGCGGTATTGCCCGCGGATCTGGGCGGCGACCTCGGCGTGTTCGGTCATGACGGCGGCGGTGAGTTCGAGGATGGTCTCGAAGTCGACGAGGTGGCGCTCGCGGCGGAGCCGCTCGTATGCCTCGTAGAGCCGGACGACCTCGTCGGCGGGCACGGGGGGTGTACGGCCCGCCTTGGCCACGCCCGTCTTATAGTCCTCGGGGCTGAGCTGGGTGACTTTGGCCCATTCGATCTCGGCGGCGATGTCGCGGAGCTCGGCGCGCTCGGGGCTCCGCCGTACCACCCTGCACGCTTCCACGAGAAGCGGAAGTTTCGATTCGATGACGGAGGGCGCCTCGCCGCCGATGACGCGCGGCCAGAAGTAGGTGAGCTGACGCAGGGCGGCGGCGTGGAAGGTGCGGGCCTGCACGCCGGGGGCGCCGAGTTCGGCGAGGCGCCGGCGCAACTCCCCGGCGGCCCTCGTGGTGAACGTCACCGCGAGCACGCTCTGGGCCTCGACGACGCCGCTGCGGACGGCGTGGGCTATGCGGTGGGTGATGGCGCGGGTCTTGCCGGTGCCCGCCCCCGCGAGAACGCACACGGGGCCGGAGACGGCCTCGGCGACCGCCGTCTGCTCAGGGTCCAGACCGGAAAGCGCGTCGTCGTGGGGCACACGAAGCTCCTTACGGTCGTCGTACGGGTCCTACGGGACCATCCTTCCAGGAGATCACCTCAGGTCGTGCGGGGAGACAGCACGCGACATGCGGTCTCCAAGGTGCAAACTCTTGGTCATGTCCCCCACAATGGGGGGCGTCTCGGTAAACGTGGGGGAAGGACGAGGTCTGTGCGAACTGCGGTTATGTTGAGTGCTTTGGCACTCACCACCGTGGCGATCATGCCGACGGCAGCGCAGGCGTCTTCGACACAATGGGGTGAGCCGACTCCCCCGCCTCCGCCCGTCACTTCCGGCGCGATCGATCCCCCGCCGGGCACCTCGGTGACCGAGGTGTCCTATGGGCCGCACCGCAGACAGAAGATGGACATCTGGTGGCCGACGGACGGCGGCCAGAAGCGGCCGGGCGTGTTCCTGATCCACGGCGGCTGGTGGTCCAGCGGCGACAAGAAGTACATGACCGAGATCACCCGCAGCTACACCGAGCTCGGCTACACGGTCTTCAACCTCAACTACCGCCTGTCCGGCGACGCGGCCTGGCCGGCGCAGCGCGTCGACGCGCTCGACGCCATCGCCACGGCGCGGCGGCACGCGGCGCGGTGGGCGTTCGACCCGGACAACTACGTGATCGTGGGCTTCTCCGCGGGCGGCCATGTGGCGGCCTCGGTCGGAACGTACGGCAACGGCGTCCCCGGCCTCAAGGGGGTCGTCGGCGTCTCCCCGGTCGTGTCGCCGCTGCGCGCCTACCAGGACGGCGCCGACACGCTCGACCCGCTCAAGGTCCGTCTGCGCGACGCCGCGATCCGCCTGGCGGGCGGGTGCGAGCCGAAGGGCAGGTGCTCGCGCGTCTGGGCGAGCATGGAGGTGTCGTGGCACGCCAGCCGCGGTGACGCGCCGATGTTCTCGGTCCACTCCGAGGACGAGTTCGTCCCGCCGCGGCAGAGCATGGCGCTCAAGTCGGCGCTCAACAAGGCCGGTGTCAACATGACCGTGCGTTCGGTGCCCGGCACGGTCCACAGCTCACCGCTCTACCGCACTTTCGGTGTGGCCGACGAGGTGCAGCGCTGGATCAGCCGACGGGTCAGCGACACCCGCTCCGACCGCTAAAACCGGGCATTCGACATTTTCTGGACTATACAGGCGTTCGGGACTTCTCCCCGGGAAGATGACAGCCTGTCGCTTTGTTACCAGTGAGCGCCAACGCCGGATGGACGCGAAGGGAAAGTCATGGCGCTCACGGTCTACACCACCAGCTGGTGCGGTCCCTGCAAGCGGCTCAAGAGCCAGCTCACCCGCGAGGGCATCTCGTATCGTGAGATCGACATCGAGGCCAACCCCGAAGCGGCCTCGTTCGTGATGAGCGTCAACAACGGCAACCAGGTCGTTCCCACGGTGCTCTTCCCCGACGGCAGCTCGGCCACGAATCCCTCGGTCATCGAGATCAAGGCCCGGCTCACCACCGTCTGACCGCCCGCCGCCCTCGGCGGCGGCCCGTGCGTACGGCAGTGCGTACGGCACCGCCGTACGCACTGCCGAGCCCCTGAGAACGCGCCCAGCGCGGTCGGCTCGAAGCCGACCGCGCCGGGATCGTTATGCCGTGGCGGTCACATGTGACCGTTCGGCGTCACTACTGGTGGTGTTCACCATGGTGGTGACGGTGGTGGTGCGGGTGGTGCCGGTGGTGGTGCCTGTGGTGGCGGTGCCCGTGGTGGGCATGCCGGTCATGGTGAGCGTGGTGCCCGTCGTGGCGGAAGCCTTGGAGCCGACGCTCGTACCAGACCTTCTTGGCGCCGCAGTTATGACCGCTGCAGCTCCGGACGTGGCCGCCGCGGCCGTGCCTGCGCAGCGAGGGCTTCTCGCTGCGGACGTGGTGGCCGCCGCCGCCGTAGCTCACCCAGCCGCGCTTAATCTCATCGCGGTACCCGTGCTCGGCGTGGCAGTGGCCCCGGTTGCAGTGCTGATGGTGATGGTGCTGGTCCCTGTGGTGATGGTGACGGTTGTGGTGATGGTGGTGTCGCGGGTGATGGACGTGGTGGTCACGCTCATGGTGCTTGTGACGGCAGTCCTTGTGATGCGTGCCGTTCGGGTCATTGTGGAAACCGGCGTCCACGAAAGCCGTACGGCCTGACCGCGCCTTCACCCAGATGCACTTGCATTTGTTGACGTGCGAATGCCTGCTCTGCTTGACCGGGTGTAGATTCTCGCCCCTGACTTCGGACGGAAGGTTACGGGCTTCGCGCGGCTCGAAGCAGATCTCGAAGGATCCGTCGTCGGAAATCGCGAGCCTGAATTTACCGTCGCGGTCGGTGGTCGTTTCCCCGGCCTCGTCCTCGTTCTTGTCCTTCGCCACGACCTTGACGTTTTCGATGCCGGGCTCGTCCCTGTCGCGCTCGCCGTTCTTGTTGGCGTCGAACCAGACGATGCCCTCGACGTGCGATTCCCGGTCGGAATCAGCGGGCCGCACGGCGGAAGAGCGTACGGCGATCGCGCCGTTCGCCGCCTTGAAGCCGACGGCCTTGAAGGTCCCGGCCTTGGCACCGGCGGTATGGATGGTCGCGGCGCCGGTCGCGGCGAAGGCGGCGTTGTGGCCGGCCCCCAGCGCGAGAACGCTCGCGAATGCGGCACCAGCAAGGGTAGCGAATACCTTCTTGCCACCGCCGCCCGCGAATGTAGGAGTTATACCCATAATTGCTGTTCCCCCGATCAGCATGGATAGGGCGTCAATATCGCTTCTGTGCCCGTAGCAAGGTCAACAAAACACCTCTTATTCTTTTTATACTCCCCCGAGCGATATTCGGAAATGGCGAACATTCCCCTATCCCACTGTGAAATGATTGCGTAGGACACTTCACGTGAAATCGCCATTTATGCGCACGATTCGGACAGGTCGAACAGGATAATCGGGACAAGGATTCAAGAACTTCCGATTGCGGAATAACCCCATCCAGCCCGCTCTATGGTCGTTGATCATCATCGCCAGTGATATAGACGGCCACGCGCTGGCAGAAGACGACAAATCTGGATCGAGGAAGTATGCGCAGACAGGATTTCCTTAGAACAGCGGAGTCGCATAAGGCCGCGCCGCACCACCGGTCGACCCGCCACAGAAATCACCGACGAACCCACGGAAAGCTTCACGCGGACCGATCCGCGGCGTGCTCGGCGGCCGAGCGCGCTCAGCGTGCCGGTGCGGGCGGTCCGTGCGTTCCACGCCCGCCCGGAGCATGGGCCCGCCGCTGGTCGTTGCTGCTCGCCTCGACCACGCTGACGGGCCTCCCTCTGCTGGCCGTCGCGACGGAGGCCGCGGCGACCTCACGCCCACGGCCGACCCTGTTCCAGGGCGACTGCGGGCGGATCGTCGCCGATCTCCAGCGCCGGCTGATCAGACTGCGCTACGCCCCGGGATATGTGACAGGGTGCATGAACCCGTCGACCATCATGGCGGTGTGGGCTCTGCAGAAGGCGAACCGCCTGAGGCCGACCGCGGCGGTCGGCCCGAAGACGTGGCGGGCGCTGGACCGCGGACGCGTGCCCCGGCCACTGGTGCGGACCGCGGCGGCGCCCAAGCGGGTCGAGATCAACCTGACCCGCCAGCTCATGCACGTCTACCGCAGGAACAGGCTGGCGCTGACGACCCACATCTCCACCGGGGCGCAGCGGAGGTACTGCCACAACGGCCGCTGCGGCTACGCCATCACCCCGGTCGGGGACTACCGGGTCTACCGGCAGAACAACGGCTGGCAGACGGGGCCGCTCGGCAGTATGTACAAGCCCATGTATTTCCGCGGCGGCATCGCGATGCACGGGTCGACGTCCGTGCCGCTGTATCCGGCGTCGCACGGGTGCGTGCGCCTGCCCCTCAACGTGGCGCACAACCTGCACCACCTGGTGCACAAGGGGCAGCCGGTCTATGTGCGCAGGCCGCCGCGGCGCTGAAGCCGTACGCGACCTGCGCCGCTCACCGGACCACTCATCGGACCACTCATCGGACCACTCATCGGACCGCTCACCAGTCGCCGGTGAGTTTTTCGCCGAACCAGGTCTCGATCAAGCGCCGCGCGATCGAGACCTCGGGCGGGAGCCGTACCTCGCCCGAGGCGAGGGCGTCGGCCAGCTCGGCGCGGGTGAACCAGCGGGCCTCGGCGATCTCGTGGGGGTCGCAGCGCACCTCGGTGGTGACGGCGCGGGTGAAGAACCCGAGCATCAGGCTGCGCGGGAACGGCCACGGCTGGCTGCCGAGGTAGCGGGGGGACGTCACCGCGACGCCGACCTCCTCGGCGACCTCCCTGATCACCGCGCGCTCCAGGGACTCACCCGGCTCGACGAACCCCGCGAGGATCGAGTAGCGGCCCTGCGGCCAGTTCGGCCCCCGCGCCAAGAGCACGCGATCCTCGTCGTCGTGGACCAACATGATCACCGCGGGGTCGACACGGGGGAAGTGCGTGCTGGCGTCGCGCGGGCACAGGCGGGTGGCGCCCCCACCGGCGATCTTCGTACGGCTGCCGCAGCGCGGGCAGAACTCGTGCGTGGCGTGCCACGCCTCCAGGGCGACGGCGTAGACCAGCAGGCCGGCGTCCCTGTCTCCGAGGAGGGCGCCCGCCCGGCGCAGCCCGAGGGCGACCGCGCGGTCCTCGGGGACGGAGCCGGGCGAGACCGGGTTGAAGACCCGCGTCTGCGGCTCGCCTTGGCCGGGTAAGGGGGCGGACACCGCGAAGTAGGCGACGCCGCCGTCGCCGACGCCGAGCAGGTAGTGGGGGCCGGGGGGCGCCTCGGCGGGACCCAGCAGCTCGATCGCGAACTCGTCGCCCGTCCTGCGGACGAGGGTGCGGCCTTCGTGGATCACAAGGACCCTGCTGCGGTCGTCGGCCCACGCCCGCTTGAGCCACTCGTCGTCGTCTCTGAGCGCCGCCGACCGGTCGACGGCGCTGCGCGCGAGGAGCAGCGGTCCGATGAGTTCTTCTTCCGCTGGAATTTCCACGCGCTTCCCTTCCCACAGACCCGACCATCCTAGAAGGTCGCCATAGCGATCAGGCCCTCCAGACATAGGCCGCCATCAGCACAGTTATCGCGATACGCCGACATATCCGCGTAATTGCGGGCATTCCCCGCCCTCTCCGACACCCTCTCCGACAGCCTTGCCGGCGGGGCCCGCACCCACCCGAACGAACCGCCCGCCGACACCCCCAGCGGTCCCGCCCCACTAATGCCGACCCCCGACGCCGACCGGTGACGCCGACCGGTGACGCCGACCAAGAACCCGGAAAAAGCACCTCCAGGGAGCGGCACGATGATCTAGGGCAGACTATGATTCCATGAGTTAGGTTAGCCTTACCTGAGCTCGCAGAGGTGTCCCGTTGCGGTTGTATCTCACCACGATGAAAACGACCGGCTCGGTCACCGACGGGTTCCTGCCCGCCGCCCGAGCACTCGGCCGCGAGGTGACGATCCTCACCGACCGGCCGGACGACTACAGAGCCATGGGCGCCGAGGTCATCGGCTGCGACGTCCGCGACCCCCGAGCCGTGATCGACGTCATCGCCCACCACCACGCCCCCGAGGCGGTGTTCACCAACTCCGACCACATCCAGGCCGAGACCGCGCTGGCCGCCTCCTACTTCGGGCTGCCCGGCAAAGACTGGCGCGCGTGCGCCACCGCCAAGAACAAGGCGCTCATGCGGCGCGAGCTCGCCAGGGCCGGGGTCGAGACCGTGCGTTCGGCGCGGCTGTCCCCCGGCGACGCCGTACCTTCCGACGTGCCGCTGCCCGCGGTGGTCAAACCCCGCGAAGGGGTCGCCAGCGAGGACGTCGTCTACGTGGAGACCTCCGCCGAGCTGGCCGACGCGGTCCAGGCCATCCGGGCCCGCAGACCCGGCGAGTCGCTCGTGGTCGAGGAATACCTGGCCGGGCCGCTGCACACCCTGGAGACGCTCGGCGCGGACGGCGGCGCGGAACCTCTGGTCCTCGGCGGGTTCACGACGACGCTCGGGCCTCTGCCGTACTTCGTGGAAGAGCGGCTGGACTGGCACCCCGACGGGCCGCACGAGCATGTGCTGGGCGCCCTGCGCGCTCTCGGGGTGGGGTTCGGGGCGTGCCACACGGAATACGTCGTCACCGAGAGCGGCCCCCGCATCATCGAGATCAACTACCGGCTGATCGGCGACGACTGCGACTTCCTCCTCGCCGACCTGCTCGGGGTGCCGCTGCACGAGTGGATCCTGCGGGTGCACCTCGGCGAGGGGCTGCCGACCGCGCCACCGAGCCCCCCACTGAACGGCGCAGCCAACACCACAGCCAACGCCACGGCCGGCGCTACGGCCGGAGGCACCGCCAACCGCGCGGTCCACGGCGCGGCACTCGGCCTGGTCGCCGACCGCGCCGGACTGGTGACCCGCGCGGCGCCCCCGGTCGACTCCGAGACGGCCGGGCCGGTGCGGCTGTGGCACCGGCCGCTGCGGGCCGAAGGCGACAGGATCGAGCACACCGGCACCAACCGCGACTACCTCGGCCTGCTCCGCGTGATCGGGCCGGGCCGCGCCGAGGTCGACGCGGCCGTCACGGCGTTCCAGACCACACGGGGGTGGACCATCTCATGAGCGCGCGCGAGACCTATCTGGCCGCCAGAGTGCTGAACGCCCTGCTGCGCGAGGACTACGGCGGGCTCGGCAGGCGCGTCACCCGCGACAAGGTCGGCGTGGAGCTGGTGCTGGCCTCGGGAAGGATCGTACGGCTGTCGCCAGGCTCGCTCTACCAGGACTTCGTGGTGGGCGCCGACGAGTCGCTGACGCTCAACGAGGTGCTCGCGACGCTGTGGGCCGTGGCCGATCCGGCCGACGAGGCGGGGGTGCTGGCCTTCGCCGAGGAGTGCCGCGAAGCGCTGGCGAGCCTGCGGCTCCACGACGAGCACAGCCCCGGCGTGCTGGCCGCCCTGCGGGACGACCCGCGGGAGTCGCTCATCGCGCGCGAGACGGTGGCGGCCTTCGTGGACCACCCCGTCTATCCGACGGCCCGCGCCCGTACCGGCCTCGGCGCGGGCGAACTGGTCGCCTACGCCCCCGAGTTCGCGCCGAGGTTCGCGCTGCGCTGGGCGGCGGTCCCCCGCGAACGGGTGCGGCAGGCCGGCGGCGCGGACACCCTCGGGGTCGAGGCCGCCGACGTGGGGCTGCCGCCGTATATCTCGGGCACGCACGCGCTGTTCCCCGTGCATCCGCTGACGGTGCCGGCGCTCGCCGAGATACCGGGCGTCGTGGTGGCGCCGGAGGCGCGTGCCCTGGTGCGCCCGACGCTGTCGATGCGCACGGTGGAGCTGTCGCCACGCACCCATCTGAAGCTGCCGCTCACCACGAGCACGCTCGGGCTGCGCAACCGCCGTTCCATCAAACCCGGCACGCTGGCCGACGGCGCGGCGGCGGAGCGGATGCTGCGCGAGGTGCTGGCGGCCGAACCCGGGCTCGCCGTGTCGCTGGGAGACGAGCAGACGTACGCCCACGCGGGCCACGAATACCTCGGCTGGCTGCTGCGCCGCCTCCCCGAGGGGGAGATCGTGCCGGTGGCGTCGCTGCTCGCGCCCTCGCCCCGGGGCGGCACGGTGCTGGCGGAGGTCGCCGCCTCCCGCGCATGCGGCGACGAGGCGGCCCTGGTGGAGGGCTATCTGCGGCTGCTCATGCGCTGGAATGTGACGCTGTTCGTGAAATACGGCGTGGCGCTGGAAGCACACCAGCAGAATCTCTCGCTGGTGTACGGCGACGGCCCGCCTCGCCTGCTGGTCAAGGACAACGACGGCCTGCTGGCCTCCCCCGCCCGGCTGCGCATGGCCGGCATCACGGTGCCGTCGTTCACCGACGAACGCATGCTGACCGACGACCCGCACGCGCTGGCAGACGTCTTCGTGACGATCACACTGCACCTGGCCGCCGCGGCGATCGCGTTTCACGCGCTGCCGCACGCGCGGGCCTCGGCGCTGGTGCGCGGCACGCTGACCGAGGCGCTCGACGAGCACGGCGACGACCCGATGGCCCGTCTGCTGCGGGCGCGCACGCTGGACGCGGCCCGGCTGATCGGCAAGTCGATGGTCACGGCGGGCACGCTGGTGGACAAGGCGCGCAGCGGCGCCCGCGACGTCAACAAGTTCTACGGGACCAGCGGCCCCAACTATCTCCGCCGGCCGCGCGGCGGCGCGCATATGGACCGCTGTGGTCCTTTCGCGCTGGTTCCCCTGCACGAGCGCCGCGAACGGCAGGAGCCCGCCCCCGAAGGGCGGCACACGCCCGCGCGCGGGCCAGGGCACGGGCCGGGGCACGGGCAGGGGCACGGGCAGGGGCACGGCGTGTCCGGGCGCGTCTCGTAGCACGGCTTCTCCTGACAGGACTTCTCACGGCCGACACCCACCCCGGCCGATAGGCATGGCTGACCGCACAACCACCCATACGAGGGACAACGTTCATATGTTCGACGTGCTCGAATCCACTGGCGCGGTCGCCGAGCGCGCGACCCTGTCCGCGTTGCTGCGCTGCTGTGTGCGTGAGGTGGCGGCACCCCACGGCGAGGTGTGGCCGGCGGAGCCGTACCTCATGGTGCGGGTCGCGGGGACGCTGCTGCGGGTGCGGGCGGGCGGGGGCGCGGCCCTGCGTTTCGGCGGGCCCGCCGAGCGGCTGGAGGACGGCGCGTGGCACGAGCTGACCTCGGACGAGCTGGTCGCCCTGGTGGAGGCCGAGCTCGGCGAACACAGCGGCGAGGCCGGGGCGCACGGAGCCGGATCGCACGAGGCCGGATCGCACGGAGCCGGCGAACGCAACGACGAGTTCGCGGGCCAGGTCGCGGCGAGCAGGGAGGCGATCGAGCGGCTGGTCGCGGCGCGCGCCGAGGCGTCGGCCCCGGCCGACCCGTGGCTGGCCTCCGAGCAGGCGCTGGTGTTCGGCCACCCGTTCCACCCTTCCCCCAAGGCCAGAGGCGGGTCCGACTGGCTGGCCTACGCGCCGGAGGCGCATGCGAGCTTCCCGCTGCGGATGCTCGCCGTACGCGACGACGTGGTCGCCGAAGGCGGCGACGGCAAGGCGTTCGACGCGCTCGGTACGGCACCGCCCGGCTACGCGCTGCTGCCCGCCCACCCCTGGCAGGTCGAGCTGCTCCGGCCGCGCCTGGCCGGGCCCATCGCCGACGGACTGCTGGTGGACCTCGGGCCGAGCAGCGGCCATGTGGTGCCGACATCGTCGGTCCGCACCGTGTACGAGCCGGTCACAGGCGTCTGCCTGAAGTTCTCCGTCGATGTGCGGATCACGAACTGCGTGCGGAAGAACGCGTGGTACGAGCTGGAGGGAGCGGTCGAGCTCGACACGCGGCTCGGTCCGGTGTTCGACGCCCTCGCCGAGGACTTCCCAGGCACGTCGCGACTGCGGGAGCCGGGCTACCGGTCGGCGTCGCTGGGGCTGCCGCTGCTTGAGGGGCTCGGCGTGATCGTGCGGGAGGGGCCGTGGGCGGTGTGCGGGCCGGGGGTCACGCCGCTGCTCGCGGGCGCGCTCGCCACGCGTGAGGTGCCGGAGTTCTGCGAGGAGCGGCGTGCGGCCGACCCCGTCGGGTGGTGGACGGCCTACGTGAGGCTGGTCGCTCCGCCCGTGCTCGACGCCTACCTGCGGCACGGGGTGGTGCTCGAACCGCACCTGCAGAACGTGCTGGTGGGTGTGGACGGCACCGGCATGCCGGTCCAGGTGATCTTCCGCGACATGGAGGGCACCAAGCTGGTGGCGGGCAGGCACGACGTGTCAGGGCTGCCCGAGCGGGTGGCGGCCGGCCTCACCTACGCGGCCGAGCCCGGCTGGAACCGCGTCGCCTACTGCCTGATGGTCAACCACCTGACCGAGATCGCAGCCACGGTCGCCGAATCGGCCCGGGAGGACGACCCCCGGAGGCTGCTGAGCGACCTGTGGGCCGCGGCCAGGTCGGTGCTGTCGGCGTACGCGGAGCGGCGGGGGCGTCCCGCGCCGCTGCCGGCGCTGCTCGCGGGGGCACCGCTGCCCGCCAAGGCCAACCTGTCGGTGCGGTGGGCCCGCGCCGCCGACCGGGCCGCGGGCTATGTGCCGGTGGCCAACCCGCTGGCGGGCTCCGACCTGCAGGAGCCGCCCGTGGAGGAGCCCACGTAGGAGAAGGCCGGGTGCGGGTGCATGAGGAAATCGTGGTGGGAGATGTTCCACGCGTAAGCGCCCGCCATCGCGAACTCCACCACGTCCCCGGGGGCGAGGGCGATCGGCACGCGGGCCGCCAACTGGTCCTTCGGCGTGCAGAGCTGGCCGACGATCGTGACCGGCTCCCCGGAGGCACTGGGCACCACCGGCTGGTCATGGCCCTTGGTGGCGGGCGTGCGGATGTGGTGGGTGCCGCCCGCGACCACGGCGAACAGCTCGCCATAGACGCGTTTCACATCGATCACGCGGGTGGCGTAGCGCCCGCAGTACACCGTCAGCGCGCGGCCCGGCTCCACGCGCAGCGTCTCGCCGCGCCGGCGGAGCTTGGCGAGGCCCTCGCCGTACGCGACCCAGTCGAACAGGTCGGCCGGGTCGGCGTAGGAGACCGCCATGCCGCCGCCCAGGTTGATCTCAGTGACACCGAGCCCCCGCGCATAAGCCAGTACGGCTTCCGCCAGCCCCAGCAGGTCGTCCGCGTCGAGCCCGCTGGCGAGGTGGGCGTGGACGCCGCGCAGCCGTACCCCCTCCTGCCCGGCGAGCAGGGACACGCACTCGTCGACGCCCGCGGGGTCCATGCCGAACGGCGTGGCCCCGCCCCCCATCGCGAGGGACGCCCCCGCGATCGGGACGTCCAGGTTGACCCGCAGCAGCACGTCGGCGGCGACTCCCATCGCCAGCAGGCGGCGCAGCTCGCCCGGGCTCTCCACGTGCACCCGGTGCGTGCCCGCCGCCGCCCGCAGCTCGACGTCGGTCTTCCCCGGCCCGCCGAACGCCACCCGCGCACCGGGCAGCACGCGGGCCACGTGGGCCAGCTCGCCGCCCGACGACACCTCGAACCCGTCCACCTGCCGCGCCAGCACCGCCAGCAGCTCCGGGTCGGGGTTGGCCTTCACCGCGTAGTAGAGCTCCACCTCTCCGAGCGCCAGCCGTACGGCGGCGGCGTGGGCGGCCAGCCCGTCGAGATCGTAGACGAACGCCGGCAGCCGCCCGCCTCGCGCAAGCTCGTGGGCACGTGCGGTCATGGCGTCCAACGAGCCTCCCAGGGTCGCGTCTCCAGGCCCCGATCTTGGGTCCGCCGGAATCCTAGCCGTCTCGGGAAACCCCGGACACGGCGAAGTCGATCTGTATATAAAGATCACATGACTATCCGTTCGATGCAGGAACCGACGTTCCTCATCCTCACGGCCCTCGCCGACGGCCCCCGGCACGGCTACGGCATCATCACCGACGTCACGGAGATCTCCGAGGGGCAGGTGAGGCTCCGCGCCGGCACCCTGTACGCCGCGCTGGACCGCCTCCACGGTGAAGGTCTCATCGAGACCGACCGGGAGGAGATCGTCGACGGGCGGGCGCGGCGCTACTACCGCCTCACCGCCGCAGGTGCCGCCCGCCTCACGGCCGAGGCCGAACGGCTGCGCCGCAACACCGACGTCGCCTTCACCCGGCTGCGGGCACCCCGGAGCGCGCTCATCCAGGGGACACCGTGACGTCCCTGGAGGGCCACTACCGCAGGCTGCTGCGCTGGTATCCGCGGCACCACCGCGCCGTCCACGAGGAGGAGATGCTCGCGGTCCTGATGGCCGACGCGGTCCCTTCTCAGCGCCGTCCCGGCATGGCAGACGTTGTCGACCTGGTGCGCGGCGGGCTGCGGGTGAGGTGGAACCACGCGGTGGGAGCCCCTTCGGCCCCCCATTGGCGTCAGGCCGTCAACGTCGCCGCGATCCTCGGGCCGCTCATGCTCATCACGATCGAGACGGCCCGAGTCGCGTCCGGCGTCGTGTACGCGATGACCTGGCGCTGGGATCCCATGGGATTGTCCGCGTTGTGGTGGAATTTAGGGCGGTCCCTCGTTTTCGCGATCCCCTACGCGCTGATCGCGGCGCTTGCCCTGTCGGGGATGGGCCGGAAGGCCGCGGCCGGATTCGCCTGGACGTGGGCGGTTCTCTACGTCTGGCTGGTCGCCAGCCCGGAGAGCGACGTCGGGCCCGTCCCCCGCGCACCTCGCGTGGCCCCCTTCTACATCGACGCCGGAGCCGTCGAGCTCCTCGTCTTCGTTCTCACCTCGCCCCCCACATGGATCGCCATCCTCGTGACGCTCGCTCCATCGCCCGCGTCCGCTCGCCTGCGCCCCGCCGTGGTCGCGTCCTGGATGGCCGCCGGCGTCGCGACGCTCGTCCTCAGCAACCTGGACTGGCCGGTCGTGGACGACCTCGCCATGCACATCATCCTCACCCTGGCCTTCCTCCTCGCCGCGGCGGGAGCGGCGCCGCGCTCGGGGACCGGCCGCAGAACCGCGCTCATCCTGTTCGCCCTGCTGCTCTTCGCCGGCAACCTGATGCAGGCGCTCATGGCACTGATCGCGATGCTTTTCGCAGCAGTCGTCATCCGTGCCGCGGGCCGTGCTTAAGCGGTAAGGACGGATTCGATCAGGGCGACGAGGCCGGCGGCGGCGGCGTGGCCGAACGGAGGGGGCGGAATCGAACGGACAGGAACGCGGCGATGATCAGGGCGACGGCCGCCACCGGCGGGCGACCTCGCGGATCAGCGGCGCGCCACCGCCATAGAGCGGAATCAGCCCGATGATCATCGGTAGGGCGTTGATGGCGATATTGCCCAGCAGATACTCGCCGACCAGCGGCGCGAGAACCAGCAGGCCAAGTGCTGGAAGAGTGCCTTTAGACACGTCCACCCTCACCGGTTGTAAAGCCTGCGTGCCCACAGATAACTGACCAGGGCGATGCCCGCGCTCCATAGAGCCGCCTCCAGGAAGCTGGACCCGGCCGGACGCCCGGCCAGCAGCGCGCGCAGCGTCTCGATGACGGGGGTGACCGGCTGGTGCTCGGCGAACCAGCGCAAACCGGCCGGCATCGACTCGGTCGGGACGAAGCCGCTGCCGAGGAACGGGAGCAGCATCAGCGGCATCGGCAGGTTGCTGGCCGTGGCCACGTTCTTGCTGGACACGGAGAGCGCGACCGACAGCCAGGTGATCGCGAAGGTGAACATGGCCAGCACACCGACCACGCCGAGCCAGTCCAGCACCGAAGCGGACGGGCGGAACCCGATCAGCAACGCCACCACGGTCACCATGGCAATCGCGAGGAATGTCTGAACCATCGCCCCGAGTACGTGCCCGGTGAGCACCGAGACGCGGGCGATGGCCATGGTCTTGAACCTGGCGACGATGCCCTCGGTCATATCGGTCGCCACCGAGATCGCGGTCCCCTGCGCCGCCCCGACAATCGTCGTGATCAAAATGCCGGGGGTGAGGTAACTGACGTAGGCGGCGCGGTCGCCGCCGATGCCCGCGCCCATGGTGCCGCCGAAGACGTAGACGAACAGCAGCAGGAACACCACGGGCACGGCCGCGAACGTGAGGATCAGCGTGGGGTAGCGCCAGATGTGTTTGACCTGCCGCCGCAGCATCGTCGCCGAGTCGGTGACCGCTCTCATCGGGAGGGCTCCTTGGTCGAGGGCTCCTGGGTCAGGGTGAGGAAGACGTCGTCCAGGTCGGGGGTGTGCACCGACAGCTCGGCGACCTCGACGGCATGCGTGTCCAGCCACTCCAGGAGCTTCCTCAGCGTCCTGACTCCGCCGGAGTCGGGGATCTGGACGGTGAGCGCCGCGTCGTTGCTGGAGGTGGCGCCGACGTGGTCGGCCGCCCTGCGGTAGCCGTCGGGGTCGGCGAAGCGTACGACGATGTGGCGGCCGGGAACCATTCGCTTGAGCTCCTCAGGGGTGCCCTCGGCCACCAGCCGGCCCTGGCTGAGCAGCGCGATGCGGTCGGCAAGTTCGTCGGCTTCCTCCAGGTATTGGGTGGTCAGGAAGATGGTCACGCCGTCCTGTTGGACGAGGTCCCTGACGATCTGCCACATGGTGCGGCGGCTGCGCGGGTCCAGACCCGTGGTCGGTTCGTCGAGGAAGATGAGCCTGGGCGTGCCGACCATGGTCATGGCGAGGTCGAGCCGGCGGCGCATGCCGCCCGAGTAGGTGGCCGCGGGCTTGCGCGCGGCGTCGGTAAGGTCGAAGCGCTCCAGCAGTTCGCGGGCGCGCTCGCGACCCTTGGCTCGGCCGAGGTGGAGCAGGTCGGCCATGAGCCGCAGGTTCTCCTCGCCGGTGAGGAAGCTGTCGACCGCGGAGAACTGGCCGGTGACGCCGATCGCGGCACGCACCTCGTCGGGTTCCTTGGCCAGGTCGTGCCCGGCCACCCAGACCTCGCCCGCGTCGGCCTTGATCAGGGTGGACAGGATCTGCACCGTGGTGGTCTTGCCCGCGCCGTTCGGGCCGAGCAGTGAGAAGACGGTGCCCTGCGGGATGGTGAGGTCGATGCCGTCCAGGACGCGGTGGGCGCCGTAGGACTTACGCAGCCCCGTCACCGAGACGAAGGTCCGCATCGTGTTCACCCCCGATCCCAGAGGATCCGGCGGACCAGGTCGTATCCGGTGATCACCCAGATGCCGGGGGCGCCCTCGGGCGGGGCCAGGCGGGCGATCGGCTGCTCTGCGCGCAGGGCGGTGAGCGAAGGGGCGGGATCGAAGGGACAGGCGGGTGCGCGGTCGAGGGACGGGGTGACCGGCTCGTCGCGATAGTACGTGTTCGACATAATTGAAAGCTACGTTGCTTTCAGACATTCCGTCAATCAATCGAAACACATAAGTGCAGTTCAAAGCCGAAATACTGATGCGTTGGCAATGAAGATGAATGCAATGAAACGTTGCATTGCATGGCGTCGAACGCAATAATGACGTCATGCCAGAAGGAAGGTTGACCCGACAGGACCGCCAGCGCATCGCGACCGGCCTGGCCGAAGGCCGCTCCTACGCCGAGATCGCCAGGCGGCTGGACCGGCCGACCTCGACAATCAGCCGCGAGGTCGGCCGCAACGGCGGCCCCAACGACTACCGGCCCGAGCGGGCGCACCAAGCGGCGGCGCGACGGGCGCGGCGCGGCACCCCGGCCCGTTCCCCCGAGGCCGACCCCCGGGACCGCAAGGTCTTCGAGGTGGAAGAAGGAGCCGTCGAGATGGCGATCGGGATGGGCCTGCCGAAGATGATGGCGCGCGTGCTCATCGGCCTGTGGCTGAGCGAGGACGGCAGGCTCACCGCGGCCGAGCTGTCGCGCGGGCTGAAAGTCAGTCCCGCCTCGATCTCCATGGCCGTGGGCTACCTGACCCAGCAGGGCCTGATCAGACGCGAACGCGATCCGCAGCGGCGGCGCGACATCTACGTGGTCGACGACGACGCCTGGTACCACTCGACGGTGATCAGCTCGCGGCAGACGCTCGCGGCGGCGGAGACCGCGAAGGCGGCCGGCGAGACGCTCGGGCTCGACACGCCCGTGGGACGCCGCCTGGCCAGGGGCGGTGCGTTCCTGGAGCGGATCAGCCTGGACGGCCTGGCGTCGGCCGAACGCTGGCGCGACCTCCCGCCGTGATCACACCGCTGGGACTGTGCCCCGGATTTCACGTGCTGTCGTCCAATCGCCCCCAACGCCTGGACTGTGCGCCAGCACGGACCACTGCGGCTCTGGGATGCGGCGGAAAGCGCGATCGGGATGTGACAGTTCTGGCAGTGAGGTGATCTCAGGGAAATAATTAGGGCGATTGGGGATATTCGGGACGCCCGTGATGGCGTTTCGGGCCTTTCGGGAGAAGTCGTCGAAGGCCGGGGATGGACGTGGAGCCTCCGGTAGATGAGTTCTCACCACAAGAAAGCACAACCGCCGAGAGGCTCCACGTGATTGCTCATCGTGCCATGCTCGACGTCTCCCGCACGCTGGTTCACCACGTCGCCCGGTCACTGCGGGACGAACGACGACGAGTGGTGAGGGCAGGTCCGCGTGACCAGGGTGCTTCTGCGCGAGCCACGTACAAAGGCCCGAGGCCGTGCTTAAGCGGTGGGGACGGATTCGATCAGGGCGACGAGGCCGGCGGCGTCGAGGAGGTTGACGGGGCGCACGGTGACGCCGTGCCGTACGTAGTGGAAGGCGGCGCGCACGGTGTCGACGGGCACGCCGGCGAGGTCGGCCCAGGCGAGGCGGTAGGCGGCGAGCTGTACGGCGGCGGCCCGCGCGGCGCGGCCCCGGGGACGTTCGCCGGTCTTCCAGTCGACCACCTCGTAGCCGCCGTCGGGGGTGCGGAAGACGGCGTCCATGCGCCCGCGCACCAGACGGTCGGCGATCATCGTCTCGAAGGGCACCTCCATGTCGAGCGGTTCGCGGGTGGCCCACTCGCTCTCTTCGAACCTGGCCTGGAGGTCGGCGAGCTCGATCTCGCTGTCGGTGGGTTCGTCGCCCGCGCCCGGCATCTCGACGTCGTCGATGAGGCGCTGCTGCCCCCAGCGGGTCTCCAGCCACTGGTGGAACGTGGTGCCCCGGCGGGCCAGCGGCGCCGGCTTGACGGGGACGGGCCGGCGGATGCGGCGGGCGAGCTCGCCGGCGTCGGCGGCCAGGGTGACGAGGGACGACACGGTCAGGTGGGAGGGCAGCTCGACGGTGGTGCCGCCGCGGACGCGCCCGCGCTCCCGTTCGAGCAGCAGCAGCTCGGCGTCGCGCTCCCAGGCCCGCACCCGGTCGAAGGAGTGTACGGCGGAGCTCTGGTGGACGGGGTGGAGCTGCCCGGCGAGGGCCTCCTGGACGAGCTGCGAGCCTTCGGCGACGCCGACGTGGTTCGGGCCCGCGTCCGTGACCGGCCACGCGGCGGTGGGCGGTTCGGCGAGGAGGGGGTTGGTGGCGCCTTCCGCGGGTTCCGGCGCCCAGGTCGCGACCTCGTCGCTCCCGGCCCGGATCTCCAGCAGGAAGTCGGACGGTTCGAGGGGCCTCGTGGCCGTGCCCCAGCGGTAGCCGGAGGCGAGGAGCAGGTAGTGCGCGCGGGTCACGGCGACGTAGGCGAGCCGCCGTTCCTCCAGCAGGTCCCGGTCGCGGCTGCGCTCGTCGAAGTGGGCGAGCTCGTCTCTGGTGAGGCCGGTGAGCCGGGGCAGGTCGACCGCGTCGCCGCGCAGGGGGTAGGGCAGTTTGCGGAAGTTCTCGGTCCACCGCGAGTTGGTGCGGGGGCTGGCCGGGAACAGGCTGCCCTTGCCGATGGTGCCTTTGGAGGTGGTGGTCTGTGAGAGGCCAGGGACGACGACGACGGGCCATTCCAGGCCTTTGGCGGCGTGCACGGTCATGAGCTTGACGCTGTTGGTCTCGCCGACGCGGCCCGCCTCCAGGCCGAACTCCTCGGTCTCGGCGGCATTCAGGTAGGCGAGGAACGCGCCGAGCGTCGGGTCCTCGGCGTCACCGGCGAAGCGGGCCGCCGCGTCGAGGAAGGCGTCGAGGTCGGCGCGTGCGGCGAACGCCCCGGAGCCGCCTGCCCGGGCCGCCACCTCAATGTCGAGTGCGAGCCGCCGCTCGACTTCGGTGATGAGGTCGGGCAGCGGCTGCCCGGCGTGCGCCCGCAGCACTCGCAGTTCCTGGGCGAGGGCGAGGAGCCGCACGCGGGCCAGCGGGGAGTACGGCTCAAGCCACTCGGGCCGTTCCGGCAGCTCGTCCAGGGCGTCGACGAGGCTGCCGCGCTCTTCGCTCATGTCGGCGGCGACCTGTTCGACGGGGTCCTTGGGCCTTCTGGCTCCGCTCGCGCTCTCCCTGGTCAGCTCGCGCGCGTGGTCGCCGAGGATGCGCAGGTCGGCGGGGCCGATGCGCCACCGGACTCCGCCGAGCAGCCGCAGCAGCGCGTCTCCCGCCGTGGGGTCGTAGAGCACGCGCAGGGTGGCGACGATGTCGGCCACCTCCGGCACGGTGAGCAGGCCGCCGAGCCCGACCACCTCGACGGGGATGCCCTTGGCTTCGAGCGCCTTGCGCAGCGCGGGGAACTGGGCGCGTTTGCGGGCGAGGACCGCGATGTCGCCGGGTTGCAGCGCCAGGGGCCCGCCCCACGTGCTCTCTTTGACCTTGTCGCGTTCGCCCCGCCCCCACGGCGCCCCGTCGGGGGCTTCCTCCTTGCCCAACAGGGTGTATACGCGCTCGGCGACCCACTGGGCCTCGTCGTCGGCGGTCTCGTGGAAGGCGCAGACGACGCGCCCGCGTTCCACGCGGCTCGGGCCGGGGGTGAGCACGGGGACGTCGCGGAGCTCGTTTCGCAGCGGCAGCTGCACGTTGCCCGCCACCTTGAGGACGTTGGCGCCGTTGCGGAAGCTGACCGACAGGCGACGCACCGGGGCGGGGTCGCCGCCGACGGCGGGGAAGTCGGTCGGGAACCTGGTGAGGTTGCCGGCGGACGCGCCGCGCCAGCCGTAGATCGACTGGGAGGGGTCGCCGACGGCGGCGACGGCGTGGCCGCCGGAGAACAGGGCGCGCAGCAGCGCGAGCTGGGCGTGGCTCGTGTCCTGGTATTCGTCGAGCAGCACGACGGGGAACCGCGTCCGTTCGATCTGCCCGACTTCGGCGTGCCGCATCGCGATGCGGGCGGCCAGCGCCATCTGGTCGCCGAAGTCGATGACCTCGCGTGACCGCTTGAGCCGGTGGTACGCCTCGACGAGCGGCAGCAGCTGGGTGCGGATCTCGTGGGTGGCGAGCGGCTTGCGCTGGGCCAGCACGGTCTTGCCGGTGAGCTCGGCGAAACGCGCCTGAAGCCACTCGCCGGTCTCGCGGACGTCGCCCGGTTCGCGCAGGTGCTCGGCCAGCTCACCGGCCAGCTCCAGCACGGCCGCGGTGACCGACGGCGGGCCCAGCTCGACCTTGTCCATCGGCCCGTCGTATCCGGCGACGACCCGGGCGGCGAGCTGCCAGGCGACCGCGGGCGTGATCAGACGCATGGTGGGTTCGAGGCCCTCGCGCAGCGCGTGGTCGGTGAACAGGCGCGAGGCGTAGGCGTGGTAGGTGGAGACGGTCGGTTCCTCGTCGAGCTGGTCGGCGGAGATCAGTTTGTGCTCGACGAGGGCGGTGAGCCGCTTGCGCACGCGGGCCGCCAGCTCGGCGGCGGCCTTGCGGGTGAAGGTGAGGCCGAGGACGCGCTCCGGCCGTACGAACCCGTTGGCGACCAGCCACACGACCCGGCCCGCCATCGTCTCGCTCTTGCCCGACCCAGCGCCCGCCATGACGACCATGGGTTCGAGCGGCGCCCTGATGACCTCGGCCTGCTCGGGTGTGGGGGCCGGGAGCCCGAGTTTGGCGGCGAGTTCCTCCGGCGTCAGCACACCTGGCCTCCTTGGTCGTTGACCGGGCAGCTCCCCTTGACGGCGCAGGTGCGGCAGCCGTCGTTGACGGTGGCGGAGAAGGAGGCTCTCGACATGCCGGAGGCCACCTCGTCCACGAGGTCCTTCGCCCAGCCGGGGTCGGGGTCCTCGCCGAGCGCCCGCTGCACCTGTTCCTTGGCCACGGGCGCGTCCTTGCCCGCGGCGTTGCCCACCTGGACGAGGGCGGCGCCGCCCGGCTCGATCATGCCGTATCTCGCGAACGCCCCGAGCACGGTGGCGAGCTGGTAGACCCCGAGCTGGGGGTTGCGCTGGAGGTCGCCCTTGGGCGGGGACGACCCGGTCTTGAGGTCGATGATCACGGCCCGGCCGCGTTCGTCCTGTTCGACGCGGTCGACCCGGCCCCTGATCGCGACGGTGTCGGAGACGGCGGCCGTGAGTTCGCGTTCCAGGGCGACCAGTTTCCTCGGGTTCTCGTGGTGCCACCGTACGAAGCGGGCGATCATCCGCTCGGCCACGGCGCGCTGCTTGCGGTTGAACCAGACGCCGCCGAAGTCGAGGCTGCCCCAGATCTCGTCGAGGCGGGCGCCGAGCTGCTCCTCGCTCGGCATGCCGGTCGCGGCGAGCACCGCGATGGCGTGGACGACCGTGCCGAGGCTGCGGGCCGCGTCGGTGCCTCCGCCGCCGACGGCGGTCTCCAGGAGCCACCGCAGCCCGCATCGGGTGAAGTTCTCCACGGCCGAGGGCGAGACGCGCACCACGCCGTCCGGCCAGCCGATGGGGCGGGTGTCGGAGAGCTCGGTGAGGGCGTACCAGTCGTCGGGGTGGGCGCCGCGCACACCGGCCGCCGCGAGGCGGGCGAGGTGCTGGGCGGCGATCTGCCGCATCTCGGCGGGCCTGTCCTGGTCGCACACGGCCGACCGCAGGTCGGCCACCAGCGCGGACATGCTCAACCAGCGGGCGCGGTCGAGCGCCCCGGCCTCGTCGCCGCCGCCGGGCACGAGCTCGGCGAGGAACCGCGACGGGCGCTCGTCGGTGTCCTCGCCGCCGACCGCCGTGACGACGAGCCGCTTTCGCGCGCGCGTGGCGGCCACGTAGAACAGGCGCCGCTCCTCGGCCAGCATCTTCGAGGTGAGGGCGGCGGCGGCCACGTCGCCCCGGACGGGGTCGCCGCCCTCGACCAGGCCGACCAGGCTCTCGATGCCGAGCATCGACCCGCGCAGCCGCAGGTCCGGCCAGACGCCCTCCTGCGCCCCGGCCACGACCACGACGTCCCACTCCAGGCCCTTGGACCGGTGGGCGGTGAGGATGCGTACGGCGTCGCCGTCGGGGGCGCGCTCGGCCAGCGAATCACCGGCGATCTCCTGGGACGCCAGGTCCTCCAGGAACACTTCAGGCCCGGCCATGGGCAGCCGGTCGACGAACCGCGCGGCGTGGTCGAACAGCGTGACGACCGCGTCGAGGTCGCGGTCGGCCCGCGCGCCCCGGGCGCCGCCCGCGAGGCCCTCCCGGGTCCACGTGTCGGCCAGGCCCGACGCCTGCCACACCGTCCACAGCACGTCCTCGGCCGACCCGCCCCGCTGTACGGCGTCACGCGCGACGGCGATGAGCCCCGCCACCCGTTCGGCGGGGGCGGCCACGTGGCCTTCGACGCGCACGAGCCGGCGCGGGTCGCGCAGCGCGGCGACGAGCAGTTCGCCCGATGTGAGGGCACGCGGCGGCTCCCCGTCGCCACGCGGCTCGCCGTCGCCCTCCCCCTCCGGAAGGCCGACCGGCTCCTCTCCCCGGGCTCCCCGGGCTCCCCGGGCTCCCCCGACGTCCTCGCCTTCCCCGTCTTCTGCGCCTTCTTCGCCCTCCCCGTCGCCCTCGTCCACCGGGCGGTCGGCGACGCGCAGGGCGCGCCGCAGCCGGCGCACCCCCATGGTGTCGGTGCCGCCGAGGGCGCCGGTCAGCAGCTCCTCGGCGACGGCCTCGTCGAGCGCCACCGGATCGACGGCGACCCGGAGCAGCGCGATGAGCGGGCGGACCCCCGGCTCCTTGGCGAGCGGCACCTCGTCGCCCGCCACCGCCACGGGCACGCCGGCGCCGATGAGCGCCCTGCGCAGCGTCGGCACCTGGCGGCTCGCCGACCGCACCAGCACCGCCATGCGCGACCACGGCACGCCGTCGAGCAGGTGCGCCCGGCGCAGCGTGTCGGCGACGACGGCGGCCTCCTGGCCGGCGCTGTCGGCGAGCAGCGCCCGCACCTCGCCGGGTTCGACGCCCGGCGCGGCGGCCAGGTCGCGGTGGCCGCCCTGCGCGGCGGGCAGGCGCTCGGTGACGCGGCGCGAGGCGCGCAGCAGCGCCTCGCCGCTGCGGCGGCACACGCGCAGCGCGACCACGGGGGCGTCGGCGCCCTCACGGGTGGGGAAGCGCTGCGGGAACGCGAGGATGCCGCGCACGTCGGCGCCGCGGAACCCGTAGATGGACTGGTCGGGGTCGCCGACGGCGATGAGGTCGCGCCCGTCGCCGGCGAGCTGCTGGAGCAGGAACTCCTGCGCCGGGTCGGTGTCCTGGTATTCGTCGACGAAGACGACGTCGTAGGCGGCGCGTTCGCGCCTGCGCACCGCCTCGTCGGTGAGGAGCCCTGCGGCGGCGCGGATCAGCTCCGCGTAGTCCAGCACCGGCACCGGTTCGAGGTCGAACCGGGCCTGGTAGCGGTGGGCGAAGCGGCCGACCGCCTCCCAGTCGTCGCGGCCCTGGCTCCTGCCGTACGCGATGAGGTCGTCGCCGTCGAGGCCGCGCTCGGCGGCGCGGGCCAGGAAGTCGCGCAGCTCCTCGGCGAAGCCCCGGGTGGTGAGCGCCTCCCGCATGCGGGACGGCCATGCGCGCGCGCCGTCGGTCACCTCGCCGTGGAGCAGGCGGCGCACTTCGAGGAGCTGTTCGGGGCCGGTGAGCAGGCGCGGCGGCGGCTCCCCGGCGAGGACCGCCTCGCGGCGCAGCAGGGCGTAGGCGTAGCTGTGGAAGGTGAGCGCGAGGGGCGTGCGGGTCGTACGGCGGAGCCGGCCGGTGATCCGCTCGCGCAGTTCACCGGCGGCTTTGCGGCTGAATGTGAGGATCAGCACCCGCTCGGGGTCGACGCCGCGCCGCTCGACGCGGTCGACGACCGTCTCGACGATCGTGGTGGTCTTACCCGTGCCCGGCCCGGCGAGCACGAGCAGCGGCCCGCTCTCGTGGTCCACCACAGCGCGCTGGTGCTCGTCGAGCACAGGGGCGGCGCGCCCCCCCGCACCTTCGCCTCGCACCAAACGCCACGTCTGACCACTCACAGTTCAGCATTCCACCAGACCTCAGGGACAGATCGTGCCCACTTGACGCCTCTGGCGGTGGGTCAGGGGGCCCAGGGGATCTGCGGGGACCGGTGGAAGTCGATGCCGAGCCTGCGCCAGCGGGGTGCGTGCGCCGCCGGCCGTACGGCGAAGTCCTCGAATTCGCGGGCCTCCCGCCTGCTCCACGCCACCAGATCCCCAGCACACCCAGAAGTGCGGCGATGACAGCCCATGTCCTCACCCGTCTGATTCGATCAGGCGCGTTGCGGGAGGACAAGAGAATAGAAAAGTTTGTTTATTAATTGACGTGGCCGCGGACCGGGCCGCGCGGGGTCGCGGCCCGGTGCCGACTCGGTAGCGCTCGGGATTAGCGGCTCGGGGGTCTTGGGGGCTGCTACGCCGGCTCGAAGACGTGCTCGATGAAGCGGTCCGTGGCCTTGCCGTCGTCGCGGGGGGCGTAGGTGGTGCGGAAGGCGGCGTAGCGGTTCGCGAAGCGGGCGGAGATGGTGGTGATGTCGCGGATGGCCTCGACGGCCTGCGCGGCGGTGGACACGACGGGGCCGGGGGCCTGGCCGTCGATATCCAGGTAGAGGCCGCGCTTGTTGGCATACCTTTCGAGGTCGTAGGCGAGGATGACGACCGGCCGGCCCGTGGCGACGAAGTCGAACATGGTCGAGGAGTAGTCGGTGACGAGGACGTCGGCGACGAGCATGAGCTCCGCGATGTCCGGATATGTCGTGACGTCGGTGATGAAGTCATCGCGGTGCGAGGGGCCGAACGGCCGGGCGCTCCCGGCGCGGGCGCCCACCGAGCCCGGCCCGGGCACCACCGGCACCATGGGCACGGCCTGCATGGGATGCGCGCGGACCAGCAGATGGTGATCGGCCCCGAGCACCCTGCGCGCCAGCCTCACGTCGAGCTTGACGGTGCCGTTCTTGCGGTCGTAGTCGCGCCACGTGGGCGCGTACAGCACGATCTTCCGGCCCTCGGGGACACCGAGGCGGCGCCGTACGTCCGCCGCGAGGCTCTCGCGGTCGGGCAGGGACAGCAGGTCGTTGCGCGGGAACCCGCACTCCAGCACCTCGCCCTGATAGCCGAAGGCCTGGCGCATCACCGAGGAGGCCCAGGTGCTCTGCGTGACCAGCAGGTCCCACCCGCGCACGTCGGCCGCCTGGCGGTACCACACGGGCGGCTTCGGGTCGCGCGACATGTGCGGCAGGTCGTTGCCGATGTGCTTGACCGGGGTGCCGTTCCAGAGCTGCACGACGGTCTGGTCGTCCCTGGCGCGGAACCACTGCGGCAGCAGCCCGTTGGCCACGACGAAGCGCGACCTCGCCAGCGCCGCGTAGTGCCCGCGCCCGCCCGCCCGCACCACGGTGGGCGCGATGCCGCCGCCGAGACCGAGCTCGGCCGAGCCGGGCGGGGTGAAGGCTCCGTCCTTGACGACCCAGATGTGCTCGCGGTCGTCGCCCCGGCGCAGCCGCTCCTCGTAGATCGCGCGGGCGTTGTCGGCGTAGTGCCGCCCGTCGTTGACGACGTAGACCGTGGCCTCGCGCAGCGGGGCGCTCCGCTCGGCGGGGTAGACCGTGCGCCGGAGGGCGTAGAGCCCGGCCGCGCCCATCTCGTCGGCGGGCCGGTCCTCGCCGACCGAGATCATCGGCACGTCGAAGCGGGTCGACACCAGGCGGTACTCCCGCCCGGCGACCATCCTCGGCCCCTCGTCCAGCGACGGCAGCAGGTCGTGCGCCACCCGCACCGGCACGACCTCGCCGACGGGGTGCCGGACCGTGAGGGTCCAGTTGCCCGACGCGAGAGGTACGGCGTCGCCGAACCTCTCCATGGCCGCCGGGGAGAACCGCGCCGTGAACCGGTCGCCGTCGCGCTCCAGGGGCACTTCGTACAGCAGCCCGGTGCGGTTGCGCAGGGTGAGGACCCGCCGCCCGCGCTCGGGGTCGGGGTAGGAACCGGAGAGCGTGAGCACGGCGCCGTCGGTCCACGCCACGGAGGTGATCACCGGCCGGGCGCGGTGCGCGGACACCACGACCCGGTCGCGCCGGTCGGCCAGCACGGTGATCTCGCGGTCTCCGGACAGGAGGCGGGCCTCGGCGGCGCTCCCCAGCATCACCGGGGCCGCCGGGTCGCCCTTGGGCTCGATCCACAGCCTGCGGCCGTCCTTCTCCTGGAGAAGCGAGGAGACGGCCAGGTCGACGACGACGTCGGTGCCCCCGTCGACCGGGGTGAAATCAGCGGACATGCGGTGCCCGCCGAGCCTGGCGTGCCCCCGGGTGGTGGGCCGCCCCGGCAGGAAGACCGTGAGTGCGAGCCGGTCGTCGTCGAGCCGCACCGACCTGAGCTCGGCGCGGGTGGGCTGGAGCACGACCTGCACGGCGCGGTCGGAGGTCCACACCGGACGGACGAACCGGCGGTCGCCGACCGCGAGCCCCGTCGGGCGCTCCGTGCGCCCGGGAACCGGGCCCTTCAGCAGGCCGACGGCCCGGGCGGCGCGACTCCAGATGACGATCTCGGCCCGCCAGGTGGTCGTCTCGGGCACCGCGGGCCTGCGGCGCAGCAGCCGCCTCGCCCCTCGGGCGAGGGCGCGGACGCCCGCGCGCCACCGCAGCGAGCCGGGGTGCAGCTCGGCGACGAAGCCCGACCAGTCGTAGTTGCAGCCCGGCTCGCGCGCGCCGTGGGTGGCCTCGGGGCAGTGGGTCCTGCGGGTGCGCAGCCGTACGGGGGGAAGCCAGCGGGGGCCGCGCAGGACGACGGTGGCCCGGTTGAAGCGCCGACCTCGCACCGACAGGCCGGCGAGGTAGGCGTGGCCGGTGATGCGCAGGCGGCCGTCCACCCAGGAGATGTCGTCGATCTGGGTGATCGGCACGAGGTCGGCCGCGCGTAGTCGGTAGAGGCTCTTCGGCAGTTGGTCCTGGAAGGGCAGGTCGGCGTACCAGCGCAGGCCGGTGCGCACCCGCTTCTGCGGTTCGGCGGCGGCCGTGACGAGTCGCAGCAGGTCGTCGCCCTCGGTCAGCACGCTCTCATCGCGCTGTTCGACCAGGTAGTAGGCGATGCGCCGCTCGACGGGGAGGCCGACTTTGACCTTGGGGTCGACGGTGGCGAGATAGGGTTTGAGGTGGCCGAGGAACTCCCCGCGGCGGGCCGGGCCGCGTTTGACCGCCGTGTCGAACCGGGTGCCCAGCGGGCCGGCGAGCACCTGGGCGTCGAAGTCCCGGCGTTCGCGCGGGGTGAGGCCGCCGGAGCGTATGATCTTCATGATCTCGTCGAGAGGCTCCCCCCTGTCGCAGAGATCCTGGACAGCGCGCAGGCGATCAGCGACGAGGTCACCGTCGGACTGCGTTGCTGTGACGCCGGTGGCCATGAAACGGCACCGCCTTTCGGGACAGGTCGCGGGCCCCAGAGCATTCCTCGACCGGGCCTCGCGGGCTGGAGCCCTCGGCGGCCCCGGCCGGGATGGACCTCCGCCGACCGGCACCGGCACGGCGACCCACGGCCGACGTGCGGCGGCGCGGCCATGGGCGCATCGCATCCTGACCCGCGGCGCGGAATGAAGAAGGCTTGCTGTTCCGGCCAATGGTAATGCGCACCACAGGGGGAGCAATCGCCCATCTCACTCGTCATGGACGTTTGCCCTGGTCAACAGTGCGTGTTCGAATGAATTTAGGTGCTTGCGCCGCTCCAGCGTGCCCGATACATGTCCGCGCGATCGCCACGCAGCGGAGTGGCCTCGTCACTCCAGGCCACCAGGCACCGCTCCTCGTGCCCCCGAACGGGCCTGCCGTCGGAGCGGACCACCCGCCACCAGGGCACCGTCCCGCCCCACAGGGCCATCACCCGCCCGACCTGCCGCGGGCCGCCCTCGCCGAGGTATTCCGCGATGTCCCCGTAGGACATGACCATCCCTCGCGGAATCCGCTCGACCACATCGAGCACGCGCTCGGCGTAGGGCGTGATCTCCATCGTCTAGTGCCTCCAGGCGGCCGGGCCGATGTCGAGGATCTCATCGAGCTTGCCGAACTCGTGGACCGTGCCGCCGTTCACCGTCTCCAGAATGCCGTCGCGGATGGCGTAGACCTCGCCGTCCTCCCCGACCAGCCTCGCGCCGAGCGCGTCGGCGAGGAGGGCGAGCTGGGCGACCTGCCAGTCCGACTCGGGCCGCCCCACCAGCCGGCCGTCCCAGGTGCCGATGGTGTGGGCGGCCTCGCGGTGGCGCGCGACGACCTCGCCCACCTGCTGCGTTCCGCGCAGCTCGAAGCCCACCGGCGAGACCGTGCTCGCGAGCTCCGCGTAAGGGAGCGGAGCCTGACGCTCCACCCGTAGCTCGTACCCCATGAGCGGCGACCTTAGCGAATGTTTAAGGCTGTTGTAGCCGGGAAGGGCAATTATTTCGGTCATGCCGGATCTTTCCTGACCTAAGCGAGCACGGTGGCGGGGACGGGACATGCTCGTGACATGCTCGGACGCCATTGCCACTGCTCGGAGCAAGCCCCGGAAACACCCGGAAAGCCACAGGTCAGCGGCCCCGCCCCGGCCCCGGGTACCACATCCGCGAGCCGCCCCCCGGTCCACCGTCGCGCTCGGAACGGCGGGTCAGCACCACGATCGTGCCCGCGAAGGCCGCCAGCCCGAACACCACGGCGGCGGCGTAGACCCACATCTTCAGGGGATCCGGCCCCGGCACGGCGTGGGGCTCCGCCGGCGGCCCGCCGCCGAAATGCCGATCGTTCGACACGCCCGCCGGCGACCCGCGCCCCGCCAGCTCCCCCGCCCTGGCGAGTACGGCTGCCGCGTCCACCGTGCCGAACCCCACCCGGTCGTCGTATCCGCCCTCGGGACGCCCCCGCGTCCCCGACGCCATCGCCCGGGCGACCAGCTCGGGCCGCAGGTCCGGATAACGGGACTTGACCAGCGCCGCCACCCCCGCCACCAGGGCGGCCGAGGCGCTGGTGCCGCGCGACGTGCCGTACCGGCCGCCGACTCCGGCCACGGGGATGTCCACGCCGGGCGCGGCCACGAGCACCGACAGGTTGTCGTTGGCGAACGCGGCGGGCCGGCCCTGGCGGTCGACCGACGAGACGGCGATGACGCCGCTGTAGCCCGCCGGGTAGTTCCACACCGAGCCTGTTTTCGGCCGCGGACGCCCCTCCTGCCCGTCTTTGCCGTCGTTGCCCGCCGCAGCCACCAGCACGACCCCCTTGGAGATCGCGTAGGACACCGCCTCCCGTTCGGATCTGTCGGGCGTGTAGACGCCGAGGGACATGTTGATGACCTTCGCCCCCCGGTCGGTCGCGTAGCGGATGGCGCGGGCCAGCTTGCTGTCGCGGCCGGGAGGCGGCGTAGGGGTGGGCCGCAGGTCGCCCTGGCGGGTCGGCTGGTCCTTGGTCAGCCGGAGCGACAGCACGCGGGCCTCCGGCGCGGCGCCGAGCAGCCCGCCGCCCGCGCCCGATCCGGCGATGAGCGAGGCCATCGCCGTACCGTGGCCTCCCGGAGGGGCGGCGCTGCGCAGCACGGTGCCGGTGGTCATGTCCGGGCCCGTGGTGACCCGGCCGCGGAGCTCTGGCACGGTGGTGTCCACACCGCTGTCGATCAACGCCACGGTGACGCCGGCGCCCTTGGCGACGGTCCAGGCGCGTTCGGCGTTGATCGCGTCGAGCACCCACCGCTGCCGCTCACGCACCTCCGACGCCTCGGCGGCGGGCCGCGGCACCTCCGGCCGCTCAGGGGCCGTCCGGGCGTACGCCGCGGCCGTCCCGGTGGCCGTCAGCGTGGCCGTCAGGGCGGCGCAGAGCGCCCCGGCGGCGGCGAGCGCGACACGGGCACCACGGGCAGCACGGGCACCACGGCCGGCGAGCACCGCGCGGGCGGCACGGGCGGCACGGGCGGCACCGGCGGCGGGGAGGCCGGTCGGCGCGGCCGGCCCGGTCAGCATTCGTTCCCCTGGGTGCACCGCGGCACGTCCGGCGGTTCGCCAAGGGCGCGGGCGATCCGGGCCGCGACCGTCTGCGCCGCCGGCCACAGCTCGCTGTGGAGCGGTTCGTCCGGAGGGACCGCCTCCCGGGTGCGGCCGTCCGCGTATCCCGCGGCCGAGAACACGATGTACGGCCCGGCGCCCACCCAGTTGGTGCGCTGCCGCTGCGCCGCCCCGAACAGGTCGGCCACGGTGCCGGGGAAGGCCACCGGGCGCACCCCCACGCGGTCGTCCACCGGCAGCAGCGCGGAGGCGGCCTCGCGGGCCTCCTCGTCCTCCATGACCGCGACCCCCACGGTGACCACGAAGGTGGAGGTCTGATCCGCGTAGGTGGCGCGCAGCATCGTGCGACATCCCTGGTCCTTCAGCGCGGACGCCACCTGGTCGTCCACCGCGCCCGCACACGGCGCCTCCGGCGCGATGCCGACGCGGCGCGCGTATTGCTGGACCCGTCCCAGCCCCATGTATTCGATCTCCTCGGGGAACACGAGTGTGGTCGGCCAGGCCCGCCACCTCCGGGCGATGTCCCGCTCGACGTAGCTCGCGCGCTCCTCGGCCGTCAGCGGCCTGGCCCGGGTCTCGCTGAAGCCGCCCATCGCGCCGACCACCACGTTGGTCGCGGCGACCGCGAGGACGATCCCCATGAGCAGGAGGAAGACCGTGCGGCGCCGGATGCCGCGTTCCAGAGCGCGGCGAGCGGCGGCGGCGCTGTCACGGCCCGTGCCGTACGGCGTGCGCCGCCAGGGAGCCGCGCCGGGTCCCGTGCGACCGCGGCCCGGTGAGCGGGCGGGCCTGGAGAGGGCCCTTCCGGCTCTGGAGGCCGTGGAGGCCGTGGAGGCCGTGGAGGCCGTGGAGGCCGTCGAGGCGGCCGTGGAGGCCCGCCCGGCACGGCGCGCGGGCGGCCAGGCGCGGACGGGCGTCCTGCGGCGCGCGGGCCTCGGATGGCGCGGCGGGTCGCCCTGAGGCGCCGGAACCATATCCGGCTGTTCCTCAGGCTCCTCTGACCTACCGAGCTGTGACATGTCCCCATTGCTCCGTGAAGGCGCTGGCACCCATCTTGTCGCTGTCATCCCCCAGAGGGGGCTTTACTACTCACCACTCCCTGGCTGGGCGGATATGAGGAACGTGACCGGTTCTGGGGTGACACGGCGCGCCCGCCCGACCAACAGGGCTATCACGCCGACCGAGACCAGCGCGGCGATACCGGCGACCACGGCCACACCACCGTAGATGGTGATGCGGCTGCTGTCGCGACGCACCACCTCGACGGGCGGCGGCGTCGCGCGCCCCTGCCGCGCGCTCCCGGCCGCACCCCTCTCCGTGTTCCCGCCCGCGTTCCCCGCCGTGCCCTCTCCCGTGCCCCCGCCCGTGCCCCCGCCCATGCCCTCGCCCGCGTTCCCGGCCGTGCCCCCGCTCGCGTTCCTCTTCGCGCCCTTCCCCGCACCAAGGACGCGGGCGGGGTCGTGGGCGTGGGAACCGTCCGCGACGAAGGTGTACCGGGCGAGACGCGCCGCCTCGGCGAGCGACCGCGCGGCGTTGACCACACCGAAGCCCAGATCGGTGTCGTAACCCCCGGTGGGGCGCTTGATGGCCCCCGCCGTCAGGGCCTGGATCACCAGGGCCGGCGGCAGGTTCGGGTGCTCGGCCTTGATCAGCGCCACCACGCCCGACACCAGCGCGGTCGCCTGGGACGTTCCCTTCCCGACCCAGTACTCGTCGCCGGGCCCCGCCCCGAGGATGTCCACGCCTGGGGCGGCCAGCAGCACCGAGGGGTTCCAGTTCGAGAACGACGCCCGGCGCAGCCCGTGATCGGCCGCGGCGACCGAGACCACCCCGGGGAAGGCCGCCGGGTAGGAGTACGGCGCGAAGCCCGTCCCGCCGGGGGCCGGCGCGCCGTCGTTGCCCGCCGCCGCGACCAGGACCACCCCTTTCGACACCGCGTAGCCGATGGCCGCCCGTTCCTTCTCCGTCGCGAGCTCCTTGGAGATGGACATATTGATCACGTCGGCCCCCTGGTCCACGGCATACCGGATGCCCTTGGCGACCACGTCCTCGAAGCGGGGGTCGGAGTTGAAGGCGCGAAACCCCGGCTCCTCGTCCTCCAGGATCACCCGGACGGACAGCACCCGGGACTCGGGGGCGACGCCGATCACCCCGTCCTCGCCGCCGAGCCCATGGCCGTGACCGGCGATCAGCGAGGCCATGTAGGTGCCGTGGAGCCTGCGCGGCGGCACGTTGGGAGGATTCGCGCCCTCCGTGAAATCCTTGCCCACGATCACCGACCCCTGAAGGTCGCGGTGGACGGGGTCCACCCCCGAGTCCAGCACCGCGACCACGACGCCCTCCCCCTTTGTCACGCGCCACGCCTCGGGCAGGTCGAGCGTGTCGAGCACCTTGGCCTGCCCGCCCCTCACGCCGTCCTCGAACGCCTGGGCCGGCGGGGCGAGGAAGGCCGACGGCACGGCCAGAGCCGCCGCCGTCCCGAGCGCCAACGCGACCACACGCCTGCGGACCGCCCTCAGCACCTCCACTCCTCGACCGCGGCGCAGTCCGGCATCCTCGGCCTGCTCAACACCGCCAGCAGCCGTTCCGCCATGTCCGGCGCGAAGGCGAACATCCCCGGCCGCTGCTCCCCCACCGCCTGCGCGGGCCGCCCGTCGGCCTGCCCGGCCGTCGTCAGCACCACGTACGGCCCGGCCTGGCGGACCGAGGCCGCCTGCCGTACGCGTGACGTGAAGCGTTCGCTCACCGTGCCCGAGAACGCCAGGGCCCGCAGGCCCGGAGACGCCTTGCCCGTCTGGGGGACGGCCGCCTTGGCCTTGAGCGCCGTGGCCTCGTCGGGGAACACCGCGACGCCCATCGTCACCACGACTCCTTGGAGCGCGTCCAGGTAGGTGGCCCGCAGTACGGCCCGGCACCCGGCCCGCACGAGCGGCTTGCGCAGCGCCTGGTCCACCGCGGTCTCGCAGCGGGTGTCGGTCGAGATGCCGACCCGGTCGGCCTGCTCCTCGCCGCCCTGCTCGGCCGTGTAGGCCAGGGTCTCGGGGAAGATCCTCCCCGCCGGCCAGAGCCGCCAGCGGCGCGCGACCTCCTCCGCCGAAGCCCTCCGCAGTTCCTCGGTGGTGGGTCCCCGGGTGAGCTCGGCCCCGGCTGCGCTGGCGGCCACCCCGGCTATGACCGCGCAGATCAGCGTCAACGCCGACGCCACCACGAGGGCCGGCCAGACCGGGCGCGGGCTCCGGTCATGGACATCACTCACGGCTCGACTTTAATGCGGAAGAGTGCGGCTTTTTGGCTCTATCTGGTTGCACGAAGGCCGACCTACCGACTCGGCGTGTTCCTCCTGGGAAAGGACCGACGGCGCGGCCTCGGGATGAACGAGGACACGCCGTCGGGTGGGTGGGCGTCAGTAGGTGGGCAGGCTGGGGTCGACGGCCTTGACCCAGCTCAGCACTCCTCCGCCGACGTGGACGGCGTCGGAGAAGCCGGCGTTCTTGAGGACGGCGAGGACCTCGGCCGAGCGGGCGCCGGACTTGCAGTGCAGCACGATCTTCCGGTTCTGCGGCAGGTCGGCCAGAGCGGCACCGCTGATGAACTCGCCCTTGGGGATGAGCACCGCGCCGGGGATGTTGACGATCTCGTACTCGTTCGGCTCGCGCACGTCGATGAGGTAGATGTCGTCCCCGCGGTCCTGCATCTCCTTGAGCTCGGTCGCGGTGATGGTGGAGCCGGAGGCGGCCTGGGCGGCCTCGTCGGAGACGGTGCCGCAGAACGCCTCGTAGTCCTCCATCAGCTGGGTGATGCTGGGGTCCTTCCCGCACAGCGCGCACTCGGGGTCCTTGCGGACCTTGACCGTGCGGTACTGCATCTCCAGCGCGTCGTAGATCATCAGACGGCCCACGAGCGGCTCGCCGATGCCGGCGAGCAGCTTGATGGCCTCGTTGACCTGGATCGATCCGATGGACGCGCAGAGCACGCCGAGCACGCCGCCCTCGGCGCACGACGGCACCATGCCGGGCGGCGGCGGCTCGGGGTAGAGGCAGCGGTAGCACGGGCCGTGCTCGGCCCAGAACACGCTCGCCTGGCCGTCGAACCGGTAGATCGAACCCCAGACGTACGGCTTGCCGAGAAGAACCGCGGCGTCGTTGACCATGTAGCGGGTCGCGAAGTTATCGGTCCCGTCCACGATCAGGTCGTAGCCGGAGAAGATCTCCATGACGTTGTCGGTCGTGAGCGCCACGTTGTGAACGATCACATTGACGAGCGGGTTGATCTCCTTGACGCTGGCCGCCGCGCTTTCCGCCTTGAGGCGGCCGATGTCGGACTGGCCGTGGATGACCTGGCGCTGCAGGTTCGACTCGTCGACGACGTCGAAGTCGATGATCCCGAGCGTGCCCACTCCAGCGGCGGCGAGATACAAAAGTCCAGGCGAGCCCAGGCCGCCCGCGCCCACACAGAGGACCTTGGCGTTCTTCAGCCGTTTCTGTCCCGCCATGCCCACGTCGGGGATGATCAGATGGCGCGAATAGCGGCGCACCTCGTCGACTGTCAGCTCGGCGGCCGGCTCTACCAGCGGTGGCAACGACACTTTTCTCCGCTCCCGTTTCAGGGTCATCAGGGGGTCTCCACGGCGCACCGCACCGTGCGCCCCGCACATGCAAACCTAGCCGGGCCCCCTGGGCATTCCCAATAGCGGTCGGACCCCGCGAGAACACGCCTGCCGGGCGCTCAGGCGGCCGACGCGGCGATGGCGTACGAGATCAGCTCTCTCGCCTCCTTGGCGACCAGGGCCGGGTATTCCATCTGGGCCACATGGCCCGCGTTCGGCAGGAGCACGAGCCGCACTTTCGGGAACGTACGGCCGGCGCGGGCGGCCATGCGAGGGTCGACGAGCCGGTCCTTGCGCCCGTGGATCACGAGCGTGGGCGCGACGACCTTCGCCGCCTGGCGCCAGAGGTTCTCCTCGCCCCGCCTGAAGTATTCCGCGACGATGGCGCGTGCCGAGGCGGACAGCGCCTGGCCGGAGTAGGTCAGCCCGTCGCGCCGGCGCAGCTCCTCGATGGCCTCGCGCAGCCGCTCGGGGTGCACTCGGGCCATATCGCCGTAGCACATGGCCAGGGTCGCGACGATCCGCCGTTCCGCGGGAAGGACACGCAGGTGCTCCACGGCCCACTCCCCGATGCGCGGGGCGGCCGAGACGACCACACGGGCCGGGCCGTATCTCGGCATCAGGTCGGGCAGGGCCGGTGACACCAGGGTGAGCGAGCGCACGAGGTCGGGGCGGGTGGCCGCCAGGCGCACGGAGATCGCGCCGCCGAGCGAGTTGCCGAACAGGTGCACGGGTCCGTTGTCAAGGGATTCGATCACCTTGACCATCATGTCGGCGCGGGCGTCGACCGAGTAGTCGTTGCCGGACGGCGGCGGTGAGTAGCCGGCTCCGGGCAGGTCGACGGCGTGCCCCGTGACGACGTCGCGCAGCTCGTCCATGAGATCGGTCCAGTTGGTGGAGGATCCCGCGAGACCGTGCACGAACACCGCCGTCTCCGGCGCCCCCCGTGGCGTCGACCGGACGAACACTTCTTCCTGTCCTCCGAGGTCGATCAGCTGACCGGGCCATACCGCTATCGGCTCGTTCACCGCGCCTCCTTTGTCGCACCACTAAAGGCTCTTACACCTCTATTACACCCCTTGACCAGCCGTTTTGCGGCTTTCGCTGCAGCGTACCGTCACGGTGCAAGCGCCTAAGGACGCCTTACGACACGGTTGGGCGGAACCCGCGGACCGGACACCTGCAGGCACCTGCACGGCACCCGTGCGGCGCGCGTACGGCGCCGCCCCCGCAGGACGAACGAACGTCTGTCCACGCCTTCGCGTGTCCCAAGGGGCCACTGACAGAGGCCACCGTCCATGCCTTCACATGTCCCCATGACCACACGTGCCCCAGGGGCCTGACGTGGAGTGGCGGTCCAGGCCGGCGCGAGCACGAGGCGAGGGACGGAAAACCTCACCTCCTATGCGACCTACGGCTACGGCTCCCCCCGGCCACGGACGGACCCTAGCCACATACCTGGACATGCCCACACTTTGCAACACATAACCCCTAATAATTCACTTGATCATGCAAAGTGAGTGGTTTTTAGGCCGGAATAGCCGACCGGCTCGGCAATCTTCCATCGGACCACGGGATCTACAGGCGATTCGCCATAGGCGGCTTCGCTGAAACTTCATCTTAAATCACTGCCTTTTCGACACCATCATGATCAGAAGCCGCAGATCCACACCGATCCGACCACTCAGGTCATAGAGGACCCACCTGAAACTTCACTTCTTTCTGTTCAACTCACCACACCAGTTAAAGACCCTCTGCATTCAGTAGATAACTAACCGTAATCAGTTTCATGGTCACGAATCAGGACATCTAGCCCATTAGCCCCTCAGGCCGATCATTCGGAAAGGGAAGTAGAAGATGAATCTGAAGCGACTCTCGAACGTGCTTGTCGCTGCTGCTGTCGCCGGTGGTGGCCTGGTTACGGTTGGCGCTGCCGCCACGATCACCGCCTCTCCCGCGTCTGCGGGGGACAGGCGGAGCTGCCACAAGAACCACTGCCTATACAAGGTGCACGTCGTGAAGATACGCCGGTTCAGGGCGTTCGACCACCACGACCACCACCATCACGCCTCGCGCCACCACCACAACAGGCACCACCATCACAACCACCGTCACCATCACCACCACGACGGGGACCACCACGGGCACCACAAGGGCTGGGATGGTGACCACGATGGCGACTCCCGTGACGGCCACCGCCGCCACCACCACCGCCACCACCGTCACCACGCCCACTGCCACCACGGCCACTGCCACGAGGGCCACGGCCACGAGGCGCGCGGCGGGGAGCACTTCTTCTACTACAAGAAGAAGGTGAAGTTCATCGGTGGCGGCGGTGGATGGGCTCGCCGCATCAAACACTAATCCGAGAAGGCAAATAAACCCGATTAGCAGGATGGGCAGGTCTGGCTGATCGCCGGCCGACTTGACCCGAGGCGTCAGCGTCGTGGCACTTCCCAGGTGCCACGACGCACACGCATATTTCCTACCGATTTCGAATCTATCCCTAAGGTGCCTGAGGTGCCTAACATGCACTGATTGTTGTAGTGTCCCACCCTCTGGGCTGACTCCAGCCCTCCAGAACACCCCCATTTCCCCGGGAGAACGAGAGCCGACCCGTGATAGGCCGCCTTCAATGCGTCGTTCTCGACTGCACCGCCCCCACCGAACTGGCCGAGTTCTACGCCGCCCTGCTGGGCGGCTCGGTCGACCGGCCCGACCCCCGCTGGTCGCTCGACGCCGACTGGGCCACGCTCCACACACCCGGCGGAATGGTCCTCGCGTTCCAGCGCGTGCCCGACCACCGCCCGCCGCAGTGGCCCGATCCCGCCCACCCCCAGCAATTCCACCTCGACATCGGTGTGGCCGACCTGAACGAGGCCGAACGGCAGGCGGTCGCCCTCGGAGCGAACCCCCTCCCCCGGCCCTCCAAGGAGGATTCAGGCGCCGAGCCGTCCTGGCGGGTGTACGCCGACCCTGCCGGCCACCCCTTCTGCCTGGTCCAGGAGTAGGGCCGCCCGCTCAAGAGGCCGCTCTCAAGAGGCCGCTCTAAGAGAGGCCAAGGAGTGAGGGCGGACGGCTCACGCCGTCTTCCTGGGCTTGCGGTGCGCCGGAGCCTTGGCCTCCTCGGCCGGCTTCGCCTCCTTGGCCGGCTTCTCTCCGGCCTTGGCCGCGGCCTTGCCCCGCGCCGAGCGGGCCGGGGCAGGTTTGCGGGCCTGTGCCGTACCGGCCTGCGCCGCCTCGCGTTCGCGCTTGGCGGCCTCGACGCTGGCGCGCAGGGCGGCCATGAGGTCGACGGAGGGGCCGGCCTCCGCGGCGGGAGCGGCGGGGGCGACGAGCTCGCGGCCGGCGACCTTGGCCTCGATGACCTCTTGGAGCGCCTCGCGGTAGGCGTCGCGGTATTCCGTCGGGTCGAAATCGGCCACCATGGTCGTGATCAGCGACTCGGCCATGCCAACCTCGGCGGGACGCACGTCGACCTCCTCGTCCAGGAAGGGGAAGTCCGCGGTGCGGATCTCGTCCGGCCAATACATGGTCTCCAGGACGAACACGCCGTCACGCACGCGCAGCGTGGCCAGCGACTCCCGCTGCCGCAGCGCGATCTTGACGATGGCGACCTGCCCGGAGCGCTCCAGCGCGTCGCGCAGCAGCACGTACGGCCGCGCGCCCTGCCCGTCGGGCTCCAGATAGTAGGACTTGGCAAAGTAGATCGGGTCGATCTGCTCGGCGGGGGTGAACTGCAGCACGTCGACGCGGCGGGAGGACGACAGGGGAAGTTCGTCGAAGTCCTCGTCGGTGAGCACGACCACCTCGCCCGTGGCGAGCTCATATCCCTTGGCGATGTCGCCGTAGGACACCTCTTCCCCACACACGCCGCAGACACGGCGGTATTTGATGCGCCCGCCGTCGGTCCGGTGCACCTGATGGAAGGTGACGTCCTTCTGCTCGGTCGCCGAATACACCTTGATCGGGATCATGACGAGCCCGAAGGAGATCGCACCCTTCCAAATGCTGCGCATCGCGTCCTCCCCGAGCCGGACTCATCCACAGCACACAGGGTTTTCGAGCACGTTATCGAATAACTCCAGCCGGAGCCGTGGATTACTCGCCATCAGGGCACATACCCGTCATGGGGGATCCGATGCCATATCCAATCGAACCGATGCTCGCGACATCCGGGGCGCTACCGGCTGACCTGCGAAGTTACGCGCTTGAGGTCAAGTGGGACGGCATCCGGGCCATCGCCTATGTCCACGACGGGGTACGCATCACCGGGCGTAAAGGGACCGACTTCACCCGCCGCTACCCCGAGGTCGCGACCGCGACCGAAGACCTGGCCCGTACGGCGAGCCGCGTGATCCTGGACGGGGAGGTCGTGGCCTTCGACGAGTCCGGCAGGCCCAGCTTCGAGCTGCTCCAGCGGCGCATGCATGTCGAGAACCCCGCCGAGGCCGGCCTGCTGACGCTGATCCCGGTGAGATACCTGCCGTTCGACCTGCTCTACCTCGACGGCCGCGTCCTGTTCGCGGTGCCGTACGCCGAACGCAGGGCGATGCTCTCCGGCCTCGACCTCGACGTCCCGCCCTTCTTCCCCGGGGAGGGAGGCGACCTGCTGGCCGCCACGCGCGAGCAGGGGTTGGAGGGGGTGGTGGCCAAGCGTCTGGACTCGCCGTACCGCCCGGGGCGCCGAACGGACTGGTGGATCAAGGTGAAGCACCTGTCGACCAGGGAGGTCGTGATCGCCGGCTGGCGGCCGGGCGCGGGGAAGCGCGCCGGAGGGGTCGGGTCCCTGCTCATGGGGGCGTTCGGGGAACGGGGTCTGACCTACATCGGGCACGTGGGCACCGGCTTCAGCGACGCGGCCCTCGACGACCTGCTGTCGCTGCTGGCGCCCTTGGAGGCGCCTGGCAGCCCCTACGCCGACCGGCCGCCCGCGGAGGTCGCGCGGAACGCCCACTGGGTGCGGCCCGAGGTGGTGGGCGAGGTCGCCTACACGATGTGGACGCGGGAGGGCAGGCTGCGCAACCCCGTCTGGCGCGGGCTGCGGCCGGACGTGCTCCCGTCGGAGGTGCGGCTGTGAGCGCCTCATCGGGCCGCAGGGTGACGGTGAACGTCGGAGGTCGCGCCCTGTCCCTCAGCAACCTGGACAAGGTCCTCTACCCCGACGTCGGGTTCACCAAGGCCGAGGTGATCGACCACTACTCCCGCCTCGCCCCCGTCATCCTCCCCCACCTGCGGGGACGCCCCCTCACCGTCAAGCGCTACCCCAACGGGGTCGACGGGGCCTTCTTCTTCGAGAAGAACGCCCCCCGCCACACGCCCGACTGGATACGTACGGTCACCCTGCCCGCGCCGGGCAGCACCTCGGGGAGGGAGACCCTCGACTACGCGATCGTGGAGGACCTGCCCACCCTCGTCTACTTCGCCAACCTCGCCGCGCTCGAACTGCACGTGCCCATGTGGCGGGTCGACGGGAGCGGTGCCCCCCTCCCGCCCGACACCGTGGTGTTCGATCTGGATCCCGGCGCCCCCGCCACCGTCGTCGAATGCTGCCTGGTCGCCTCTCTGATCCGGCACGAGCTCGACGCCGACGGGATCACCGCCCGGCCCAAGACCAGCGGAGGGAAGGGACTCCAGCTTTACGCACCGTGGGACGGCGGAGACCCTTCGGCGTACGCCAAAGGCATCGCCCGCAAACTGGAGAAACGGCATCCCGCCTCCGTCGTGAGCGTGATGACGCGCAAGGCCAGGCCCGGCCGGGTGTTCATCGACTGGAGCCAGAACAGCACGGCCAAGACCACGGTCGCGCCGTACTCCCTACGAGCCCAGCCCAGGCCCACCGTCTCCACCCCGCTCACCTGGGACGAGGTGGAGCGCTGCGAGGAGCCCGAGGACCTGGTCTTCACCTCGGCCGATGTGCTGGCCAGGGTGGAGGAGCGGGGCGACCTGTTCGCCGGGGCGACCGGCACCGACCTCTAGGCCCGGGAGGCCGGGGATGCCGGGGATGCCCGAGGGCGCCGCTCCGACGGCTCGCCTCCCCGCGAAACGGGACTCGAAAAGTAGTGTGGGAGTGAGTGTCGGCGGTTCGCGGCGCGAGGTGAGGGAACGGCCTCAGTGACCGGCTTTCTCGCGAACACCCGGCGTCCACGTCGCACAGCCCAGGTCAGGCGGCCCTGGCCGTACAAGCCAGGTCACGCGGCCCGGGTCCACCACGAGGCGGCTTCACCACCGGACTGGAGAGGATCTGAAATGTCAGAAATGAACCAGCACGACGACCCCGTTCTGGTGGAGGAGGAGGACATCGCGGTCGAGGCTCCTGAGGCCGACACCGTCGAGCAGCACCGGAACCTCCGCGAGGACTCCGGCGACTGGCCTCCCCCGGGAGTGCCGCTGGAAGCCGACCCCGCCGACGCGGCGGACCAGGCGCGCGTGGTCGACGTCGACGAGGACGACTATCGCTGACCTGATTACTCGCACGTAGGATGAGCGGGTCCGCTGACCGTCCCATGGAGCCACCCCAAGGAGACCGCCGTGACCGCTACCCCGGACGCGAAGCCCCGGGGCACCCGGCTGCCCCGGATGGCCCGCCGCCGCCAGCTCCTCGCGGCCGCCCAGGAGGTGTTCGTCGAGAACGGCTACCACGCCGCCGCGATGGACGAGATCGCTGAACGCGCCGGGGTGTCGAAGCCCGTCCTGTACCAACACTTCCCCGGCAAACTGGAGCTCTATCTGGCCCTCCTCGACCTCCACGTCGAGGACATGGTCAAGCGGTGCCGCGACGCGCTCGACTCCACCACCGAGAACAAGCAGCGTGTCCGGGCCACCTTCGGCGCCTTCTTCGACTTCGTCTCCAGCCAGGGCGAGGCGTTCCGACTGGTCTTCGAGTCCGATCTCCGCAACGTCGCCCCCGTGCGCCAGCGCGTCGAGCGCTCCCTCCGCGAGTGCGCCGAAATGATCAGCCAGGTCATCCAGGAGGACACCGGCTGCTCCAGCGACGAGGCCCACCTCCTCGGCGTCGCCCTCGTCGGCATGGCCGAGGTCAGCGCCCGCTACTGGACCACCACCCACGGGTCCATCCCCCAGGACGCCGCCGAACAACTCGTCGCCCGCCTGGCCTGGCGCGGCATCAGCGGCTTCCCCCGCACCTCCGACCACTGACCGCCGTCCTGTTCGCTTGACGCGATCAGCCCTGCGCCCGGTGGACACGGGGCGCGAGTATGGTCCCTGGGCGTTCATCACGCCTCATCGAAATCGGCCCTCCGGAAGGGAACCCGATGGAAATCAAGATCGGCGTGCAGTCGGTGCATCGCGAGCTCCACCTCGAAGTCGACCTGTCCTCCGACGAGGTGGAGGAGGAGCTGCGCAAGGCCCTGGCCTCGGATCGAGGCGTTTTCACCCTGCAAGACGTGAAAGGGCGGCGGGTGATCATCCCGGTCTCCTCGCTCGGCTTCGTGGAGATCGGTGAAGACGAGAACCGCCCGGTCGGTTTCGGCGGCACGCTGTGATCCGCCTCACCCGCCACTTCTAACCCATTCCCGACATCCACGACTTCCCCCCCGTACGACGTGGGCGGGAAGCCCACCCCGGAGGATCTGTGGAAACCTCACCCGCGCTGGAATTCGACGACGTGACCATCCGCGTGGTGGGCCGCACGCTGATCTCCGAGGTGGCCTGGAAGGTCGCCCACGGCGAGCACTGGGTCGTCCTCGGCCCCAACGGCGCCGGCAAGACGACCCTGCTGTCGGTGGCGTCCGCCGTACAGCACCCCAGCTCGGGGGCGGCCTGGGTGCTCGGCCACCGGCTCGGCCGGGTCGACATGCGCGAGCTGCGCAGCCGGATCGGGCTGGTCGCGGCCGGGCGCAGGCTCGTCGACGAGGCGCTCATGGAGGAGGAAGGAGCCACGGCCGAGGCGGTCGTGCTCACCGGGCACACCGGCACGAGCGTCCCGCTGTGGGACCGCTACGGCCCCGCCGAGCGGGAGCGGGCCTCGACGCTCCTGGCCTCCCTGGGGTGCGGAGACCTCGCCCAGCGGCCGTTCACGGTGTGCTCCCAGGGCGAGCGGGCCCGGATCCGGGTCGCCAGGGCGCTCATGGGGGATCCGGGCATCGTGCTGCTCGACGAGCCCTTCGCGGGCCTGGACCTGCCCGCCAGGGAGGATCTGATCGAGGCGCTGGAAGGCCTGAAGCCCACGTCGGTGCTCGTCACCCACCACCTGGAGGAGGTCCCCGCCACCACCACGCACGCGCTGCTGGTCAAAGGCGGCGGAGTCCTCGCCCAGGGGCCGGTGGAGGAAATCCTGACCGGCGAGAACCTGTCGGAGTGCTTCGGCCGCCGGCTCCTTGTGGACCACTCCGACGGCCGCTGGCACGCCAGGGCCCACAACCCCCGCGCGCGGGCCGCGGCCGACCGCGCGGCGGGCTGGATCCCCGGGGCGGCTCCCGAGACCGCGTTCTGACGACCGCGGCAAAAGGCGCGTCTCGCACAACCACGGCACGACTGCGGCACGACTTCGGCAGACGGGCACGACCGCGGCCCGGGCCGGGGCCGTGCCTGGGCCGTGCCGGGCCGATGCCCCCGGCTATGCCTGATCGTCCCCCGGACGCTCCCGACGCGGGGCCAGACGGCAGCAGCGCGGGCGGTGATGCCTGGGTGCTCGATGGAGAGTGGTGTCAACGCTCGGACAGATCACGCTTTCCCGCCTGAACGCTGCACGCGATGTCCAGCGGTTCGGCACACATCTCATCAGGGAACTGTCATAGCGGCGCGAGGCCCTCATATCAGGCACGCTACAGCCGTCCGGGCCGTTTGCCTTCCCGAAGCGGCCAACGACTTCCCATAAGCAGCCCCGGCCTCGGGCACGGAAGCACGCCCGAGGCCGCCCAGAGGCCAAAGCCGGGGGCAAAGGCCGGGGCCGGGGCTCAGGGGCCGGGGGTCAGGCCGAGGGCGGCCATCCGCTTGCCGTGGGCCTCAGTGAGCCGGGCGAACATGCGGCCGATCTCGGCGAGGTCCTCTCCGTGGGCTCCGACGAGCATCGCGGCGAGCGCGGGCCGACCCGCCGCGATGCGCTGCCCCTGGCTGAGGGCCTCGCCGACGAGGCGGCGCGCCCACAGGGCGAGCCGTCCGCTGACCTTGGGGTCGGCCTCGATGGCGGCCCGCACCCGCTCGACGGCGAACTCCGAGCGCCCGCCGTCGGCCAGCACCTCGTTCACGAGGTCCTGGGCGGCCGGGTCGAGCTGGCGGGCCGCCTCACGGTAGAAGTCGAGAGCGATCCCGTTGCCCGCGTACGCCTTAACGAGCGCCTCCAGCCAGTCCGACGGGGCGGTCTGGACGTGCCAGTCGTCCAGGGCGGCCGTGAACGGCTCCATGGCCTGCTCCGGGTCCACGCCGAGGGACTCCAGCAGCCCACTGAGCAGCCGGAAATGGGCGTGTTCGGTGGAGGCGAGGTCGCTGAGGGCCGCCCGGTCGGTCAAGGTGGGGGCGAACCTGGAGGCGTCCTCCGCCATCCGCAGGAAGCCGGTCAACTCCGCATAGGCCAGGACACCGAGAAGATCGACGACGCCCGGCGCCGGAGGGGATTCACTCATAGGTGCAGCGTACGAGGAACGGGCCCTCACCCCCCACTCACACCGGTCTCGCCCGCTCCGGAGTCCGGATCACGGCCAGGAAGCACGGCCGGAACCATGGCCCGAACCATGGCCGGAACCATGGCCGGAACCATGGCCCGAACCATGGCCTGGAAAACATCCCGAACGCCAAGAAATCGGTTCTCCGTTGTGGTATCGAGTACACTGCTCTGTGAAAGTGCGACCGCACTATGTAAATCCAGGAGGATTGTCTCCTGGACCCCCAAGTTTGGCGTTCGCCACTGCGGTCGCGACGACGTGAGAGGGCTGGCTTCTCCGCGCGGACCCCGGCACGGGGGATCGTACGAGTCCGTGGTTCCGACGGGCCCGCCTTCACTGGAGACTGAGGCAGGCCACCCTGACGACTTTCCGAGACCTCGGAGTCATACCAGAGATTGCCGATGCCCTCGAAACCGAGGGCATCACCACGCCGTTTCCGATCCAGGAGATGGCACTACCGCTCGCGCTGGGCAGCCAGGATGTGATCGGCCAGGCTCGCACCGGCACGGGCAAGACCTACGCCTTCGGCATCCCGATGCTCCAGCGCATCGGCAAACCCCGTAAGAACCGCAAGAAGCCCCGCGGCCTCGTGGTCGTGCCCACCCGTGAGCTCGCGCTCCAGGTCACCGAGGATCTCGTGGCGGCCGGCGGCAAGCTCGGCTCCCGGGTGCTCTCGGTGTACGGCGGGCGGGCCTACGAGCCCCAGGTCGAAGCCCTGAGGACGGGCGTCGACGTCGTGGTCGGCACGCCGGGCCGACTGCTCGACCTGGTCAAGCAGAAGCACCTCGACCTCGGGCAGACGGCCATGCTGGTCCTCGACGAGGCCGACCGCATGCTCGACCTGGGCTTCCTGCCCGACATCGAGCGGATCATCAAGCTCATCCCGTCGGAGCGGCAGACCATGCTGTTCTCCGCGACCATGCCGGGCGAGATCGTGGCGCTGGCCAGGAAATACCTCAACCGCCCCACGCACGTGCGGGCCGAGAGCACCCAGGCCGAGGCGGAGGCCAAGCCCGAGATCGAACAGCATGTCTGGCGGGTCCACCGCATGGACAAGATCGAGATCGTGGCGCGGCTGCTCCAGGCGGAGGGCCGCGGTTTGACGATGGTGTTCTGCGAGACCAAGCGCGCCTGCGACATGGTCGCCGAGCAGCTTGAGACCCGCGGCTTCGCCGCGGCCCCGGTCCACGGCGACCTCGGCCAGGGCCAGCGCGAGCAGGCGCTCCGCGCGTTCAAGAACGGCAAGATCGACGTCCTGGTCGCCACGGACGTGGCGGCGCGGGGCATCGACATCGACGACGTCACGCACGTCGTCAACTACGACTGCCCGCAGGACGAGAAGGCCTACGTCCACCGGATCGGGCGCACCGGCCGGGCCGGGCGCACGGGCACCGCGGTGACCTTCGTGGAGTGGGAGGAGCTGACCCGCTGGAAGGTCATCAACAACTCGCTGAACCTGGACTTCGCGGAGCCGGTGGAGACCTACTCCACCTCGCCGCACGTCTTCGCCGAGCTGACCATCCCCGAGGGCACCAAGGGTGTGCTGCCGCACGCCAGGCGTTCCCGGGCGGGCCTGTCCGCGGAGAAGATCGAGGACCTCGGCGAGACCGGCCGCTCCCGCGGCCGGCGGCGCGACGAACGCGATGATCGTGAGACGCGTCCCCGCCGCGACCGCCAACGCCGCCGTACCCGCGGCGGCAGGTTCGAGGACGCTCCGACCGACGCCGAGTCGGCGGCGGAGGAGTCCTCGACGCAGTCGGCGCCCCCCGCTCCCGAGCAGGAGGTTTCGGTCATGGACAAGCGCCGTCGCAGCCGCGTGTCCGAGGAACCCGTCACCGCCGTCGGTGACGATGCTTCACCCGCCGTCGGCATCGCCATCGCGCGCAGATCGAGGGTGAGACGTACGGCGGGAGCCGCGGAGGCCGCCCTGGCCGACGTCCTGTCGGACGGCGACGGCCGGGAGGCCGAGCCGTACGCCGGGTCGGCCGAGCCGGACGGGCAGGACGAGCGGCCCGTGGTCGAGCCCGAGCGGATCGTCCCGAGTAGCCCGTTCATGGTGATCTTCAAGTCGCCCGACCTCGCGACGGACGATGACGAGATCGCGCCGTCGGCGGCCACGGAGCGGGCCGCTCAGCGGCGTCGCCCGCAGCGCCCGCGCCAGCCCCGCCGGGGCTGAGCACGCCGTCGCCGTACACCCCCGGGTGTGCGGCGACGCCAGATGATCAAGCACGACCCCATGGGTGTCGCTCCCAACGGCGACACCCATGTGGGACTTTTGGCGGTGTCACCGTGACAAGCGCTCGGTATCGTGGTGCTACGTGAGCACGCCACGCTTCCTTACCCTTCCCGACGGGGTCCGCCCGCAGCAGATCCACACAGCGGTGGGGGATTTCGCAGTTCTTGAGGCTCTCCCCGTGACCGGCATCCCGGAGCGGTGGCCGGCGTTGCTGGTTCCCGGCCTGACCGGCAGCAAGGAAGACTTCATCGCGATCATGGAGCCGCTGGCCCTCGCCGGGCGAAGGGTCGTGGCGATCGACATGCGGGGCCAGTTCGAGACTCTCGGCCCCGAAGACCCCACCGCCTACACCTGTGCCGCCCTTGGTGAAGACGTCGACGAGCTCGCCGCCATGGTGGGCGAAGGCGGTCCGGTCCATCTGGTGGGCCATTCCTTCGGGGGGCTCGTGAGCAGGGAGGCGGTCATCGACGGCCGCACCAAGTTCGCGTCGTTCACGTTGATGGACGCCGGCCCGGCGGCGATCGTCGGCAAGCGCGAGGAGGCCGTCCGCACCATCATCAAGGAGCTGCCCGACCTTGGGGTGGAGCACATCTGGTCCAGCCGCTTCGAGGCCGACGCCCTGGGCGCCGGGGTGCCCGACGAGATCGTCTCGTTCCTGCGCAAGCGCCTGCTGTCCAACTCGCTGACCGCTCTCACCGTCATGGCCGAGGAGGTGCTGTCGGCCTACGACCGCACCGACGAGCTGGCCCAGATCGGGGTGCCGACGCTGGTGCTGTACGGCGAGCGCGACGACGGCTGGCCGCCTCATCTGCAGGCGGAGATGGCCCACCGGCTCGACGCCGACTGCGTCGTCGTGCCTGGAGCGATGCACTCGCCCGCCGTCGAGGCGCCCGCCACCACCGCGGCCGCGCTCACGAGGTTCTGGAATGAGGCGGAGTCGCGCTTTCGCACGCTGTGACGCCATGCGCGGGCGTCAGCCCGGCATGCGCGGGCGCCAGCCCGGCATGCGCGCGCCCTGGCATGCACGCACCCCGGCATGCACGCACCCCGGCATGCATGCCGCTCCCGCCCGGTGCGCGACACCCACCGGGCGGGGAGCCGGGAGGCTCGGCGCCTGCTCAGTCGTCGAGGTTGATCTTGATGCCCGCCGCCCGGGTGCCGTCGGTGAGCGGCCCTTCGCGCCTCTCCTCGGCCGTGCGGGTCAGCGAGCCGCCGATCCAGTCGTCGAAGTGGCGCTCCAGGTCACCGATGGTGGTCTCCTCGCCGTGGGTGGGGAGCACCCTGGTGGCGTGGGGCAGGGTGAACAGCCGGGCGCCGATCGCGGTGAGCTGGTCGGCCAGCGCGGGGTATTCCCCGCCGATGCGCCCGGGCCCGTCTGCCTGGAGCGTCTTGCCGGTGAACACCGCGCCGAGCGCCTCGCAGTAGAGCGACACGCCGCCCGCGGTCACCCCCGGCGTGGCGAGGACCTCAAGCTCGACGCCGGCCACCGCGAACAGGCCCTCGTCCTCCATCTCGATGTCGGGCCACGTCTCCGACCAGGTCTCGCGCCACAGGCGCCTGTCCTTGGGGTGCAGGGCGATCACGGCCTCGTCCTTGGCGGCCACCTCGATCGCGGCGCCCACGTGGTCGGGCAGGCCGTGTGTGCAGATGACGGCGAGCACTTCGCGCTTGCCCACCTTGTCAAGGATCGCCTCGACGTCCCGGGGGGTGTCGACGACGATGGCCTCGTCGTCGTCGCCGATGATCCACGTGTTGTTCTCGACCTTGTGCTCGACGCCGTCGACGTCGATCACGCCCTCGGTCACCACTCGCTCGATACGCGCTGTCACGTCACAAAACCTTACCGGTGCGGGGGCTCCCCCGGCCTCCGCGCGCCTCGGCCGGGAGCCACGACATTGCCCACCTTTCACTAGGGGTCACTCTGAGCCGTCGGGCCTCTCCTCGCCCAGCCTGGGGGAGAGCACGCCGAAGGGCAGGTCGAACTCCTGATCGTTGTCGCGCAGGTCGCGCAGGGAGAAGCGGCCGAGCGCGATCAGGCATCCGGAGTCCGCGGGCCAGGCGATCATCCACAGCCAGTTGCCGAGCGCCTCCCCGGCGTACACGGCGCGGTCGGCCGCGCCGTCCACGAACCAGAGCGCGGTCGGGTGTCCCATCACGTCGACCTTGAGCTGCGCCGTACCCTGGCCGAACCCGGGTCCCGGGTCGGGGCCGGGCAGCCCGGCATAGGCGGCTCCGAGCCCGATGCCGGTCTCTTCGGCCACGACCAGCATGTCGCCCGGGCCGTAGTTCACCGACGGCCCGCTCAGGGCGACCACGCTGGCCCTGACGCGGCCGTCGGCGTCCTCCACCTCGGCGAAGCCCGACACCATCCAGTCCTCCGCGGGCAGCGGCCAGGGCAGCCACACCGGGACGTCGGAGCGCTCACACAGACTGCGCAGGGCCTCGGGTGTGGGCCTGTGGGGAGGTTGAAGCGGGAAGACGTCGCCGTGGACGGCGCATCTCCATCCGGTCGGCAGGGCCCGGGAGGGTTGCAGGGGCGTGAAGCATCGTGGACAGACGGGTGCGGCTCTCACGCCTACCTACGCTGCGTTGCCCCCGCCCCCAGCGTCAAGGCCACTACCGTTATGCCGTCGTAATATTAGCCATGTGCGGGTAAATTGCGTGGGTGCCATCATCAGCGATCGATCCGGGCGTTTGCTCCTGATCAAGCGTGGGCGCCCACCCGCGCGGGGATCCTGGTCGCTGCCCGGCGGACGGGTCGAGCCGGGCGAGTCCGACGGCGAGGCCGTCCGCCGCGAGGTGCTGGAGGAGACCGGTCTGCGGGTGGTGGTCGGCGGCCTCGCGGGCACCGTCGAACGTCCCGGCCCCGGCGGCGTGACCTACGTGATCCGCGACTATCTCGCCGTCCCCGCGGCGCACGCCCGCGACGGGGACGGCGAGGAGGGCGAGGACGTCTCCCCGACCGCCGGCGACGACGCCGAGGACGCGCGCTGGTTCACCCACGCCGAGGCCGTACGGCTGCCGCTGAGCGAGGGCCTGGTCGAGGCCCTCACCGAGTGGCGGATCCTCTCCCCCGATCAGCGTTCGAACGAGGTGCGCCAGATCAGCAGCTGATCGGCGCTGTAGGTGGTGGAACGCCCGAGGGCCACGACCTCCTCCTCGGAGGCCGCCACCGCGCCGAGCCGCTGCGCCCCGTCGCCGCCGAGGCCGTCGCTCTCCACGGCGTGGCGATGCCAGGTGAGGCCGTCCTCGGAGGCCCAGGCCGCGCTGTCGCCCTCGCCCGGCGCGCCGTGCCAGCCGACCGCCACGAGCCCTGCGTCCCCCGAGGCCAGGTCCAGCACCGAGGCCGCCTCGCTCACGGGCAGCCACGCGTATTCCCAGGTCTCCCCGTCGTCGCCCGATACCGCCGAGAACGTACGGCGTGCGCCGGAGTGCTGTGCCGTACCGACGGCGGTGATCCTGCCGTCGCGGGCCACCACGTGGTGCAGGGCGGCCGAGGTCGCCTCGGGGGGAAGCACCCGTTCCCGCTGCGTCCAGCGTTTGCCGTCCGAGGAGACCCAGGCGACGCCGTACTCCTTGCCGGTCGCGACGGATCCGCCGACCGCGACGAAACCCTCGGAGGTGGCGGCGACGTCGCCGATGCGGATGTCGGCCTGTCCTCCGGGGAGCTTGTCCGCGCGGGTGAAGCGGCGCAGGTCGGAGGTGAACCACAGCACCGGCGAGGTGCCTCCCAGGGTGCGGTCCTCGCCCGCCACCACATAGCCGGCCTCGCCCGCGGCGACCGAGTGCGCCGCCAGGTAGTAGTGGTCGGCCTGGGGGGCGAGCGCTCCCTCCGCCGGGACGCCCTTCCAGGTCTCGCCGTCCGGCGAGGTGACGACGAGCATCCGGGTGGAGGACCCGTCGGTCATGGTGCCGCCGACGGCGATCCAGCCCTCCGGGCCGTGCGCCACGTCGGCCAGGGACTGCCTGCGCGGCCCCGACAGGACGGACGCGGGCCCCGCGGCCCGCCAGTCGTCCCCGCCGGCGCCCGTCCAGATGCCCGCCTCTCCTGCGGCGGCCCCCACGGCGACGAACCGGTCGCCCGACACGGCCAGCCTGGTGGTCTCCCGGGCGACGCGGGTGAGCCCCTGGATGCCTCCGAGGTCCACCGGCGCCATCTTCGCGCCCTTGGCCGCCGCCATCAGCACCAGCCGGTTGTCGTTTCCGCCCATGCCGCGGTCGCCGCCCACGACGAGGGTGCCGCCGCCGGAGACCGTGAGCGCACGCAGTGTCGTGCCGCTCAACTCTCCGAGGTCGGCGCGCTTCTGCCAGCTTTTGCCGTTCGAGCTGGTGTAGACGGTGTAGCGCTGCCAGCCGGCCTCGGCGACCGCCGCCACGCCCGACCCCGCGCCCGACAGGCGCAGCACGCCGACGCCGTCGCGGGCGAGGCCGCCGATCGTGCCGCAGCGCCGCCACTCCCGGCCGGTCCCCGAGCAGTAGACGCGCACCTCGCCCTTGTCGCTGCGCTGCCGGATCGGCACGAGCACGAAGGTGTCGTCCAGGGCCGCGAGCGCGCCCGTTCTGGGCGTCACGTCCTTGAGGGCGGCGCCGGTGCGCGTCCAGGTGCGTCCGCCGTCGGCCGACCGGAGGATGACCGAGGTCGAGCCGCCCGAGCCGGGTTCGGCCAGGGCGACCACGGACTTGCCCCGGGCGGCGACGGCCTTGATGCCTCTGATCCCGCCGGAGTCGCCGATCTGCTTGGCCTCGATCCGGGTCCAGCTCCGCCCGTCGGGGGACGTCCAGACGACTGGTCCCTCTGTCCCGTTGTCGAGTACGGCGGTGCCCGCGGCGACGAACCCCGACGAGGTCCGCGCGATGTCGGCGACCTTGTCGCTGGGCTGGAACACGCCGAGTTCGCTCGGGTCGACCGCCGTCCAGGCGATGCCGTTCTCGCTCGTCCACAGGCCGCGTGATCCCGGGCCCGCGTCGGTCGGCACCTCGTTGCCGGCCGCCAGCCACTTGCCATCTCCTCCGACGACGCGCCCGACGGTGGTCGCGGTGGACTCGTAGCCCGCCGGACCGGTCACCGATCCGAGCCGCCAGGTCCTGCCGTCGTCGGTGGAGACCAGGAACAGCGGCCTCGGCACCGGACTGGTGGTGTCGCTGCCGACCGCCACCACGGTGTCCCCCACCGAGGTGACCGCGTTGAGCACCTGGTTGGAGCCGCCGCCGTCGGCGGAGACGGCGAACGTGCCGTCGGCGTTGCGGCCTTCGCCGTCGGCCAGCCTGAGGCCGTCCGCGGACGGCCCCACCCACTGCCACACGATCACTCCGGCGCCGAGCAGTACGGCGAGGGCGGCGGCGAGAACGACAGGCAGAGGCACACCGTCCCGCCTGCGCCTGCGGGCGGGGGTGGAGCGCCGCAGCGCCGACGGAGGGACGGCGCGGTGCGTGCCGCCGGGCGGCGCGTCCGCCACCAGCAGGTCGGGCCGCGTCGGGCGTCCGGCGGGTGGGCCGCCCACGCGCCGGACGGACCCCTCGGGCCGGGCGCCCGCCGTACCTCGGGGCGGCTCCGGCTCACGCGGCCGACCCTCGGGCCGGGCGGGCGGAGGTGGCGGAGCGGGGGGCGGAGGCGCAGGGGGCTGAGAGGGCGGAGGCGCAGGGGGCTGAGGGGGTGGGCCTTCCCGCGGCGGGGCTTCCCGCGGCGGGATCCGCCGCTCGGCGGACTCGCGCGGCGCGTACGGCTCGCGCGCCGGTCCCGAGGCCACCAGCTTGTCCGGGCGGCTTGTGATCCTTCTCGGCTTCCGCGGCTCGGACTCGGGCTGCTCGTCCCGGTGTCCTTCCTGCACCGGTTCGGCCGTTCCGCGGGGGTCGGCCCCTGCGGAGTACGGCGGATCGTACGGCCTGCGTCGTGGGCTTGGCGGCTCCGACAGGGGGTCCTCCAGTGGGGACGCACCGTCCTCGGGGAGCGGTGCGGCGAACGGGGGCATCCCCCACGGGGAGGCGAACGGGACGCCTCTGGCGCCTCCGCCCGCCGCCGGTCCTGGGGGCGCGTGCTGGAGCGTCGGAGGTTGCTTCGAAGCCCCTTCCGGGGCGTTCGGCGGCTTCGGAGTTCCTTTCGACGGGGGTGTGCCCGTGCGCGATGACTGATCCGCGCCGTCCTGCGGCGGCCATTGTTGTGAGCGCGGGTCGTGGGGGCCCGAGGCCACGCTCAGCACCTCCTCATCGGGAGTCTGCCTGGCCCGGGGCTGCCCGGACCGTTCCACCTGTATTGGTCTCACCGGATTGTGGTGAATCCAGTGATTTTGAGCAGTGTTCATATCCGCGGGCTCGGCCGCGAAGGGGGGCCTGGACTCACCGGCGGCCGGTGGGACGCCGCGACAATGGCTCACTCGCGCACTGAAACGATCACCTCTCCTCTCCGCCTCGCATCGGGCTCCGAAGCGAGATCCCCTACCACTCCGGTATCCAGACCAGCATGACGGAACCCTGTCTGGCGAGACCTCTCTAGGGAGATTTGCGGGATTCACCCAGAAACCGTGGCAATGGCCCTTCGCTTGGCAATCATCCATACGAGCGCGGCGAAGACCGCCATCTGCACAAACGTCCCGATGATGCTCTGCCACGGCACCGAGCCCTGGCGCAGAGCCTGCTCCAGCGAACCCGCGGCCGCGCTCACCCCGAACGCCGACACGTTGTTGACGACATGCAGCGCGATCGGAGCCTCAAGCCCCCCGGTCCGGATCGCCAGCCACCCCGCGACGATCGCGAAGAGGAAGACGTCGATGATGCCCCAGTCGGTGTAACCGTGCATCGCCGCGAACCCCGCCGCCCCCACCAGGATCGCGGGCCACGGGCTGCGCACCAGGGCCCCGAACGCCTGGAGGAGCCACCCGCGGAAGGCGTATTCCTCGGCCGCCGCCTGGAAGGGCACCAGCAGCAGCACGACCACGATCGCCGGCAGGAACTTCTCCCACCCCACCCAGCCGAACATGCCCGACGTGCTGTAGCCCGATATGGCGAACATCGCGGCCAGCGCCACCTGGGCGGTGAACTGCGCGGCCACGGCGATCAGTACACAGGTCCCGAGCCAGCCCCAGCGCAGACGGCCGAGCACCGACGACAGTGTGCCGGGCGGGCGGCGCTGGATCCCCCAGGCCCCCAGGTAGACCGCCGGGATGACCAGCGCCAGGGACAGCAGCAGCACCGTGAGCTGGAGCAGCACGTGGCCGCCATCCAGAATGTTCAGCCCGACCTCGAAGCCGAGCAGCAGCGCCACGACCGTCCCCCCGACGACGGAGACCCCCGCCGCGACGACGAACCCGAACGCGATCAGCAGCGTGCCGAGCACCGGCCGCCACCAGCGGTTCACCTCGTTCCTGGCCAGGTGGTCGTATCGCGTGCCCGGCGGCGCCGCCATCGCCCACGGCCGCCCGGTCACCGGCGGGTACGGCGCAGCCCCGCCGTACGGCCCGGCGCCGCCGTACGGCCCCGGCCCGCTGGGCGGGTCCGGCGCGTTCGGCGGCCGGACCCCCGCACCGGCGGGGTCGACTCGGGGATCATGGGGCGGCTGCCATTGCTGATTCGACCCGTTCATTCGCCTATTGTCCTCCCCGGCCGTTCAGGTGCTGTGGCGCGCGTCCCCCTAACGCATCCCCTCAACGGTCACAGTGGCCGGGACGGGCTCCCGCGCTCAGGGGCCGGGGGGCGTGAAGGCACTGGTGCGGGCCAGGCCGGCGGCCCTCCCCTTGGCGGCGACGACCAGGGCCATCTTCCGGGACGCCTCGTCGATCATCTCGTCGCCCAGCATGACCGCGCCCCGCCGTTCGACCGTGGTGTAGTAGTCGTAGGCGTCGAGCACCAGTTCGGCGTGGTCGTAGTCCTCCTGCGACGGTGCGTAGACCTCATTGGCGGCCTCGATCTGCCCGGGGTGGAGCACCCACTTCCCGTCGAACCCGAGGGCGGCGGAGCGGCCGGCCACGCGCCTGAACCCGTCCACGTCCTTGATCTGGAGATACGGCCCGTCGATCGCCTGCAGGCCCCGGCTGCGCGCGGCCATGAGGATGCGCATGAGGATGTAGTGGTAGGCGTCGCCCTCGGTGTAGCCGGGGGGCTGCTCCCCCACGACGAGGGTGCGCATGTTGATGGACGCCATGAAGTCGGCGGGCCCGAACACGAGCGTCTCCAGCCTGGGCGAGGAGGCCGCGATGGCGTCGATCTCGACGAGCCCCCTGGCATCCTCGATCTGGGCCTCGATCCCGATGCGCCCCACCGGCAGGCCCATGGCCTGCTCGATCTGGGTGAGCAGCGTGTCCAGCCACGTCACCTGCGCCGGGCTCTGCACCTTGGGCAGCATGACGCAGTCCAGCCGGTCGCCCGCGCCCTCGACGACCTCGATCACGTCGCGGTAGGCCCACCGCGTGGTGACGTCGTTGACCCGTACGACCCTCGTCTTGCCCGTCCAGTCGCCCCCGCGCAGGGCGGCGGCGACGTTCTTGCGCGCCTCGTCCTTGGCGAGCGGCGCGACCGAATCCTCAAGGTCCAGGAACACCTCGTCGGCCGGGAGGCCCTGAGCCTTTTCCAGGAAGCGCGGGTTGCTGCCGGGCACCGCCAGGCACGATCGTCTGGAACGCATGCACACACGCTAGCGGCCCGCTGACAGCGCGGTTTCTACGGGGACCCCCACAAAGCTTCTATGGGGACCCCCCACAAAGCCGGGGCCCGGTTGTTGGCGCCGCCCCCTTACAGCGCAGCGCACGGCTATCCGCACAATGGACACCGAAGTATGAATGGAGAGGAATCACCATGGCCAACGTCTCCGCAGTCGGCAAGCCCGCCGTACTGTCCGATCTCCTGCCCGGCACCCGTGTCCGCGACGCGGCCCTCGTCGTGGGCGCAGCCCTGCTGACGGGGGTGGCCGCGCAGATCAGCTTCCTCATCCCCGGAACGCCCGTCCCGGTGACCCTCCAGACCTTCGCGGCCCTGTTCGCCGGCGCCGCGCTCGGTTTCCCCCGCGCCTTCCTCGGCATGGCGCTCTACCTCGCCCTCGGCCAGCTCGGCCTGCCGTGGTTCGCCCCCGAGGGCGGCAACGCCACGCTCGGCTACGTCGTCGGCTTCATCATCGCCGCCAGCGCCGTGGGCGCCCTCGCGAGCCGCGGCGGCGACCGCACCCCGCTCCGCACCCTGGCCACCATGGCCCTGGGCACCCTGCTCATCTACGCCGCCGGCGTGCCGTGGCTGATGGTCGCCACCGGCATGGACTTCGGCACCGCCATCGACAAGGGCGTCGTGCCGTTCCTCCTCGCGGACGGCCTCAAGATCCTCCTGGCCGCCGGCATCCTCCCCCTCGCGTGGAAGCTCACCCGCCGCTGAGAACGAGCGTGAATGTACGGCCGAGGCCACCGGGTCCCGGCCGTACATTGGTGTCGTGAGTGTGATCGAAGAGGGCGCGAAGAAGTCGGGCGTCCTGTGGATCTCCCTGCCGGGGTCGCGGCGGCCCCGGCTCGCCTGGCATACCTGGCACGACGGTGCGATCTACGTGGTGACGGGCGGCCCCGAGCAGCGCCTCCCCGGTCTCGCCGAGGCCGACCGGGTGCGGGTGACGCTGCGCAGCAAGGACAACGGCTCCCGGCTGACCGAGTTCGACGCCCGCGTCGAGGTCGTCGACCAGTCCGCCTCCCCCGAGGCCGTCGCCGCCCTGGCCAAGGACCGACTCAATGCCCCGGACGCCGCCACCCTGACCGACCGCTGGGCGCGGTCCGCGACCGTCGTACGGCTGACGCCCGCCTGACGCCCGCCCAGGGCCTGCCTCAGGCGGCTCAGGCGGCACGGGCGGCTCAGGCCGCGCGGGCGGCTCAGACGGCCGCGCGGGCGGGGTCGGGAACCGGTGGCGCGGTGACGGGCCCCGGGCGTGTGGTCGCGGTCTGGGCGATGAGGGCGCCCGCGAGGACGATGAGCCCGCCGACCATCTGGTAGGGGCCGAGGGCCTCGCCGAGCGCGACGAACGCCACGATCGAGGCGGAGATCACTTCGAGGGAGGCCACGGTCGAGCCGACGGCCGCCGAGAGCCTGCGCACGGCGGTGATGCTGGTCACGTAGGCGAGGACGGTGGCGACGAGCACGAGGACCGCGAAGGGCGCGAGCGTCGGCAGCGTGAGGTCGCCGACCGTGGCGGTGCCGCCGAGGACCGACCAGGGGATGTCCCACGGCCTGGCGAACGGGACGAGGACGACGGAGGCCCCGAGGAGGCCCCAGCCGACCAGGCCCAGCGGGTCCATCTCGTCCCCGAAACCATCGCTGAGCAGGAAGTATCCCGCACAGCACGCCCCGGCCCCGAGGGCGAACAGCAGGCCCAGCAGGTCGATGCCGAGCCCCTGCCACACCTCCACCACGACGGCGAGACCGGCGACCGTGACGAGGGCGCCGGCGAAGGCCGCGAGCGGCAGCCGTACCTTCCTCACGAACCGCACCCAGAGAACCACCAGCACCGGCGAGGCGTATTCGATCAGCAGGGTCACGCCCACCGGCAGCCGGGTGATGGCCAGGAAGAAGAGCGCCTGCATGCCGGCGACGGCAATACCGGCGTAGAGGCAGAAGTACGGCAGCATCCGGCGGGGGATGCGCAGCGCCCGCGGCTTGACGACCGCGAGGACGGCCACCAGCACCAGGCCCGCCGTTGTCATGCGCAGCCAGACGGCCTCCAGCGGCGCGAGCCCGGCCGCGCCGAGGAATTTGGCCGTCGGCCCGGACATGGAGAACGCCACCGCCGCCAGGAGGGCTAGGGCGAGCCCGCCGTTCCAGAACGGCGAAGCGGGCCTGGAAGGGCTGCGCATGAAACACTGCTCCCGTAATGACCGTTAAAGCAGTTTGATGCTGTCATGGTAGCTCGGGGTGGGGCAACCCGGGGCCCCTTCTCTCCCGGGAGAGGTCCCCCTACCTGGGGTTGCACGAGCTGGTCCGTTTACGCTGCGAATGTGAGGATCTTCGTGGCTCGCCTCCCCGGAACTCCCGTCTTCGACCCGGCCGGAGACCAGATCGGCCGTGTGCGCGACGCGGTGGCCTCGCTGCGGGGCACGCTGCCGCCTTCTGTTCACGGACTCGTCGTCGAGGTGCAACCCCGGCGACGAGTGTTCCTCCCCATCACCCGGGTACGGAGCATCGAAGCCGGTTCAGTCGTCTTCAGCGGCGCCATCAACCTCCGCAGGTTCGAGCAGAGGGCCACGGAGACCCTGGTGATCGGAGAGATGCTCGATCTCTCGGTCGAGGTTCCCGGCGGGACGGGGAGCGAACACGTGAAGGTGCACGACCTGGCGATGGAACAGGTGCGGCCCTCCGAATGGCTGATCACCAAGGTCGCGGTGGTCACAGGGAGCCGGGGATTCCGCCGTCGTGCCGAGACCCGCGTGCTGGACTGGCATGAGGTCCGCGGGTTCGGCGTCATCCAGGCCGACCAGGAGGCCGCCGCCCTGATCGCGGCGTTCGACTCGCTTCGAGCGGCCGACCTGGCCAGCGCCATGCACTCGCTGCCCGACAAGCGCCGCTCCGAAGTCGCCCTCGCGCTCGACGACGAGCGGCTGGCCGACGTGCTCGAAGAGCTCCCCCAGCGCGATCAGATCGACATCCTGGACATCCTCACTCCGGAACGCGCCGCCGACGTGCTGGAGGCCATGGACCCCGACGACGCCGCGGACCTGCTCCAAGACCTCCCGACGCACCAGGCCGAGGCGCTGCTGTCGCTGATGGAGCCGAGCGAGGCCGCGCCGGTGCGCCGCCTGCTGACCTACGGCGAGAACACCGCAGGCGGCATGATGACCAGCGAGCCGGTGATCCTTCCCCCCACCGCGACCATCGCCGACGCCCTCGCCCACATCCGCCAGCGCGACCTGAGCCCCGCGGTCGCGGCGCAGGTCTACGTGACCCGGCCCCCCACCGAGACGCCCACCGGCACCTACCTCGGCGTCGCGCACTTCCAGCGCCTCCTGCGCGAACCACCCTCCACCCTGCTCGGCCGGGTGCTCGACGAGTCGATCGACCCGATCCGGCCGGAGTTCCCGCTGCCGGAGGTGGCGACTGGCCTGGCGAACTACAACCTGGTGGCGGTTCCCGTGGTCGACGAGCTCGGGCGCCTGGTCGGCGCGGTTACCGTGGACGACGTGCTCGACCACCTGCTGCCCGAGGACTGGCGCGAACGCGACGGGGTGTTCCATGACTGAGCGGCTCGACCAGCCGCGTGCGGCCCGCCGTACGTTCGGCCCGCACTACGACCCGGAGGCGTTCGGGCAGTTGTCCGAGCGGATCGCCAGGTTCCTGGGGACGGCCCGCTTCCTGGTCTACATGACGGGGTTCATCATCCTGTGGGTGGCCTGGAACAGCCTGGCTCCGCGGGAGCTGCGGTTCGATCCCTATCCCTTCATCTTCCTGACCTTGATGCTGTCGCTCCAGGCGTCCTACGCCGCGCCGCTGATCCTGCTGGCGCAGAACCGGCAGGCCGACCGCGATCGCGTGACCTACGAGCAGGACCGCGTGGTCGCCGACCGCAACCGGGTCGACATCGAATATCTCACCCGGGAGATCGCGGGCCTGCGCCTGGCGCTCGGCGATGTCGCCACGCGCGACTTCATCCGCTCGGAGCTCCAGCGGGTGACCGAGGAGCTGGAGGAGCGGGCCACCTGAGAGCCCCCGAGGGCGCATCGACCGGATGCGGATTCGGAATACCTCCTCTGGGTTCATAACATGGAGTCATGGCACCTTCCCCGGAACAGGTGACAGCCGCGCTCGCTACGGTCAACGACCCCGAGATCCGTCGGCCGATCACTGAGCTCGACATGGTCAAGAGCGTTGATATCGCCCCCGATGGGACGGTGCGTGTGGGGATCTTCCTCACGGTCGCCGGCTGTCCGTTGCGCGACAGGATCACCCGTGAGGTCACCGACGCGGTCACCAAGGTCAACGGCGTCACCGCCGTGCACGTCGAACTCGACGTCATGAGCACCGAACAACGCAAGAACCTCCAGACCAAGCTGCGGGGCGACCGAGGCCCGGAGAAGGAGATCCCCTTCGCCAAGCCCGGCTCGCTGACCCGCGTGTTCGCGGTCGCGAGCGGCAAGGGCGGCGTCGGCAAGTCCTCCGTCACCGTCAACCTGGCCGCCGCGATGGCGTCGAGCGGCCTCAAGGTGGGCGTGGTCGACGCCGACATCTACGGCCACTCCGTGCCGCGGATGCTGGGTGTGGCCGAGCGTCCCACCAAGGTCGAAGACATGATCATGCCGCCGGTGGCGCATGACATCAAGGTCATCTCCGTGGGCATGTTCAAGCCTGAGGGCAACAGCGCCGTCGTCTGGCGCGGCCCGATGCTCGACCGCGCCCTCCACCAGTTCCTCGCCGACGTCTACTGGGGCGACCTCGACGTCCTGCTGATGGACCTGCCGCCCGGCACCGGCGACATCGCCATCTCGGTGGCGCAGCGCATGCCGACGGCCGAGATCCTCGTGGTCACCACGCCGCAGATGGCCGCCGCCGAGGTGGCCGAGCGCGCCGGGTCCATCGCCGCGCAGACCCACCAGCAGATCGCCGGCGTCATCGAGAACATGGCCTGGCTGCCCTGCCCCCACTGCGACGAGCGCATCTCCGTGTTCGGCGAGGGCGGCGGCCAGACCGTCGCCGACGCCCTCACCCGCACGCTCGGCACGCGGGTGCCGCTGCTCGGCCAGGTGCCGATCGACACCCGCCTGCGTGAGGGCGGCGACGAGGGCAAGCCCCTGGTGCTGACCGACCCCGACGCCCCCGCCGCGGCCGAGCTGCGCCGCATCGCGGAGGGGCTCAGCAAGCGGTCCAGCAGCCTCAAGGGCCTCCAGCTCGGCCTGGCCCCGTCGCGCGGTTAGACGCCGATCGGCAAGTAGCCCCTGATCCACGAGAGCCGGTGGGCCGCACCCCTCAGGGGTGCGGCCCACCGGCTCTTATCGTGCTCTTGTCGCGCTCTCGCGATGCTCATGCGTGGCTCTCATGATGCTCCTGCGATGCCGAGGTCGCCGTGTCGGGTCTTCCCGGGTCACGCCGAGCGCCGCCAGGCGTGCCGCGCCCGGCCCTGAGAAGCCTCTCAGGTGGCCTCAGGGTCGAAGGGAGGCACTTCGCCATAGTCGAGCTCGTCGATGCCTGTGAGGGCGTATGACGGCGTGTAGGAGGGATCGTAGGCCGATGCCGTCGACGTGGTGCGCCACTCGTCCTCGATGTCGTCCAGCAGATGCTTGCGGACGAAGTTCTTGGGGTTGAGGTCGGTCGGGTCGAAGTTGGCGAACTCCGGCCCGAGGCCGGACCGCAGGTCGCTCTTGGCCGAGGTCGCCATGCGGCGCAGCTTGCGCAGCCCCCGCCCCGCCTGAGCGGCGGCCTCGGGCAGCTTCTCCGGCCCGAAGACCAGCAGCGCGATGACGACCAGCGCCCCGATCTCCCACCAGCCGAGATTCAACACCGCGATCTCCTACCAGCCCGGGTCGCAGACCCACCGTGGGGGCCTATGCGGGCCCCCATTGCCATTCAGACTAATGCCCCAGCAGGGCTGATGCACCCACACGCGACCGCGGTTTCCCCCGACGTGCCCCCAGGTCGGAGGCACGAGGGGGCGGGTCGGAGACGGGGCGGAGGCAGGTGGAAAGCGGGTGCGAGGCGGCTCGGGGCACGGACGTCAGGACGGCCGCGGCACGGGAACCTCGGCCGCCTCGACCACGACGGTCGCGACGGACTCCTGGCCTCCCCGGCGGTACTTGATGTTGATCCGGTCGCCGGGCGCCTTGCTGCGGATGAGGGCGATCAGCTCGTCGCTGCTCTGCAGGGCGGTGCCGTTCATCTCCAGGATGACGTCGCCGGCCTTCAAGCCCGCCTTGTCGGCAGCGCCGCCGGGGGTGACGGGCTGGGCGCCGGCGGTGGGCTCGGTCGCGATGCGGACCCCCTGGCCCCGGTAGCCGGAGTCGAGGGCGACGCCGATCCGGGAGCGCTTGGCGACACCCGTGCTGATCAGCTCCTCGGCGACCCGCCGGGCGTGGTTGACGGGAATGGCGAAGCCGAGGCCGATGCTGCCGCCCTGGCCGCCCATGGACCGGCCGAGGGTGGCGATGGCGGAGTTGACGCCGATCACCCGGCCGCCGAGGTCGACGAGGGGGCCGCCGGAGTTGCCGGGGTTGATCGCGGCGTCCGTCTGGATGGCGTTGATGTAGCTCGGGTCGGCCGAGCCGGCGTCGTCGCCGGCGGTGACGGGCCGGTTGAGCGAGCTCACGATGCCCTGGGTGACCGTACCTGACAGGCCGAGCGGCGAGCCGATGGCGATCACCGGGTCGCCGACGACCACGTTGTCGGAGTTGCCGAGCACGAGCTCGGGCGTGCCGAACGTGTCGTCCGGTTTGACCACGGCGAGATCGGAGCCGGGGTCGCGGCCGACGATGCGCCCCCCGGTCATCTTGCGGTTGTGGAACATCACCTGGATCTCCCCACCGCGCGAGGCAGCGGCGACCACGTGGTTGTTCGTCAGGACGTAGCCGCCCTTGATCACCAGGCCGGAGCCGGTGCCGGCCTCGCTGAGGCCCTTGACCTGGAGCGAGACCACACTCGGCAGCACCTTGGCCGCGACGCCCGCGACCGAGTCGGGGGCACGGCCCGTCGAGCCGGTGGGCGCCGGGCCCAGGTTGTAGGCCGGGTCCGAGGTGCCGCCGCGGGTGAGCACCTGGGTGCCGACGCTTCCGGCGATGCCGGCGACCAGCGCGACCACCACGGCCAGCGTCACGATGAAGCCGGTCCTCGGCGACCTGGGCGGCTCGGGCGGCCGTGCGGCCCCGAGCGGGGCGCCGGGCGGCGGGGGCGGCGCCCACCCGGGCCCCATGCCGAACGCCTGGTTCGGCGGCGGAGGTGCGGTGGGCGGCGGGGCGGCGCCGTAGCCGCCGCCCGGGCCGCCGGCCGAACCTGCAAACGGGGACGTGCCCGCGGACAGGCCGGTGGGCGGCGGTGGGCCGGACGGCGAGGCGAAGGACGCCGTGTCGCCCGTGCCCGCCGGGTCGCCCCAGCGCGCCTCCTCGTCCGGGGTCTGGTCCCACGGCTCACGGACCTGCTCCCGAGGACGTGCGGGATCGGTGTCCTCGGCCGGAAGGAAGTCCGGCCGCGCGCCCTGAGGGGACCCCTCGGCATCCGACGGAGTGCGCCCCTGCCCCTCGCCGGGGTCCTGGGCACGCCTGTCGTCGGTCATCGATCGATCACCCCTTGTCTCGCGCGCGGCAGCTCCCCTCGGAGCGATGCCATTGTTCCGAGCCCGGCATACGGGAGATGTAAAACCCGAACGCTATGCGAAGGGGTTGAGCCACGCGAGAACGGTCTGCGCCCCGCGCCCGAGCCGTGCGAGCACGCCCGGCTCGGCCTCGTGCGGCAGCGCGGAGACCGCGGCGTCGACCATGTCCGCCGGCGCGTCGGTGAAGACGGTGTAGACATGACCCCCACTCGCCCAGATCATCTCCTGCCCGACTGAGTCCCGAACCCAGATCGTATGCCCCCCGCGGCGCTGGGGATGCCAGCCCCGCAAGCCCTCTTCGTCCAGTGTGCCGGGTTGCACGAACACCGAAACCATCGACAGCCCATCCGAGTAACCGAGCTGGAGGTAGCCGTTCTCGGACTCGTCGGCGGAGAACAGCTCCAGCCTGCCGGGGAGCGTGGCCGGGAAGTCCCATCCCTTGGCCTTCAGAGCCGGGGCGTCGGCGACGGCGAAGAACGCGTTACCGTCCGTGTACGCGCCCGGTTTGGCCTGCTCGGGCAGGCGGAAGTCGATGAAGGCGCTCGCACGGGCCAGACGTCCGCCGGCGTCGAGGATCTCCCTGCGCAGGATCACGCCGCTGGCCTCGTCGATCCAGTAGCGCGCGGCCGGCGCGCCGCCCGGGCGCATCACCTCGACGATCCTGGTGGGCCGTCCGCACACCCGGCCCTCCCCCGCGGTCGTCACCTCGAAGTTGCGGGCCATGACGTCGATCATGCCGTCGTGCGGCGCCGCCAGCCCGCCCGCCGGGGTCGCCGGGTCGACCAGCTCCACCGTGCCGGGTACGGCCTCGCCCGCCGCCATGGTCTTGACGGTGATGCCGACCCCGGGAACGCTCGTGACGTCCACCAGCGACGAGGACGACCCCTCGGGGTTCCACATGGTCACGAACTGCGTGCCGTAGTACGCCTGGACGCGTACGGCGTGCGCCGCCTGCCGGAGGAGCCCGAGACCGCTGTCCTCGCCGAGCTCGTCGTCGGGCTGGACGGCCCGGGCGGGCGCGCTCAGCGCGGTCAGCCCGAACAGTACGGCGACCGCCGCGAGGGCGAGTGGCGCCCTCGTCACGGCCGGGGTGCGGCCGGGCCCGGCGTGCCGTAGGGAACCGTGGTGTTGTGCTGCTGCTTGAACATCTCGACCGGCGGGACGACCGGCTTCGGGTCGGAACCCCCGACCACGAAAAGCGTGCCCAGCGCGACGGCCGCCGATGCGACACCCACCGCGACATATCCGGCTCTGCGCCGGTTTCGCGTGCTTCGCCCGGGGCCGACTAGTCCATCCCCGGCGCCCCGCCTCGGCCTGTTGTCCAGAGGCGCGAAACTGTAGGGCCCGGGAATCGAAACTCCCCCGAAGGACGCGCCCTTGTCTGGAAAGGGACGGGTCCTGGGGGGCAGCGGATCGCCGGGCTCCGCCATGCGCAGCAGTGCCATCGTGAGATCGGTCGGCATCGCGGGGCCGTCAAGAGACCGCAGCCTGCTCTTCAGAGCGCGGGTGGAGTCGACCTCCGCCCTGCAGGCGGCGCAAAAAGTCAGGTGGGCCAGCGCCCGCTCACGCTCGCTATGGCTCAGCTCGCCGTCGACGAACGCGGAAACACGCTCTCCAAGGTGGCTCATCTTTACACTTCCTCCCCACGTGTCATGGTCGGGGGGAGTGACTCGCTCCGGGGTGCACGGTGGTCCAGCGCCTCCCTGAGCTGTGCGCGTCCACGGTGGATCCTGCTTCGGACCGTGCCGAGCTTGACACCGAGCGTGGCGGCGATCTCCTCATAGGAGAGCCCCTCGATGTCACACAGCACAACGGCGGCCCGGAACTCCGGCGCCAGAGCGTCGAGGGCCGCCTGGATGTCGGCCTCAAGGTGGGCGTCGTCGTAGACCTGGGCAGGAGACGGTTCACGCCCGCGCAGCCGCTCGGCCGCGTCGTCGGCGAGTCCCTCGAAGCGAATGCGCTGCCGGCGCCTCGCCATGTCGAGGAAGAGGTTGGTCGTGATCCGGTGCAGCCAACCCTCGAACGTGCCGGGCTGATAGTTGGACAACGACCGGAAGACCCGGACGAAAACCTCCTGCGTGAGGTCTTCGGCGTCGTGGACATTGCCCGTCAGCCGGTAAGCGAGCCGGTACACACGCGCCGAATGAGTCCGAACGACATCCTCCCAACTGGGAGGCGTCCATTCGGACATGGGAGCATCCGCCTGGTGGTCGGACTCGTCCACCAGCACTCCTCTCTCCGGGACCACCGCTACCGCCATAGTGCCTGGTTTCGTCCCTCCGTGCGTACTCACTACCCACTGGGGCGGCAAAGGCCGCTTAAACCGTGCAACGCACCGGGGGTGACATGAGTTCCCGATCCTGGTTGACTCCCCTAGGCTTCGAGCCAGTGACCGCAGTACGAGGGTGGGAGGAGAGGCCGATGACCGCGACGCCGAACAGTCCGGTGGAGGCCACTCTGGCCTATGCCGAGGAGTTCCACCGCGAAGACGAGATCCTCACGGCCGCACGCGGGCTGGGCGAGGAGCTCGGGGCCACCCCCATCCTTCCCGCGGCCGGCGCGGCGCTCTGCTTCCTCGCCACCGCGATCAACGCCAAGGCCGTCGTCGAGATCGGCACCGGGTGCGGCGTCTCGGGCCTGTGGCTGCTGCGGGGCATGCGCCCGGACGGCACCCTCACGAGCGTCGACGTGGAGCCTGAGCATCAGCGGATGGCCCGTCACACCTTCGCCCAGGCGGGGTTCTCCGGGGGCCGCATGCGGCTGATCGCGGGCCGCGCCCTCGACGTCCTGCCGAGGCTCGCCGACGGCGGCTACGACATGGTGTTCTGCGACGGCGCCACGCAGGAATACGGCGACTACCTGGCCGAGGCGGTGCGCCTGCTGCGCGTGGGCGGCATCGTGGCATTCGGCAACGTCCTGTGGCGGGGCCGCGTGGCCGACCCCGCCCAGCACGACCCCGACACCATCGCCCTCCGCGAGCTCGGCAGGCTGGTCCAGGGCGACGAGCGGCTGCGCCCGCTGATGATGCCGCTGGGCGACGGCCTGCTCGCCGCCGTCAAACTCGCCTGAGCTTCACGCTCACGTCCTCACGCGCCCCTGAGGCCCTTCTCGTCGGGCTGAGGCTCTCGTCCCGGCCCTGACGCCTCACGCGGGTCTGAGGCCTTCTCTCCGCGGACCGACCGGCCTCACACGGCCTGAGGCCCTCTCGCCGAGGGCCGGCCGCCTTACCGCGGATCGCTCGACCGGCCCGCCGGGTCGCGGGCCAACCAGTCCAGCAGCAGCCGTACGCCGAAGCCGGTGGCGCCCTTGCTGAGGATCCCGGCGTCGACCATGCTCCGCCCGGCCCCCGCGATGTCGAGGTGGGCCCAGGGGCGCCGTCCGGTGAACTCGCGCAGGAACAGCGCCGCGGTGACCGCGTCGGCTCCGTGGCGCTTGCCCGCCTCCAGGTTGGCGAGGTCGGCCACCGCGGACTTGATCGCGGGCATGTAGTCCTCGATCAGCGGCATGCGCCACAGCCGGTCGCCGACCGCCTGCCCGGCCTCGACCAGTTCGCCCGCCAGGTCGTCGTCGTTGGCGAACAGCGCCGCGACATCCCTGCCGAGCGCGACGGTGACCGCGCCGGTCAGCGTGGCGATGTCGATCATCACGTCGGGGTCGAGTTCGGCGTCGGCGTAGGCGAGCGCGTCGGCCAGGACGAGGCGGCCCTCGGCGTCGGTGTTGAGCACCTCCACGGTGCGACCGCCGTACTGCGTGATCACATCGCCGGGGCGCATCGCGCTCCCGGAGGGCATGTTCTCGGCGGACGCGATCAGGCCGGTGACACGCGTCCGCACACCTAGATCGCGGAGGGCGCTCATCACCGCGATCACCACCGCTCCGCCCGACATATCGGTCTTCTGGAGCTTCATATTGTCGGTGGGCTTGAGGGAGAGGCCGCCGCTGTCGAACGTGATGCCCTTGCCGACGAGCACCACATGGCGGAGCTGCTCACCTTCCACTCCCTCGGGCTCGTAGGACAGCTTGATCAGTCTCGGCTCGTAGGCCGACCCCGCGCCCACGGCCAGGATGCCGCCGAAGCCCTCCGCCCGCAGTTCCCGCTCCGTCCACACCTTGGTCGGGAGCCCCTGCTCCTCGGCCCGCTCGGCGAGCCACGCCGGGCTCTTGACCGAGGCGGGGGTGTTGGCGAGGTCACGCGCCAGGGCCACCGCGCGGGCCGCGATCTCACCCTTGCGCACGTCCGCCTCAAGCTCGGCGGACACCGTGGAGCCGTCGCCGGCGTCGGCGGACGTGGCGATCTCGATCGAGGTCACGGACGTGGTACGGCGTGAGCCGATCGAGAACGAATACGCAGCGAGCAGCGCCCCCTCGACGAGGCTCGACACCGGCCCCGACGGCGGCACCACACTGAGCGAAGGCCGCCCCTTGGCCGCGCGCGCCAACGCGGCCCCCGCCCGGCGGAGTTCGCCTTCCGTGGCGTCGCCCACGCCGTACAGCAGGACCCGGCCGACCGCCTCCCCCCGGGCGACGGGAATCTCGACGATCTCTCCCGCGTCGCCCTTGGCCTCGTAGTAGGCGAGCAGGCCGGCCACCGGCACCGGGAGCTCAGGGGCGTCCGGCTTCAAATCACGGCCGAACGGGATGGCCACCAGTTCGGCCCTCTCACTCACCCGGGAGCGAACAGCAATCGAGGTGTCGAGTGGCACGTCTTCTCCTTGCGTTGTGCGGGCGCGCGGCGAGCGCATTTCATCCGGTTCGCGAGTCTGGCCTAGCTTCGCCGACTCTGACTAGTTCTCCACTCCGACAACCGACGACAGATGTCAACGGATACCGTCGGTCAAGGCTGGCCACGCACCGGCCAAGGCGTCCCCGTCAACGCAAACGGCCCCGGTGCGAATCCGCCTCGTAGGCGGAAACCGCATCCGGGACCGCGGAGCTCTTCGGGGACCCGCCCCCTGTCAGCCCACCACGTTTTTCAACGCGTCCCCGAGGTCGCGAGCCTCTTCGGCCGACAACTCCACGACAAGCCGACCGCCACCTTCCAGAGGGACCCGCATGACAATGCCTCGGCCTTCCTTGGTGACCTCCAGCGGACCATCCCCAGTCCGTGGCTTCATCGCCGCCATGCGTGTATCCCTTCCTGCATTGGACTCCGCGGTTGCGATCCCCGACCGCCCGATGGGTGGCCGACGCATTCACGTCTTCTGTGATGTCCTATTATCCCGCCTCGGAGCCACTTCCGGGTAACGATCTCCTCCCGGAATGCGTTGTCGGACCCTCGCCACAGGGCCAAACCCGCAGGCTCGGGGCTCACAGAGGCCCTGCCGCCGCAGGCCGCGGCACACCTCGCCGAGCAGGACGAAGGCCGCTTCTCCCTGCCTCTCACAGCCGGACGGGGCCCGCGAGAAGCACCTCGCCGACCGCCCGTCCCCCCTTCCCGTGAAAGGGGTAATCGCCGCTCGGCGCCCATCGTGCCTGGACGCCTCACGACCCTCCGCTAGAGGCAGCCGTTGTCAAAAATTTATTAGAAGATGAAGATCATTTGACCTGGTATGCGGGGTTTGCCACGGCCTCGCGCACCCAGCAGTCGACCACGTGATCATTCACGAGTCCGATCGCCTGCATCAGCGCGTACGCCGTCGTCGGCCCGACGAAACGGAACCCCCGCGCCTTCAACTCCTTGGCCAGAGCCTTGGATCCCGCCGTCACGGCGGGAACCTCGGAAAGGGTCATCGGCACCGGAGCCCCGGGATCGGCATAACGCCAGACCAGCTCCGACACGCCACTCGGAACCGCGAGCGCGGCCCTCGCGTTGGCGACAGCCGCCTCGATCTTCGCCCGGTTCCGTACGATCCCGGCGTCAGCCATCAAACGTTCCAAATCCGCGTCAGCGAACGCCGCCACGGCCGGAATCGAGAAACCCTCGAAGGCTTTGCGGAAGTTCTCCCGCTTACGGAGAATCGTCAGCCACGACAAACCCGATTGGAACGCTTCAAGCGTGATCCGCTCGAACACGAGATCATCCCCGTGAACTGGACGGCCCCACTCCTCATCGTGGTAGGCCACATAATCCGGCGCCGACGTCACCCATCCGCAGCGTCGCACCTCGCTCACGATGCCCCCTCCGGCGCCCGTCCCGGCCCGTCGCCCCGCGCCCCCACACCCTCTGAGCGGCCCTCCGGCCGCCGTATGGCGGGGAAACTCCACGGCGCCCTCGCCGCCCCCGCGTCCGCGCCCTCAGCACCCGCCCCGCCCCCGGCACCCCCGGGCCTGGCGCCCTTGGATGCGGCGTCCATGGGTTCAGCGCCCTTGGGTTCAGCCTCCTTGGGTTCAGCGCCCTTGGATGCGGCCTCCTTGGATGCGGCGTCCTTGCCGGACGAGCCCGTCTGAGCGGCCTCCGGAGCCGAGGATCGGCGGGCCGACCCCGCCGAAGCCTTGCCACCCTCCTGGCCGCCATCCTGACCGCCCGAGCCTGCCGAAGGCTTGACACCCGGGCCGGTCGAAGCCGCAGGAGTGCTCTCCGAGGCGGAGGACTGGCCGGCCGAACCCGCAAGCGTGGTCTCCGAGGCGGACGACTCATCGGCCGAGCCCACCGAAGCCTCGGCGTCCCGACTGGAACCCGCCGATACGGCCTCCTCGTCCCCCGGGCCCACCCGGGTGGCCTCGCCACCCTCCTGGGCACCCTCCCGGCCGGCCGAGCCCGCTGCCACGTCCTGCCGTGAGTCCGAGCCTGCCGAAGACTTGGCCTCCCGGCCCGCCGAGGCCGCAGGCGTGGCCTCCGAGGCGGACGACTGGTCGGCCGAATCCGCCGAAGCCTTGCCGCCCTCCTGGGCGGTCGAAGCCGCGTGGGTCTCTTCGAACTCACCCGTCGCGGCGGACGGCCCGGCGTACGGCGAACGCGTGGCGGGGCCGTCTCGGCGGCCGAGGTCGATGTCGCCTTCGGGTGCGGCGGGCTCGTGCGCGGTGCGCGGATCGCCGCCGGAACCGGTCAGGAACTCCTGCCGGGTGCGAAGCCTGGTGGAGAGGAGCTCGGCGAGCCGCTGCTCCAGCACCGCGATCCTGGTGTCCCTGGCCCCGATGGCGGCGGCGGCCCTGGACAGGGTCTCGTCGACGCTCTGGGTGTGGTAGCCGACCAGGCTGACGGGCAGGCGCAGCGCCATGAAGTCGATGGGTGCCAGGCGCTGGGGATCGGGAAGTTCGACCGGCGGAAGGTCGGGGGTGAACTCGACCATCTCGCCGGCGCGCCCTTGGGAGACCAGCACCACACAGACCAGAACGGCGACAGCGGCGAGTACGAGTACAACGACCACACAGGCATGGTGCCACAATCCACGGTCGGCAGGTTTCGCGATCAACGCATTTAAGGTACAAACGCCATCCGTCTCACCGCAGCGCCGGCACCCTCGGAAATTCCATACCAGCCCGAAAAACCCATCGTGGCCACCGGGCATAGCATCTCGGTTATGCGGCCCGTTGTTTTGACCTTGGAGGAGCCCTGCGACCCCGTGTGGGTCACGGCTCACTCGACGACCGAGATCCAGTCTCTCGTGAGCGCGGGTCACACCGTGGTCGTCACCCCCGCCTTGATCGCCGCGCGCCGGGCGGAGGGCCACCCCGAGTCGCCCGCCCCGGGGCACCGCCCCGAGGGCGGTGAGGCCGACAGTGAGACCGGTGGTGAGGCGGCGGAGCTGGCCGCGGCCTCGATCTGCGCGTGGCTCGGCGCCCGGGTGTTCCGCACGTCCCGGCCCGATGCCGTACGGCAGGCGCTCGACATGACCGAGTCCCTCGCCGGCCGCCGCCCGCCCGCCGTCACCCGCCGCGGCCTGGCCTGACCCTCGCCGGGGGCGTCGCGCTCGGCCGGGCTCACGCCATACCGTCGCCCTGCCCGCCTGTCGGCGTGCCTGCCTTGCCCGCCGTGGCATCGCGCTGATCTGGCCGGGGGCGTCCGTCAGTCGATGCTTTCGGCGAGTTCTTCCGGGGTGGGCGTGATGGGTTGGGCGACGCCTTCGATGTGGTCGAGGGCTTCGGACACGTTCGTCGCCCAGGAGACCGCGTCGAACACGTCGGGCCGCGTGAACCCTTGCTCGTACATGCCTTCCACAAGCTCGCGCAGCGGCCGGTAGAGGCCCCACGGGTCGAGGATCACGAGGGGCCTCTGGTGGATGCCGAGGACGCGGCTGGTCCACATCTCGAACAGCTCTTCCAGGGTGCCGATGCCGCCGGGGAGGACGAGGAAGGCGTCGGACCTCGCGTCCATGACGCCTTTGCGTTCCCGCATGTCGGCGGTGATGACGAGCTCGTCGGAGTCGGTGTCGGCGATCTCCACGTCACGCAGGACCTCGGGGATCACCCCGATGGTGCGGCCCCCCGCCGCGCGTACGGCACGGGCCACCGAGCCCATGCACGAGATCTTGGCCCCTCCGCTGACCAGGTGGTGCCCCCGCCGGGCGATCTCGGTGCCGGTCTCCGCGGCCAGGTCCAGGTAGCGCTGCTCGATCTTACGGCTGGACGCGCAGTAGACGCAGATGTACACCGGCACACTCCCAAATCACAGAATTACGGTGATGTCACCCTGTTAACCACTTCTTCCTACCCAGACGATGGACGGCGGGTCTACTGGGTTTCGACCTGGGCCCGCTCAATGGCTTCGCGCTCCACGGCCTCGCGCTCCACAGCCCTCCGCTCGGCCGCGAGCCGGGCGCCGCGCCTGCCGTCGGCCTCGGCGATGATCTGGACGGCTTCGTCCACGTCGTCGGTGAGCTGGATGAGGTCGAGGTCGGTCTCCGAGATCATGCCCCGGTCGAGAACCGACGAGCGGATCCAATCGAACATGCCTCCCCAGAATTCCGTGCCCAGCAGCACCACGGGGAAGGACGTGACCTTGCCCGTCTGGACCAGCGTGAGCGCCTCGAACAGCTCGTCCAGAGTGCCGAAGCCACCGGGAAGGGTGACGAACCCGCTGGCGTACTTCACGAACATGGTCTTGCGCACGAAGAAGTAGCGGAACTCGACACCAAGATCCACGTAGTCGTTCATGCGCTGCTCGAAGGGGAGCTCGATGCCGAGCCCCACCGAGACGCCGCCGGCCTCGCGGGCGCCGCGGTTGGCGGCCTCCATGCAGCCGGGGCCGCCGCCGGTGATGACGGCGTAGCCATGCTCGGCGAGGGCGCGTCCGAGCTCGACGCCGAGCTCGTAGTCCGGTGAGCCCGGCTTCGTGCGGGCCGAGCCGAACACGGTGACGGCGTCGGGCAGTTCGGCGAGCTGGCCGAAGCCCTCGACGAACTCCGCCTGGATCCTCATCACCCGCCACGGATCCATGTGCAGCCAGTCGGCCGGGCCCCTGCGGTCGAGAAGCCGCTGATCATAGGTGGATTCCGGCACGAGGTGACCGCGGCGGAGCGAAGGACCTTCGCGACGTTCGGGGCGGGTCTGTCTCATGGCGCACACGCTAACTCTCCTTGGAATACCCACGGCGAAAAGAATCTTGAAAATCTGCGGGGAGCCGGGGAACCGTCGGTGAACAGGGCCGCGTCTAAGTGACGAGGGTGCTGCTCGGGACTGAAAGTGGCTTTCCCCGCCAAATGGCCGGCGAGGAAAGCCACTTTCGTTTGTGTCGGCCTCTCCGTCCCGAGCTTCGGGCCGGGGCTCAGCTCAGCCAGGCCACCATGGCCCGTTCGCACTCGGCGATCTGCGAGAGCCGTACGTGCTCCTCGCGCTGGTGCGCGAGGTTGGGATCGCCCGGCCCGTAGTTGACCGCGGGCACGCCGAGCGCGGAGAAACGCGACACGTCGGTCCAACCGTACTTCGCGCGGGGAGTGCCCCCGACCGCGGCGGCGAACGCGGCGGCGGTGGGGTGGGTGAGCCCGGGACGCGCTCCGGGAACCCCGTCGGTGAAGGCCACGTCGAAACCGTCGAAGACCTTGCTCACGTGCTCGCGAGCCTCCTCAAGGCTCCGGTCGGGGGCGAACCTGTAGTTGACGGTCACCACGCACTCGTCGGGGATCACGTTGCCCGCCACACCGCCGTGTACGCCGACCGCGCTGAGGCCCTCGCGGTATTCCAGGCCGTCGACCACGGGCCGGCGCGGCTCATAGGCGTTGAGCGTCTCCAGAATGGGCTGGATACCGTGGATCGCGTTGATCCCGCGCCACGAGCGGGCGCTGTGGGCGCGCTTGCCGCCCACCCGCACCTCGGCCCGGAGCGTGCCCTGGCAGCCGCCCTCGATGACGCCGTCGGTCGGCTCCATGAGCACCGCGAAGTCGGCCTCCAGCCACTCGGGGCGCTCACGCCCGATCCTGCCGAGCCCGTTGCGCTCGGCCTCGACCTCTTCGCAGTCGTAGAAGACGTAGGTCACGTCGATGTGGGGGGCGGTGAGCTCGGCGGCGAGCTTGAGCCCCACCGCGACGCCGCCCTTCATGTCACAGGTGCCGAGGCCGTGAAGGATGTCGCCCTCGACGCGGCTCGGCAGGTTGCCCGCGACGGGCACGGTGTCGAGATGCCCGGCGATCACGACCCGCCGACCGCGGCCGAGCTCGGTGCGCGCCACCACGGCGTCACCGTGCCGGTGGACCGTGAGATGGGTCAGGGGCCGCAGCGCCTCCTCGACGGCATCGGCGAGGACCCGCTCGTTGCCGCTCACCGATTCGATATCCACGATGCGGGCCGTCAAGGTGCCGACGTCCTGCGATAGATCCAGCATCATGACGCCTCAGCCTATCCGGCGGGAAGCGGCGAACCCCCGCCGGACGCGACCGCCACCGCCGGATTCTCGCTGTTCTCCTGAAATCAGGCGTTGGCGCCGTGCTCGCGGAGGATCTCGTTGAGTTTGAGCTTGTCGTGCTGCTCGCCTTCTTCGAGACGCTTGAGCACGAGCATGCACCGCATGCCGAAATCTCCGCCGGGGAATGACTTGACCTTCGTGCCCTCGACACACACCGACCACGCGGGAGCCTCACCCCTCGGCAGCTCCTCGCCGGTCTGGACGTCGTAGACGCGCGTGGTCGCGGTCAGCACCACCCCCGCGCCGAGCTTCGCGCCGCGGCGGACCCTGGCGCCGTCGACCACCATGCAGCGCGACCCGATGAAGGCGTCGTCCTCGACCACCACCGGCACGGCGTTCGGCGGCTCAAGCACGCCACCGATGCCCACGCCACCCGAAAGGTGCACGTTCTTACCGATCTGCGCGCACGACCCCACGGTCGCCCACGTGTCGACCATCGTGCCGGAGTCGACATAAGCGCCGATATTGGTGAACGACGGCATCAGCACCACCCCGGGGGCCAGGTAGGAGCCCCACCTGGTGATCGCGCCGGGCACCACACGCACACCTTCGAGCGTGGTCTTGAGCGGAATGCGGTCATGGTGCTGGAAGTCGCCGACCTGCGACCGGGCCATGCCGAGCACACGGAAGCTGAGCAGGATCGCGCGCTTGGCGCGCTCGTCCACCACCACCTCGCCGGTGGTCTCGTCGACGAAGGCCACCCTGGCCTTCCCCGTGTCGAGAAGATCGACGGCGCCGACCACGGCACCCCGGGCTTCCGTGTCGCCGGGCGACAACTCCGCGCGACGCTCCCACAGTTCGTCGATGACCGCGGGAAGGGGGCTGGAATAGCTCTGGCTCATGGCCAGCGAGCTTAGCCGCACAGAGGTGATCTCCATGCCCCGCATCGCACTACGACGGCACATCACGATTGTGCTATGGCGCTGTGCTATAGCGCGTTCCCGAAGCGTTCCACGAACACCGGCACCATCCAAGGACGGGTAGGTTCATTGCCGTGCGAAGGCACTTCTCCCGAGGGGTTCTGACAATTGCGATCGTCGTCGTGGTGTTGGCCGTGGCCATTACGGCAGGTGTCTATGCACTGCTCAAACGAGCCACACCCCTCGCCCAAGGCGCCCACTGCACCATAACCACGCCGCAGGGCCAGTTGGAGTTGGACATCGAGCAGGCCGACGTCGCCGCCACGATCGCGGCTGTCGCCGAGCGCCGTCGCCTGCCTGAGCGTGCCGTCGTCATCGCCTACGCGACCGCGATCCAGGAGTCCAAGCTGCTCAACATCCCCTTCGGGGACCGGGACTCCGTCGGCGTCTTCCAGCAGCGTCCCTCACAGGGCTGGGGCACGCCGAAACAGCTCCTCGACGTCGTCTACGCGACCAACAAGTTCTTCGCCGGACTGGTCAAGGTCAAGAACTATCGCACGATTCCACTCCACGTCGCCGCCCAGGAAGTGCAGCGTTCCGCCGATGGAACGCTGTACGCCCAACACGAGCCCGACGCCGAGATCATGGCCGCCGCATTCACCGGGCGCGTCCCCGCCGCCCTGTCCTGCTGGTACCCCCCGCCCGAAGACAACGCCCAAAAGCCCAAGCCCCGCCCCCAGGCCGCCCACAAAGAGCTCCTCAGGGCCCTAGGCAGCGCGCCCGCCGACGGCAACCGCATCAGCGCCTCGACCACCAGGCGCGGCTGGCTCATAGCCTCGTGGTCCATGGCCCACGCCCGCGAATACGGCCTCCGCGAAATCCGCTTCGCCAAGCACGCCTGGAGCGCCGAAACCGGCTACGACGGCTGGAAGGCGGACGAAAAGGCCGGCGGCACCCACGTCATCATCGACACCCCCACCCCCTAACCCCACCGCGCGGCCACGCATTCGGGAACCGGCCACCCCGGGAGCGCGAGGGGGCGCCGGTGCTTGGACCGAGGAGCGCCGGGAGCGCAGCGACCAGAGCGACGAGGGAAAGCACCGGATCAAGAGCCCCCTCGCCGCGCGCCGCAGGCGCGCAATAAACACAGCTCGGCCAACATGCCGGGAGACGGCTGTGTTGGCCTGCTTCCCTTCAGGAGCCGGCCAGGTCGATGGAGCCTGGGGGGAGGGGCTGGGCGTATGACGCCGTCCAGGCTTCGCCTTGGACGCGGTCGAAGGACAGGAGGCGTCCGTCCTGGGCTCGGTAGTCGGCGAAGTCGAGCAGTCCCCGGTCGGGGTAGCCTGTGGCGCCTTCGGATTTGAACGCCGCGGTGCCCCGGTCGGCGGGGTAGAACTCGACGCCTTCCACGATCAGCATGGATTTGGCCGGAACCATGCCCTGGGTGGGCACGGCCGTCCACAGGAGCACTTCTAGGTGTGGCGCGTCGGCGGGGAGCAGGCCGGGCCGTACCTCGACCGAGAGCCACTGGGATCGGGGTGTGCCGTCGTCGAGCAGCATCTCGGTCCATTGCCGTCCCTGCCACGACACGTGTATCGCTCCGATGACGCGGGCGCGCATGCCCTGGCAGTCGATCGCGTCGCCCACCTTGACGGTGCGCGGGTCGAGATAGTCGGTTCCGACGATCCCCGGGTGGCCTGTGGGAGCGGCGAGGGGAGGGTGGCTGGGCTGGTCGGGCGGCGATGGCGTCTCGGGGCGCTCAGTGTGGCCTTTGCGCCTGTCGCGGCGCATGGTGGCGAGGAACGCTCCGAGAATGAGAAGGATCAGGATGATGCTCAGTGCGAGGACGACCGTTGAGGTCATGGCGGGGCATCCTACTGGAGGCGGCGGATGGCCGCGTCGATGCGTTCGTCGGTGGCGGTGACGCCGATCCGGACGTGGTTTTTGCCCGCCTCGCCGTAGAAGTCGCCGGGTGCGGCGAGGATGCCGAGTTCGGCGAGTCGGCGCACCTGGTCCCAGCAGCCGGTGCCGTTGGAGGCCCACAGGTAGAGCCCGGCCGCGGAGTGTTCGATGGTCCAGCCGGCGGCCTCCAGAGCGGGGCGCAGCGCGGCGCGGCGCCGCGCGTAGAGCTCGTATTGGCGGTCGGCGTGTTCGTCGTCGTCGAGGGCGGCGGCGGTCGCCGCCTGGATGGGCGCCGGCACCATCATGCCCGCGTGCTTGCGCACTTCGAGGAGGCGCCGGATCAGCGCCGGGTCGCCTGTGACGAAGCCCGCGCGGTAGCCCGCGAGGTTGGACCGTTTGGAGAGGGAGTGTACGGCGAGCAGCCCCTCGTGTGATCCTCCGCACACTTCCGGGTGGAGCACCGACACGGGGTGCTCTTCGAAGCCCAGCCCGATGTAGCACTCGTCGGAGGCGACGACGGCGCCGCGTTCGCGTGCCCAGTCCACGACTTTGCGCAGGTGGCCTACGCCGAGTACGCGTCCGGTCGGGTTGGAGGGCGAGTTGACCCACACCAGCGGGACACGCTCGGGTCCGAGACTCACCAGGCCGTCGGTCGGGTACGGCGACGCCCCGGCGAGCCTGGCTCCCACGTCGTAGGTGGGGTAGGCCAGTTCGGGGAACACGACATGGTCGCCGGGCCGTACCCCGAGAAGGGTGGGCAGCCATGCGACGAGTTCTTTGGACCCGATCGTCGGTAGGACGTCGACCGGGTCCACCTCGACCTCGTGCCGCCGACGCAACCATTCGGCCGCGGCCCGCCGCAGCCTTTCCGTGCCGTGGGTCGTCGGGTAGCCGGGGCTGTCCGACGCGTCCGCCAGCGCCTTCCTGACCACGGCGGGAACCGGGTCGACCGGCGTGCCCACCGAGAGATCGACGATCCCGTCGGGGTGGGCCTGCGCGAGGTCCTTGTACGGCACAAGCCGGTCCCAGGGGAAGTCGGGCAGCGCGCTCACCATGGCGTCCCTCGTGGTCGAAAGGCGGGTCGGACTAGGTCAAGTGTCTTGCGTTCGGGCACGTCGAACATGACCAAACCTATCGGCCCGCGTGGGCCGGGCGTGGTCATGGCGACGGTCGCGCGTCAGTGGTCCTCGCCACCGGGGGGCGCGGCGGCGACCACGGGGTGGTCGCGCTCGATCTTGCCGACCTTGGAGGCGCCGCCCGGCGAGCCGAGCTCGTCGAAGAACTCGACGTTGGCCTTGTAGTAGTCCTTCCACTGGTCGGGCAGGTCGTCCTCGTAGAAGATCGCCTCCACCGGGCAGACCGGTTCGCACGCGCCGCAGTCCACGCACTCGTCGGGGTGGATGTAGAGCATCCGGTTGCCCTCGTAGATGCAATCGACCGGGCATTCCTCGATGCACGCCTTGTCCAGGACATCCACGCAAGGTTGCGCGATGACGTAGGTCACCTCGGGCTCCTTCTTGTTCCGCACCTTGGCACGAACTCGATCGCAGGTTGCTATGCCTAGTATTGCCGTGCCGAGCAAATGCCTGGAACAGAGGGGGGCGAAGTCGTTTGACTCCTCGTTTCGCAGCGCGCCTGACGGTGGCGATCGCTCCGTCCGACATCGGTGAAAGAGTCACGGTGCGACGCGCCGACGCCGACGGTTTCCGCGACACCGTCGGCACGCTTGAGGCGTGGTCCGACGGGGTTCTCACCATCCGCAAGCGTGACGGGACCCTGGTCGAGGTGCTGGAGAAGTCGCTCGTGGCGGCGCGGGTGGTCGGCGCGCCGAGGCGTTAGCGGAGTGGCCCTTCGGCCGCGCCTCCTCGACCTTCACGGCAGCTACGCGCAGTATGCATAGCGTGACCCTACGCATCAGCGCCGCAGCAGCAGTCCTTTTGACCAGCGCGATCGCCGGGTGTGGCGCACCGGCCGACGAGAAGGTCTACCCTCCGGTCAACCCCCAGGGCGCCTCGCTGAGCGCCGGGTTTTCCACGATGGAGCGCCTGGTTGAGGCCGCGAAGAAGGAGGGGGCGCTCAATGTCGTCGCGCTGCCGCGCGATTGGGTGAACTACGGCGAGATCATCGACGCGTTCAACGACGAATACGGCATCAAGGTCAACCAACTCGATCCAGGAGCCAACAGTCAGCGCCAGATCGACGCGGCCAAGCGAGGCGGACCCAACGCGCCGGATGTGCTGGATTTGACCTTGGACGTGGCTGTTACAAATACCTCCCTATTCGCTCCATACAAGGTGCTGGGATGGGCGGACATCCCGGATGACCTAAAAGATCATGGTGGAGCCTGGTATGCGGGTTATGGGGGATACGTCTCAATTGGTTATGACTCGCGCAAGGTGCAGCCGCCGACGTCCTTCGCGGACCTCCTCAAGCCCGGATACAGCGTCGCGCTGCCCGGCGACCCCCGGGAGACGATCTCGGCGTTCAGCGGCGTGATGGCCGCATCGCTTCCGGGCGGGCAGCCGGAGGCCGCCCGCGGCGTCGAGTTCTTCGGCAAACTCAAGCAGGCCGGCAACCTCACCGACCCCAAGGGCCAGGCCACGGCCGTGGTCGACTGGGACTACCTGAACGCCGCGCGGGCAGCCAAGGAGTCCGGTGCGTGGAAGGTCACAATCCCGGCTGACGCCGTACTCGGCGCGTTCTACGCGCAGGCGGTGAACCAGCGCGCGCCGCACCCCGCCGCGGCGAGGCTGTGGCAGGAGTTCCTGTTCTCCGACAAGGGCCAGAACCTCTTCCTGAAGGGCTTCGCGCGCCCGGCCAGGCTGGAGGCGCTGCAGATGAAGGGCACCGTGGACCTGGAGGCCGCGGCGAAGCTGCCGGAGGTCAAGGGCAAGCCGGTGGTGCTCACCGTGCCGCAGACGGACAAGGCACGTTCCTACCTGCACAGCGCGTGGGTGAAGACGATGGGGTGAGCTCTGCGGTCGGCTGTGGCGGCGTCCGGGATGAGTTCCGGCTGGAAACGCTCCCATGAGAGGGGTGAAGTGACTCCTGCGACAGGCGAGATAAATATGTCGTTCCCACATTCAGGCTCTAAAGTGTCATCTCCATAGAGTCCGAGGCACCTTGTCTCAGAATGTGAGCTGATGGTCTTGCAATACGGCACGCCGAGCACGATGCGGTGGAACGCGAAGACCTACGACAGTTCGTTTGGGTATGTCTCTGCTCTTGGCGCACCGCTGGTCGACCTGCTCGATCCCCGGCAGGGCGAGCGTGTCCTCGACCTCGGCTGCGGAACGGGCGCGCTCACCGCGGAGATCTCCATGCGCGGAGCGCAGGTTCTCGGCATCGACGGCTCCCCCGCGATGATCGAGAAGGCCCTCGCGGGTTACCCGGGCCTGGACTTCATCGTCGGAGACGGGCACGACTTCGGGGTGGCGGAGCCGTACGACGCCGTCTTCTCCAACGCGGCCCTCCACTGGATGAGCCGCGACCCCGACATGGTGATCGCAAATGTGCACGAGGCGCTCATCCCGGGCGGCCGGTTCATCGCCGAGATGGGCGGTGCGGGCAACTGCGCCGCGCTCATCGCCGCGATGTCGACGGCTTGGCGCGAGCACGGACTACGCGAGCCCGACCTGCCCTGGTACTTCCCCACGCCGGCGGAATACGCCCAACGGCTGGAGAAGGCGGGCTTTACGGTGAGGCTCCTTGAATACTTCGACCGTCCCACCCCGTTGGACGAATGCCCGGCGGGCGCGTCCGACTGGGTGCGGATGTTCGCCGGAACGCCGCTTGCGAACGTTCCGGCCGACCTGGTGGAACCACTGCTGCGGCGGGTGGACGAACTGGCGGCGCCCGCTCTCCGCACGGAGAGCGGTTGGATGGCCGACTACGTTCGTCTGCGATTCGCTGCCGTTCGCCGCTAACGGGCCCAATACATGGGGGCGATTTGCCAGACTATGGTCTGTTCCGTGGTTCCCGTCTGTAGCAGCACACGACAGTATGGCGAGGCTTGGGCCGCGAGACGCGAAGGGCTGGTGAACGGTGAGTCAGCCGGAGAGGGAACAGAGAGATGAACTTCAGCCTCAGTGACCTCGTACCCCCGCTGCGTTGGAGCGACGCAGCGGCCATCCCCCGGCTCAGAGACCGGCCAGACCTACCACCGGCCTGGTGGCGCAGCCTCCCGCTCCCCCACGTGCTCGCCGCCGTCGACGCCGGCGCCCTCGGGGAGCTCCTGACCGAGGCCGCCCTCGGCCAATGGCCCGCCGCCTCCGTCGGCGACGTCCTGCCCGCACTGCACGTCCTCGACCCCGACGACATCGACAGCCCCCAGGTCGCGATCGCCCTCGACCGCGCCGGGTCCTGGCCGGGCCTGCTCGCCCTCACCGGGCGCGAGCTGCTCGACCAGCCGTTCGTCCAGGCGAGACCCGTGCTGAACGCCCTCTTCACCGAGGTCTTCTTACGGCTGACGCCACACGCGGCCGGCCGTACGGCCGAAGCCGGCGCGGCCCCCCGAACCACCTCGGCCGTGTCCGGTCGCGCTCCCGAAACCCTCGTGGCCGAGGCCCCGGCCGCGAACGTGCCGCGGCAGACCGCCCCCTCCGGCAATGGACAGGTGCCGGGCCCCCCCGCCGAACGCCCCGCCCCGGGGACCGCTTCAGGCGGCGACGAGGCTCCCCACCCCTCGGGAGCCAAGGCCAAGGGGTCGAAGACCGACGGGACGGCTTCCGCCAAGGCGTCGGCCTCGGCGCAGCCGCAGGCCAAGACCGACACGCCCGGACGTCGGCCGGAGGCCGACCGGGCATCGGCCGCCGACCCGCAGACGTCCAAGGACACCAAGGACGCTAAGAACGCCGAGCTCGCGAAGGGCAACGACAAGGGGCAGCGGGCCGCCGGGGCGAAGTCCGACGGACAGGTGGCCGCCGCACCGCAGGCGGCCAAGCCGGCCGAGGCGAAGGCGGCCGACCACAAGGGCCACGCACCCCAGGCAACCGCCGACCCGGCGCAAGCCACGGCCAACCCCGAAGGCCCCGCGCAAGCCACGGCCGGCAAGAGCCCGGCGCAAGCCGCAGCCGACCCCAAGACCGCCAAGGGCCAGACGGCCAGTGCTCCCGCGCAAGCCGCGGCCGACAAGAGCCAGGCCCAAGCCGCGGCCAGCCCCCAAGGCGGCCCCAAGGCCACCAAGGGCCAAGCGGCCGACGCCCCGGCCCAAGCCCCAGCCGACGCACACCCGACCAAGGCCGACAAGAGCCGGGCGCAAGCCGCAACCGACCCCGAGACCGGGCCCAAGACCACCAAGGGCCAAGCGGCCGACGCCGCACACCCGGCCAACGCCGCACACCCGGCCAACGCCGACCAAGGCCAGGCACCTTCCGGCACGGCGCAAGCCACGGCCGACAAGAGCCGGGCGCAAGCCGCAGCCAACCCCGAGACCGGGCCCAAGACCACCAAGGGCCAAGCGGCCGACGCCCCGGCGCAAGCCACGGCCGACACCGCACACCCAGCCGAAGCCAAGCAGGGCCAGGCGCCCTCCGGCACGGCACAAGCCACGGCCAACCCCCAAGGCGGGCCGAAGAAGGGCCAAGCGGCCGACGCTCTGGCGCAAGCCGCAGCCGGCACCGCACACCCAGCCGAAGCCGACCAGGGCCAGGCACCGTCCAGCCCCCCGCAAGCCACGGCCGGCAAGTCCTCGGCGCAAGCCGCGGCCAGCCCTCAAGGCGGGCCGAAGAAGGGCCAAGCGGCCGACGCCCCGGCGCAGGCCGCGGCCGATGCCGACCAAGGCCAGGCGCCCTCCGGCCCCGCGCAAGCCGCTCAAGCCGCTCAAGCCGGAGTAGGCGATGGCCGGCCTGAGGCCGACGCGTCCCAGGTGCCTCCCCGCGCGGCGGAAGCGGTGGCCGACGCCGCCGAGCAGGGGGTGTCCGACGCACCTGAGGGCCCGGCCGGTACGGCGCAAGCCGGGGCCGAGGCCGAGGCGGGCAAGGACGCCGTGGACCGGTCGCCTCAAGGCGAGGCGGGTTCCGCGGAGGCGGCGGCCCCTGCAGAGGACGCGGGGGAAGGCGCTGCGCGGGAGCGGTCCGCTGCGGCGGACGGCGAGGCGGAGCCCGGCCCTGAAGGCCGCGAGGCGGACGGGGAGGCACCCGAGGCGCCCGCCGATGCGGACGACCGTGCGGACACGCCGGGCGGAGCGGCCGAACAGGCGGGCGCGTCCGCCGTACCGCCTGCCGGGTCGGCCGAGGTCCCCGCGCCCGGTGTGCCGGGCGGGCAGGGCCCCGGGGGCGCGGCGGCGGGAGCCGTACCTTCTCCTGGGGAGCCGGGTGGGTTCCCGAAGCCCGGCGCGCTGCCGAAGCGGGTGAAGGGCGTTTCGCCGGTTCATGCGGCGAAGGCGGCGTACGAGGCTCGGGCGGAGGGTGTCGCCGGCGGGGAGCCGGGCGAGGAGCCCACGCCGTTCCAGGCGTTCACGCCGACTCCGAGGCGGCAGGACGGGTTCTCGACGACCGGCGAGCAGGGCGGCCTGCAGGTCGACCTGTACGCGCTGGTGGAGGCGGCGTTCGCTCAACTGGACGACAAGAGCTGGGCGGTGGCGCAGAACCGGGTGTTCACGGATGTGCCGTCGTCGTCGGATGAGCTGGCGAAGCTGTTCGCGGTGTCGGCGGCCGAGATCGAGGAGCTTGAGGCGGACCTGAAGGTCCGGCTGAAGAAGTGGCTGGTGAGCGATGCGGCGACGCCGTACCGCGCCCACGCGGCCGAGATGGTGAGGCTGCTCGGGAAGGCCGCGCCGAAGGCGCGGCTGGTGGAGGCCGCGGACTGGCATGGCCGGGACCTGGTCTCGCTGGAGGTGTCGGCGTGGCAGTTCGTCTTGGCGACGCTGCCGGGCTACCGGCTGGTCGATGGCTGGGTGGTGGACGGCGACCTGGCGGAGCTGCAGGAGAAGACCCGGGAGCTGATCATCGGTTCGGAGCAGCCGCCGACGGTGAGCAAGGCGCTTGAGCTGGTGGTGTCGCTCGGGGTGCATCCGGATCTGGCCAAGGAGTGGCTGGAGAGCGTGCCGCAGCTTCGGATCACGCCTCCGGCGCAGGGTGCCGCCGCGGCTCCGGAGGAGCCCGCCGCTGCGGCGCCGCCGCTGAGCGAGGCGGCCCCGGCCGAGGTCGAGGCGCCGCCGCAGCAGCCGGTGAGCCCGCTGCGGGCGTTGAAGGACGTGTCAGCGACCCGCCGCTGCTTCCGGCAACCCGACGGGCGGTGGTGGCTTCGCGTGGATGTGACGGATGCCCACCTGAAGAACGCTGAATGCACGTTGCCGAGTGGTTTCGCGGCGTATCTCGGGCTTGTTCCGGGCGAGCGCCGTACGGTGCGGAGCGCGGCCGGGGACGTCACGTTGAGCTGGAGCACGGGCCCGGTGATCGAGTCGGTGCTTCCCCTTCTGGCCGATGTGGGGGCTAAGGAGGGCGGATACCTGTTCCTGACGCTGTCGGAGGAGGGCGTGCTGCGAGCCAGACACCTGTCGGCCGCGGGGCCGGGAGTGGATCCATTGACCAAGGCGCTGCGCCTTGTGGGGTATACGGCTCCGGGAGGCACGATCGAGCAGGCCGCGAGGGTCATCGCGACCAGGATCGGCATGTCGGGGCCGGTGACGGTGCCCGATCTCCTGACCCGTCTGCGCGAACGCGGGGACCGCGACCTGCTGTCCCTGCTCGGCTGAGCGGGGTCCCGGCGTGCCACGCTTAGCCATCGCCCCGGAGTTCCCCAAGGAGCTGGAATCCTTGGCCGGTTCCGTCCGCCGCGACGTCGTGGTCGCGGTGCGGCGGTTCCTCCAGTCGGTGACCTCGGCCCCGCACGCCGAGCGCGTGCGGGGCGCCAGGGACGAGCGTATGGCGACGCTGCGCCTGGCCGACCGCCACCGGGGTGTGGTGGCGCGGCAGGGCGATGTCTACTGGCTGCTCACCGTGCTTCCGGAGGCCGAGGCGTGGGCGTACGCGCAGCGGCTGCGGATCGGGGTGAACCTGGAGATCGGTGTCGTGGAGGTGTGGGACGCCGAGGCTTTGGAGCGGATCGAGCCGGCGCTGCGCCGTTCGGCCGACTCGACGGAGTCGCGGCTTCTCTCCCACGTGTGCGACGCCGATCTGCTGTCGGTGGGGATCGAGGCCCGTTTCCTGCCGCTTGTACGGCTGGTCGCCAGCGAGATGGCCCTCGACGCGCTGGAGCCGCTGATCCCGCGCACGCAGTATCTCCCGCTCGCGGCGCTGGCGAACGGCGGCACGCTGGCCGACGCGTGGCGCGAGCTGGCGACGTGCCGTACGGCCGCTGTCGTGCCCGGCCCCATCGACGCCGGAGACCTGTACGCGGCACTGCGGCGCAGCCCCGACCGGGCCGTGTTCGCCCCCGACGCCTGGGAGCTGGAGCGGATCCTGACGCGCCCGGACTGGTGCACGTTCCTGTATCCACAGCAGCACCGCCTGGCGCGCACCGACCGCTACGACAGACCGGTACTGGTCATTGGTGGTGCGGGCACCGGCAAGACTCTGGTAGCGCTCCACCGGGCCGCCCACCTGGCCAGGCAGGGCGGCGGGACCGTCCTGCTCATGTCGTTCTCCCAGCGGCTCAGCGGCGATCTGGCCGCCCGGCTCGACACGCTGATCGAGGACGAGGTCGCACGCAAGCGGGTCGAGGTGGGCAACGTCGACCGGCTGGCCCACCGGGTGGTCGCCGAGGCGGAGGGCCGCCAGCCGACGTTGGCGGGCAACGCCGAGCTGGCGGAGCTGTGGCGGGAGGCCACCGAGGTGTCGGGCACGACGCACGGCGCGGCTTTCCTGCTGCGGGAGTGGGAGCAGGTCATCCTCGCTCAGAACCTTCAGACGCTCGACGAATACCTCAACTCCCCGCGAAGCGGGCGAAGCATCCCCCTCGACGCCCGTGAGCGCGAGGCCGTGTGGCGCACCATCCAGCACGTCGTCACCACGCTGCGCGAGACCGGCAGGCGGACCCTGCTGCAACTCGCCGCCGAGGCGTCGGCCCTGCTCAGCCGCTCGACGGGCGACCTGCTCGATGACAGCGGGCCGGGGCGGGAGCCGTACCGGCACATCGTGGTGGACGAGGCGCAGGACCTGCACCCGGCGCAGTGGCGGCTGCTGCGGGCGGCCGTGCCGCGGGCGCCGAACGACCTCTTCATCGTGGGCGACCCCCATCAGCGCATCTTCGACACGCGGGTCACGTTGAGCGATGTCGGGATCAGCGCGGTGCCGCGCCGACTGCACGTGTCGTACCGGTTGCCGCAGGAGATCCTGACCTTTGGCGTACGGCTGCGCGGCGGCGGCCCGGCGGACGGGTTGGTCGAGGGCGTGCAGGAAATGTACGGCTATCGCGCGACGCGGCCGGGTGCCCGCCCCACGGTCCGGGCCTACGATTCCTTCGAATCCGAGCTCACCGGCCTTGTCGCCCACGTGCGGTCATGGCTGCAGGACGGCGTCGAACCCGGCGAGATCGCCGTGGCCGCGCGAACCGCCGAATCGGTGCGGGACGCGCGTACGGCACTGCGTACGGCGGGGCTCGCGGTTAGGGTGACGACCCTGCACGGTATGAAGGGGCTGGAATTCCAACGGGTGGCGGTGATCGGTGTGGCGGACGGCATCGTCCCGGCGCCGGACGCCCTCACCCCGGCGGGCGAAGATCCCACCGCTCGAGCGCACGACTTACAGCGCGAGAGGGGCCTTCTTTACGTGGCGTGTACGCGTGCCCGCGAACTGCTTTATGTGTCCTACTCCGGTAGGGCAAGCCCGTTCCTGCCACCCTGATCACATAGTCTGAACTGCGGATATCTTCCCTTTTGCCGGTTGGACCCCAATGAACCTGAGTCTGAGCGACATCGCGCCGCCCCTGCGCTGGACATCCCCCGGCCAGATAGCGCCCATCGCCAACGATCCACGCCTCCCCGAGGCGTGGTGGCAGGCGATCCCGCTCGACCGCGCCTGCGCCACCATCGGCGCATCCGACGTGGCCGCGCGGCTCGCCGACCTCACCCTCGCGTCCTTCGGCCACCTGATACTGGGGGACGTCCTCCCACTTCTCAGGTTCACCGACCCGGTGGAGAGCACCCGCACCGCCGACGGCCTCGGCAGAGACACGGTGCACAAGCTGTTCCACGGTGTGATCGAACGGCTGCTCGTGCCCGCGGAGGAACGCGTCGCCGTCCCCCTGCCGCCCTCCCGGCCCGAACGGCCCCTGCCCGAGGTCATCGACGAGGTCTTCACCGGGCTCGACGACAGGCAGCGGGCCATCGCCAGGGACCGCCTCTACGCCTCTCAGCGGGCCACCCTCGACGAGCTAGCGCAGAGATTCTCCGTCACCCGCGAACGCATCCGCCAGATCGAGCGCGACCTGCGCGACCACGTCGACGAATGGCTCACCGGGCCCGACGCGGCCCCGCTCGTCGCCCACGTGTCGTGGCTGCGCAGCAGACTCGGCTCCGCCGTACCGGCCGACGACCTCGCGGCGGCCGTCCCCTGGCACCGCACCGAGCTCACCACGCTGACCATCCCCGCCTGGCGTTTCGTGCGCACTCTGCTCACCGGATACGAACAGGTGGAAGGGTGGCTCGTCACCGGAGGCGCCGACGAGCTCAGGGAGAAGACCCGGCAGCTCTTCACCGACGGGCCCCGGTCGCTCGCCGAGGCCATCGGCATGGTCGCCCAGCTCGGCGTGCGGGAAGACGTCGCCGAGCGCTGGATCGCCGCCGTCCCCAACCTCCGCGTCCTGGAAGACCACGTGGTCGCCTGGCCGCGGAGCGTCAACGAGAAGGCCGAGGCGGTGCTCGCCGTCGCCGGCAGCGCCCTCACCCCCGAGGAGATCCAGGAGCGCATCGGCGAGGACTACAGCCTCGTCGGCATCCGCAACCAGCTCACCTCCGACGAACGCTTCCTGCGGGTCGACCGCAACAAATACGGCCTGGCACGCTGGGGCGGCGAAGGCTACCTCGGCATCCGCGAGATGATCGTCCGGGAGATCGAGCGGGCCGGCGGCGAGGCGTCGGTGTCCACCATCGTCGCCAACCTGACCTCCCGCTACGACGTCAGCGAGAGCTCCGTACGCGCCTACGCGGGCGGCCCCGGCTTCGAACGCACCCAGCGCGGCTGGGTGCGCGTCGCCGGCTCCGACGGCAACGGCGCCTACCAGCCCCGCAAGGACGTCTCCGAGACCCGGCGCTGCTTCCGCAGCCGCGACGGCCGCTGGTGGCACCGCGTCGACGTCAACGCCGAACACCTGCGCGGCTCCGGCTCCCCCCTGCCCACCGGCTTCGCCGCCTACCTCGGCATGGCGCCAGGCGGCCAGCTCACCGCCTCCGCCGCCTCCGGCGACGTCGTCATCAGCTGGCACAACCAGCCCACCATGGGCTCGATCCGAAACATCCTCTCGGAGGTCAACGCCTCCGAAGGCGACCACGTCTTCCTCACCGTCTCCGACGGCGGCGAACTGCTCACCCGCTACCTTCCGGTCGCCGCGCCCGCCATGCCCCCCGTCAACCGGGCGCTCCACCTCATTGGATACACCGCCCCCGTCGCATCCGAGGCCGAAGGCTACCGCCTCATCGGCGCCCGCATCGGCCTCCCAGAAAGCGCGCCCCGCGACGACATCATCGCCAGGCTCCGCGAACGCGGCGACCGCGACATCCTCGGCTTCCTCGGGGTGTGACCCACCCCTCCCGGCACGCCACGCCCGACGCGCAGGCGAGCCGCATTCAACGTGGCCCGCTCGGCGCAGGCTACGTTGAATGCGGGTAGTCGATGTAGCCCCGGTGGTCACCGCCGTAGAACGTCGCCCTGTCGGGAGCGTTGTACGGCCCCGCCGTCGAAACGCGATCCGCCAGGTCGGGGTTGGCCAGCCACGCCGCGCCCAGCGCCACCACGTCGGCGCCGACCGACTCCAGCGCGTCGCGCACCGCCTCGTGCGGCGGCAGCGGCGTCTCGTCCCGGTGCGGGTTCAGCACCAGCGTCCCCGACCACGCCTCGCGCAGCCTCTCCGTGATCGGGCGCATCCCCACCTTCTCCGCGACGTCCATGAACGCCAGGCCGTCGCCGGCCAGCTCGGCGAACAACGCGAGGTACAGCTCCTCGGGATTGTCCTCCTCGATGCCCAGGATCGTGGAACCGGGAGACACACGCAGCGCCGTACGCTCCGGGCCGACAGCGCCGGCGATGGCCCGCACGGCCTCCACGGCGAACCTGATCCGGTTGGCGGTCGAGGGGCCGCCCCACCGGTCCGTGCGGAGGTTCGCCCGAGCGCACAGGAACTGCTGGGGGAGGTAGCCGTTCGCACCGTGCAGTTCGACCCCGTCGAAGCCGGCCTCGATCGCGTTGCGCGCCGCCCGCGCCAGATCCCGGAGCGCGCCCTCGATGTCCTCCTCGCTCATCACGTTCGGCACCGGGTTGTCCTTCAGGCCCGACGCCGTGAACGACTGCCCCGGTGCCGCCACGGCCGACGGCGCCTCCGGCAGCAGCCCGCCCCGCACATCGGGGTGGCCCACCCGGCCCGCGTGCATGAGCTGAGCGAAGATCACCCCACCCTCCGTGTGCACGGCCTCGGTCACCTGCCGCCAGCTCTCCACCTGCTCCCGCGTGTGGAGTCCCGGCGTGTTCACGTACCCCTGGGCCACCGCACTCGGCTGGATGCCCTCTGACACGATCAGGCCGGCGGAGGCGCGCTGGCGGTAGTACTCAGCCATCATCGGCGTCGCGATCTCACCCACGCCGGCCCGGCTCCGCGTCATGGGAGCCATGGCAAGACGGTTGGCGAGCTTGATCTCTCCGAGCTTCACCGGGGTGAACGGGCTGGTCATCAAGGATTTCCCATCGTTTCCGACATTTGGTCACGACAAGTGTTGGAGGTCGCGAGACCGCTTGCCAAATGCCAGATTAGTTACTTACCTTTCATAAGTGACTTCCTTTGCCGCGCATGTCGCGCCCGCCACCGTCCCCGACAGCGCCTCCGGCAGCGCCCCCGACAGCGCTCCCGACAGCGCTCCCCACGAGATCAGCACCCGCGAGTGCAACGTCGTCCAGCACGTCCTGGACATCATCGGCCGCCGCTGGGCCGGCGCCATCCTCGTCGCCGGCACCCGAGGCGCCCGCCGCTTCAGCGAATACCGCCGCCTCATCACCGGCATCTCCGACCGGATGCTCTCCCAGCGGCTCAAAGAGCTCGAAAGCCTCGGCCTGGTCGAACGGCACATCGTACCCAGCACTCCGGTGCAGGTCCTCTACCAGCCCTCCCAGCGCGGCGAAGAGCTCGTCGCCTCCCTCCAACCCCTCATCACCTGGGGTGACCGCCACCTCCTCCCAGCCCCCTGACCACCCGCCCCCAACTCCCAATCCCCCAACTCCCAGAACTGGGAGAACCTGGGAGCAAACTGGGAGCAGCCCAGGACAGGGCCCCTGACCTCGTGTTTTACTGACCCCGAGACCCAACTCCCAGAACTGGGAGAACCTGGGAGCAAACTGGGAGCAGCCCACCGCTGTCCCGCCCACACCATTGATCCGAGGGCACATGCGAACGCCAGAGCAGCCACCGCCCACCGCCACGGTCCTGGGCCGCCTCGTCGACCCGCGCATCGCCGACGCCCTCGCAGGTGCGCTCGCAGGCGGGCCCCAGCCGTACCACCACTGGGACGACACCCGCTACCGCACACCTCCCCCGGGCCTGACGCGGGAGGAATGGTGGGCGGTGATCAAAGCGACCAGGCTGTCGACGAACCGCCGGATCCCTTTGACCAGCCCGGAGGGAACACCGTTCGCCTACTCGCTGCCCGACGAGGTGTTGCGCGACAACGAATTCGTGAGCACCCACACCGCCGGCATGATCAGCCTCGGCGAAGACGTGGCGAACCCGGCTGTGCGTGACCGATACCTCGTCAACTCGTTGATCGAAGAGTCGATCACCTCCAGCCAACTGGAGGGAGCCAGGACCGATAAACGCGTCGCTCAAGAGATGATCCGCTCGGGGCGCGAACCCCGCGACAAGAGCGAGCGCATGATCCTCAACAATTTCCACGCGATGGAGTTCGTCAGCAAGATCCGCGACGAGCCCCTCACGCCGGAGATCATCTGCCACATCCAGCGGATCGCCACCGAAGGCACCCTGGACACCCCGGAAAGCGCCGGACGATTCCAGTCGGCGCACGACAACCGCGTCGGCGTCTACGACACCACAGGTCACCTGCTCTACCAGCCACCGCCCGCCGACCTGATCCCCGAACGCATCGAACGGCTCTGCGCGTTCGCCAACTCCAGGGACACCACCACCTACCTACCGGGCGTGATCAGGGCGATCATCATCCACTTCATGCTCGGCTACGAGCATCCCTTCGAGGACGGCAACGGGAGGACCGCGCGCCTTCTCTTCTACTGGTCGATGCTGAACCAGGGATACTGGCTGACGGAGTTCATTTCAATCTCCCGCGTCATCAAAAAGGCTCCCGCGAAATACGGACGAGCCTTCCTCCACACCGAGACAGATGACAACGACCTCACGTACTTCATCCTGTTCCATTTGAAAGTGCTGCGCCGGGCGATCGACGAACTCAACGCCTACCTTGCCAGAAAGGTCGCCGAAGTGCGCGAGCTCACCGGCATCCTGCACAACGACTCCGGCCACTTCAACCACCGCCAGTTCGCCCTGCTCGGCAACGCGCTTAAAAACCCCGCCGCAAGATACTCGGTCCAGTCACACCAGACCTCCCACCGGATTTCCGCGGAAACCGCACGGCAGGATCTCGTCCAACTGGAGAAGTTCGGCTTCCTGGAGAAGCGCCGCCTCGGCAAAAAGTTCGTCTACCACCCCAAACCCAACCTGGCCGAAGCCATCAGAGCCTTCGGCCTCTAGGTCCCTCACGGGGCGGACAGGAGCGTGCTGAGGGCTTCCTGCCGCGTGGTCGACCGCGGGTCGTCGAACTCGGCGTAGGCGTCCAGCGCTTCGCGCCAGTGCCGCCGCGCCTCCTCCAGAGCCCCGTCGGCGGCCAAGGCGGCGGCAAGGTCGTCCAGCGCTACGGCGAGGAACCAGCGGTTGCCAAGTTCACGGTGCACTGAGGCTGCGCGGCGATGGAAGTCGGCCGCATCGGAGAACCGCTCAAGATGGCGATACGCCTGGCCTGCCCCGTTCCACGCGCGTGCCTCCCTGGTGCGGTCGCCGATGGTGCGCTGGATCACAGCGGCATGCTGATACGAGACGAGCGCGTCGGAGAACCGCTCCAACGACTGCTGGACGTCGCCGAGTTCGATGAGCCAGTAGCCTTCCCACATCCGGTTGCCATGCGACTGGGCTATCGCGACCGCGGCCTCGACCAACGGCAGCGCGCCGGAGGCGCGTCCGCTTTCGCGCAAGGTCATGGAGAGCACCCGCAGGACATTGCCCTCGCTCCCGGCGTCGCCGTATGACCGGTGCGCCTCAAGGGCCATGTCGAGCAGGGTCTCCGCTTTCGCGTACTCTCCAAGCTCGGCATACACCTGCCCGAGATTCCCCGAGACCAGCGCCTCCCTCCGTGCCTCACCGAGGTCCCGGAAAATAGCCACGCTCTGCTCGAAGTGCGATCGAGCCAGTCGCAGGCGGTGATCCCGCAGACCGATGAGGCCAAGCCCGTTCAGCGACATGGCCTCGCCGTACCGGTCGCCGATCTCGCGCCGGATCCCAAGGGCGCCCCTGTGAAACTCGGCCGCCCGCTCCGGGCGCTGGAACTGGGTATACGCCATCGCCAGGCCGTCGAGGTTCTCGGCTTCGCCGAAACGATCGCCAAGAGCGCGAGCCGCCTCAAGGCCCCGCTGCCCCGTCTCAAACCAGTCATGGAAGTCATTCAGGCGTGCGTAAATGGCCTTGAGAATCGCGGAAAGGCACCAGGCCGTCTCTGGAGATCCTGTGTCCACAGCCATCCTCGTCACATCGACGAGATTTCTCCGCTCCGCTTCATACCACGCTATAGCCTCACCATAGTCGCGAAAGAGCGGCACGTTCAGATCGCCGGGAGGAGGAGCCAGTGGAACAGGACGAGCTTGAGGTGTAATGCGGTGCTGAGCGGCAGCGGCTCCATGGAGATACCACGCGAACATCCGCTGTTCAGCGTCCAGCAGGTTCTCCGGGAGCTCTTCACTCTCTCCTTGTCCTGTCGCATACGCTCGCAACAGATCATGAAATTGGTAGCGGCCGGATCTGTTCTGTTCCAGTAAATGTGCCCCGACCAGCAGATCGAGCAGAGAGCGCACCTGGTTCAGCGGCCTCCTTGCCATCGCGGCGGCGACCTGGGCACCGAAATCAGCCCCGGGATGCGAGCCGAGCAAGCGAAACAGGTGAGCCGCCCCTTCGGGCAGCGCGCGGTAGGACCAGGCGAAGACCGCGCGTACGGCGTCGCCCTCCTCTCCGTCCACGATGGTCAGCGCCTCCCAGAGACCGGACTCATCGCGAAGTTCGGCGATCAGTTCGCTGAGAGGCATCCATGGGCGGCTCACAGCCCGTTCGGCAGCTATTCGTAGCGCGAGCGGCAGTCCCGCACACAGCCCGGAGAGTTCGGCGAGCTTCTCGGGGGCGTCGCCGCTGCGATGCGCGGTGGTCACCCGGCGGAGTAGGTCGACGGCGTCCGACTCGGACAGGATTCCGAGTGTCAAACGGTCCGCACCGTCACGCGCCACCAGCCCGGACAACCTACTGCGGCTCGTCACCAGCACCATGCAGGTCGCTGTGCCGGGTAGCAGCGGACGAACCTGTCCTACGGTCACTGCGTTGTCCAAGACCACGAGCATCCGGCGCCTGGCCAGCAACGACCGGTAAAGCGCGGATCGGGCTTCGAGATCATCAGGGATGGCGGCGGGCTTGACGCCCAAGGCCCGCAGGAAACGTTCGAGAACCTGCGACGCCTCCAAGGGAGGCCCGGGGTCGTAACCTCGCAGATTAACGTAGAGCTGCCCATCGGGAAACCGGTCTTGGACACGGTGCGACCAGTGGAGCGCGAGGGATGTCTTGCCCACGCCGGCCGTCCCGGCGATGACCGCCACGACAACACCCGACGATTGGCCGTCTCCGTCGTTCATCGCTCTGTCGAGCCGGGCGATCTCATCTTCCCGGTTCACAAAGCTCCGCACATCACCAGGCAACTCTCGCGGTGTCTGCCCAGGCGCGGTGGCCGCACCGTGAAAGTGCACCCCGCCATGCACGTTCCCGGCCTGGACAACATCGCCGGCATTGCCCGACAGATGTGTGTGGGTGCCCTTGTACATAGGATCCGGCTCGGGCTCTCGACTTTTGTCAGGCACGTCCGGTCCTAGGCCGCTCGGAAGGTCATAGATGAATTGCGGGGGGAGGAAGGTGGGCCACCTCGCGAGCGAAGTAGCTCCGCAGGTCCTCACCCTGGTCGAACAAGGCTTTGATGGATTCCCGGCATCGCATGACGGCGGATGAGTCGGTGAACCGGACGGCCCCGTCGCCCAGTCCATCGTCTGTGTAAACGATGCGGTACATCGTCGAGGCGCCGAGAACCACGACCTCGACCAGGCTGTCTTCGGACTCATGTCGACGGACGAGGTCGGGGCTGACCACCCGAATCCGTTCGCCGTGTTCCGCGCGAACGTTGAGCAGGTGCAGTTCCCATTGCAGGTAGGGCGTCAGGGGAGGCTCGACCACCCGAAGTCTGTGCATGGTCAGGCCCTGCTCGGCGGCACGTTGGAAATAGTCCTTGAGTTCCGTCCGCCTGTCGGCGATGAGGTCGAGGGATGCCTGCCAGTCGCCGGCGGCGAACGCCTCCCAGCTCGGGACCCCCGGTTCGATGAAGGACTGCCGCCGCTCGAACTTCCAGAACTCGTCATCGTGAAGGGCCCAGAGGCGCTGCCGGAACTCCGCCCTGTAGTCGGGGCGCTCAAGGCGTTCACCTGCGGAGTCAGAGGGGAGATCAGGCATCGGCGATGGCCGCCTTCGCGGAGAGGAAGGTCGAGCGCGGGATGACGACCAGGCGCTCGTCTTGGGCTATTTTCAATTCACCGGGGCGGCGGCTCCCGATATAAGTGCCGGTGAGGTCCTGGCCGACAACAGCGATGTCTCCGTTGTCGAGTTCCCAAATGTCTGGACACTCATCGCCTTCACCGCTGTCAGGCGGATTGCAGAGCCGTCGAGTGAGGGAGGCCAGTGGATCGGCTCGCCACGGAGTGTTCATGTGATTCTCCACGTGGAAATCCAACGAGGACCGGATCATAACATGGCGGAAAATCTAAAACAGCCAATAGAACATCAGGGCATAATCCGCCCATTAATAAATATATCCCGCCCGTCATCGAAATATCGCCATTTCGGCCGCCCGCAACCCGTATCATCACGCTAATGCCCGGCAGGCCTTCGGAAGATCGGCATCTATTATTGGGTGATCCCGCACCTCACACACCACGCCTCGAACGACCTGTCGAAACATCTTCAGACTTACAGCAGGTCGGCGCGGTGGGGTCAGAGGGGGGCGGCGCTGACGACGATGCCGTCTTCGTCGCTGTAGAGCCAGGCGCCGGGGGTGAAGGTGACGTCGCCGAAGGTGACGGGGGTGTCAAGGGTGCCCGCTCCGGTTTGCGTGCTTTTGCGGGGGTTGGAGCCGAGGGCCTTGATACCGAGGTCGAGGGTGTCGAGGGTGACGGTGTCGCGGATGGCGCCGTTGATGACGACGCCGGCCCAGTTGTTGGACACGGCGGAGGAGGCGATGACGTCGCCCATGAGGGCGGTGCGGAGGGAGCCGCCGCCGTCGACGACGAGGACGCGGGCGTTCCCGGGTGTGGCCAATGTCCGTTTGATGAGGGCATTGTCTTCGAGGCAGTGAATGGTCATGATTTGACCGAAGAAACGATTGCGTGTGCCGTACGAGCGGAATTGGGTTACGCAGCTTGACAGGGCGTCGCCGTGCTCGTCGATGAGGTCTGCCGTCGCGAAGTTCATGTGGGGGATTCTGCCGAATCCCGCGTGGGGGCTGGGGTTCAACTCACGGAGTCGCAGGCCACGGGGCCGAAGATGCACACCTTGCGCCCTGGAATCGCGTGACGCGACCGAGTTGCTTGGTGGCCGGGGACTGCCAAACTTGAGCGGGCACGCCACAGGGGAGGTCACGTTGAAGCTCAAGCCGTTCGGATGGATGCCGCGCCGCGTGCGATGGGTGGCGCGAGCGGTCAGCGTGCTGGTCGTGCTGGGGCTGCTTTTCGGAGGCGTGGCCGTGTGGGCGGTGCAGCGGTCTTTTCCGCAGGTGGAGGGGGCACTGGCGGTGAAGGGCCTGTCCAGTGAGGTGACGGTCTACCGCGACGGGACGGGCATTCCTCATATCTATGCGGATACGGCCGACGATCTGTTCATGGCGCAGGGATATGTGCATGCGCAGGACCGGTTCTGGGAGATGGATTTCCGTCGGCACGCCACCGCGGGCCGACTGTCGGAGTTGTTCGGAAGTGCCACGCTGACCGAGGACAAGGTCATTCGGACGATGGGCTGGCGCCGGGTCGCCGAGCAGGAGTTGCCGCTGCTCGATGAGGTGACCCGGCGATATCTCGACGCATACGCCAAAGGCGTCAACGCCTGGCTCGCCGACAACGACGGGGCGTCGCTGCGCGGCCTCGAATATGTGGTGTTGGGTGTTATCAATTCCGGCTATGAGCCCGCGCCGTGGACGGCGGTGGATTCGCTCGCCTGGTTGAAGGCGATGGCGTGGGACCTGCGGTCGAATGTGGAAGACGAGATCGGCCGGGCGCTGGCGGCGGCGAAGCTGCCGGCCGAGCGGGTGGGGCAGCTCTGGCCCGATTATCCGTTCGACCGGCACGACCCCATCGTCACTCAGGGGGCCCTGGACGACGGCGGGTTCGACCAGGACGCCGCCGACCCCGTGGACAAGAACCCGGCGCGTGACAACCGCAAATCGCGGAGCGCGCGCGAGGTGCGCGCCTCTCTGCGTGGGGCCGGCTCCGCCGTGGGCGGCGCGCTGGCGCGCGCTGCGGACGCGCTGCGGACGGTGCCCTCGCTGATCGGCGCGGGCCGTGGCGACGGGATCGGCTCCAACTCGTGGGTGGTGGGCGGGCGGCACACGGCGTCGGGCAAGCCGCTGCTCGCGAACGACCCGCATCTCAGCGCGTCGATGCCCTCGGTGTGGTATCAAACCGGGCTGCACTGCCGCACGGAGTCGCGGGAGTGCCCCTTCGACGTCACGGGCTTCACGTTCGCCGGCGTCCCGGGGGTGATGATCGGAAGGAATGACCGGATCGCCTGGGGGTTCACCAACCTCGGGCCGGACGTCGCGGACCTGTTCCTGGAGAAGGTGAAGGACAACGCCTACCTCTACCAGGACACGTGGAAGCCGTTGACGACCCGGGTGGAGGAGATCAAGATCGCGGGCGGCGCGCCGGTCAGGCTCACCGTGCGCGAGACGGGGAACGGCCCGATCATGTCCGACGTGCACAAGGGCATCGGGGGCGCCCTGCCGGGAGCGGCCAAGGCCGCGGGCGAGACGGCCGAGGCGGTGTCGCTGCGGTGGACGGCGCTGCAACCGAGCGCGACGGCGGATGCGATCTTCGCGTTGAACGCGGCCAAGGACTGGGCCGAGTTCCGCAGCGCGGCGGCGCTGTTCGCCGTCCCCTCCCAGAACCTGATCTACGCGGACGTCGACGGCAACATCGGCTATCAGGCTCCCGGCATCATCCCGATCCGTGCGAAGGGCGACGGCAAATGGCCGGCGCCGGGGTGGACCGGTGAATACGAGTGGACTGGTTCCATCCCTTTCGCCGAGCTCCCCAGCGTGCTCAATCCGCCCGAGGGCTACATCGTCACCGCCAACAACGCCGTCATCGACCCCGCGCGATACGGGCCGGTGCTGACCTACGACTGGTCGTACGGCTACCGCTCCCAGCGCATCCTCGACCGCCTCAACGGTGCGATCAAGACGGGCAGGCTCGACGTGGCGGCGATGAGCCGCATCCACCAGGACACGGGCAACGGGCTCGGCCCGGTGCTGAAGCCCGAGCTCATGAAGGTGCCTCTGGCCGGGCCGAGCCGGGACGCCCGGGAGCTCCTGCGCACCTGGGACTACTCGCAGGACGCCGATTCGGCCCCCGCCGCATACTTCAACGCCGTGTGGCGGCATCTGCTCATCGAGACCTTCAACGACGATCTGCCGGAGAGGGCACGGCCGGGAGGCGGCGACCGCTGGTTCGAGGTCGTCCGCACGCTGCTGACCCGCCCGGACGACCCCTTCTGGGACGACAAGGACACAAAGATCGTCGAAGGTAAGGAGGACATCCTGCGCCGCAGCATGGCCCTCGCCTACGACGAGCTGTCCGAGCTCCAGGGCGACAAGCCCAAGAAGTGGCGCTGGGGCGACCTCCACACGCTCACCCTCGCCCATGAGAGCTTCGGCACGTCGGGCATCGGCCTCATCGAGTCGATCTTCAACCGCGGCCCGATCCCGGCCCCGGGCAACGACGACGCGGTCAACGCGATCGGCTGGGACGTGCAGGACGGCTACCAGGTGACGTCGGTGCCGTCGATGCGCATGGTCGTCGACCTGGCCGACCCCGACCGTTCCCGCTGGATCAACCTCACCGGGGCGTCCGGGCACGCCTTCCACGACAACTACTGGGACCAGGCCGCCCTGTGGGCGCGGGGCGACACCACCCCCATGCTGGGCCGCCAGGAGTCGATCGAGAAGGCCGCGGTGCACACGCTGACCCTCACCCCATGACGCCTGGCTCAGGAATCGGCGGCCGAGTCGCTCTTCCTCGCCCATCGCGGTGACCTGCGCTGGTAGAAGCCATCCTCCAGCACGGCAAGGCGCTCAAAAGGGTTCCACGACGCCAGGTCACCGCACACGGCATACGACACCCCGAGCGACAGCACGTACAGCGGGAGCATGGGCAGTCCGAGGCACGCCGCCCACTGGGTGGCGTGCCTGGCCTCATGCTTGAGCAGGTTGCCTTGGGCGAGATACGCCGTGTCGTGCTTGGTCAGCACGACGTTGCCGACGGTGAACGCGCCCGCGATGGGAAACGGGAAGCGATAGCCGACGGCGAGCACCAGCCCGTCGGGGCCGGGGAGGCGGCGAGCCCCTCCCACCACGCTGACGGCAAGCCCGAGCGGAGTGCTCAGATTCACGTAGTTCAACACCCTGCGCATCTTCGGCCACGTTTCCACGTCGGCCCGACCTCCCTCCGAAAACGGTCACTGCCGGTACGGCTTCCGCCCGCCCGATCCCCGCTCACGCGGTCAGCCAACCGTTCCCTCCGCCGGTTCCGCCGCGATCGACCGCTCCAAGATGCCGAAATTTCCGGGATTAGTTGACCATGTCTCTGATGCCGAGATAATTACCCGACAACCAAACCCATAGACGCCCCCGATGATGATTGGCATCCCCCCGCTCATGAGATCAGTCATTGTGGCGGCCCTGGTGTGTTTAAGCGCGCTCGGAGCTGTCGGAGGATTTGTCCTTAGCCAGACCCCGTCCGAGCCGTCCTCCTTAATGGAGACCGCCTCGCTCAGCGCGGCGGCGGCCGCCGTGACCGAACCCGCGCGGGCGACCGACCTGCGCCTTCAGACGCCCACCCCCTCCCCCGCCGCGACAGCGACGGCGGCCCCCGCCTATACCGCCACGACCAAGATCGTCAAGAAGAGCGGGTACTCCTACCTGCAGGTCAAGGTGCAGACGCGGTCCAGCGCGAAGTTCAACGTTCGGCAGCGCGTGTGCCGAGCAAGCTCCTGCCGTACCGAGTCGCGGGACCTCATCGTCGCCAGCGGGAAGACGGGCACCACGACGCCCCTGCTGGGCAAGGGTTCCTACCGCAAGAGCGGCAAGCCGGTCGTCTCCGTGCTCCCGCTCCCGACCGTAACGACGACTGTCAAGGCCACGCCCACCGTGACCGCCACGGTGACCGCCACCCCCACCGTCACGGTCACCCCGCAGCCCGCCCCGACCGTCACGGTCACGGCCACGGTGACCGCCACCGTGACGGCCAACCCGACGGCGACCGCCACCCCCAACCCCCAGCGCTGCGGCGCCCCGGACAACGTCTGGGGCTACCACTACTGCAACTACGGCAACACCGTCGCGAACCCGCCGGCACAGTTGTGCACCGTGTTTGAGTGCATCCCTGCCTACGACGAAGGCGACGGCTACGTGGTCGTCTGCCAGGACGGAAAGCTCAGCAAGTCCGGCGGCCAGCAGGGCCACTGCTCCCACCACGGAGGATGGAAGGCGGACCTTCGAGACGGCTGGAACGGGACGACCACCAACTCGGCGGCCTCGGGCGCCCAGAACCCCTACACCCAGGAAGGCCAGCCCGCTCAAGGCGGGCAGTGACCACGCGACCCGCTCGTCCCGGAGCACACCGCTCCGGGACGGGCGGACCGCCTGAGATCCCCCAGAGCCTGGCGACAGCCGTACAAACCCTCACGGCCGTACAAATCCCTCACAGGCGCCGGTAGCGGCCCTCGTGGTAGAGCAGCGGCGAGGCATCGGACGGGGCCTCCATGGCGACGACGGCGCCGATGACGATGGAGTGGTCGCCGCCGTCGTGGACGGCCGTGGTGCGGCATTCGAGGGTGGCGATGGCCCCGTCGAGGAGGGCCACGCCGAGGGCGCCGCGGTGGTGGGGGAAGCCGTCGAGCTGGCCTTCGAGGTCGCGCCCGCTGCGGGCGAACGCCCGGGAGGCGTCCTCCATGGTGTCACCGAGCACGGACACGCCCCACACGCCTGCGGCGAGGACGGTGTCGTGGAAGCGCGAGCGCCGGTCGGCGCAGAAGAGCGTGAGGAGCGGGTCCAAGGACACCGACGCGAAGGAGTTGACGGTCATCGCGTGATCGATGCCGTCATAGTGCGTGGTGATGACGGTGATGCCGGTGGCGAAGCGCCCGACGATGCGCCGGTAGGCGTCCTGGGCGAGTTGCTGCTCGACGAGCGCGCTGGTCACCGTGGGCGGCGGCCACAGCATCCACTCCATGGGCTGGTCGTGCGACCAGGTGGACGGCTGGAACTGGTCAGGGCTTCGCACGGTCACCGCCTACTTGGACCCGGGGATTGGGGAACGCAGCAGCCATGAGCCGGAGGCACCCGGCGCGGCCGGCACGAGGACCACGGCGGCCAGCAGTACGGCGAAGCCACCGTAAACGTAGATCTGGCTCGCCGTGTCGTCCGTGAAGACGAGGTCTCCGGCGGGCCGCTGGGCGAGCAGGGCCGTGGAGACGAGCCCCCAGGCCAGGGCCGTCACCGCCGCGGCCAGCCTGCTTCGGGCGAGGCGGCCGAGGCCGTGGACGACGGCGAAGAGCAGCATCAGGGAGACGATCGCGGCGATCGGGATGTCGCGGCCGAGATACCAGGTGTGTTCGAATGCCCCGATGGCGCCGAGGACGAGGCCCAGCACGAAGAGCACGGCGTAGAGCGCCGCGGCGGTGGCGGCGGCCGGGATCTTCGGCCCCCTGGGCTCCGGCTCCGGACCTGTCTCGTGGGCGGGGGCCAGGGGAGTTTCGCTCATGTGCATCGAGGCTAGTTGATGCCCGCGAACAGGTCGTTCTCCCTGGGGGAGCCGATACCGCCCGCTTCGAGTGGGGCTCCTGCGGCGGAGCGGCCGGGCACGCCGGCCTTGAGGATGTAGTGCTCGACGCCGAGCGCTTCTTGGCCGATGTTGTTGGACAGGGCGAACCACGGAGCGTCGACGCTGATCTGGGTGGCGTGGGCGCGCATGGCGCCGAGTTTGGCGCGCACGTGGGCGCGGGCGTCGATCTCGGTGGTGATGTCGGCGTCGGCGGAGCCGAAGGGCAGGTCGTCGATCTCGTTGGGGAAGAAGGAGGTGCCCGCCTCGCGGAGTGCCTCGTCGGCGCGGCGCATGACCGATGTGGCTATGGCGGTGAAGTAGAACTTGGAGATGCGCCAGGGGGTGCCCTCGCCGTACGCGGGGTCGGCGGCGAGTTCGAAGGCGCGCCAGGACACGCGGTATGCCTGGATGTGGTCGGGGTGGCCGTAGAAACCGTTCTCGTCGTAGGTGACGAGCACCTGGGGTCTCACCTCGCGGATGACCTTGACCAGTTCGCCGGCGGCTTCGTCGAGGTCGGCCTGCCAGAACGCCCGGGGGTGCTCGTTGGCGGCGACGCCCATCATGCCGGAGTCGCGCCACCGCCCGGGGCCGCCGAGGAAGCGGTGGTCGGTCACCCCGAGGGCCTCGCACGCCTTGGCCAGCTCGTCGATGCGGTGGTCGCCGAGGGTGTCGTCCCGGTCGGCGGCCAGGTGGCGCAGGTCCTCGGGGATCACCTCGCCTTCCTCGCCGAGGGTGCACGTGACGAGCGTGACATGCGCGCCCTGCGCCGCGTAGTGCGCCATGGTGGCCCCGGTCCCGATCGACTCGTCGTCGGGGTGGGCGTGCACGAGCAGCAATCGGCGATCGTTCATGCGTCCGAGCCTAACCTCCGGCCGGGAGGCTGGCAGGATTGGGCCCATGAGTGCGAGCTTTCCGCGTCTTCAGGCCAGGACCCGCAGATTCTCCCTCGGGGTTCCGCGCGCTTTCTCCATCACGAGCGACGGCGAGCGTGTCCTTTTTCTCCGCACGAAGGGCGGCACCGATCCGGTGACGTGCCTCTGGGAGGTCGATCTGGCGTCCGGCGAGGAGAGACTCGTGGTCGATCCCCGCACGCTCGACGCCGACGAGGAGAATCTCCCGCCGGAGGAGCGGACGCGGCGTGAGCGGGCGCGTGAGTCCGCCGGCGGTGTGGTGGTCTATTCGACGGATTCGGCCACGGTGAGGGCGGTTTTCGCGCTGTCGGGCGGGCTTTACGTCGTGGAGGTGGCGTCGGGTGAGGTGCGCCGCCTGGAGACGCCGGGCGCCGTGGTGGAGCCGCGCCTGTCGCCGGACGGCACCAAGGTGGCCTATGTGTGCGAGCGGGCGCTGCGTGTCGCCGATCTCGCGACCGGGGTGGACGAGGCGCTGGCCGAGCCGGAGAGCGGCACGGTGTCGTACGGCTTGGCGGAGTTCATCGCGGCCGAGGAGCTCGGCCGTTCCCGGGGCCACTGGTGGTCGCCCGCGAGCGACGCGCTGCTGGTCGCGCGGGTGGACGAGGAGCCGGTGCGCCGGTGGTTCATCGCCGACCCGGCGAACCCGGAGCGGCCTCCGGTGGAGCACCGCTATCCGGCGGCCGGCACGCCGAACGCGACGGTGGAGCTGTTCGTGGTGGGGCTGCCGGGTTCGCGGGTGCCGGTGCCGTTCGAGCAGGAATACCTGGTCGAGGCGCTCTGGGATCTCCATGGTCTGGCGATCGTGACGGCGTCCCGCGACCAGCGGTCGCTGCGCCTGCTCAAGGTCGATCCCGCGACGGGCGCGTCGGCGCCGGTCCGGGAGGAGACCGACGAGGCGTGGGTGGAGCTCGGGCCGGGCGCGCCGGCGCACCTGTCGGACGGCACGCTCGTGTGGACGGCCGTGGCGGAGGGCGGAAACCGCCTGTTCGTCGGGGAGCGGCCGGTGACGCCGCCGACGCTCCAGGTGCGGGAGATCCTCGACGTCGACGGCGACACGGTGCTGTTCCGGGCGAGCGGCGGCGATCCCGCCTCCATCCACTTGTGGACGTGGGCGGGCGGTTCGATCAGCCCGCTGACGACCGAGCCGGGCGTCTACTCGGGCATCCGCTCGGCGGGGACGACCCTGATCACCTCCCAGGACATGGAGACCGAGGGGGTGACGGTCAGGGTCTTCTCCCCCGGCCGCCCCACGGTGACGATCGCCAACCTGGCCGAGCGTCCCGGCCTCGACCTGCGCGTGTCGCTGTTCCGCGCCGGTGAGCGGGATCTGGCGGCGGCGGTGGTGTTCCCGTCCTGGCACGAGCCCGGCTCGGCCAGGCTGCCTGTGCTCATGGACCCGTACGGCGGGCCGCACGCGCAGCGGGTGCTGGCGGCGCGCGGGGCGTTCCTCACCAGCCAGTGGTTCGCCGAGCAGGGTTTCGCGGTCGTCGTGGCCGACGGCAGGGGCACCCCCGGGCGCGGCCCGGCGTTCGAGCGCGAGGTCCGGGGCGACCTGGCGGCCCCGGTCCTCGCCGACCAGGTCGACGCCCTGCAGGGCGTGGCGGCGCAGTTCCCCGACGACCTCGACCTGTCGCGGGTGGGCATCCGAGGATGGTCTTTCGGCGGCTATCTGGCGGCTCTCGCCGTACTCCGCCGCCCGGACGTGTTCCACAGCGCGATCGCGGGGGCCCCGGTGACGGAGTGGCGGCTGTACGACACGGCGTACACCGAGCGCTACCTCGGCGATCCGAACGCCGACCCGCAGGCGTACGACCGGTCGTCGCTGTTCGGCGACGCCGACAAGTTGGACCGGCCGCTGCTGCTGATCCACGGCCTGGCCGACGACAACGTGGTGGCGGCTAACACGCTGCGGCTCTCGTCGGCGCTGGTGGCGGCGGGCCGCCCGCACAACGTGCTTCCCCTGTCCGGCATCACCCATATGACGCCGCAGGAGGTCGTGGCGGAGAACCTCCTGCTGCTTCAGGTGGACTTCTTGAAGAAGACGCTGGGCGTGTCGAGCTAGCCCTTCGCGGCGTCCTCCGGCAGGGCCTCGGCGGTCCCGGTGCCGTGCCAGCTCTCCCAGAGAGCGGCATACGACCCTCCGGCGGCGATCAGCTCGTCGTGGGAGCCGAGTTCGCTGATGCGCCCGTCCTCCACGACGGCGACGCGGTCGGCGTCGTGCGCGGTGTAGAGCCGGTGGGCGATGGCGATCACCGTGCGGCCTTCGAGCACGGCGGCGAGCGAGCGTTCGAGGTGGCGGGCGGCCCGAGGGTCGATCAGCGAGGTGGCCTCGTCGAGCACCAACGCGCGCGGGTCGGCGAGCACGAGCCGGGCGAGGGCGATCTGCTGGGCTTGGGCGGGTGAGACGACCTCGCCGCCGGAGCCGACGACCGTGCCGAGCCCGTCCGGGAGCGCCTCCACCCATTCCCACGCCTCGACGGCCCGCAGGGCCCGCACCACCGCCTCGTCGTCGGCCTCGGGCCGGGCGATGAGCACGTTGTCGCGGAGCGTCCCCCGGAACACGTGGTGTTCCTGGGTGACGAGCGCGACATGACCTCGCAGCTCGGACAGGGGCAGGTCGACGAGGGGCACGCCGCCCGCGGTGACGGTCCCCTCCCGGGGGCCGTGGATGCCGGCGAGGAGCCGGCCGAGGGTGGACTTCCCGGCTCCGGACGGCCCCACCATGGCGATCCGTTCGCCGGGCGCGACCGTGAGCGACACGCCGTGCAGCACGTCGTGGCCCTCGCGGTAGGCGAACCGCACGCCGGTCGCCGTGATCTCCTCTCCGCGGGGTACGGCGTCGCCGGCGACACGGTCGTCCCGCACGTTGGCGACACCGAGGAGGCGGGCCAGCGACGCGCCGCCGACCTGGAGCTCGTCGATCCACGACAGGAACCTGTCGAGCGGGTCGACGAGCATCTGGATGTAGAGCGTGGCCGAGGTGACCTGGGCCAGCGTCACCCAGCCCTCGATGTAGAACAGCCCGCCGATGACCAGCGTCCCCACGACGGGCAGGACGTAGGAGATCTCCGCCGAGGGGAACCACACCGTGCGCAGGCCCAGGGTGTAGCGCTCGGCCTTGTAGGACCTCGCGATGTCGGCGTCGGCCTTGTCGATCCTGCGCCGCTGCAGCCCGAGGGCCTCGACGGTGCGGGCGCCTTCGGCGGTCTCGGCGAGGCTTTCCGTCATGTCGGCGTAGGTCGCGTTCTCGCGCAGGTAGCCGTCTCGGGCGCGCTTGAGATACCAGCGCGTGGACACCCACAGGATCGGCATCCCGAGCAGGCTCGGCAGCGCGAGCAGCGGGCCAACCAGAAGCAGGGCGCCGACCGCGAAGACGAAGGTCACCAGCGCGATGAGGGTTTCGGGTACCGCCTGGCGCACGCTGCGCGACAGCGCCGACACATCGCGCGAGGTGCGGGTGATCAGGTCGCCCGCCCCCGCGCGCTCCACCGTGGACAGCGGGAGCGCGAGCACCCGGTCGACGAACTCCTCACGCAGCTCGGCCAGCACCTTCTCGCCGAGCTTGGACGAGGCGGACACCGCCATCTTCATCAGCACACCCTGCGCGACGACGAAGCCGCCGATGGCGAGGGTGACGGCGAGCACGTTGATGCCGCCGCCCCGCTGGACACCCTCCACCAGGCGGCCGAGCAGGGGCGGCGAGGCGAGTCCCGCGACCGCGGCGAGGCCGTGGAGGAGGAGGGCGAGGGACAGCTCCTTCGGATACTTCAGGGTCAACCGCCGCGCGTAAGCGCGTACCTGCGCCTGGTCGGCGACGGGCAGACTCTCCACGCTCATCCGGTTCAGTCCTCCCCTCGGGTCACGGCCGCCCGGTAGGCGGGCACGCGGGTCAGCAGGTCGCGGTGGGAGCCCTCGGCGGCCACGGCACCGCCGTCCACGTAGATCACGTGGTCGGTGCGGTCGAGGACGAGGGGGCTGGTGCTGCAGACCAGCGTCGTACGGCCGGACCTCGCCTTGGCCAGCCGTTCGGCGATGCGGGCCTCGCTGTGCGCGTCGACGGCGCTGGTGGGCTCGACGAGGATGAGCACCTCCGGGTCGGTGAGCACGGCGCGGGCCAGCCGGAGCCGCTGCTGCTGGCCGCCGGAGAACTCCCGGCCCGATTCGGCGACATGGGCGTCGAGCCCGCCCGGGAGGGCCTCCACGATGTCCTCGGCGCAGGCGGCGTGCAGCGCCAGCCGTACGGCTTCGCCGTCGGCGCCGCCGCGCACGTCGAGTTCGTCGCGCAGGCGTCCAGCGAACAGCCTGGCGTTGTTGTCGGACACGAGGATGCGGCGGCGGACCTCAGGCAGGGGCAGGTCGGCGAGGGGCACGCCGCCGAAGGTCACGTCGCCGTCGGTGTAGCGGCCGAGGCGTTCGGCGATGGCGATGGCCTCCTCGGGGGTGCTCGCGGCGACGGCGGTGAGCACCCCGGGGCGGACGGCGACGCCGGAGGCCGCGTCGACCAGCTCTCCCCCTTCGCTCGTGCCGGTTCCGCCGCCGACCTCGGGCTCGATGGACAGGATGCGTATGACGCGGCGGGCGGCGACATGCCCCTTGGTGAGGGAGTCGGCGGCCTCGGTGAGTGTGCGCATCGGTGCGATCAGGAACACCGCGGAGCCGTAGAACGCCACAAGCTGGCCGGGGGTGATGGTGCCGCCGAGGGCGAAGGCCGCGCCGAGCCCGGTCACGGTGGCGATCAGGATGCCCGGCAGCAGCAGCTGAGCGCCTTCGAGGTAGGACTCGACCGTGGCGACCTTGACGCCGGCCGCGCGCACCCGCTGCGACTCCTCGCGGTAGAGGCCGGCGAAGACCTGCTCGCCGCCGATGCCGCGCAGGACGCGCAGCCCCGCCACGATGTCGGTGGCCCGGGTGGCGAGGTCGCCCTGCAGTTCGCGGTGGACGTGCTGGCGTTTGTGGAGGGGTTTGAGCAGCGGGCCGAGCGCGGCGAGCATGAGCGGGATGCCGATCAGCACGAGCAGGCCGAGCACGGGTGAGGTCGCGATGAGGATCACGGTGACGGCCACGATCGCCACGACCGCGCCGGAGCCTCGCAGCAGGATGTCCATGGCGCTGCCGATGTAGGCGATGTCGGAGTTGCCGACGCTGACGACCTCGCCGGTCGACATCTTCTTGGAGAGCGTCGCGCCGAGCCTGGTGGACTGCCGGGTGGTGAGCTGGACCGTACGGTAGGCCGCGGCGAGCCAGTTGAAGAACGCGTAGCGGTGGCGCATGACGCCGCAGACCGCCTGCGTCGCGCCGAGCCCGAGAAGAACAGCCCCCCAGGTGAGGAGGGCCTCGGTGTCTTTCAGCCGGATCGCGTCGATGCCTCTGCCGATGGCGGTGGGGACGAGGGCCTGGGCCAGCCACCACAAGGTGGCGAGGGTGATCCCGATTGTCAGCGCTCGCGCCTGTCGGCGTGCGGTCCATCGAAGGTAGCGGGAAGGGCTTCTGAGATCTGGGGTGCCGGGATCGGCCTCTGGTAGCGGGCGCATAACCAATCCAGGCTGGCAAAACCCGTGCTCAGCAGGCAAACGCTTTTCCGGCCCCCGCCGTACGGCAAAGCGCTCCGCCGGGCCGTACGGCACAGCGGAGCGCTCCCGCGTGACACTTATTTGGCCGAGAGGTAATCCCGGTTCATGCGCGCGATCGCGTCGAGCGAGATGCCCTTCGGGCAGACCACCGTGCACTCGCCGGTGTTCGTGCAGCCGCCGAAGCCCTCGGCGTCCATCTGCTCCACCATGGCCTTGGCGCGGGAGTCGCGCTCGGGCTGGCCTTGCGGCAGCAGACCCAGGTGGGTGATCTTGGCGGCGGTGAACAGCGAGGCCGACCCGTTGGGGCAGGCCGCGACGCACGCGCCGCACCCGATGCAGGTGGCGGCGTCGAACGCGGCGTCGGCCGAGTCCTTCGGCACGGGGACGCTGTGGGCGTCGGGGGCCGAGCCCGCGGGCACGGAGATGAACCCGCCGGCCTGGATGATGCGGTCGAACGCGGAACGGTCGACCACCAGGTCCTTGACGACGGGGAACGCCGACGCGCGCCACGGCTCGATGGTGATCGTGTCGCCGTCCTTGAAGTGGCGCATGTGCAGCTGGCAGGTCGTGGTGGCCCGCTGCTCGCCGTGGGCGACGCCGTTGATCACCATGCCGCACATGCCGCAGATGCCCTCGCGGCAGTCGTGGTCGAACGCGATCGGCTCGTCGCCCGCGACGATGAGCCGGTCGTTGAGCACGTCGAGCATCTCCAGGAAGGACATGTCCGGCGATACGTCCTCGACCTTGTAGGTCGCCATTCGGCCCTCGTCGTCGGGGCCCTTCTGTCGCCAGACGCGCAGAGTCAGGTTCATGCCGCTCACTTGTAGCTCCGCTGGGTCATCTTGACGTACTCGTACTCGAGTTCTTCCTTGTGCAGGACCGGCGTGCCGTCCGGGTTCCACTCCCAGGCCGCGACGTAGGCGAAGTTCTCGTCGTCGCGCAGCGCCTCGCCCTCCTCGGTCTGGGACTCGGCGCGGAAGTGGCCGCCGCAGGACTCGGTGCGGTGGAGGGCGTCCAGGCACATGAGCTCGGCCAGTTCGAAGAAGTCGGCCACGCGGCCGGCCCGCTCCAGCGCCTGGTTGAGCTCCTCGTTGGTGCCGGTGACCTTGACCCGGCGCCAGAACTCCTCGCGGAGCGCGGGGATGAGCTCAAGCGCCTTGCGCAGGCTCTCCTCGGAACGCTCCATGCCGCAGTAATCCCACATGATCTTGCCGAGCTCCCGGTGGAAGGAGTCGGCGGAGCGGTCGCCCTGGACCGCGAGCAGCCGCTGGATCTTGCCGCGCACTTGGTCGACCGCCTCGTCGACGTCCTCCTGCGCGACCTCGCCGAAGGAGCCGGAGCCCGCGAGGTAGTCGCCGACCGTGGTCGGCAGCACGAAGTAGCCGTCGGCCAGGCCCTGCATCAGAGCCGAGGCGCCCAGGCGGTTCGCGCCGTGGTCGGAGAAGTTGGCCTCGCCGATCACGAACAGGCCGGGGATCGTGGACTGGAGGTCGTAGTCGACCCACAGGCCGCCCATCGTGTAGTGCACGGCGGGGTAGATGCGCATCGGCTGGTCGTACGGGTTCTCCCCGGTGATGCGCTCGTACATCTCGAAGAGGTTGCCGTATTTCTTCTCGACCGCGTCGCGGCCGAGGCGGCGGATGGCATCGGCGAAGTCGAGGTAGACGCCGAGGCCGCCGGGGCCGACACCGCGCCCCTCGTCGCACACGTTCTTGGCGGCGCGGGAGGCGATGTCGCGGGGGACGAGGTTACCGAAGGAGGGGTAGATCCGCTCCAGGTAGTAGTCGCGCTCGTCCTCGGGGATGTCGCTCGCGGGACGGCTGTCGCCCTTGAGCTTGGGCACCCACACCCGGCCGTCGTTGCGGAGGGATTCCGACATCAGCGTCAGCTTCGACTGGTATTCGCCGCTGACGGGGATGCAGGTCGGGTGGATCTGGGTGTAGCACGGGTTACCGAAGTAGGCGCCGCGCCGGTGGGCGCGCCAGATGGCGGTGGTGTTGCAGCCCTTGGCGTTGGTCGAGAGGAAGAACACGTTGCCGTATCCGCCGCTCGCCAGCACGACGGCGTCGGCGAGGTGGGTCTCGATCTCGCCGGTGACCATGTCGCGCACGATGACGCCTCGGGCCCGCCCGTCGCTGACGACGAGGTCGAGCATCTCGTGGCGGGTGTGCATGGTGACCGTACCGGCCGCGATCTGGCGCTCCAGCGCCTGGTAGGCGCCGAGCAGAAGCTGCTGGCCCGTCTGCCCGCGGGCGTAGAACGTGCGCGACACCTGCGCGCCGCCGAACGAGCGGGTGTCGAGCAGGCCGCCGTATTCCCTCGCGAACGGCACGCCCTGCGCGACGGCCTGGTCGATGATGTTCACGCTGACCTGGGCGAGGCGGTACACGTTGGACTCGCGGGAGCGGAAGTCGCCGCCCTTGACCGTGTCGTAGAACAGGCGGTAGATCGAGTCGCCGTCGCCGCGGTAGTTCTTGGCCGCGTTGATGCCGCCCTGGGCCGCGATCGAGTGGGCGCGGCGCGGGGAGTCCTGGTAGCAGAACGAGGTGACCTGGTAGCCCAGCTCGCCGAGGGTCGCCGCCGCCGAGCCGCCGGCCAGGCCGGTGCCGATCACGATGACGCGAAGCTTGCGCTTGTTCGCGGGGTTGACGAGCTTGGCGGAGAAGCGCCGCTTGTCCCAGCGGTCCTCCACGGGCCCTTCGGGGGCCTTGGTGTCCTGGATGGGTTCACCGACGGTGTACTTCACTTCACCACTCCGATCATCACCGCGAACGGGACCGCGAGGAACCCGATGACCAGCACCAGGGAGAACGCGGCGGCGGCCAGTTGCAGGCCCTTGCGGGTCCGGCCGCTGGCCAGGCCGAGCGTCTGGACGGCGCTCCACAGGCCGTGCCTGAGGTGCAGCCCGACCATGACCAGGGAGACGGCGTAGAACAGCGTGACCCACCAGCGCTCGGGGGCGAATCCCTGCACCATGCGGTCGTACGGCAGGCCCGCGGAGCCGGCCGGGTTGGCGACGCCGAAGGTCAGGTCCAGCAGGTGCCAGATGAGGAACAGCACGATGATGACGCCGCCCCACCGCATCGTCCGCGTGGCGTAGCCTCCCGCCTGGTTCTTCCGCTTGGCGGCGTACTTCACCGGACGCGCCTTGGCCGCGCGCCTGGCGAGGGAGATCGCCGACCACATGTGCAGGCCGACCGCGAGGACCAGCACGATCTCGACAAGCGTCAGCACCGTACGGCGCGGCACGGCGGGCTCACCCGCGGTCCGCAGGAACTCGGCGTAGTCGTTGAACGACTGGGCGCCGGAGAACACCTTCAGGTTGCCGAGCACGTGACCGATCAAGAACAGCACCATGATGGCGCCGGTGACGGCCATGACGGCCTTCTTGCCGTTGGTCGAGGTGAAGCGGCCGGTCTTGGCGGCAGGCTTTGTAGGCTTTTTGGGGCTATGGGCAGCGGGCGGGCGCACCGAATCGGTGGCCTCTCCCCGGTCAATCATCGCGGTCACGAGTTCACGCTAAGTATCGAGAAATCTGACCGTCCAAGTCATCACATGCCTGGTTCCGATAGCCGCGAGCTATGATCTCTGCTTTGGCGTGAATGCGTGACAGCCGCGTTACCGGCATTGCGACTAATCTCACACCCCGCGACCTGCTTCCATCACGTAAAGCACACGCCTCGATCGCTGACCGGACCACGACCCCTTCATGCCCGGGGCGGCCGAAACCGATCATGGCGATAGCCGTACGCTATGGAGCTGTGCAGCTCCAGCAACTCGCCTACTTCGTCGCGGTGGCGGAGACCCGGCACTTCACCCACGCCGCCGAGCGGATGCGCGTCGCGCAGCCGTCGCTGAGCAAGCAGATCAAGGCACTGGAGACCGACCTCGGCGCCCCGCTCTTCAGCAGAGCGCGCGGCAACGTCACCCTCACCCCCGCCGGCGAGGCCCTCCTCCCGCTGGCCCGGCGCATGCTCGCCGACGCCGACACCGCCCGCCGCGAAGTCGGCGAACTGGCCGGGCTGCGCCGTGGCCGCGTACGGCTCGGCGCCACACCCTCCCTCTGCGCCGGCCTCCTGGCCGACGCGCTCGCGAGATTCCACCGCGACTACCCCGGCATCGAGTTGCTCGTCGAAGAAGGCGGATCGCGTGACCTCGTCCGCGCCCTCGCGCGAGGCCAGCTCGACCTGGCATTGATCATCCTGCCCCTGCAGGGAGACGACCCGTCCCTGGTCACCGAGGAGATCCTGCGCGAAAACCTCGTCGTCGTGTCGCCGTCGCACGCGCGGGGCAGGGTGCGCAAGCCGTACATCAGGATCGACGAGCTGCGCGGGCGGCCGATGGTGATGTTCCGCCGCGGCTACGACCTGCGGGAGGCGACGCTCAACGCGTGCCGCCAGGCCGGCTTCGAGCCGCGCTTCGCCGTCGAAGGCGGCGAGATGGACGCCGTGCTGCGCTTCGTGGAAGCCGGCCTCGGCATCGCCGTCGTGCCCTCCATGGTGCTCGACGGGCGGCCCGGCCTCACGGGGACACCGCTCGTGCCTCCCGGCCTCAGCCGTACGATCGCCCTCGCACACCGCAAGGACGTCGAACCGACGCGCGCCGCCCAAGCGTTCCGCGCGACCCTCCTCTTCTACCTCGCCGAGGCGGCTCACGAACGCAGCCTGCCCCCAGGCGTCGAACTCATCACCCCCATCAGCCCAAACCCCTGAGGGCTGTATTTGATGGCGACGCTTCGCGTCGCGGCGAGGGGGCTCTTGACGCTCCTCAGTCCAAGCACCGGCGCCCCCTCGCACTCCCAGGGTGGGCAGGTCCCGAACGGGGTGGCCGAGCTGTGTTTGTTGCGGGCCAGTGACAGGAATCACACGGCGTGAGGGAAAAAGTGAGTGACCCTGCTCACATACCGGCACTGCCTCGCCGTAACGTATCCCCCACTAATCGCGTGTACGGAGTGCAGTGCAACCATGAGCAGAGTGACCGATTGCACACTGCGGAGTGGCTACACGTGCTACCGGTGACGAGCGCGCGACCGCGCCTGCTGGACGCGACCAGGTCCAGCCCGCGCGGAACCCGCTAGCGACCCGGACCCTCTGGCGAGCGGGGTCCGTGGGAGGTGGAGAAGTCCGCGATGTCCCAAACAACGACCGACAGCCCGGTCAGGCGACAACGAGCACAACTCAAGGTCCGTACGCTACGCACCGACCGGTGGTGGCTGGCCCCCGCCCTCACCTTCGTGGCTCTGGCGTCCTTCATCGTGTACGGCTTTTGGGCGATCTTCGACTCAAGCTACTTCGTCGAACCTTATGTTGCGCCCTTCTCATCGCCGTGCCTGGCAACCTCATGTCCCGAAGGTGCGCGCTTCTTGGGGTTCGCCCCCTTCGGCGATTGGTTCACCCTCCCGCCCGGCATCCTGATTCTCGGCTTGCCTGCGGGATTCCGGCTTACCTGCTACTACTACCGCAAGTCCTACTACCGCTCGTTCTGGCTCTCGCCGCCCGCGTGCGCCGTGAGCGAGCCGCACAAGAAGTACTCCGGCGAGACCCGCTTCCCGCTGATCATCCAGAACATCCACCGCTACTTCTTCTACGGTGCGATCGTCATCGGCGCGGTCCTGAGCTATGACGCCGTCATCGCCTTCCGCAACCACGAGGGCGAATGGGGCCACATGGGCCTCGGCACACTGATCCTGGTGGTCAACGCCGTCCTCATCGTGCTCTACACCCTGTCCTGCCACTCCTGCAGGCACATCACCGCCGGGCGGCTGAACCACTTCTCACGCCACCCGCTGCGCTACAAGGCGTGGACGTGGGTGTCCAAGCTCAACGCCAAGCACCAGCAGCTGGCCTGGGTGTCGATGTTCTCCGTCATGATCGCCGACCTGTACGTCCGGCTCGTGGCCAAGGGGGTCATCACCGACCTCCAGTTCTTCTAAGCCGTCCTCATAGGAACTGTGGATTGTCATGGATATCGAACGTCAACAATTCGACGTAGTCGTGATCGGTGCGGGCGGCGCCGGGCTCCGGGCGGCCATCGAAGCACGTCAGCAGGGCAAGAAGACCGCCATCCTGTGCAAGTCGCTGTTCGGCAAGGCCCACACGGTCATGGCCGAAGGCGGCGCCGCCGCGGCGATGGGCAACGTCAACAGCGCCGACAACTGGAAGGTCCACTTCCGGGACACCATGCGCGGCGGCAAGTTCCTCAACAACTGGCGCATGGCCGAGCTCCACGCCAAGGAGTCGCCGGACCGGGTGTGGGAGCTTGAGGCGTGGGGGGCGCTGTTCGACCGCACCGCGGACGGCAAGATCAGCCAGCGCAACTTCGGCGGGCACGAGTATCCGCGCCTGGCCCACGTCGGCGACCGTACCGGCCTTGAGCTGATCCGCACGCTCCAGCAGCGCGTCGTCGCGCTCCAGCAGGAGGACGCCGAGCGCACCGGCGACCCGGAGGCCTACATCAAGGTCTTCGCCGAGTTCACCGTGACCAGGCTGCTCAAGGACGGCGACGCCATCGCCGGCGCCTTCGGGTACTGGCGGGAGAACGGCACCTTCGTGGTCTTCGAGGCGCCCGCCGTCGTGCTCGCCACCGGCGGCATCGGCAAGTCGTACGTCGTCACGTCCAACTCGTGGGAGTACACCGGCGACGGCCACGCCCTGGCGCTGCTGGCCGGGGCCAAGCTGATCAACATGGAGTTCATCCAGTTCCACCCCACCGGGATGGTCTGGCCGCCGTCGGTGCGCGGCATCCTCGTCACGGAGTCGGTGCGCGGCGACGGCGGCGTGCTGCGCAACTCCGAGGGCAGACGCTTCATGTTCGACTACATCCCCGAGGTGTTCAAGGACAAGTACGCGACCACCGAGGAGGAGGGCGACCGGTGGTACACCGACCAGGCCAACAACCGCCGGCCCCCTGAGCTGCTCCCCCGCGACGAGGTGGCGCGGGCCATCAACTCCGAGGTGAAGGCGGGTCGGGGGTCGCCGCAGGGCGGCGTGTTCCTGGACGTCTCGACCCGGCTGCCGGCCGCCGAGATCGTCAAGCGGCTCCCGTCGATGCACCACCAGTTCAAGGAGCTGGCCGACGTCGACATCACCAAGGAGCCGATGCAGGTCGGGCCCACGTGCCACTACATCATGGGCGGGGTCGAGGTCGACGCCGATACGGGGGCGGCAGCCGTACCGGGCCTGTTCGCGGCCGGTGAGGTGTCCGGCGGGATGCACGGGTCGAACCGGCTCGGCGGCAACTCCCTGTCGGACCTGCTCGTCTTCGGCAGGCGGGCCGGAGCGGGAGCCGCGGCCTACATCGACGGCCTCGCCGTACGCCCCGCGGTGTCGGAGGAGTCCGTGGTCACCGCCCATGAGGAGGCGGTGGCGCCGCTGCAGCGGACCGGGGAGAACCCGTACGAACTTCACCAGGAGCTCCAGCGGAGCATGAACGAGCTGGTGGGGATCATCAGGAACTCCAAGGAGGTCTCCGAGGCGCTCGGCATGATCGAGAAGCTCCGCGCACGTGCCAAGAACGTCGGCGCCGCCGGAACCCGGATCTACAACCCCGGCTGGCATCTGGCGCTCGACCTGCGCAACATGCTGCTGGTGTCGGAGTGCGTCGCCCGCGCCGCCATCATCCGCGAGGAGAGCCGCGGCGGCCACACCCGCGATGACTTCCCCGTGATGTCTCCGGAATGGCGGCGCAAACTCCTGGTGTGCTCCGCCTCCTCCGACGGATCGGAGGTCAACGTCGAAGAGCAGGCCCAGCCCTCCATGCGCGACGACCTCATCGTGCTGTTCGACCGGGACGAACTGAAGAAATACCTCACCGAGGAAGAACTCGCCGACTTCGACGCAGTCGCCAAGGAGGCGTCATGACGTACAAGGCAAAATTCCGTGTCTGGCGCGGCGAAGGCGGCGAAGGCAGACTGGAGGACTTCACCGTCGAGGTGAACGAGGGTGAAGTCGTGCTCGACATCATCCACAGGCTCCAGGCCACCCAGGCCCCCGACCTGGCCGTGCGCTGGAACTGCAAGGCCGGGAAATGCGGCTCGTGCTCCGTGGAGATCAACGGCAAGCCGCGGCTCGGCTGCATGACCCGGATGTCCACGTTCGCCGAGGACGAGGTCATCACCGTCACGCCGATGCGCACCTTCCCGGTCATCAAGGACCTCGTCACCGACGTGTCCTTCAACTACGAGAAGGCCCTGCAGATCCCCTCCTTCACGCCGCCGAAGGACGTCAAGCCCGGTGAATACCGGATGAAGCAGATCGATGTCGAGCGGTCGCAGGAGTTCCGCAAGTGCATCGAGTGCTTCATGTGCAACAACGTCTGCCACGTCATCCGCGACCACGACGAGAACAAGCCGAAGTTCGCCGGGCCGCGGTTCCTCATGCGCATCGCCGAACTCGACATGCACCCGTACGACGTCGCCGACCGCAAGGACCTCGCCCAGGAGGAGCACGGGCTCGGCTACTGCAACATCACCAAGTGCTGCACCGAGGTCTGCCCCGAACACATCAAGATCACGGACAATGCCCTGATCCCGATGAAGGAGCGGGTCGTGGACCGCAAGTACGACCCGCTGGTGTGGCTCGGCAGCAAGATCTTCAAGCGCTCGTCCAGTAAGACGGGCTGACAGGAACAGCTGTCGGAGAGGGCGGGCCTGCGGGCCCGCCCTCCCCCATGACGGGGAGCGCGGCTACGGGGAGCGCGGCGCCACTGTGGGGGCCACTGTGGGCGCCACTGTGGGCGCCACTGTGAGGGTGACCGGCAGCTCGGTGAGCCCGCGCTGGCGCCACGACGCCTGCCACACCAGGCTGTCGAGCGGCCTCGCCGGGGCGAGATCGCGGCAGCGGCTCAGCAGGATCTCCAACGCCACCTGCGCCTCAAGTCGGGCCAGCGGAGCGCCCAGGCAGTAGTGGGCGCCGTGGCCGAAGGCGAGGTGTCCGTTCTCCGCCTCCGCCAAGGAGAAGCCGTCCGGGTCGGTGAACACCTCTTCGTCGCGAGCGGCGGAGGCGAGCCCGAGGAGGACCGTTTCCCCGGCCGGGATCAGAACGCCCCCGATCGTGACGTCCTCCGCGGCGAACCTCCTGATCGAGAACGGCGTCGAAGGCGCGAAGCGAAGAACCTCCTCCACTGCCGCGGGGATCAGCTCCGGCGACTCACGGAGCATCGCCAACGTGTCCGGGTGGCACAGCAGCGTGAACATCGCGTTGCCGAGCAGATGCACCGTGGCCTCGTAACCCGCCCACAGGATCAAGAAGGCGAGCGAGACCATCTCCTCCTCGCTCAGCCTGTCCTCCACATCCCGCATGGCGATCAGCAACGACAGCAGGTCGTCACCGGCGGGCGCCGCCCGCTTGGCCGCGACGAGTTCGGCGAAGAACACGGCGATGTCCTTGATCGCCTGCCTGGCCTCGGCCGGCCCCGCCTGCGCCGGAGCGATCAGCACCGACGCCCGGCTCCGGAACCTCTCGGCGTCCTTGGTCTCCACGCCGAGCAACTCGCCGATGACGGCGATCGGCAGAGGTACGGCGAAAGCCTCCACGAGGTCGGCCTCCCCACCGGGAGCGAGGGCGTCCAGCAGCCCGTGGGCGAGCTCCTCGACCCGGGGCCGAAGCCCGTCGACCCGCCGTTTGGTAAAGGCCTTCGACACGATCCGCCGAATTCGGGTGTGGTCGGGGGCGTCCATGTTGAGGAGGTTGGCGTCCAGCATCGGGGGAAGCTGGAAGCCGATATATCCCCCCTTTGAATTATTTTTGTCCAGGGAGAGTCGCGGGTCGCTCAGAGCGGCTTTGATGTCTTTGTAGCGTGTCACCAGCCAGATGGGGGACCCGTCCGGCGTCGTGCCCTTATGCACGGGCCCGGCCTGCCGCCACGCCGCAAAACTCGGATATGGATCCGCCATGAACTCCGCATCATTCTCAAGCTTGATCTCCTCGATTCCGCAGGGGATATCAGACATGCGGGTCCTCTGTTGTAGGTCGACCGCGCCGAGCCTCGGCCACCACCTCGGCGACGACAGGGGAACGGATAAATGCATCGGCCACACCGACCAGCCAGCCGATCTCGGTGCTCACATCCAGTTTCTCGATCTCCCTCTCCGGGACGGTGCCCACTCCCTCAGGCGACCTGCCGGAGCGCTTGGCCTCCAGCGCATCGGCCAGAACAGCGGCCTCGACCACCATGCGGAGCTTTTCCCCGCTATAGCCGTGCCGCTCCCCCATCGCGGTCGCCCTGTTTTCAACCCCCGGACTCCGATAGTCGCGTATCGCAAGAAAACCGTCTCGGATCTCTACGATCCTCCGGGTCAGCAGAAAACGTATGTCCCGGACCACCAACCATTCAGTGAACCTTGATCGCGGCTTTTCCAGTGCGATATCGGGGACGGCGTCGTGAAGCGCCTCCCACAGTGCCTGAGCTTATGAAAATGATATCGGCTGTTACCCCACTGGCGGACGATCGACAGGCGCGGCCCCCACAGCATCGCCGCCGTGAGGCCCACGACCTCCAGAATCCCCCCGAGCGCGGCGCCGATCTGAGCCAGCACCTCCCAGTGGCGCGGGTCCAGCCCTGCGGACGACGCGACCACCGCGGAGACCCTCACACCCACATAGACCAGGCCGAGCATGGAGCCCGCCGCGATGAGACGAAGCCCTCGCCGCAGCCATACATCCCCGGCGTGCGGCGCGTAGCGCAGGGCCAATCTGATCACATTGACCCTGACGACGGTGAAGGTCGTCAGGTAGAGCACGAGATATATCGAATATATCGGAAATCCAGCGTAAGTGACCGCGAAATCCCGGGTCCGCTCCCCCGGATTGGGTATCGCGAAGAACAGGGCGTACATGACGGCGATCACGATCGCCGCGGCCGACAACCACCACAGGGTCTTCTTCCGCGCGCGACTCCTGTCCTCCGACCAATACAGGATGAACGCCTGCTGCGACACCGCGAAAACAATGACGAGTGCCTGCGCCGTGACCCCGGCGATGTTGGGGACACCCGTGGACTCCCCGAGCCACTTCCACACCACCGGCACCGACAGGAAGAAAACCGCCGCCAGAAATCCCAGAGAAGCCGTCAGGGCGGTGCAGGCGGGATCGCCGCGATATCGAGGCATGCGCCAAAGCTGAATAACGAAGGCCAGCCCCGCGACGATCGCCGCCAGCGGGTAGGCGAAGTCGTTGACACTTATCACTGGTCGCCGTCCCCAGGGCCGATCGAATACGAGATCCTTCTGACGACGCCGACCACCTCATCGGGAATCTTCCATTTCCGGGAGGGAGCGTAAACCCCGACGTCCGAGAGAATCAACGTCGCTATCGTCTCCGCGACCACTTCCTCCTCACTTCCGTAACGGGTCCGCCCCAGAATGCGACGCACCATCACCGGGTCAAGATCGGGCATGAGAACATTGATATCGTCGTCATGCAGACCGGTCTTGACGCCGTGGCCGCAGAGAAGGTGGCCCAGCTCGTGGAGAATGATCAGCAATTGATGGGGGCCGCTCGTCCCCTCGTGAAAGAAAATGAAGTCGCTCGTCTCCGTCGAGACGCAGAGCCCGCACGGGCTTCCCGGCGGCAGGTCCCGCGGCACCAGGATGATCCGGCGCCCCCTCCGCTGTCCGAGTCTGCGGCACAACTCCTCGACCGTGAAAGGCTCCGGCAGGTCGAGGCCGCGAACCAATTGGGCCGCCCGACGCCGCATCCGCCGCCGCCGAAGCCGATCCCTCCACGCCGCTCGAACCGATGCGAATCCACCCACCTCTGAGCCTTCCAGATCACCGTGCGCCCATGGCCTCCGAAGAGGCAACACCCTCGTGGAGCGCCCCACGGGAACGGGCCCCTTGAGAACCCGACCCAAGGCATAAACAGAAAGAAATCATCGATGCAGCGTCACGTCCCTACGAGTGCATGACGTTATGCAGGACATTTCATCGAATGGATGTCCCCATTGTCCAACATGTGGATTAACCCCGACAAGCTTTAGCCGAAGGCGAATCCCCGCCCCGGCCTTCCCGGGCATTAAAAGGATGGCCCATGTCACCAATCACCCCGAAGGAGCCCCCCACACAAAAAGACGAGCCCCCCTCACCCCCTCTATAAACGCCCGTCACACTTCACATTCCATTCGCACACCGATAATCAATCTTTCAACCAGCCGAACCCCCACAGGCACGCCGTCGGCCGGTTCTTCCAGCACGTTCACCAGGACACGGCCCACGCCGCCGAGCACTGGCGGCACCCCCTGGCCGCACCCTGGCCGCACCGTGGCCGCACCGTGGCCGCACCGTGGCCAACTGAGCGGGACGCCAGAAGCCCTGTGCGCAGCGGCACGTGAGATCGCGGACGCGAACAGGCGAGGGGGCCTGACGCCCTCGGAGGCGGGGGCGCGGTCAGCGCTTTTTGCGGCCCCACAGGCGGCGCTTAGAGCCTTCCAGGTGAGGTCCGGGGAGGGGGTAGATGGTGGTGGACGCAGCACTCGTCGAGGTGTCGGCGGGTGGCGGGGTGGTGCCCTCGGTGGGCGCGGCGGCACCGTGGCCGGGAAGGGTGGGCGCGGCGGCACCGTGGCCGGGAAGGGTGGGCGCGGCGGCACCGTGGCCGGGAAGGGTGGGCGCGGCGGCACCGTGGCCGGGAAGGGTGGGCGCGGCGGCACCGTGGCCGGGAAGGGTGGCCCCGGACGTGTCCGTACCGGGGAGGTGGGCCGCCGGGGTCGGCTGCGCCGGGAAGGGCGTGTCCGGCCCGCCGGGCTGCTGCGCCTGGGACGGGATCACGGTGGTGGACGTGTCGGCCGGTTGGCCGATCGGGCCACCAGCGGGATCGGGCTGGTGGGCCGGGTGCGTGCTCTTGGCCGCGTCCCCACCCGGAGCCTCGCCGGGCATGGAACCGGCCGATCCCGTACCGGGCATGGGCTGCGACGGAGACGGGCCATCGGCCGGGGGCCCGTCGGTCGGGCCGGGCCGGTGGGCTGGGAAGGCGGACCCGTCGGGCAGGTGGGTGGTCGGGGGGACGGCGGTGATGTCGTAGGTCTGCCCGGTGGCGGGGTCGAACAGGCGGCCGGTCATCGGGTCATACATCGCACGCTGCCCCGGCTGGCCACCGTCACCGGCCTGACCGCCCGGCATCGGGGCGTAAGGGTGTCCTTGCCCCTGCTCGCCCGGGTAAGCGGGGTAGGTCTGGACGGGGACGAAGCTGATGATCGGAGCGTAGGCCGGCCCGCCCTGGTAGGCGTAGCCCTGCTGCCCGGGGTAGGCGGGATAGGGCTGGTAGTGCGGCTGGGCTCCGGAGCCTGGCACGCGGGGACCCGCCTTGCGCACGGCCGCCGCGTGCGCCATGCGGCGCAGACGCCCTTCGAAGATGAGCACGGCGAACAGCGCCAGAAGCACGAGGACGAGCGCGGGAATCGCCAGCGTACGGCTGAGCGTGGCCTGGTCGTATTCCGGTGTCGCCTGACGCAGTTCAACCGGTACCGACTCGGGCGCCGGCTCCTCGGCCGCCGGGGGTTGGAAGGCGTCGGCGGGACTGGGAGCGGGATTGGACGCCTGGCCGTTCGCCTCGGGGAAGTTGAGGACCGGTTCCGAAGCGCTGTCGGCAGGCTGCCCTGGCGGCGAGACCTGGGCCGGCGGGTTGACGGGCAGCGTCGGCACCGCGTCGGCAGGCGCCGCCGGGGGCACCGCTGGGGGTGCCGCCGGGGCCTGAGCGGGGGGCGCAGTGGTCGCGCTGCGCCGCGGGCGCTTCGGGGTGGGTGTGATGGTCTGGGTGACGGTGACGCGGGGGGTGCTTTCCGGGTTTGCCGTCGGTCGGCCCGGGGTGCGCGTGACGGTGACGGTCTCGGTCACTTGCGGCCCCGGATCCTCCGGGTTCCAATCGCCGTCGGGGTTGCCTTCGATGATGTCCGTGGCCCGCGCGGCGACCTTGGCGCCTGCCACACTGGCATCGGCGCTCATCAGCGGCACTGCCGCGAGCACCACGATTCCGCTCAGACCGAGTGACAACGCCGCCGCCGAGACGGCCTTGTATCGTCCGAGTGCCGCCACCGATGCCCTCCGCGATATCCCCGTTTGGTTAGTCAAGGAAAATTCTATGCGGGCATAAGTAACAGTAAACCCCCATATTCATGGCATCCAGGAGTTTCTTCACCGGATTGTGAGTCGCGGCCACCCCCGGCCTTACCCTGACTGACAGCGTGCGTCAGGTCCGACCGTGCAGGTCAAGGGCCATAAACCATGCCGGACCAGCGCCTTCTCCATTGCGCCCCCCGCGACAGCCGCCAGCCCCACAGACCACCCAAAAGGACTACGTCCGTAAAGCCCGACGATGCCCTGACGCCTCCCAATCCCATGACAGAGACAACGGAGACAACGGAGACAACCGTGACCACCGTGACCACCGTGACCACCGTGACCACCGTGACCACCGATCACGTCAAACCGGCCCCCGCCGTACGGCAGGAGCCGGCGCACCGGGTCGAACCGGTCAGGCGGCCCCGCCCGGCTCCGCGGCCCGGAAGGCACGAAGTCGACGGCGGCGCTGAATGGAGCTCTGCAACCACAGCAATCCCAGGAGCCCGGCCACCGCTCCGGCGGCGATCGGCAGCCCCTGCGCACCCGTCAGCGGCTTGGATTCCGCCGCCTTGACCTGCTTGGCCGGTGCCGCGATCTCCCTGGGCCACGGCGCGCCGAGCGCCTCCTCGCCGGGGGACGTCACGGCGGGGCCGGGCTGGGCCTGCGGCAACTGCACCGCCCCTCCGGCCCACTGGCCGGGCGCCCCACCAGGAACCGCCCCCGGCGGGATGGCGGGCACCGACAGTCCGGCGGCGCCGCCCGACCCGCTCGTTCCCTCACCGGGAAGGACCAGCGGGGGCGCGGCGGGGACCGGGAGGGCGGCGCCCGCCACCGGCGCGGGCGCGGCGGGAACGGGGTTCATGGGTGCCACGGGTGCCACGGGGGCGAGCGGCGCGGCGGGAGCGAGGGCGGCCGAGGCACCGGTCCGCGTCGTCTTCCCCCTGTCCCGCGCGCCGGGCCGTACGCCGGTCGTGGCGGCGCCCCTCACAGCCTGATCGGAGCCACCGGAAACGCGTGGCGTGCCGGCGCCCGCACGCGGCAGCGCCGCCGAACCGCCCGGCTCACCCGGCCGCACGGGACCGCCGGCGATGTACGGCGAAGCCGGGCTCTGCGGCTTCGCCGCCCCGCTCACAGGCCCGGACATCCCCGGAAGCGCCCGCGTCCCCTGCTCGGTCTCGGCCCGCGGGATGGACTCACCGGCCTTGGGCCCGCCGTTCGACTTCCCGGCTCCCACCGGGCCGCCCGACATGTCCGCAGGCCCCGCAGCCTCGGGGGACGTGGCCACGCCACCGGAAGCGGCGGGCGTCTCCGTCCCCCCGGAGCCCAGCACACCGCCGAGGATGCCGCCCGCCTGGCCGGTCGCCGGCTGCTCGGATCCCGCGCCCTGCCCGTCCACGAGCTTCCCCACCGCCAGTACGGCTGCCGCATGCGCACGCGTCGGCCCCCTGTCGCCCGGCTCGGCGGACCGCCCCCGCACCCCCGCCTCACCCGCGGCGCCGGCACCTCCACCGGCGCCGACCTCGACCTTGGCCATCCTCGTGAGCCACCGGCGGCCTGGCGCCTTCGCCGGGGCCTTGGCATGGGCGGTGACCACGATCTCCCGCACCCCGCCTGACGCCTTCAGCCGTATCTCCACGGGCTCGTCCGCACCGACGCCGCCCAGCGCGCACGTGGCCGCGGACCGACCTGTCGCGTCCGTGTCCCGAAGGGCCGGGCGAGGCCGGAGATCGCGTCGCTCCGCCCGGCCGGGCTCGGCGGATGCCCTCGCGCAGCGCAGCGAGTCGAGAGCGTCGCTCGGCACGGTGGAGACCGAGATGCGCGCGCCGACGGCGGGACCCGGCAGGCGCACGCGGAACCGGAAGTCCTCGCCCGCGGCGAGCCAGCGGACGACGTTGTCACGGCTGTCGGTCTCGCGCAGGTCGAGCGTCACGCCGAAGCCGTCCCCCGCGAGAGAGCCCCGGGCCCGTGGCTCGGTACGGGCGGCGGCCCCCCGGGCAGCGGCGGAACCACGTACGGCCGCCCCGGCCCCCCGAACGGCGCTCCCGGATGGCACTTCGGCCCCCCGAGCAGAGCCCCCCGAATCCCGCTCGGCATCCCGGTCGGCGCTCTCGGGGCCGTGGCCCGCGTCGGAGTCCGACGGACTCGACGGACTCCACGCGCCGGTCTCCGCGGAAGCGGACCGGCCTTGGGGCGCGGGGTCCGCCCCCTCCCCCAGGGCTTCTGGCAGGGCATGGGCGACCCCGGAGCCGAGAATCAGAACACCGGCTCCCCAAGCTGTGACAAAGCGGGCACGCCCCCACCAATTGGCCACTGCGCTTCTCCGTTTCCCCCGATACGGACGCGCGATAATCACGCCTAGTAATCGTTATGTCACCGAGCGATGGAATTCAACCCTCGCGAAGGAAATCCTCCACCGCCCGCACGATGGGAAGGTCCGCCGGAAGCCACGGCACGCCGTACAGTTCATCCGCGCTCAGCCAGCGCAGTTCGAGATGCTCCCTGGGCTCCGGCACACCCGTGACGATCTCTGCGAGCCAGACCCGCATGATGTAGCCGCTGCCGAGCGGCCAGTCGCCCCCGACGCGGTGACCGGGACGCACGACGACCCCGAGCTCCTCCTCGCATTCGCGCACCAGGGCGTCGACCTCGTGTTCGCCCGGGTCGACCTTGCCACCGGGAAACTCCCATCCCCCCGCGAGCTCGGGGGGTTCGGCGCGCTGGGCCGCCAGCAGGCGGCCCCCTTGCACGATCGCGGCTCCCACCACGAGCACGTCAGTGAGCATCGGTCGCCTCCCTGCGGTCGCCGTACCGGTCGGGGCCCGGCCGGGGACGGCGTTCCACACGGCCATGACAGTCGGTCATCCGCCGATTGTGTCAGCCCTGCTCGATGCGTTTGATCTCCTCTATGACATCGGGGTGAGCGAGCGGCCGGGTATAGCCCACGATCTTGTCCCGGTTACGGTATGTAGTCACCTTGATGGGACCGCACATCGTGCACCTGGCCTCGATCATTTTGCCGGGCGAGACGACCATCCCGACGTGGCCGGGCCGGTCGGGCCCGGTGCCGGGGCCGGCATTGAAGAAGACGAGGTCGCCCGCCTGCTCCTCACCCGCGGCGATGCGCTTGCCGAACGGCCACTGCACGAACGTCGTGCGCGGGATCGACAGACCCGCCTGCCGGTAGGCCATGTAGATGATGCCCGAGCAGTCGTAACCGTCCGGCCCGGTGCCGCCCCAGATGTACGGCTTGCCGCGCTGCGCGAGCGCGTAGTCCAGGATCTTGCCGACCAGCTCGCTCGGCGCCGCCTGGATCAGAGGGTCGTCGCAGGCGGCCTCGGCCTCCGGCGGCGTCTTGATCGTGCCGTCCTTGGCGTAGCGCTTGGCGATCTCCATCACCTGGTCGACATACCACCAGGCGCGGTTGTAGACGAACAGCGCCCGCCGTACGTTCTCCGGTGCGCCGTTGCGCTTGAGCATCTTGGCCGCGCCGAGAATGGCGTCGGCGGGGTTGTAGACGTCGGCCCAGCCGTCGCCGTCCCCGTCCGAGGCGTAGCCGTTGAACGTGGACGGGATCTTGATCTTGGACTTGCCGCCCCACGTGCTGATGAGGAACTGCATGGGCCCGGCGGCCCCCGCGTAGTTCGTACTGCTCTGGACGCCCTTGAGGCGGGAGCGTCCGTGGTCGGTCTCACGTTTGCCCACGGCGGCCAGCACGTTCCACGGAACGCCGATCTCCTTGCCGTGTTTCCGGTAGAGCTCCATGTATTCCGTGGGGATGTCGGAGCCCGCCGTCTCCGACTCGTCGCCGTCGGCGTTCAGATTCACTTCTCGGCAGTCGGGGAGTTCACTGCCGCTGATAAAGGAGGGGATGGTCGTCATCACCATCGGCGCGACGATCACCGCTGTCAGCAGAACCCCGGCAACACCGATGATCAGAGCTATGCGCACCCGGGGGGTCAATGCTCGTTGTCTCCCTCCTGGCCGGCTTCGGCGGATTGCAGGTCGAAGACGCGCCATTCATCACCGACCTGCGTCAGTGTCACGGCGTACTCCTCCGCACGCTCGGCGGGGCCGTTCTTGCTCTCGACGGTCTCGGTGCCGAGCACGATGAAGATCACAGAGGTGTGGTCCACCTTCCTGATCTCCTTGAGTTTGCCGGTGGCGCGGGAGACCACCTGGTCGGCGCGGTCGCGTTCGACGGTGCCGGGGGCGGTGACGGTGCGGGTCAGAAGGGTGCCGAGCTCGCCCGTCGTGTACGCCGTGAGCCGCCGGGCGCGGGCCTCGGGGTCGTCCTGGTAGCTGTAGGTGCCGTGCTCGCCGACGAAACGCTCCGCGACGTCGGCGGCCGAGGCGAGCTCTTCCCTGCTCATCGGCAGATAGGAGTAGATGTCGAAAGGCGGGAGGCTTCCCGTCGGGGCGGGCACGGGCGGCAGCGTGTCGCCGCCGCCCTCCTCTCCCTCGGCCCCCGCGACGGTGCGGCCAACGCTCGCCGGTTCGTCGGCGGGAGTGCCGCCGTCCTGCGCGAAGGTCAGGTAGATGCCCACAGCGGCAAGCATCACGACGAGTCCGGCGAACGCGATGCCTCTGCGCCCGCCACTGGGCTGTGCCACGTATCAGTCCCTGTCAGTGTTCGACGGGCGGAGCCAGAAGGGCACCGACGGCTCCTCTCGGCCGCCTCCACCGGAAGACGACGAGCCGTCACGGCCGCTCAGCCAGAGCGGCGGCGCCTCGGCACGGCGGGAACCGCCCGAACCGCCCGAACCATTCGAACCGCTCGAACCGCTCGAACCGCTCGGGGTGCGCCGCTCCGACGACGAGCCGCCGAACAGGCCGCCGCCCCCGGACGAGGCCCGCGAGCCCCGAGAGGACCCGGACGAGCCGGACGACCTCGATGAACCGGATGAACCGGATGAACCGCCTCCGAACAGGCCGCCGCCGCTGCGCTCAGAGCGGGCCCGGGGCACACTGGCCCCGCCGGACGCCGAACCGCGCGAGCCGCCGAACAGGCCGCCACCGCCGCCGCCACCGCCGCCTCCCGAGGACGCCCGCGGGGAGCGGGAGGACCCGCCGGACGAACCGCCCACGGGCGCCCATCCGCCGCCGGACCTGCCGCCGAACCACCCGCCGCGGGAACCGCCCGAATCACCGGAGGACGAACCACTCGGCCCCACCGTGACCGGACCGGACGGACCACCCGGGCCACCCGAGCCACCCGGACCGCCGACCGCGGGGCCGCCGACCCCCGGTCGCCTCGGACCGCCCGACAGGTTGAGCGGCGGAGCGGCGCCCGCGCGCTGTACGGCGGCGCCGCGAGCGGCGGCCTTCCGCCGCACGCCGCCGCCGTTCTGCCCGTCGGTGTCGAGCGGCGCCGGCTGGACGCCCACCGGAACCCGGGCGCCCGAAGGCGACACGCCCTGCGCGCCGTCCTCTCCCCGCACCCGGCCCTGCGCGACGGCCGCAGCCGCCGCGGTGCCGGCCCCGCCGGCCATGGCCGCGCTCTGCAGCAGGGGCTCGGCCTTGCGCATGCCCCACCGTCCCACGCGATAGCCCGCCACCGGAGGCAGTACGGCCGCCGCCCGGCTGAGCATCGGCGCGGTCGCCGCCTCCCCGAGCATGCGCGTGGTGATCGAGTGCCCGTCCATCCGGGCGAACAGGTGCTGGAACGGCCGCCTGTAGAAGAAGACCGCGATCGTCATCAGCGCCATGAACAGAAGCTGCATGCCCCACGAGAGGCCGGTCGACATGACGAGGGCGTAGCCGTACACGAGCACGCTGAGCACCAGGGCCAGGACGGCCTGGCGCAGCAGTGTGCCGATCAGCATCTCGACCCAGCGCATCGCGATGATGCGCCCGGTGCCCGGATGCACGCCGATGAGCAGGAAGACCGGCCCGAGGACCAGCAGCAGCAGGAATCCGACCTTCAACACCAGCAGCGAGACGGCGACCAGGAAGATGAGCAGTCCCGCGACCATGGCCGCCATCAGGGCGCCGATGGCGATGCCGAGCCGACTGGTCCAGTCCTTGCCCTGGAAGATGAAGAAGGTGGGCGTGCCTTCGAGCTTGCTCGCGACATCCTCTTGGTAGCGGAGCTGGTGGGCGGTGCTGTTGGGGCTCTGCTTGCTCTGCTCCTGCCGGTCGACGGCCTGGATGTCGAGCAGGAGGGGCCCGTAGGTCTGGACGGCCTTGGCGTTGGGGTCGGCCGTGCCGAACTGCCCGGCGAGCCAGGGCTTGCAGACGAGGGTGGACCAGAGGGCGTCGGCGTTCTGGTCGACGGCGGAGACGCCCGTCTTGCCGAGCCCCTGGTCGGGCTCCTTGCCGCCCTTGAGCGGAAGGCAGGAGGCGCCGCCCGCGCCGGGCAGCCCGGACATCGCCGAGTTGATGACCTCGCCGGTCTTCTCGGTGACGACCTTGCCCATGCTGGTGAAGTCGCCGGGGCGGCTGAAGAACCACACCGCCACCGTCACCGCGATCACCATCCAGATGACGCCTTCGGTGGTCGTCGTGGCCCGTCGGCGGATCAGGCCGTACCACGCGAGCCAGATGGCGCCGACGATCACGATCGGCCGCAGGTAGGGCCAGTACATCGCCGAGGCGAGGTTGGTGATGACGTCGTCGACCATGTCCTTGAGGGACTGGAGGGGGCCCTCGGTGGCCGCCGCCTGGTAGGTCGTGATGGTGAGCCGGTCGATGGACTTGGCGGCCGTGAAGACGGCGTTGGCCCACGAGTTGCCGATCACGGCGGCGATGTCGCTGCACCCGAGCTGGTAGGTGTGCCAGAACTGCCCGCTGGTGCCGTACCGCTCGTAGTTGGTGGCCGGGTCGGGGATCGCCTCGCCGCCGATGGTGCCGGTCGCCGAGTTGCTCGGCGGCTTCACCACCGCCGCGTCCTCCGCCGTCGGTGGTCTGAGCAGTCCGTCCATGCTGTTGCCGACGACCTCGGGGGCGAGGTCCGCCGACAGGTCGCAGGGTCCTGCTGCCGCGGGTGCCGATCCGAAGACCAGCGGCAGTGTCAGGACGCCGATGAATGCCACGAGAACAAGGGCGATGCGCCTGCGGAGCCGCCCGCGCTTACGCCGCCGTCCCTCTGGAGGGACCGTCATTACCGCACCTCCTGCGCCGCCGACCCCGTCCTACCCACTCCCCTAGGAAGATCATGCACGCTGTCGCTGGGTTTGTCGTGTGTCGGATTCGTGTCGAGCCATCGGAGCAGCTCGGGTGATATGAGGTCTACTCCTATGCGTCCCGCACGGCCATCCAAATCGCGGAATATGCACTCGCCGTTTCCCAGCGACCGAAGAACGGCCTTGTGCTCCTCCGACGCGTCGACGCCGAGCAAAGACATGACGTGGTCGACCTCGACACGCTCGGTCGACCGGAAGGCGAACACCGACGACAGACAGTTGGTGACCTGTTCGTTGAGGAGGTCGCCCGCGTTCTGCGAGACGAGCACCAGCGCGGTGTTCCTGGAACGGCCCATCCTGCTGACCTCGGGGACCAGTTTGGCCCCCTCCGGCGTGGAGGTGATCGCCCACGCCTCGTCCAGGAAGATGGCTTTGGGCGCGCGCCGGTCGAGGCCGTTCATCAGCCGACGTGCGAACTGCGACACCAGATAGAGCAGGGCGACCGAGAGCCGCTGCTCGTAGGAGTAGTCGTCGCGTCCCGTCGAGACGTCCGGCAGCGTGAGACCGCCGAGGGTGAAGACCGTCGTCCAGCCCTCGGTGTCGATCTGGTCGCCGCCCGAGGCGTCGAAGCACAGCGTGGCGAGATGCATCTCCGACATGGAACGCAACACCGCGCCGAGGTTCTTCGACGCGGGGTCCTCGGCCTGTTCCAGATAGTCGACGACCTTGCCGAGCGAGGGGTCCTCGGCGTTGGAGACGGCCGCCACCGCCTGGATCATGGCCGACTCGCGCTCCTCCGACATGCGGGGAAGCAGCAACCGCAGCGTCTCGGTCGCCATGGTCTTCCTCGCCGCGATGTCGTCGCCGAAGGAGAACGGATCCAGCAGGCCGGGCGCCGCCGACCCGAGCGGGATGACGCGCGCCTTTCGGCCGCGGCTCTGCAGCAGCTTGACCAGGGACTCGGCGTCGCCCTTGGGGTCGATCACCGCGACCGTGACCCCGCGCAACGCCATCTGATAGATCAGCAGCAGCGCCAGCGTCGTCTTGCCTCCGCCGGGCTCACCGGTGATCGCGATGGCCGTGGGCCGGTTGCGGCTCGCCGCGACCAGCGGGTCGAAGTGGACGATGCTGCGCGCCCGGCCCAGGGTCTCGCCGATGTACGGCCCATGCCACCCGGAGGTGACCTCGTCCACGCGATCGCCCAGATCGACGGTCGCCGTGGACATGCCGCCCGCGATCGTGCGGAGCGGCTGGCGCTGGGCGTAGGCGTTGACCCGCACCCGCTCGCCCGGCAGCGCCTCGCAGAACAGCGAGAACTGGTCACCGGTCGAGTTCACGATGTCGATGCCGACGTCCCGGTAGTGCTCGACGACGGCCTCGACCCGCTGCACGCAGATCTCCTCCGTCGGCGCGGACACGATCAGCCGGTGCCAGCCGTACACGAACGGCAGGCGCTCCTTGGTGATGCCGTGTTCGAGCATGCGGGCGGCGTCGATCTGCTCGGCCAGCGCGATGGGGGCCTCGGCCCCCGCCTCCCGGATGTGGATGTCCATGTCGCGGGCGTGCGCTAGCTTGCGCGCGACGTCCTTGCTGGCCTTGATGGGCGGGATGAGCCGCATCCGGGATGAGAACTCCACCGGGAAGGGGAGCTGGTCGGCGAAATGCACCCATGGTTCGCCGTCCGGGAACGGCATCAGGTCGGGGAACCGGGCGAAGGACAGGTGCGCCACGAACGAGTCACCCGTCGGCTGCTCGATCTTGAGGAGCGATCTGCCGTTGTGGATGGTGCCTTCGAGCAGCGTCTCGATCTCGCCCTTGCCCCAGCGGCGTTTCGGGCTCGCCGACGGCGGCGGGTCGCTCAGGGAGCCGCTGGCGGCGTGCTGGAACAGCCACGCGATCTCCGTGGAGGTCGCGTGGCGCGCGTAGAGCGCGCTGCCCGCCAGTGCCCGGCCGAGCCGTTCCGCCTGCTCGGTCCAGCGGCTGATCTCGCTGTCCGGAACATGGTCGTCGTCGATGCCGAGCGCCTTCTCGCTGCGCTGATAGAAACCAAACAACTGCGACAGCACACCGGTGCCGAGTTGGGCGCCTCGGGGTCCGAGGCGCACCCCGAGGTAGACCTCCTTCGTCCAGAAGTCCTTGGCCCAGACGTGGCGGTACATCTCCTCCAGGTAGTCGCGCCACCCCGGCCCCTCGTCCGATGTCGCGTTGAGCGCAAGCGCCCATTCCGCGGCCGGGTATGTGCGGTGTGCGACCCGTAGGTGCACCTCGGCGTCCGACATCCGGATGGCGGCCAGGGCGATGGTCACGTTGGTGGCCACCGCCTCCCGCTCTTCGGGGGTGACAAACTCATAACTGACCGTTGGAAGTCGGAAATATGCCCATGCGGCGGAGTCCGTCAGCAGAATTCGATCGTCGAAGTACCGCACGGCCAAGCGACTCCGCGCCCGCGAAGCCCTGGTCACTCGTCGTTCACCTTTTCACCTGGACCACCTGAGCAGCCCGTCTCCCTCGCCAAATGATCACCGAGCGTCCTCCACGTCCGGTCACGGGCAGCCGATCGGCCGACTCGGAGCCGGCCACACGGGCCGACAGGCCGACCGGATGCGCGATGCTCACCGGGCCACTTCCTCCTCACTCTGCCGAACGGCCTGCGGGCCTCCGAACCCCGCGATCACAACACCCGCGAGCGCCACGTAGGCCCTGCGCCCCGCCGCACGCAGATGGCTCGGATCCACCAGCGGCACGCCGCCCGGAGCCAGATCGTCCTCCCACGGGACCCGGACGATCGCCCGGCAGCGGCCCCGGGCCACCGCCTCCGCCTGCTCCACATCGGCCATGCTGCGGCGGCTCACACCGTTGATCACCATCACCGCTCTGCGCCGCAGATCACCACACCCGTGCCCGTCGAGCCACTCGTAGGTCATCGCCACCGCGTCCGACGCGTCCTCGCTCGCCGGGGCCACCAGCACGAGCTGGTCCGCGTACGGCAGGACCCGCGCCGCCAGCGCCGCCGCCGGATCCACGACCATCAGCTTGAAGTGGGAGTCCAGCACGCCCATCGCCTGGCCGAGCCTCTGGTCGGAGAACAGCGTCCGGTCCGCGAGACGCTGCTCGGCGCCCGCGTCCGTATCGGCCCCCACCACCTCCAGGCCCGAAGGGCACCGGCTCGTGTAGTTGCGCACACTCAAGTAGCCGCCCACCTGGTCGATGCCGTTGAGCAGCGAGGTCAGCGTCTCCGGCGACTCGGGTTTGATCCTCGTCGACAGGCTGTGCCGTCCCGTGTTCGCGTCGATCGCCAGCACGCGCTCCTCGCGGTAACGCGCGAACGTGTGCCCCAGCATCAACGCCGTCGTCGTCTGCCCCGCGCCGCCAGTGCACCCGAGCACCACGATGCGCCGGCTCCCCGGGAACGCCCCGCGCGCACGCGCCTCGTCCACCTCCGAGCCATCCGTACGGCTACCGCCCGCGCCGATGACCACCTGCGCCAGCCTGCGCCAGCCGCCCGACGGGTCGCGCCCCACCACCGACTCGACCCGGCGCACCCGGCCCGTCCCGGCCGGCCTCGGCCCGGGCGCCGGCGCCTCCGGCACCGACGGCAACCCGGGAACCGACGGGACCGCCGGCCCCGTCTCCCGAGCCGGCCCCGAGGGCACCGCCCGGATCGACACCGGCGGCGTCGTCCCCGCCGCCCCGGCCCCCGGCCCGTTCGCCGTCTCGCCGTCCGCCTCCTTGGCCCCCGTACGCGCGGGGAACCCCACCTGCGGCTTCCCCCGCCGAGCCCCACCGGCCCCCTGGGCACCGCCGCGGGACCCGTCCTCGCCGGACCGCCCGCCGCCGCCCCTGTCGCCCTGGGCACCCGGCCGTACGGCACCGGCCCCGGTGTTGTCGGCCCCGGTGTTGTCGGCCACGGCCTTGTCGCCCCCGGCCGCCGGCCGTACGCCATCGGTCTGCGGAGCACCACCGGCCTCGACAGAACCGCCACGGGCACCCGGCCGTACGGCACCGGCCCCGGTGACGTCGCCGCCTCCGGTCGGCTTCGCCGGAGGCGCGTCCGCCGCGCTCGCAGCGCTCGCGGTCAACCGCCCGGCCTGACCCGCCTGACCGGCGTCCTCGCCAGGCGAGCCCGGCGTGCCGCGGTTCGCCGACCACCGGCCGGGCACCACGCTCGGCAGGTCGTCCGGCCCGGCCGTGTCGCCCCGCCGTGCGTCCTGCTGCGAAGCGCCCGGGTCGGCCGACGCCGCGAGCCTCCTCAGCCTGCGCAGCGCCTCGGTGCCGATCGGCCCCTGCCCCGAGCGGGTCCCGGCCTCCTGCCCGGCCTGCCCGTGGGACTCGGCGTCCGAAGCGACCTCCGGCTCGGTGCGCGGCCCGGACACGACCTCAAGTCGGCGCTCGGGCTCAGGCTCAGGCCGCGCCGACCCGTGTACGGCGGAGCCCCGCGTCGCCGCGTCCACGCCGGACACGGCATCTTTGCTCTGGGAGGGAGTTCGCGTCTCCGAGATCGCCGAGGGGGCTACATCCTTCGCGCCGGCCTCCGTCGCGACCACGACAGGCCCGGAGACACCACTCGCCGGGGAACCGGCGCTCGCGGGAGCGGCCTCCTCGTGAGCGCTCCCCGCGCCGTCCCGCTCGACCTCTCCTCCGGCATCCGCTCCACGCGCCGCCGCAACGGCCTGGCCTGTCCGGGGCTCGGGCTTCGTACGGACCACCTCTGCGACGACGGCCGCGTCGGCGGCCTCGGCCCGGTCGGCCGGGGGCAAGGCGGCGGATTCGCGGGGGACGACGGGGGCGGAAACGTCGGGCGTCCCTGGCGTGAGCGACGCCGCCGTCGCGGAAACCTCCGGGGCGGCGGGCGGGACAGCGGACGGGACAAGGGTGGTGGACGCCCGGGACGGCTCGTTGCCGTCGGGCGCGGTGGTGGTGCCCACGGGGTGCGCGGCAGCCGTGTCGGCCCCGGTCGCGTCGGACGAGGCCGCTTCGCCACGCGCGGTGGCGGGGTGGGGGGCGGGAGCCGTACCGGGCTGGGGGCGCACCCGCTCGTCGGCCGGCGGGCGTGCGGGCTCGGACCACGGTGTGGCGGGCACGCGGGGTCCCGCCGGCGGGCGGGAGGTGGCGGGCAGGGCGGGGGCATCGGCGAGCGGCGCGCGGGCGGCAGCGGCCACGGCGGGCCGGACCTGGCGCGGCGCGGGCGCGGTCTCGCGCTTGTCGGTCTTGCCGGCCTTCTCAGGCTTCCCGGCCTTCTCCGGCTTCCCGGCCTTGACCTTGGCGCGGCCCTTGGCCTGCGCGTGGCGGGCCTTCACGCGCACGGCGTCGGCCCGGCCGGGGCCGACACGCCACACACGGCCGGTGAGCGTGATCTCCGAGGGCTCGGAGAGCGGCGCCATACGGCACCATGTGCGGGGTTCGCCGAGGTAGCGCGCCTGGGACTGGATCAGCTCGGTGAGACGCTTGCTCTCGATCACGGGGCGTGTCGACAGCCAGGTGACCACGCCGGGGGGCACGAGGTAGAGCACGTGCCAGGGCGCCTCGAAGTTGATGCCGACCAGCCAGAGTAGGAGCGACCACGGGACCAGGACGCCCACGAACACGCCGATCCAGACGATCGGAAGGGGCATCGGGAGCCGTAGGTCATACAGCTTGTAGAGCCGCTTCTCGATTCGCCAAATATTCGTATACGTGGGTAGATCCACTCGCTCCTCCTCTCACCCCTCGTTCAATCACCGCCAGGGGACGATCTCAACCCTCATTGGATTCCCAGGGCCCCCGCGATCGCCCTGGCCATCATCTCGATGATGTCGGGCACGTAGAAGATCACTCCGATGGCGATGGCCAGGATGATGAACTGCACGAATCTCGTGATCTCCCTCGTGAAGAGGAAGAAGAGCGCGACCACCGACACTATGACAAGGAAAAGCGGCGCGAAGAACCGCCGTAGGAAGTCCGCCAACCCCTCCGTGTTGACGCCGGTCGGAGCCGGGGACGGCGCCGCGGCCAGGTCGGCGACGTGATCCATCGCCTGCAACAACATGATCTTCAACATGAAATCAGCTCCTCCTCGGGGGTTGGATCAGCCGCGGTGAGCCTCTTTCATCCGTCCGGGCGGATCCGGCCCCGAGCGGCGAGAGCCGTACGCGGCGCCCTTCCGCGACGACCGAACGGAGCTCCACGGGACGGGGTGCGATGAGGCCGGTCGGGAAGTGGTGGTTCACCGGTCAACCCAGGTTCCGAGCGGCACCGCTGATCTCCTTGACGAACCACTTGCCGCCGGTCTTCACGACGGTCAGGCTGTACGCCTGCTCAAGCTTGCCCGTGGACCTCGCGGGGTCCTCCGCTGCCGCGGGGTCGCCCGGGGCGCTCGACGGCACAGACCAGACCACCACGGCCCGGACCCGGCGCTCCGCCTCGCCGGGCGGCACGCGCACATCTTTGAGCGAGGAGAAGTCGAAGGCCCCGTTCAGGCTCTCCAGGCGCACATCGGCGGCCAGGAAGCGCTGCAGCTCGACGGTGTCGCCCTCGGCGTATTGCCGGAAGAAGCTCTCCAGCTGGGGCCGGAGCTCGCTCTCGGCGGCCTCGTCACGCGGGCTGTCGGGCGGCGACGGATACGTGGCCTTGGCCGGCGCGGGAAGCACCGCCGGCAGTCCCGAGACCAATAGGGAATTACCCGAGGAATATACGGGAACCGACAGCATCATGCGCCGGTTTCCCGATTGAAAAAGCACAGTGACCAGCGCATTTCGGTCATCGATAACCTTGGTTTCATACGGTCGGATCGCTCCCGCCCTCATGAGACCGAGACCGTCCCAGCCGAATTGCGCGCCGGCCTCGTCGCGAATATAAGGCGCGAGGCGCCCCGCCCGCTCGTCGGGCCGTGAACCGTCGATGTTGAGGTAGACCTCGGCGAACTGGCCGGCGAACGACTCCGCTCGCTGGACGGGGAACTCGACCTCCGGCGCCGGGGGCGGCGCGGACGGCGAGGACCCCTGCATGAACCGCTCGAACGGAGCGCGCACGCCGTTGACCACGATCACGATGATCAAGGCCCACAGCACCGCGCGCCCGGCCCACACGAGCCAGCGCCCACCGCCTCCGGCCCACCCGCCGCGGCGCGGCGCGCCCCTGCCCCGCGCCGGCGGCTGGTCGAGGTCGGACGAATCCGAGTATGCCGGTAGCTCAGGGTCGCCAACCGTCCGAGGACCGTGCTGGACAGTTGCCCTTCGAGCCATCACGCCTCCGCTCGCCGCCGATCCCCCGGCCGGCGCGGTCTCGCCCTACATCTCGACCCGGCTGATCCGTGGTGAAGTAATCACCCTATCGGCCTCGCCAATTGTTTCAGGAAAGCCACGCTGATGCTGCAAGCATCGCCGCAACCGGGTAACCGAGACCGAATACGGAGTCAGAGCCCCGCGGCATGAGCCGTACCCGCCGCGCATTAGCGCAGGCCAGCGCACTATGCCATTACCTAAAGGCAACCGATGCCTACCCAAAAGGGGCCAAGAGTGTTTCGATCTTCACATTAGCCACCAAACACCCCAAACAGGCATATACAAGGACATAGACCCCAAGCGAAACCCATCACACACGGCCGGCGGACGCCGCCGCCGCAGCGCGGCCCAGGGGGTCTCCTCCCCGCGGGCGTCACGCCGATTTGCACCTGACGTCAACGTCAGGTTCTAGCGTCGGCGACACAGCCATCCGCCGAGTATCACCGGCGTCCTTGAGGAGAAAAGACCATGCGTGCAGCCCGCTTCCACGAGCACGGCGAGGCAGACACCCTTGTGATCGAGCAGGCGCCGGAACCCCACTCCGGCCCCGGTCAGATCCGTATCCGTGTCGCGGCGGCCGGCGTCAACCCCATCGACTGGAAAGTGCGCAGCGGTGCACTGCGTGCAGGCACCGAACCGGCCGACACCGACAATCACCGACTGCCGACCGGTCCACAGGGCGGCCTGCCGGGCTCTCAGGCGCCGACTCGACCGGCCTTCCAGGCGTGGTAGTGCTCGCCCGGGGGCACCTGTGAAGGAAGCTTGCCGAGGGCGGCGACCGAGCAGGCGGTACGCTTTGGCGCTGGTGACGAGCTCGTGCTGGTTGGTGTCCGCTAGACGTTGAAGCGGAACTCCACGACGTCGCCGTCGCGCATGACGTAGTCCTTGCCCTCGATGCGGGCCCTGCCCGCGGAGCGGGCGGCGGCGATGGAGCCGGCCTCGACGAGGTCGGCGAAGGAGACGACTTCGGCCTTGATGAAGCCGCGCTGGAAGTCGGTGTGGATGACGCCGGCGGCCTCGGGGGCGGTGGCGTTCCTCCGGATGGTCCAGGCGCGGGCCTCCTTGGGCCCGGCGGTGAGGTAGGTCTGCAGGCCGAGGGTCTCAAAGCCGACCCGGGCGAGCTGGGACAGGCCGGACTCCTCCTGGCCGACGGACTGGAGGAGTTCGAGCGCCTCCTCGTCGGACAGCTCGACGAGCTCGGACTCGATCTTGGCGTCGAGGAAGACGGCTTCGGCGGGCGCGACGATGGCGGAGAGCCGGTCGCGCAGCTCGGTGTCGGTGAGCTCGTCGGCGTCGAGGTTGAAGACGTAGAGGAACGGCTTGGCCGTGAGCAGGTGCAGTTCGCGGATGTCGGCGGGGTCGATGCCGGCGGCCTTGGCCCCGGCGTAAAGGGTGGTGCCGGAGTCGAGCACCTTGACCGCGGCCTCGGCCGCGTCCAAGGCGACCTTGCGGTCCTTGTTGAACTTGGCTTCCTTGGCGAGGCGCGGCAGCGCCTTCTCCAGAGTCTGGAGGTCGGCCAGGATCAACTCGGTGTTGATCGTCTCGATGTCGCGCTGCGGCGACACATCGCCGTCGACGTGGGTGACGTCGGGGTCTGCGAAGACGCGGATCACCTGGCAGATGGCGTCGGTCTCGCGGATGTTGGCGAGGAACTGGTTTCCGCGCCCCTGCCCTTCCGAGGCTCCGCGGACGAGCCCGGCGATGTCCACGAACTCCACCTTGGCGGGGAGGATGCGGGCGGAGCCAAAGATCTCGGCGAGCTTGCCCAGACGCGCGTCGGGGACGCCGACGATGCCGACGTTGGGCTCGATGGTGGCGAACGGGTAGTTCGCCGCGAGGGCGTTGCCGCTCTTGGTCAGCGCGTTGAAAAGCGTGGACTTGCCAACGTTGGGCAGGCCGACGATGCCGATGCTCAGGCTCACGTAGGCCGAGTTTAGAGGGCCGGACGCACTGCCCGCGCCCCGGGCGGGCGCATGCGGCACAGCCGGAGAGGGCCGGAAGGGCCGGAAGAGCCGGAAGAGCCGGTACGGCACGGCCCGGCGGTGCCGTACGCGGCGGATCTCGGCAGAAGGTCAGCAGAAGGTCAGCGGAGGTCAGCGGGAATCGGCGGATGTCAGGCGCAGGCAGGTCACGGGGCGCGGCGACCGGTGGTCGCCCGCGCGCAGCGACCGGTCGGACCCCTTCGGGCACTCGCCGGGGCCGGCGGCGAAGGCCGTCACGCGGGCCCAGGCCCGCTTGGACGCGCAGGGCACCTTGCGCAGGTCCGCCCTGGTCAGGTCCCGCGACGCCGGTTCGGCCAGGCAGTGTCCCCGGGCGGGCACCCGGCCGCCGGGGCCGAGGCAGATGACGGGGCCTCCGGTGAGCGCGACCGTGGTCAGGGTGGAGGACGGGCAGCGTGTCGCGCCGCGGACGACGGCGACGGCTTTGCCGTACCACGTGCCCCCGGCGCATGGGAGCTCCTGTCCGCGGGCGGTGACGCAGTCGCCGCTTCTCAGCAGGCCGCCGCCGGCGCCCGGGTCGCCCGGGTGGGGTGCGCGCAGGTTGCGCAGGCAGGCCGTACGGCTGCCGCCGATCGCGGCGAAGTCGTCGGTGTCGGGCGGGCAGGCGGTGGGTTTCCCGGTGACGACGCGGGTCACGGCGGTCTGGCCGACCGCGCAGGGGGCGAGGGCGTACCCGGCGCCTTCCCTGCGGGCGCAGGCGCCCGCCGCCCACGTGGGCGGGCTGGGGCGGGCGGTGGCCTGGGCGGTCGGCGTGTAGTTGTCCGCGACGTGTACGACGACGACCGCGACGCCGGCGATGATCACGGCCAGGGACACCGCCACCGCGATCCAGAGGGAGAACGCCCACTTGGGGCGCACGCCGTACGACATTCACACTCCTAGCACTCCGCATTCGTATCAGTACTTTGGGTGACAATGACCGTTCACACAAGCGGAACGCGGCAGTCCACAACGGCCCCCGCCTCAGGGCGTGTCGTGGGGCATGAGCCGTACGAGCCCTGAAATCATGCGGATGTGGACGTCATGGCACTCGCTTTCCAGCTCGCCGTGGGCCTCGCGGCCGGCCTCGCCATCGGTTACATGCTCGGCCGATCCCACGGCGCGGCCGGGTCGGCCAAGGTCGCCGAGGCGGAGGCCCGCGCCAAGGCCGCCGAGGAGAAACTCGCGTACGTCGAGGGGCAGCTCACCGACCGCTTCCAGGCCATCTCCACCCGGGCGCTCGACGTCAACAACCTGCGTTTCCTGGAGCTGGCCGAGTCGCGCCTGGCCGCGTCCCGCGCCGAGGCCGCAGGCGACCTCGACCAGCGCAAGCTGGCCGTGGAGCACATGATCGAGCCGCTGCGCACCGCCCTCGACAAGATCGAGGCGCAGCTTCGCGACACCGAGTCCGGCCAGCGCGCCGCGCGGGCGGAGCTGACGCAGCAGATGGAGTTCGTACGGCAGAGCGCCGACCAGCTCAAGTCCCAGACCATGGCCCTGGTCCGGGCGCTGCAGCGGCCCGAGGCACGGGGACGCTGGGGGGAGCTGCAGCTCCGCCGGGTGGCCGAGATCGCGGGCATGCAGCACCACTGCGACTTCGACGAGCAGGCCAGTGCGGCGACCGCGGAGGGGACGCTCCGCCCCGACATGGTCGTACGGCTGGCCGGCGGCAAGAACATCGTCGTCGACTCCAAGGTCTCCCTCGCCGCCTACCTGGAGGCGGCGGAGGCCGAGGAGCCGACCATGCAGACCGCACGGCTGGACGCGCACGCCAAACACCTGCGCGACCACGTCGACCGGCTCGCCGCCAAGGCGTACTGGCAGGCGTTCAACCCCGCGCCCGAGTTCGTGGTGCTGTTCATCCCCGGCGAGGCGTTCCTCGCGCCGGCGTTGGAGCGCGATCCCGCGCTGCTGGAATACGCGATGGGGCGCCGGGTCCACATCGCCACGCCGACGACGCTGATCACGATGCTGCGCACCGCGCAATACGCCTGGCAGCAGGCCGCGCTCAGCGAGAACGCGCGGGCCGTGTTCGAGCTCGGCCGTGAGCTTTACGACCGCCTCGGCAGTCTCGGGCGCAACGTCGACCAGTTGGGCCGGTCGCTGAACCGGGCGGTGGAGACGTACAACAAGACCGTCGGGTCGCTGGAGAGCCGGGTGCTGGTGACCGCGCGCAAACTTCACGATCTCGGCGTCGTGGACGGCAGACTGGACACGCCGAACGTCGTCGAGGAGGTCCCGCGTGCTCTCAGTTCACCCGAACTGATTCAGGAAGAGGACGTAAGCTCACCTCTGATCTCCCGGCTGAACGGTAAATTGGCCAACGACCTGTCATGACGCGCGCCGACTCGGCGGCCGGCTCCACCGAGCAGACCCGTGGAGTCCACGACATCACTCGCGCGGGCGGGCTAAGGGGGGATGATGAGCGGGGGAAGCCGACCGGAGCAGCGGTCCCGCGTCAAATTGACCGCCCGGGGTGCCGTCGCGTTCGTCCTGGTGGCCTCGGTGGCCGGGCACGCGCTCGCCGCCCTCACGGGCGTGGCCGCGCTCAGCGGGCTGTCCTTCGTGGCCGCCTGCCTAGCGGGCGTGGCGCTGGTCAACCCGCGTGACCTGCTCGCACTCGTCGTCGCGCCGCCGCTGGTGTTCCTGGTCGCCGGGATCGTCGCCGAGGCCGTGCGCGCCATCGGCGCCGAGTCGGTGGCGCAGACGTTCGCGCTCGGCATGTTCACCGCCCTGTCGGCGGGCGCTCCATGGCTTTTCGCCGGATCGGCCGTGGTCCTCGTCGTGGCGTGGCGCCGCGGCCTGGGCGGCAACGTGCGCGAGCTGCGTCAGGAGCTCGCCGCCACCCGGCCGGAGTCGCGGCGGGGGAAGCGCTCCGAGGCGGCTCCCGCCGTGCCGAAGGCCAGGTCGGCTGGGCGCGACCGCGCGCGTTCCAAGGACAAGAGCCGCGAAAACGCCGTCTACGCGCCTGAGCCTGAGGGATACTTCGAACCCACGGTTTACGGCACAGCCCGCAACACCGAGCGCTGACGCGACCCGGCCCCGGCGCCACCCGGGTGGTCGACGTCAGGAACGCAGGTCGCGGCGGAGTTCGTGAGGGAGGGCGAAATGCACCTTCTCCGCCATCGCCTCGACCTCTGTCACGTCTCCGTAGCCGCGCTCGGCCAGGTAGGCGAGCACGCCCTCCACCAGCTCCTCCGGGACGGAGGCCCCGCTGGTGACGCCCACGGTCGAGACGCCCTCCAGCCACTCCTCGCGGATGAAGCCGGCGTTGTCGACCAGGTAGGACGCGGCGGCGCCGGCGTCGAGGGCGACTTCGACAAGCCGCTTGGAGTTGGACGAGTTGTCCGAACCGACCACGATCACCAGGTCTGCTTCGCGGGCGATCTCCTTGACGGCCACCTGGCGGTTCTGCGTGGCGTAGCAGATGTCGTCGCTCGGCGGGTTGACCATGTCGGGAAAGCGCTCGCGCAGCCGGTCGACGGTCTCGATCGTCTCGTCGACCGAGAGGGTCGTCTGGGACAGCCACACCACGCGGCTCGGGTCGCGCACCTGGACGTTGCGCACACCGTCGAGGCCGTCCACGAGCTGGATGCGCTCGGGCGCCTCGCCCGCGGTGCCCTCGACCTCCTCGTGGCCCTCATGGCCGATGAGCAGGATGTCGTAGTCGTCCTTGGCGAACCGCTGTGCCTCTTTGTGCACCTTGGTGACCAGTGGGCATGTCGCGTCGATCGTGCGCAGCGACCGCTTCGCCGCCTCCTCGTGCACCGCGGGCGACACCCCGTGTGCGGAGAACACCACGATGGAGCCCTCGGGCACCTCGGCGGTCTCCTCCACGAAGATCGCTCCACGCTTCTCCAGGGTCTGGACCACGTGGGTGTTGTGCACGATCTGTTTGCGCACGTAGATCGGCGCACCGTAGCGTTCGAGAGCTTGCTCGACCGCCAGGACCGCCCGGTCCACCCCCGCACAATAGCCACGAGGCTTGGCCACAAGAACGCGTCGGGTTGTCGGGGTCGCCGCACCAGTCATGTTTCCTATGCTACGTGGAACGGCGTAGGGCACCGCGCGCATGGACGCGCACTCAGGGCCATTCGGTCTTGCCTGACTTATCAATCAATACCTGACCTCCCAGGGAGTCGGCATGTCTCTCACGGACCTAGTCCGTTCCATCGCAAAGTCCTTCCGCGACACCCTCACAGGTCGAGAGGACGGCAAGGAACCCGGCGAGCCGAAGGACACGCAGCAGGCCGCGACGGCCGACAAGACCGGTGACCCCGCCGAAGCGAAGAACGCCGAGCCGAAGGACACAGAGCCGAAGAGCACAGAGCCGAAGAGCACGGAGCCGAAGGACACGGGCACGGACCGGGGCGCGACCCAAGGCACCGCCCAAGGGGCCGCTCAGGGCACTGCTCAAGGGGCTGCCGGCGGTCCGTCCGAGGGGCCGTCCGAAGACAGGGAGAAGCCGTCGGAGGCCAAGGCCGACGATCTCCCGACCTCGCTGTTCAAGAGCGCTCTGAACGCGTTCACCAGGCTCAGGGGCTCAAGCGACCGCGACGAGGACGCCGCCACCGGCAAGACCGCGCAGGCCGAGTACGGCAAAGCCGACGCGGTCGGCGACCCCTGGGGCGATGCCGTACGCGACGACACCGCGGACAAGGCCGCAGCCGCCTCCGGAACCCCTGGCAAGACGACCTCCGCCGCCCACGCCGACACCGGGAACGCCAGTGAGGCCGGTGAGGCCAAGGACGCCGCGGACGCCGAGGCCAAGCCCACACGCCGCCCGCCCGTGATCTTCGCCCCGCGCCCGGCCAAGCCCGACGCCACCGTCTCCAACGGGACCTCCGCCCCCCGCCCCGAACCGGTCATCTTCACCCCGGCCACTCCCCCGGCTCAGGCCGAGCCGAACGGCTCCGCCGCCCCGGTCGCCCCGGTCGCCCCGGCCGCCCCGGTCGCCCCGGCCGCCCCGGCCGCCCCGGCAGCTTCGGCTGCGCAGACCGATCCGGCTCCGGCTGAAGTGTCGGCCAACACCCCCGCCTCGGCCGCTCCGGCCACCGCCGAGCCGTCCCCGTCCGCCGATACCGAGACCGCCGACGCCGCCGGAGACGCTCCCTCCCCGGGCGCGACCACCGTGGCGTCCACCAGCACGGCCGAGGCCGCGACCAAGAGCGGGAGCAAGGGCACCAGCAAGGACACCGCCGCAGACGTCACCGCAGGCACGGCCGACGCCACCGCCGAAGGCACGAAGGCCGCTACCCGCAAGACCACCAGGGCCAAGGCGACGGCCACGGACGCGAGCGCGACCGAAACCGCCGCCCGAGCCACCGCCCAGGCCGACGCCACAGGCCCGGACACCGCTGTCGCCGAAACCAAGGCCGGGAAGGCGACCACGCGGAAGACCGCCAAGCCCAAGGCCCCGGCTACGGCTGCGGACGCGGACGCGGCCGGGGGTACGGCCGACGCCGGGGGTACGGCCGACGCCCCGGCGAAGACGAGGACCCGGAAGACCGCCACGCCGAAGGCCGCGGAGGCCGAGGCGCAGGCCGAGGTCGCCGTGACGGCGGCCGAGCCCGCTCCGGAGGCGGCCCCGGCTCCCAAGAAGCGCGCCCCCAGAAAGACCACCGCGAAGGCCGAGGCCGCGGAGGCCGGCCCGGCGGCAGCGAGCCTCTCGGCCGCGGAGACCGCGGAGACCAAGACCGGCGGCAAGGCCACCACCAAGACCCAGCGCGCCACCAAGGCCACCACCAAGGCCACCGCCGAAACGCAGGCCGCGGCCCGGCCCGGCGGCACCGGCGCGGCAAAGGCCACCGAGAGCACGGCCACGGCAGAGCCCCAAGCCACGGCAGAGAGCCGAACCCCGGCCCAGCCAAGCGACACCGGCGAAGCCCCGGCCACCGGTGCCCGGGCCGGGGAGGCTTCCGCCGTACCGGCTGAGCCGATTCCCGGTTACGCGGAGATGACGCTGGCGTCGCTTCGGGGGCGGCTGCGCAGCCAGTCGGTCGAGCAGATCCGCGGCCTGCTCGCCTACGAGCGGGCGACGGCCGACCGGGCGGCGGTGGTGAAGATGTACGAGAACCGGCTCGCGAAGTTGGAAGCCGGAGAATAGTCGGTCGTGCCCTTTAGGCTCGCTCCATGAGCGCGAAAACCTCGCCGGAGCAGCCGCTGCCGGTCCGCACGGTGCTCCAGATGGTGGCCGGGTGGATCGGCAAGTTGGGCACGATCTGGGTGGAAGGTCAGATCACCGAGTTGACCGCGAGAGGCGGCACGGTGTTCATGACGTTGCGTGATCCGGTGGCCAATGTGTCCGCCCGGGTGACGTGTCCGCGTGGCGTTTACGAGGTGGCGGTGCCGCGGCCTGTGGACGGGGCGCGGGTCGTGGTGCACGTGAAGCCGGATTTCTGGGTCAACCGGGGGTCGTTCGCGTTCACGGCGCTGGAGATCCGGCCGGTCGGCGTGGGCGAGCTGCTGGCGCGGCTTGAGCGTCTGCGCCGCCTGCTCGCCTCCGAGGGGCTGTTCAGCGCCGACCGCAAGCGGCGGCTGCCTTTCCTGCCGGGCACGATCGGGCTGGTCTGCGGCCGTGATTCGGCGGCGGAGCGCGATGTGCTGGAGAACGCGCGGCGGCGCTGGCCGGCGGTGCGGTTCAAGGTCGAGCAGGTGGCGGTCCAGGGCCCTTACGCGGTGGGTGAGGTGACCGAGGCGGTGCGCAAGCTCGACGCCGACCGCGAGGTCGACGTGATCATCGTGGCGCGGGGAGGCGGCTCCCTTGAGGATCTCCTTCCGTTCTCGGACGAGTCGCTGGTGCGGGCGGTGGCCGCATGCCTCACCCCGGTGGTGAGCGCGATCGGCCACGAGCAGGACAGCCCGATTCTGGATCTCGTGGCCGATCTTCGGGCTTCGACGCCGACGGACGCGGCGAAGAAGGTCGTTCCGGATGTCGGGGAGCAGCTTGTGATGATCCGCCAGCTCCGCGATCGGGGCCGGCGTGTCGTCGGGGGCTGGGTGGAGCGGGAGTGGTCGTGGCTGGGGTCGATGCGGTCGCGTCCTTCGCTGGCCGACCCGGTGCGTGAGATCGAGCGCCGCGCCGAGCAGGTGGATCAGTTCCGGGACCGCGCCCGCCGCTGCCTGGCCGGGTCGCTCGACCGCGCGGAGGACGGCATCCGCCATCTGAGTGCCCGCCTGGTCGCGCTGTCGCCCGCGGCGACGCTGGAGCGCGGCTACGCGATCGCGCAGCGCCCGTCGGGCGAGGTCGTCCGGCGTGCGGCCGACGTGTCGCCGGGCGACGAGCTGACCGTGCGTTTCGCCGACGACCGGGTGCGGGCGCGGGTGGAGCCGGCCGACGAGGGCTGAGCCGGGCCGCCTTCCGGGGCGTCGCGGCGGGGCGGGCATGCGGCGCGCGGCGCGCGGGCGGGCCTTAGGGTGTGCGGCGGGGCGGGCTTTGGGGCCGTGCCGTACTGGGGACTGAGGGTCTGTGCGGGGTGGAGGGTCGCTTGATCTACGTTGAGACGCCGCTGACCGACGCCATGCGGCGGTCGGTCGAGGAGGCGTGGGGCCGGGGTGTCGACGGCGACGCGGTGCGTTTGCACGGTGGGGAGGAGTCGGCTGCCTACCGGCTCGGCGATGTGGTGTTGCGTGTGGGGCCGGAGTGGCGGAGCGCCGCCGAGGCGGAGTGGTGTCACGGGGTCGCCGTGCATGCGGCGCTGACCTTGCCGGAGGCCGTCGCTCCGATTCCTGCGCGCGGCGGGGCGACGGTGCTTCGCGTCGATGGCCGTCCGCTTTCGCTGTGGCCTTATGTGGAGGGGGCGTGGCCGGACAGCGACCGGCCGTGGGTGTGTGCGGAGGGTGCGCGGCTTCTCGCCCGGTTGCACCGTTCGCTCGTGTCGTTTCGCCCGCCGCCGCGTCCGGTGGCCGCGTCGGTGGAGATCGGCCTGTACGGCGAGCCGCCCCGCGATGTGCCGTATCTCGCCGACCCGGAGCTCGACCGGTGGCTGGCGGATTTCCACGCCCGTGGTCTTGCGCGTCATGCGCTGCACGGCGACTTCTACGCGGGCAACACGCTGGCTTCGGAGGGTCGTCTGGTGGCCGTGCTCGACTGGGATGAGGCCATCGTCGGGGCGCCTGAGCTGGAGGTGGCGTGGGCGGCGATGGAGTGGGCGGACGAATACGGCGGTTCGCCCACCCTGCTTCGCCGTTTCGTCGCCGATTATCACCGGGCGGGCGGGACGGCGGGCGACATGGACGACCGCATGATCGCGCAGTTGATCAGGCATCGGCTGCGCCGTGAGGCGGCCTACTTCGAGGGGGCGCGCAAGCGGGGGGTCGAGCATGACGAGGAAGGCCTTGACTACCACAAGCGACGCGTCGAGGCGTTTTTCGATCTGGCCCCGTGATCTGGCCCCCTGATCTGACCCGTGATCTGACCCGTGATCTGACCCCGTGATGTGGCCGCGTTGGGGGCGTGCGGCGCGGCCGGCCGACATTCGGCGTGTCCTCGGCTTGGCGCGGGGTCGGCGGAGCGTTCGCGGCGGCGGCAGGGCCTAGGGTGGGGGTGTGGCTGAGGAGACGACGACACCGTCCTATGAGCAGGCGCGCGAGGAGCTGACCGAGGTGGTGCGCCGCCTTGAGGCGGGCGGCCTGACGCTGGAGCAGTCGATCGAGCTGTGGGAGCGCGGGGAGCGGCTCGCCGCGGTGTGCGAGGAGTGGCTGCAGGGCGCGCGGGTGAAGCTCGCGGCCGCGATGGCCCGCAGGTCGGAGCCGTCGGGCAAGGGCGACGACGAGGGCGGCAGGCCGTTCTGAGCGCGGGCGGCCCGTGCGACCGTCCGACGGGCTAGTCGCTGATCTTGGTCTGGGGTTGCAGGGACGACGCGAGGGCGACGAGTTCGTCCCAGTCGGCGGTGCCCGTGACGATCACCGTGGTGTCGGGGAGGAAGCGCACGAGGGTGCGCTGCTTCTTGTCCTCGCGGAAGCGCTCTTCCCAGGTGGCCCCGCCGATTTGGCGTGTGCCGACGACGGCGTTGGAGTTGGCGAGGCGGTCGGCGAATTCCGCGGGGGGCTTTTCGCTGCTCTGCGCCAGCATGGCGTGGGCCCGCTTGGCGGTGGCGAAGCCGAGGCGCCATGTGCCGGCGCCTTTTTCGTTGGTGATGCGGGAGCTGGTCGGCACCCATCCCTTGGCGACGGCGGATGGGGCGTAGATGGTGTGGTCGGCGGTGCGCCGCAGACCGGCGAGGTCCATCGAGTAGTTCACCTGGGGAATGTGCTCGGTCCTGCTCTGCGGGGTGACGAACAGGAATAGGCCGACCCCCGCCAAGCACACGGCCACGGCGACCACATATCCGAGGAATCCCTTGGTGAAGCGCTCCACGGATGCCGAGACTACCCGCTCTGCGGACCGGTCGGGCTTGCGGGCCTGCGGATCTGGCCGATGATCGCGAGCACGTCGTCGGAGAGTCTGCGGGCGGCGTCCTCGTCGTCGGAGAGCACGACTTCGGAGACCGCGGCGGCGAGCGCGCCGGTGATCACGACGACGAGGGCGCCTTCGTCGCCTTCGAACAGGGCGGCGTTGCGCTTGGCCCACTGCCGGAGGCGGTCACGCATGGTGACCTCGAAGCCGGGCGGCCCGTCACCGCGCAGGAAGAGGGCGGCGAGGTCGCGTTCGGCGAGGGATCCTTCGAGGTAGGCGCGGGCGCCGGCGATGAAGTGGCGCATCGGGTCGGTCTCCCCGGCCGCGCGGACGGCGTGGACGGCCTGCTTGGTGCGCTGGGCCTGCCGGGTCTGGAACTCTTCGAACAGCGTCAGGTAGAGATCGGCTTTCCCAGAAAAATGATGGTAAAGGCTGCCGACGCTGGCGCCGGCCCGGGCCACGACGTCGGTGACCCCCGCCTCGGCGAAGCCGTTCGTGACGAAGATCTCCCGTGCCGCCTCCAGAAGCGCGGTGCGCGTGGCCGCACCCCGCTCCGACGTGCGAACCGCCACACCCGTCACCGACTGTTCCGCGTCACTGCTCATGGTGGGCACATTATCCTCCCGATGATCGGCGAAAGGCTGCTGACTACGATCGGTGCAGTAGTCCATGAGAGGGGTCTGTCGCCATGTCCGGTCAATTGTCCGATCAGACGTCCGTTCCTGCCGCACTCGCCACCGGCAAACACGCGCCCGACCGAAACCTCGCTTTGGAATTGGTCCGGGTCACCGAGGCCGCGGCGATGGCCGCGGCACGATGGGTGGGCCGCGGCGACAAGAACGGCGCGGACGGCGCCGCCGTCAATGCCATGCGCCAACTCATCAACACGGTGTCGATGAACGGCGTCGTCGTTATTGGTGAAGGTGAAAAGGATAACGCCCCCATGCTTTTCAACGGGGAGCGCATCGGTGACGGCAGCGGGCCGGAATGCGACGTGGCCGTGGATCCGATCGACGGCACCCGCTTGACGGCGATGGGGATGCCCAATGCGGTCTCGGTCATCGCGGTGAGTGAGCGCGGTTCCATGTATGACCCGTCGGCGGTCTTCTACATGGAGAAACTCGCCACGGGCCCGGAGGCGGCGGACGCCGTGGACATCGAGGCGCCGGTCGCCGACAACATCCGGGCCGTGGCCCGGGCGAAGGGCGCCTCGCCTTCGGACGTGACCGTGGTCATCCTTGACCGGCCGCGCCACGAGAACATCGTCAAGGAGATCCGGAGCGCCGGAGCCCGGATCAAGTTCATCACCGACGGTGACGTGGCGGGGGCGATCATGGCGGCCCGCGAGGGCACCGGGGTGGACCTCATGCTCGGCATCGGCGGCACGCCCGAGGGCATCATCGCGGCCTGCGCGCTCAAGTGCATGGGCGGCGTCATCCAGGGCAAGCTGTGGCCGCAGAACGACGAGGAGCGCCGCCGCGCCTTGGACGCCGGGCTCGACCTGGACCAGGTCCTCAGCACAGACGACCTCGTGACGTCCGACGACGTGTTCTTCGCCGCCACCGGCATCACCGAGGGCGAACTGATGCACGGGGTGCGTTTCCGCGGCGGCCACGCCACCACGCACTCGCTGGTCATGCGCGGACGTTCCGGCACGATCCGCCACGTGGCGAGTGAGCACCAGCTCGCCAAGCTCCGCGCCTACAGCGCGATCAACTTCGACAGCGCCACCTGACCCCACCCCGTCTGGTGCCTCCTGAGGGCGTACGGCACGGGCCCACCCGGCCCGCCCCGCCGAAGGCCGGCCACGCGGCACGGGCCCGGCGGCGGCCACCGGCCCGGCTTGTGCCGTACGGCCACCGGCCCGGCTGGTGCCGTACGCATGGCTCCGGGTGCCAGGCGGTCAGGGCAGGGAGCGGCGGCGCAGCAGGCCGCCCAACCGCGGCTGCTTGGGGGGTTTGGGGGTCTTGGCGATGATGGTGCCCATGCTCACAAAGCCGGTGATCTCGATGGTGGGGGCGTCGGGCCGGGCGTCGCCCGCGACCTGGCTCTTCTTGCTCCCGAGGAACGAGGACGCGGGCATGAGCACCTTCACCCCCTGCGGCACGAGGAGGGTGAGCGTGCCGCCGACCACGGTCGCCTGGAGGCGGATGTGGCCGGTCTGGAGCACCGCGTCCCGAAGGTCCAGGGTGACGTTGGCGCAGAGGGCGGTGGCGGAGTAGTGCGGTGGCACGACCCAGCGGCCCTCCTTGCGCTCGGTCCGGAAGAACGCCAGCACCGGCCGCGTGTCGGTGCGCAGCGGCTGCTCTTCGGGCGGGAGCAGGTCGGCGGTGAGGCCGCTCAGCTCGCCGAGGGTGCGGGCGCTGTAGGCGAGCGTGGCGCGTTCCTCCAGCTCGTCGGGGGTCAGTCGACCGTCGGCCGCGGCGTCGCTCAGGACGGCGACGATGCGTTCGCGGTCGGAGTCGGCCGCGCGCAACTGGTCGGGACGCGGGGTGCCTCCCGCGTATGAGGGAGGGCCGCTCGGGCCGTGTGACATGAGACCGTCCACCCTTCGACGATAGATCAGGCAGCGGGAAAACCTCGTGGAGAACTTTCGGTGCCGACTTCTATGGTGGCGGTATGACGATGCCCGGCTCTGCCGTCTCCATCCGCGGCGCAGTCAAACGCTCTGGCGAGATCACCGTTGTGAACGGCCTTGACCTGGAGGTGCCCGAGGGCCGGTGATCGTCGGGGAGGTCGGCGGCGAGGGCGGCCACCACCTCGTCGGCGCGGCGAGGGGGCAGGCGGCCGAAGCCGACGACGAGCGCGGGCGGGCCGGGCCGGGTGCGCATGATGGCGAGCGGCTCGGCGGGCAGCCCGCAGGCGGTCGCGGCCTTGGCGACGGCCCGCTCGTCCCAGTGCGGCGGCAACTCCAGGCAGGCGTGCATGCCCGCCGACACGCCGAGGGGTCTCACCTGGGGCAGATGGCGGCGGAGCGCGCCCACCAGGGCGTCGCGCTTGATGCGATACTCGCGGCGCATCCGCCGCAGATGCCTGTCGTAGGACCCGACGGCGATGAAATGCGCGAGCGCGTACTGGTCGATCACCGGAGAGCCCAGGTCGAGCAGGGCGCGGGCGCGCCGTACGGCTCTGGCCAGGTGGGGCGGTGCGGCGACCCAGCCGAGCCGCAGCCCGGGGGCGAGGGATTTGCTGACGGAGCCGGTGAGCACCACGGAGGCGGGGGCGAGCCCCTGCAGGCACCCGACGGGTTCGCGGTCGAACCGGAACTCCGCGTTGTAGTCGTCCTCGATGATGACGGCGCCGGTGTCCGCCGCCCACGCGGCCAGAGCCGTACGGCGAGCCGGCGAGAGCACGACCCCGGTCGGATACTGGTGCGCCGGCGTCACGAGGACCGCGTCGACGTCAACGGCGCGCAGGGCCGCCACGTCGATGCCCTCGTCGTCGACGGGCACCGGCACCGTGGTGACGCCGATGGCGGTGATGACGGCGTTCTGGCGGTGGCCCGCGGGGTCCTCGACGGCGAGCCGCGCCCCGGGGCCGAGGGCGCGGAGGGTGAGGGTGAGCCCCTGCACGACTCCGCCGACGACGACGACCGTGTCGGGGGTGACGGCGGCGGCCCGCACCCGGCCCAGGTAGGCGGCGATCTCCTCGCGGAGCTCGCGCACCCCTCCGGGGTCGGCGTAGTCGAACGCCTCGACCGGCATGGTGGCGAGGGCGTGCCGCACCGACGCCAGCCAGCGCTCCCTCGGGAACGCGCTGAGTTCGGGCGAGGTGGGCCTGTAGGGCGGCAGGACCGGGCGCCGCGGACGCACCTGGTCGGGGACGGCGACCGCCGCGTCGGCCAGCGGCGCCACGAAGGTGCCCGCACCCACGCGGGACAGCAGAAAGCCTTCGGCCACGAGCTGCTCGTACGCCTCGACGACCACGCCGCGTGAGACTCCGAGGTCTTTGGCGAGCTCTCGGCTGGCGGGCAGCCGTACGTCGGCCACCAGGCGCCCGCTCCTGATCGCGCCGCGGAGCTCACGCGCGATCTGGCCGGCGATGCCTCCGGCGGCCCGGTCGACCGCGAGGTGAAGGTCTGCCAATTGGTCCTCCGATCTGCCCTTGGATTGGACAGGAAGTGCGATCCATTGCCTTCCTAGCATTCCGACATATGAACGCGACTGTCCACGGCATTTCCCCGTGGCGAGGACGCGCCGCGGCGGGCTCGGCCGCCGCGGCGATGTTCCTGATGGGGACCCTCGCACCGGTATCCGACCTGATCAAGGACTATCCCGTGTACGGGGGGATGGCCGTGCGCTACACGATGGGCGCCGCGGTGCTGGTGGCCGTCTGCGCGGCGATGCGCCTGCGTTTCGTACGGCTGACGCCTCGCGAGATCGTCCTCCTCGCCGCGCTGACGCTGGTCGGCCTGGTGCTGTTCAACGTGGGCGTGGTGGAGGCGACCCGGCACGGTGGCGCGACGCTCGCGGGCACGGTGCTGGGCGCGGTGCCGCTGGTGTTGGCGCTGGTGGGCGGGGGCAGGCCGACGCCGCGGCTGCTGGCCGGGGCGGGTGTGGTCGTGGTGGGCACCACGGTGGCCACGGGGCTCGGGACGGGCGGGCCCACGGCACTGATGTGGGCGCTTTTCGCGCTGGGCTGCGAGACCGGTTTCTCCCTGCTGGCCATACCTCTGCTGCCGAAGCTCGGGGCAGTGCGGACGTCGGCTTATGTGTCGGCTCTGGCCGTACCGATGCTGCTGGCCATGGGGTGGGTCGCGGACGGGCCCGCGATGCTGCGGGCGCCCGATCGGGGCGAGCTTCTGGGGCTGGCCTACCTCGGTGTGATCGTGACGGCGGCCGCGTTCCTGCTCTGGTACTTCGCCCTGCCCCGGCTGGGGCCGGGACGCGCCGGCCTGTTCGCCGGGGTCGTCCCGATCAGTGCGATCCTCACGGTGACGGTGCTCGGCGGCGGGCCGCCGTCGGTGGGTGAGGCGGTCGGCGCGTTGATGGTGGTCGGGGGGATTCTGATCGGGTTGAGCGCGCCACAGACCGCAACGGGTACGACCCGCTCAAAGAGCCCCTCAAAGAGCTCGACGCGCTCGAAAGGCATCGAAGTGGGTCTCTCGCAAGGCATGGCGAACGCGGCCGGGGCTCAGAGCGCGCCGGCCGTCGAGGTCTCACGGGTCAACGCACCGGCCACTGGCGGTCGGGGCCTCTGATGCCCCGCAGGACGATCGCGATCAGAGTGACCACGAGCCCTACGATCATGAAGATTCCGAAGCCGATCATGACCCAGATGCCTGCCGCCATGACTCCCCCTCGCCGTCATGGAATACGACGTATACCTCACACTAAGCCCGACTTATGGGGATTTCGATAGCGGAGTTTTCGAGGGGCGTCACGGTTCCCCCAAGAGTCGGGAGCGAAAGTCGAAAGTCGTACCCTCGTGGGGACGCCGCTCGGCTGCGACCCGCGGCGCCGGTGACCGCGCGCAAACAGAGGATCAACGACGATGCCCGAGTTCGACTACACCGATCTGCTCCCCCTCGGTCCAGATGAGACCGAATATCGCTTGGTCACCGCAGAGGGGGTGCGGGTCGTGGAAGCGGCGGGGCGCCGGTTCCTGGAGGTCGAGCCCGAGGCCCTGCGCCTGCTGACCGAGACCGCGATCCATGACATCTCCCACTTCCTGCGGGCCTCGCACCTCGCCCAGCTCCGCAAGATCATCGACGATCCCGAGGCCAGCGGCAACGACCGTTTCGTCGCGCTCGACCTGCTGAAGAACGCCTCCATCTCAGCGGGCGGCGTGCTGCCGATGTGCCAGGACACCGGCACCGCGATCGTGATGGGCAAGCGTGGCCGCCACGTGCTGACCGACGGGCAGGACGCCGAGCACATCGCGCGCGGCGTCTACGACGCCTACACCCGGCTCAACCTCCGCTACTCGCAGATGGCCCCGCTGACGATGTGGGAGGAGAAGAACACCGGCAGCAACCTGCCCGCCCAGATCGAGCTCTACGCCGAGGACCCGTACGGCCACGCCGACGAGTACAAGCTCCTCTTCATGGCCAAGGGCGGGGGAAGCGCCAACAAGTCCTTCCTCTACCAGGAGACCAAGGCCGTGCTCAACGAGAAGCGCATGCTGGCCTTCCTGGAGGAGAAGATCCGCTCGCTCGGCACGGCGGCGTGCCCGCCGTACCACCTGGCCGTCGTGGTCGGCGGCACGAGCGCGGAACACGCGCTGAAGACCGCGAAGTACGCCTCCGCCCGCTATCTGGACGCGCTGCCCACCGAAGGATCCCCCAACGGACACGGCTTCCGTGACCTGGAGCTTGAGGCCAAGGTGTTCGAGCTGACGCAGAAGCTCGGCATCGGCGCGCAGTTCGGCGGCAAGTACTTCTGCCACGACGTGCGGGTGATCCGCCTGCCGAGGCACGGCGCGTCCTGCCCGGTGGCCATCGCCGTCTCGTGCAGCGCCGACCGCCAGGCGCTCGCGAAGATCACCCCCGAGGGCATCTTCCTGGAGAAGCTGGAGACCGATCCGGCGCAGTTCCTTCCCGACACAACGGACGAGCACCTGTCCGACGACGTCATCAGCATCGACCTGAACCGCCCGATGAGCGAGGTCCTCGCCGAGCTCACGAAATATCCGGTCAAGACCCGCCTGAGCCTGACCGGCCCCCTGGTAGTCGCGCGCGACATCGCCCACGCCAAGATCGCCGAGCTTCTCGACGAGGGCGGCGAGATGCCCGCCTACCTGCGCGACCACGCGGTCTACTACGCCGGCCCGGCCAAGACCCCCGAAGGCTACGCCTCCGGCTCCTTCGGCCCCACGACCGCCGGGCGCATGGACTCCTACGTCGAGCGCTTCCAGGCCGCCGGCGGCTCCTTCGTCATGCTGGCCAAGGGCAACCGCTCACAGCAGGTGACCGAGGCGTGCCAGAAGTACGGCGGGTTCTACCTGGGCTCCATCGGCGGCCCTGCCGCCAGGCTGGCTCAGGACTGCATCAAGAAGGTCGAGGTCCTGGAGTATCCGGAGCTCGGGATGGAGGCCGTCTGGCGGATCGAGGTCGAGGACTTCCCCGCCTTCATCGTCGTCGACGACAAGGGCAACGACTTCTTCACCGACACCACGGGACCGGCGCTGACCATCGGCCGCCGCCGGAGCTGACCCCGAAGCCGATCACAGACGAACCGATCAAAAAGGAGCTGGTCACAGCCGAGCCGATCACGGCCGGCACAGAGGGCCGGCACAGAGGAACGACCCCCGTTGAGGTGACCCGGATCTCCCGCGCCGCCGCCGAAGTGACGGCGGCCCGGGAGACCAGAGACCAAACTGACACTTGCCATCATGCAGTAGTTGCAAACAACTCGCAATTACCGTCACGTTAGATCTACCGTGACACGCGCGAGCCTGGTCCTAGGACGCAAGGCTGATGCACCTGCACATGGCTTGCAATAGTGTCGGTGCGATCAACGAGGAGGTTGACCATGGGGACGTACTCTCTCCCTGACATGCCCTACGACTACGCGGCCCTGGAGCCCGCCATCACGGGCGAGATCCTGGAGCTGCACCACGCCAAGCACCACGCCGCCTACGTGAAGGGCGCCAACGACACGCTGGACCGCCTGGCCGAGGCCCGCGACAAGGGCGAGTTCGGCGGCCTGGTCGGCCTGGAGAAGACCTTCGCCTTCAACCTGTCCGGCCACGTGCTTCACACGATCTTCTGGGAGAACCTCTCCCCGGACGGCGGCGACCGCCCCGACGGCGAGCTGCGGGCCGCGATCGACGAGCACTTCGGCTCCTTCGAGGCGTTCCAGAAGCAGCTCACCACCGCGACCTCCACCGTGCAGGGGTCGGGCTGGGGCGTGCTGGCATGGGAGCCGCTCGGCCGCCGCCTGATCGTCGAGCAGGTCTACGACCACCACGGCAACGTCGGAATGAACACCGCTCCCTTGCTCGTGTTCGACGCCTGGGAGCACGCGTACTACCTGCAATACCGCAACGTGCGCCCCGACTACGTGGAGAAACTGTGGGGTCTTGTGAACTGGACCGACGTTCAGAGGCGTTTTACTGACGCCACCAGTCAATCCCGCTGACTGAAGATCTCAACAAATTATCGGCGCTGTCTCTACAGGTCGCATTACGCAAATCGGTAAGCTGCCACCCATGCGTGCGCCCTCCGGATACCTCCTCGCCGCGCGCTACCGGCTTCTGGAGCCGGTCGGACGCGGCGGCATGGGCACCGTCTGGCGGGCGCGCGACGAGCTTCTCCACCGCGATGTCGCGGTCAAGGAAGTCCGGCTGCCGGCGGTGTTGGACGAGGAGCTCCGCGCCGAGCTGTGCGCTCGGACCGAGCGTGAAGGGCGGGCGACCGCGATGGTCGCCCACCCTTCGGTCATCCACGTCTTCGACGTCGTGACCGAGGACGACCGGCCGTGGATCGTCATGGAGCTGCTGGAGGCCCGCTCCCTTGAGCAGATGATCCGCGAGGAGGGGCCGCTGCCGCCCCGGCGCGTCGCCGAGGTCGGACGCCAGATCCTCGGCGCGCTGCGGGCCGTCCACGCCAAGGGCATCCTCCACCGCGACGTCAAGCCCAGCAATGTGCTCGTGGTCGAGGAGCGGGCCGTGCTCACCGACTTCGGCCTGGCGGCGCTGGAGGGCGACGCCTCCATCACGCAGGCGGGCATCGTGCTCGGGTCGGCCGGCTATATCGCGCCTGAGCGCGTGCTCGGCGCCAAGGCCAGCCCGGCGGCCGACCTGTGGTCGCTCGGCGCGACGCTCTACACCGCCGTCGAGGGCCGGGGCCTGTCGGGCCGCCGTACGGCTGCCGCCGCGCTCGCCGCCCTCACCAGTGGCGAGCCGATCCCGATGGAGAAGGCGGGCCCGCTGGCGCCGATTCTGCGGGCGCTGCTGCGCATCGACCCCGAGACCAGGCTGGACGGTGTCCGGGCCTCGCTGATGCTGGCCCGCGTCGCCGCGGGCGGGTCGGCCGAGGAGCCGCTCGGCCAGGCGGCCAGCAAATCGGTGCGCACCTCGACGGCGATTTCGGTGCCCTCGTTCACCCGGCGTCCGGCGCATCGGGGCCTGCACCGCGCTGACGCCAAGCCGGTGCCGCCGCGTCCGTCCGCTCCCGCCGCACGGGCTCCGGCGCGTCCCGTGCTCGACATGACGCCGCCTCCTCAGGTGCCGCCGCCGAGGACGCATCGCCGGGCCGGCGAGGGGACGCACCGCAGATCCGTGGAGTCGAGACCGGCTCCGCGGCCGATCATCCGGCTCCTCGCCCCGCTGATCCAGACCCTGTTGCCCCGCCGCTTCTGGCCGCGCGAACTTCGCAAGCGCGGATAAAACCAAACCCAAGGGGAAATCGCTATCGTCATAGCATGCCGGAACTGCGCATGCTCGCTGGCCGCTACGAGCTGATCGCGCCCCTCGGCCGAGGAACGATGGGAACGGTCTGGCGTGCCCACGATCGTTCACTCGGGCGTGAGGTCGCCGTCAAGGAGATCCGCCAAGACCCGGCGCTCAGTGAGGAGCAGCGCGCCGAGCTGAGGGAGCGGATGATCCGCGAGGGGCGCAGCGCCGCCCGTGTCACCCACCCCTCCGTCGCGACGGTCTACGACGCGATCGTGGAACGCGGCAGCCCGTGGATCATTATGGAGCTGGTCGAGGGCCGCTCCCTGGAGCACGTCATCGACGAGGAGGGCCCGCTGCCGTCCCGGCTGGTGGCGGAGATCGGCGTCGAACTGCTCAGCGCCCTGCGCGCCGCGCACGCCCAAGGCATCCTGCACCGCGACGTCAAGCCGGCGAACGTGCTCCTCACGCACACGGGCCGGGTGGTGCTGACCGACTTCGGCATCGCCAAGGCCGAGGGCGACAGCAACCTCACCAAGACCGGCATGGTGATCGGCTCCCCCGGTTACACCGCTCCCGAACGGGCCAGGGGCGACTACACGGGTCCGGAGTCCGACCTGTGGTCGCTCGGCGCGACGCTGTACTTCGCGGTCGAGGGCAGGCCCGCCTACGAGCGCGCGACGGTCGCCGCCACACTCGCGGCGCTGATGACCGAGAACGCCGACCCGCCCACGCAGGCGGGGCCGCTGCGCCAGGTGCTCGACGGCCTGCTGGAGAAGGACCACCTTCAGCGGCTCGGGCCCGGCAGGGCCGCGGCCATGCTGCGCTCCGTGGCCGACACCCCGACGACGGAGATCCCGGTGTTCCCCGGGCCCGACGCCGACCTGGAGGACGAGCCCGCGGGGTGGCCGCCCGCCGCCCGCGCGGCGAGGGCCTCCGGCGGCTCCGCCGTACCGGACGGGAGTGTGCCCGGGCCGCGCAGGCCGGCGGACCGGCGGGAGCAGGCCCCTTCCCCGGAGCCTCTCGCCGACGTCGGGTCCTTCACGGCGGACGAGGACGACGCCGCCAACCGCACCGTCATGATCGCCAGGCCGGCGAAGCGTCCGCTGCCGCAGCATCTCCTCGCCGGGCGGGCACCGGAGCGGGAGCCCGAGGCCCCGCCGGAGGCGCCTGATCCCGTGCCGTGGCAGCGGGACGGCACCGGCCCGCCGCGGGCCCACGGGTACGACGACGGGCATGACGACGGGCACCACGGCGGGCACCACGGCGGGCATCACGGCGGGCACGACGGCCCCGGGCAGGACCGGGACGGCCACGCCTGGGGCGGTCAAGGCTGGGACGGCCGCGGCCAGGACGGCGGCGCCTGGGACGGCGGAGGCCGGGACGGCGAGGGACACGCCGGCCATCCGCAGCGGGAGACGGCGGGCGGGTTCCCGGCCGAGCCGGCTCCGCCGTACGGGTGGGAGACCACGGGCGAGGGCAACGTCGGCATGGACCTGTTCGGGCCGGCGGACGGCAGGGAGCGGACGCCCGCGGCGAAGCCGGCAGGCGGCCGGGTCGGCAAGATCATCCTCATCGGTGTCGGCATCATCACCCTCGTCCTGATCATCGTCATGGTGGCGTCCATCCTCTGATCGGGGCGACCTACCACGACAGGCCCCTCCAGCGGAGGCACCCGTGAGGCCCGGCGGAGGGGCGTCGGCCAGACTGAACACATGACGGACTTTCGAATCGAACACGACTCGATGGGCGAGGTCAGCGTGCCCGCGGCGGCCAAGTGGCGGGCGCAGACCCAGCGGGCCGTGGAGAACTTCCCGATCTCCGGGCGGGGCCTCGACCCCGCCCACATCGCCGCCCTCGGCCTGGTCAAGGCGCTCGCGGCCGAGGCCAACAGCGAACTCGGGGTGATCGACCGGGACATGGCCGAGGCCATCGCCCAGGCCGCGACCGATGTGGCGGAGAACGAATACGACGCGGAGTTCCCCGTCGACGTGTTCCAGACGGGGTCGGGCACCTCATCCAACATGAACGCGAACGAGGTCATCGCCACGCTCGCCGAGGAGCGCCTGGGCCGCCCGGTCCACCCGAACGACCACGTCAACGCCTCCCAGTCGTCCAACGACGTCTTCCCGACGACGATCCACGTGGCGGCGACCACCGAGACGGTCTACCACCTGATCCCCTCGCTGGAGCACCTGGCGAACGAGCTGCGGTTGAAGTCCCTGGAGTTCGCCGAGGTCGTCAAGGCCGGCCGTACGCATCTCATGGACGCGACGCCGGTGACGCTCGGGCAGGAGTTCGGCGGCTACGCCACGCAGATCGACAACGCCGTGGCGCGGCTGAAGTCGACGCTGCCGAGGGTCGGCGCGCTGCCCCTCGGAGGCACGGCGGTCGGCACCGGGGTCAACACGCCTCCCGGGTTCGCCGGCGCGGTGATCGAGAGGCTGCGCGAGGCCACGGGCATCCCGTTCACGGAGGCGGCCGACCACTTCGAGGCGCAGAGCGCGCGCGATGCGATCGTGGAACTGTCGGGGCAGCTCCGCGTCGCGGCGGTCTCGCTGAACAAGATCGTCAATGACCTGCGGTGGATGGGCTCGGGCCCCCGCGCCGGACTCGGCGAGATCAACCTGCCCGACCTCCAGCCCGGCTCCTCGATCATGCCCGGGAAGGTCAACCCGGTAGTGCCCGAGGCCGTCGCCATGGTGGCCGCGCAGGTCATCGGCAACGACGCCGCGATCGCGTTCGCCGGGGCCTCCGGCAACTTCGAGCTCAACGTCATGCTCCCGGTCATCGCGCGCAACATCCTGGAGTCCATCCGGCTGCTGGCCGCCGCCTCCCGGCTGCTGGCCGACCGATGCGTCAACGGCATCACCGCCAACGTCGAGCGCTGCCGCGAATACGCGGAGTCCTCGCCGTCGATTGTGACGCCGCTGAACCGGCACGTCGGCTACGAGGAGGCCGCGAAGATCGCCAAGCAGGCGCTGGCCGAGCGCAAGACCATCCGGGAGGTGGTCATCGAACGCGGCCACACGGCGAACGGCGCGATCACCGAGGCCGAACTGGACGCGCTGCTCGACGTGCTCGCGATGACCCGCCCGCCGCAGTGACCCGCGACCCGGCACGGGGAAGATCCACGGAAAGCTGGAGAATATCCGTGTGAACGAGCTTGTGTTCCTCGAACTGCTGGCCAAGGAGGCCGGCGCTGTGGAGTTCGAGGAACCGGTGCTCGCCGCGCGGGCGGCAGGCGCCGACGCCGAGACCGTGCGGCGGCTTTCGGCCGCCAAGGTGGAGGCGCTCAAGGTCCGGGCCGTACTGCGCCGCCGCGCCAGACGCGAAGCCGAGCTGTCGGCGCTCTACGACTCGGCGAGCGACCTCGCCGGACTGCGCGATCTCGACGCCCTGCTTGAGGCGATCGTGCGCAGGGCCAGGCTGCTGCTCGGCACCGACACCGCGTCACTGGCGCTGCACGACCCCGAGCGGGGCGACACCTACATGCGGGTCACCGACGGGTCGGTCTCGGCGCGGTTCCGGGCGCTGCGGCTGGCCATGGGGGCGGGTCTCGGCGGGCTTGTGGCCCAGGTCGGCACGCCGTACGCGACTCCCGACTACTTCGCCGACGGCCGTTTCGCGCACACGGGCGACATCGATGTGGCCGTGAAGGAGGAGGGCCTGGTGGCCATCCTCGGGGTGCCGCTGCGGCTCGGCACCCGGGTGATCGGTGTGCTGTTCGCCGCCGACCGCACACCCCGAACGTTCGCCCGGGAGGAAGTGGCGCTGCTCGGTTCGCTGGCCGCGCACGCGGCCGTGGCCATCGACAGTGCCCGCCTGCTCGACGAGACCAGGGCCGCGCTCGCGGACCTGAGCGAGGCGAACCGGCTGATGAGGGCCCACACTGAGGCCGTGGAACGCGCCGCGCGCGCCCACGACCGCATGGCGGGCCTGGTGCTGCGGGGAGGTGGTGTCGAGGAGGTGGCCTCGGTGGTCACCGACGCGCTCGGCGGCACGCTCACCGTGCTCGACGGCGATGGCAGGCCGCTCCACGGCGATTCCGCCGGCACGGGGCTCACGGACGCGCAGACGGCGGAGGCCGCGCGGGAGGCCAGGGCGCTGGGCCGGGCCGTACGCCGCGGCCGTGTGCTGGTGGCCTCCGTGGAGGTGAGCTCGGAGCCGCTGTGCACGCTGGTGCTGCGTCCCGGTGCGACCGCAGCGGACGCGGACGCGGACATAAACGCGGACGCGGACATAAACGCGGACGCGGACATAAACGCGGACGCGGACGTGGAGGGGGACGCGGACGCGGACGTGGAGGGCAGCGACTCCCTCATTTTGGAACGTGCCGCACTGATCACGGCTCTGCTGCTGCTGTTCCGGCGGAGTGTGGCCGAGGCGGAGGGCCGCGTGCGAGGTGAGCTGCTCGACGATCTGATCGCGCGGCCCGTCACCGATCCCGCAGGGCTGCGCGACCGCGCCCGCCGGGTCGGTGTCGATCTTTCCGCGCCCCACGTGGTGATCGTGGTCAAGCACGGCGGCAGGCGGGAGCGTGCGGCGTTCTGGGCGGCGTCGACGGCGACGATCGCCGGCGGCCTCGCCGCCGGGCACGGCGAGGCGGTCGTGTTGCTGCTTCCCGCGCCCCAGGAGCCCTCTGGCGGCCCGTACGGCACAAGCCCCGCCACATATGCCACAAACACCGCCAAACGCATAGCAGCCGATTTGAGCGTCTCCCTGGGCAGTCCCGCGACCGCGGGGGCGGCGGGTCCGGTGCGCGGCCCCGCGGGGGTCGCGCCCGCGTACCGCGAGGCGCAGCGGTGCGCCGAGGCGCTCATCGCGCTGGGCCGCGCCGGCGACGGCGCGAGCGCGGCCGAGCTCGGTTTCGTGGGCCTGCTGGTGGGCGGGCACGGCGACGTGGCCGCGTTCACCGAGGCGACCCTCGGCCCGGTCCTCGCCTACGACGCCCGGCGGGGCACCTCACTCGCCGGCACGCTGGCCGCCTTCTTCGCCACCGGCGGCTCCCCGACCCGTACGGCGGAAGCCCTGCACATCCACGTCAACACCGTCACCCAGCGCCTGGAACGCGTCGGGCGGCTACTCGGGGACGACTGGCATGAGCCCGACCGGGCGCTGGAGATCCAGCTCGCGCTGCGCCTGCACCGGCTGCGCCACCTCGATCAGAGGTAGCGGCTCCTCCCCTTGCGCGCGGCCCGGGCCACATGCCGGGCGCCCGGGATCCGCAGCGCGACGCGCCGCAGGATCGAGTCACGTTCCAGCAGCGGCCGCTGCGCCGCGTCCACGGCCGACGACGGCCGCACCTCCGCGTGGCCGCGCCGTACGTGGATCCCGAACCGCAGCCCCTCCTCCTCGCCGTCGATGCGCAGCGTGGGCGTCCACCCCCCCGGTCCGAGGAAGCCCTCGGCCGTGAGCCTCCGTACCGGGAGTTTGGCGACGAGCTGGCCCGGCAGCCGACCGGGCACCCCCGGCTCGACCAGGGCGGGCGCGGCGACCTCCCGCCCGGTGAGGACGTGCCGCAGCACCAGCTCCACCGGCGGCCCCCCGCTCGGCGGCACGTAGGGCACGGGCACGACGACGTAGACCTGGCCGTCCCGCTGCGTGACCGACGCGCCGAAGGAGACGAGCGCGATGGACTCGGCGAACGAGCGCGGCTCGACGCACACGCCGAGCTCGCCGTCGTCGGACCAGCAGGGGACGACGAGCCGCCTCGGATGGTCGACGAGGACGCCGAGGCAGTTGATCGGCATGCCGCCGCGGCGCACGCGGGTGCGGGCGTGGTGGGCTCCGCCGTACATCCGCACGTGGACGTTCCACAGCCCGGCGGGGAGAGGGTTGCCGATGGCGGCGCTGCCCACGTCGAGCCGTGCCTCGCCGCTGATGCGCATCCGCACGTGCCCGCCGTCGGGGATGTGGGTGACCTGGCTCTCCACGGGGAGCATGTAGATCATGCCGCTCTCGGCGTGGCGCACGTAGACCTCGACGCGGGAGCGCGCCACCGCCTCGGTGACGTCGGCGAGCTCGGCGGTGAACGCCGCGGGGTCGAGGGGCACCGGCGGCTGCCAGAACACGCGGTCGCCGTCGGCTCGGAAGCGCTGGGGCGCGCCGCCGCCGCCGACGACCTCGACGTCGAGCCTCAGCACCAGGATGTCGTTCTCCCAGCGGACGTCGCACAGGTCGGCGGCGAGCGTGGTGCCGCGCGACGCCCGGGCGAGCGTGACGATCTGGTCGAGGCGGCCCGCGCGCAGAAGCGCCGCCATGGCCCGGAGGTGGACGGGCAGGTGCGTGTCCACCTCCTCGGGGAAGCGGTCCGTGACGAGAGCGCGGAAGGGGGCGTACACCGCGTAGCGCTCGTGGGACGACGTCACAAAGCGGGGATTCATCAGCGACCGCAGCACGACCGTCCGGAGCCAGTGGGCGTACAGCCGGTCGCGCTGCCTGCCGGGTTCGGTGTGGGCGTCCACGATGTCGAGCAGCGCCCGCAGCTCCGCGGCGGTGTCGACCGGCCGCGTCGGCGCCGGCTCAGGCGGCTCCCCCAGGTGGCAGCAGACCTGGTCGGCCAGCACGGTGATGGCCTTGGCGGTCAGAAGCGCGCGTACGGCGAACGCCTGCTCGGCCACCTTCCCGCCGGGGTCGTCGAACCGCAGCGCGTTGGCCGTGAGGAACTCCTTGCGGTAGAGCTTCTGCGGGGTGAGCAGCGTGAACAGCTTGTCGCGCACGACATCGGCACGCTCCCTGCTGCCGGCGAAGGCGGCCTGCGGAGGGCCCTGGCCGCGGACCAGACGCCCGATCAGCACGTCGGCGTCGGTTTCGACGGCCCGGAGGTACATCCGCCGCAGCGCGCCCCGGTCGAGCCTGTCGCCCTGTTCGAGCAGGTAGACGTATTCGCCCTGGGCCACGGCGAGCCCGACGTTGCGGGCCCGCATGATCGAGTCCGTGGACTGCAGGTGCAGCACCCTGACGTTGGGACGGACCGCCGAGACGCTGTCGAGCCGCTCGGCGATGCCGTCGACCGACCCCGTGTCGGCGAAGATGACCTCGTATTCCCCCTGCGGGAGGGACTGCTCAAGCACCGAGCGGATGCAGGCATCCGCCGCGTCACCGGGGTTGCGGACCGGCACGACCACGCTGACCTTCACACGCATGCGGCCAAGCGTGCGGCGCTCTCAGGCGAAAGGCACTCAGGCTTGCCGAATCCAGGAACAAGCGTGACCCGGAAGGGAACAATCTTCGTCCTTCCGGGCCACGTGGACAGTCACAGCGTCCCTGCTCAGGGCACGGGCTTGCCCTACAGGCGAAGCCTTGCCCCGAAAACCCGACTAATACCAGCCCTTGGCCTGAGAATGGCCCCATGCCCCGCATGGCGACCCATAGCGTCCCTTGATATAGGTGAGACCCCATTCGATTTGAGTGGCGGGGTTGACCTGCCAGTCGGTGCCGACGCTGGCCATCTTGCTGCCGGGCAGAGACTGCGGAATGCCGTATGCCCCGCTGTAGCGGTTCATCGCCCGCTCGTTCCAGTTACTCTCCTTCTCCCAGAGCTTCTCAAGACAGCCCCATTCGCCCGCCCATCCGCGCGCGGCGTTCATCCTCTGGCCGAGCGCCTTGTTGCTGCCGGGGTCGGGGTTGCTGCCCGGGGGGAAGGCGGCGGCGGGGAAGCCGTCGCCTCCGGGCGCCTTCTCGGGCACGTAGACCGAATCGAGCTTTCGTTTCGTGCCACCGCGGCTCTCTTTGAGCTCGTCAGCGCGCAACGCCTGCGCCGCCTGCGCTTTGAGCATGTCTGTCGTGGCGTCGGGCGCGAACGGGTCACCCCCGCCCGCCAGCGCGCCGAGCTCGGCGAGGCCGAGCGGCTGGGGGGTCCGCTTGGCGTTCTCCATGGCCGTGTAGACCACGAAGCCGCCCCCACCGGCGAGGCAGACCACGGTCAGCCCGACGATCACGACACGCTTCGGAGTGAGCCACGAGCGGGAGGGCTTACGCGCTGCGCGGCGGGCGCGCGGACCTTCGCGCTCCCTCAACTGCGGACCTGAACTCACGGCTTACGAGCTTGCCGTGTGGAGGGGGGTGGTGCGCAACCGGAACGTGGATTTCCCGACGGGCTCTAGCTCCTAACTGCCTGGTTAAAGACCGTTTACCCCCGGGGTGTGATTTTGGTCACGTTCCCAGACTCACCCTTCGCACCCCCGAACCGAAGGGTGAGCCCACACCAGGATGTCGGCGACAGGTGCGGGTTCCGTCCGTGATATGTCACAGTTCTGTGACGGGTAGGGGTTTGTCGCGTAGTGCAACAATAATGACCGCGTGGCAGGCATCCTCCTGGTTGAAGACGACCCCTCGGTGCGCACGGCCCTTGAGCTCGCGCTGAGCAGGCAAGGGCACTCGGTGACGGCGTACAGCACGGGCGAGGAGGCCCTCGACCACATCCGTGCGCGTCGACCCGAAATCGCGATCCTCGACGTCATGCTGCCAGGAATCAACGGCGTGGAGGTATGCCGCAGGATCAGGAAACTCGACCAACTCCCGGTGATCCTGCTCACAGCCCGTGGCGACGACCTCGACATCGTCGTCGGACTTGAGGCCGGCGCGGACGACTATGTCGTCAAACCCGTCGAACCCCGTGTCCTGGACGCCCGTATCCGCGCGGTGCTGCGCCGGGTGGAGTCCGCCTCGTCGGACCGCCTGACCTTCGGCGACCTCGTCATCGACCGGGGCGCGCTGAAGGTAATGCTCGCCGGGCGGGAGATCCACCTGACCCCGACCGAACTGCGCCTCCTCCTCGAACTGGTCCGCCACCCCGGCCAGGTCCTCAACCGGCGCTACCTCCTGCGCGTCATCTGGGACCACACCCACGCCGCCGACTCGCGCCTGGTCGACACCTGCGTCCAGCGGGTGCGCGCCAAACTCGAACGGGTGCCGGCCAACCCCACCTACATCCAGACCGTGCGCGGCTTCGGCTACCGGTTCAGCCCACCGTGAAAGCGGCCCATCGGCTGCTCCCCACAGGTCTGCGCGGCCGCCTCGTCATCACGTTCACGCTCGTCGCCATAGCCGCCTCCGCCCTCGTCGCCGGTATGGGCTATGGGCTGGCCAAGAACGCCCTGACCACGCGCACGGAGGACGTGGCCGTCACCAGCGTGTCCACCGCGCTCGAACGGATCACGCTGCCGCTGGGCAGTCTGTGGCCGGGCGAGCCCGCCCCCACGGCCCAGGACCTCGAAGAACTCAGATCCTCACTCGGCGGATCCGGCCGCCAAGTGGTCATGGAATACCAGGACAACGTCTACGCGGGGTCGATGCTCACCATCGCCGACGTCCCGAACGAACTGCGCGCCCGCGCCGCGTGGCGGCTGGTCACCCAGCGGGTGCGGGTGGCCGACCGCCTGTGGCTGCTCCTCGGCACGCAGGTGCAGCGGACCACCCGGGGCGGGCAGGTTCAGCCCACCGGGCTGAAGGTGTTCGTCTTCGTCTCGCTCGACGAGGAGGAGCGCCTGCTCAACGAGCTGCGCAGCTCGCTGGCCACGGCGGGCGGCATCACGCTGCTCATCGCCCTCACCGGCGCCCTCTTCTCGGCCAGGCGGGTGCTGCTGCCGGTACGGCGCCTGCGCGACGCGGCCCGCGCCCTCGGCGCCGGCCACCTCAACACCCGCCTGCCGGTGCGGGGACGCGACGAGTTGGCCGAGCTCACGGCCACGTTCAACGAAACGGCGGCGGCGCTGGAGAAGAGCGTGGCCGAACTGCGCAACCTCGAAGCGATGTCCCGCCGTTTCGTGGCCGACGTCTCCCACGAGCTGCGCACGCCGCTCACCGCGATGACCGCGGTCACCGAACTGCTGTTGGAGGAGGCCGAGCGCCTGCCGAAGGCGCCGGCGGAAGCCGTACGGCTGGTGCTGCATGAGGTCGAGAGGCTGCGTGTCCTGGTCGAGCAGTTGATCGAGACGAGCAAGTTCGACTCGGGGGCCGCGACGTTGAGCCTGGAGACGGTCAACGTCAACGACGTGATCTGCGACTCGCTGGAGATCCGGGGATGGACGGGCGCCGTCCGGGTCGAGGCGTCGGAGTGGCTCACCTTCCACCTGGACCCACGACGTTTCGATGTCATCGTGGCAAACCTGGTGGGAAACGCTCAAAAGCACGGCGCGCCACCGGTGGAGCTCACGGTGCGCGACACCCCCCACGGGCTGGAGGTGAAAGTGCGAGACCACGGCAAAGGCATCCCTCCGGAGGCCATCGGGCGCGTGTTCGACCGCTTTTACAAGTCGTCGAGCTCCGGAAGCGGACTCGGCCTCCCGATCGCGCGATCCAACGCCCAACTCCACGGAGGCACGATCTCGGTACGCCCCCAGGACCCCGGCGTCCTCTTCACGGTCTGGCTACCCCGCCGATGACGTCCGCCTCGGTGAGAGCCCTGCCCAAGGCCCTCGCGGGGGCCGCCATCACAGTGCTGCTCGGCGCGCTCGCCGGCTGCGGCGTACAGCCCAGCGACCCGGTGGAGCGGGGCGTCGCCCCGGTGATCGACGCCCAGCCCAAGCTCATCACGATCTACCTGGTACGCGACGGGCGTCTCGCGCCCGTGCCGGTGTACGTGCCCTCGACCGCCATCGAGGACGTGATGCAGGTCCTGTTCGAGAGGGGTGACCAGCCGCCGAGTAATGACCTGTCCACCGGCCTGAGCGGGTTGACCCACCGCGAAAGCAGGCTCAGCAGATACGGCGCCTTCGTGCGCAACGACCCCGACGTCGCCTCCGGGCTGCGCCTCGACGTCTCGGTCGCGGGCGACCGCCCGCCGAGCCGTACGGCTCTCGCGCAGATCACCTGTACGGCACGGGGCGCGCGTGACGAGATCTGGATCGTGAAGATCACCTATGTCGAGCGGGGCCGGACGCGGTCACTGGGGGAGCACATCTGCAGCGAGTACCACGACCTCGCGCAGCCAGGCGCCGAACTCCCCCCGTGACCGCTCCCGCTCCCGGGGCGTTACAGGCTGATGTCCTCCAGCATCTCCGTGACCAGGGCCGCGATCGGCGACCGCTCGGACCTCGTCAGCGTGATGTGGGCGAACAGGGGGTGCCCCTTGAGCTTCTCGACCACCGCGACCACGCCGTCATGCCGGCCGACCCGCAGGTTGTCGCGCTGGGCGACGTCGTGGGTGAGGACCACGCGCGAGTTGGCCCCGACGCGGGACAGCACGGTGAGCAGCACGCCGCGCTCCAGCGACTGGGCTTCGTCCACGATCACGAACGCGTCGTGGAGCGACCGGCCCCGGATATGGGTGAGGGGCAGGACCTCCAGCATGCCCCGGTCGATCACCTCTTCGATCACCTCCGGCGTGGTGACCGCGCCGAGCGTGTCGTAGACCGCCTGGGCCCACGGCCCCATCTTGTCGTTCTCCGAGCCCGGCAGGTAGCCGAGGTCCTGGCCTCCCACGGCGTACAGCGGGCGGAACACCACCACCTTGCGGTGCTGGCGGCGCTCCAGGACGGCCTCAAGGCCAGCGCAGAGTGCGAGCGCGGACTTGCCGGTGCCCGCCCGGCCGCCCAGGGAGACGATGCCCACGTCGGGGTCCATCAGCAGGTCAAGGGCGATGCGCTGCTCGGCGGAGCGGCCGTGCAGGCCGAACGCCTCCCGGTCGCCCCGGACGAGCTTGACGGACTTGTCGGGAAGCATGCGGCCGAGTGCCGACCCCTTGGCCGACAGGAGCCGCAGTCCGGTGTGGCAGGGCAGGTCCCTGGCGTCCTCGATCTCGGCGGTGCCGTTCTCGAACAGCGCTTCGATGTCGGTCGAGGCCACCTGGAGTTCGGCCATGCCGGTCCAGCCGGACTCCACCACGAGCTCGGCGCGGTACTCCTCGGCGGCGAGCCCGATCGAGGCCGCTTTGACCCGCATGGGGAGATCCTTGGAGACGAGGACCACGTCGCAGCCTTCGGCGGCCAGGTGCCGGGCCACCGTCAGGATGCGGGTGTCGTTGTCGCCGAGCCGGAACCCGACAGGGAGGATCGACGGGTCACTGTGGTTGAGTTCCACCCTCAAGGTTCCGTCGCCTACGGGCATGGGGTCGTCCAGCCTGCCGTGCCGTACGCGCAGATCGTCGAGGTAGCGCAGCGCCTTGCGGGCGAAGTAGCCGAGCTCGGGGTGATGGCGCTTGGCCTCGAGCTCAGTGATCACGACGATCGGGAGCACGACGTCATGCTCGGCGAACCGGGTCAGTGAGGCCGGGTCAGCCAGCAGGACCGATGTGTCCAGCACGTAGGTGCGCCGCTGCGGTGCGCTGCGGCGGCGGGACGGAGACGTGCGTGCAGCCGGCCGCTTGGCTACCGGCGACGGCTGACCGCTTGAGGACGACGGGATGGTCGAGGACACTGCCACGCGATCTCCCCCGGGCGCCTGGTAGGGGCGCCCTGCCAGATGAGGTGGTGAGCGGACCAGACCCGCACGCGCGCCCACGGCTGCTTCAGGCGGCACCGGAACCCGGCCCCCCTCGGCAGTGAGCGGAGATCATCCCGTACGGCGACCCGGGGGGCGCCGCCGGCCGTGCCGGCCGGACGTCCGCCCTCCGCGGGCTCGGCCGTAGCCGAAGGTCGCCCACAAGGATGAAGAACACTCAGTGTGTGGCGCAAAGGCGGGCCCTCTCCGGAGCAGCCGGCCGATGACCGGCTACGTCCTACGGTAGGTCCTGAATGCCCTGATCCCAAGAGGTAATGCCTGACCGAAAGGGGGTGTTCACATGCCGTTTCCGGTTCATTGCGTAGTCCGGAGGCATGTGTATGGCAGACCACGTCCTGGAAAATGGGGGTTTCAGGAACCGAACCGCCGGTGCCGCGCGGCATAGGAGCGGATCGCCCGCAAGAAGTCGACCCTGCGAAAATCAGGCCAGTAGGCCTCGCAGAAGTAGAACTCGGAGTGGGCGCTCTGCCAGAGCAGGAATCCTGAGAGCCGCTGCTCTCCCGAGGTGCGGATGACGAGATCCGGATCGGGTATACCGCGCGTGTAGAGATGCTCGGCGATGTGCTCGACATCGAGGACTTCGACGAGGTCCTCAATGCTCGCGCCCTTACTCGCATGCTCTTGCAGGAGTGAGCGCACCGCATCAGCGATCTCACGTCTTCCTCCATACCCAACTGCCACGTTCACAATCAGGCCAGGACGGTGTGATGTCGCTTCTTTAGCATTTTTCAGGACACGGGCGGTCTGATCGGGCAGGAGATCGAGTGCCCCCACAGGGTTGATATGCCACCCCGCGTCGACCAGCTCCTGGACGACGTCCTCGATGATCTTCATCAGGGGTACGAGCTCGTTCTTCGGCCGGTCGAGGTTCTCACTCGACAGCAGCCAGACGGTGACCACCTCGACACCGGTCTCACTGCACCAGGCCACCAGCTCGGAGATCTTGTCGGCGCCCTTGCGGTGGCCCCGGCTGACGTCCTTGATGCCCATCGAGCGCGCCCAACGGCGATTGCCATCGACGATCACGGCGACATGCCGGGGGATCATCTCGGGTGAGAGCTTGGCCTCCAGGCGGCGCTCATACAACCGGTAGACCAGATCGCGCACGCCCAATGGAGTCCCTCCCCTCGGCGCCCGCTCCTTCCAAAAAGCGGTGCTGACAGGCAATTATCTCCGCCTTCTCCACCATCGTGCGCCCGCGACGAGATCCTTAGGGCTCTCTGGGCCGGAAAAACGCCCGGGCCACTCGGCCAACCAGGGCTTTCACAAAGTTGGTGAATTCCAAAGAGATCAGCGCAACCCGCGCTTCTTGGACAAGCCTGTACCGATCAACCACCGCCACCAAGCGTGCAGGCCCGCCGCCCGCAGGACCCGCGGCACCGGGCCCGGTTCAGCCGACGGTTCGGCTGACGCCTCGGCGTATGGTTCGGTGAATGGCTCGGTGAATGGCTCGGTGAATGGCTCGGCGGGGAGATGGCCGCGCTCGCGCAGCCACGCCTCGAACCCCTCCGCGTCGGCATGGGAGTCGCCCGGTTTGGGCCGCCCCTCGGCGTACTCCAGGAACAGGCGGCGGAACCCGCCGCCGAGGCGCATCGCCAGATCGGGCCGGCACCGCGCGGCGAGGCCGCGGCGCTTCACCAACAGGCTTCTCACCTGCGCCTCGACCCGCCGCCGGTCGAACCCCGCGGGCACCTCGCCGCCCGCCACCAGCGCCGCGAGCAACTCGCTCTGGGCCGCCGCCAGCGCCGCCCTGGGGTCCTCGGCGCCCTCGGCGCCGCGCTCCGGATCCCTCACCGTCTGTACGGCACCGGCCTTCTCGGCGCCGCCCCGGTCAGCCACCGCCACCGCCACCGCCGTCTCCACCGCCACCACCGCCGCCGTCTCCGCCTCCGCCGTCTCCACCGCCGACTCCGCCGTCACTCCAGTAGCCACCCGAACCCGAGCCTCCCGTGTGACCACGGCCGCCGTGATACCTGGTTCCGGAGCCTCGCCTCGCACGCACAGAACCCCACACAATGCAGATCGCCATAAATAACGCAATGCCAATGAGGAACAGTGCCACCGGATAGGACACTTCCGCCTCCAGAAGGATCAGAATGCACGAGCCATGGCCTGCCTGATGCGGTCGAGTTCACTTTCGAGCACCGCATCAGCAGGATAGGCGTCATCCCACTCCAGCAGCACTCCCTGCGGAGTGACTCTGGCGCACAGCTCCGTAAGCAGGTCGAGCACCGGATCGGGGACCGACGCGGTGTGGGTGTCGTGCCAGAGCCCCTCGTGCGCCTGGCCTCCCGCCACATGCACGTAGGCGAGCGACTCCAAGGGCAGCGTGTCGAGGGCCTCCATGGCGGACAGTCCGAGGTTGACCTGGTTCGTGTAGAGGTTGGCCACGTCGATCAGCAGCGACACGCCCGTACGCTCGACCAGCTCGCCGAGGAACTGCGCCTCGGTCATCTCGTCCTGCGGCCAGCCGAAGAGGGCGGAGACGTTCTCCAAGGCCAGCGGCACGGGGAGGGCCGCCTGCGCACGCCGTACGTTGTCGACGACGACCTCTAGCGCGTCCCGGGTGCGGGGCACGGGGAGCAGATGGCCGGCCGAGAGGTCGCCCGCGCGCACGAACGCGACATGCTCGCTCACCAGCGGGGCCCCGAGCGCCTCGGCGCATGCCGCGAGGTGGGCGAGACGGTCGGCGTCAAGGGGTTCGGCCCCGCCCACCCCCAGGCTCACCCCGTGCGGCACCACGGGCACGCCGCGCTCGCGCAGGAGGACGAGCGACTCCGGCAGACGCTCCGGGCGGACGCCTTCGGCGATCACCTCGACGAAGCCGACGCCGGGCATCCTCTCCACCGTCCGGTCGATCTCCGGCCGCCATCCGATCCCTACCCCGAGCACACCGACTCCGGACATATTCCAGCAATCTCCCCAATTTCAGATCTTGCACACCTACCTCGTCGCCCCTTGTCGCCACAAAGCCGATCCGGAAGCCGCGACGTGGGTCGCGGGCCGGGGGTGTCCGGCTCGCCCGAGCCGGACACCCCCGTCTTCACAGTGCAGGTCTTCGCGGCGCAGGTTCCCGCGGCGCAGGTCTCCGCGGTACGGCTACGCCACGTATACGACGCGCCTCGCCGGAGCGAGGTCAGCCGCCACCACCACCACCGCAGCCGCCACCGCCGCCACCGCAACCACCGCCGCAGCTCGATCCACCGCTGCCGCCACCGCCACCTGAGCTGCCATCGGACCCGCCGTCGGACCCGCTGCCGCTCATGTCACCACCGCCGCAGGCACCGGGGGCGGCCCCTCCATCGCCGGAGGAACGCGACTCCCGCGCCGAGAGCTCGTCACGGATCTCGGCGTCGCCGATCTCGCTCATGCCGTACAGAGCGACGGGGATCAGCGCGATGGCCACCGCCCCCTCCACGCGTACGCCGGGGATGTGGCGCCGCCGGGCCGAGGCGACGGCCTCGCGGCCCGGACCGCTCAGAGGGGCATCGACGAGGCCCTGCTGATGTCGGCGCAGCATGATGAGCCCGATGACACCGGCGACGGCGGCCACGATGACCGCCGCCGTGGCCGTCAGTCGCGGATGGATCAGCGTGATCTCGGCGATCAGCGACGCCACGGAGATCACGATCGAGACGATCGACGCGATGCGCAGCCCCGTAGCGCGTCCGCGCAGCCGCGCCAGGGACTCGTCGGGGATGACGAGTCCGTGGCCGGTCATCCGCTCCTTCAGCGCGGCCATGGCCGTCCCCCTGGCCACCGTGCTTCGGAGGGCTCCGATCTGCATGGAGCCTCCGGCGTCGGTCAGGGCGGCGATGATGTCCTGCTGGACGGGTTCAGCGGGCGGAGAGGCCCCGCTCACCAAGGTCACCAGGCCGCCACGGGCGATGCGGACGGCCTCGGCGCTCGCGAGGCCGGCAAGCGCGGTGTTGACCACACGGCGCGGGCCCCCGGCGAGGTAGGCCAGCTCGTATGTCGTCAGATCGTCTCGGTGGAGATCGCTCGCCACCTCATGCACACGCGCGTGCTCAGCGGTCAACCTGTTCGCTGAAGTTCCTGTGTAGATAGCAGTGGCCGCCGCGGCGACCAGTAAAACAAACTCCATGCCGAACCTCCCCTTCCGCAAAGGAGGAGTTTTTTCGTCATGGTGACAGACGCGGCAACCTATGGGGAGGTTTATGAGAGCTTTCAGGGATTCGTCAAGTCTGGATGTCGGAGCTCCTTGAAAACGAAGCACACAGGGGTGCCCGACGCCTTTGGCGGACACCCCCGGGCGCCCGGATCGAATCCGGGCGGTCAGGTCAGCCCAGACGGGTGACCAGGTCGTTGTACTCGTCCCAGAGTTCCTTCGGAAGTTGCTCGCCAAAGGTCCGGAAATGAGCAGGAATCAAGGACGCTTCGTGCTTCCAGACCTCGGTGTCGACGGAAAGCAGAGTGTCCAGGTCGGCCGAATCGATGTCCAGGCCCTCGGTGTCCAGCGCGGATGCCGGAGGAACGAGCCCGATCGGCGTGGACACGGCCTCCGCCGTGCCGTTGAGGCGCTCGACGATCCACTTGAGGACCCGGCTGTTCTCACCGAAGCCCGGCCACAGGAAGGAGCCGTCCTCCCCCTTGCGGAACCAGTTGACGTAGTAGAGACGCGGAAGCCGGTCCGGTTCCGCGGCTCTGCCGACCGACAGCCAGTGCTCGAAGTAGTCGCCCATGTTGTAGCCGCAGAAGGGCAGCATCGCGAACGGGTCGTGGCGCAACTCGCCGACCGTACCCTCGGCGGCGGCCGTCTTCTCCGACGCCACGTTCGCGCCCAGGAACACACCGTGCTGCCAGCTCAGCGACTCGGTGACGAGCGGTACGGCCGTCGCCCGCCTGCCGCCGAACAGGATCGCGGAAATGGGCACGCCCTTCGGGTCCTGCCATTCGGGCGCGATCGTCGGGCACTGCGCGGCGGGAGTCGTGAACCTGGCATTGGGGTGGGCCGCGGGCTCGGCGGCGCCGGGCGTCCAGTCGCGGCCCTTCCAGTCGGTCAGATGCGCGGGCGGCTCATCGGTCAGCCCCTCCCACCAGACATCCCCGTTGTCGGTGAGGGCGACGTTGGTGAAAATGCTGTTGCCCCACAGCGTTCTGATCGCGTTGGCGTTCGTCGACTCGCCTGTGCCCGGCGCGACCCCGAAGAAGCCCGCCTCGGGGTTGATCGCATAAAGCCGGCCGTCCTCACCGAAACGCATCCACGCGATGTCGTCGCCGATCGTCTCGACCTTCCACCCTGGAATGGTCGGCTGGAGCATGGCGAGGTTGGTCTTTCCGCACGCGCTCGGGAAGGCGGCGGCGACGTAACGAGACTCCCCTCGCGGCGGGGTCAGCTTCAAAATCAGCATGTGCTCGGCCAGCCAGCCCTCGTCGCGCGCCATGACACTGGCTATCCGCAGGGCGTAGCACTTCTTGCCGAGCAGCGCGTTGCCGCCGTAGCCCGAGCCGTAGGACCAGATCTCCCTGGTCTCGGGGAAGTGGCTGATGTATTTCGTCCGGCTGCACGGCCAGGGCACGTCCTTCTGGCCGGGCGCCAGGGGCGCGCCGACCGAGTGCACCGCTTTGACGTAGGTGCCGCGCTCCTCGATGAGGCGCAGCGCGCGGTCCCCCATCCTGGTCATCACGCGCATCGAGACCACGACGTAGGGAGAGTCGGTGATCTCCACGCCGAGCTGGGAGATCTCACCACCGAGCGGCCCCATGCAGAACGGCACGACGTACATGACGCGGCCGCGCATACAGCCTTTGAAGAGTTCGCCGAAGGTGGCCCGCATCTCGTCCGGAGCGATCCAGTTGTTGGTGGGCCCGGCGTCGTCCTCGCGCTCCGAGCAGATGTAGGTGCGGTCCTCGACCCGCGCTACGTCCGTCGGATCCGAGGCCGCGTAGAAGCTGTTCTGCCGCTTACTGAGGCGCTTGAACGTGCCCTGCTCCACCAGCAGGTTCGTCAAGCGCGTCCACTCGGCCTCGGAGCCGTCACACCACTCGACCCGGTCCGGTTCGGTCAATTGCGCGATCTGTTCGACCCAGGCGGCCAGTTCGGAATGCGACGTCGGGGCGGGTACCTCGATTGACACTGACACGACAGCGGCTCCTCACGCTCTCAGGGGCCAGAACATCATCAGCGAAGTATCCGCAATCAATCCAATTGGCATAGACCATTCGAACGGCGGGTTGCGGACCGTTTAACGATCTGGCGACGGCGTTTCCATTCGGTTGTCTCTGTTGTCATGGAGTGAATTCCGTGATGCGCGCACGACCGCCCGCGCACTTTCGACACGGCGCACCGCGCGTGATCTCCCACCGCACATCCACGCAGGCGGTCGCCGCGGTATCCAGAACTCCTACCCATCTATAGGCAAGATTATGAGAACAATTTTTGGAATTGGTCCAGACCATTCAAGGAGGTCTAAACCAATCGGGAAAGAGGTTTAGTCCATTGGGCGGCCGTTTCCGCTGCCCAGTCGGGATCGGCGCACGGGCCGCTGCCGAGCGCCACCGCGGCACTCCGCAGTTCCTCAATCGTCAACCCGTGGTCCCCTCTCGCCCGCACACCCGACCCGCCTCGGCACCTCGCGAAGATCGGGGAGCCGCGCCCCGGTGGTCCCAGCGCACCAGACGCACACGTCCGGCCGAGAACCGGCGTGCCGGCCGTCTGGCGCTCCGGGCGCCGCTGCCGGGCCATGCCTGGGACCGGCGGTGTGGCGAACATCACTCCCCCGAACGTCACCGGGGCGGTGGAAACACCGCGGTACGGCCCGCGCCCCGGTGGCCCGAGGTCAGCGGACGCGAGCGGCGACATTCGGGCTGATGCGTACCACCCCGGCGAGGTTGCGTGTCGTGACCGGAGCCATCTTGACGACGTCGCCCGTGCGCGGGGCGTGCAGCATCTTCCCGTCACCCCAGTAGATCGCCACATGCGAGACATAGCCGGGGTTCGTGGGATCGTGGCGCCAGAAGATGAGGTCTCCCGGACGCGCCTGCTCCAGCGGAATCTGCGCACCCGCGACGAACTGCTGATGCGTCACCCGGGGCACCCTGATGCCCGCCTGGGCGAAGGCCCACTGGACCAGGCCCGAGCAGTCGAAGGAGTCCGGCCCCTCTGCCCCCCACACATAGGGCCGTCCCAGCTTGCTCGCGGCCGCGGTGAGCGCGGTGCGGATCTGGTTGTCGCTCGCGAAGGCCGTGGGCGGCAAGGCGGTCGTCCGCCCAGTGCCCGCGGCCCGAACCGACACGGGGTTGACCAGCGCGATCTGCGTGCCCTTCGGCAGCACCCGCAGCAATGTCCGGCGCAGCCGGGTCGAATCGACCGAGGGGGCGCTCACGATCAGGGCGTTGTTCTCGGGGATGCCGAGCATGCGCGCGGTCTGCCTGGACACGACGGCGTCGATCGCCCCCATGCCCGTCGTGGCGTACGCCCCGACACGCAGCGATCGCCCCCCGCTGGAGGCGACCGTGCCGAGCGGTAACCCACCGTCGTTGCCGAGGACGAAGGACACGGCCACGTCCCCGGCCGCGATGTTCGCCCACAGTTCGTTGGACTTCGCCGTGCGTTCGGGGGTGAAGGCCCGGAAGGTCGACGGGCTGACGCCCAGCGTCTGAACCTGTTTGCCGTCGATCCGCACCGAGGCCGCGTCGGCGGCCTCCACCGCGCGGACCCCTTTGGCCCGGGCCACCCGCTCCGCCGTGGCGCGGGTCACGCTCTTCTTGGTGACGACGAAGAGATGCGGCGTGCGTAATGCCTTCAGGGGGGCCACAGGCTCGACCGCGGGCCGGACCGGGGCCGAGCCCGCCACGAAACCGCCCTGCCGTTCCGCGGGCCGCCTTGTCACGCTCGTGCTCTCGGCGGGCCCGTCGGTCACGGCCATCTGCTTCCACGCCAGCAGGCCGATCACCAGGCTGGCCGCCACCCCCACCGCCACGGCCGCCATGGTGCCGCGGGCCGCGCGGGGGCTTGTGCCGTACGGCCGGAGCCTCGGCCTGTAGGCGAGATCCCGCCTGGCCGCGGCGACCGCGCGTGACAGGCCGCGACGGCCGGCGGGCCGGCCTTGGGGAGGCTCCTGGGGGTCGGGGGGCATGGCACGCGCTCGCTGGTCGAGCACGCGACCACCCCTTTCCTCCGCTTCGGAGACACCCTCCAGAAGCTCTACCCGAAGATCAGCGTGGAGGCAATGCCTCCTATTTCACCAATCCCCATAGGTCTCCCCATTTTGGCCATTTGAGATCTTGTGCGAAATACAAAGATCCGCTGGGAGGCCCCGGCCCCCAGCGGATCGCCAGTCTCTGTGTCAGTTCCCGACGTATGGAACCGCCTCAAGGATCTCGACGGTGTTCTGCCGCCCGTTGGGCATCGTGTAGGTCGCCACCTCGCCGATCTTCTTGCCGTTGATCGCCGCACCGAGCGGGGACCTCGGCGAGTAGACGTCGATGGGCGCCCCGCTCTCCTCCCGCGAGGCGAGGAGGAAGGTCACCTCCTCCTCATCACCCTGGAATCGGATGGTGACGGTCATGCCTGGACCGACCACGCCCTCGGTGCGCGGCGCTTCGCCGACCCTCGCGCTGTCGAGGAGGTGGCGAAGCTGGAGGATGCGGCCCTCCATCTTGCCCTGTTCTTCCTTCGCGGCGTGGTATCCGCCGTTCTCCCGAAGGTCGCCCTCCTCGCGGGCGGCTTCGATCTTCCTCGCGATGTCGACGCGCCCGGGGCCCGAGAGGTATTCCAGCTCCGCCTTAAGGCGGTCATACGCCTCCTGCGTCAGCCAGGTGACGTTAGCGTCGTGGGACTCGGCCACGGGTTCTCCTTGCTTCCTCTGGGGGCTAGAGCTTTGGTTACAGACGTTCGAATCTCGACAGGCTAACAAGTAACCTGCCGGAACGCTTCCCCGAATATCTCACTATGTGAGATGACAGTAGTAGACGCTGACCGATGTGGCCTGGGCGCTGGTCGCCAGCGTCTCCTTGAGCCGGACAATTCCCTCACCAGCGGGGATAGTGACCTCGCGGCTGCCCACCTCCACATGGTTGACATCATCGGCTCGGATCCTGCAGACAGCGCTCCGATCGGCCGGCTTGACTATCTCAAATGTTATCCCGGCGGAGTCGGGTCTACTCGTGTCGAAACTGATCGTCTGATCGATGATCGCGGGGTTCCCTCCGGCGGCGAGCATCAGATACCCCCACCCCCCCGCGAAGACCGCTACAAGCACCCCGATCACGGCATGCACGATGAATCGCCCGGGCCGGGCGGGTCTGTCCGGGAGATCGTCAGGACTGCCGAGAACCGGGACGGTCTGATGGCCGTTCTCGACGTCTCTGGTGACCATGAAGGAATCTCCCTGCACTTCCGCGGCGTTATCCGAAACAATTGTCCCCTGCGGGGGGCCCGCCCCCGCGCCTGCCCAAGCAAACTACCTGGCGGCAGAGCGTTCCAGTCCTAGAGGAGACTTCGAGCCCGTGAGCGCGACGTTCCGTTTGATGGCCGTGCACGCCCATCCCGACGACGAGTCCAGCAAGGGGGCCGCGACGATGGTGCGGTATGTCGCGGAGGGTGTTGACGTGCTCGTCTGTACTCTCACCGGAGGCGAACGCGGGTCGATCCTCAACCCGAAGATGGACCGCCCCGAGATCCTCGCCGACATCACCGAGGTGCGCAGAAAGGAAATGGAGCGTGCCCGCGAGATCCTCGGGGTGCAGCAGCGCTTCCTCGGCTTCATCGACTCCGGCCTGCCCGAGAGCGAGGAGGAGGAGCTGCCCGAGGGCTGCTTCGCCCTCCAGCCCCTGGAGGTGGCCTCCGCTCCCCTGGTCGCCGCCGTACGGGAGTTCAAGCCTCACGTGATCTTGACCTATGACGACGACGGCGGCTACCCGCACCCCGACCACATCATGACCAACCGCGTGTCCGTCGAGGCGTTCGAGGCCGCGGGGGATCCCGACCGTTACCCCGGCACCGGCGACCCGTGGCAGCCGCTCAAGCTCTACTACCACATGGGTTTCAGCAAGGAGAAGTTCGAGGTGCTGCACGAGGCGATGACCTCGCGCGGCATGGGCTCGCCGTACGCCGACTGGATCAGCAGGTGGGAGGACCGGCCGGAGAAGTGGCCCGTCACCACGAAGATCACCTGCGACGAGTACTACGAGATCCGCGACCAGGCGCTGATCGCACACGCCACGCAGGTCGACCCGGACGGGCCGTGGTTCTCCTGCCCCATCGAGCTGCAGCGGGAGGTGTGGCCCACCGAGGAATACCACCTGGCGCGGTCCCTCGTCCCGAGTGAGCTGCCCGAGGACGACCTGTTCAGCGGCATTCACGCAGGCGAGGTGACGCGGGCCTGCCACTGACGGCGGCGCGGGTACCAGGTGGCAGACTGGAACGGTGAACCCTGCCAACTCCGTCGCAGCCGTGACCCCCGGGGTCCTCGGTTTCCTGGTCATCGCAGCGATCGCGTTCGCGCTGTTCCTGCTCATCAAATCGATGAACAGGCACATCGCCCGCATCGAGGTGCCCTCCGAGGCCGACTTCAAGAAGAAGAGGAAGGAGAACGGCGGCTCCTAGCAGGAGCCTCGTTCTCCTTCGTCGCATTCAATCGGTTCGCGCCAGTTGTGGACCGAGCCCGCACCAAGAAAGGCACGGCATGGGGCAAGACATCCGGGTCGTCGACAATCCCCAGGCGTCCCGCTATGAAGTGCTGGTCGACGGCGCTCTGGCGGGATTCGCGGAATACCGCCTCAAGCGGGAAAAGATCATTTTCCCGCACACCGAGGTGAACCCCGAGTTCGAAGGCCAGGGGCTCGGCAGCCGCCTCGCCCGCGCCGCGCTCGACGCGAGCCGGGACGCCGGGCTGACCGTCGTGCCCGCCTGCCCGTTCATCGCGGCCTATATCCGCCGCCACCCGGACTACGTGGAGCTCGTGGCCGAGTCCTACCTCGCCAGCGTCCGCGGTGACCAGCCTTAGGCCGGCCCTAGGCCGGGTCACGAGTCCGCCGGGTCACAAGTCAGCCGGGCCACAGGGTCTGGGGCGGTCAGTCGGCCTGCGCCCAGGCCCTTTCCACGGCCTTCGGCAGCCCCCACCAGCCGAGCGGGGTCAAGACCTCGCCGGAGTCGACGATGCCGAGCCGCTCCTCGATCATCTGTTCAACGAGTCGGCGAGCGGGTGGACCGCCTTGAGGGACTGCTTGTCTAAGACCTGCTAACGCAATGAGTTCAGACGGCGCCAGCAGATCCCGCATGGCACCACCTGGGTGACATCCTTGCGGTTGCCGCCTATCAAAGCGAATGCCGGTGGCGTCAGCGATCAGGTGGTGCGTGCTACCTGAGCGGCCTCAGTCGACCGGCTCGGCTCCCCCTTTGACGCTCCAATGTGGGAAGAATTCATCACAGCGTAGGAGAAGTCGAGGACGTCGGCAGCAGCGGATCGAGGAGGACCGCGTGCAAGCGCTGTCGGACGCCGCCCTTTGCCACTCGGTCGGCCGCCGCCGACACGTCATGTCCGATCCCGTAGCCCGGTTCCCGCTGCAGTTGCTCCGTGCGATCCCGGTGTTCAGGACGAACAAGATGCGCTGCGCCACCTGGCGGTCATCCAGCCGCTTGCGCCCCGAGTGGCGGATCCGGTGCCGGTGCTTGGGCAGCAGTGACTTGAAGACCGCCCGTGACTCGCCACTGACCTCTCACGGCTTCAGCCGCGCCACCTATCGCTCCTCTCTCTGGATACCGCGAGAGATCAAACCACAACGGAGATCATTCTGTAGGGGCTAAGCGACGAGTTTCGCACTCAGAGACCCCTGCTGCTCCCGGGAATCGTCACACCGTGATCCCAGATCAGGGTGTTCTGTGGCAGATCAGCCCCGACACCGAGAAGGAGCCCCTCAACAAACGGGGTCACGATCACGTTCAAGGCAAACCCACCGGAAGCTATGCGGTTACACTGAGGCACCCAACGAAAATAGATCGTTCAAGGACACCATAGATCGACTGTACAAGCTGATACTACCCGCCCGAAGGGCTTAAAGTTCACGTGCCTACCGAACGCCTCATCTACCACTTCACACATATACAAAATTTGCCTCAAATCCTCAATAGTGGGGCACTGCTTTGTGATTCACTGGTCCGAGAAGCCCAGAAGCTTGTGGTCGAAGTGGGAGATCTTGATGTCAAGCGTAGACGCAGGTCGATAGCGGTCACACGACCACCGGGAGGATTCCCGGCCAACTATGTCCCCTTCTATTTCGCCCCACGATCGCCAATGCTATATGTGATCAGCAAAGGAAGTGTCGAACAGTATCAAGATGGCCAAGATTCGCTCATCTATCTAGTTACATCAGTTGACCAAATATCGTCCAAGCGGCTAGACTTTGTTTTTACAGACGGCAACTGCGCCAGCGAGATCACCGAATACTTCGATAATCTAGAGAGCTTAGAGCGAGTCATAGACTGGCCGCTGATGGAGTCCAGGCATTGGCATAACACAGCCGAAGACCCGGACAGAATGCGCCGACGCATGGCGGAATTTCTCGTACACCGCGAGGTACCCTGGCACTGCTTACTCGGCATAGCAACAATGACCTCCGATAAAGAGGAGGAGGTGAATAGAATTCTCGAAGAGAACGACAAACCCACTTACGTGGTATGTCGAAGAGATTGGTATTACTAGAAAAGCCGCACGGGTTCAATCTTTGCGCAGGCGGAAGTGGAGGCCGCTAAAGTGATCGAAGAGGTTCGAGGAAACATGCTCGATACCGACGTCGAAGCAGCGGTCAACACCGTTAACACTGTCGGCGTTATGGGTAAAGGGATTGCACTGCAGTTTAAGCAGGCATTCCCCGAGAACTACCGAGCCTACAAGTCTGCTTGCGCCCGCGGGGAAGTCCGGCTTGGCCACATGCATGTCCACGACAACGGTCGACTCGACAACCCCAGATACATCATAAACTTCCCCACCAAGGACCACTGGCGATCAAAGTCCCGACTCAAGGATATCGAGCAAGGACTTGCCGATCTGGTCAGAGTCATCTCGCAGTACGAGATTTCCTCAATAGCAGTACCGGCACTGGGATGCGGCAACGGAGGACTTGAATGGGATGCGGTTCGCCCTGTGATCATTAAGGCGCTACTGCCACTTGAAGGTGTGAGAGTCCAGCTATTTCCACCCGCAGGAGCACCAGAGCCCACTGCAATGCCCATAGCAACTTCACCACCCCACATGACTCGGGGACGCGCCGCCCTTCTCGAACTCATGCATCGCTATATGGGCATCGCAAAAGCCGAGAATTTCGTTATTCTTGACGGCGTTTCGCTTCTAGAGATCCAGAAGCTCACCTACCTGCTTCAGGCGTGGGGAGAGAATCTTCAACTGAGGTTCATGCGAGGGCGATACGGTCCTTACGCCGAGAATCTAAACCATGTTCTCCAGCGGATGGAAGGACACTATCTACGCGGATACGGAGACCGCTCCGAGCATGTGCTGAAGCTCCGACCAATACAGCTAATGCCCAACGCTGCGGCCACGGCCCAAATCTGGGTCGACAAGAACGCTCCCGGCCTGCGCGAAGGATTCACCGCAATCGAAGAGCTCCTCCTCGGTTTTTCATCGCCCTACGGCGTCGAACTTCTCAGCACTGTCCACTGGGTCGCCATTGAATCCGGACTGGAATCCATGCCAACCGTTGCCGACGTAATTCAAGGAGTTCAGGATTGGAGCAATCGCAAGCAAGAGCTTTTCACGCCGAATCACATTCAACGGGCATATGATCAACTCGCTAAGCATGGATGGCTGAAATCCTAGCCAATCCAGTTGCGAACAACTTATTCGGATCCTGCGGCACAGGTCCAGGAAAGACAGCAGACCTCGAACAGGACTGCCAGTTGACCTGCTACCGTGTGCAACACATGACGCTTGTGAAATCTAGGTCCGACGGAGTCTCAAGGCGGCGAGTGTATCTGTTTGCCTACTAGCAAACCTATTCGTTGCGGGATGTACCTTCATCAATGCGCTGGAGGACGATATCAAGGCGTGAATCACAACGGCGAACAAGAATCTCCAGCTGTGCTGGGATTGAAACCATAGATCAGGCCGTCGGCGCCTTCGAAAAGCACCTTTCCCAGTCGGTCAGGGCAGTCCGGGCAAAGATGATCGTACCGATCTCAGGCGCACGGCGTCAGTACCTCAGTCTCCACCCAAGCCCAGGTCACCTGGGGCCGGGCCACAGGGTCTGGGGCGGTCAGTCGGCCTGCGCCCAGGCCCTTTCCACGGCCTTCGGCAGCCCCCACCAGCCGAGCGGGGTCAAGACCTCGCCGGAGTCGACGATGCCGAGCCGCTCCCAGAGCGGCACGACGGACGCGAACAGCGTCTCGATAGCCTCAAGATCGTCAGGGTCGTCCATCTCGACGTCGATGTCATCGGACTCGGCGATCAGCCGGGCCACGCGCTCCGGCGACACGAGCACGCCCGGCCCCCTGCGCACCAGGGCCCCCGTCACGGCGAGCCAGTCGGCGTGGTGGATCGCGCACAGCGCCGCGAGCGTGGAGTCCTCCAGCGTGAGGCCCACGTCGAGATCGGTGAACCTCTCCACCGCCTCCTCATCGGCCACATCGGAGATCGGGCCCACGATGCCCGCCGCCACCGCCACCCACAGCTCGGCGTCGTCGGCGGGGAACTCGTCCCCGTCGAAACCCGCGCACGCCTTGAGGACGTTGCCGGGATAGATCGGATCGACCAGCAGCCGGCGCAGCTCCGCACACACCTGCGCCAACTCGGCGGCGGAGGGCTCCGGCGGCCTCACCGGCAGCTCCTGGACGATGCGGCGCAGCTCGCTCAGCGCGAACGCCTCCTCCTCGTCCCAGGCCGCGAACAGCTCCTGGTCCTGCTCGTCACCGATCACGATGCTCGGAACCCTGCCGTCGGGCAGCGGACTGTTCAGCCAGCGCTCCTGGAGCGTCTCGTAGGCGTCGCGCGCCGCCCGGTCGCCGAGGGCCAGCGCGTCGGGGGCGATCTCCCCCTTCGCGACGAGCTCCTCAAGGTAGGCCACGAGCATGGCGTGGAGCTCTTTCGCCTTCGGCCCCCGCTCGTCCTCCTCCGGCCAGACGAAGTAGTCGCGCGTCAGCAGGATCGGCTCGGTGCCGCTCGACTCCAGCCACCGGTGCACGTCGCCGACGGTCGCCTCACCCGCCTCGATGGAGCGCAGCGCCTCGCGCGCCGAGTCCCAGAAGACCGGTGTCAGCGGGTCGCCCTCGGCCAGCATCGCGCGGCGCAGGCCGGGAAGCGCGACTAGGGCGGCTCCGGAGGGGATGGAGAGAAGCGCTCTGATCACGTCTCTTCTGGTGAGGGCGGAGAGCGGCCGGCCGGCATGGGCCGAGACGTCGTGCGGATCCACGAGCACTGAGCCTACGCCCGGCCGCCCCTCCCCGCATCCCACTGGCCCCCGCCGTACCGCGGCGACCGGCCGACCTGGGCATTTCGCCGTACCCCCGCAGGGTTAGGTTGGGTTCATGAGCAATCTCGACACCCATCCGGCCGTCACCGTGTGCGGCGGGCACCGGGACACGGCGGCGGAGCCGGTCCACCAGTTGTTCCCCGGCCGCATGGTGCGGCTCGGCGAGAGCACTCAGGTGCGCCGGCTGCTGCCGACGCTCGGCCGCCGGATGGTGGGCGCCTGGTGCTTCATCGATCACTACGGGCCGGACGACATCGCCACCGAGCCGGGCATGCAGGTACCGCCGCACCCGCACATCGGGCTGCAGACCGTGAGCTGGCTGCTGGACGGCGAGGTCCTGCACCGCGACAGCCTGGGCAGCCTGCAGACCATTCGGCCGGGCGAGCTCGGGCTGATGACGGCCGGGCGCGCTATCGCGCACTCGGAGGAGTCACCGCACACCCATCCGCCCATCCTCCACGGGGCTCAGCTCTGGGTGGCGCTACCGGACGCCCACCGCCATGTCGCGCCGGCGTTCGAACACCACGTCGCGCTGCCGGTCCTGCGCGAAAGGCAGGTGACCGCGACCGTCGTCATGGGTGAGCTCGCCGGCGCCGCCTCGCCGGGCACGGCGTACTCGCCGCTGGTCGGGGCCGATCTCGTGCTGTCCGCCGACGCCGACGTGCGGCTGCCCGTCGAGTACGACTTCGAGCATGCCGTCGTCAACCTCTCCGGGGAGACGGAGGTCGACGGCGTCCCCGTGCCTCCCGGAGCGCTCCTTTACCTCGGCACGGGCCGCCGCGAGCTGCGCTTGCGCACCTCGGCGGGCAGCCGCCTGATGCTGCTCGGAGGCGAGCCGTTCGACGAGGAGATCGTCATGTGGTGGAACTTCGTGGGGCGCACCGGCCAGGAGATCGCGCAGGCCCGGCAGGAATGGGCGGACGGCGAGCTCTTCGGCACCGTGCACGGCTATGCGGGACCCCGTCTGAACGCGCCGGCGCTGCCCGCCGTACCACTCAAACCCCGCGGACGCACACGCTGACCCGACTCGTCCCTCCCCCACACAGACAGACAACTTCAGCCGAGCTATAGTTCAGCGAGTTAAACAATCTGTCGGGGGTAGCGCCGCGTGCCCTTCCCCGCTGTCCCGCCGCGCCCGCCGGACAGGCAGGCCGGCGCAGGGAAAGGTACAAACCCATGTTCATCGCATTCGTCATCGTGGCCGTGATCACGGCCATCCTCTTCGTCCTGGCGGGCCTGCCCAAGCTGCTCGCCCAGCCGGCCATGGTCACCGAGCTGGGGCGCCTAGGCGTGGCCCCCGGTTTCATGCGGATCGTCGGCCTCCTGGAGGTGCTCGGCGGTCTCGGCGTGCTCGCCGGCATCTGGATCGGCATCCTGGGCATCCTCGCCCCCGCGGGGCTCATCCTGGTCATGCTCGGCGCGATCGGCACCCACGTCCGGGCGGGCGACACGGCCAACCAGACGCTCCGGCCGCTGCCGCTGCTGATCCTCGCCATCGCCGCGCTCGTCCTGCGCGTGCTCGCCTTCTGATCACGCCACCGAGCCCGTACGGCCTGTGCCCCGGCCGGGCTTATGCCGTGATCACACACCACACCGTATGGCGTAGGCCCTTTGGCCTACGCCATACGGAATTTCCGGAATGTCATCTGTGATGAAATCGTTTCGGTGGTGACGCCGGTTTCTGGGGAGGCTCCCGTATGTCAACGCCCTTGGACGAGTCGGGCACCCGCCCTCAGGACGACGAGGTCGAATCCCTCACACGGTTGATCGTCGTCATGGCGAGGCTCAGGACGCATCTGGAGACCTCGGCGGCGGCGATCGGCCTCTCCCCGCCTCAGGCTCACGTTCTCCTGCGGCTCGGGAATCCCCTGCGTCTCGGCGAGATCGCCGGTCAGATGCACTGCGAGCCCTCACACATCACCGGCATCGCTGACGAACTCGAACAACTCGGGCTTGCCGAGCGCCAGCCCGACCCCGCCGACCGCCGCGCCAAGCAGCTCGTCGCCACCCAGCGCGGCCACGAGATGAGACAGCGGTTCATCGTCCACCTGCTGAAGAACACGCCGATCCTGTCGGCCCTGACCGCCGATCAACGCGTGACGCTCCTGGACCTGCTCCGCAGCGCCGACGAGGGACCAGGGGGCCGTCGGGGCGCGCAGTGACGGGGACACCGGTGTGAAAGTCTGAACTCATGAACCGGCTTGGCACAGCGACCTCTCCATATCTCCTGCAACACGCCGACAACCCGGTCCACTGGTTCGAGTGGGGCGAGGAGGCGTTCACGGAGGCCCGCCGACGGGACGTGCCGCTGCTGATCAGCGTGGGCTATTCAGCCTGCCACTGGTGCCATGTCATGGCCCACGAGTGCTTTGAGGACGAGGCGACCGCGGCGCTGATGAACGAGCACTTCGTCAATGTCAAGGTCGACCGGGAGGAACGGCCCGACGTCGACGCGGTCTACATGTCGGCGACCCAGGCCATGAGCGGTCAGGGCGGCTGGCCGATGACGGTGTTCGCCACACCTGAAGGACATCCGTTCTACTGCGGCACCTACTTCCCGAAGCCGCATTTCCAGCGGCTGCTGAGCGGTGTCGCGGCCGCCTGGCGCGACGAGCGCGAACAGGTGATCACCCAAGGGGCCAAGGTCGTGGCGGCTCTCACCGACGCCTCGTCGTTCCCCACCGGGCCGGTGCCGGGCCGCGAGGCGGTGGTCGAGGCCCTCCAGAACCTCACGGGCGAGTTCGACCCGGTTCGCGGGGGGTTCGGAGGGGCACCGAAGTTCCCACCGTCGATGGTTCTGGAGTTCCTACTGCGCCACGGCGGGGCCGAGGCACTCTCCATGGCCGAGCACACGCTGTCCGCGATGGCACGGGGCGGGATCTACGACCAGCTCGCGGGGGGATTCGCCCGCTACAGCGTCGACGCCAAGTGGGTCGTGCCGCACTTCGAGAAGATGCTCTACGACAACGCCCTCCTGCTGCGGGTCTACACCCATTGGTGGCGGACCACGGGCACCGTGCTGGCGCGCAGGGTCGCGCTGGAGACCGCCGACTGGCTGCTGGCGGAGATGCGTACGCCGGAAGGCGGGTTCGCCTCGGCCCTCGACGCCGACAGCGAGGGGGTCGAGGGCAAGTTCTACGTGTGGACTCCGGACGAGCTGCGCGAGGTGCTTGGCGAGGAGGACGCCGCCTTCGCCGCCGCGGCCTTCTCGGTCACCCGGGCGGGCACCTTCGAGCACGGCGCGTCCGTGCTGCAGCTTCTCAACGACGTTCCCGACAGTGCCAGGCTGGCCCGCGTCCGTGCCGCTCTGCTCGCCGCCCGCGCCGGCCGCGTGCGCCCCGGGCGCGATGACAAGGTGGTCGCCGCGTGGAACGGCCTGGCCGTCGCGGCGCTCGCGGAGACCGGCCTCCTGTTCGAGCGGCCCGACCTGATCGAGGCGGCGCGCCAGGCGGCGGAGCTCCTCGACTCGCTGCACATCGACCGCGGACGTCTGGCCCGCACCTCGAAGGACGGGCGGGTCGGTGCCAACGCGGGCGTGCTTGAGGACTACGCCGATGTGGCCGAGGGACTGCTCGCGCTCTACTCCGTCACCGGGGAGACCCGCTGGTTCGCCAGGGCCGGCGAGCTGCTCGACGTCGTCCTCGACCGTTTCGGCGACGGCGAGGGCGGCTTCTACGACACCGCCGACGACGCCGAATCCCTGTTCCAACGGCCCAAAGACCCCACGGACAACGCCACCCCCTCCGGGCGGTTCGCGGCGGCGGGCGCGCTGCTGACCTACGCGGCCCTCACCGGGTCCGCCCGTCACCGCGAGGCCGCCCTGCAGGCTCTCGGCACGGTTTCCGTTCTCGCCCCCCGGCACGCGCGCTTCGCCGGCTGGGGCCTCGCCGTGACCGAGGCCGCTCTCGCGGGTCCCGTCGAGGTGGCCGTCGTCGGTCCGCTCGACGCCCCGAACACGCGGGCTCTGCACCGTACAGCGCTGCTGTCCAGTTCGCCCGGTCTCGTCGTCGCCCTGGCCGACACAGAGGGCAGCGATATGGAAGGCGACCCCGAAGGGGACGCGGAGGGCGACACCGCCCACCCGGGCGGCTCCGGCGTGGTGCCGCTCCTCGAAGGACGCGGTCCGGTGCGCGGCGCCCCCGCGGCCTACGTGTGCCGCGGTTTCACCTGCCGGATGCCGGTGACCTCCCCCGCCGACCTCGCCGAGGAGATCAGCGGGACCGCCGCCGGCTCCTGAGCGGCCGGCGGCCCGGCCGGTCGGCTAGGTGTACTGACCTGACAGGTTAGGTACACGGCTGCCGGGCGGTCGGCCGGAGAGCGCGGTGCGGCCGCAGTTCCCCGCCCGGCTCTCCGCATTGATGAGAGTCGCGCCGACTTGGGCTTTCTCCCATCGCGTCATCGGCGGCGTTGAGCATCGCCCGTTGTGGGGATGCCAAGCATCGATAGAATCATTCCTCGATCATCTCGCACACGTCCCGCACTTGGAGGTCATCGAGCGGGGCAGCCCTAGTGCCGTGTCCAGGATCGTTGTTCGTGTAATTGATGTTTAGCAACGGGTGAGCCACGCTACTTGCGGACGCTGTCTCGGAGGTGGCGATGGGGCGATTACCCGAAGTGTTCGTCAGGCCGGTCACGATGGCCGAGGGGCGACGGCTGCAGCAGATCGGCCGCACCGCCAAAGACCCCGTCAAACTGCGGCGGGCGATCGTCGTGCTGATGTCCGCCCAGGGGCGGAGCGCACCCGACATCGCGCACCTGCTCGTCTGCTCGCAGGAGTACGTGCGGGGCGTCATCCACGACTTCAACGACATCGGATTCGCGGCCCTGAACCCAAAATGGAGCGGGGGCAGGCCCAGGACGATCGGTGAGGCGATCCGCCGCCGGATCCGCCTGACCGCCCTGTGCCGCCCCCGCGACCTGGGCCTGCCCTTCTCGGTCTGGAGCCTGGCCAAGCTCGCCGAGTACCTGGTCGCAACCGGTGCGGTGGCCTCGATCAGCCGCGAGAGCGTGCGGCGCGTCCTGCTCGAGGCGGGGATCACCTGGCAGGCGACCAAGACGTGGAAGGCGTCCAACGACCCGGAATTCATCCCCCGGATGCGCCGGGTACTGGAACTGTACGACTTCCCGCCGGCCGACGGCCGGGGGTGTGCGTGGACGAGTTCGGGCCTTTGAACCTGCAGCCGCGGCCCGGACGCGCCTGGCGGCCGACCGCCCGGCCGGTCCGGCTGCGAGCGGTGTACAACCGCCCCGCGGGAGTGCGGCACATGCTCGCCGCGCTCGATCTGGGCAGCGGAAAGCTGGTGTACCGCATCCGCGAGCGCAAACGGTGGCGCGAGTTCCTGTCTTTTCTGAAGGTGCTGCGCGCGCGGTGGCCGGACGGGAAGCTCTACCTTGTCATGGACAACTTCGCACCGCACAAGCACGCGGAGGTGCGGTCCTGGGCGGCGGGCAACGCCGTCGACCTGGTGTTCGTGCCGACGTACACCTCCTGGTTGAACTGGATCGAGTCCGAGTTCGCGGCGCCGCGCTACTTCGCCCTCAACGGCACCGACCACCGCAGCCACGCCGAGCAGGGCGATGCCATCGCCGCATACCTCCGCTGGCGCAACGCGCGAGCCGAACCCAAGCGCGATTTCGCGCCTGGATCAGTCATTCGAAGCTGGACCGGTTACAAGACCAACGTTGCATGACGCGGCACTAGAGAGGTTTAAAGGCTGAGGTTAGGGCGGCTGGAAGTCCAGCCCCGTCTTGGCGATGAACCCGGCGATGAGGTCAGGCCTGCGCTGCACACGCCTGAGCCGACCACGCACCACCGAAACCAGCTCCTCCACGGTGCGCACCGGCAGGTTGGCCATGCTCTTCTTCATGTGAGCCCATACCGCCTCGACCGGGTTCAGCTCCGGCGCATACGGCGGAAGCCGGAACACCGTCAGCCACGGCCGGGCCTCGATCAGCCGCCTCATCACGGCCGAGGTGTGCGTGTTCAAGTTGTCCCACACCAGC
>NZ_FNCN01000051.1 GCF_900100605.1 Sinosporangium album | reverse complement strand
CTGGGCCATGTGAGCCCGATCGACTATGAGCGGACCGCAGGTAGGCTGACCGCCGCTGCGTGAGAAACGGTGTCCACGTTCAAGGTGGAAGGCCCGTGAGCCTATCGGTGGGCGATGCCGGTCAACCCCATGGCGACGTGGCGGATGGTGGGCTCGAAGACGTCCAACGCATCGCCGGGCGCGGTGTCGGCCAGGGCCGCGGCCAGCAGGGGGTGGCTGCCATCAGCCGCGACCTTGCCCAGGTAGGCGGTCTGCGCGGCCTGCCGGTCCGAGACCGGCGCCTCGGCGGCGGTCTCGTGGCGGGCGAACTGGGCCACCAGGCTGTTCACCACACCGATCACCTCCAGCTTGACCCGCCCCTGGACCGGCAGGTGCCGCATCAGGCCCAGCGCGTGCTCGATCAAGTCGATCGCCCGCGGCCCCAGCCTGGACGGTTGCGGCGGCAGGTCCAGCAGCCAGGGATGCCGCAGATGAACGGCCTTGACCTCGCCCGCCAGCGCGACCAGGTCGTCGACCCAGTCCGTGCTCGGCGCCGCCGACAGCTCCAGCTCGGCCAGGACCGCGTCGGCCATCAGGTCCAGCAGATCCTCGCGGGCGCGCACGTACCGGTACAGCGATGCGGGGCCGGTGCCCAAACTTGCGGCGACCTCGCGCATCGAGACCGCGGCCAGTCCGTCGGCGTCGGCGATCGCGATCGCGGCGCGGGCGATCTGGTCGCGGCTGCGTTCGGGGGCCGGTCCGCGCCGACCGCGTTCGGGACGGGCCCACACCGCCACTGAGTCACTCACGCCCCTTACCTTATACTGCGAACGCTGATCGCAGTATAAGGAGACAGATGAACGCGCCCCTTTTCGCCGTCAACGACGGTGTCCGCCTGGCCTACGACCCGCCCGCCTCCACCGGCGAGCCCCTGCTGCTGATGATGGGCCTGGCGGTGTCCCGGTACTGGTGGCCGACCGGCTTGTGCGAGGCGTTCACCGCCCGGGGATTCTCCGTCGCCCGCTACGACCAGCGCGACGCCGGCGACTCCACCCGCATGCCCCCCGCCCCCACCGGCAATCCGATCTCGGCTCTGTTCGGCAAGCGCGGCCAGGCCTACACCGCCGAGGACATGGCCGACGACGCGATCGCGGTCATGGACGCCCTCGGCTGGCCCTCGGCCCACCTGTTCGGCCACTCCCTGGGCGGCGCCATCGCCCAGCGCGTCGCGCTGCGCCACCCCGACCGCGTCCGAACCCTGACCACCTCGTCCGCCGTGCCCAGCGACGCCAAAGGACTCGGCACGCTCAAATACGTCCGGCTGACCACCCTGGCCAAGTTCAGCCGGCTGAAGAAGTTCCCCGACACCCCGCACGGCGACCTGCAGGCCGCCCTGGCCATGGCACGGCTGCTGGCCTCCCCGGCGCATCCCTTCGACGAGCAGGCCGCACGCCGCCAGGTCGAGCACAACGCTTCCGGCGTGCGTGATCTCCAAGCCCAGAGCCGTCAGATCGGCGCGCAATGGCACGGCCCCGCTCTGCACACCCTCAAGGCGCCCACCCTTGTGCTGCACGGCCAGGACGATCCCCTCATCCGCGCCAACGCCGCTCGCGACATCGCCGCCGCCGTCGACGGCGCCCGCCTGGTCACCCTCCCCGGCGCCGGCCACGACCTGCCCGCCCACGCATGGGACACCGTCGCCGACCACGCGCACGACCTCGCCAGTTGAAGTGCAAGGACGACTTCTGACCGGTCCGCGGAACATGCGGGCATGGACCCCGGCCCGTCCAGGCCGGGCCCCGCGGGAGCGGGGCATGATACTGGTGTGATCGCCTAATCAACTGTCGCCAGTTCCCCGAGGAGTCCAGTCAGCTGGTGACTGACTGTGGTCGCCAGCGGCTTGTCGCGCCACCGGGTGATGGCCTTGTCCTGGTAGCCGAGCGAGTCCGATACGACGGCGCAGGATTCGGCACGGGGCCGGAGAACAGCTGAGCATGGGGGGTGCTAACTTCCTTCCCGTGGCAAAGCACCAGGACGAGACCAGGACGGCCTACGACGGGGTCGTCGAGATGTTCGCTAACCGACTGGAGACGCAGCCGTTCACACGGAACATGATCGGCACCTTCGCCGAGTTGGTGCGTGGGACGGGGAATTCGCGGGTGGCGGACGTCGGCTGCGGGCCCGGACATCTGACGGCCATGCTGCACGACCTGGGGCTGGATGCCTTCGGGCTCGACCTCTCTCCGGCCATGGTCGACCACGCTCGGCGGGCCCAACCGGCGCTGAAGTTCGATGAGGCCCGGATGGAGGAACTCCCCGTTGAGGACGGCGCGCTCGGCGGCGTGCTGGCCCACTACTCGATGATTCACACCCCTCCTGGGGAACTACCCGCGCTGCTCGCCGAGCAGGCGCGTGTCCTGGCGCCGGGGGGCCTTCTCCTGGTCTCGTTCTTCGGAACCGACGCGCCCGAGCCGGTCCGCTTCGACCACAAGGTGACACCCGCCTATAGCTGGCCGGCGGACCGCTTCGCCGAGTTGCTGGCCGGGGCTGGGTTCGCCACATTCGCGCGGCTGCTCCACGACCCGGCCTCCGACCGGGGCTTCCTGGACGCCCACTTGCTGGCCCGTCTCCGCTAGAGAATGGCCTTCTGCTGTGGGCTCTCGTAGTCAACTGTCGCCGGCTCCCCGAGGAGGCCGGCTTGTCGGTGACCTTGTGTGATCGCCAGCGGCGTATCGGCTCCATGTCCCGCCGGTCTCTCTGATGAGGCGGCTGGTGGTCTTGTTGTGGTAGCCGAGAGCGTCGGCAACGACGGGAGCGGGCAGTTCGAGGAGCTGCTGGCGGATGGCGGCGCCACGTGCTGCGGAGGCCGGGATCCCGGCCTCGTTCAGGAGCGTGGACAGGTGGTCGGGGCGGGCTGGCTGTCCTGCCCGGCGGCCCGGGAAGAGCCATCGGGAGGCGGGGTTGGTGGCGGTGTTCATGTTGTCGCGGTTCGCTATGTGCTCCAGCAGCAGAGCGGCGACCGGTGCGGGAACGGGCGAGGCGGGTTCACCGAGCCGTAGCAGTAGGGTGTCGCCGTCGTGGACCACGTCGTCGACGCTGAGCCGGACGATGCGGCTCACGGGCTGCGCATAGAGGAGCACGATGACCCCCGCGACACGCAGACGTATCGGAATCTCCGTGTCGGTCAGCAGTCGGCCAAGGGCGTCGAGGCGTTCGTCTTCGCTCAGTGCGGCCCGCCGGGAGACCTTCATCGCGGGGATGGACAGGGAGCGTGGGCAGTTACGGGTCTGCATGGCCCAGCTGAGAAAGGCCCTCAGGCAGGTGCGGCCGTGTTCGCTGCTCTCGGCCCACCAGGCGTCGATGTCGATCTGGCCGCAGGACGCGAGGCTGTTGTTGCGTTGGCCGAGCCATTGCAGGAAGGCGGTCGCGTACTTGATCTGTTCGGCGGCGAACCTCCGGACGCTGGGTGTGATGTGACTTCGCTCGGCGCGGGCCCGCAGCCGCGGGAGGACGCGCCAGGTCGCGAAGAGCCTGATCGTTTTGACGTGCTCGGAGTCGGTGATGCTGGCCAGATGCCCGGGAAGCCAGCGTTGGAAGGAGCAGAGGTACTTGTCGACCGTAGGCAGGACTCCGCTGGTCATCAGGAGTTCTTCCAGGTGAGCGGCGGTTCGCCAGGGCTGGAGCTCGTGGAAGGCGTCGTGGGTCAGCGAGATCTGGCCGAGGCCGAGCTGTTGCAGCAATCGGGAGGCGTTCGCCGGTTGGCTGCGGCGCATGGCCAGCCAGGCCAGTCCGCTGCCGGGCTTCTCCATCGCCACCAGCAGGTTGAACAGCGGGACCAGCGCGGGACGGATGCGGCCGGTGCCGTCGTCCAGGAGCGCGGTGAGGCGGTCGCTGAGCGTGCAGCGCTCACACAGCCGCCCGCCCAGGAGCTTGCCCTCGAAGCCGCAGCGTGAGCAGTCGAAGGTTCGGGAGAAGCCGGCGCAGGTGGTGCAGATCGGGACTCCGTCACCGGGGCGGAGCCCAGGCAGGGCCCGGTCCTGGCCGCATCCCGGACAGGTACCCCGTGTCCGGACGGCGCGGTCCGAACAGGTGCGGCAGACGTATCCGTCCGGCCAGGTGCCGGCCTTGTGCCTGCGGCGGCCGCAGCGGCAGCACTCGGCCATGTACCGGCGTTCGTACTGCTCGCCGGTGGCGTAGGTGCGGGTCATGCGTCGGGCAGGATGCGGGCCGCGCGGGGCCGCAGCTTCGCGACGTTCGCGGGCGGTGCGGGCAGGTTGTCGGTGGCGGTCTTGCGGACCCCGGCGTTCTCGGCGGTGGTGTCCACCAGGTCGGCCGGAGTGCAGGACAGGATGTCGCAGAGCGCGGCCATGACCTGCAACGACAGGCGTTCCGGGGTGCCGGAGACCAGGCGGTGGACCTGGGAGGCGGACAAGTCGATGCCCCGTTCGCGCAGCAGCGGCACCAGTTCGGTGGCCGTGAAAATCTGGTGCTGGGCCATGACCTCACGCAGCCGCCACGTGTAGCCGACCTTGCGTTTCATGCCTGTCTCCCGGTCTGGGTCCCAAGGGCCGCGGCGATGGTGGCATCCAGGTGCCGCCGCAGGGTGCGGGTGCGGAAGTCCGAGGAGACGCAGGTGTAGAGCGAGGTGGTGCTGGCGTGCTCGTGGCCGACTTGCTCCTGGACGAAGCGCGGGTCCCAGCCGTCCTCGATGAGGTGGGTGACGTAGGACCTGCGGAAGGAGTGGAAGTCCAGCCCCTCGTCGAGGCCCAGGGCCTTGCGGTAGGCGATGAAGCGGGAGTTGAGCCGCTGGCAGCCGATCCGCAGGCCCCGTTCGGAAGGCCAGGCCGCCGGGTTGTCGTTGGTGCCGAACAGCGGGTGGACCTCGGTGAACCACTCGTCCAGGACGTCCGGAGTCCAGTCGAACACGGTCAGCACCCCGCGGCGCTTGGGCGGCGAGCCCTTCTTGGCCTTGCCGAACCGGACCTGGCACCGGCCGTACACGCCGAACTCGCCGCCGTGCGGGTTGCGGCCGAAGTCGGCGGCGTCCAGCATCCGCGTCTCGTTGCGCCGTAGTCCGAAAGCGTAGGCGGTCTTGAACAGGGTCGCGTCGCGAAAGGCGGGCAGCCAGCCCTTGCGGCCGAAGGCCCGGATGCGGGCGACCTCGTCGTCGCAGTGCGCGAAGAAGGCGTGCAGCTCGGCCTTGGTGAACGCGCGCTTCTTCGCGTCCGCCTCGTTGTCCTGGACGTGCATGGCGGTGTTCCACTCGTGCACGACCTGCACCGGGTGGGTACCGAACCGCTCTTCGCAGGTCGCCGTCCACTCGTAGAGCGGATCGGTGATGAAGTGGCAGAACGCCCGTACCGCCTCGGAGTACGAGCGGATCGTGGAGCGCTTCAGGTCCCGCAGTGAGCGCAGGTCACCGAGCCACTCGTCGACCATCGCCGGTGTCCAGTGCCAGGGGTAGGTGTTCACGTAGTCCGCGAACGCCTTGATTGTGTTCTCTCGGCCCTCCACGGTCGTCCGGGCCAGATTCCGCGCGAGCTGCTGGTTGGCGAACCCCGTCAGCATCGCCGCGAAGACCTGTTCTTCCGGCCGCAGCAACGCGACCCCGTCGACCAGGTGCAGCCCGGCCGCCCCCGGTATCGACCCGTTGAACCCCACCGGTTCACCACCCTCCGCGACTCGCATCAGATGCGAGAAAACCGCATCCTATGCGAGTCGTCGGCGGAGTCCAAGGCCAGCCCCCTGCACGGGTCGCAGCAAGGCCCTCGTGACCGGTATCGTCGCGGCCAGAATCCTGCTCAAGTACGCAGGTCCACAGCGTGATTGCTCCCCTCTCCGGGCAGATTCTCCACCTGTCGCGAGTTCGCATCCGATGCAATTGGCGGCGCTTCGAGCATCGGAACGAAAAGTCCCGTTCGCAGAGCTGAGTCGAGCGACTTATCGTGACTTTCCGTTCGGATGCGCCCGGTGAGAGCGTTTTCGCAGGTCACGGATTTGTGGGTGGGCTGGCGGGATTGTGATGTGAGGTCCACCGGGCTGCAGCCTGAGCCGGCCGCTAGCGATTGCTGTGGTGAGAGGCCAGATGCAGAGTCCTGATCAGCCGATCAGCCAGTTCTCAACGAGGTTGATCATGCTTGGGGAGCCTTGGCGGCTGTGATGCGGGCGGCGTACACCCGGTAGGCCTTGCGTTCGGCCTGCCCGGCGCCCTCGGCGGCGAGGGCTGCGCTCTGTTGCAGCGCGGCGTGGTGGAGTTCGAGCGGCACGGTGAGGCGGATGGTCTTGGGCGCGACGTGATGCTCGCGGGCCAGGGCCTTGACGGCGGCGCCTTCGGAGTAGGCGGTGACGATCTCGGCGGCCTTGTCGGGGGCAAGCGCGGTTGGGCGGCCAAGGGTCTTGCCGGAGGCCTCGGCGGCGGCGACGCCCTGGCGGGTGTTCTCGCTGATCATGTCGCGCTGGAACTCCAGCACCGAGGCCAGCACGTTGACCATCATCTTGGTGCCGGGATCGTCGGCGGCCAGGTCGATCCCCGACAGCAGCCCCGACTCCACCCGCAGGTGCAGGCCGCGGCGGATCAGCATGGGGCACAGGGCGAGGATGTCGGCGACCGAGCGGAACAGGCGGGCGGCGTCGGCGATGCGGGAACGCCCTTTTCGCCGCGGACGCGAGCGCGTCCGCGGCGTCGGGTGGCCGGCGCGTCGGCCTGCTCACGACTCCCGGCCAAGCGGCCCGGCCGCCCGATCACGGACGACTCAGGTGGAAAACGGTCAGACGGTGGATCGCCAGTAGTTCAGGAAGGGCCACTTGGCGTCGAGGTTGGCGAGTTCGTACACCCTTCCCCTCTGGTCGAAGATGATCCGTTCGTTGCCCTGGTAGAAGCTGTACTTCACCGTGCCGCCCTCGACTTCGGCCGACACGTCGTCGAGGTCGCGCTTGAAGCGGTCAGGCAGGAAGGAGAAGTCCGACAACGGCCGGTTCGGCACCTGGTAGTTGTAACCCTGGAAGTACACGTAACTCTCTCCGCGAACCGCCATGTGGTAAATCAGGCTGAGCTGCCCGGTGTTGTAGTCGCTGAGACCGTCGTATGGGGACGGTAGCGTTATCGGCCCGCTGATGACACCACTGTCCTCGAAGACGATCGCCTGGTTGCCCTTGGTCCAGGTGTGCCGCCAGCGGAAGCGCGGGCCACTGAACGCGATGCCCGCCGAGTCGACGTCGTGGGTGAACTGCTCGGGCAGGAACGGCCATTTCGCCCGGATGCTGGCAGGCCCCTCGATGATTCCCCGGTCGTTAAAGATCACGTACTGGCTGCCGATCAGTGCCAGGTGCTTCCACTGATTTCGCTCGTTGGCCGTGGTGACCGCGTCGAAGTCGCGTAGTGCCGCCGTCGAGGCGCCCAGGACGGAGGTGCCCGGGACGGAGACGTTCGGGCCCGAGGCACTCGCGGGCGACGCTCCCGTCCCGAACACGACGACCGCGCCGATCAGCAGGGCGATCAGCCGCCGCCATCCGGGACGCCGTCCTTTGTGCTTTTGATGCATCGGTGCGCCGGTGGCGAGGTTCGCGGTGCCGTGGGCGAGGACGATCTGCTCGCCGGCGTGCAGGGCGTTGGTGTCCATGCGAAGCATCGTCGAACCTTGACCTAGGGGAAAGGTCAAGCCCGGAACAGAAAAACGGTTCGTCATACGTCACGTCGAGCCCGGCGCCGAAGCTATCGGGCCGTCACCGTCCACCTCGCCCCGCCGCGCAGATGCCAGTAACCACGATGCTGGGGAAGGCGCCCCTGCCGGGTGGCTGGTGCTGATCACGTTCGATCGGCGCGAGAGGCCAGGTGACACAACCGGTCAAGGTCCGCAGGCCCACGGGCCAGGAAGGGCGGAAAATCCAACGGATATCGCTTCGCCAGCGTCGAAGTGGAGCATCCGGCGAGGTCAGCGGCGGCGACCCGGGCACCAGGGCGGCTGTGACGCTCGCGCTGGTGTCCGGCCTGCAGATGAGCGTGCTCGCGGGCCGGCACACGGGCGAGGAAGCGGTAGCCCTGCTCACGGAGCATCTCGACGAGGTGTTCCGCTAGGACGCGGACAACGTCCAGCCGCCCCGGCGGCCCGGGGCGGCGGCCGTACGGGGGGCTAGTCGACCAGGCGCGCGCGGACCTCGCCCGACATCGCGCTCAGACGCTCGACGTCGATGTCGGGCATCGCGCCGTGGCGCTTGCGGAAGACCCCGCCGACCATGACGGAGTCGATGTCGCCGACGCCGCTGTGGAGGACGACGTGGTTGGCGGGGTCGCCGGCGGCCACGCCGTACGGGTCGACGCGCAGGACGAGGAGGTCGGCCTGCTTGCCGGGGGTCAGCGAACCGATGTGGTCCTGCATGCCGAGGGCCTTGGCGGCGTTGACGGTCGCGTATTCGAGGACGCGGCGCGGGGTGACGAACGGGACGCCGGGGGAGTGGGCGAGCGGCCACCGGCCCTCCTGCCGCTCGTGCTGCGCCTCCATGGCATGCATGATGCGGAAGGTGAAGCGCAGCTGGGACAGCATGTCCACGGCCACGAACGACGGACCGTCGACGCCGAGCGTCGGCAGCACCCCGGCGCGGTCGGCGCGGCCGACGACGCTCATGCAGCGCCCGCCGCTGAACTCGCCCTCGGTGGTGAAGGCGATGCTGCACCCGCACTGCGCGAGCAGGCCCAGCTCGTAGTCGCTGGCGTTGTTGGAGTGCGCCGGGATGATGTCCGACGCCAGCAGCCCCGCCTCGTGGATCTTGTAGATCTCCCCGGCGTCGTTCTGGTGGATCGTCATGGGCAGGCCCAGGCCCCGGCCGTACTCCACCTCGACGCGCATGCCCTTGACCGTGGAGAACGTCAGCGTGCCGGGGGCGAGGCCCATCCTGACCAGCGACGTCGGGTCCGAGCCGAGCTCGGCGTGCATGCGGGCCACCTGCTTGAGCCGGTCGGCCCGCTCACGCTCGATCTTGTCGGCGTAGCCCACCATGCCGTAGCCGAACACCACGCGCTGGCCGGTCAGGCGGTGGGCGCGCAGCGACTCCTCGGCGTGGTCCTCGGTCAGGACGTTGTGGTTGAAGTCCAGCGCCGTCGTCGTGCCGTTGCCGAGCGCCTCGATCGCGCACGTGTAGGTGGAGGTGAACATGTCCTGTGCCCGGAACCGCTCCCGCAGAGGGAAGACCCGGGAGATGTAGTCGTTCATCCCCCACAGGTCGGCGCCGAGCCCGCGCATCGGCTGCTGCCACATGTGCAGGTGCGTGTCGATCAGGCCGGGCATGACGATCATGCCGCCGGCGTCGAACACCTCGGCTTCGGCGTCCTCGATGCCGGAGCCCACCCGCTCGATGCGCCCGCCCTGGATGAGCACGTCCCCGCGCGGCAGGTCGCCGAGTTCGGAGTCGAGCGTGATGACAAGGCCGTTCTTTATAAGGATGCGTCGGTCAGACATATGTCCCTCCACAGCGATGGATTTTCGGTACGGCCGGAGCCCCGAGCCGTTTCCCGCCTTTTCAGGGGTCAGCTCAGAACGCGGGCCTCTTTGTAGCGGAAGGTGGCGACATTGCCCACGATGTTGACAATGTTGTCGACCTTCTTGGGGTCGTAGGCCCAGAATCCGGTGAACTCGAAGAAACCGCAGTCAAGGGCTTGGGTGTCGATTTCCTTGATGAGGTTCTTCCACTCGGCCTCCTCGGTCGCGCGGTCGGGCGCCTCAAGCGCCTTCTTCACGATCGCGTCGAGGTTCGGGTAGCCGAGGTTGTAGGGGTTGCTGGAGCCGCCCTTGCCGAAGCGGTACCGGTAGTAGTCGTAGGGCCCGGTGTCGGGGGAGTCCGACAGGATCGCCACCGGGAACTTGCCGTTGCGGTAGACGCTGTAGTACTGCGCGAACGGCATCACCTGCACGCTGACGTCGATCCCGATGGCCGCCATCTGGCTGCGGAACAGGTCGGCGACCTGGCGCTGGGAGTCGTAGGCGGGGAACGCGAACTCGATCTTGGGGTTGCCCAGCTCGGCCATGAGGGCCTTGGCCTTCGCCAGGTCGTGGGGATAGCCCTTCACGTCCGGGTTGTAGCCCAGTTGGCCTTCACGGAGACGCTGATTGTGGATCTTGCTATGGCCGCCGAGCAGGATGTCGATGAAGTCCTGCGGGTTGAGCGCGTGGCACACGGCCTGGCGGAGCTTCGGATCCTTGAACGTTTCCTTGGTGTCGAACAGCAGCAGGTGCCACAGCACCGACGGGTAGGTGCTCGTACGGAACCCCTCGCTCTCCGCCTTCTTCGTGAGCGTGGCGGTGGTCCACCCCATGTCGAGCTGGCCGGCGCGCAGCGAGTTGTAGACCGAGTCGGCCTCCGCGATGAACGACATCTCGATCCGGCGCGGCCCCACCTCCTGCGGCGCGTAGTACTTGTCGAAGTACGAGACGACGGTCTTGAACCCGGGAACCGACTCCTTGTCCTGGAACGTCCACGGGCCCGTCCCGCTCGGCTGCGTCTTCCAGGTGCCGTCCTTGAGCGCCTTCGGCGACACCATCAGCGCTCCGCGCCTGGCGATGTTCGGCAGGAAGTCGGGCGAGGACCGCTCAAGCTCGATCGCCACGTGCGTCTTGTCCACCGCGGTGATCTTGGCGTTCTCCAACACGGACTGCCACTGGCTCGGGCTGTCGCGGACACGCTCCAGATTCGCCACCACCGCGTCGGCGTCGAACGGCGTGCCGTCGTGGAAGACGACACCCTCGCGCAGGGTGAACTCGACCTTCTTGTTCTCCTGGGTCCAGGAGGTCGCGAGGCGGGGCTCCAGCGTGACGCCGTCGGCGGCGAGCGAGATCAGCCCTTCGTAGACCAGCGACAGGTATGTCTCGTTGGCCTTGGTCAGGGGCTCCCAGTCGTCGAGTTTCTGGCTGGTGCCGATTCTGAGGATGCCGGAAGGGCCGCCCGCGGTCGTGGATTTCGCGTCACCGGCCGCGCCGGGATCAGGAGTGGTGGAACAGGCTGCGGTAAGGCTTGCCGCTAGGGCGAGCACGGTCAATCGCCGGAGAAGGGTTCGCTTCATGCATGGCCTCGTCATATCTGTGCCGTAGCCCCGACGACGGCGCGGCGAATTCCGGTCTCCCGGCACCGGAGAACCCGCGGACGTCGATGAATGGCCGCACCTGGCAATTCCCGCGGGCCACGGAGAACGCCTGGAGCGGATGGATGACCACAATCGATTGCGACAAGGGCAACCTACGATTGGCTATGCCACTTGTCAACGGTGATCCTTGACGATGACACCCCACACGCCTATCCCGAGCGAAAGTCGCGTTCTCCGTGCCGCAGTCGCCGCCCAGAAAGCGGTTTGTCGAGTTTTGCCGAAGACATTCGGCCGCCGGCCGTGAAAGCTCACCGCGCGGCGAGCGGCTTGAGGTCCTCCTGGCCGCGCTACCCGGCCGTCACCGCGGCCCGGCCCGGCCCGGAACGCGCGTCGGTAGGCGTCCGGCGTGGTGCCCAGGGTGTTGAGGAAGCGCCTGCGGACGTTGGTGGCCGAAGAGAGCCCGACGCGGCGGGCGGTGGCGCCCAAGGGGAGGTCGGAGGACTCCAGGAGGTCCCGGGCGGTAGTGAGCCGCTGGGCTCATCCGGAGACCTCCACCGGGCCGAAGTCACCGCTCGTAGGCTTGCGCGCTTCGGCGTAGTGGGCAGGGTCCGCCTTGATGCGGGCGGTCGCACGCCAGCTCGCGACGACCTCCTGCGTGGTCGTATCCACGTCCAATTCCGCGGCGTCGGAGAACGCCTCGACCAGTTCGAGCGTGAAGGCGCGCAATTCGGTGGAGGACAGATGGCGCACCCAGGGGAAGACCTCTGGCATGGCGATGACCAGAGCACGTGCGGTGGGGTCATGTTTGATGAGGGCGAGGAGCAGCCGGGAGACTGTGGAGAGCGTTCTTTCGCGCTCTTCTTCACGATCGGCGGCGGTCAGATAGAAGTCCGGAGCGTCACGGTGAGTCACGCGCACGCGTCCGAGCCGCGCTGCGCGTTCCGCGACTGCTCGCGGATTTCTGGACAGGTCGGAGAAGGTAACGGCGTCGGCATGAGGAGTGCTCACTCCGCCAGTGTTCTCAGAACGTGTTCTGAGAACACTGGATCGAGTAACAGAGGCGTGCCGACCGGCACGTGATTTGGGCATCCGGGTGCCCCGCGGCACCAGCGGGCCGTACTCACCGGAACGCCCGCACCGACGAGGAGGGCGGGCTCGGGGACGTTGCGGTACATGCCTTGGGGATCGGCGTCGAACCCGGGCGATGACGGCGGTGACCACCACGGCGTATCGATGATAACAAATCTGTGTTGCCGCCGATACGAACTACTGTTATCGTCGATTACATGGATACCAGATCGTCGATAATCCAGGCGGCGGCGGCCCTGTTGGCACAGTCACCGAGCGGTGACGTGTCCACTCGCGCCGTGTGTGAGGCGGCCAGTGTGCAGCAGCCCGTGCTGTACCGGTTGTTCGGCGACAAGGACGGCCTGCTCGCGGCGACGATCGACCACGTCTGGGACCAATACCTGGCAGGCAAACGGGCCGCCAAGAAGTCCGAGGACCCGCTGTCCGACCTGCGGGCGGGATGGGACAACCACACCGCCTTCGCACTGGCCAACCCCAACGCCTACAAGCTGATGTTCTCCCCGACCCTGCGCTCCGAACCCGAGGCGGCGGCGGAGGCGATGCGCCTGCTGTGCGAGGTCCTTGAGCGGCTGGCCGCTCAAGGACGCCTCCGTGTGCCCCCCGGACAGGCCGCCCGCATGGTCATGGCCGCGAACACGGGGGTCGCGCTCGCCTTGATCTCCCGTCCCTCGCTGTATCCGGACGCGCACCTGTCGGTTCTGGTCCGTGACGCGGTCTACCGGACCATCCTGCTCGACACCCCCGTGCCCGGGGACCTGCGGGCGGACGATGTGCGGAAGGCGGCGGCGACAACGCTGCTGTCCTCCCTGGACGAGCTCACGCCGGAGCCCCTGACGTCGGCCGAGTCCGCCCTGCTCGCGCAGTGGCTGACGCTGATCGCGGAATTCGGTCCAGCCGACTGAAGACACCCGCAGGACCGGGGCCTCGCGGCCACGGACCTCCAGTTCGGCGCGCCCGAAAACAGGCGCCGGGCACAGCCCGCCCCTCACTCGCACCCCCCACGTCCGGGCGAGCTCGGCGGCCTGTCCGGGGGTCGGGTGGAAGCGGTACCTGTAGGCCCGCTTCACGGTCTGCGCCACGCCTCGGACCCTATCGCGCGATCGGTCGAGGATCGTGCGTGTGTTCGTACGGCGTTTCGCCCGGCGGCGGACCGCCTACCCCTGCCCTGCTCCGCAGGGTGTCCGATTCCTCCCCCGCCTGAAGGCGGGGGTCTCCTCGGAGGTTCCTGATGAGCGACAACACCCCGCGCGTGACCCTGGTCACCGGCGGCTCCGGCGGTATCGGCCGGGCGGTCGCAGAGCGCCTGGCGCACGACGGCCATGCGGTCGGCGTGCACTACGCCGGCAACAAGGCCAGAGCGGACGAGACGGTCGCCGCCATCACCTCGGCCGGAGGCCGGGCCCTCGCGGTCGGCGGCGACGTCGCCGACGAGCACGAGATGTCCGCCGTCTTCGACGCGGTGGAGAAGGAGTTCGGCGGCATCGACGTCGTGGTGAACACCGCCGGCGTCATGAAGCTGTCCCCGATCGCGACCCTGGACCTCGACGACCTGGACCGGATCCACCGCACCAACATCCGCGGCACCTTCGTGGTCTCCCAGCAGGCGGCCCGGCGGGTGCGCAGGGGCGGCGCGATCATCAACTTCGCCACCTCCGTCAGGCGCCTGGCGCTCCCGACCTACGGCGCCTACGCGGCGAGCAAGGCCGCGGTGGAGGCCATGACCCCGATCCTCGCCCGCGAGCTGCGGGGCAAGGACATCACCGTCAACGCCGTGGCCCCCGGCCCGACCCCCACCCCGCTCTTCCTCGAGGGCAAGGACCAGGCCACGATCGACAACCTGGCCAAGGCGCCCCCGATGGAGCGGCTGGGCACCCCGCAGGACAGCGCCGAGGTCGTCGCGTTCCTCGCCGGCCCGGCCCGCTGGATCAACGGCCAAGTCCTCTTCGCCAACGGCGGCCTCGCCTGATTCCCCACCCCCCGGCGCGCGGCGGCCGACGGCGGCACCGCCCCGGCACCGCCGAGACCAGCACCCGCACATCCCACTCGAACGTCGCCGACCGCATCCGACGCGAGTTCCTCACCCGCATCGGCCTCGGTGTACGGCGCTCGCCTGGCCGGGCTGTCGCCGACCGCGGGGCCGGGCGGCAGAGGCCCCGGACGGTGATTACGGCATGTCCGTTAATACGCCCGATCAATCAGCACATAAACCGGCCTAGCGGGAAAGTGAGTGACTTTTCATATCTTTCTCATAGTTTGCTCATAAGGCTGAACGAAGTTCATCTCGAGGCGCCCCTCTCGCCCCTCCGGACATGCCAAACCGGAGCGTTCCTCTCATCCCCGGAGCAACGTATGAGGAAGACCGTCGCCGTCATCGGTTTAATCGCCGCCGCCCTCACCGTGCCCGCCGCCCCGGCCCTCGCCGCCCCCGACACCCACTGCACCGGCGCCCTCGGCGCCGTCACCGTGGACGGCAAGCTCGTCGTGCCCAACGGCGCTACCTGCACGCTCACCGGGACCACCCTTCTCGCCGTCGTCGAAGTCGGCGTCGGCTCCACGCTGAACGCCACCGGCGTCAGCATCGCCGGAGGCATCAGCGCCGGCCAGCATCAGGCCGTCACCATCGGCGGAAACTCAAGCATCCAAGGCCACGTCAAGGCGTTCAGGGGCGGCAGCGTCACCGTCACCGACTCGTCTGTTTTCGGCGGTCTGGAACTCTTCGGGAACACCGCCGCCGTGACCGTCGCCAATGTCACCTCCGACAACGCCGACATCACTCTTCGCGATAACCAGGGCGGCGTGTCGGTGCAGAACAGCCACGCCAACGGCAACCTCAAGGTGGCGAAGAACTCCGGCGGCGCGACCGTGGTCGCCACCACCGTGGGCGACGGCGCGATGATCGAGGAGAACTCCGGCGGGACGACGGTCAACTCCAACCGCGTCCTGGACAACATCAGCATCAGCAAGAACCGCGGCGGCGCCACGCAGATCTCCAACAACAGCACCGATGACAACCTCGACTGCATCGACAACGACCCCGCGCCGACCGGCAGCGGAAACGTCGCCGGTGCCGACGGCAACGGCGCCAAGTCCGGCCAGTGCGCCGGCCTGTGACCTGGCATCACCCCCCGCACGCGCAAGGGCGGCGTCCCCCGTGGACGCCGCCCTTGGCGGTACGGGGCCTCCCAGTATTAGTGGAACGGTGAACCGGGGTTAGTGTCACATGATTTGACAGTGAGGCTCTGACCAGGCCAATCTTGCGTGATGGCGGATTCTGAGGGTGTGGCGTTCCTGCGGTCGGATGTGGCCCGGTTCTGTGGGGAGATCGTCGATCTGGCGCCTGCGGTACGGCTGGCCCGGCTGGCGGAGCTACGGGCGATGCTCGATGAGGTGGTGCTGCAGGCGATGGCCGCGGCGATGGCGGACGCGCAGGCCGAGGGGTGGGGGCTGCGCCGGATCGGTAAGCATGCCGGTGTCTCCCATGAACAGGTCCGCCGGATGCTCGTGCTGCCCGCGGCGCAGTCCACCACGCCGAGGTGAAGCGGTGTACGGCCCCGGGGCGGCTACTGACCGGGCGGGGGTGTGCGCAGCGGGCGCAACGCGCCGTCGCGGATGATCTCCGGCAAGGCGAAGTTGTAGCGCCCCAGGAAATTGAAATGCTCAGATCCCAGGGGAGAAAGCCGGGCGATGTCGGCGGCGGCTATCTTCTTTCCTTCGGCACGGATTTGATCCAGCGCGCGAGCCGTATAGACCGTGTTCCACAGGATGCAAACGTTGGTCATGAAACCCAGCGCTCCTAGTTGATCTTCCTGGTCTTCTTTGTATTTCTGCCGGAGTTCGCCTTTCTGGCCATGGAAGATTTTCCGGGCCAGAGTGTGGCGGGATTCTCGGCGGTTGAGCTGAGTTTGCACGCGGCGGCGCAGGAGTTCATCGTCGAAGTAGCAGGCCAGGTAGGTGGAGCGATCCAGTTTGCCCAGCTCCATCAGGGTCGACTCCCGGGTGGAGGCGGTGATCTTGGAGGTGGAGGGCAACGGCTCCCACACCCTGTACGGCGGGGACGGCCCGCGCTACAACCCCGACGGCAGCTTCAACGGGCATGCGGTGCTGGTGGTGCCCCCGGCGCGGAGGTTCATGGACGCGACGCTGCAGCAGTATGCCGAGGTGCCCGACACCGAGCGGGGCACCGCTCCGCTGCTCGCCCCGCTCCCAGACGGGGTCGGCCTGGGCAGCGCGTGGCTGGCGATCGACCGAGGCGACCACCGCGTGGTGTATCGCCCGGTGCCCGCCGACCAGCGCGAGGCGTGGCGCAAGCCCTCCCGCCAGGCCAGCCACGACGACTACCGGCGGGCCGGCGCGAACCTGGCCGCCAACGTCTTCGACATGTTGCGCAGCGAGTTCTTCCGCGACAAGAGCCTCGCCTCGCCCTACCCGCGGCTGCACCGCCTGATCAAGGCGCTTGACGAGGCCACGTCGATCGCCGACGGCCACGGCTACCGGTTCCGCCCGGCCGGAGCAGCAGCCGAGGTCCGCCTGGCCGACATCCTCAGCCCGGACGGGGCGGTCCTAGCCTCGCACTCCCTGTACGACGTCCTGACCACCGAACCTGTCCTGGCCGCGCTGATCGAGACACACATCGACCGGCGCCGGGCGGCATCGCCCGACCCGGATGGCACCGTTCTCGCCACGTTGCCCGGCGGCCGGGATGCCTCCCAGCGGCTCCGGGATCTTCCAGGCGCACCCGCCGACGTGCTGCATGCCAACACCGTCGAGGTCCTTTCCGCCCACCCCGGCGGGCTGTGGAGCGACGGCGACGTGCTGGTCTCCCTGCGCAACCTCGACCTGATCGCGGTCGTTGACCTGAGCGATCGGGAGGTCCGCTGGCATTTCGGGCCCGGACAGTTGTCAGGCCAGCACCAGCCCTCGGCCCTTCCCGGCGGTAATCTGCTCGTCTTCGACAACGGGGCCGCCGTCGGCAGGTCCCGGGTCCTGGAGATCGACCCAGCCGCACGCCGCATCGCATGGCAGTACACCGCCGGCCCGCCGCAGCACCTGTTCTGCGCTCTGGCAGGCGGCTGCGAGCAACTCCCCACCGGGAACATCCTGATCAGCGACTCCCAGGCCGGTCGGGCCCTGGAAATCACCCGGTCCGGAGAGGTCGTGTGGGCCGTCCAGACCCGGATGCCCCGCACTCAGGGCGCCTCCCGCGCGGAGCTCTACCGAATGGCGGCCGTCCCTGCATCGACCGCGCTGCTCCTGCGCGGCGCAAACCACACAAACCATGCGGCCCGGCGGCTGGCCGACGCCCAGCTGCGGTGCACACCCCAGCACTGACCTTCTCGCAGCGACAGGAAACCACTCATGATCAGCGTGATCATCCCCACCGCCGACCGGCCGGGCCCGTTGCACCGGGCGCTGCGCAGCCTGTCTCGCCAAACCCTGCGCGACTTCGAGGTCGTCGTCATCGACGACGGGCTCCACTGCCCGCGCCCGGTCGTGGACAGCTGGCGTCACGACCTAAACGTGACCCTGATCGACGGCGGCAGACAGGGCGTCTCCCACGCCCGCAACACAGGCCTGGCCGCCGCTCGCGGCGACTGGGTCGCGTTCCTCGACGATGACGACGTCTACTTCCCCCACCACCTGGCCACCGCCCATCGCGCGCTGCAGGACGGGCACGCCGACCTGGTGTACGGCGGGGCGCTGGTCAGCCCCCGCTGGATCGAAGCCGTTCCCCGCGACGTCGGGACGCTGCCCCGCAAGGACTACCCGTTCGACGGCCGCTTCCTTCAAGTCGCCAACTACATCCACACCGGCGCGGTCGTCACCCGCAACTTCACCGCCACCCCCGTCCGGTTCGACGAAACCCTGACGCACTGCGAGGACTGGGACCTATGGCTCGCCCTGCACCTCGGCTCGGGCTACCGATTCACCCTGCTGGACGGGCTGACCTGCGTCTACCACCAGGTCCCGCACACCACCGGCGCCGTGTCCGAGGCGTACCTGGCCAGCCCCACCCCCTTCACCCTCACCCGCGCCTACCTCTTCGCCAAATGGCCCAGCACAGACCCGCTCGTCACCAGCTACCGCGACTGGTTCCGGCACTTCGACACCCGCCTCGACACCCGCATCGAGCACGGCCACCCGGTGCCCGCCCACGTCTACGAACACGCCATCCGGAACCTGCACGGGCCGTTCACCTACGCCAGCCCGGCCGACCCGAGCCTGCTGGACAGCCTGCTACCCGCAGTGACCGACACCCGCTCCGCGCGGCGAGGAACCTCCCATGCCAGCAGCTGATCAGGAACCCCAGGGACTCCAGGCGATCTCGGCCTACGACGGGCATGCCGACGCCTTCGCGGCCGAGGCATCCGTCAGCCCCTACAACGCCTTCTACGACCGGCCCACGGTCCTGAACCTACTCGGTGACCTCAACGGCCGCCGCGTCCTGGACGCCGGCTGCGGACCCGGCCTGTACCTGGCCGAACTGGCCGCCCGCGGCGCCGAGGCCATCGGGTTCGACCAGAGCGCCGACATGGTGCGAACCGCCCGCCAGCGCCTGAGCCCAGACATCCGCGTCCGTCAACACGACCTTGACCAGCCCCTGATCTGGCTACCGGACCAGAGCATCGATCTGGCGCTGCTCGCGCTTGTCATCCACTACGTCAGAGACCGCGTCGCCGCCCTGCGCGAGGTACACCGTGTCCTCACCCCGGCCGGACACCTGGTGATCTCCACCAGCCACCCCACCGCGGACTGGCTCGCCGACGGCGGCAGTTACTTCACCGCCCACCGCGTCGAAGAGCAATGGTCCTGCGGCCTGCTCCACCGCTACTGGCGCCAACCCCTGCAGGACTGGTGCGCGGAATTCACCGCCGCGGGCTTCACCATCGAGCAGATCGTCGAACACCAGCCGGCCAACGGCATGGAACTCCACCACCCTGCCGCCTACGCCACCTTGTCCCGCGAACCCGGGTTCATCGCCTTCCGACTCGCCAAAACCGCGTCACGTGCACCCGCCGATGCCGAACGAACGGGTCTACGCCATCGCTGAAGTGCCACAATGCAGTATGACCGTGCCGACCCTGACTGTAGTGTCCGGACCTCCTGGAACAGGAAAAACGACCCTGGCCCACAAGATCGCCCAAGTGGTCGGCTGCCCCGCGATCATCCGGGACGAAATCAAACAGGGCATGGTACTCGCGGCCCCTGGCCACGATCCGTCCGGCGACGACCCGCTCAACCTGCCAACCCTCGACGCCTTCTTCGGCGTCCTCACCGTCTTGGTGAAGGCGGGTGTGACCTCGGTCGCCGAGGCCGCGTTCCAGGATCGGTTGTGGCGGCCGAACCTGCAACCGTTCGTCGCGCTCGCCGACATCCGGGTCATTCGCTGCACGGTCGAGGCCGCCGTCGCCCACGACCGGATCGCCAGCCGCGCCGATCTGGACATCCGCCGGGCCGCTCACGGCGATGCCGATCTCCTCAAGGCCGTCGCCGCTGGCCAGCACACGATCGACTCATGGGTCCCTATCGCCATGGACCTGCCGACCTTGATCGTGGACACCTCCGACGGCTACCACCCGGCAATCCCCGACATCGTCAAGTTCATCGGTCAACCCGCCGGAGCCACGGCACATCCCACGACGTAACAAGCGGTCGACCCCCTTTGGCACTCGCCTTCGACTGACCGCCCACGGCCGTACGGCCGCGCAGCGCAACCGGCGCCGAGCGTGTGCCCTACCGATATGGAGGATGGGCCACGCTCGGCCGACCTCCCTCGCTCAGCCGGCCAGCGCCTGCAGCAGACGTTCGCGCTGCTGCTTGTTCAGCCCGCCGACCCGGCGCTTCTCCGCCACTCCTGACACCGCCATCAGCGCCGCGACCCTCGCCGGCCCGTAACCGGGAACCGCGCGAAGGACCTGCGCCACCCGGGTCTTCTTCACCAGCTCCTCGCCGCTACGGGCGAACACCTCCGCCACGCTGGTCGTCCCGGCCTTCAGCCCGGCCAACAGTGCGCTACGCGCCGTGCGCGCCTCGGCCGCCTTCTCCAAGGCCTTCGCCCGCTGCTGCGGCGTCATCGTCGGCACTGCCATCAGATCTGCCCTCCCACCCTGTAGATCGACTGCGATCGTCTCCTGCCTCGAACGCCTCGATGCAGGTCAACAGCCATCATCCCGCAGAGTGTCAAATCATGTGACACTAACCCCGGTTCACTGTTCCACTAATACTGGGAGGCCTACGGCGGGGCCGGCCCGTGCGGCCAAGGCGCTCCGGGGCCGGGCCCTTATCTCACGGCTGGAGCGGCATACCGGCGGAGTAGTCCTTGCACGCCTCGTGGGCTGCCTTGACCTTCTCCTCGGGAGTGCCCGGCGGAATGCTGATCTCGACCTTCCCGTCGGCACTGGGGTCGGGCATGTCGATGCCCTGCTGCCGCATGCACTGGGCGAGCTTGACCAGCATGTCGAGCTTGTCGGCGTCGACGCCCTTGCCCTTCTCCCCGACCGAGGCTTGGAGGAACTGCTTGCACGCCTCCTGCGCCTTCTTAGTCTTTTCGGCGTCGCCGGGGCGTTCCATCATCGTAATGGGACCGTTGGGGTCGGGGTCCGGCATGTCGACGCCGTTCTGGCGCATGCACTGGGCGAACTTGAGCGACGCCTCCCTCTGATCGGTGGGGGCCGCGGCTGCCGCCGGCGCCGACGCCGCGGGCTCCGCCGTACCGTTCGCACTGGCCACTTTGACCTCGTCGGCTTTCGCGCCGCACGATGCCAGCGCCATGGCCAAGAGCGGCACGGCAAAAAGCAGGCGAATCTTCATATTTCTCTCCTACAATGTCTGCATTCACGGTCGATACATCCAGCCGGGGACGAGGCGCCGCGTGCGCGGGCACGCCATCGGCCGGGTCGTAGCACGGCAGAGCAGGGCAGCCCGCGAGGACATCGCGCGGCACCGCACCGAGTCCACGCCGAGTCCGCGCCGCGTCCGCCTCGTCGGTACGGCCGTGCCGGAAGGTCAGTCCTGCTGCGAGCGGGTCTCGCCGTGCTGGTCGCGACGCTGGATGTCAGTGGTGGGGCCGGACCCCCCGTCGCGCTTGCTCTCGCCCGCGGGCCCGCCACTGGGGAAGGGCAGCGCCGTCGCCTCGCAGGGCGCGACCGGGCCCCTGACGATCTGCATCGCGGTCGCGGCGGGCGGCTTGGTCAGGTCGGCGGGATCGACCGAGATCGCCAGGACGAGCGTCTCGCCCTTCCCGATCTGCCCCTTGCCGATCTCGAATTCGATGCCTTTGCCGTCCTCGCGCGTGCCGACCTTCATCTGCCCGCCCGTGTCCGCCCGCTCGCCCCGGTAGGGCTGACAGGTCTGGGGCACAGGCAGATAGTCGATCTCCGCCGCGATCCCGACACCGGCCAGCTCGGCCTCCAGCTCCGCGGCGTCGCGGAACTCGTTGATCGTCACCCGCACCGATCCGTCCGCGCTCTTGTTCACGGCGTAGGCCGATGTGGTGCCGCCGCCGATCAGCATGAGCGCCACCGTGGTGGCCGCCGCCCCGGAGACCACGGCGGCCCTTGTCGCGATACGGCGGGTCCTGCTGTGCCGTACCGGACCCGGGACGACAGCGGCGCCTTCCGCGGTCCTCCTGGCGTGCTCGTCCATGACGGCCTTGATCAGACGCTCTTCGAAGCTGGTGTTCATGCCTCCGCTCCCATATACGTGGCCGCGGACGAAGCGACCTTCTCCAGGGCACGCCTGGCCCGATGCAACCGGACCCGTGCGGTGACCTTGCGGATGCCCAGAGCCGAGGCGGCCTCCGTGACGGTGAGCTGGTCGATCGCCACGAGCTCCAGCACGGCGCGTTCCCCTTCCGGCAGGTCGGCCATGACCTGCCGCGCGTCCCGCAGCCGACGCTCGGCGTCGATGCGCTCTTCCATCCGGACGAGGTCGTCGTCGTCCATCAGCCGCCGCCCCACGACGCGGCTGTTCGCCTGCGCCTCAAGCACCGACCTGCGATGGTGGCCGGACACCACGTTGCGCGCGATGCCGTACAGCCATGCGACCTCACTGCCGCGGCCGGGAACATAGGTATGCGCGGAATCCAGGACCGCCATGAAGATATCGCTGGTCAGGTCCGCGGCGACGTGAGGATCGCTCACCCGCCGGACCACGAACCTCATGACGTCGTCGACATGGCGGCGATAAAAGGCCTCCAAAGCCACAGGGTCTTCGTTGAGGCGCATTCACGCCGCTCCCTTCGGTGTCCGCCCTTACACCTCTACTTGGAATGAGCGGCGCGAAGCGTTTCAAGCATGTCGATCCCACATATCTGCACGGGGTCGCCCGGTGCAAGGCCTGGTCACGTCCAGCGGAGTGGTGTAAGAGCTGATCTCCGCGTGATCCTTCCAGCAGGTTAAGCGGTAAGCGTCTGCGGGAGCGGATACTGAGCGGCCGTGTCGCCGCCGACAACCCGCAGGCGGGCCTTGGCCAGGATGTCCAGCCCCATGTAGCGCCGCCCCTCGATCCACTCGTCGGTCTGCTCGGCCAGAACCGCACCCACCAGACGCACGACCGCAGCACGGTCCGGGAAGATGCCCACCACATCGGTGCGGCGCCTGATCTCCTTGTTCAGCCGCTCCTGAGGATTGTTGGACCAGATCTGCCGCCAGGTCTCACGGGGAAAAG
>NZ_FNCN01000028.1 GCF_900100605.1 Sinosporangium album | reverse complement strand
CGTGTTCTCCTCCAGATAGGCCAGATAGCCGGGGTCCATGCCGGTGCGTTCGGCGAGCTGCTCCCTGGTGAGGCCGAGGTCCTCGCGCCTGCGTGCGACACGCCGCCCGATGTCTCCGGGGGCCTTGCTGTGTTCGCTCATCTGTACTCCTCGCGACTCCTCGCGCGATCCTCCCCGACTCCCCCGCCTCCTCCGCCTCTCCGGCCACATGCTCCGCGAGCCGGGCGGAGAGTACCGGCCCCTGAACCGGTTATCTGCGAACCCTCCCCTGGACTTCCTCCACTTAATCCCACAAATCCGGCGAAGTGGAGAGACCTATGGCCCCTTCTTCAAGGCCGTCCGACAGGTCCGACATGCCGCCTGGCAGGTCGGCGCCGGCTCCGCGGTCGTCGGCCATCGTGTAGGCACCGCCGCGCAACCGTTCGATGAGGCCGGCGGTCCAGCGCAGGGCGTGCTCGGCGTTGCCGTACCAGAGGTCCAGCATCTCGGGGATGTGCTCGGCGCCCGGGTCCTCCCAGCTGTCGGCGAACCCCACATAGGGGGTGATCTCCTGGAGCTCCCGGCGCAGCGCCTCGCAGCGGCGTTCGAGCAGGTCGACGGCCTCCGCCCGGCTGAGGAAGGTCAGGAAGGCGAGGCCGGCCGACAGCAGGTCGGCGTGCGCGCCCGCGTCGCTCAGCGCTCCGCGCAGCAGCTCCAGGAACGCCGCCCGTCCGGCCGGGGTGATGCTGTAATCGGTACGGCACCGCCCCTCTCCCCCACCTTCTCCCACGCTGGATTCGAGTTTGCCTTCCTTCTTCAACTGGCGCAGCGCGTGGTAGATCGAGCCCCATTTGACGTGGGCCCACCTGTCGGCGCCCCAGGAGACCAGTTCTTGGTGGATGGCGTAGCCGTGGGTGGTTTCACGCCCATACGCGAGGCCGAGCACCAGCAAGCGCGTGGTCGACATGCGCACTCCGTCTTCGTGTCGCCGCCTGAGCCGGACTGGAGCGGGATGCGCCTGCGGCCCGCGGAGTGACCCCGCCGGGCCACAATCCCGCGCCATGATCCACAAAATAACGGATCTTTCACGCCCACCGCAGGCACCCCCGAAGCCGCGCGGAAACTCACCCGCAAGATCGCCCGCACCCCCGGCGCCCACACCTACATGTACGAGTTCGGCTGGCCCTCCCCCTTCCGTCGGCAGTCATCCAGGACTATGACGGCCCTGGATGACTGCCGGTTCTGGTTGATGGTTTCGGGTGAGGAGGTCAGGTCTGCCAGCCGCCTGCGCCGGCAGTGGACCTGGCGAATTCGGCGAAGGTCCGCGGCGGGCGGCCGAGGGCACGCTGCACGCCGTCGGAGACGTATTCGTCCTTGCCCGACCTGAGGGGCTCGATGACGTCCGCGAAGCTTTCGGCGTCCGCGAGCGGCCATCCCTGCTGGACGAGTTCGGCTACATAGTCCTGGACGGAGAGCGGCACGTAGCGGACTTCGCGGCATGCGGCCTCGGCGATTGTGGCGACCGCCTCGGCCAGCGTCACCGCTCGAGGGCATGGCCCTGGCCTCCGATCTGCTGCGCGAGACCGACCAAACGGTGGACACGATCGCAAGGAAGGTGGGCTACGCCAACGCCTTCGCGCTGAGCGTGGCGTTCAAACGACTACGCGGCACCCGCCCCAGCGACCACCGGAGCCCGAAACCCGCGCGGCCGTCCCGATGAGACCACCGCGTTCATAGGCCTACGCGCACACTTTCGCCGAAGCCATGCGCCCCGTTGACTTTCCACCTGCTCGACACGGCCATCAGCGTACGACGCCGAGCGTAGCGTCCCCATGCGCAAGGGCACCCCTGGACCGATCCATCCCCTAGGTGGTCGGGCAGCACGCGCGAGGGCCCTCGCGCGATGGCAACTAGCCATTCTTCACTCCAAAAATTGACCATTGTCACCAACTTCTTGACCTTGCCGAAATCCGCCCATAACATCCCATGTCATTAGGAATCCTTCCTAATGAAGGCAAACGGCCGAGCCGGGCTTCCGCGAGGAGTCCGATCAGATCGGGGCGCTCGGCACGCCATCGCCCTCCGTCTCGGCGAACTCCGCCCACGACCACTCCACGCCGTCCACGACGCCCGCACTTCCCGCACGTCCAGTCGGACGGGCTTTTCTCATGCCCGCGACATGAACAGACATGCGGCCCTGCCCTTGAGTACGCGGAAGCACGGCAGACCTTCCGAAACGCGATTTCGCACTTTTTCTGATGACAAGAGAAAGGGCTGTGATGCCTGACGCCCTGCCCCCTGCGGGCACCCGTCCATCGCGCAGAGCACCACGCAGACACCTGGCGAAGACTCTGGTCCTCATCCTGGTGGCCGGCCTACTGGAAATCGTTCTCCTGCCCACCCCTCAAGCCTTTGCCGCAGTCTCCGACTACACCGTCGCCACATGGAACGCCAACGGCAAGACCGCGAATGTGCCAGAGGCGGCCAAGATCGCGGAGAGCAGAGGCCTGGACTTCATGGCCTTACAGGAGATGTCGGACGCCCCTTTACCCGGCGGAGTCCGGCAGGACATCAACGTGGACCTCATCAAGTTCCCCCCGACGCCGTCGCCCACACCGTGGATCATGAACTACTCCGAGCTTTTCGTGAATAAGAAGAAATTCTTCTTGTACCGCCTCCAGCACGGCAGTGCGAACCGCGGCGTCGGGTTTATATCCAGAACCAAGATCGCCGCGTCTGACATTAAAATCCTCCAGCTTCAAGACGACCACAAAGGGGTGCCGCCGTTCAACGCCGTCGGGGCGAAGCTGGGCGACTCCTGGCTCTATTCGATTCATGCCACCACCCAGCGGGCACGTGCCGACAACAATGCCGACCTGCTGGTCGAGAACATCGACACTCACCAGGACAGCCTGTCGGCCACCGACCCGAGCCGGGCGAATTGGGCGATCATGGGCGACTTCAATCGGAAGCCCACAGGAGCCGACGACCCCCGGGAAAAACCGCTGGAACATGCTCTGACCCTGGGCCCCGACGAAAAAATCATCTCTCAGAACCTGGCGACGTACAGCAAGAAATACAACAACAAGCGGAGCAGCAGCAACCTCGACTATATGGTCGCCAAAGGCGCCACTTCCACTTTCAAGGCCACCAGGCTCAACAGCCAGCATAATTCCGACCACTACCCCGTCATCTTCTCGACCTCCACCGTCGACCCCGGCACTTGTCCAGCCGCATCCGGCTCTTCTGCCTCCGCGGCGCAGAATCCGGATTGCGAGCCCCCGCTGTCACGCCCCGAGGCAATCGTGTCAATGGGAGACAGCTACATTTCCGGCGAGGCCGGACGGTGGGCCGGTAACGCGAACACCTCTGAGGCGGGCTCCTGGAAGACCGACCGGCGGGCCGACTGCTCACCGGCCGGGACGGATTGCGTCTACGGATCGACCTCCTACGACTACGGCGGAAACCGATGCGACCGCTCCGACGTCGCGGAGATCAAGGGCGCCTATGTCGAGGACGTGCTTGCAGAGGACCAGTTCAACATCGCCTGCTCCGGCGCGGAGACGGAACACATCACCACCACGAGCTTCAAGGGCGAGAGGCCCCAGGTGGCCCAACTCCGCGACATCGCCAAGGACTACCAGGTCAAGTTGATCGTGGTGTCCATCGGAGGCAACGACCTGGATTTCTCCGGCATCATCCAGGAGTGCGGCAAGGCATACCTCACGGGCGGCACTCCGTGCAAGACATCGCGCGAGCAGGCGTTCGCCTCCGCACTCGACACCGTGAGGGACAAGGTGGTCACGACGCTGGACAAGATCGGCGAGACCATGCGGAAGGAGGGCCAGGCCAAGGGCAGCTACGATCTCGTGCTCCAGTCCTACCCCAACCCGATTCCGCGCGCGCAGGACAACCGCTACCCGCAGGGGCCCGGCTACAGCCGCTACTCGCAGGGCGGATGCCCCTTCCTCGATGTGGACTCCGATTGGGCGTCCACATCGGTCGTGCCCCGGATCAGCGACATGCTGCGCACCGCGGCGGGCATGGCAGGAGCCACGTTCCTGGATCTGAAGGAAGCGTTCGCCGGCCACGAGGTGTGCGCGAAGGGGGCCCAGCAGGCCACCAGCGGCACTCCCCTGACGGCGGCGAAGGCCGAGTGGGTCCGCTGGGTGCCCTACCTCCCCGGACTCACCGACGGCCCGCACCGGCAGGGCGATATCCAGGAGGCCGTCCACCCGAACTCCTTCGGGCAGCGCGTCCTTTCGGACTGCCTCACCCGGTATGTCCGGGAAGCGTCATCGCCACCCCTCCGACCTGCCTACACCTGCATACCGGTCTACCCCTACCAGGGCGACACGCAGGTTCGGATACTGCCGGGTCAACAAGAAGGGCTGGTTCGTATTCGCAATGTGGCGACGGGTGAGGTTCTCGACGCCGACGGCACCGGCGCCGACGCCTGGGTGATCACCTCCCCGAATCAGAACAAGGACAGTCAGCGCTGGATGATGCGCAACTTGCCCGAGGTCGCCGGAGAGGCCGCCGAGGTTTCCTTCCAGGCACTGCACAACAAGCAGTTCCTGACCTCGAACTCCTCCAAATGGGTGTTCCTCGGAGGCACCCCCCGCGGGTGGAGCTTCACGCCAGACGCCTATCTCCGAGAGGGGGACACTCTGTCGACCGGCCTGGCCGACCCGAGCGGCACCATGCTGACCTCCTGCCTGATCCAGGATCCCGCAGAGGTAAGCCAGGGCAAGAAGTGGGTCAGCCGAAGACTGTGCGACTCGACCGACCCACGGCAGAAGTGGCGCGTGGAACGGATCGAAACCGTCGAGCCCCACTCGATGGTCGGTGATCCGTTCGACTCCGGCGACGGAAAGCTCGACAACGGAGGAAGCCGGCCGGCACGCCCCTCCGACCACGCGGCATGCCGCCCGGAGGGAATGCCACCCGCCACCGGAGCACGTTTCTGCGATGTCTACCAGGGCGACGGCCGGGAATGGCTCGGAGAGGGACGCAGCCGCCGAATCATCGGCTACTTCAACAGCGGGCGCACCGGCAGCACCGACCAGCCGTCCTATCTTGTGAAGAACATCCCGTGGTACAAGGTCACACACATCAACTACGCCTTCGCCCACGTGGACGCCGACAACCGGATATCCGTCGGCGACGTCGGCGACAGCAGAAACCCGGCCACCGGCATGACCTGGCCGGGAGTGCAGGGAGCCGAAATAGACCCCGCCCTGCCCTACCAGGGGCACTTCAACCTGCTGACCAAGTACAAGAAACAGCATCCGAGGGTGAAGACCCTGATCTCGGTCGGCGGCTGGGCCGAGTCGCGGGGCTTCTACACCATGGCCACCAATGCCGATGGATCGGTGAACCAGGCCGGCATCAACACCTTCGCCGACTCCGTCACCCAATTCCTCGACCGCTACGGTTTCGACGGGGTCGACATCGACTACGAATACCCCACCGCGCTGCCCGACAGCGGCAACCCCCTGGACTGGACCATCGCCAACCCGCGCCGCAAGGGCCTGCAAGCCGGATACAACGCGCTGATGAAAACCCTGCGCGAGAAACTGAACACCGCGGGGACGGCGAAGAGCCGCTACTACCTGCTGACGTCCGCGGCTTCAGGGTCCGGTTTCCTGGTGCGGGGCTTGGACGCCGGAGAGGCGCTCAAGCATCAGGACTTCGTCAACGTCATGACCTACGACCTGCACGGGTCGTGGAACCACTTCGTCGGCCCGCAGGCACCCCTCTACGACGACGGCAAGGACAACGAACTCGCCGCCGCCGGCATCTACAACGACCAGGATCCCCAGACCAAGGACTACCAGAAGCACGGCTACTTCAACGTCGACTGGGCCTACCACCACTACCGGGGCGCGCTGCCTCCCGCCCGGATCAACCTGGGGCTCCCCTACTACACGCGGGGCTGGCGGGACGTCCAGGGCGGCGTCAACGGCCTCTGGGGCATCTCCACCCTGGCCGACCAGACACAGTGCTCACCCGGCACAGGCGGCAGGGGCGGCACGCATCCCTGCGGCGCCGGCGCCGTCGGCATCGACAACATCTGGCACGACAAGGAGAACGGCAAAGAGGTGCCCGCCGGCTCCAACCCCCTGTGGCACGCCAAGAACCTCCAAGACGGCCGTACCCCCGGCTACATGCGCGCGTACGGCCTGGACCCGGCGCAACCCGCCAACCAGCTCACCGGCCAATACCAGCGGAACTACAACACCGAACTCCACGCCACTTCGCTGTGGAACCCCACCAAAAAGGTGTTCCTCTCCGTCGAGGATGAGCAGTCCATCGACGCCAAGGCGAACTACATCACCACGCACGGCATCGGCGGGGCCATGATCTGGGAAATGGCCGGCGACTACACGCGGCGCGGCAACGGCGAATGGGGAATGGGCTACGACCTCACCACCCGCCTCGACACGGCGCTGCGCAATGCCGGTCCGGCCGACACCAGCCGGGCCAGGGGCAGTACGGCACCGACCACCACCCAGGCCATCGACGTCGACGTCGACCTGGTCGAATTCCCCACCACCGTGGCCGACATGTGGCCCCAGCAGCCGAAACTGCGGATCACCAACAACACCACGGTCACACTCGGCCAGGGCACCGAGATCTCCTTCGACGTGCCGACCGCGGCACCGCCCATCATCAAGGACGACAACTACCAGCCGATCTCGGGCATCCGAGCCGGTCACACCGGCCCCAACAAGGGCGGCCTCAAGGGCGACTTCCACCGGGTCACCGTCACCCTCGACTACTGCCAGGACATCCCCAGGGGCAAAGCCCTCGACATCCCCTTGAAGTACTACCTGCCGATCACAGGACCGGCCAACACCGTCATCAAGATCAACGGCACCTCCTACGGCACCACCGGCAGCCACAGCCGCACGGCCACACGCGTGACACCGCCCGCCCCCACCACGGCCGCCTGCGACGCCCCCACCTGGAAGCAAGGCGGCCAGTACAGCCCCACCGGAGGCCGCCTGTGGGCCGCCTGGGACAAGGGCACCTCCGGATGGCAGTTCGAACATCAGGGCAACCTGATGGACCACCACCGATCCGCGAACCGGGCCCACCTCGTCACCCCGCAGGGCAACAACGCCAACCAGTTCTGGGAGGTGAAGAGCGCCGGCACCGGGCTGTACACCATTCACAACGCCGGCGAGTGCCTCACCGCCACCACTCCCCGCACCGACCTGGCCGTCAATGCCTGCAACAACAGCAACCAACAGAGGTGGAAGTTCATCCCCGTCAACCCCGCCGACGGCACCGAAGGCTCCGCCTCAGCCCCCGTCCACGGCAAAACCTTCAAGATCCGTTCCGCTGCCGGCCACGACGTCGAAACCGCCTTCGGCGGCACCACCACCGGCACACGCATCTGGACGGGAGACCTCGAACACTCCTCAGCCGCCTACGTCTCCTGGAAGGGCTTCCGCTGGCAGGCCCTCTGGTGGAACCAGGTCGAACCCGGCACCGCCGAACCCAACGGCAGCCACCCCTGGAGGAAACTCGGCCCCACCCCGTAATCCTTCACCCGGCTCCCTGAAAGAGAGCCCACGACGATAACACTCCGCCTCCACCGCGCCGAGGGCGCGGTGGAGGCGGACCCGAATGGTAGGGGGCCTCCTTGCGGCTCCGACAGATCCGTATTCCAGCCTCTCGATCTATACGACTCTTGTCATCCTCCGCGGACCCGCGCTCACCACGTCTTCGGCCTCTCGGAGCTGCCGCCGGTTCGGCAACAGGCGGGATGCCCTCGGTCATCTGAACGGCCATTTCAGTGCCTCCAAGGTGCTGGTCGGGACTGGCCTGCCTTACGGGATCCGCGGTCGGCACCGGAGGAAGCAGCTCAGGTCGGGGATAATACTGGCGCCCGACGAGGGACTCGAGCGGCAGGCGTTACAGCATGCCCAGCAGAATGGGCCACATCAGTCGGTATCGGCTCCACAGATAGCCGAGGAACAGCCCCTGCACTCCTTGATTGACGATGGCCGAGGAGAGGTCTGTGGGAAGGTGTCCCGTGCCTTGGATGCCGACATGCCAGACCGCCCATAGCAGGGAAGTCAGTGTGATGGCGGGCCAGAGGCCGATGATGTGCTCCCATCGGGTCTGAAGCCAGCGCCGGTAGAAGACCTCTTCGAGCAGGCTGTTGACGCTGAACACCACGACAGTGACTCCTCCGCTCCCTGAAGGGAGCGGCTTCTCGCTAAGCCGCGCGCGGCGTCGCGAAGGGCAAGCCCTGCCCTGAGGATGTTGATCGCCGCGTTGACGTCGGCGTGCGCGGTGTGCCCGCATGCCGTGCATCGGAAGTCGGCCTGGGTGGTGCGGTTCTCCTTCGCGCGGTGCCCGCAGCGCGGGCAGGTGCGGGAGGTGCCAGCGGGGTCCACCGCGATCAGCTCCCGACCGGCGCTTTCAGCCTTGTGCGCGAGGACCTGCAGGAACACCCCCCAGCCCGCGTCGAGGATGCTCCGGTTGAGGCCGGACTTGGCCGCGACGTTGCGGCCGGGCGCGTCGATCGTGCCGGAGGCGCTGCGGGTCATGTTGGTGATCTTCAGATCTTCATGGACGATCACGTCGTAGCCGCGGACCAGCGCGAGCGCGGCCTTGTGCGCGCCGTCGAGGCGCTGCCGCCGCACCTTGGCGTGCAGCGTGGCCACCCGGGCCACCGCCTTGCGGCGGCGCTTGGACCCGCGCTTCTTGCGGGCGAGGTCGCGCTGGGCCCCCGATAGACGGCCGGCGGACGCGGCGAGACGGCGCGGGTTGTCGATGCGGTCGCCGTGGCTGGTGGTGACGAGCGCGGCGACGCCCATGTCGATACCCGCGGCCTTGCCCGTCGCGGGCAGCGCTTCGGCGGGCACGCCGTCGCACGACAGGACCACATACCAGCGGGAGCCTTCCCACTTGACGCTGATCGTCTTGACGGTGCCGGACACGCGGCGGTGCCGGTGGACCCGCACATGCCCGATGCCCTGAAGCCGCACATACGTCGCGGTCGCGTGGTCGGGCTGGGAGTCCCACCGGCAGCCGTCGCCGTCCTTGGGCCACTCGACGGTGTCGAACCGGCCCTTGCCCTTGAAACGCGGGAACCCCGGCGTGCGCCCGGCTTTGACACGCTTGAAGAACGCCTTGAACGCCTTGTCGAGTCGGCGCAGGGTGGCCTGCTGGGAGGAGAACGACCACCGGCCCTGCCCGCCGGGGTCGTCGGCGCGGATGTGCTTCAACTCCGCCGACTGGTCGCCGTAGCGCACCGTCACGCCCGCCTTGCGGTAGGCGGTACGGCGGTGCTCCAGCGCCCCGTTGTACAGCTCCCGGTGGTCTTCCAGGCAGGCGGCGAGCGCGATCTCCTGCTGCCGGGTCGGGCGCAGCACGAACTTGTAGGACCTACGCACGGCCACCGCCCTCGGGGGCGCGCTCGTACCGCGTCCCGATGCGGCGCCGCACCGTCCCGGCGGACACCGCGCCGGCCACGGCCACGAAAAAGGACCGCGACCGCAGTGTGGGCGGCCCGGAACGCGGGTGCGGGAACTCCGCGCGCACGTGGTGAGAGGTAAACCCCCTGAACCGGTCGGCCAGGTACGGCGGCGAGTTCTTCGGGTGCGCCTTGACCAGCAGATGCACGTGGCCGGGCATCACCTCAAGCACCGCGATCCGACGGCCGTGCTCGTCGCCCTTGGCGCCGATCAGCTCCTCCAGGCGCGTCTTCACGCGCCCGCCGAGGACCGGGCGGCGGCACTTCGGGCACCGTACGAGGCGGTACCCGAGGTCGTGCACCGCACCGGGGGAGGTCCGCACCTGGCGAGTCATGCGGCCAGTATGACGCCGCCGCACATCTGACACGCCGAAGACCGGAGACCTTCGATGCGCGGACCGGACAGGTCAGGGCACGCCCGGGCCGTGGCGGCCCTCCCGCTCCCGATTCCCCCGTCGCCTGAAGGCGACGGTCCCCTCGGGAAACTCTGATGGTGAGCACCAGCGTGACGGGATCGACTCTCGCGGCGTAGTCGCTGGACTGCACGGCCAGCGGACCTGTGTAGGTGAGAGCGAGCCAGGCGGCCACCGGTGCGATGGGACCGTAGTGACGCCAGGCCGCGGGCCGCTCATGGATTCGGCTCTGATCCGCGGAATCGCGCCGTGACAGCCAGAACAGCAGTGCGGGTACGGCGAGCAGCAGGATGAGCTTCAGCAGCGTGTGAGTAGGTTCACCACCGCCTGACAACCATAACCCCGCGGCGAAGAGTGCGGCTGAGGCCAGGAGGAGGATGGCCTGGAGGTGAAGGCCGCCGGGTGCCGGTGCGGCGCCGACGGGAGTCGTCTTGGGGGGCAGCAGCCGTATGAGGACCTTCACCAACCCCGTCAAGGCGGGCCGGGCGGGCCGCCGGGACCTATCCCTGGGCGGGGCGGGCGCGGACGTGGAGCCGTTCGCCTTGGGGGCCGAACAGGCTGAGGAACTCGACGGGTTCCCTGCCGGCGTTGGCGAAGGCGTGCGGGATGCGGGTGTTGAACTCGGCCACCTCTCCCGCGGTGAGGACGATGTCGCGCTCGCCGAGGAGCAGCCGCAGCCGCCCTTCCAGCACGTAGAGCCACTCGTGGCCTTCGTGCGTGAGCTGCTTGCACTCCCCGGCGGGGTGGCCGACGGGGAGGATGTGCTTGAACGCCCGCAGCCCGCCGAGGTTGCGGGCGAGCGGCACGATGGTGGCGCCGTACCGGTACAGCGGGCGCATGTGCACCCGGGGGTCGCCTGTGAGCGGCGCGCCGACCAGTTCGTCGAGCTGCACGCCGTAGACCTTCGCCAGCGGAAGCAGCAGCTCCAGGGTGGGTTTGCGCTGCCCGGCCTCCAGACGCGAGAGCGTGCTGACCGAGATGCCGGTCGCCTCGCTCACCTGGGCCAGCGTGGTGCGGTGCTCCGCGCGTAGCGAGCGCAGCCGGGGGCCCACGGCCTCCAGCAGGGCGGTGTAGTCATCCATATCCACTATTTGCCATCTCTGCAAAGATGTTTGTCAAACCATCCACCGCCCTTCCACGATGTAGCGCATGGCTGCACAACTCCGATCCGGTACGGATCACCCCTACGACGTCGTCGTGATCGGTGAAGGTGCCGCCGGTCTGAGCGGGGCGCTGACCTTGGCTCGGGCGCGGCGCTCGCTGATGGTGATCGACGACGGCCGACCGCGCAACGCCCCCGCCGCGCCGTCGCCGCCCGCCGGTGACGCACCCCGAGACCACGCGTCCCGGGCCACACGTCCCGGGCAACATATCCCCAGCTCACGTACGCAGCGCATATGGACGACGACCCCCGCACACCGGCTGCGGGCCCAAGGAGGAGGCAAACGATGACGGAGCAGGTTTCGGCCGCGGAGCTCTGGGACACCCGCTACCGCGAAAGCGAACGCATCTGGAGCGGCAACCCCAACAAGGCGCTGGTCCGAGAGGTCTCCGATGTGGAACCCGGCACCGCGCTGGACCTCGGATGCGGTGAGGGGGCCGACGCGGTGTGGCTCGCGCGCCGGGGCTGGAGTGTCACGGCCACCGACGTCTCCCAGGTCGCGCTCGACCGCGCGGCCGGGCACGCGGCGGAGGAGAACGTGGGCGACCGCATCGACTGGCAGTGGCATGATCTGGCGGTGTCATTCCCCGAAGGCGCCTTCGACCTGGTTTCGACGCATTTCCTGCACTCGCACGGCGAGATGCCGCGGGAGCGCATTCTGCGGACCGCCGCCGGGGCCGTCTCCCCCGGGGGGACGCTTCTGATCGTGGGGCACTCCGGGCGGCCGACCTGGGAGGTGCCGCCCGATTTCGACGTCGAGCTTCCCGCCTCGAAGGATGTCCTCGCCGCGCTGGAGCTCGCGCCGGGGGAATGGGAGGTGCAGGTCTGCGAGGAGCACGAGCGGCCTCACCCCGCACCGGACGGGAGTCCGGGCATGTGGGTGGACGCCGTCGTCAAGGTGCGGCGCCGCTGAGCGCGCGGCGCCAAGGCCTCGGGAGCGGCGGACGCGCCCGGGGATCCCGGAGGGTCGGGGCGTGCGCCTGAAAGGCGGGGGCGAGACCGGAGGGGGGCGCCTGGCCGGAGAGCCGGGTGGCCCCCTCCCCTGCCCCCGAAGAGCATGAGCGGGGCAGGCGAGGGGGTGGGATCGGGGCTCAGGGGCCGCCGGTGCAGCGGCAGGGCACCGTGGCCATGGTCTGGGTAGCGAGGTTCACGCTGGTGACCACGCGCGCGCCCATGCAATAGCGGCAGGGGATGGCGGCGGCGACGGCGGGGTCGCGCCAGATGGCGTGCTCCCAGACGGGAGGCAGGCCCTCGGAGGCCGGGGGCCCGCCGGCCAGGGCGCCCGTGCCGCCGCAGCGGAGGCAGCCCAGGTGGAGGGGGCCGATGCGGGTGGCCTTTCGCCCCTCGCAGTCGGGGCAGGTCACGGGGTCGGTCATCGGTGCCTGCGTCCGATGCCGTCGCAGGGTGGACACGGCACCCACACTTCCCGTGCGGCCTCCTGGCCGTTCTCCGGGTCGCCGTGTTCGATCCAGTCGCCGCCCGCGCCACCGCACACGTCGCAGACGGGGGGCTCGTCGTCAGCCATGACCTGACGGTAACGCAGCGATTCCGCCCTGTCAGGGGAGCCGCACAACATAGGACTTTCGGTGAGGTTAGGCTAACCTAAGCGATCGTCACGCCATGCCGCGGGCGGTCCAGGCTGTCGAGGGCCGACGTCCGCCCCCACCTCCCGGGAGCGTTCACAGGTGTCCTATTCGAAACTCGACCAGTTGCAGTTCGCCGTCGTCGGCAAGGTCGCGTCCATGATGATGGCCATGCCGGAGAGGCGGACGACTTTCGAGCAATTCCTCATGACGGTGTCGAGAGTGGAGGCGCTGGGCCCGCATATCCGGCGCATCACTTTCCACGCTCCGGAATTCTCCACGTTCGCCCTGTCCGGAGCGGATGAATACTTCGGCCTGCTGATCCCGAGACCGGATGCCTCGGCTTTCACTATGCCGAGCGCCGAGCGGCTCAATCTCCGGCAGGCCGTACAGAAACTCCCGGAGGCCGAGCGCCCGGATCTGCGCTGGTACACGATCCGCGCGTTCCGGCCGGAGGTCGCGGAGATCGATGTGGACGTGGTGCTCCACGGGGACGCCGGACCGGGGTCGCGGTGGGCGGGAGCCGCCGCGCCCGGCGACGTGGCGGGCTTCCGTGCGAGCGGGTCGTCGTATCGGGTGCGGGAGCCGGGGCTGCGGCAGCTCCTGGTGGCGGACGAGGCGGCGATGCCGGCGCTGTCGGCGATCCTGGAGGCGCTGCCGGTAGGTGCAGAGAACGTCCAGGCGATGGTGGAGCTGCCGGACGAGAGCTACAAGGTCGAGGTCGACACGCATCTCGCGGTGCGCTACCTGTTCCGGGGCGGCGCCGCCCCGGGGAGCCTGGCGGTGAAGGCCGTGGCCGACGCGGCGGTGTCCGAGTTGGACTACGCCTGGGTGTGCGGGGAGTCGGCGCTGGCGACGGGCATCCGGCGGCATCTGGTGAAGGAGCGGGGTCTCGACCGGAAGAAGATCATGTTCTCGGGCTACTGGAAGCTCGGCCAGGCGCGTTACTGAGCCGCGTGCGGCGCCCGGCCGAGCGGTTCCCTGAGCCGGGATGCTCAGAGGGTGGTCAGCGGAGAGAGTCCCAGAACCCGCACTGGTGCCGGTCATCGAAGTCGATCCGGCGGACGCCGCCGGGCCCGGGCTCGAACGCCTGGACGGCGTCGCCCCCTGCGCGGAACCTCGCCCAGTGGGGCGAGCCGGGGCCGTTGGGGTCGCCGGTCCGGGCGAACCGCGTCCAGTAGGCGATGACCTGCCGGGACAGCGCGTGCTGCGCCTCGTTCATCTTCTCCGGGGCGAACGGGAACAGGAAGAGCACGTCGGAGCCGTGATAGGCCCCGAGGGGCAGGCCCGGCACCGGCGGGATGATCTCGGGGGCGCCGCGGTCGGCGAACTCGAACCCGTAGACCGGCATCCGTGGCGCCGCCGAGCGGTTGGCGGTCAGCGTCGGGCAGCTCCAGACGCGGTCGGTGGAGACGGTCGCCCACGCGACCCCCGGCGACTCGTAGTCGGCGAGCGGGTAGCGCTCGGCGACGCGCGGCGCGTTGTGGGCGAAGGCCGTGTCGAGCAGCGAGCGGTACTGCTCGGCGGTGATGCCGTTCGGGGAGGTGGCCGCGGCGAACAGGCGGTCTTCGTCGCGGGTCGCTCCCATCATCAGCGGCACGCGGTGGGTCCGGCCGGCCTTGAGCGCGGTCGCGGGGTGCTCGGGGAGTACGGCGGAGCCGTACATCGGCCGGCTGAGCGCGGCTGCCTTCGGGTCGGCGAGCAGGTCGGCGGCGGGGACGGCGCGCAGGCAGTCGACGGTCGCGCAGCCGCGGCCGGCCATCAGCGCGGCGCCGAGCGTCCGGACCTCCTCGGGGGAGCCGTAGAGCGTCGCGCCGTCGGGCGTGCCGGGCCCGAGGAGGTTCCTGGGCCAGTTCACGGTGCACGCACCGCTCTGGATGATGGCCTTGTGGAACAGCCCCGCCGCGCGAGGGGAGGCGAGATGGGCGCAGGTGCTCATGCCGCCCGCCGACTCACCGAACAGGGTGACGTTGCGCGGGTTTCCGCCGAAGGCCCTGATGTTGCGCTGCACCCAGCGCAGCGCGGCCTGCTGATCCTCCAGGCCGAAGGCTCCGGAGCCGGGCAGGTCGGCGTGGCCGAAGAAGCCGAACGCGCCGAGCCGGTAGTTGACGGTCACGACGACGACGTCACCCTGCTTCACGAACCAGGCGGGGTCGTAGAGGTGGCCGGCCCCGTGGGTGAAGCTGCCGCCGTGCAGCCACACCATGACCGGGAGGGGACGAGTGGCCTTGCGGGGTGTGGTGACGTTGACGTAGAGGCAGTCCTCGGTGTGGTGGGCGGGCTGCCCGAACAGCGGGTCGGGGGTCTGGGCGCAGAAGTTGCCCGGCCTGGTCGCGTCGCGGACGTCGGCCCACGGGCTCGGCGGCTGCGGCGAGCGCCAGCGCAGCTCGCCCACGGGCGGCGCGGCGTAGGGGATGCCCTGGAAGGACCTCTGGTCGGCGGTCAGCGTGCCGCGCACCGGCCCGCCGTCGGTGCGCACCACCGCGCCCCGGGCCGCGGACGCCTGGGCCTGGGCCTGGGCGGGGGCGGGGGCGGCACCTGTGGCGGCGGCGACGCACGTCATCGCCAACACCGCGGCCGTTCGGGCGGTTGATTTTCTCAATTCGCCATTCCTTTCGCCGTAAAAGCGACAAGGTTGCCAATGTGGAAAGCTTTGGCAAACCCCAACGCACGACAGCGATGCTACCGCGCTAATAAATTCTTTCAGTGCGGCGAAAAAACGGCATCGTGTTTTATGAATTTCGCAGTGCGTCCAGCCACAGGATGAGCATGTCCACCGTGCTCTCGTACACCGCCTCGCGCCCGAGGTCGGGCCCTGCGGCATGCACCGCGAAGGTGTGGGCGAGGTCCAGTTCGGGATGCGCGTCGAGCTGGCCGCGCGGCGTCGGGGCCCACTCCTCCGCCTCCGTGTCGGGCAGCCGGCCGTACCACGCGTCGATCTCGCTGTGCCCCGCGATCGTGGTGATGGTGACGGCCCAGGCCAGGCCCGCCTTGGCGGGCGATATGCCGATGGCGCGGTAGAAGGCGAAGATCTGCTCGTTGTTGGCGAGCATGTGCGGGTGGGCCGACGCCTGCACCCCGGCGTCGATGAGGCGCAGAGAGTTAGGGAACCGCGCATACCAGGCGCGCAGCGCGCCGCAGAGCTCCCTCACACTGTCACGCCAACGCGGAGGGTCGAGCGGCGGCAGATGGAGCTCGGCCTGCACGAGCATCGCCGCGCACCGGACGGCATCATCGCGATCGTCGACGTAGTTGTACAGCGCTCTCGCCGTGACGCCGAGACGCGCGGCGAGCGCGCGCATGTTGAGCGCGGCGGGACCGCTGTCGGCGACGAGGTCGAGCACGGCGCGGCCGATGGCCTCCCTGGTCAGGGTCGGCCGGCCGGAGCGGTATTCGGGGCGGCGGCGCGTCTTGTTCTTCACACATGTTGACTTTAACATCCCATCCCCGCAATGCTTACTTAGGTGAGCCTTACCTCATCTCCCCCTCGGCCCGCGGAGCGTACACACCGCGCCCCGGCCGAGCCCGTTCTCACCCTGCGCGATGCCGTACGGCGACGCCGAGGCGGCCTGGTCGCCAGCGCGGGATTCGCGATCATCGCCACGGCCGCGGCGCTGATGCCGCACGTCGTGGTGTACGGCATAGCGGTGGAACTGTTCACCTCGAACACCCCCGACACCGGCCGCATCCTCCTGCTCGCCGGGCTGGCCCTTCTGGCCCTGGTGCTGCGCGCCGTGTTCAACGGCGCGTCCACGCACGTGGCGCATGTGACGGCGTACGCGGTCCTGGCGGACCTGCGCCGCTCGCTGGCGCGGAAGCTCGACCGCATCCCGCTCGCCCGGGTGCACTCGCGCACGCAGGGCGAGCTCAAGAAGACCCTCCACGACGACGTGGAGAAGCTGGAGGAGGGCCTCGCCCACGGCGTGCCCGACATCGCGTCGGCGGCGTCGGTGCCGCTGGTGAGCGCGGTCATCCTCTTCGTGATCGACTGGCGGCTGGCGCTGGCGATCGTCGGGACGCTGCCGGTGGTCTTCCTCACCCTGGGGGTCGGCATGGCGAGCGCCAAGCAGAACGAGGTCGCCGAGAAGGCCGCGCTGACCAGGCTCAACACCTCCGTGGTGGCCTATCTGCGGGGCATGCGGGTGATCCGGGGCTTCCTGCGGGAGGACACCGGCTTCTCCGACGTGCGCGACGCGGTCGAGCAGTCCCGCCGGGCCGCCGACCTGCCGATCACCAACGGACGCTGGTCGGTGTCGTTCGGCATGGCGGCGCTGAGCCTGCCGGTCGTGGTGCTGGTGCCGCTGTCCACCGTCCTCTACCTGAACGACGCGGTGGACCTGCCCACCATCGTGCTGTTCCTGCTGCTCGGCATGGGCTTCAACCAGCCGTTCTTCCGGCTCATCGGCACGGCCGCCGCGCTCTACTGGTCGGTCACGCTGGCCGGCCGGAGCATCGCCGAGGTGCTGGACGAGCCGGAGCTCACGGTCCCTGACGAGCCGGTGACGCCGGACAGCTACGAGATCTCCGTGGACGGCGTCACCTTCGGGTACGGCGAGACGCCGGTCCTGACCGACGTGTCGCTGCGGGTGGCCGAGGGCTCGTTCACCGCGATCGTGGGTCCGACGGGCGCGGGCAAGTCGACGCTGGCGAAGCTGGTCGCCCGGTTCGCCGACGTGTCGCAGGGCGCGGTGCGCATCGGCGGGGTCGATGTCCGCAACATGGACCCGGCCGAGCTGATGCGCCGCGTGGCGCTCGTGCAGCAGGACGACTACCTGTTCGACGACACGGTGCTCGCGAACATCCGGCTGGGACGGCCGGACGCGACCGAGGAGGAGGTGATCGACGCGGCCCGGCGGGCCAGGGTCCACGACTTCGCCGAAGAGCTCCCCGAAGGCTTCCGGACCCGGCTCGGCGCCGGCGGCGGCAGGCTGTCGGGCGGGCAGCGGCAGCGTATCTCTGTGGCCAGGGCGATCCTGAAGAACGCCCCGGTCGTCATCCTGGACGAGGCCACGGCCTACCTCGACCCGGACAACGAGGAGGCGGTCAACGCCGCTGTGACGGAGCTTGCGCGGGGCCGTACGGTGATCGTGGTCGCGCACCGGCTGTCGTCGGTGACCCACGCGGACTCGATCGTGGTGATGGACCACGGCCGCGTCTCGGGTGTGGGCACGCATGACCACCTGCGCGCGACGAACCCCCTTTACGCGGAGATGTGGGCCGCCTACCAGAGCACGCACGGCTGGACCCTGATCGGCGGCGACAGTGGCGGCGAGGGCGACGGCGACGGCGAGGACGGCGCAGCCCCGTACGGCACCGCCACGGTGTCCGCCTCGGCGACCGTGAGCACGACCGTGGGCACGGGCGGAGGCACGGCCGCCGCGAACGGCGTGGCCGCTCCCCCGCAGGTGTCGTCCCGGACGGCCCCTGCCGCGGGCGGCGTCACCCCGAACCTCGACACGCTCGGTTTCCTGCGCCAGTGGTTCACCCTGCTCGGCGACGGCCGCGAGGTGCTGCTGCGCCGGGGACTGCCCCGCATGGTGCTGGAGGGCTCGCTGCGCGGCGCCCCGGTCTGGGTGGTCTTCCTCACGCTGAGCGGCCTCATGACCGGTGTCATCACCGAGACGGCGGCCTGGATCGGGGCCGGGGTCCTGCTGGCCCTGCTGGTGCTGCGCGCCGTGGCGCTGGCGGCGGTCAACAAGGTGGTGTGGGGTACGGCCCACCGGTCGGTCGCCGACATCCAGCTGTCGGTCGTCGACCGGATGCGCCGCGTGCCGCTGGGCTTCTTCGGGCGGTACGACACGGGCAGGCTGTCCACGCTGATGACGAGCGACGTGCCGATGCTGGACTTCCAGAACACGCCGAGCATGCTGATCGGCGCGATGGTCCAGCCGGTCATCGCGGCGACGGCGCTGTTCTCGGTAGACTGGCGGCTGGCACTCGCGGTGTTCGCGGGGCTGCCGGTGTTCCTGCTGATGGCGGCGTGGAGCGACCGCGTCTACAAGCGCGTGATGGCCGACGTGTCCGAGGTGCGCTCCAGCACCGCGTCGGCGCTGCTCGAACATGTGCGCGGCACCGCCGTACTGCGGGCCTACCCGGACGCGCCGCAGGCGCGGCACTACCTGTCGTGGGTGGAGCGGCTGCGGAAGGCCAGTGTGGCGATGTCGGTGCGTGCGACGCCGGCGAGCGCGATCGGGGCCGCGGCGCTGGAGCTCGGGTTCGTGGCGCTGGTGCTGGTCGGATCGTGGCTGTACACGGCCGGGCTGGTGTCGCCGGTGACGCTGCTGCTGTTCCTGGTCATCTCCCTGGTGTTCTACGCGCCCATCCAGGAGATCAACGACCTGAGCGGCTACCGCCGGATGCAGCAGCAGATCACCCGCAGGATCGCCGAGGTGTGGGACGCGCCGGTGCTCTCGGAGCCCGCGCAGCCCCGGACGGCCGCGGACGGGTCGGTGGAGTTCAGGAACGTGTCGTTCGACTACGAGCCCGGAAGGCGCACGCTCGACGGGGTCGACTTCACCGCCGAGGCGGGGAAGGTGACGGCGCTGGTCGGGCCTTCCGGCGCGGGCAAGAGCACGGTGGCGAACCTGGTGGCGCGCTTCTGGGACGTGGCGGAGGGCGCGGTGCTGGTCGGCGGCGCCGACGTGCGCGAGCTCGGCTCGGCCGGGGTGACGGCCGCGGTCACCACGGTCTACCAGGACGTCTACCTGTTCCCCGACACCGTGCGGAACAACGTGGCGCTGGGCCGTCCCGAGGCGACGGACGAGGAGCTGCGGGCCGCGCTCGCGGCGGCGCAGTGCGACTTCGTGGACGAGCTGCCCGACGGGCTGGACACGATGCTGGGCGACGGCGGGGCCGACCTGTCGGGCGGGCAGCGGCAGCGGCTGTCGATCGCGCGGGCGCTGCTGAAGGATACGCCGGTCATCGTGCTGGACGAGGCGGTGGCGTCGGTGGACCCGGCGACCGAGGCCCGCATCCAGCGGGCGATGAGCCGTCTCGCGCGGGGCCGTACGGTGATCGTCATCGCGCACCGGCTCAACACGGTCAAGGACGCCGACCGCATCGTGGTCATCGACGGCGGCCGGGTCGACGGCGCGGGCACCCACGACGAGCTGCTGGCGGGCAGCCCCGCCTACCGGCGGCTGTGGCAGGCGCATGAGCGCGCGGGCAGCGGAGTGTGACGGCGCCGGGGTCCCGCGGGCGGTGTGCCGCGGGACCCCGGCCCTGCCGGGGCGGCCCGGGTCAGCGGCGGGCGTCCGGAGCGGAGGTCTCCAGGGAGGCGATCTCCAAGTGGAGGGCGGCCAACCGGTTGAGGCGGTCCGCGCGTCCGCCGCGGTCGGCCGAGCCACCGGCCACGCCACTGACCGCGCCACCGGCCACGCCACTGACCACGCCACCGGCCACGCCACCGGCCACGCCACCGACCGCGCCACCGGCCACGCCACCGACCGCGCCACCGGTCCCGGCGCGCGCCTCGCCGCCGGTCCCATCTCCCGTCTGGCCGACGAGGGCGGCAGCGAGGCCCGCGACGGTGCCGGCCGCGGTGAGCGCTCTGGGGCGGACCGCCCCGAGCCCGAGGTCGGACAGCCGGCCGGCGATCCTGGCCGCGGCGGCGAGGTCGCCGCCGAGCGCGGCCAGGTCGTCGTGGCGGCCCACCCGTTCGACGCCGCACTCCTCGGCGACGGTGCGCGCGAGCAGCCTTTCGAGGGGCGTCGATGGCGGAGCGTAGACCCCGAGGGGAACATCCCCCAGGCCGGGCGGACCGCCGAGCGTGTCGAGCGGCGCGCGGGCGGCCCACAGGGACTCGTCGTCGGCGAGGGCGTGGAGGAGGCGCTGGAGCCGTTCGCCAAGGAGGGCGGGGAAGCCCTCGGGGAACAGGTCGTCCACGCTGTCCCAGTCGACGGCCACACCGCCGTCGCGTTCCTCGACGCGTACGTCCAGGGCGACCTGCGGCGTCTGGGTGAGGCCCCAGGTCCTCGGGAGCGTGCCGCCGAGCAGCGGCACGCCGGTCCCCGGCGGGAGGACGGTGACGACGACGGGGAACATCGGCGCGCCGTACTCTCCGCGGAGCCGAGCGAGGTCCCGCACCAGGCGCACCCCGCTCACCCACGGGTGGGTGAGGTCGGCCCACATGCGGCGCTGGAGGTTCGCGGCGCGCTCGGCGAACGGCAGCGGCTTCCGGAAGTCCACGTGAAGCGGCCAGAAGGAGGCGAACACGCCGACGGCGCCGGTGACGCCGGGATGCAGGGGGAACCTGTCGCCGCGCGGGATGTTGAGGGTGAAGTGGGCGCTGCGGCTGTGCGCGGCGAGCACTTCGGCGACGGCGGCGAGCAGGATGCCCGCCGAGGTCATGCCGCGCGCGCCGCGTTTGACGCGGGCCCACACGCCGGCGGGGAGGGTGTGGCCGCGCCGGGTGAAACTCGGCGCGGCGAGGACGGTGGGGTCGGCGGGGTCGGCGGGGTCGGCCGTGTAGGGCAGAGCGGGCGCGGCGGGCAGGGCGGGCAGGTGTTCGGCCCAGTATTTCTCGGCTCTGCCGTACCTGCCGGTGGCGGGCAGGCCGGAGGCGGCGAGGACGTAGTCGCGGAACGACAGGGACGGCGGGAGGAGTTCCGCGTCGGGGTCGTGGTAGAGCACGGTCAGCTCGGTCATGAGGATCTGCCAGCTCATGTAGTCGAGGATGAGCCCGTCGAATCCGATGTGCACCCTGCTGTCCCCGCCGGGCAGGTCGCTGATGACGACGTCGAACAGCGGCCAGGTCGCGGGGTCGCGCACCTTCGACGCGAGGTCGCGGCGTACGGCGTCACCGTCCGCCGCGACCTCGATCCCGTACGGCGGGACCTCGGCGAGCACGCGCTGCGCGTCGCCCGACACGACGAGGCGCAGGGCGTCGTGCCGGTCGATCAGCCGCCGCCACGCCGAGGTGAAGCGGTCGCGGTCCAGGGGGCCGTCGAACTCGAAGTAGCTGTTGGAGGCGACCCCGCCCAGGGGGAACAGGCCGGTGCGGCCCACGGCGTAGGCGCGCTGGGTGTCGGTGAGGGGGAACGGGTCGAAGCGGGCGCCGGGCGCCGCGACGACGTCGGGAAGGTCGTCACCCATGCCGGCCGTCCTCGGGCAGCGCGTTCTCGGGCAGGGTGGTGAGGCCGGCCGTGGGAGCGCCGATGAGCACCGACATGTTGCCGAGCGGGTGGACGTTGTCGTGCAGCATCTGGTGGGCGTGTCCGATCTGGTCGAAGCGGCCGGTCCACGACAGGCAGTGGTCGATGCGGCCGGTCGCGACGAGGTCGATGACCGCGCGGATGTGGCTGAGGGTGGCGTAGTGGGAGCCCTGCAGGCGTTTCTGGCGCATCCACAGGAAGCGCAGGTCCACGTCGGCGTTGTAGCCGCTGGTGCCGCCGCAGATCACCACCATGCCCCCGCTGTCGCACAGGTAGAGCGAGGTGGGAATCGTGTCCTGGCCGGGGTGCTCCAGGACGATCTTCGGGGCCCGGCGTTCGCCGAGCACGTCCCAGAAGCGCCGTCCGAAGGCGCGGACGCCCGACATCCACGTGCCGAGGCCACTGCCGTCGCCGATGTCGGGGAGCCGTCCCCAGTGGTCGAAGTCGCGCCGGTCGATGACGCCGCGCGCGCCCAGTTTGAGGCAGAAGTCGGCGCGTTCCTCGCCGGACACGACGGCGATGGGGATGCCGCCGAACACGTTGGTGATCTGGATGGCCATGGAGCCGAGGCCGCCGGCGCCGCCCCAGATGAGCACGGGGTCGCCGGGCCGTACGACGTGGGGGTGCCAGCCGCAGAGCTGCCGGTAGGCGGTGGCGGCGGTGAGGAGGAAGGAGGACGCCTCCTCCCAGGTGAGGTTCGCGGGTTTGGGGTGGCACTGGTAGTCGTCGATGGCGGTGAACTGGGCGAAGGACCCGAAGTTGTCCTCGTAGCCCCAGGCGGACGCGCTGAGGGAGGAGGCGGGGTCGGCGCCGAGCCGTACGTCTTCGCCGTGTTCGTCAAAGCGGATGCCGGAGAGGATGACGTGGTCGCCGACGGCGACGGACCGGACATCCTCGCCGACGGCCCACACGACGCCGGAGGCGTCGGACCCGCCGATGTGGAAGTCCTCCTGCGCCCCTCTGCGCCGCCTGGCGGCGACGACGTCGACGGGGGTGCCGAGGGAGGCCCACACGTTGTTGTAGTTGACGCCCGCCGCCATGACGCGCACGAGGACCTGCCGCCTGCCGAGGGGCGGCACGTCGATGATCTCGGTTTGGAAGGCGGCCGACGGCTCGCCGTACCTGTCGGGCCTGATGACGGCGGCGTACATCCGGTCGGGGACGACGCCGAGCGGGATGGGCTCGCCGACCTCGAACAGGGTCATCGCGGGTTCCTCTCGTGCAGCGACCGCTCGACGTCGGCGGCCGTCATGGTGTCGACGGACAGGCGGAGGCGGGCGACGCGCTCCATCCGGCCCGGTACGGCGTCGCCGTCGCGCAGCCGCGCGGCGACGCCGGCGACGGTGGGGGCGGCGAACAGGGTGCGCAGGGCGATACCGGCGCCGGGCAGGTCGTGGCGGAGCCGAGCGACCAGCCTGGTGGCGACGAGGGAGTCGCCGCCGAGGGCGAAGAAGTCGTCGTCGACGCCGACCTCGGGAGCGCCGAGCAGGTCGGCCCACGCGCGTGCCACGACCTTTTCGAGGCAGGTGCGCGGCGGGGTGTTGTGTTTAACGCGGGCGGGTTCGGGGTCGGGGAGGGCGCGGCGGTCGACCTTTCCGTTCGCGGTCAGCGGCAGCGCGTCGAGCGCGACGAACACCTGGGGCACCAGGTGGGGGGCGAGCCGGGCGGCCAGGAACTCGGCGAGGTCCGGCGGGCAGGCCGGGGCGACGTACGCCGCGAGGCCGCGGTGGCCGGGCCGCCCCTCGTGGGGGATGCCGGTGACGACCGCGGCGGCGACATCGGGGTGCCGCAGGATCGACGACTCGACCTCGCCGGGCTCGATGCGCTGCCCGCGCACTTTGAGCTGGAAGTCGGCGCGGCCCACGAACTCGATGACGCCGTCGGGCCGGAACCTGCCGACGTCGCCGGTGCGGTAGAGCCGCTCGCCGGTCTCCGGATGGGTGATGAATGCGGCGCCGGTGCGTTCCGGGTCGCGCCAGTAGCCCCGGGCCAGGCTCACGCCGGAGCAGTACATCTCCCCCGCGACCCAGTCGGGCCGGTCGCGGAGCCGCCCGTCCAGGATGTGGTAGCGGGTGTTGGCGATGGCTCTGCCGTACGGCACGGCGCTCCAGGACGGGTCGGGGTCCACGACGCGGTGCCAGATGTTCCACACGGTGGTCTCGGTGGGGCCGCCGATGCTGAGCAGCAGCGCCTCCGGCGCCTCCCGCGCGAGGCGTGCGGCCAGAGGCACGGGGATCCAGTCGCCGCCGAGGATGACGCCGCGCAGTCCGGACACGTCGGGGTCGTGGGTGAGCAGCATCTCCATCATGGCCGGCACCGAGTTCCAGAACGTGATGCCGCCTTCAGTGCCGCCTTCAGTGCCGCGTCCGGTGCCGCGTCCGGTGCCGCGTCCGGTGACGAGGTCGCCCCAGTGGGCGGCGTCGCGCCCGCGGGCGGGGTCCGGCAGCACGAGTGTCGCGCCGGCGCCGAGCACCCCAAAGACGTCGAACGCCGACATGTCGTGGTGGAGGGCCGTCACGCCGAGGGCTCGGTCGCCGGGGCCGAGGCCGAACAGCTCCACGGTCTCCCGCACGCAGTTGACGAGGCTGCGGTGTTCGACCATGACGCCTTTGGGCCTGCCGGTGGAGCCGGAGGTGTAGAGCACGTAGCAGAGGTCGCCGGGGCCGGGTTCGGCGGGCGGCGGCGGGTCGGCGGGCCACCGATCGCCGGGAGGCGGCGCCCAGGCGTCGCCGTCGACGGTGACGACGCGGACGCCGGACGGCCACGCGACGGCCTTCCCCAGGCCCTCGCCGGTGAGGACGATCCGGGCGCCGGCGGACTCGACGAGGTCGCGGACGCGGCCCGGCGGCAGGGCGGGGTCGAGCGGCATGTAGGGCGCGCCGCCGTACTGCGCGGCGAGCGCGGCCACGACCTGCGCCCACCCCTTCTCCAACAGCACCGCCACGGGCGCGTCGGCCGCCGCCCCGAGGGTGCGCAGCCTGCGCCCGAGCAGCTCGGCCTCTTCGCGCAACTCCCCGTAGGTGAGGGTGCGGTCGGCGGCGACGACGGCCGGATGGCCGGGCTGTTCCGCAGCGCGCTCGTGGAAGAACGCGTGCGCCGCGACCTCCGGTACGGCGCGGGCCGGCCCCGCAGCCGCCTCCCGCGCGGCCCGCTGCTCGCCCGGCAGCAGGTCCAGGTCGGCGGCGCCCCACGTGGCCTCGTCGGCGGCGAGCCGCTCCAGCAGTCGGACGTAGGCGGCGAACATGTCGTCCATGAGCCCCGCGGGGAACAGTTCATCGATGGCGTCCCAGTTGAGGTGGAGCACGCCGTCCTGCTCCTCCACGATGAGGTCGAGCCACACCTGCGGCGTCTGCGACAGGCGGTAGGTGCGGGTCAGCAGCCCCGACAGCAGCGACGCGGGCTCCCTGGCGACGGCGGTCGCGCTGGTGAGGACGATCGGCATGAGCGCCTGGGCGACGCCGCCGCGGCGGCGCATCACCTCCCGCAGCACGGTCATGCCGGTGACGTGCTGGTGGCCGAGGTCCCGCCAGAGCCGCTCCTGGATCGCCGCGGCGCGGGTCTCGAACGTGTCGCCGCCGGAGGCGTCGACCTCCAGCAGGGTGAACGACGCGAACTCGCCGACCGCGCGGTCCACCCCGGGGTGCAGCGGCAGCCGGTTGAAGCTCGGCAGGTTGAGGGTGAAGTGGGGGCTGCGGCTCCACGCGGCGACGACCTCCGCGTAGACCGCGATGAGCAGGCCCGCCGGGGTGAGCCCGCGCGCGCCGGCACGGCGCTTCAACGCCCCCCACGTGCCGGCGTCGAGCGCGGCGGGGTGCGGGACGAACGTGGGGTCGGCGACGGTGCGCGGGTCGACCGCGAGCGGCAGGTCGGGCGCCGGCGGGAGGGTGTCGTAGCGGGCCTGCCAGTAGGCCAGCGACCTGCGGTAGACGTCGGTGTCCTCCACCTTCGCCTCGGCCAGCACATAGTCGCGGAACCGCACCTCGGGCTCGGGCGGCTCCCCGTCGGGGTGGGCGTAGAAGAACGACAGGTCGTCGAAGAGCACCGCGTTGCCCGCGAGGTCGGCGATGAGCGCCTCCACGCCGACGCAGACGCGGTAGCGGTCGCCGGGGAGCATCACCACCGTGACGGGGCACATGCGCCCGCTGTCGAGCGGGGCGACGTAGTGCGACAGCTCGTCCCGTACGGCTCGCAGCCCCGCCTCCTCGCCGGCCGCGCCGGCGACTCCGCGCAGGTCGACGACGTCCACGGGGTCGTGCGGCAGCTCACGCAGCACCCGCTGGGTCAGCTCGTCGGCGTCGAAGACGGCCCGCACCATGTCGTGCCGTTCGACGACGCGCCCCCAGGCGCGCCGGAACCTGTCGACGTCGAGCCCCGCGCCGTCGAACTCGAAGTACGTGCGGCAGCCGACGTTGCCGGAGGCGAACGAGTCGCCCCGGCCCAGGCAGTACGCCTGCTGCTGGTCGGTGAGGGGGAACGGCTCGTAGCGGGCGGCGTCGTCGCGGACGACCGCGGGCAGCTCGTCGGGCTTGGCGGTGCGGCCGGCGAGCTCGCCGCCGAACCCGGCCAGGGTGTGGGCCCGCAGCAGCGGCAGCATCTCCCCCAGGTCCAGGCCGACGCCGAGCTCCTCGCCGATGCGGTGCACCAGCCGGGCGGCGGCCAGGGAGTCGCCGCCGAGGGCGAAGAAGTTGTCGCCGTGCCGTACCGACGGGACGGCGAGCACCTCCCGCCACAGCCGGGTCAGCGTTTCGGCCCGGCCGGGCGCGAGGACCCCGGGACGGACGCCCGCCGTGCCGGAACCGTCGTCGATCACGATCTCGTCGGGCACGAGGTCCTCCGGGAGGCCGCGCCGCAGGAAGGCGCGCAGCTCGCCGGGGGTGGGCCGGCGCCCGCCCCGCGCCTCGACCCGGACCCGTCCTGCGGCGTCCACGTCGACCGAGGCGACCGCCGGATGGGTGGCCAGGACATTCCGCATCTTCTCGCTGGACAGTTCTGCCTCCGTGGGCGTGGTCATCGTCGTCCTCGTGCTTCTCGTGCTTCTCGTGGTCCTCGTGGTCCTGTTCGTCCTCGTGGTTCTCGCCGTCATCGTGATCTCCGATCGCGCCGCCCCCGGGCGGCCAGGCGGCGTTCCCCCCGGTCCCTGGCCCGTGCCGCCGCAGGCTCCGGCGCCGCTTCCGGCGCGTCGAGGAACTCCGCCAGGGACTCCACCGTCGGATGGCGGAACAGGTCGACCATGGCGACCCGCCTGCCGAGGCGCTCCTGTAGGACGCCGTGGACCCGGGCGAGCTGGAGGGACGCCCCGCCGAGGTCGAAGAAGGCCGCCCGCACCCCGACCCGCGGCAGGCCGAGCACCTCGCACCAGATCTCGGCGATCAGCCGCTGCGTGTCCCCGGCCGGGTCGGCGTCACGCCCGTCTCCACCGCCGCCCGCGGATTCGGGAAGGCGGTCCACGACCTCCCACGTCCACGGGACGGCCACCCCGAAACGGTCGGTGACCTGCGGACGTACGGCGGAAGCCGGGTCGCCGCCCTCCCGGGGGACGACGTGCGCCACGAGTCGGCGCACCGGCGCGGCGGGCGCGTCGAGGTGAGCCCGCGTCCAGGGGCGGGACTCGTCCACGCCGATGAGCATGTGGGGGTCGCCGGCCCGGAGCGCCGCGTCCAGCGACCGGATGCCCTGGTCGCGGCCGAGCACGTGGAAACCGCGTTCCCGGGTGAGCTCCTTGGCCGGGAAGCCGGCGCTCATGCCGGTCTCGTCCCACATGGTCCACGCCAGGCTCTGCGCCCGCAGCCCGAGCGCCCGCCTGGCGTCGGCGAAGGCGTCCTGGTAGGCGCAGGCCGCGGCGTACGAAGCGGCCAGGGCACCACCGAAGAAGCCGTTCACCGAGGAGAACAGCACGAACGCGGCGTCCGGCACGTAGGCGACGGCCTCGTGCAGGACCCGCGTGCCCTCCACCTTGGCGGCGAGCGCCACCCGCAGCTCCTCGTCGCTCTCCTCGCCGATCGGGCGCTGAACGAACACGCCCGCGAGGTGGAACACGCCCGAAGGCGCCTCGCCCCACAGCGCCGCCGCCTCGTCCAGCGCCCGCCGTACCTGGTCGGCGTCGCACACGTCCGCGGCGGCGTAGCGCACGTCGCCCAGCGCCGCGAGCTCCGCGGGCACGGCCCCGGCGTTGGACCCGGCGGCGGACCCGGCGCCGGCGGTGGCCCCGGTGGCGGACGCGGCGGTGGAGCGGCCGAGGAGCAGCACCTTGGCGTCCCAGACGGTCAGCAGGTAGCGGGCGGTCTCGACGCCGACGCCGCCGAGGCCGCCGGTGACGACATACCACCCGCCGCGCTTCAGCGGCCCCTCGGCACGCGAGCCGGTACGGGTGCGTGGCAGCCCCTCAGAGGACCGACCCTCAGGGGACCGGCTCGGGGCGGGCGGCGCGTCGGCAGGCGGCGCGCCGGCAGGTGCCGGCTCTTGGACGGTCGTGCCGGTCGGCCCGTCGGCGCAGAACACCGGCTCCAGGCGACGCGCCAGCCGTACGCCGCCGCGGATCGCGATCTCCAGGTCCGCCTGCGCGACTGCGAGTTCGTCGACCGCGATCGCGAGATCGGCCGGGCCGGGTTCGGCCGGGAGGTCGATGTAGCGGCAGCGCAGGCCGGGGATCTCCTGCTCGGCGCTGCGCAGCAGCGCCGGGACCATGGCCTGATGGGGGTCGACGGAGTCGCCCTCGGTGACGTGCCAGGTCTGCCGGCCTACGCCGTACACGATGGTGAACGGGGGGAGGCCGCGGGCGAGGTCCCGGACGGTGAGGAGATCGCCGGAGGTGGCGACGACCCGGAGCGGGCGGCCGTCCGGAGGGAGGCCGTGCGGGGCGTCGCCGTACGGCGGAACGGCCCGGAGGGAAACGCCGTGCGGCGGATCGGTGTCGCCTCCACCGGGCCGGGCGGGGGCGAGGGTCGCGGCGGCGGTGACCGTGTGCGGCACGCCGCGCGCGACGAGCGCTTCGCGTAGCGCCGCCACCAGAGCCCCGCCGTCGTCGATCAGCACCAGGCCGCCGGAGTCCGGCCCACCGGCGGCGGCCTCACCGAGGCCGACCGCCGCCGAACCGGTCGGCGGACCACCGGACGTCAAGGGGCCGCCTTCCGCCGCACCGCGCTCCGCGAGGCCGGACTCCTCCAGCGGGCCGGACTGCTCCAGGCCGAGGGCGGCGGCGGGACGCCACGCGGGCCGGTGGAACCAGTCGGGCAGCGTGCCCGCGCCGCCGAGCAGCGCCTCGGCGCGGTGGGCCGCGGCGTCGAAGCCGCCGTCCTCGAAACGCCCGCGCAGCCGCGCCCGCTGGATCTTGCCCAGATCCGTCTTGGGAATATCGGCCTTCTCCACAGGCACGAGGTGGTCCACGTTGACGCCGACCCTGGCCAGGACAGCGCCGCGCACGCGGCGCAGCACGTCCGCCGGGTCGGCGCCGGGCTCGGCGTGGAAGAACACCGCGAGGCGGTCGGTGGTGCCGCCGGGCAGGCGTACGGCGCACGCCGCCGTATAGGAGCGCGCCACATCGGGCAGTTCCTCCACCGCCGCCTCGATGTCGTGGCAGTAGTAGTTGACGCCGTTGACGATGATCACATCTTTGGCACGTCCGGTGATGGTGAGCCGCCCGCCGCGCAGCACGGCCAGGTCGCCGGTCTCGAACCAGCCGTCGGCGGTGAACGCCTCCGGCTCGGCGCCGCCGTAGTAGCCCTCGGTGACGGCGGGCCCGCACACCTGGAGCCTGCCGACCGTCCCCTCCGGCACGACGCCGCCGCCGTCCGCACCGCCATCCGTACCGCCGCCCGCACCGGCGTCCACGACACGCATCCGGAATCCCGGATAGGGCCGTCCGACCTCGGTGAACACGTCGCCGTCCGAGGTGCTCGCCAGCGTGAACCGCTCGGAGTCGGTCTGGCCGGACGAGGTCTCCGACATGCCCCACGCGGGCCGCATCGCCGTCTCCGGCAGCCCGTACGGCGCCAGCGCCCGCAGGAAGCCGCGCGCCACCGACGGCACGACGGCCTCCCCGCCGTTGAGCACGTAGCGCAGCGGGGACAGGTCGATCCCGCGGCCGGCCAGCTCGGCGGCCCGCTCGGCGACGAGGCCGAACGCGAAGTTGGGCGCCCAGGTGGCGGTGGCGCGGAACCGCGAGGCCAGCTCGGGCCAGCGCAGCGGGTCGGCCAGCACGTAGGAGGTGTCCACCTGGATCTGCTCGCATCCGCGCAGCACATCTCTCATGTGGAACATCACGACGCCGCCCACGTGGTCGAGCGGCATCCAGTTCAGCGACACGTCGTCCTCGGTGAAGCCGCCAACGGCGATGGCCCCGGCGGAGCGGGTGAGGATATTGCGGTGCGTGAGCCGTACGGCCTTGGGGGTGCCGGTGCTGCCGGAGGTGAGGAGCAGCAGTGCCAGGTCGCCGGGGGCGGGCCGGTGCCACCGCCGGTCGGGTTCGCCCGCGGCGAGGCCGCTCAGGGTGTCGGAGGTGAGCGTGAACGGCCCGCTCAGCAGGTGACGAGCGCCTTCGAGGCGGGCGAGTTGCGGCGGCGTCCGGGCGGGTGCCAGCGGCACCGGCACGATGCCGCCGAGGACGCACGCCCACAGGGCGACGGTGAACTCCCGCACGTCGTCGAGCTGGAACAGCACCGGGTCGCCCGGTTTGAGGCCGAGGGCGCGCAGCCCGCCGAGGACGCGGGCCGCCGCCGTCACCAGCTCGCCGTAGGCCAGCCGGTGCTCGCCCCCGTCGGCGTCGACGAACACGACGCCCCGGTCCTGCCGTACGGCCGCCGCCAGCAGGGCCGCCCCCAGGTCGGACGCCCCGGCGTCGGCGGGCGGCCCGCCGTCGCTGACCGATGGCGGCCCGTCCGCCGTCCCGCCGCCCCGTGCGGACGGCTCTCGCCGCCGTGACAGGTCGGCGTCCGATACGTCGGCCTCCTCCGGGCGGCCGACCGTGTCGGGCCGCGGTGAAAGAGTGCTGGGGCCGAGGGGGCCGCCCACGTAGACGTGGCGGTCGCGGGCCGGAACCTCGGTCACGGCGGCGGAGGCGGCGGCGACGCCGCCGACCGAGGTGAGGAGCCCTTCAAGGCGGCCCGCCACATCGGCCGACAGCACCGGCAGCGCGGCCAGGGCCTCCTGGTCGAGGGTGCCGTCGGGCCGCCTGGGCAGCCGGCTGACGAGGATCGCGCCGCCGGGCCGCACGCCGTACGGCAGCGCCTCGCGCATGGCGGCGACCACCTGGGCCTCGGTGAGGGGGGCGAGCGGCACCGCCGCGGCGACGGGTTCGTCGCCGCCGGGGCCGCGGCGGGTGAGGACGGCGCACTCGCCGACGGGCAGCGCCCGGGTGATGGCCTGGGCGAGCGCGCCGGGTGAGGACCGGGCGAGGTCGCCAGCGTCGAGCAGCGGCAGGTCGGCCACGGGCACGCCGGGGTCGGTGACGGCGGCGGACAGGAGCCTGGCGAACTGCCCGACGACGCGTTCCATGGTCGCGGCGCGGAACAGCGATGTCCGGTAGACGAGCAGGCCGCGCAGACGCTCCCCTTCATCCCAGACGTTGCATTCCACATCGAACCTGGTCCACCAGTGGTCCACGTCCGCCCATTCGGCCTGCACGCCGGGCAGGTCCAACGCCTTCAGCGTGGTGCTCTGCACGGTGAACAGCGCGTCGAACAACGGCGTGTGGCCGGGCATCCGCGCGGGACGCACCTCTTCGACAATCAGGTCGAGCGGGATGTCGTCGTCGGCGAACGCGGCCAGCACGCTGCCGCGCACGCGGTCGAGCAGGTCGCCGTAGGTCGGGCGGCCCGACAGGTCCGCTCTGATCGGCAGGGTGTTGACGAAGAACCCGATGAGCGGCTGGACGGCGGTGTCGCCGCGCCCCGACGCGGGGGTGCCGATCACGATGTCGTCCTGTCCGCTGTAGCGGTGCAGCAGGGCGGCGAACCCCGCCATCAAGGTGGTGTACAGCGTGACGCCCCGAGTACGGCTGAAGGCGCGCAGCCGCGCGGTCAGCTCCTCATCCAGGTGGAAGACGAGGCCGTGCCCGTCGTGGGCGGGCACGTCGGCGCGGGGCAGGTCGGTGGGCAGGTCGAGGACCGGCGGCGGCGGGGTGAGTCTGTCCCGCCAGCGCTCCACCGCCTGGTCGAGGCGGGGGCCGCGCAGGGTGTCGCGCTGCCATTCGGCGTAGTCGCCGTACTGGATCGGCAGGTCGGGCAGGACGGCCTCGGCGCCGGTGACGCGTGCCCGGTAGAGCGCGCTCAGCTCGGCGGTGAGCGGGCCCATCGACCAGCCGTCGACCACGATGTGGTGCATCGTCAGCACCAGCAGCGCGGCCTCGCCGCGCGTGCGGAACAGGCGGGCCCGCAGCAGCGGTCCCCGGGACAGGTCGAACGGCTCGTCGGTGAACTCCCGGATCCGGTCGCGCAGCACGCCGCCGATCAGCTCGCCGGACCGCGGGGAGGCCGCGTCGGCGTCGTGGACGTCGAGGTGGGTGCGCAGGAGCGGATCGACGACCTGGACGAGTTCGCCCTCCAGTTCGGCGAAGACGGTCCGCAGGGCGTCGTGCCTGGCCACGACCGCGTCGAGCGCGTGGCGGAGCGCTTCGACGTCGAGGTCTCCGGTGAGGCGCAGCGTGATCGAGCTGTTGTAGTAGGGGCTGCCGGGTTCCGCGCGGTGCGAGAACCACATGCGCATCTGGGCGTGCGAGGCGCGGTAGACGCTCACCTCGTGCGCCGCGGTCGCGGCGCCGGTCCGGGCTTCGCCGGTGTCGGCCAGGGCTTCGCCGGTGCCGGCCTGGGCGTCGTCGAGCGGCGTCATCGGGCCTCCCCCGAGGTCAGGGTGCCGTCGGGGGAACGCAGCATCCGCCGGCCGCCCCGGCGCGGCCCGAGGGCGTCCGCGCCCGGGCCGCCGGGCTCGGCGGGGCCGTCAGCACCGCCGTCAGCACCGCCGTCAGCACCGCCGTCAGCGCCGCCGAGGGCGGCGACGCGTGTGGCGAGCGCGGCGACCGTCGGCTCCTCCAGCAGTGTCCGCACACCGAGCGCGGCGCGGCGCGACTCGCGCAGCCGGGACACGATCTGCAGGGCGAGCAGCGACTCCCCTCCGAGGTCGAAGAAGTTGTCGTCGACGCCGATGCCGTTGATGCCCAGCACCTCCTCCCAGACCGCGGCGACGGCACGTTCCAGGTCGGTGCGCGGCGCGACGTACGGCACCGCCAGCGCCGGCCGGTTGTTGAACACCGAGGCGCCTCCAGCCGTACCGGCCGCAGCGCCCCCCGCAGCGCCTCCCGCAGCGCCTCCGGCGGCACCGCGGGCTCCGCCGCCTGCGGGGCCGGCCACAGGGCCGGCCGCCGCGCCGCCCGCCGGACCGCCGGCCGGGGCGACACGCTGGTTGGTGGTGACGGGCGGGTCGAGCAGGCTCCTCAGGATCGTGGCGCGTTCGGTGCCGGTGCCGGCTTCGCCGAGCCGCCACCGCACGACGCGCCACGGCGGGTCGCCGTCGAGCGCGCGGCGCTCGGCCACCGCCTCGGCGTGGGCCTCGGCGAGAGCCGCTGCGAGCCCGTGGTCGGCGGCGGGCGACACGACGGTCACGGGGCCGTAGTGTTCGCGGTCGAGCCGGTCGAGCGTGGCGGCCTGCGCGCCGTACCACGGGAAGGGGTCGGCGCCGGTGTCGCCGGGCAGCACCAGGATGAGGTGCTCGCCGTCCTTGGCGGCGACCACGTCGGGCCCGCCCCCGATCGCGGCCCCGGCCGCGACCAGTTCCAGGGCCAGTCCGGTGGGCGCGGCCGAGGACGCCGGGCGGCGGCCCGCCACGAGGAGGTGGTCGTCGGGCGACTCGCGCAGATGCGGGTCGCGGGCGCACACGAGGACGTCGGTGAGCCCGGCGTCGCGCAGGAGGCCGTCCCACCGGTCGACGGCGACGAACGGCGTCCCTTCGCGCACGTCGTCGGTGAAGTGCCACACGCCTTCGAGGAGCCCGGCGCTCAGCAGGCCGTCCCTGGGCAGTTTCGCCACGTCGAGGACGATCGCGACGCCGCCCTCGGCGAGCAGTTTCACCGTGTGGCCGAGGCTGCGGCGCAGGTCGCGGGTGGCGTGCAGCACGTTGAAGGCGAGGACGAGGTCGTAGCCGCCTTCGTCGTAGCCCTGCTCCACCGGGTCGGCCGAGATGTCGAGCAGGCCGAAGGTCAGCATGTCGAGTCCGCGTTCGGCGGCGATGCGCTGCCCGGTGAGGACGAGCGAGCGGCCCAGGTCGGTGTAGTGGTATTCGACGTTGCGGTCGCGCAGCGCCTCGGCCACGGGCCAGGTGAGCAGTCCCCGGCCCGCGCCGACCTCGAGGACGCGCACCTTCCTGCCGTCCGCCTCGTCGACGAGCCGCGTGACGGTCCGCGCGATCAGCTCCCGGTAGACCTCGACGTCGCTGCCTTCGATGCGCCGGTCCTCCAGGTTCCGGTAGACCGCGGTCTCTCCATCGGGGAAGATCACCTTGGTGGCCTCGGTCCTACCGCTCAGCACGTCGCCGAGGTGGCGTCCGCAGTACTCCATGACCTCGGCGTTGGCGGCGTGGTCGGGGTGGTCGGCGGCGATCTCGGCCGCGAGCCGGGCGGCGTCGCCGTCCGCGCCGGCGTCGCCGACGAAGGTGAAGACCCGGTCGCCCTCCGCCGGGGCGGGCGCCGCGGTGACGACTCCGTCGGTGACGAGGAAGTCGGCGACGGCCCCCCACAGCCGCACATAGCGCGGGTCGAGGCGGAGTGCGCGGGTGAGGTCCTTCTCCCGGTGGACGGCGCCGACGGCGGTGTCCACGCCGGCCTCGCGCAGCGCCGTGCAGGCGAGCAGGACGCTGAGCCGTTCCAGTTTCGCGGTCACCGCGAGCGGCACCCCGGCGACGGGGATGCGGTCGCGCAGCGTTCGTTCGGTCTGGACGATCCACGCGTGCTGGTCCGCCAGCGGGGGCAGCGCCGACGTGGCCGCAGCGAGGACCCGCGCGGGCCCGTCGGCCGCCCGGTCCCGCGCGGGGACCGGCCCGGGGCCGGGGGGTTCGGCGGCGTCGACCGGCGTGAACGTCCCGCGTCCGCGGTGGGCGACGACGCCGCCCTCGGGCGGCCCCGCGGCCAGTTCGGCCGCGATCCGCGCCGCCTGCGCGGCGACCGGGCCCTCCTCCAGGTCCAGCAGCGTGTACGGCACCGCCGGGTGGGCCGCGCGCAGCGCCTCCACCGCTCCGGCGAGCAGGCGCCCGCCGAGGGCGGCGTCCTCCCTGCCGGTGATGTTGTGCACGTGGGTGGCGCACACCCACACGGGCACCCCGGCGGCGGCCAGGGAGGCCGCCTCCGCCACCGCCGACCGGGGGTCGGCCGCGGTCGCCAGGTAGACGATCCCGGTGGCCTCGCCCGCGTCCTCGGCGGCATTCTCGGCGGCGGGCACGTCGCCGAGCCGGGCGGTCGCGCCGCAGCCGGCGAGGTGGTCGCGCAGAGCTGCGCCCACGCCAGTGCCCGCGCCCGCAGCGCCGGCCCCCGTGCCCGCGTCGGCGGAACCCGGCACGATGAGCCATGCCGTCCCGGTGAGGGGGCCGCCGCGCGGGGCGATCCTGGGGCGCCAGGCGCGGGTGGAGACCACGGCGGCGGGGGCGGCACTGTAGGCGGTGCCCTCGCGGCCCGCGGGGGCGGGGGCGAGCCAGTGGCGTTCGCGTTCGAAGGGGTAGCCGGGCAGGTGGACGCGTCGGCCCCGGCGGCCGGCGGCGTCCCAGGCGGCGTCCCAGGCGGCGTCCCAGGCGGCGTCCCAGTCGACGTCGACTCCGGCGGCCCATAGCTGCCCGAGGGCCGACAGCAGGTGCGTGTGGTCGTCGGCGGTGGCCTTGCGGTGGCGCATGCCGGTGACGGCGGGCAGGTCGGGGCCGAGCACCATGCCGGCGAACCGGGTGAGGGTGCGTCCCGGCCCCACCTCCAACAGCACCGGGGTGCCCTCGGCGCACAGGGTGCGCACCCCGTCGGCGTAGCGTACGGTCGCCCGGGTGTGCCGCACCCAGTAGCCGGGGTCGACGGCCTGGTCGGGGGTGATCCAGGTGCCGGTGACGTTGGAGACGAACGGCAGCGCCGGCCGGCTCAGCCTCACCCGCCCGACCACGTCCGCGTAGTCGTCGAGGATGGCCTCAAGCACCGGGGAGTGCCCGGCCGCGGGCACGTCGAGGCGCTGGAACTCCACCCCGGCGGCGGCGAGCCGCGCCTCCACCTCGGCGATCCGCTCGACGGGGCCGGCGAGGGTGCAGTGGCCGGGCGCGTTGACGGTGGCCAGGCCGACTCCGCCGCCCAGGTAGGGCGCGACGCCGTCCTCGCCGAGCCGTACCCCGGTCATCGTGCCGCCGACGGCCACGGCCAGCCGCTCCCGCTCGCTCACCAGCAGGCAGGCGTCGGCGACCGGCATCACTCCGGCGAGGCAGGCCGCGGTGTACTCGCCCATGCTGTGCCCGAGCAGCGCGCTCGGCCGTACGCCGAAGGACATGAAGGTCCTGGCGAGCGCGTACTCGGTGATCAGGAGGGAGACGAGGATGGCCGACCGGTCGGCGGTGCCGTACATGGCCTCGCGGGGGTCGAAGCCGAGCAGGGGCGCGGCGGCCTCGGCGCACGCGTCGACCTCGGCGCGGAAGGCGGGCACGGCGTCGTAGAGACCGCGGCCCATGCCCTGGTAGTGGCCGCCGACGCCGGGCAGCAGGAACGCCGTCTGCCCGGTCCCCGCGGGCCGGGGCGGGGGCGCGGCGGTGCGCAGCGCCGCGGTCGCCTGGGCGGTGTCGGCGGCGACGACGGTTCTGCGGTACGGCAGTGCGGCTCTGCCGTACCGCAGGGTGTGCGCGACGTCGGCGAGGTCGGCGTCGCGGGCGTCGCGGGTATCGAGGTGGTCAGCGAGGGCGAGCGCGACGCGGTCGAGCGCCTGCGGGGTCTTCGCCGACAGCATGAGCACCGTGGGGCGTCCGTCGCCGCCGTCCTGCGGGAGCGGGGCGCGCCGCGGCGCCTCCTCCACGACGGCGTGGGCGTTGGTGCCGCCGACGCCGAAGGCGCTCACCCCGGCGCGGCGCGGCCTGCCGGTCGAGGTCCACGGCACGGGGTCGGCGGCGACGTAGAAGGGGCTGGCGGCGAAGTCGATCTCGGGGTTGGGGTCGCCGAAGCCGAGCGTCCGCGGGATGAGGCCGTTTTCGAGGGCGAGGACCGTCTTGATGAGTCCGGCGACGCCCGCCGCCGCGTCGGTGTGCCCGATGTTGGTCTTGACCGACCCGATGGCGCAGTAGCCGACGCGGTCGGTGGTCTCGCGGAACGCCTTGGTGAGGGCGGTCACCTCGATGGGGTCGCCGACGGGGGTGGCGGTGCCGTGCGCCTCGACGTAGTCGATGGTGTCGGCGGTGATGCCCGCCAGCACGTGCGCGTTGACGATGACCTCGGTCTGGCCGTGGACGCTCGGCGCGGTGAAGCCGACCTTCCGGGAGCCGTCGTTGTTGATCGCGGTGGCTTTGATGACGGCGCGCACGGGGTCGCCGTCGGCGACGGCGTCGGCGAGGCGTTTCAGCAGCACGACGGCGACGCCGTCGCCGTTCACCATGCCGGCGGCGTCGGAGGAGAAGGCGCGGCAGCGCCCGTCGGGGGACAGCGGGCCGCCGGTCTCGTAGCGGTAGCCGCGCCGGGGCGTCGGGTTGAGCGAGGAGCCTCCGGCGAGCGCCAGGTCGCAGCGGTAGGCGAGCAGGTCCTGGCACGCCTGGTGGACGGCGACGAGCGAGGCCGAGCAGCCGGTCTGTACGGCGACGCTCGGCCCGGTGAGGTCGAGCTCGTAGGAGACGCGGGTCGGCAGCGAGCTGGCCAGGTTGGCGAAGACCGCCGCGTAGGCTTCGAGCGAGTCCGGCGGACAGGTGAGGTGCGGCATCACGTTGCGCAGGTAGTACTGCCCTTCGGTGGCGCCCGCGTAGACGCCGACGGCCCCCGGGTGGACGCCCGGCACGTGGCCGGCGTCCTCCAGCGCGTGGTAGGCGCATTGGAGGAACAGCCGCTGCTGCGGGTCGAGCATCCGCGCGTCGCGCGGGGTGTAGCCGAAGAAGCCGGCGTCGAAGTCGGCGAGGTCGTCGATGGCGGCCTCGACGAGCACGAGGTGGGAGTCGGCGAGCCCGTCGGGTGCGCCGCCCGCGGCGAGGTACTCGTCCTCGCCGAACTCGGTGAACATGTGCCGGCCGGCGGCGAGGTTGTCCCAGAATTCCGAGAGGTCGGCGGCTCCGGGGAAACGCCCTGCCATCCCGATGATGGCGATGTCCAGCTCGCTCACTGCTGTCCCTTCTGTCGGATGCCGCTCTGGCGGGTGCCCGCCATGCGGGCGGCGACCCGGCGCTGGCGCTCGGCGCGTTCACGCACGGAGGAGAGGTCGGGTGACCGTTCGTCGCGGAGATGCCGCGCAAGGGAGGCGACGGTCGGGTGGGTGTAGAGGTCGACGATCGGCACGGCGTGTCCGCAGGCGCGCTCCAGCAGCGGCCTGATCTTGGCCAGCAGCAGCGAGTGCCCGCCGAGGTCGAAGAAGTTGTCGTCCACGCTGACGCGTTCGCGGCCGAGCGCCTCACGCCAGATGCGGGAGATGTCCTCCTCCAGCGCGTCGCGCGCCGCCACGTGCGCCGCCCCGCTCACCTCGGCGGCCGTCGCCGCCGCCGCCAGGACCCGCCGGTCGAGTTTGCCGTGCGGGGTCAGCGGCAGCGCGCCGTGCCAGGCGAACGCCGCGGGCACCATGTACGCGGGCAGCCGCGCCGCCGCGTGCTCCCGCAGCGCTCCGGCGGCGGGGCGTTCGCCGGGTGCCGCCACGAGGTGGGCGGCCAGGCGTTCGCCGTCGAGCAGCACGACCGCGTCCGCGACGCCGGGGTGGTCGCGCAGCGTGCTTTCGATCTCACCCGGCTCGATACGGTAGCCGCGGAGTTTGATCTGCTCGTCGGCACGGCCGGCGAACTCCAGGCCGCCGTCGGCGCGCAGGCGCGCGAGGTCGCCCGTGCGATACATGCGCCCGCCCGTGAACGGGTCGGGCAGGAACCGGCCGCGGTCGAGGTCAGGCCGGTTGAGGTAGCCGAGCGCGACGCCGGGCCCCGAGACGTACATCTCTCCCACGATGCCCACGGGCACCGGCTGCCCCGCCTCGTCCAGCACGTGCACGCGCAGGTCGGGCAGGGGGCGGCCGATGAGGCTGCCGGTGGCCGAGACCGCGGTCTCGCGGTCGAGCGGCAGCCAGGTGACGTGGACGGTCGTCTCGGTGATGCCGTACATGTTGACCAGGCGCGGCGTGTCGTCGGGATGCCGGTCGTACCATGCGCGCAGCGCCGGGAGGTCGAGCGCCTCACCGCCGAAGATCACGTAGCGCAGTGCGAGGTCGCCGCGGGGCGACTCGGCCTCGGCCCGCATGAGCTGGGCGAACGCCGACGGCGTCTGGTTGAGCACGGTGACGCGTTCGGCCGCGAGCAGGTCGAGGAACTCCTCGGGGCCGCGGGTGAGGTCCTGCGGGACGACGACCAGCCTGCCGCCGTGGAGCAGCGCGCCCCAGATCTCCCACACCGAGAAGTCGAACGCGCCCGAGTGGAACAGCGTCCACACGTCGTCCGGGCCGAAGCCGTACCACGGCGCGGTGCCGGTGAACAGGCGCACCACGTTGCGGTGCGACACCAGCACGCCCTTGGGCCTGCCGGTGGAGCCGGACGTGTAGATCACGTAGGCGGGGTCGGTGTCGGTGGGGTCGGTGTCGGCGGGCCCCGGCGGGCGGTCCGGCGACCCAACGCCGGTTCCGCCGACGTCCATCCCGCCGATGCCCGTCCCACCGTTATCCGACTCGCCGTTATCCGACTCGCCGGGATCTGGCTCGCCGATCTGCGACTCGCCGACGTCTGACTCGCCGACGTCCGAGAGCAGCAGCGCCGCCGTCCCGTACGGCACCGCCGACGCGAGGCCGGCGGTCGTGACGACCAGGGCCGGCCGGGCATCCTCGACGATCAGGGCGAGCCGCTCGGCGGGCTGGTCCGGGTCGAGCGGCACATAGGCCGCGCCCGACTTCAAGACCGCGAGCAGCGCCGCCACGAAGTCCGCCGACCTCGGCACGAGGAGCGCGACCAGGCCGCCCGGCCCGGCGCCCCGCCGTACGAGTTCCCCGGCCAGGGCGTCCGCGCGGCGGTCGAGCTCGCGGTAGGTGAGGCGGGCGTCGCCGCACACCACCGCGGTCCGGTCGGCGTGCGCGGCGACCACATCCGCGAACAGCTCGGGAAGAGTGCGCGGCGGCCCGTCGAGGCCGGCCGCCGCGGGCGGCTCGCCGCCGGCGGGCCGGAGCGCGACCCGGCCGATCGGCAGGTCGGGGTGGGCCGTCACCCCGGCGAGCAGCGCCGCGTAGTTCGCCAGCAACTGCTCGGCGCTGCCCGGGTCGAAAAGCTCGGTCCGGTAGATGACCGTCGGGGTGAAGCCGTCGTCCCCGTTCAGCACCGCCATCGTCACGTCGAACTGCGTCGTCCCGTTGTGCAGATGCATCTCCGCGACGTCGAGGCCGGGCAGCGACACCCCGGCGAGCGTTGGCGCGAACAGCAGGAACATGACGTCGAACACCGGCCCGCGCCCCGGCAGCCGGCGCGGCTGCACCTGCTCGACGACCCGGTCGAACGGCACCTCCTGGTGGGCGTACGCCTCCGCGCACACCTGCTGGACACGTCGCAGCACCTCGCGGAAGGTCGGATCGCCGTCCAGGTCGATCCGCATGACCAACGTGTTCACGAAGTTGCCGACGAGCCCCTGGAGTTGGGCGTCCTCGCGCAGCACCGCGGGCGTGCCGACCGCGATGTCGGTCTCCCGCGTGGAGCGGTGCAGCAGTACGGCGAAGGCCGCCAGCAGCGCCATGAACGGCGTCGTGCCGCAGGCCCGCGCGAGGTCGCGCACCGCCGCCGAGACCGGCGCGGGCAGCGGCAGCGACGCCTCCCCCGCCTCCGGTCCGGCGCTGCCCGGCCGGGGGCGGTCGAGCGGGAGCGCCGTCCTGGGCGGCGGAGGGGTGAGCCGCTCCACCCAGTAGGCCGCCTGCTCCTCCATCGCGCCGGCCGCCAGCCGCCCCTGTTCCCAGGCGGCGTAGTCGGCGTACTGCACCGGCAGCTCCGGCAGGCGCGGCGTGCCGCCCTCCGCGAGGGCCGCGTAGGCGCCGGCGATCTCCGGCAGTAGCACCGCCCACGTGAGGTCGTCGCACGCGATGTGGTGCACCACGAGGACGGCGAGGTGGACGCCGGGCGCGAGCCGTACGAGCAGCGCGCGCAGCGGCGCGTCGGCGGACAGGTCGAACGGCCGCCGCCCCGCGCGCCTGGCCGCCGCGAGCGCCGCGTCCTCCCCGTCGGCGTCGACGGCCGGCACGGGGATCGGGAGCGCGGCGTGGACGCGCTGCACGGGGGTGCCGTCCGCCGTCTGGTGGTAGGTGGTGCGGAGCACCTCGTGCCGGTCCGCCACGTGGGCGATCGCGTCGCGCAGGGCGTCCACGTCGAGCGGCCCGGTCAGCCGCATGCCGACCGACAGGTTGTAGACGGCGCTGCCCGGGTCGAGCTGCTGGAAGAACCAGACCCGCTGCTGCGCGCTCGACAGCGGCGCTTCGCCGCCGCCGCCGCGCGCCACGGGCCCGTCGTCCGGCTTGCCGGCACCGGTGAGACCCTCTTCTTCCAGGAGCAGGGCGAGTAGTTCCCTGCGTTTGGCCGCGAGTTCATCCGACTCGGCGGTCATGGTGCACTCCTCTGGGGTCGCGGCAGGAAGCCGGTGTCCGTGAAAAAGCGGAGATAGATGTCGAGCAGGGCGTCGTCCACCGGGGGGCACGCCACACCCGACCCGGCGAGCGCCTCCGCGGTGGCGGCGAAGCCGACGACCGGCCCGCCGTCGGCGGCGCCGCTGTCCGCGGCGGCAGCGAGAAGGACGGTCACGCCCGCGGCGGCCTCGCTGCCCGCCGCGTGGGCGGCGAGCAGGGCCGCCCACTCCCCCTGGCCCACCGTCGTGAGCTCGTGGCCGAGGGCGCGGAGCCGGTCGGCGAGGCGGGGGAAGGCCGCGGGCGCGGGGTTGACCAGGTGGTAGGCGCGGAACCCCGGCTCCGCCGCCGGGCCGAGCGCCAGGTGGACGATCGCGCCCGCGACGTAGTCGGCGGGCACGAGGTCGAGCTCGGAGTCGAGGTCGGGCAGCGCGCCCACGTCGAGCGCCGCGCGGACGGCGTTCCACAGCGCGTCGTCCGTGCCGCAGGCCCCGGTACGGCTGTCGCCCCCGATTCGGCCGGGCCGGTAGACGGCCACCGGCAGCCCCCGCCCGGCGGCCTCCCGCAGCATCTCCTCGGCGACCCACTTGGTGGCCACGTAGCCGCCGGCCGAGGACACGCTTTCGGCCTCCGGCCGTACGTCCTCGCCGATCGGCCCGCCCGCCGACCCGGCCAGGACACCGGTCGTGGAGACGTAGTGCACGGGTGTCGGCCGGTGGAGGGCGGCCAGGCGGATCACCTCCCGGGTGCCGCCCACGTTGGCGTCGCGCATGCGCCGGTAGGTGTCGGCCAGGTTCACCGAGGCCCCGTTGTGCACGATCAAATCGGCGCTCGCCGACAGCGCGTCGAACCGTTCCGGCGCCAGGCCGAGCAGCGGCTCCGCCAGGTCCCCGGCGACGGCCTCGACCCGGTGGCCGTGCCCGTCGCGCCAGGTGCCGAGCCGCCGCGCCGCCTCCCGGACCCGGATGAGGGCGTGCCCGTCGTCGTCGGCGCGGGCCAGGCACACCACCCGCGCGTCGGTCCGCTCCAGCAGCTCCGCCAGCAGGAACGCGCCGAGGAACCCCGTCGCCCCGGTGAGCAGCACCGTGCCGGGAGGCGCCGAGGGGTCCGGCGGAGGGCCGGTGACCACGATCGCGGGGTCGAGCCTCGCCTCGGCGGCGAGGTCGGGGGCGGGCTGTGCCGTACCGGAGCGTTCGAGGGCGGCGGCGAGTGACGACACGGTGGGGCAGTCGAAGATCAACTGCATGGGCGGGTCGGCTCCGAGGCGCTCCCTGATGAGGTGGACGACCTCCGCGATGCGCAGCGAATGGCCGCCGAGGGCGAAGAAATCGTCGTGCGTCCCGACCGAGGCGACCCCGAGCACGTCCCGCCAGATGCCGGCCAGCGTCCGCTCGACGCCGCCGCGCGGCGCGTCCCGCTCGGCGTCCCCTTCGTCGCGCACCAGGTACGGCAGAGCCGACCGGTCCACCTCCCCGTCCTGGCCGGTGGGCAGCACCGGGACCCGGTGGGTGAGGACGCGGACGGGCCTGCCGTACCGGTCGGGCACCTCGAACGCGGGAAGCCGCCCGCCGGGGCCGCCCTCCAGGCGGCCGGTCTCCAGGCGGCCGGTCTCCAGGCGGCCGGTCTCCAGGCGGCCGGTCTCCAGGTAGGCGTGGAGCGTGAGCCGGGGGCCCGGTTCCGCGCCGTCCGGCGCGGGGGCGGGCCCGGTGCGGGGCGCGGGCAGGGCCCGGCGGTCGATCTTGCCGTTGGGGGTCAGCGGCAGGGCGTCGAGCAGCACATACGTGGAGGGCGCCATGTAACCGGGCAGCCGCTCCACCGCGTGGTGGCGCAGCTCCTCGACGAGGTCGCCGAGCCGCGCCGCCCTCGGCTCGCTCGCGAGCCGCCCCGGCGCCCCCGGCACGTAGGAGGGGGCCGCCTCCCCCAGCACCAGGTCGAAGGCGTACGGCACGGCCCCCGAAGGCACCGCCTCAGCGGCCAGGCCGTACTCCGCGGCCACGCCGTACAGGACCTCGGGGTCGGCGGCCTCGGGGTCCGCCTCGGCCGCCAACGCCTCCCGCACCGCCGCGCCCCGCGCCAGCAGCCGCGTCCCGGCCACGTCGCGGGCGAGCCGCCCGTTCGGGATGCCGGCCACACGCAGCCCCGCCGCGCCGCCGGCACCGGCGGTGTTGTCAGTGCCGGCGGTGCCGTCAGTACCGTCAGTACCGTGGGTGCCGTCAGTGCCGTGGGTGCCGTGGGTGCCGTGGGGCCGCGCCCGGGCGGCCAGCAGGTCCCGCAGCGCCGCGACCGACCCGGGCCACGCCACGGTGGCCGGCCTGGCCGCCTCGCCACGCGGCCGGGGAACGGCGGACGGCTCGGCCGTTCCACCACCCGGCCGGACGCCGCCGGACGCCTCCGCGGCACCGCCCGCCTCGGACCGGCCGGCGTCCGCCGACCCGGCCGCCTCGCCTCCCGGCGGAGTGCCGGCGTCCGTGTGGAGGAGGACGTCGTAGCGGTAGCCGGTGAGCTCGTTGTGGTGCGCGCCCCGGCGCAGCCGTACCTCCACGGCCGTGACGCCGGGGAGCCGACCCGGCAGGCCGGTGAAGAACTCGGGCGCGAGCAGCAGCTCCTGGTCGCTTTCGGCCCGGGCTCTCCCCTGGGCGAGCAGGTCGGCGGGGTCGGCGTTCCGGGCCGCCTGGCGCAGCTCGACGGTGGTGTAGAGCAGCTCGGCGAGGCGGATGTCGCGGATGTCGCCGAGGTAGACCGTGCCGCCGGGGCGCAGCAGCGGCAGCAGTCCGGCGAGAACGTCGATCAGGTGGTCCGCGCCGGGGAGGTACTGCACGACGGAGTTGAGCACGACGGCGTCGAAGTGGCCTTCCGGCAGGCCGTCGACGTCGTCGGCCGCCCGGTGCAGCAGCCGTACGCGGGCGGCGAGGGCGGGGCCCGCGGCGAGCCGGTCGGCGAGGCGTTCGACGGCGGCGGCCGACAGGTCGGTGCCCCAGTATTCGTCGCACGAGGGCGCGACCCCGGCGAGGATGAGCCCGTTGCCGACGCCGATCTCCAGCACCCTCGCCGGGGAGCGCTCCAGGACGCGGGACACCGTGGCCGCCCGCCACTCCTCCATCTCGGCGCCGGGGATGGGAGCGCCGTCGAACACGCTGGACCAGACGCCGAAGTCCGACAGCAGGTCGGCCCCCGCCATCCCGGCGGCGTAACGCTCGTCGTAGACACCCCGCCACGCTTCGACGTGTTGGCGCTCGGCGTCGGACCGTTCCTCGGCGGACTCCTCTCCTCTCGGCACGACGTAGCCGACGAGCCGGGAGTCTCCCCTCGGGCCGACCGCCACGCCGACGGCGGCCTGCGCGACGCGGGGGTGGCCTTCGAGCACGGACTCGATCTCTCCGAGCTCGATGCGGAACCCCCGGATCTTCACCTGGTCGTCGACGCGCCCGCCGAACTCCAGCTCGCCCTCCGGGTTCCACCTGGCCAGGTCGCCGGTGCGGTACATCAGGCCGTCGCCGTACGGGCAGGGCACGAACCGCTCGTCGGTCAGGTCCGGGCGGCCGAGGTAGCCGAGCGCGAGGCCCGCGCCCGCGATGTACAGGTCGCCGTAGGCCCCGACGGGCACGGGAAGCAGGTCGCGGTCCAGCACGTAGACCTGGGTGGAACGGATGGGCCGGCCGATGGGCGGCACCCCGGCGCGGCCCTTGGCCAGCGGCATCGCGGTCGACCACACGGTGGTCTCCGTGGGGCCGTAGAGGTTGACCGCCTCCCGCGCCGCCTCGGCGAGCCGTCCCGCCAGCGACGCGGGCAGCGCCTCCCCGCCGACGAGCGCCCGCAGGCCGCCCGCCGAGGCCGGATCGTGGTCGAGCAACGCCCGCCACAGCGTCGGTGTGGCCTGCATGATCGTGGCGCCGTGCCGGGTGAGCAGCGCCGCCAGCGCCGCCGGATCACGCACGGTCGCGTCCCCGGCGACGACCACCGTCGCCCCGGTGACCAGCGGCAGGAACAGTTCGAGCGCCGCGATGTCGAACGACACCGTGGTCACGGCGACGAGCGTGTCGTCCGCGTCCAGCGGGAACAGGTCGCGCATCGCCGCCAGGAAGTTGGCCAGCGCCCGGTGGGGCACTAGCACGCCCTTGGGTCGTCCCGTCGATCCCGACGTGTACAGCACATAGGCGGGTTCCTCGCCGCCGGGCATCCGCAGCCCGTCGAGGGCCCCTTCGGGAGCCCCGTCGAAAGCCCCTCCGAGGGCTCTATCGAAAGCCCTTTCGGGGGCTCTATCGAAAGCCCCTTCGGGGGCTCTGTCAAAGGCCCTTCCGGGGTGAGTGGGCCCGTCGAGGTGGACCGCGGGCACGCCGGGCGGCAGCCCGCCGACCGAGGGGAGGGTGAGGACGCAGACGGGGGCGGCGTCCTCGGCGATGTAGGCCAGGCGCTCGGCGGGGTGGCCGGGGTCGACGGGGAGGTAGGCGGCGCCGGTCCGGCACACCGCGAGCAGGGCCGGGACCAGGCGTGCCGAACGCGGCAGGGCGACCATGACGATCCGGCCGGGGCCGGCTCCGGCGTCGGCCAGCAGCCCCGCGATGCGGTCGGCCTCCGCCCGCAGCTCGCCGTAGGTGAGGGTGGCGCCGTCCTCGTCGGCGACGGCGACGGCGTCCGGGGTACGGCCGGCCTGCGCGTAGACGGCCTCCGGCATCGTGCCCAGGTCGGTGCGGGGATCGGTCCAGTCGTTCCACTCGACCAGGACGCGGCGGCGCTCCTCCTCGCTCAGCCCGGTGGCGGTGCGGTCGTTCTCGGGCGGGGCGAGCAGCTCCACGTCGGGTTCGACGACGAGGCCGCCGTCCTCGACGGTGCCGCAGGCCCCGGCGGGCAGCGCGGCGTCGAGCCCCGCCGCCACCCGCGCGTCGATCACCGGGAGCGCGAGCACCGCGGCGGTGTCCAGCGCGCCGGACCGGCTCCGGGGCAGCGCCGTCACCGGCACGAAGACGCCCGGCACGCCGGGTAGGAGTTCACGGATCGCCGCGAGCACGGCCGCCGCGCCGTGGCCGTCGGCCGGAACGGCCGCGGCGAGCACCTCCCCTCCGCCGGGGGCGGCGACCAGCGCGGCCTCCCGCACCTCGGGCCGCTCGCCGAGCGCCGCCTCGGCCGCGTCGAGGTCCACAGGACGCCCGTCGACCCACACCCGGCCGCGCGCGGCGGGCTCCAGCACGATCCGCCCGTCGGAGAGCCGGCGTGCCCGGTCCCGCGTGACCACCGGCTCCCCGCCGTCGGGGAGGAAGGCCAGGAGCCCGCTCACCCCCAGCGGGGTCGGCCGCCCCTGCCGATCCACCACGCCGAGCGGCACGCCGATGCCCGCCAGGCCGGGGGCGACGGCCTCCGGCGCGGGGCCCGTGCCGTACGGGGTGGGGGCGACGGCGGCGAGGCCGCCCGCCTCGGGAGGCGCGTGGACGCGGGTGAGGGGCCAGGGCGCGGTGAGATCGGCCGGCGGGGCGCCCGTCACGAGGACCAGCCGGAGCCGTCCCGCGGCGTCGCCGGCGTCTCCGGCGTCGACCAGGGCGCGCAGCCCCGAGGGGCTGCACAGCACGACGGTGGCGCCGTGCTCGGCGATGGCCGCGGGGAGGCCGGCGGCCTCCCCGGTCCACGCCACCGGCGCCGCCCCCGCGGCGGCGCCGATCGCGTCGTACGGCAGCGCCTCGGCGACCACGACGTCCTCCGGCAGGACGGGCGACTCCACCGCCGGGCCGCCGGCGAGCGCGGCACGTTCGGCGCTGCCGTACAGCTCCAGCCCGCTGAGGGGCGTCCGCGGCCGGGCCGACGCGTGGGCGAGGAGACGTTCGAGGTGGCCGGCGATGCGGGCGACCGTGCCGCCCTTGAACAGGTCGGCGCTGCCGATGACGACGCCTTCGAGGGCGCCGCCGCTCTCCCAGGCGTGGACGACGAGGTCGAACTGGGTCGTCACGACCTGGTCGGCGTTGACCGGCGTGACGGTGAGCCCGCCCATGCGCGCCTGCTCGGGCTGCTGCTGGAGCACGAACAGCACCTGGAACAGCGGGTTCGTCCAGGGGTCCCGGTCGGGGCTCAGCTCCGCGACAAGCGTCTCGAAGGGAACGTTCCTATGCAGGAGCGCGGCCCCGCAGGTCTCCTTCACCCGGTCGAGCAGGTCGGCGAAGGCCGGGTCGCCCGATACATCGGTGCGCATGACCAACGTGTTCACGAAATATCCGATGAGGTGCTGCGTTTCCGGCAGGTCCCTGCCGTGGACCGCCGACCCCACGGCCACCTCCCCCGGCCCGCCGTACCTCGACAGCAACGCCGACAGGCCCGAGAGCACCGCCATGTACGGCGTCGCGCCGTGGGCCTTGGCCAGGTCCTTCAGGCCGGCGTAGGCGTGTTCACCGAGGCGGAACGGATGGCTCACCCCGGTGAAGGTGGGCGGGCCGGTCCGTTCGCGGTCGGTGGGGAGCCGCACCGGGTCTCTCCCGGCGCCGAGCTTCGCCTTCCAGTAGGCCAGGTGCTCGCCGAGGCCCCCACCGTCGGCGAGCACGCCCCGCTGCCACTCGGAGTAGTCCGCGAACTGCACGGCGAGCGGCCGGTAAGGGTCCGCCTCGCCCGCCTCGAAAGCGGCGTACCTTTCCGCGAGCTCCCGCAGCAGCACCCCGAACGACAGCCCGTCCCCGACAATGTGGTGCATCACCACCAGCAGCACGTGGTCGCCGCCGGGCAGCGGCCCCAGGTGGAAGCGGACCAGCGGCGCGGCGGTCAGATCGAACGGCGCGAGCGCCCGCCGGTCCAGCCACTGCGCGAGCTCCCCCACCTCCTCCTCCACCAGCGGGGCCGGCACCGACTCCCGCACCACCTGGTACGGGCGTCCCCCCTCGTCCACGAACCCGGTGCGCAGGCTCTCGTGCCGCGCCACCAGCCCCGCCACCGCGCGGGTGAGGGCCGAGCGGTCGAGCGGCCCGGTCAGCCGCAGGGCGGTGGCCATGTTGTAGAACGGGTTCCCCGGATACAGCCGGTCCAGGAACCACAGGGCCTCCTGCGCGTGGGACGCGGGCACCGGCCCGCGGCCCGGCCTGCGGGGCACGGTGGGCCGGGAGCCCGCCGCACCCCGCCCGATCCAACGGCGAAGCAGTTCACGCTTGGGGTCGGACAACTCCGCCCGCGTGGTATCCCCCGTCACTTCTCCCCTTTCTCCAGCAGAGCCGCCGCCTCGTCGTCGGACATGGCGGCCAGCTTCTCGGTCAGCAGTTCCTCGATCAGTACGGCGAAGCCCGCCACGGTCGGCGCCTGCGTCAGCACCTGGGCACCGGACAACTCCACCGGGAAGCGCTCACACACCCGGTTCGCGATCTGGACGGCGAGCAGCGAATGCCCGCCGAGCCGGTAGAAATCGTCGTGGACTCCGATCCGCTCGACCCCGAGCAGCTCCTGCCAGATGGCGCACAGCTCCTCCTCGACAGGGCCGCGCGGCGGGGCGTACGGCGTGCCCAGCTCGGGCCGCTCCCCCGCGGCATCCGCCACCTCGCCGGCGGCCTCCCCGAGGTCCGCGAGGTCCGCGAGCTCCGCCAGGTCCATAAGCTCCGCCGGGTCGCCGCCCGGCCCCGGCGTGCCGCCGAGCGGCACCGGACTGAACACGCGGCCGAGTTCCGACGGCGCGGGCCTCACCAGGTGGCGGCGGCGCTGGAACGGATAGGTCGGCAGCACCACGCGGTTCCTGCGGGCGCCGTCGTGCAGCCGCGGCCAGTCCACGGGCACGCCGCGCAGCCACAGCTCGCCGAGCAGGCGCGGCAGCGCCGGGCCGCCGGCGGCGGCGAGCGCGGGCACGACGGGGGCGAGGTCGAGACCCTCGGACCGGGAGACGATGCCGCGCAGCGCCTCCCCCGGCCCCACCTCGACCGGCACGGCGCCGGGGAAGCGGCGGGCAAGTGCCGTCAAGGCGTCGTGGAACCGGACGGGTTCCCTGATCTGCCGCCCCCAGTAGCCGGGATCGGCGGCCTCCTCTCCGGTCAGCCAGGTGCCCGTCACGCCCGACAGCAGCGGCACGCGGGGTTCGGAGGCCGCCACCCGCGCCGCCTCCGCGGCGAACAGCGGCACCGCCGGCTCCACCAGGGCGGAGTGGAACGCGTGCGAGGTGGCGAGCCGCGTATGCGTCACGCCGGCGCCGAGCAGCCGCGCGCGGGTCTCCTCGACCGCCGCGTACGGCCCGGCGACGACGACGTCGCCGGGCCCGTTCACCGCGGCGATCTCGACCCCGGGCGCGAGGAGGCCGCCCACGTCCTTCTCGCTCAGCGCGACGGCCAGCATCGCGCCCGGCGGGCGTTCCGCGAGGAGCCGTCCGCGCGCCGCGACCAGCGCGAGGGCGTCCTCCAGCGTGAACACCCCCGCGAGGCAGGCCGCGACGAGCTCGCCGACGCTGTGGCCGGCCATGGCGGCGGGCCGTACGCCGAGGTCGAGCAGCCGCCGGCCGAACGCGTAGCCGGTGACGAACAGCGCGGGCTGCGCCACGGCGGTGTCGGTCAGGGCGGCGGACAGGGAGTCGGCCGGTTTGCCGGCCGGCGTGTCGCCAGCGGTGCCGTACAGGGCGTCGCGCAGGTCGAACCGCAGGTGGGGGCGGAGGATCTCGGCGCACTCGTCGACGGCGGCCCGCACCGCCGCGTCGGTCTCGTACGGCTCGCGCCCCATCCCCGGACGCTGGCTGCCCTGCCCGGGGAACAGGAACACCACGTGCGGTTCGGCGTCCACCGGGCCGGCGGAGAGCAGCCCCGGCGACCTGCCCAATAGCACGTCGGCGGCCTCCGCCGCGGTGCCGGCCACGGCGGCGCGCCGGTAGGCGAACTCCGCCCGGCCCACCTGGGTCGTGTAGGCGGCGTCGGCGAGCCCGGCGCCGGCCGCGGCGGGCTCCGCGAGGTGGCCGGCCAGGGCGGTGGTGGCCTCCGCGAGGGCCGAGGGCGTCGCGGCGGACAGGAGGAGCACCTGCCCGCCCGCCTGCGGTGAGGACGGGCGCGGCGGGGGCGGCTCCTCCACCACGATGTGCGCGTTGGTGCCGCCGACGCTGAACGAGCTCACCCCGGCGCGGCGGGGCCGGGGGCCGCGCGGCCAGGGGGTGGCCCGGGTGTTGACGACGAACGGCGTGCCGGGGAAGTCGATGTCGGCGCTGGGCTGTGCGCAGTTGATGCTGGGCGGTAGGGTCTCGTGCGCGAAGGACAGCAGAACCTTGATCAAACCGGCGAGCCCGGCAGCCGTGTCGGTGTGCCCGATGTTGGGCTTGACCGTGCCGATCCTGCAGAACCCCCGCAGGTCCGTCGCGAACGCCTCGGTGAGCGCGCGGATCTCGACCGGGTCGCCGAGCGGGGTCCCGGTGCCGTGGGCCTCGATGTAGTCGATGGACTCCGCCTCGACCCCGGCCACCGCGAGCGCCTCGGCCACGACCTCGGCCTGTCCGCGCACGCTCGGCGCGGTGAACCCGATCTTGTCGGCGCCGTCGTTGTTGACCGCGCTGCCCTTGATGACGCCGTGGACGGCGTCTCCGTCGGCGAGCGCGTCCGCGAGCCGCTTGAGGACGACCACCGCGACCGCTTCGCCCGCCGCCGTGCCGTTCGCGGCGCTGTCGAACGCGCGGCACCTGCCGTCGGGCGAGCCGATGCCTCCCTCCTGGTGGAGGAGGCCGACGTCGCGCGGGTAGGAGATCGTCGCGCCTCCGGCGAGGGCCAGGTCGCACTCTCCCGACAGCAGGCTCTGCACGGCGAGATGCGTGGCGACCAGCGACGTCGAGCAGCCGGTGAGCACGCTGACGCTGGGCCCGCGCAGGTTCAGCTTGTAGGAGACGCGGGGCGCGATGAGGTCCTTCTCGCTGCCGAGCAGCGCGGCGAACTCGCCGACGCGCCGCGTGTGGGAGCGGCTGGGCAGCACCTGTGCCAGCAGGTAGGTGTTGGGGCCGCCGCCGGCGAAGACCCCGGCCGCCCCTTCGAAACGTAACGGATCGTATCCGGAACGTTCCATCGCCTCCCACGCGCATTCGAGGAACAGGCGCTGCTGTGGATCGAGCGTCGCCGCCTCCAGGGGCGAGTAGCCGAAGAACGCCGCGTCGAACATCTCGGGGTCTTCGACGACGCCGCGCAGGCGGACGAGTCTGGGGTCGGCGATGACGTCGTCGGCGACGCCGGCCACCCTGAGCTGCTCGTCGGTGAGGCTCGACAGGGATTCCACGCCGTCGCGCAGGTTCGTCCAGAACTCGCCGAGGTCACGGGCGCCGGGGAAGCGGCCCGCCATGCCGACGACGGCGATGTCCCCGGAGCCGCCAGGGTCGCCGGAGTGACCGCCGCCGCCGGCCGCCGGGCCGCCGTCAGCACGCATCCGCGAGCCCTCCTACGATCTCGGCCCAGACCCGTGTGCGCTCGTCGGCCAGGTAGAAGTGGCCGCCCCGGAGGCGGCGCAGGGTGAAGTCCCGGCTTGTGGCGAGCGCCCAGTCCGCCATCGCCTCGGCGTTCACGGTCTCGTCGGCGTCGGGGCAGTAGGCGACGATCGGCACCGGCAGCGCGACGGGCGGCTTCGGCTCGTAGGTCTCCAGCATCCGGTAGTCGTTGCGCACGACGCCGAGCACGATCTCCCGCAGTTCGGGGTCGGCCAGCACGACGGGGTCGGTGCCGCCGTGCCGCCGCAGCACCGCGGCCAGTCCGTCGTCGTCGAGGGTGTGGTAGGCCGTGTCGCGGGGCCGGTCGGGGGACGGGCAGGCGGACACGTGGAGGGCCGCCGGCTTCGCCGTACCGCTCTCGACGAGCCTGGCGGCGACGTGGTAGGCGAGCACCGCCCCCATGCTGTGGCCGAACAGCGCCGTGGGAACGTCGAAGAGCGGCGCGACGGCGCAGGCGACGCCGTCGGCCAGGGTGTCGAGGTCGTCGATGAGCGGTTCGGCGGTGCGGTCCTCCCTGCCGGGATACTGCACCGCCACCACGTCGAGCCAGTCCGGCAGCGACGCCGCCCACCCCCGGTAGAAACTCGCGCCTCCTCCCGCGTGGGGCAGGCAGATCAGTCGGGCACGTACCTCCGATCGACGCAGGTGGAGACGGATCCAGGGATTGGTGAGCTGTGTGCTTTTCGTCATGTCATTCCTGTGTGCGGGCATGGCGAGGCCACGCCGGAAGATCGTCCACGCTGCGGGCATGGCGGGTCACGGCGACAGGGAGATGCGATGAATTAGGTATGCCTTACCTAAGAACAAAGCCAAGCAAATCAGCGCGAGACGGACAAGCCTTGGTGCGATTTATCACAAACGATCTCCGCCCTATCCGCGCCCGCAAGCCCGTGACCTGCACGCTTGACACGCGATCTTCTCTGAGATTAGGTAAGCCTTACCTAAACGACTAGGTCCTGCTTCCCACGACCATCCGTATGTGTCAGCGAGGAAAACCCGTGACCCGTACCGCCCGGATGCGGCTACTGGCCGCCCTCTACGCCACGCAGAACCTGGGGGTCGGGTTCTTCTCGTACGGCTTCGCCACCGTCGCCCAAGACCGGGGACTGGCGTTGACGCAGATCGGAGCGATCCAGATGATCGCCCTCCTGCTCACCGTCAAGTTCCTCTGGGCCCCCCTTGTCGACCGCTTCGGCTCGGCCCGGCTCGGCCATTACCGGGGCTGGCTGCTCACCACTCAGATCCTGCTCGTGGTGCTGGCCGCCGCCATGGCCCTGTTCGACCCCGCACAGGCCCTCGGCCCTCTCATCGCCCTGACCGCGATGATGTTCATCGTCGCCGCCACCCAGGACATCGCCACCGACGGCGCCGCCGTACGGCTCCTGCCGCCCGGCGAACGCGGCCTCGGCAACGGCTTCCAATCGGCCGGCAGCTCCATCTCCCAGCTCGTCGGCGGCGGGGTCGTCCTCATCGTCTACGACGCGTACGGCTGGGCCGCCTCGGCCCTCGCCCTCGCCGCCTTCAGCGCCGTCGCCCTGCCGTCGGTGCTGGCCTGGAGAGAACGGGAGAGCACGCCGCGGCCTCGCGGCCAGACCGTCACCTGGAAGCAGATCACGTCGTTCTTCCGCCGCGAGGGCGTCCCCCGCTGGGCCCTGGTCATCCTGCCGCTCTACATCCCCGGCATCACCCTGGCGGTCAACGTCACCCGGCCGCTCCTCCTGGACGCCGGCTGGTCCCCCACCCGCATCGGCACCGTCGTCGTCATCGGGGGCGGCATCGCCGGATTCGCCGCGGGCATCGCCGGAGGCGCGGTCATCGGCCGCATCGGCCGCAGGCGGGCCATGATGGCCTTCGCCGTCCTGCAGACCCTGTCCGTCGCCGCCATGATCCCGCTGGCGCTCGGCAGCACCGGCACCGCGCTCGTGTTCGCCGCGGTCGCCCTGGGCAACGTCGCCTTCGCCGCCGGATTCGCCGCCGTCTTCACCATCTCGATGGACCTCAGCCGCGCCACCAGCCCGGCCACCGACTTCACCATCCTGAACACGTTCGCGACCATCGTGATGGTGCTGTCCGGCGGGATCGGCCTCGGCCTCGCCGACGCCCTCGGCTACACCACGACCCTGGTCATCGCCACCGGCCTGGCGGCCCTCGGCGTGCTCGTGGTCTGGTTCAACCTGCCGAAGGTCCTCGGCGCCGCCGAGCGCCACGCCGCCGTGGAGGCCGACCCGGAGGCCGCCGACGCGGCGCGTGCCCCGATCGCCTGACGCGCGGGGCACCGGTCACCTGAGGCGCGGCGTACCGGCCCGTTGAGGCGCGGCGCGCCGGTTCGCCTGACGCACGGCGCGCCGGTTCACCGCCGGGTGCCGCCGGACGAACAGGGCACGCTCTCCCAGAACCCGCACTGGTGGCGGGCCTCGTAGTCGACCGGGCGGATGCCGCCCGGCCCCGGGGCCAGGTCCTGGACGAACCGGGTGCCGAACCTCGGCCAGTACGGCGTCCCCGGGCCGTTGGGGTCGCCGGTGCGGGCGAACCGCGTCACATAGCGGGTGACGACCCGCGACAGCTGCCTTTGGGCGGGGTTCAGCCCGCCGCGCGGGATGGGGAACAGGTAGGCGAGCTCGGAGCCGTGGTAGGCGCCCATCGTGAAACCGGGGGCCCAGATCCCGGGGAAGATCACCGGGGCGTCGCGGTCGGCGAACTCATACGCATATGTGGGCACATGCCGGGCGACCTCGCGCTGGGCGGCCAGCGTCGGGCAGCTCCAGATCCGGTCGGTGGTGGCCGCCGCCCAGGCGAGGGCCGGCGAGGCGTAGGCCGCGACGGGATAACGCGAGGCCACCTGGCCGGCCCGGCCGCCGAAGGAGGCGGCCAGCAGCGAGGCGTACCGGGCCCGGTCGACGGCGCCGCCGTACATCCAGGCGACATACAGGCGCTGCTCGTCCCGGGTGGTCCCCATCATGACGGGGACCCGGTGGAAACGTCCGGCTCTGAGGGCATGCGCGGGGTTCTCGGGAAGTACGGCGCTGCCGTACGCCGGCCGGGCGACCCCCGGGGCCAACGGGTCGTTCACGAGGCCGCCCGACCCCCCGGCGGGAACCGCCCGCAGGCAGTCCACCGTCGAGCAGCCGCGGCGCGCCGCCAGCGCCTGCCCGAGCCCGGCGACCTCGCCCTGCGGCCCCCACGGTGAACCCGCGGGCACCGCGGGCACCAGCGCCCCCGTCGGCCAGTCGACGGTGCAGGCGCCACTCTGCACGATCGCCTTGTGGAACAGTCCCGCCGAACCGGGCGCGGTGAGCTGGGCGCATGTGCACATCCCTCCGGCCGACTGCCCGAACAGGGTGACGTTGCCCGGGTCGCCGCCGAAGGCGGCGATGTTGCGCCGGACCCAGCGCAGGGCCGCCTGCTGGTCCTCGATGCCGAACGTCCCCGAGCCCGGCAGCCCCGGATAGCCGAAGAAGCCGAACACGCCGAGCCGGTAGTTGACGGTCACCACCACGACATCGCCCTGCTCCACCAGGGACGACGCGTCGTAATCGGCGCCCGACCCGCTGACGAACCCGCCGCCGTGCAGCCACACCATCACGGGTTTGCGCCCGTCGGCGCGGCGGGGCGCGAAGACATCCAGGTAGAGGCAGTCCTCGTGGTCGCTTCCCGCGTTGCCGCTCAGCGGTTCGGCCGGCTGCGCGCACATCGGGCCGGGCTTGCCCGCGTCCCGGGTCCCCGTCCAGGGCGCAGACGGCCGCGGGGGGCGCCACCGCAGCGCGCCCACGGGCGGCGCGGCATACGGAATCCCGCGGAACACCCTGTGGCCCCCCGCCGCCGTTCCTGTCGCCGCACCTCGCGCCGCGCCTCTGACCGTGCCCCGCAGCGCGCCGCCGTCCGTGCGCACCACCGTGCCGTCGGAGTCGCCCGCCCCTCCGGCCTGCGGCACCGGCGGCCCCGGTACGGCGCACGCCGACACCACCCCCGCCATCACGGTCGCCGCGACCGCCCGCGGCCTTCGAAACCCCCGCACCGCGGTCTCCCCTCGCCATGAGTCCCCTGTGGAGCGTTACGAGAACGCCTTCATCCAGGTCACCTGCGTCTTGCGGGGGTGAGCGGCGCAGTGCGGCGGTCAGACGTGGAAGATGCTCACACCGCCCGGGCCGACGAGGAAACCGAGAATGATCAGAATGATCCCCCAGACGATCTGCCGGCGGGCGATGATCACATAGATGCCTCCGATGACCAGTGCGACTGCTATCAGCCAAAGCAAAGTACCCATATACAGCCCCTGCCCACCGAAATATCGCTTTACCCCTTTTGATTGTCAATCGTCAGGAATATCAGCAAATCGGAGGATTTGCCGGTGCAGATGGTACGGCGGAGCCCGCGCCGATTCCCCCTGAACCGATCTCAAGCGATCGGCAGCCCCGTGTAGTTGTCCGCGAGTTCGGCGGCGGCATGCGGAGAACTCGCCGGCCGTTCCGGCTGGGAGAGCTGGAGGCGGGTGTCGAAGGGGGACTGGTCCGGGGCCGTGTGCATCGTGGTCGTCACGGGAAGGACGGCCTTGCCCCCGCCCGGGCCGCGTTCGAGTTTCCAGCCTGGATCGGCGGGCGAGCGCAGGGCTGCGGCTAGCGCGCGTGCCAGGGGACCTTGCGCCCCACCACCCACAGCACGACCGCCGTCAGCGCCGCGAGGACGCCGACGTCGACCCAGAGCCGACCCGTCACCGGTCCGACGAGGACCTGCTGGATCGCCGACGCCGCGTAGTTCGTCGGGCTGACGTGGCTCACGGCCATCAGCCAGTCGGGCAGGGTGTCGGGCGGCAGGATCACCGGTCCGACGAACAGCATCGCCATGGTGGTGACGAGCGCGATCGGCCCGACGTCCTGCGGGCCGGGGGCCAGCAGCCCGATCAGCGCGCCCACGCCCGCGAGCGGCAGGGCGCACAGCGGGACCACCAGGAGGGCCACCGGGTCGACCGCCAGCGGAACGCCGAGGAACAGCGCGCCGAGGAGCAGCGTCACGCCGAGGGCCGGCAGCGAGAGGAGGAAGAACGCCGAGACGGTGCCCACGACCACGATGGCGCGGTGGATCGGAAGGGTCGCGAAGTAGTCAAGCGTCCCCATGGCCTTCATGAAGGCGAAGTTGTGGGCCACCTGGTTCTGGTTCTGGAACATGAGCGACATCACGACGCTGCCGACGAGCACATAGGCGAGGCCGCCCGTGCCGTACTGCTTCGCCGGCAGGCCGATCGCGAGCAGCATCATGACGGGCGCGACCACACCGGTGACCACTGTGCCCCGCCATGCCCAGCGGTAGTTCGACAACTGGATCAGCAGCAGGTCGACGAGCTGTGCGTACACCGAAGGCGCGTTGCGGTTAGGAGACATAGTGCAGGTAAAGGTCCTCAAGGGTGGCGGACGAGAGACGGATGTCGGTGATGTCGGCGAAGTCCAGCGCCGCCATGAGGGCCGGGACGGCGTCGGGGTCGACCCGCAGCGACCAGGAATCGGGGGCGCTCTTCCACGGCGTGATCCCGGCGGGGAGGCGGGGCGGGCTGCCCGGCGTGAACGACAGGTCCACGTGCACCTGAAGCGCCACCCGGCTCTTCAGCTCGCCGGGCGTGCCGAGCGCCGTGAAGCGTCCCCGCTGGACGATGCCGACCCGCTGGATGGCCTTCTCCGCCTCCACCGCGTCATGCGTGATCAGAATGACGGTCGTGCCGCGCCGGGTGTTGCGGTCCCGCAGCACGTCCCAGACGTGCTTCCTGTTCACCGGGTCGAGGTCGTTGGTGGGCTCGTCCAGCACCAGCACGGGCGGGTCGCCCGCCATGGCCACGGCGAGCTGCATCAGCCGCCGCTGCCCGCCGGACAGCTGCTCGCTCGACTTGTCCACGATGTCGCCGAGGCGCCACAGCTCGACCAGCGCGTCGCGTTCCCCGCGGGCCGCCTGCCGGCTCAGCCCCCGCAGATGCGCGGTGAAGTAGATCGCCTCGCCGACGGTGAGCCGGTTCAGCGCCGCGCTCTTCTGCGGCATGTATCCCACCAGCATGGCCACATGCCGCGGGTCGTCGCGGACGTCCCGGCCGAAGAGTTCGACCGTTCCGGAGTCGGGCCGCAGCAGGTTGACCATCTGCCGCACCAGCGTGGTCTTCCCCGCGCCGTTGTCGCCCAGCAGGCCGAAGATCTCCCCTTCGTGGATCTGGAAGGTGACGCCATCGATCGCCGGGGCCCGCTGCCGCGGATAGGTCTTCACCAGGTTCTTCACGTCATAGGCGACAGCCGCCACCGCCCACCCCCGTGTCCGCGTTTGTGTCCGCGTTTGTGTCCCCGTGCGCGGCAGGCGTCCCCGAGGGCGTCACACGGCCCCCATCCTGCCGTCACGCCGCATCGTAGCGATCTTCCGCATCCGCGGCCCGCGCTTTCCCCAAGACGGACAAATCCGGTCAATATCACGAGGATGGCGAACGTCCGGGCACGCGGAACGGGCGACGTCGCTGGCGGGCAGCCGTACCAAGGGGAACTGTCGCAGCCGCCCCCGCGTTCCAGGCGACTCGCTAACCTGATCGTGCCCTTCACAATAAGGCGTTGCAAACGGTTCCGACGGAACTGTTCCGAAACTTCCAGAGGGCGTCATGTCGGCACGTTTGGAGGCATAGGTGACGAGTAGGACAAGTCCGACCGTTCGACGGAGACGGCTCGCCGCCGAACTAAGAGAGCTACGTCGGAAATCCGGCAAGAGCCGTGATGAAGTGGCGTCGTATGTTGGCGTGGCGCCGAGCACGATTACGAAGATCGAAAATTCCTCAGCTATCGCGCGCCCTGCGGACGTTTCAATGATGTTGAACCTCTACGGCGTCGATAGCGAACGCCATGACGTGCTCATGACGTTGGCGCGTGACGCTCGACAGCGGGGATGGTGGCAGGCGTACAGCGGAGCCATCCCGCAGTGGTTCGAGGTCTACGTCGGTCTGGAGGAGGAGGCATCCAAGATCTGCAGCTGGGAAAACGAGCAGATCGACGGACGACTACAGACCGAAGATTACATGCGGGCGCTGTTCCAGTCCGAGATGATCGTTCCGTCCGATGAGGAGATTGATCGCCGGGTTGCAGTCCGCCTCAAGCGCCAAGAGAAGCTCTTGGCAGCCGATGCGCCGGAACTATGGGTCGTGGTCGGCGAAGGAGCGTTGCGCCGGATGGTGGGAGGAGTCGAGACCATGCGCGGACAGATCAACAAGCTCATCCAAGCGCCGCGGATCAATAACATCATGCTCCAAGTGCTCCCCTTCAGCGCTGGGGCTCACCCGGCCATGCACGGAGCCTTTCACCTGCTAGGTTTCGCTGGCGATCCTGACGTCGTGTACGTTGAGTACCGGCAAGGTTCGCTCTATCTAGAGCAAGCGCCAGACGTTGACGCCTACGTCAAACTTTTCGATCATCTACGCGCCCGAGCGCTCAGCCCGGACGACTCACGGGTTCTGCTTGCGCGAGTGATGGACGAAATCTCGTAGCACGAAGTAGGAGGTACACCCGAGATGGACCTCTCGTCGGCTCGGTGGGTGAAATCTACCGCCAGCGGGGACGGCGGAGCCAGCTGTGTTGAAGTGGCAGTAGTTCCCGGTGATGCAGCCCTGACCGACCACAAGACGGGCGAGAACGAACTGTTTGTCGTCCGCGACTCTAAAGACCCGCATGGCCCAGTACTTGCGTTTACTCCAGACGAATGGCAAGCGTTCCTGATTGGCATGCAGCAAGATGAGTTCACCCCGGAGAGGCTACGAGGTTAACCGTTCCGGCATTGGGATCTGTTCTGACAGTCCGCACGGCAGCACCTTGCAAACGGCTCCGATCTCGATCAAGGCCCTCTCATCCGGGAGGGCCTTTTTTCGTTGCCTAGTGTCTTGCGCGCCACACCTGGAACTGTTCGGAAAGAATGATTCTGTCTGATTAGTTACTAGGGATCAATTCCTGTTGGAACCTACGCTCTTGGCGGTGGTCAGCTTTCCGTGTCGACGTGCAGGAGGCATCTTGACGAGATCAAAGCTTCTCCGCTTCGCATGGTGGGAGGTCACGGGCATGTGTCAGCTTGCCTGTGCTCACTGCTACGCCTCATCAGGACCAAGCGGAACCCACGGAACCATGACCCTTGCCGACTGGCGACGTGTCATCACGCAGACGCGCGAGGTTGGCGCCACGATGGGGCAATTCATCGGTGGTGAGCCGACCTTGTACCCCGGCCTGTCGGACCTCGTTCGTCATGCCCTCAGCGCAGGTATGGAGGTTGAGATCTACACCAACCTCGTTCATGTCACCCCCGCCATGTGGGAAACCTTCCAACTGCCAGGCGTTCGACTCGCCACCTCCTACTACTCAGATCAACCCGAGGAGCACGAGGCAATCACCAAGCGCCCCACACTCAAGATCACGACAAGGAACATCGCCCGCGCACAGGACCTCGGCATCCCGCTTCGTGCGGGAGTAATCGGTGTCAACGACGGTCAGCGTACCCAGCAGAGCATCGCCGTACTGGAACGTCTCGGCGTTTCCGAAATCGGCTACGACGATCTCCGGGAAGTCGGACGCGGCACCCGGCGAGATGGCCCTAGCGTCGCGCAGCTCTGCGGCAACTGCGGAGAACGGCAGATCGCGATCTCGCCCACGGGAGAAGTCTGGCCGTGTGTGTTCTCACGCTGGCTTCCGGCGGGCAACATTCAAGAGACGTCCCTCGCGGAGATCCTCACCAGCGAGGCGTTCACGCGGATCACCGGCGAGCTACGGGGAGAATTCGGCCAGCGCACGCCATGCAACCCGGACCCGTGCAGCCCAGACTGTAGCCCGTCATGTAGACCGCAAGGCAACTGCCGCCCGTCCAACAACTGTGCGCCGAACTACTCATGCGGACCATGCGTGCCGAAGGATAAGAACTGCAACCCCGTGATGAGCTGCAACCCCAACAAGTGCCGCCCCACAAGGTAGGGAAGTAGGAAACGAACGTGAACAGCCAACACCGCGACCCCGAGTCCGGACAGCGCGCGTTCCTGCGCCGGATCCTTGCCGAGGGCGCGCATAGACTCGGCGTGTCTCCAGCCGGGGAAGTGGTGTTCGGCTGGCATGACCGCACCATCGGATCACCCGTTCTCACGGACGTGAACATGCTCTGGCTACGCGCAACCGCTGAACATCGTGATTGGGCGCACGGCGAGGCATGGACCGGCAATCAGGACGCCTCAGCAATCACCAACGTCCCCAAACCCACAGTGACCGCCCGCGTGGACTGGGACGAGCCGCCAGTGTCCATGTACGCCGAACTGCTCACCTACGTACCAGACTCGCCATGTTCAACCGCTCCCGAACTCACCGCGCCCCCCATCGTCTCCGCCGCTTGGTGGACCGATCTTCGTGATGCAATGGATGCGCTCGCCGTATATCCCACCGAACGGGGTGATCACGCCCCGTCCGCGCTAGCCCAGCGAGTCGAAGCCTTCTACCGCCAACCGCTCGCCCTGCCCTCAACTCCGACCATGCAGACCGAACACACCGATCTTCATTGGACCAATCTAACGCACCCCCGCCTGTGGGTGCTGGACTGGGAGTACTGGGGTAACGCTCCCGCTGGCTACGGGGCAGCCATGCTCTACCTTCACAGCCTCTTGGTTCCCGCCACCGCGGCCCACGTTCACGGCCTGTTCGCCGACCTCCTTGACACCCCAACCGGTCGTCTGGCACAGCTGTCCGCCGCCGCGCATATTCTCGACCGCGCCAGCCGAAGCGGTGACTATCCGACCCTCGCCGCCCCAGTGCGCGCCCACGTCGCCTGGCTGATCCAACCCGTAGGAAGGCGATAGCGCGTGCTACTCACCCGACTGAGCACTCGCCACCTTCCTACAGGGTGGACCGCCACCTTGCCGCCCATCCACTACCTCTCCAAACACGGACTGAATCTCACCGCCCCAGTGACATTCCTGGTCGGAGAGAACGGCTCCGGGAAGTCCACCATCGTGGAAGCGATCGCCGACGTCTGCGGCATCAATTCCGCAGGTGGCAAGGCAGGCACCCGATATGCCAGCACAGGACCCGCCACGCCCCTCGGGGAAGTCATGGACGCCGAACTCACAACTACCGGCCTCCGCCTTCTTCGCGGCCCCCGCACCAAGCGCCGAGCGTTTTTTCTCCGCGCCGAAACTCTGTTCAACCTCGGACAGAACGTCTCCGGACGGTACGGATTCTGGGAAGAAGACCTCACTGACCAATCCCACGGGGAAGGGTTCTTCACCGTCCTGGAACGCATGGTGACCGGGCCAGGGCTCTACCTCCTCGATGAACCCGAGGCGGCCCTCTCGTTTCACTCGTGCGTGCGCCTGGTCGGCCTCATGGCCCGTGTCGCAGACGAGGGCGGGCAGATCATTTGCGCTACCCACTCGCCGATTCTCACCAGCCTCCCAGGCGCACAGATCATCGAACTCGGCGACTACGGCACCCGCGACACAGAGTGGGAAAAGCTCCAACTAGTCGATCACTGGCGCCGCTTCCTCGCTAAACCAGACTTCTACCTGCGATACGCCTTGGACAGGGCGACCGATACTGAGGTGATCGAACGCATGACACGGAACCAGGAAAGTTCAGATCCAGATTGCTAGGCGAGGCATGTGCGGTATGTGACCAGGTATCCGGAGGTCGCAAAGAAGTGCAACAATCCCGTTCCGGGCTTTCCCGCGCCGTTGTCGCCCAGCAGGCCGAAGATCTCCCCTTCGTAGATCTGGAAGGTGACGCCGTCGACCGCCGGGGCCCGCTGCCGCGGATAGGTCTTCACCAGGTTCTTCACGTCATAGGCGACAGCCGCCACCGCCCACCCCCGTGTCCGCGTTTGTGTCCGCGTTTGTGTCCCCGTGCGCGGCAGGCGTCCCCGAGGGCGTCACACGGCCCCCATCCTGCCGTCACGCCGCATCGTAGCGATCTTCCGCATCCGCGGCCCGCGTATTCACCAAGACGGACAAATCCGGTCAATCTCACGAGGGTGGCGAACGTCCGGGCACGCGGGACGGGCGAGGTCGCCGGCGGGCAGCCGTACCGGAAAAGGCCCGCACGCGACGCGTGCGGGCCGGTCTCCACGCTCAGTCGGGGTCGTAGGCGAGGTTGGGGCGCAGCCAGCGCTCCACCTCGGCGAGATCCATTCCGCGCCGCCGCGCGTAGTCCCGCACCTGGTCCTTCCCGAGGCGCCCCACGGTGAAGTAGCGCGACGAGGGGCTCGCGAAGATGAGCCCGCTGACGCTCGCCGCGGGGGTCATGGCGAACGACTCGGTCAGCCCCATGCCGATCCGCTCGGCGTCGAGCAGCTCGAACAGGTCGCGCTTCATGCTGTGGTCGGGGCTCGCCGGGTAGCCGAGCGCCGGGCGGATGCCGCGGAACCGCTCGGCGTGCAGGTCTTCCAGCAGCGGGTCGGCATCGGGCTCGAACCAGTCGCGGCGGGCCTGGAGGTGGATGTGCTCGGCGAACGCCTCGGCGAGGCGGTCGGCGAGCGCCTTCACCATGATCGACCGGTAGTCGTCGTGGCCCGCCTCGTAGTGGGCGGCGAGCTCCTCGGCCCCGTGGATCGCCACGGCGAACCCGCCGAGGTGGTCGCCCTCGGGCGCCACGTAGTCGGCCAGGCACCGGTTGGGCCGGCCCTCCGGCTTGGCGGTCTGCTGGCGCAGCATCGGCAGGCGCAGCGACTGCTCGGGCAGGACGATGTCGTCGCCGTCGGAGTGCGCGGGCCAGAACCCGTAGAGGCCCTCGGCCCGGAACGCGCCGTCGGCGATGATCTGGTCGAACAGCGCGTTGGCGTCGGTGTAGAGCTCGCGCGCCACCGGCTGGTCGAGGATGGCGGGGAACTTGCCCTTCAGCTCCCAGGCGAGGAAGAAGAACGTCCAGTCGATCATCTCGCGGAGCTCGGCGATGGCGGGCGCGACCCTGCGCGCCCCGGTGAACGCCGGCACGGGCAGGTCGCCGTACGGCACCGCCTCCGGGTTGGCCCGGATCCGCTCCAGCGTCAGCAGCGGACGCCGCTCCCTGGCCTCGTGCTGCTCGCGCAGCCGCTGCTGCTCGGCCCGGTTGGCCACGGCGAGCTCCTCGGCCCGCTCCTCGTCGAGCAGGTCGGACACCACACCGACGACGCGGGAGGCGTCGAGCACGTGGACGGTGGAGCCCTCGTAGGCGGGGGCGATGCGGACCGCGGTGTGCTGCCGCGACGTGGTCGCGCCGCCGATGAGCAGCGGCAGCTTCAAGCCGCGGCGCTGCATCTCCGAGGCGACGGTGACCATCTCGTCGAGCGACGGCGTGATCAGCCCGGAGAGCCCGATCGCGTCGGCGTTCTCGGTGACGGCGGTGTCGAGGATGACCGAGGCCGGCACCATGACCCCGAGGTCGACCACCTCGTAGTTGTTGCAGCCCAGCACGACGCCCACGATGTTCTTGCCGATGTCGTGCACGTCGCCCTTGACGGTGGCGAGCACCACCTTGCCCTGGCCGCGCACGGTCTCGGCGCGCCCTTCGAGCCTGGCCCGCTCCTTCTCCTCCTCCATGAAGGGTTCGAGGTAGGCCACCGACCGCTTCATCACCCGGGCGCTCTTGACCACCTGCGGGAGGAACATCTTGCCCGACCCGAACAGGTCGCCCACGATCTTCATGCCGTCCATGAGCGGGCCCTCGATCACGTCGAGCGGGCGCTCGGCCGAAAGGCGGGCCTCCTCGGTGTCGGCCTCGATGAAGTCGACGATGCCGTGCACCAGCGCGTGGGCGAGGCGCTCCTTGACGGGGGCCTCGCGCCACGCCAGGTCCACCACGCGGCGGGTGCCCGAGCCGCTGACCGTCTCGGCGAACGCGACCAGCCGGTCGGTCGCGTCGGGCCTGCGGTCGAAGAGCACGTCCTCGATGAGTTCGAGCAGGTCGGCGGGGATGTCCTGATAGACCGTGAGCTGCCCGGCGTTGACGATGCCCATGTCCAGCCCGGCGCGTACCGCGTGCAGCAGGAACGCCGAGTGCATGGCCTCGCGGACGACGTCGTTGCCCCGGAAGGAGAACGACAGGTTGGAGATGCCGCCGCTGATGCGGACCCCGGGGCAGCGCTGCTTGATCAGCGGAAGCGCGTCGATGAACGCCTTGGCGTAGCCGTTGTGCTCGGCGATGCCGGTGGCGACGGCGAGCACGTTGGGGTCGAAGATGATGTCCTCGGCGGGGAACCCGGCCTTCTGCGTCAGCAGGTCGTAGGCGCGGGCGCAGATCTCCACCTTGCGCTCGGTATTGTCGGCCTGGCCCTGCTCGTCGAAGGCCATGACGACCACGCCGGCACCGTATCCACGGATGACCCGGGCCTGCTCAAGGAAGGCCTCCTCGCCCTCCTTGAGGCTGATCGAGTTGACCACGCCCTTGCCCTGCACGCATTTGAGCCCGGCCTCCAGCACGCTCCACCGCGAGCTGTCGATCATGATGGGGATGCGGGCGACCTCGGGCTCGGTGGCCACGAGGTTCAGGAAGGTGGTCATGGCCCGCTCGCTGTCGAGCAGGTCGGCGTCCATGTTGACGTCGAGGATGTTGGCCCCGCCGCGCACCTGCTCCAGGGCGACGTCGGCGGCGGCCTGGTAGTCGTTGCCCTCGATCAGGCGCCGGAACCGCGCCGAGCCCGTCACGTTGGTGCGCTCACCGATCATCACGAAGCCGGTGTCGGCCCCGATCTCGAACGGCTCCAGCCCGCTGAACCGGGTGCGCGCCGCCGGGCTCGCCACCTCGCGCGGCGCGACGCCGGACACCGCCGCCGCGATCTTCTCGATGTGCGCGGGCGTCGTGCCGCAGCACCCGCCCACCACGTTGACCATGCCCGCCGCCGCGAACTCGCCGAGCAGGCGCGCGGTCTCCTCAGGGGTCTGGTCGTAGCCGCCGAACGCGTTGGGCAGGCCGGCGTTGGGGTGGCACGCGGTGTAGGAGCCGGAGATGCGCGCCAGCTCCGCCACGTGCGGGCGCATCTCCTCGGCGCCCAGCGAGCAGTTCACCCCGACCATCAGCGGCTCGGCGTGCGCGACCGAGTTCCAGAACGCCTCCACCGTCTGGCCCGACAGGGTGCGCCCGCTCAGGTCGACGATCGTCACCGAGATCCACAGCGGCAGATGGGGGGCGACCTCGCGCGCGGCGGAGATCGCGGCCTTCAGGTTGAGGGTGTCGAAGATGGTCTCGATGAGCAGCAGGTCGACGCCGCCCTCGGCCAGCGCCGCGATCTGCTCGGCGTAGGACGCGCGGACCTCGTCGAAGGTCACCGCGCGGTAGGAGGGGTCGTCCACCTTCGGCGACAGCGACAGCGTGACGTTGAGCGGCCCGATCGAGCCCGCCACATAACGCCCGCCGAACTCGTCGGCCGCCTGCCGGGCGAGCTGCGCGCCCCTGACGTTCATGTCGCGCACCAGCGACTCGAGCCCGTAGTCGGCCTGGCCGATGCTCGTCGCGGTGAACGTGTTGGTGGTGGTGATGTCGGCGCCGGCCGCGAGGTATTGCCGGTGGACGTCGAGGATCACGTCGGGACGCGTGAGGTTCAGCAGGTCGGGGTCGCCGGTCACATCGCGCGGATGGTCTTCGATCACATCGCCGCGGTAGTCGGCGGGGGTGAGCCCGGCCCCCTGGAGCATGGTGCCCCACGCGCCGTCGAGCACGGCGATGCGCTGGGACAGCAGCTCCCGCAGCGCCTTGATCCGCGCCGCCTGGCCTTGCGCGCCACCGGAGTTGACAGACATCTGCACCTGGACCGCCTCCCGCTCACTGGTGGGAGGCGCCCTTGGGGGTGGGGTGGTTCCGGCCGAGCGTGGCGGACCCCGAGTCCGTTGCAGCGCCTCTCGACCTGAAAATGAGGGTAGCAAGAGACAACGGATCAGTGAAATGGTTCGTCCGGCACGCGAGACGGCCCCGCGGCGGCCCTCCCCCCGCACGTGTCACGCATGTGTCGGGGCACGGCACCGGACCGAGCTGGGGCTTTAGGGCGGTTTTAGCCTCGTGATCGAGCCTGGGCGGGTGAGACCCGTCAGCGCGCGAGATCCGCTCACCCGGCCGGCCCCGCTCGACTTCCGCAAGGCCCTGGGCCGCTACGCCACCGGCGTCGTCGCCGTCACCGGACTGGTCGGCGGCGCGCCCGTCGCGCTGGTGGTCAACTCCTTCACGTCGGTGTCGCTCGATCCGCCCCTGGTGTCCTTCTGCGTCGCCCACACCAGCCGCACCTGGCCGCGGCTGCGCGAGGCGGCCCGCCTCGGCGTCAACATCCTCGGCGAGCATCAGCGGGCGGTCGCCGTACGGCTGGCGGCCACAGACGGCGACCGGTTCCACGGGGTCCCGTGGACGGCCGCGCCCTCGGGACCGTCGGAACTGGCGGGACCGCCCGTGCTCGACGGGGTGATCGGCCGCCTGGAGTGCTCGATCGCGGCGGAGCACCCCGCCGGGGACCACGACATCGTGGTGGCCCACGTGCATCTGGTCGACGCCTGCGCCACCGGACGGCCGCTCGTCTTCTACGGCGGCCGGTACGGCGGATTCGCCGAGTTCACCGGGAGCGACGCCCCGCCGAGTCCGGCCGAGGAGCGGTCACCCGTGTGAGGCCCCGGCCGACCGAGGCGGGCGGCGAGGCCGCGGCTCATGCCGTACGGCGGGCGCACAGGTCACCTTTCACGAAAAATCCATCGACTTCGGCCATCCGGGATCGCTACCGTCACGCGTCATGAGAGTGGGAGTGCTGGCCGATGAGCAGGTCGAGGCGTTCGTCAGGGACGGTTTCGTGAAGCTGGAGGAGTCCGTCCCCCGCGCCGTCGCCGACGAGGCGCGGGAGCTGCTGTGGAAGCGCATCGGGTTGCCGCCCGGCGATCCGTCGCGGTGGACGGAGCCGGTGGTCTGGACATCCGACCTGGACGCGCAGGGCCCGTTCCTGCATTTCGCTCGCAGCGAGCGGCTGAACGCCGCACTGGACGCCGTCGCCGGGGTCGGAGGGTGGCGTCCGCGAGGCGCGTTGGGCAACATTCCGGTGCGGTTTCCCCACCTGCCGGCCGCCGACGACTGCGGATGGCACATCGACCTGAACACGATGCTCCCCGACGGGCAGTGGACGGTTTCCCGTGAACCGCAGACCATGCTCATCCTGACCCTCCTGTCGGAGGTCGGGATCGACGACGCGCCCACCCGGATCCGCGTGGGCTCCCAGCGCGACACGTGGGCCGCCCTCGGGCCCGCCCCGATGAGCCACCTGGACGCGGGCCCGCTGCTGGACGCCGCCAGTGCCGCGCGTCCGGTGGCCTACGCCACCGGACGCCCCGGAGACGTCTACCTCTGCCACCCGCTCACCGTGCACGCCGCCCAACCGCACCGGGGCGACGTCCCGCGATTCATGGCTCAGACCCCGGTGTTCCTCAGCGCCCCGCTCACCCCCGGGGGCCCCTCTCCCCTGGCCCGCGCGCTCCGCGACACCTGACCCGCGGGGCGGCGGGCGCCTTGGATCGGCGGCTCAAGCCGTACGGCGCGGCAGGAGGCCCGACAGGAACTCCACCAGGATGCGGTTGACCTCGCCGGGGTGGGTGAGCGGCGGGGTGTGGGCGGCCCCCGGGACGACGTGCACGGGGGTCGCGGCGGGGAGCCCGTCCCGCAGGAGGTCCATGCGGTCCCGCGGCAGGGAGCGATCATTCTCGCCCCAGACGAGCAGCGCCGGGCAGGCGATCTCTCCGAGGCGGCCCGTCACGTCGTCGCGTTCGAGCAGGCAGGTGGCCGGAGCGCCGAGGGGCAGGGCGGAGTGCCGCCAGTGCACGCGCCAGGTCTCGGCCAGGGGGCCGTCGCCGATGATCTGCGCCGCGAGCGGGCCGATGAGCTCGTCGACGGGCCCCGACTCGGCCAGCGCCGCGAACATCTGCGCGTAGCCCACCTTGTCGTGCGGGTCGCACGCCTGGGCCTCGGTGTCGAACAGCAGCAGCGCCGACACGCGTTCGGGAGCCAGCAGCGCGGCGCGCAGGGCGGTGAAACCGCCCTGGGAGACGCCTCCGACAGCGGCCCGCTCGATGCCGAGCGCGTCCATCAGGCCAAGGACGTCGCGGGCGTGGTCCCAGTAGGTGAAGGGGACGCCGTCGTCGGCCGTCCCCCCGTGGCCCCGCGCGTCCCACGCGACGACCCGCCATCGCGGCGCCAGGGCCCGCGCCTGGGCGGCGAAGGCGGTGTGGTCGAGGAAGAACCCGTGGCCGAGGACGACGGCCGGGCCGTCACCCCCGGTGTCGGCGTAGGTGACGGTGCGGCCGTTGACATAGACGCCTGCCATCTCGGACCTCTCCTGGCCATGGACGCTGACCGCGCCCGCGGTGGCGGCGCGGTGGAGCACATCAGGCGGATCTTCGCGGATGACGGGGGAACGCTCGCCGCCCGAGGTCCAAGGGAATGCCGACCGACGCGCGGATCATTCTAGGCTCCGCGGCCGACCCGGTCACCCTGTGGGCGGCGTCGACGAGGCCGTGCATCGCGGTGGCGGTGGAGGGCGCGGCGCCGCCGCCCTGTCGGGCCGCGAGATCGACGTCGTCCACCTGGTGGGCGGCGGCTCGAAGAACGCGCTGCTCTGCCGGCTCACCGCAGCGGCTGCGGGCCGGCGCCAGCCGTACGCCCTGAAAGGGAGCGCCCACGCGCGCATCCGGCCGGTAGGCTGCCCGGATGATCCAGCTTGAGCGGGCCATCGGGGCGGTTGTCGGTTCTGTGGTCGGGGACGCGCTGGGTGCGCCCTTCGAGTTCGGGCCCGGCGGGGCGTTCTCCGCCCGCTTCCCCGTGCTCGGCGAGCACAACGAGATGTGCGGCGGCGGCGGGTGGGAGGCCGGCGAGGCGACCGACGACACGCAGATGGCCGTGCACCTGGCCGAGTCGCTGATCGAGCGGGGCGGCCTCGACCTGCCGGACATCTTCGCCCGCTTCCAGCGGTGGGCCGCGGCCGACCCCAAGGACATCGGCTTGCAGACCGCCGACGTGCTGAGCCGCGGCGAGCCGTGGGACCGCGCCGCCGCGAGCCACTTCCGGACGACCGGCCACGCCGCCGGCAACGGCGCGCTGATGCGGGCCACGACCTCCGCGGTGTATTTCGCGCCGAAAGGCTCGGAGGTCACCATCGACGCGGCCCGCCGCATCTCCGCGCTCACCCACGGCGACCCGGCCGCGTGGGAGGGGACGGCGGTCTTCCACGAGCTGATCCGCGTCGCGCTGGACGGCGACGACCCGCTGGCCTCCGTCCCGGACGTGCTCGCGCGGCTCGACCCCGCCCACCGCGACCGCTACGCCACGGTGCTCGCGCCGAAGTGGCATCCCGACCAGGCCACCGAGGTCAACGGCGCCGTGTGGCCCTGCCTCGGGTCGGCCGTGTGGGCGCTGCGCACCACCGGCGGGTTCGAGGAGGCGCTCCGCGCCGCGATCGACCTCGGCGGCGACACCGACACCGTCGCCGCCGTCACCGGCGGCCTCGCGGGCGCGGTCTACGGCATCGGCGCCGTTCCGGCCCGCTGGGCCACACTCCTGCAGGTCCCCCTTCCCGGCGCGGGCGACCGGGTGCTCCGGCTGCCCGAGCTGCTCGCCCTGGGCACCCGCCTGTCGGGCTAGCGGGATCAGCCGGCCGCGATCTTGGTGTAGAGGTCGCTCCAGCCGTCGGCGACCTTCGGCATGGTGAAGACGGAGCCGAAGTAGACGTCGCCTTCCAGCAGCGTCACCATGCCCTTCTTCACGGCGGGCAGCTTCTGCCAGAGGCGGTTGGACATCAGGGCGTCGTAGTCCTGCTGCGACCCGTTGAGCATGAAGCCGTCGGAGTCGGCGATGAGATCGAGGCGCTCCAGGCTGAGGGCGTTCTCCGGGGCGTCGAACTTCGCGGCGGACGTGACGCCGCCGAGGTCGTGCAGCGTCATCTCGGTCGGCAGCGGGCCCCTGGCGGGGTCGCGGGTGCTGGTGATGTAGATGTTGCCCGTCGACTCCAGGTAGGACAGCGCGCAGACCTTGGCCGTGGGGATGAGGTCGGCGTGGAGGGCCTTGATGCCGTCGAGGTGGGTCTGGTAGCCGGCGATCAGCTGCTTTCCCTTGTCGGGGACGCCCAGCCAGGCGGCCAGGACGGTGAGGTTCTCACGCCAGTCCACCCTGAAGTCCGTGGTCAGCACGGGGGCGATCTTCAGGAGCTTGTCGGCCGGCCACCACTCGCCGCCCTCGTTGGCGCAGATGATCAGGTCGGGCTGGAGCGCCAGGATCTGCTCCAGGTTGGGCTTCTCACTGAGGTACTTCACCTGCGGAGTGAGGGGCAGCCACGGCCTGGCCTCACTGTGGTTGTGGCCGATCACCGGAAGACCGAGGGCGAGCGCCAGCTCCAGGTCGACCCTGGAGTCGACCGCGATGACCCGGCTCGGCCGTACGGGGATGTCGTAGGTGCCGAGCGGGGTGGTCACTTCGCGGGTCGAGGCGGCGCTCGCCTCCGCGCCGGGGGCCGACTCGGTGCCACCGCACGCGCTCAGCATGCCCATCGCCGCGAGACCGGCCGCGGCCCCGAAGAGCTCGCGCCTGGTCAGCGCGTCCACCAGGTCGCGCCACCGTGGGTCGTCGATGCGGTCCACGCCGGGTGCCGGGTCCACCAAGAGCTGTGTCACTGCCTTCTCCTTGTCACTCGACACACGACCATAACTTAGGCATGCCTTACCTAAGCCCGCAGAGCGGTGGAACTTGTTTCTCCAGACGGCCGACTTCTTGCGCAATTCAGACACGGCCCGAGGCACGGCCCGAGGCACAGCCCCATCACGTGGCAGATTTCATGTGGCGGGTTCACGTGGAGGGAGAGACCACGCTCCTGGCCAGAGATCGCATCGAGGCCCCGAGCAGCAGAGGGCCGCCGGGGAGGTCGGAAAGCCCCATGACCTTGTTGCGTACGGCTATCTCCCACTTCCTGGCCGGCACCATCCAGCGTGCCGTACTCCTGCCGATGGCCTGCTTGTCCGCCACGAACGGCGCCATGCGCCGCTCATAGCGCGCCGCCGCGCCGACCGCGCCACCGGACCCTTCGCCGGAGGCGAGCTCCTCCGCCAGGACATACGCCCCGCCCATCGCCATCGAGGACCCCTGGCCCGCCATCAGCGAGACCGCCCCGCAGGCGTCGCCGAGCAGCACGACCCGGCCGCGGTGCCAGCCCGGCAGGCGGACCTGCGCGACGTGGTCGTAGTAGGGGTCGACCGGGCAGTACGGCAGCACCTCGTCGACCAGCTCCCCCATCCCCGCGTACGCCTCCAGGACCCTGCCGCGCGGATCGGCCGGCAGCGGCCCGGTATCGGCGTGGATCAGAGAGGCGGCCAGACGCCCGCCGCCCGCGGGGTAGAGCCCGGCCTGCCGGCCCGGCGCGGCGACCATCGCGAAGCGGCGTCCGAGCCGATCGGCGAGCGCGCGGTCCTCGAACAGATAGGACCCGGTGTGGAAACCGAGCGGGCGGAGGAACCGCTCCTCGGGGCCGAAAAGCTGCGCCCGGATCGTGGAGTGGATCCCGTCGGCCCCCACCAGCAGGTCGAACCGTCGGGCGGCGCCGTCGGTCGTCGCCACCTCGACGCCGTCCGGGCGGTCGGTGAAGCCCGCCACGCTGGTGCCGTACCGGATCTCCGCGTCGCAGGCCGCCCGCAGCACCCGCTCCAGGTCGCCGCGCATCAGGCTCAGCACCCGGCCGTGCAGCATCCGCCGGAACGCGGTGTAGGCGAGGCCGCCGCCGCGGCGCCCGGCCGGGTCGAGGAAGTCGAGCCCGCCGATGTCGGCCGAGACCTCGCGGAGCGCGCCGAGCAGGCCCATCCGTTCGGCCACGTCGTATCCCGAGCCGAAAAAGTCCATCATGTAACCGTCCGGGCGGGGCGCGGGTGATTTCTCCACCAGCACGACCTCCCCGCCGCGGCGGCGCAGCCACCAGGCGAGCGTGAGACCGGCGATCCCCGCGCCGCAGATCAGGGTGCGCATGTCACTCCCCCGCCCTTCCCCCGATGAGCCGACCCAGCTTCGCCACGGCCGCCGCCGCGTCGAGCGCCGGGTCGGCCAGCCGGTGCAGCACCAGCCCGTCCGCGGCGGCCATGACGACCGCCGCGAGGGCGGCGGCGTCCTCGGCGTCCCGCGCGCAGCCGGCACGGCTCAGCCATTCGGCGATGACCGCACGGGCCCGGGCCAGCGCGGGAGCCACCGCCTGGGCCACGTCGGGGTCGCGCGCGGCCTCCATCGACACCTCGACGAGCAGCCGCAGGTCGAGTACGGCCTGCGCCTCCTCATGCAGGCGGTCCATCGGCCCGGCCAGCGCCCGCATCCCCGCCTCGGCGTCCCCGGCGTCGCGCAGCGCCCGCTCGACCTCGGTGTTCAGGGAGTCGAGCACGGGCATGACCGCGGCGAGCAGCAGAGCGGTCAGCGAGTCGAAGTGGTAGTGCACCAACCCCACGCGCAGCCCCGCGCGGTCGGCGACCATGCGGGTGCTCACCCCGCGCCATCCCACCTCGGCTATCAGCTCCGCCGCCGCCGTCCGCAGCCGGGCCTTGGTCGTGGCGCCCTTCGAGATTTGGTCATTCGTCTTGGACATACGACCAATTTATATCCATCGGCCGCGACGTGCGCCACAAACGAACCTCAGGTGCGCCCCAAGGCCCGTCTGCAGCGGCCATGGGTCCGTGGACCCCCCGGTGTACGGCGCCCGCCGCTCGCGCCGACTCCTCACGCATAAAATCGACCGCGGAAACAGACCGCGTGGAAAGAGGTGACCGATGCGCATCGGAGAGCTGGCCGAACGCGTCGGGGTCAGCACCCGGGCGCTGCGCTACTACGAGCAGCACGGCCTGCTGTCGTCGGCGCGCGAGGGGAACGGCTACCGCGATTTCGACGAGCTCGCCGTCGTCCGCGCACGCAACATCAAACACCTGCTCGACGCCGGGCTCACCGTCGAGGATGTGCAAGGCTACGCGGCACACGGCTGCCTCGACCGGCCGTTGAACCAGGGGCCGAGGTGCGCGGCCGAACTGGAGACCACCGGCCGCCGACTGGCCGAGCTGGACGAGCGCATGGAACGGCTCCGGCGGCATCGCGAACGGCTGGCCGCCCACCAGTCCGCGTTGGAGGCCCTCGGCTGACCCCGCGCAGGGGAGGCCGCCACCGGCAGCCGGCCGAGCCGGCCGAGTCACTTCCGCCGGGGTTGGGACCTGCGGGCATGCGCGATGCCGCCATCGCCGTGGCGTCGTCGCCATCGAAATACCTCGGTGTCCACCGGCCCATCCTAGGGACGCACAACTGGCCGTTGCGGCTCGCCGAGGACCGGATGTCTGATCACGCTCCGGCGTGGCTGACGTGATTCAGGCACCCAGCCATCGGTTGCGCGACAAGCCTTGCGCACGTGAGATCGGGGTCCGGCTCCGGGCGGCCGACCCCCGACGCGATGGGCCGAACCCTCACCTTGAAAACCCCTCCTCGTCTAGTGTCCCGCACCTGAAATCTAGGCAGTAAATCTCTACCCTGTTGCCATGTCGCATCCAGGCCCTGCCGCAGTCGAGATCGCCTTGTCGGAGGACGAGCGTGCCGAGTTGGTTCGCCGGGCCGGTTTATCGGATAGGCGTCTGGCTGAGCGGGCCCGGATTGTCCTGGCCTGTACTGAGGGCATGTCGAACGCGGGTGCGGCGCGGGAGGTCGGCGTCGCGGTCAAGACGGTGGCCAAGTGGCGGCGCCAGTTCGCCGGACAGCGACTGGCCGGCCTGGACGACACCGGCCGTATCGGCAGGCCGAAGGCCGATCTGATCCTGGAGGACA
>NZ_FNCN01000050.1 GCF_900100605.1 Sinosporangium album | reverse complement strand
TCATCAGGAATCTCCGAGGAGACCCCCGCCTTCAGGCGGGGGAGGAAGCGGACACCCTGCGGAGCAGGGCAGGGGCAGGCGGTCCGCCGCCGGGCGAAACGCCGTACGAACATATGCGCGAGTCTCGACCGATCGAGCGATAGGGTCCGAGGCGTGGCGCAGATCGTGAAGCGGGCCTGCAGGTACCGCTTCCACCCGACCCCCGGACAGGCCGCCGAGCTTGCCCGGACGTTCGGCTGCGTCCGCCTCGTCTACAACAAGGCGTTGGAGGAGCGGACCCGCGCCTACAGGCTGGAAGGCCGCCGCGTCTCCTATGCGGAGTCGTCGGCCGCGCTGACCGCGTGGAAGCGCGGCGGCGACTACGACTTCCTGTTCGAGGTGTCGTCGGTTCCGCTGCAGCAGGCGCTGCGCCACCTGCAGGCGGCGTTCGCGAACTTCTTCGCCAAGCGGGCGAAGTATCACCATCGGGTGCAGTTCAGAGGCTTCCGGCTCCTCAAAACGTCTACACAATCCACCCCGTGGCGGGGGTTCTGTGAGACATCCGTGAGACGACGTGGCAAGAACAGACGCCATCGCCCTCGTCCGCTGAGGCAGGCTCGCCCTCTGGGCACTGCTGCCGAACCTGACCGCGCCAGACCGAAGTAGTAGCCGTGACCGTTCTGAAGTCCTGACAGGCACCGACGCGGATGCGGTTCGCGACCTGATCCCCTTCCACGCCCTGCGCCCCCGTGCAGGCACCGGTGCAGGCCAAGTTCGACAGCAGGCCGTCACAGAGCCGCCGCGACGGCGGCAGCGATGAACACCACCTGCAGTGCCGTACGGCGGAGCAGCGGCGTCGCCGGTTGCCCCGCCAGCGTGAGGCCGAGACGGGCCGCCCGGACGTTGGCCGGGAACATCGCGACCATGAGCAGCGCGAGGCCGATCGCGGCGAGTGACGCGACCGGCGCAAACAGCAGTCCGGCGGCGCCGATCAACTCCAGCACCCCGGTGACGGCCACCAGCAGGTGCGGCTCAGGGAACAGCGGGGGGATCATCGCGGCGAAGTCACGCCGCCACGCGGGCAGGAAATGCGTCACCCCGGTGAGCAGGAACATTAGGGCGAGCCCGCCGCGGAGAGCAGGCTGCCAGCCGTCCAGCACCTCGACGCCGACCAGGCCCAGCAGGCGCAGCGCGAGGAAACCACCTGTGAGGGCAATAAGCGGAGCCATCCCTCACCTCCAATCTTGGCAATGGCAAGATTGGAGGACGCGGCCAATTTTGTCAATGCCAAGATAGGGTTGGGTGCGGTCAACGACATCCCGCGTTCGGAGAGGTGAGCCCGATTAAGCAGTCGACCTATCACCACGGCAACTTGCGGCGCGCCATCATGGACGCCGCCCTCGCCGCGATCGACGAGTCCGGCCCGACCGGCTGGAGCCTACGCGAGCTGGCCCGCCGCGCCGAAGTCTCCCATGCCGCCCCCGCCTACCATTTCGGCGACAAATCCGGCCTGTTGACCGCGGTGGCCGCTGAGGGGTATGAGCTTTTCGCGGACGCCCTGGAACGCGCGAGTGACCACGCCCTTGAGGCCGGAGTGGCTTATGTGCGCTTTGCCGTAAATCATCGTTCTTACTTTGCGGTCATGTTCCGGCCTGAGCTCTATCGCGCGGACGACCCCGCCGTACGGACGGCGCGGGAGCGCGCGGGGGGCGTCCTCGCGAACACCGCCCGCACTCTCGCCCCCACACCCGCTCAGACCCGCACGGCCACGATCGCCGCGTGGTCACTCGTCCACGGCCTCGCCGAGCTGTGGCTGAACGGCGCCCTGCCGGAGAGCGCGGACGGCGATCCGGAAGCCGCCGCCCGCTCCGTGCTCCAACTCATTTTCAACGGCTCCTGAGACCGTCGCCCCCAGCCCGCGCTGAATCCCCATGAGGTCGGCGAGTGAATCCATCCGCCAGGACGTTGTCCGCCTGGACGGTCACGCGATTTTCGGCCAGATTTTCGGCCAGACCAAGCCGATCGCCGAGTTCCTCGGGGCCTGAGGCCGACCCCGTTCAGCGCCGGCGTCCCCGCTGAGCTCGAGCCCCGACCGGACGACCTCGCGAGGCCACGCGATCGACTCTGACGCCGTGCCGCACAGGCTGCCGGGAAGGAATTATCCGATACGGTGATACGCCTGATTTGTCGTTGTCTATCGGGGGAGACAGACACGTGCGCAAGGTGGCGATCATTGCGGCTCTGGCCACGGCCACACTGTCCGGCTGTGCCGTACTCGAGACAAAGAGCGCCCCACCCGAGCCGAGCCCGCCGAGCTCCGCCGCGCCAACGGCCCCGCCGCCTCAGTCCGCGCAGCCGGACACCCGGCGGCTCACCGTCGCCGACGCCGCGAAGGCCGCGGAGAGCTGGATCACCACACACAACACGACCATCAAGGATCGCGACTGGTGGGACGATCCGGCCCTGATAGACGAACTGTTCTGGGCCGCCACCCGGCATGAAGCCATCCTCGACCGAGGCCACGTGGAGGACGGCAAGAAGCACAAAGCCAGAAAGCCGATCCGGCTGACCGGCGGCCAGACCTACTATGTGCCGCGCGAGCAACCGCCCGACGGCGAGTGGTTCATCGTCCAGGCGCGCTACCGCGGTCAAGACCGAGACCATCTTCTGGCCTTCTGGCGACCGGCGCGCTCTCCGTCCTTCAAACTGGCCTCGAAGACGCCGGTGCATTACGGCGAGCTTATGCCCAAGCCGGTTGTGGACGCCGAAGGCTACGTCACCGCGGCGCCGGCCCTGACCGGCATGGCCGTTTCCCAGGAATATCGCAAGTTCTGGAACGAAGAATCACGCAAGAAGGCAGCGGGGAACGGCTACCGCCTGGCCAAGGATAACTACAGCCGCGAGGCCTACGCCGTCGTCTCCAAGGGCCTCTACGCCGCTTTCGACTCCACCACGCAGGAATACGGCTTCCGCACGGAGGACGGCGGCTCATTCTTCATGTTCAGCCTGCTCAACAAGCCGAAATACATCTTTCAGGTGCTCACCGTGGGCGTGGCGGTCAAGGGAGGCGGCAAGGCCATCTACGAGATCGCGGGGGACTGGTACGCCTAGCCCAGAGCGCCTCCAGCACGTCTGCCGCCGACCTCCCGCCTCGTGTGCGGGCAGCGGGCGGGCGGGTCGAGTCGCGGACCGTCGGACCGAGGAAACCTGGCAACCTCCCGCTGACCTGGTCAATCGTCGACGGCACCATTCACCTGGCGCAACCCCCCTGTTCAGGTCGAAGTAGCTGTTGTGGTGCACTGTCGATCTCCTGTATAAACTTAGGGAAATCTGCAGTGCAGGATAATTCGGAGGCCATGCGAAGCCGTTCCCTGTCGCGAGGGGAAAGACGGGTTACCGCAGGCCGTTTCGATGGGGCTCGATCCTGCTGCTGTACGGGGTGATTCGAAGGGCGTTCAGCGGTTCATTGCGTGTTCAGGGATGACGGGGCGATACCTGAATCCATCTTTACCCTGTATGCAATCACGTCGGCGGCGACATCCGCCGAGCAGGGTGTTCACGCTGCGCTGATTCGGCGCCCCTTCGGCTGCGGACCTGCTGAGGTCCGTACAAGTGGAAGGACAACCAGAAGTAATGCAGCTGTTCAAGAAGGTCGCCGCTGCGGGGGCAGCCATGATCGCCATGACCGCGCTGTCGACGGTGGGCGCTTCCCCCGCCAACGCCGCGACTTACGGCGGCCAGTGCGGCGCGGGCTACCACCAGGTGAACTGGGAGCCCATCCCCCACAAGGGTGCGGTCTACCTCACCTACAACAAATCCACTGGCAAGAACTGCGTCGTTACCGTCCGCCACAAGCGGGGCAAGCCGGTGCCGATGGACGCGGAGCTCAAGGTGTACGGCACCTCCAAGAGCATCGTCGACTCCGGCAAGTTCAAGAACTACGCGGGCCCTGTCTACGTGAACGCTCGGGGTAAATGCGTCACCTGGGGCGGCCGTATCGACGGCGGCAAGGCATTCGTACACAAGAGCAACTGCCGCTGACCGATCTTGTTTGGTTCCGTGTGGGCGTATCCGCGGATACGCCCACACGGCGTCGGTGAAGCAAGCCGCCGGGGATACCTACAAGCTGCTCCACTCTCAGCAGGCGCATATCGACAAGGCGCGCTGTGTGCGCGTCGTCGAGGGCAACGGCGTGAGCATCAACGCTCCCGACTCGAGCTGCGAGGGCCCGGGCACCGGAGTGGCGGAAGCAGTCCAAGGAGAGCGGCGGGCCGGAAAATCGGTGTCGCTCCGCTGGGGGCGGTTGCGAGACTGATCACATGAGTAAGAAGGTTCCCCGCCTCACGAAGCTCTCCGCCGAGCATCGCGCAATCCTGGTGAATGTGCGGGAAAAGTGGCTGCACGTCCCGGAGGCGACCGGCCCGGCCGACCGAGAGCAGGCGGAATTGGGCGTCGCCGACGCCTACCGGCTGGCTGGGCTGCCGGAACCCGGCCGGATCGAGTGGGTCGACTCCCCGATGGCCGCAGCCATCGCCGTGGCACGCCACCGGGAGGACAGCGTGAGACGCGAGATCCAGGCCGTAGGCGGCTGGCCGGAGTGGGGCGACCTCTGGGAGACGACCTCGTGGCAGATCACTGAGCAGGTCGAGACGCCGCTGCGGATCGGGGAGCGGATCGGCAAGGTGCTCAAAGACGAGGTGTACGAGCTGCTCACCACGACCCGCTGGAACGACCTCGGTCTGCCCGAGGAGGCGCACCGGCCCTCGGAAGCGGGAATGCTGAAGGACGGGGCCGTCCTGGGCCAGCACGACGTGGCGCAGCTGGCCATGCAGGAGGCGTTCCGCGGCCTCGGGCTGATCGACGCGCCACCGGCCGACGGGCTGGCGCGGGTCGCCCGCAGCGCGGGGTGGTGGTGGCCGCTGCGCGGCACCGCCGTACTGACGGAACGGCCTGTCGAACTGCACCTCGACGCTTACGGGCAGCCGCACCATGAGCACGGGCCCGCCGTGGTCTATCCGGACGGCTTCGGTGTGCATGCTTGGCAGGGCTCCCGGGTGCCCGAGCACGTCATCACCGGCCAGGTCACCGGCGCCCAATGGCTGGCCGAGCCGCGCGGCGAGGTGCGACTGATCATCGCCGAGCGCATGGGCTACCAGTGGCTTCTGGACCAGGTCCCGAAAATCAGAATGGGCGCGGGGCTGTGGTGTGTCAGGGACCCCGACAGCAGCGACGACGGCGTGAGCGGGTCGTGGGTGGCGCCCGAGGACATCTGGCTGCTGGAGACGCAGGACGGGCCGCGTCGTGTCCCGCCCGACGTCAAGAACGCCAAGGCCGCAGCCAAATGGCTGCGCAAGTCAGGTGAGGACTACCGTCCGCCGACCCCGAGCTACTGAGGATGTGACCATGTTCCCCTCCCGGCTGGAGCGCAAGCACCCGTTCCGCCAGTGGAAGACCTGGGCCATGCCGGGCGGGCTGACGCTCACTGGATACTCGCGGGCCAACGACAAGACGTTCTTCCATGTGCCCGAGCTGAAACTGGCCCTGGACGCCGGGCTAGTGGAAGGCCGTCAGGTCGACACGGTCCTGCTCACGCACACCCACCTCGACCACTCCAAAGACCTCGACTTCCTGGCGACCAGGCCCACCGGGGTGGATATCTACGCGCCCGCGCAGGCGGCCGGCTACATCCGCGACTACCTGCGCGCCACGACTGCGTTGAACCAGACCGCCGCCTTCGACCCGGCCCAGGCGGAAGGCGTGCGAGTGCACGGGGTATGTCCGGAGGAGGAGTTCGTCATCGGCAAGGGCGGCTCGCACACGGTACGGGTGTTCGCCGCCGAGCACAAGGTGCCCAGCGTCGGCTACTGCGTCGCGGAGAACCGGCGGGTGCTGGCCCCTGAGTACGCCTCGCTCAAGGAGACCTTGAGCCCGGTGGAGTTCGGGCGGCTGCTCGCCCGGGAACGGGCGGACGGCCGCGAGGTGGAACGTCGGGTGCGGCGGCCGCTGTTCGCCTATCTGGGCGACACCCACGCCGACGCGCTGCCGCGCACACCCTGGCTGACCGACTACCCGGTGATCATCACCGAGTGCACATACCTCGACGACGCGGAGCTGGACCGGGCCAGGCGTGTGGGCCACACGGTGTGGAGCGAGCTACGGCCGTTCGTGGCGGCGCATCCGGACAACCTGTTCGTCTTGACCCACTTCAGCCTGCGCCACTCAGAGCAGGACGTGGTCGCGTTCTTTGAGAAGGAGGACTTGGCCAACATCCTGGTGTGGGCGGTCAAGTGAGGATGTGGGCGTCGCTCTTGTCGACCACCAGCCGAAGGCGTAGTCCTCGTTCTGCTTGGAGGTAGTGCGCATTCCCTCGACGCGCTGCGGGGACAGGAGATTCGGGGACCTGTGTTCTAGGCGATCATCCGCCTGGCCACGTCACCGGCGGTGCGGGTGTCCCAGAACCGCACCATTGCGGAGCTACTGGTAACGCGCTGGCGGGCGTGCCTGTGTGCCACACCCGCGGGGTGACATCCGCGGGTGTGCGGGCATCGCCGGCCAATACACGCACCGTCCGTCAGACGCGCTCGTAGGTAGTGCCGGACTCGTTTCTGCGCAACAGACCGTCGTCCACGAGGGCACGGCGCAGGCTCACCCAGTCGTCGAACCATTCGCCGCAGATCGCGTTGACCTTGGCCTCGGAGTACGTCACGCCGGGCTCGAACGAGTCCTTCACAACGGCCAGAACACGGCTGCGTACCTCCGCCTTGCCCGGAATGGACGTGAGCCGACCACGGCGGAAGTAAGAGCCCGACCCGTCTCCGCTGCCCCGACCGGAGACCCTGACCTCGGCCTGGACCGCGAGCCGAAAAGTGTCGTCGAGCAGCGTGTATGTGCGCTTTTCACTGTCGAAGGCGGCGATTCCGCCGTCCGTCAGCTTCTGCAGCGCCGCGGCAGCGGCCGGTGGGCGGAGCCTGGCCAGTTCGGCGACCTCAGCCACGGAGGTCGCGCCGAGGGCGAGGGCCGCGTAGGCGGCGCGCCGGTCAGTTTGGGCGAGGAGACCGACCAAGTCGCGGCAGGAGGGCGAATGGTCCTGGGTGGGGGCCGTGGTCATGGTGTCCATTCTGGTTGTCGTTCCGGGCGCCGATTGTCGTTGGAGCCTCGGGCGCCTCTACAAGTGTCGCGATCTCGGGCTGCTGTTGAAAGCGGTTTGTGGTGAACGGGTTCGGCGTGGTGGCCATGGTCTGGGTGCAGTGAAAGAATGAGTCGCTCACCAATCCGCGCGCGAGAGTAGCGGTGGTGGCACGCGCAGGGCGCGGGCCACCACCGCCTACTACACCGCCTCCTTCAGGATCGCGGTGCAGGTGTCTCGGGCGAGCGCGGCCTGCAGAGCATCACCCCCAGCTCGCGCAGTTGCGCCGGCCGCAGCGCCCGCGCCGACCATCTTGGCCGGGGTGAGCATGCCGGGCCGGATCACCTTGGCCGCCGTCAGATACTCGCGGGCCGGGTTGAACAGCTGCGTTGGCGAGTCCGTTGATCGTCTGAAGGACGGCCCAGCTCGTGGGCTGGAGTTCTTCACTTGCGCGTGTCCCAGAAGCGGCAGTGGTGTTCGGTGGAGCCGTCGCCATTGCTTCGGGCCGAGGAAAGGGAGCGGACCTGGTTCGCGCTCTTGCTGGTCAGAGGCTTCCATAGGGGCAGGCTCGGGTCGTTGGGATTGCCGGTGGCGGCGAAGCGGGTCCAGTAGGCGATCATCTGGTCGGCCAGCCGGCGTTGGCTTGTCGAGAGGGGCTGATCGGTGGCGGCGCCGGGGCCGTCGAAGAGGTAGGGCAGTTCCCCGCCGTGGTAAGCGCCCAGAGGGAAGGCGGCGGGCACGGGAAACCCGGCCGGTCTGGGGGCGGTGTCGTCGGCGAACTCGTATTGGTAGACGGGTGTCTTGCGGGCGAGTAACCGGTTGCCCGCCCTGGTCGGGCAGGTCCAGCCGCGGTCGGTGGCGATGGCAGCCCACGCCAGGGAGGGGGAGCCGTGTGCGCTGACGGGATACATGGCCTCGACCCGCCGGGCGTCCTTGCCGAAGGCGGTGCGCAGGAACTGCTGATAGGTCTGCTGGCTCAGGGGCTGGCCCGGGCCGTCGAAGTACATGGCCACGAAGTATCGGACCTCGTGCGCGGTGGTGCCGGCCATGAGCGGCACCGGGTGGACGCGTCCCTCGGCCACCGCCCGGCGCGGGTCGAGCGGCAGCGTGTCGCTTCCGTGCGAGGGCGCCCAGGTGGCGGGGATCTTCTGCTGCGCGGCCAGCAGGGCAGGGACCGGGGCCCGGCGCAGGCAGGCCATCGTCTGGGCTGCGTCCGTGCATCCGATCTGCTTGGCGGCGGCCGCGGCGATCTGTTCGCTGGACAGCCGTGATGGCCACACGGCGTCGCTGCCGGCGGGATCGATGCCCATCTGACTCATCGAGCAGTGGCCGCTCTGGATGATCGCCTTGTCGAACAGCCCCGCCGCAGTGGGGGACGTCAGCTGCGCGCAGGTGCTGAACGCGCCCGCGGACTCGCCGAACAGGGTGATGTTGTGCGGGTCGCCGCCGAAGGCCGCCGCGTTGTGCCGTACCCAGCGCAGCGCGGCCTGCTGGTCGAGCAGGCCGAATGCGCCCGAGCCAGCGAGACGGGGGTGGCCGAGGAAGCCGAAGATGCCCAGCCGGTAGTTGACGGTCACGACGATCACGCCCGCGTCCGCCAGCCGCTGGGCGTCGTAGTCACCGCCGGCGCCCTGGGTGAAGCCGCCGCCGTGCAGCCAGACCATCACCGGCAGCCGCCGTCCCGCGGGCACGGCCCGGGGGGCGGTGACGTTCAGATACAGGCAGTCCTCGGCGGCGCTAGCCGGGTTGGAGTCGGCGGGATTGGCGTTCTGCGGGCAGCGCGGGGCCGTGCGGGTGCCGTCCTTGACGCCTTTCCACGCTTGGACGGGCTGCGGCGGCTGCCAGCGCAGCGTTCCGGTCGGTGGTGCGGTATAGGGGATGGCGTTGAACTGCTGCAGGTCCCGACCGATGTGGGTGCCGGCGACGGCGCCGGACGAGGTGTGCGCGACAGGCTGAAGTGAGCTCGATGCCGGGCTGGGGGCGCTCCCGCAGGCCGCGACGACGGACATGCCTGCCAGCACCGTGACCAGCCGCATGCGCGCCGCCCCCCGCGTTGTTCCTCGGGGTTTCATCGGCGCACCGCCCGATACGCCGCTATGAGCAGAAATACGGCTCCGGCGGTCCCGAGGACAAGATCGGCCCAGTCGGGGACACCGACGGCACGCAGGATGCCGGCAACTCCGAAGCTGGTGCCCCAGTGCGCCTCGGTGATCGCCGAGCCGAACCCCTGGACGGTGAACAGAGCTCCGGCCAGCCACAATGCCTTGTCGACTGTGCGGCTGGGTGTTCGCGAACTACTCATGTGGTCCTCCCTTTTTCCGATGCGTACGCATCAAATAAACAGGAAAACCTGATATGATGCAACTGCATCGAAACGTTGGCGGAAGGAGCCTCATGCCCAAGCAGGTCGACTACGAGGCACGACGCCGCCACATCGCCGAAGCGGTCTGCGACCTGATCGACCGACACGGTCCCGAAGGCGTGACTCTCAGGGACGTGGCGCAGCAGGCCGACGTGTCCATGGGGGCGGTGCAGCGATGCTTCGCCACTAAGGACGAGATGCTCGCCTTCGCCCTGCACCGCATCACCGAACGCGTCACCGCTCAGGGGCAGGAGGAGATTGCCGCCTCCGCCGTCAATGAGTCGGCGGTGACCTTGCTCACCGCCACCCTGCGTACGATCGCTCTGATCGAGCCGCACCAGCGACGCGACGCCAGGATCATGGTGGCCTTCACCGCCCACGCCACGGCCATCCCGACCCTTGCGGAAATCCTGCGCCAAGCCCACGCCAAGACGCGCGACCTGCTGGCCTGGCTGATCCGCTATGGTCAGCAAACCGGTGCGTTCCGCGACGACCTCGACGTGGACCTAGAGGCTGAGACCCTCCTGTCATTGGTCGAAGGGTCGACCTCGCTAGCCCTGCTCGGACACCGCCCGACCGTGCCCGCCCGCGACATGCTGACCCGTCGTATCGACGGCCTGCTCATGCGGCCATCCCGGCCAAGCCGGCCGGCCTCATCGACCGCGATCACCTGAAGGCGTCTGGTGAGTGCGACACCACTGTTGCGCCCGTTACACCACGTAGGCGAGAACGCCTTCCAGGGGCGCCGGACGTTCACCGCCATGCTTTGCGTGTGATGTCTGTCCTTCGCCGTCGGCGTCCGCAGCGTTGCCCTCAGCCGGTGGCTTTATGCGAGCGGGGCCTGCGATGTGAATCGGCAGGACGGAGACCCGACCACGCCGGACAGGGCCGTTGGATTACTACGGTGAGACATGGCCAAGGGAGAACAGGCGAGGAAGGCTACCGCACATGACCAGCGGAGGGCCGGCGATGACGCGTACCGCGCTCTGCTCGGCGGCGGTGCCGGCGCCGAACTGCCCGCCGAGCTCGGTGTGACAGGGTCGGCCGGCGCGGGGCGGACGTGGCGGCGGGACTCTGCTGGAGATCCACCGGCTGGCCGGGGACGGGCCGGAGCGCGAGCTGGTGACCACGCTGGAGTGGTGACAGCTTGTCCAGCGACATGCTGCGCGTGCTCGGGCAGGCGCCGGCCGGCCCCACCACCCGTTCCAGCCGCGCCGCCAGGCGGCGCGGGATGCCCGCCTCCACCATGGCCTCCCTCCACGGGCAAGGGGGCGGACGGCGCCGCCCCGGTTGCGTGCCCGAGGAGAGAAAGGCGTGGGACGCTGCTGGGCCCTTGGTCAGGGAGTCGTGCAGACGACGAAGGCCCTGATGCTCTCGTTTACCGTGTTGGTGTTCGTGCCGCGCACGACCCAGACGTTGCCGGTCGCCAAGGAGTCGGTGAAGAAGATCCGGAAGGCGGTGGTGGTGCCGCCGCCGCCGGTAGGCACCTGACCCGACGGGCAAGCCGCGGTAGCCGGCAGGTTCTGACCAGGCGGCACGGTGACGAACGGGCCGAAGAACTGCGGGTGCGGCGCCAGCGGCGCGGTGTAGCCTGCGGCAGGCTTCTCCGCCGCGACGATGCCCGGCTTCTCGTCGGCGACGGCGGTCCCGGTGCCGCCGACGAGAACCGCGCCGGCGGCAAGGGCGCTTAGAACAAGGGAAGTTGTGCGAGCCATTTCGGCCTCCTGTAGTGAGCACTGCCGCCACCTTTGACGGAGGCGGAGATTGCGACTCCGAAGTTACACAGTGCGGTTAAGTAATTACAGGACGCATGGATAGCGTGTTTGGGGCGCGGAGGAAATGCTCCTCTTTCGGGCTCGCTGTAGTCCTGGGGGAGAATTCCAGCGGATTTGCCTGACCGGCAGAAACGGTGCTTTGGCCGGTATTGCCATAGGTGCCGCGGCAAGAAGATCGCTGCGTCCGTAATGCCGCCGCATGTGTTGAGGCTGCTTGACCGAGCCTTCGGCGTTGGGCGGGCAGGAGCCACCGCCGGCAGACGGACCCGACGGTTTGCCCGGTCACGCCCCCTCGCGGGCCGCGGCCTCCACCGCCCCCCCTGTCGGGTCGACTGTTCCCCGAGCACTTCCCACGAACTCACTGAAGTGATCTCAGAGAAATAATTCGGGCAAGCAAGGATTGCTTGGTCGTGGGCGGTGGTGTTTCGGGCCTTTCAGGAGAAGTCATCGAAGGCCGGAGATGGACGTGGAGCCTCCGGTCGATGAGTTCTCACCACAAGAAACCGCAACGGCCGAAAGGCTCCACGTGATCGGTCATCGTGCCACGATCGACGTCTCCCGCGCACTGATCCACCACGTCGCCCGACCATTGCGAAACGAACACCGACGGCGCGGCACTGCCAGGGCCAGCCGTGCTTTGACTCCGCTCCGGCAGGCAGTGCTGATCCTGCGCCGGTTCCGTCGGCCCGTCGGTCTTGGCGCGGTAACTGCTGCGACAACCCGGCGCGGACGGAACCTAGGACTCGCGCCAGCCGTCGTACTGCTCCGCCAGCGCATCGACCCTGCCGAGAAACGCGTCGTCGACCTCTTCGATGACCACCACCCACTGGGCGTCCTCGGCGTCGTCCTCGCCGGCCAGCGTCTCCCGAACGACTCGCGGGGGTTGCCCCAGCCACTCCTCAAGGGTTTCCGCCACCTCCTCGGCGTCGTCACGGTCAGCGAAGACGAGCAGGTGTCTCATGACTCCCAAGAGTATCGATCCGCCGACGGCTCACGAGTGGTGCTCGCCACCCTCGTCGATGGGACTCAACGGTGGCGGTTGATCCAGCCTGAGGACGGACTGGGTCAGAACGGCGGCTTCGCCTGATGTGAGCTGATCAATTGGGGCCATCCGGGCCATTCTCCTCAGTGGGAAGCCTCAACCCTTTTCGACGAGGTCAGCCGAACTCGATGACGGCCTTGCCATGCAGGCGGCGCTCCAGGAGGGCGCTGACCGCGTCGGCGACGTCCTCCCAGGGGCCCCGCCAGAAGATCTGCGGGTCGAGTGTCCCCTGTGCGACCTGCCCGGCCAGCCAGGTCAAGTCGCGTCCGAGGCCCCGAAAGTGCATCAGGTGGAAGGTCGCCAGTGACCTGTCGTTGCGTCCGGGGCCGCCCCACAGGGCCTGGTCGGGGAAGCTCTCGCCGTCGCGTGTGGCATGGCCGACGGCCACCAGCGTGCCACCCTCGCCCAGCATGTCGAAGGCGTCGACGAGCTGCCCGCCGCCCACCAGATCCAGCACGCCGTCGTAGTGTCCCGACGCGTCCCTCGGATGCGACACCACCTCGTGTGCGCCCAGCGTGCGCAGGCTCTCGCCGTACGCGGCGGGGTCGCCGGTGACCGCCGTGACGTGTGCGCCGCCCATGCCAGCCAGCTGTACGGCATAGCGCCCAACGCCGCCCGTCGCCCCAGTGATCATGATGCGGCGTCCCAGGGAGGGCCCGATCCTGTCGAGCGCGCGCAGCGAGGTGGCGCCGGCGACCGGCACCGTGCTGATCGCTCCCAGGTCGGCGTGCTCGGGCGCGACGCCGATGTAGGCCGTGTGGACCGCGCGCAGTTCGGCCCAGCCGCCGCCGTCCCCGAGTGTCACCACCGGGGTGCCTATGGCGGGACCCGAGCCGTCGGCCGGGGCCTGGACGACGACTCCGGCGGCGTCCCAGCCGAGCACCGTGCCCTCGGGCGCCTCCGCGATGCCGTACTTGACCTCCCCGTGGTTGAGTGAGGTCGCGGTGACCCGGACCAGCGCCTGATCCGGGGCGGGAACGGGATCGGGCGCCTCCCCGACTCGCAGACCACCGGGAAGGGAACGATCGACCAGAAGGGCACGCATCAGACATCCTTTCGAAACGCCACTCAGTGGCATAAGCCTACAGGCGGCATCTGCCTCTCAACTACACTCGACGTGATGGCTACGCAGATCTCGCTCCGGGAGCGTAAGAAACAGCAGACCAGGGACGCGCTGGTCGACACCGCGCTCGCGCTCTTCACCGAGCGCGGCTTCGACGGCGTGACGCTCGACGAGCTGTGCGAGACCGTCGAGGTCTCCAAACGCACCTTCTTCCGGAACTTCTCCAGCAAGGAGGAGGTGGCCTCAGCCCCCCTCGAAGCCATGTGGCGGCTCTTCCTCGACACGATGGAGACGCTGCCGCTCGACCGCGCTCCCGTCCTCGACCTGCTCCGGGACACCCTGCTCGCGGTGCTCGATCAGATGGCGGAGGACGAGCGGTGGGTGGGCCGCGTGCGATTGAACCAGCGGCTGACGGAGCGCACGCCCTCGATCACTGCGCATGGCCTGCACTTCTGCGCCCGCACCAGCGCGGAGGTCGAGACCACGCTCCACCGCCGCCTGGGTCTCGACTCGCGCGACCCGCGCCTGAGGCTGGTCCTGGAGATGGCGGTCGCCGCCTTCCACGCCGCGCTGCGCGCCTGGATCGCCGAGCCGGGTCGGCCCTCGCACGCCGCACTGACGGCGGAGGTGCGTACGGCCTTCGCCGCCATCCCGGCCGCCATTACCCTCTCGGCGGCGCCGTCCACACGCGAGGTGTCCCCCTGATCGCTGCCGCGCGCGCTCGGCACGCCCGTCACCTGCGACGTTAGAGCGAAGTGCGGTGGAAGACTGCGTGGTCATGCGCGCAGCCTTCATCAAGACGCTCGGCCCGCCGGAGAACATTCGATACGGCGAGTTGCCCGACCCGGAGCCGGGACCGACCGACGTCCTGGTCGACGTCACCGCCGTCGCGGTCAACCCGGTGGACACCTTCGTGCGTTCCGGACTCTTCCGTACCCCGATCGTGTTTCCGTTCGTGGTTGGCCGCGACCTGGTCGGTACGGTGGCCGCGACCGGACCGGGCGCGGTCGGGTTCGCCGTCGGCGACGCCGTCTGGTCCAACAGCCTCGGCCACGGCGGACGCCAAGGTGCCGCCGCCGAACGGGTCGTGGTCTCGGCCGACCGCCTCTACCACCTTCCCCAAGGCGTGGACCCGGTCCGCGCGGTCGCCGTGGCGAAGGACGGTCTCGACCGGGTCGCGAGCGCCTATGCGGGATTGATCACGCGAACCCGGGACGAGCTCGGCGCTTTCAACGGCGAAGAACTCGGCGTCATCCTCCGCTTCCTGCACACGGCGCAGCGCACCACCGTCGCCGAGATCGATCGGCTCACCCCCGGGCCCGACGACAAAGCAGACGCGGGGGGAGCTGGGGTGCGGAAATCCGTGGAACGCCGGTCGGCGGGGCGGTGAAGCCGGCGCCCGGCCGAGGACGTTGTCGATCGCCGGCGGCAACGCGACTCGTGCCGGACCCACTGCTGCGTCGGAGCCGCCGGTGGAACGGATTCACTGCTGCAGGCGCTGTCGTGCCTGTTCTTCGGCGGCGTCAAGTGCGGGTGCGAGTGCGGCGAGCGCGGAGCGGAGCAGATCGGGTAGCGAGCCGGACGGCACGACAAGCCCGCCGGTTGCAAGGGGCGCGGCCGGCGGTTGGAGCCACTGCCGGAGTGCGATCCGAACCGCAGCGGCCACGCTCGCCGCGAGCACGCGGGCGGTGGGCGTGCCGGTGTCGCCGAGGCGCTGGTCGATCGCGGCGGCGAGGGGGTGTTCGATCGCGGCGGCGGCGTCCAGGAATGCGTCACGCAGCGTGGGACTGGCGTTGATCAGCAGCACTTCGTCGTGGTCACGCGGTTCGGTGTACTGCTCCAGGATCGCTTCGGTCAAGGCGTCGGCGAGGCGGACATGGGCGGGCCTGGCCGCGACCGCCGTGGCGACCCGTGATTCCCGTTCGGCGGTGACGGCGGCCACGATCGCCTGTTCACGACTGGAGAAGTAGTTGTTGTAGGTCCTCGGCGAGACCCCGGCGGCCTCCGCGATGTCGTCGACGCGGACGTTGTCGGGCCCATCTTTGAGAGCCAGTCGCAGTGCCGCCTCACGCAATGCCACTCGGGTGGCCTGCTTCTTCTGCTCGCGCAGCCCGGTCCGCCTTGTTGTCACCCTTGCAGTGTCCCAGCTTGAGTGCGTGCACGCAAACTTGCGTGCACGCAATATTTGCTTCTACGCTCAAGGCCCCCGACCGAAAGGCCAGGCGCATGCGAGCCAAAGGCATTTGCTACGACACCGGTTTCCTCCGCAACGGCAGCGACTCTCGGGAGCGCTTCCACCCTGATGTGGTCAAGAAGGAGCTGACCATCATCCGCGATGATCTCCACTGCAACGCCGTACACATCACCGGCGGCGACCCGGAGCGCCTGGAGCTCGCCGCCCGTTTCGCCGCCGAGCTCGAAATGGAGATCTGGTTCTCTCCCTACCCGCTGGAGCTGACGACTGACGAGATCCTCACGTTGCTCGCCGACTGCGCGACGCGGGCGGAGCAGCTCCGGGCGCAGGGAGCCGAGGTCGTGTTCGTCGCAGGCGTAGAGCTGAGCGTCATGAACCATGGGTTCATCGAAGGCAACAGCCCTGAAGAACGGCTCGACTGGCTGCTGGGAGACCCGGCTCGGCGGCCCGAGAAATTCGCCGCGACCAGCACCCGTCTCAACGCCTTCCTCCGCCGAGCCACGGCGGTTATCCGCGAACGCTTCCACGGCGAGGTCACATACGCCGCCATCCAGTTCGAGAGCATCAACTGGGACTTGTTCGACATCAGGACCTTCGAACTCATCCGGTCCGCAGAGGTCGCCGACATTTTCCGAGACGCCGTGCGCAGCCTCGTCGCCCAGCCCAAACCGGTCGCCATCACCGGCTTCGGCACCGCCACCTGGCGCGGCGCGGGTGACAATGCCCCCCGCAGTATGGAGATCCTCGAAACCGGCGCAGCCACCAGCGAGCCGCCCCGGCTGAACGGGGAATACGAGCGCGACGAAGCCGGCCAGGCCGCGTACCTGAGCGAGCTGCTGGAGATCTTCGACAGCGAGGGCGTCGACAGCGCCTTCGTGTTCCTCTTCGCGCTCTACAACCTGCCCCACCGCCCTGACGGCGACCCCCGGGACGACCTCGACCTCGCCAGCCTCGGCATCGTCAAGGTCCTCGAAGACGGCCACGGCGCGACTTATCCCGGCTTGCCCTGGGAGCCCAAGGCCGCCTTCGCCGCGGTTGCCGACCACTACCGCGGCGGCCGACTACCTGCCGGCGTCAGGCCTCATGTCTGATACCCGCCCGGTCCTCGCGGTGCCCGGCTGATTTCACTGGGGTCGATCCCCGGACGGTCGGACTCCTTGGCCGCGAGCCCGGCATCGTCACCGGTCACGGGCTGCCTCGCCGCGCAGTCGACGGTATACCCGACGGGGCTTGGCGGCCCTTGGGAACTTCGAGTGGCGTCCTACTGCCTCAGCCCCATGACCAGCAGGTCGACGAGGCGGCGCGCGTCGTAGTGGGAATCGGCTCCGATGCACAGATTGCCGATGCCGCGCATGAGCGAGTACGCGGTCACGTCTGCGGGAGCCTCACCCGCCTGCACGGCTGCCTCAAGCAACGCCGCGCACGCGGGGACCATGCGGTCGAGGAAGTAGGCGTGGAGGCTCTCAAAGCGCGCGCTGTCGGACTGCAGTGCCTCGGCGAGCCCGTGTTTGGTGACCAGGAAGTCGACGAACAGGTCGATCCACTGCTTCAGGGCGGCGTGGGGCGAGCTGGCGGAGGCCAGCAGAACCGGACCGGCTTCGGCGCACGAGTCCACCTGGTGCCGATACACGGCGATGACCAGGTCGGCACGCGTGGGGAAGTGGCGGTAGACAGTGCCGATCCCTATACCCGCACGCGCCGCGATGGCGCGCACGGGCGCGTCCACTCCGTGCTCGGCGAACGTGGCTGCCGCCGCATCGAGCAGGGCCTGCTCATTGCGTATGACGTCCGCTCGGCGGCGGGAGGATCCCCGTTCGTGCTTGTCACCCGGCATACCGCGATCCCTGTCTCGCTCGTTTGCAAAAACGGATCCACGTTCCGTATTGTTGGAGCGGATCGAAGTTCCGGTTCAATACTGCCACACTCCCGCCCCCGTCACTCACCGGTGACCAGGGCCGGGACCTGATTCGGAGGACGGCATATGCAGTACCGCACGCTGGGAAGCACCGGTGTCCAGGTCAGTTCGCTGGCGCTGGGCGCGATGAACTTCGGCGCGCTCGGCCGCACCACCCAGGACGATGTCGACCAGATCGTCGGCGCCGCCCTGGACGCCGGAATCAACCTCATCGACACCGCCGACATGTACAGCAGTGGGCAGTCGGAGGAAATGGTCGGCAAGGCGATCGCCGCGCGCCGCGATGATGTCGTGCTCGCCACGAAGGCCGCTCTGCCCATGAGCGAGGAGCGCAACCACCGGGGGGCCTCGCGTCGCTGGCTCGCCAAGGCCCTCGACGACAGCCTGCGACGGCTCGGCGTCGACCACATCGATCTCTACCAGATCCACCGCTGGGACCCGCGGACCAGTGACGAGGAGACGCTCGCGGCGCTCACCGACTTCCAGCGCGCCGGAAAAATTGGCTATTTCGGCACCTCGACGTTCCCCGCGTACCGGCTCGTGCAGGCCCAGTGGGCCGCGCGCGAGCACCGGCTGGGCCGCTATGTCACCGAGCAGCCGAACTACTCGATCCTGCAACGCGGTGCGGAAAGCGAGGTTCTGCCCCTCGCCGAGGAGTACGGCCTCGGGGTGCTCGTGTGGAGCCCGTTGGCGTCCGGCTGGCTGACCGGCGCTGTGCGCGAGGGCCGCGAGGTCACCACGAGCAGGTCCGCGTTCATGCCTCACCGCTTCGATGTCTCCGTTCCGGAGAACCGGGCCAAGATGGACGCCGTCGAGAAGCTGGCCGCACTCGCCGACGAGTCCGGCATCACCATGATCCAGATGGCGCTCGGCTTCGTGACCGCCCACCCGGCAGTCACCAGCGCCCTGATCGGCCCCAGGACCATGGACCACCTGCACTCCCAACTGGCCGCCGCGGACACCGTCCTGTCCGCAGAGATCCTCGACGCCGTCGATGCCATCGTGGCTCCCGGAGTGGATCTCGCTGCACATGAGAAGAACCCGACTCCCGCGCCCGCGATCGCAAATCCCGCACTGCGACGCCGCGCTTCCTGACCCACATCCCCAACGACGCCACTCAACCCCCGGAGGCCAGCCACCGATCAGTCGACTGCAACCAACCTCATGACCGGGTACAGCTAGGGTTCCCCAGGCCAGACCCCCGGTGACCGTGCGCTGGCGCGACTCTCAGCCTGGGTGCTTGATGCTCTCGATGATTCGAGCGAAGCCTTCCTTCCCGTGGCCGGCATCGATCTGGGCCTGGATGAGTCGCTGAACCATAGCGATCACCTCCGTGCTGATGCATCACGCCGGGTTTCCCCGTCGCCCCTATTCGCGCGAGCTCTACCGCATCCCGGGCGCCACAAGGCCAACGGGATGAGCCCGTTTTACCCGGATCGGGAGACACGAAAGAGATGGTCCGTGTCCCTCGCCCCCCAAGCGGCGGCCCCCGTTCGCCCACCGGACGGGGGCCGCCGCTGTCGTGGAATGCCTCAACGGGGCGGGCTTGAAGATGGCTGGATGGGCCACATCTGGTTGTAGGAGTTCCATTGGACGCCGGACGTGATGCAGTCCCACTGCTGCAGCCACGCTTGCGGGCGGGGACGGCCACTGGAGGACGCGTCCAGGCACCGTTCGGTTTCGCGGTTTACGATGATCTTGTGCCGCTCGGCGGCCCAGATCCCATGCGCGGGGATCTCGACCCACTTGATGAACCATCCGGCCGACTTGAAGCCGGCATTGCAATTCGGGTACTGGATGATCGGCGTGCCGTTGACGAAGGGTCTCGACCGGAAGTCGAGCATGAGGCACTGGCCCGAATGTCGCGCCTGGATGCGGAAGTAACCGTCCTCGCTGTACAGCAGATTGAACTCCTGCGAGGCGCTGTTGTTGTTGGGCCATAGGAAAACGCCTGTGTAGGGGGCGACGGAGGCCCACATGACGTCGACTTGGCCGCCGCCGCCGACATTGCTGATTTCCTGCCTGGGAGTGATCGACGCGTTTGCCGGACACCCGCCACCCCGACCTCGCCCGGTTGATCGGCGACGGTTCCGTGGCTGTGTACGGCGTGAACCGAGCTCTCGTCGCCCAGCGCAACAGCGGCGGCCACGTCAAGGTGTACGCCCAGTTCCGCGCGCCGCTGGACTGGCACACGAACCTGGACCCGGCAGACGCCGAGGCCGTGCGATCCAGTCTGCTGGCTCTGTTCGACGGCTGGGCCGCTCCCGTCCTCGACCTCCTCCGCCACGGCACCGCTTTCGTCCACCGCCCCCTCTATGTCCTGCCCGTGTCCCACACCTGGCCGCACGTCTTCGGGGTGACGCTACTGGGCGACGCCGCCCATCTGATGCCCCCCTTGGGGGCGGGCGCGAACCTCGCGATGCTGGAAGGCGCCGAACTCGCCGAGTCCGTCGCCGCCGCCACCGGCCCTGGAGATCTGGACGAGGCCGTCCGCGCCTTCGAGGAACAGATGTGGGCACGGGCCGGCAGGTGGGCGAAGATCACGATGGCCGGTCTGGAACGCCTCGTGAGCCCGGACCCCGCCGAAGCCCTCGCCCTCTTCGACCAAGTCCAGCCATCCTGACTGCCAAGCGCGAGAGCGCCAGCACTAACAGCTCGCCACGGCTTCACGGGACAGTACGGCACCGCCGCGGAAAACCACCGCCCGCCACACAAGCGAGTACGAGCAGCCCACCACCGTCTGACCCGCACCCCGGCGTACGCGCCGGGGGAGGGTGAGCATTACAGCAACGCGTGGGCCGAAGCCCACCGGGTCTTCCACCGCACTCTGCCGGAGGGGTGATTCGGTGACCAGTGTGCGGCCGATCAACGACCGGCTTCGACCTCGGCCGCGCGTTCCTGAACGAAGGACAGTGGCATCATGGACTTCCGGGAAACCTCCTCCGCAGGCTCGCCCGTCGCCAGCATCCGCCTTACGACGGCCTCCATGGACTCCGCCACTTCAATGACATGCCCGTCCGGATCGAAGAATCGCAGCGCTCGTTGCCCCCATGAAGTCTCCGTCAAGTCCGTGAACGACTTGATTCCCGGAACCCTTGTCAGCTCCTCAACGAAACGCTCCAGATCATCCTCTTCGAAGTACAGCTCGAAGCGATGCCCGACTTCCTTGCCCAGTGCGGCATCATCGCCCGTCAGTGCCTTCCATTGCTCTTGGGCCATCAGCGAGAAGCCGCCCTTGAGAACAACATAGACGCCCAGATCCTGCTCGATCTCCTCGTGTAGAACGTCCACGTAGAAGCGCTTGCTCCGGTCTATATCCGCTACAACGATCATCGGACTGTGGAACTTCATCTCTGTTCGCCCTTCCATGACACTGGGGAATCTTCCGCCGACCGGGGAAGCTGGGTGCCAGGCTCTCAGAACCTCTTCAAGGACTCGTTGTAAAAATCGGACATGTTCTTCCGGTACCTCGCAGGAGACAGCCCGGCGTACCTCGCGAAGTCATGGACGAAGTGAGCGGTGTCGTAATACCCGAGTGACAGCGCGATCCCCTCGACGGTGCGGTCGGAGCCCTTGAGCAGCTGGGCCGCCCTGTTGAGGCGCCTGAGACGCAGGTACCCCTTGCCCGAAACCCCCGTCAGCGCATGGAGATATCTGTTGACATGCCGAGAGGAGTAGCGCACCTCCCGGGCCAGATCCTCCACGGTTCCATCGAGGGGCACGTTCCGCAGAGCGGTGAGCAACCCCCATCCCCGGACCAGGTGATCCCCGTGCCGCTTCAATCGACCTAGAAGACAGTTGTCCAATGCCGAAACCAGAGCTTCAACGGAACCCTCGAAATCCTCCATCGCACCGGCCAGGCGCAGCTCCAAATCCCGATCCAGGACACCCAGGTCGATCTTCCGGTTGAGCAACTCCCGACTATTGGGGTAGAGCAGGCGCGACAACCCTCCCGGCTGAAACTCGACAAAGCAGCGCGCCTGGACATCAAAGGCGGGGTCTTCTACCGTCGTCAATTCGTCGAAGGGCCCCCACACTCGAGCCTCCACGCCTCGGACGTGACGGCTTATGACGACGGAACCGCCCAGGTCCGGAGTGAACAACGGGGCAATCCGCGTAGAAAAGATATGCTGAATGGAGTAATACGCAACGAACGGGGACAATGCCTCGTGCGACGAGTAGTAGCTGAACGCACTACCGCTCTTAGTCGATCTCGTCGGCAACCGAAGCCCACCCCTCCGCCGTGCAATGAAGTAATCCCACCAGGTATAGCGGGGCGTTATACACGGATTCTCGTGAATGCGGAGGAGTCCATGTTCCCCGGACGCGAGCGTGAAGTCCCCGGTAGAAGCGGATTTTAGAGGACCCGCCGACCACCGAGGGACTCCCCGTGCCCGCGCGCTGGTTTCCCACCTCTCCCGGCTCCTCGGGGCAGACCGGCGAAACCGAAGGCCACCAGCTCACGCGGGCGCCGTCAGCGATCAACCCCCGTCCCCGGACATATCACTTACCGGGGCCGGCCGTCCGGGCTGGAGCGGCTACTTCGTGGACGACGTCTGCATAAAGCCGGAACAGGCGTGGTGCGGGGGCAGGGGCGGCAAGTTGGAGAAGGCGCAGCCAGCATTGCGCGACCAGTTCCCGCGCCTGGGCGCCCGGCCAGGGACGGGGCAGCAGTTCGGGAGGCAGGAGCGGGTCGGCTTCCATGGCCCGGGTGAATTCGGAGGCCAGCTCGACGGCGATGGTCAGCAGCTGCGGTTGATCAAGCGAGGTCGAGTGGTGCAGCCGGTCCAAGCGGTCGCGGGCGATGCGGGCGAGCCGTCGATGAGCGTGCGCGAGGTCGCCCAGTGGCCACAACCGGTTGGCCAGCTCTCGAGGGTCGTGGATGCCGCCTACACGCAGGTCGGTGCTGGTGAGGTGGGTGACGTAGTCGTCGGCGCCGAGTCGGGAGACCTCGGCCCTGACAAGGTCTTCCCAGGGATTGGCTGACACGTATAGGCCGCCCTGGAGGGGCGCTCCGCCCAGGTGGACGATGTGCTCGCGCAACGCATCGCGCGCGGCCCGTGCCGACTCGGGTACGGCGAAGGCCACCAGATGCCAGCCGCCGTCCCAGGGTGCCTCACCTCGATCTTGGGCGTACATGAAGCGGACGAACTCCACGTCGGGGTAGAGGGCGCGGCGGGCGTCGGCCGTGGCGTGCAGCACCGCGCGCTGACCGCGGCCGGACTGAACGAACTGGCCCTCGGCGACCAGCCGCTTGATGCACAGCCGTACCTGGAGGTCCGTCATGCCCAGAGCTCGGGCGACCGCGTAGAGCTCGCGGGCGTCCACGGTCTGGTCCTCGCGGACCAGGCTCTCCACCAGCACCCGGGTGGAGATCTCGGCGTGATCGTCCTGCGTGGGCGGCATGCCCTCACCTCCTGCGGCATAACTATAGTACGGTCGAAATGAGTACGATCGTTTTCAAGACGAACGATATGGAGGGTCGATGGGTGCGATCAAGCGGCGCTGGGTGCGCTGGATTCTGCGCCCGCTGCTGGCCGTGGCCGTGCTGGCCGCCGCCTGCGGCGGCTGGGTGGTCTATCAGCACGCCTACGAGTTGCGCGAGGAGCAGGTGACGATCACTGGCGGCAAGCAGCCGCTGAAGGGAGTGCTGGCCTGGCCCACCACGGGCAAGGGCCCGTACGGGCTGGTGGTGTTCGTGCACGGGGACGGGCCGATCGAGGCCACCAACCAAGAGGGCTACCGACCGCTATGGGAAGCATTCGCCCGGGCCGGTTACGCCTCCTTGTCGTGGAACAAGCCCGGGGTGGGCGGCGCGGCAGGCAACTGGCTGGATCAGAGCATGGACGACCGGGCCGCGGAGACCGTCGCGGCGATCACCTGGGCGAAAGGCAGGCCGGGGCTCGATCCGAGCCGGATCGGGCTGTGGGGAGCCAGTCAGGCGGGCTGGGTCATGCCCAAGGTGGCCGTCCGCCTGCCCGAGCTGCGTTTCGTCATCGCGGTCTCACCCGCCATCAACTGGCAACAGCAGGGTCGCTACTACCTGACGGCCAAACTCCGCGACGCACACGCCTCGCCGGACCGGCTGCAGGCCGGGCTGGCCCGGCAGGAGGGGATGCTGGCGCTGCTGCGCGCAGGAGCCCCCTACGAGCATTACAAGGCCGCCGTCCCGGACACCGACATCACCGCGGAACGCTGGACCTTCATCTCCAAGAACTACACCAGCGACGCCGCGCAGGATCTGGCGGCCATGCGGGTGCCGGTACTGCTGCTCCTGGCCGGGCATGACCGCAACGTCGACGTCGCCGACACCGAGGCCGGCTACCGCCACCACCTGCGTGCACCCGGCCTGCTGCAGATCCGGCACTATCCCGACGCCACCCACGCCCTGATCCGCAAGGAGATTCAGGACTCGGAGCTGAAGATGTTCCTTTTCGCCGTTGCGGCGCCACGCTCGCTGTTCTCCGACGGCTTCCTGGACGATCAGCGCCGATACCTGGAGCAGGTCTCCTGAGGCGTCCGCGCGTGACCTGCGCGACTGGCGTTGTGACCGAGCGGCGCAAGGGCGCCCTCCTCCGCCAGGCGCTCTCGTTCCAGGGCCTGGCGGATTGCGCCGCTCGTCCAGCGAGGCTCGC
>NZ_FNCN01000019.1 GCF_900100605.1 Sinosporangium album | reverse complement strand
GGCGCATCCTTCGCAAGCTCCGCTGTGGTCCTGAGAAGGCCGGACATCTGTGCAAGGCGATCGCCGTTCTACAGAACCAGCGGCTCGCCCGAGGACGAAAAAGGTTCACTAATGGTCAGGTGCGGCAGCGGTCGGCGGAGTAGAGGTGGCTGTCGGGGAACTCCGACGCCGCCAGCACCCCGCCGACGACGATGACGGCGGTGCGTTTGACGCCCGCCTCGCGCACGCGCTCGGCGATGTCGGCGAGGGTGCCGCGCAGGATGAGCTCGTCGTCGCGGCTGGCCCGGGCCACGACGGCGACCGGGCAGTCCTCCCCGTAGTTGGGGAGGAGTTCCGCGACGACGTGTTCGATCCGCTGGACGGCGAGGTGCAGCACCATGGTGGCCCGGCCGGTGCCGAGGGTGGCGAGGTCTTCGCCGGGCGGCATCGGGGTGGCGCGGTGGGAGATGCGGGTGAGGACGACGGTCTGGCCGACGCCGGGGACGGTGAGTTCGCGTTTGAGCGACGCGGCGGCGGCGGCGAAGGCGGGGACGCCGGGCACGACGTCGTACGGCACGGCCGCGGCGTCGAGCCGCCGCATCTGCTCGGCCATGGCGCTGAATACGGATGGGTCGCCGGAGTGGAGGCGGGCGACGTCGTGCCCGGCCTGGTGGGCGGTGACCATCTCGGCCACGATCTCGTCCAGGGTCATGGTGGCGGTGTCGACCAGTTTCGCCTCTGGTGGGCAGAGCTCAAGCAGCTCGGCGGGCACCAGGGAGCCCGCGTAGAGGCACACCGGGGACGTGGCGATGAGGCGCTGCCCCCGCACCGTGATCAGGTCGGCCGCGCCCGGCCCGGCCCCGATGAAACGCACCGTCATGGTTTCTCCTCGTTCGCCCGTGCGGGCCGTACGGTCGCCGCATCGCCTGTGATGTGATCCGCCGGTATGGGCGCGGCGAGGGGCTTGGCCACGGTCCAGATGGTGACCGGCATCGCGCTGCGCCAGCCGGTGAAACCGCCGATGGGTGAGGCGTGGGCGGCCGAGATGCGGGCCAGGTCGCCGCCGTGCCTGCCGTACCAGGTGGTGAGGAGCGCCTCCAACTCCAGGGTGACCGCGTTGACCACGAGTCTGCCGCCGGGGGGCAGAGCCTCCCAGCATGCTTCCATCACTCCGGGGCGGGTGGCGCCGCCGCCGATGAACACGGCGTCGGGGGTGGGAAGCCCGTGGAGGGCGGCCGGGGCGGTGCCGGTGACGACGTGGAGGCCGGGTACGCCGAGGGCGGCGGCGTTGCGCGTGATGCGGGCGGCGCGGTCGGGGCGGTTCTCGATGGCGACGGCGCGTGAGGCGGGGTGGGTGCGCATCCACTCGATGGCGATGCTGCCCGCTCCGGCGCCCACGTCCCACAGCAGTTCGCCCGGTGTGGGGGCGAGCCTGGACAGGGTGACGGCTCGGATGTCCCGTTTGGTGAGTTGGCCGTCGTGTTCGAATGCCTCGTCGGGCAGGCCGGGGATGCGCGGTAGGCGCGGGGTGTCGGGGGCGGCGCGGCATTCGACGGCCACGATGTTGAGCGGGTGGGGGCGGGGGATGTGCCAGGCGGACGCCGTACCGGAGACGATGCGCTCGTCGGGGCCGCCGAGGTGTTCGAGCACGGTGAGGGGGCTCTGGCCGTAGCCGCGTTCGGTGAGGAGGGCGGCGACCCGCGCGGGGGTGTCGGCGCCGGCGCTGAGGACCAGCACCCGGCGCCGGTCGTGGACGGCGGGGTGCAGGGTTTCGACGGGCCTGCCGACGAGGCTGACGACGTCGACCTGGTCGGCGGGCCAGCCGAGGCGGGCGCAGGCGAGGGTGACCGACGACGGGTGCGGCACGACGCGTACGGCCGAAGGCCCGAGGAGGCGGGCAAGCGTGGAGCCGATGCCGTGGAACATGGGGTCGCCGCTGGCGAGGACGCAGACGCGGCGGCCCCGGCGGGCCTCCAGGAGTCCCGGCAGGGAGGGCAGCAGGGGGGAGGGCCATGCGACGCGTTCGGGTTCGGCGCCGGGCGTGGAGCGTTCTGGGATGAGGGCGAGCTGGCGGGCGCTGCCCATGAGGACGTCGGCGTCGAGGATCTCGTGCCGGGCGGCGGGGGACAGGCCGTCCCAGCCGTCCGCGCCGATGCCGACGACAACCACCGGGGCGTCAGGCATGTCAGACATTGCCGAGGATGCGGGTGATGGCGATCTCGATCACGACGCGTGAGGGGTTCACGCGGGGTGTCCGGTAGCGCTCGGCGTAGCGCTGCTCGGCGTCGGCGACCGCCTCGGCCGTCTCCCGGAGGACGGCGCGGCCTTCCAGGGTGGACCAGCGCTTGCCGTCGACCTGGCAGATGGCGACGGCGGCGCCGTCCGGGCCGGCGGCGCGCACATGCCGGGCTTTTTGCGAGGTGCCGGATGTGATCACGCGGGCGATGGCGGCGTCGACGTCGAGGGTGGCCCCGACGGGGACGACGTGCGGTGTGCCGTTCGGCCGCATCGTGGTCAGCGTGCAGATGTGGCGCTCTCGCCAGAACTCCTGAAACGCCGGCCCGAAGTCTCTCATGTCCCCCGCTCCTCGTCCGGTCTTGTGGCGGTTTCGCCCGCTCACACGACGGGCGTCATGCTAGCGTTACCCGCCGAGCCGCTCCCCATCGCCCGGCCTGTGCGGGTATCGCCTGGCCTGCGTGGAATCTTGGGTTTTGTCCAGAGTAGGCGAGGGACATCCTCCGCAATCCCCACCACACAACATCATCCAGCGCAGATCCAGATATAACCCCCGATAGCCGTGTCATGGGGATACAGGGGGCGGTACGGCGCACGCCACGGCGGAGTGCGCTGGAGCGGGCGCGGTGCTCACCTGGGAGTCCGCGCCACCGGGTCCGTCCCCCGGGAAAATAGTGGAATTTTGGACAGTCGATCCGCTTGCGCCCACCCGGCCGGTCAAGCATAGTAACTCTTAAGAAGGTTTACTGTTTTACATGGCGACGTGCCGGTCGGGATGGCCGATCGGGACGGACGCGATGGCGGTCTGACTGCTGCTGACTCGGAAGCTGCTGCTCTCCCTGCTTCGGCGTGCGTCCCTTTCGACCGGGAGAAGCCCTGTGACCAGGGCATATGCTCCATGACCGCCACCTTCGACACGACTCCGGGAGGAGGACGGCGGGAGATCCCGTGTGGCCGTCGCGCAGGACAAACCTCCAGTAACCCCCAGCCCAGGAGGCGTCAGTGCAGGCAAGACACAAGGTGGCCGCGGTCGCGACCTCTCTCATCTCCGCAGGCTCACTTCTCGCCATCCTCCCGACAAGCCCCGCCATGGCCCACGGGTCCATGTCGAACCCCCCGAGCCGCGCCTACGTCTGCAAGCAGGAAGGCCCTGAGACGCCCAAGTCGGCGGCCTGCAAGGCGGCGGTCGCGGCCGCCGGCACCCAGGCGTTCTACGACTGGCACGAGGTGTCCCGCCTCGAGGCCGGCGGCCGCCACCGCCAGATCATCCCCGACGGCCGGCTCTGCGGCGCCGGGCGCGACAAGTATCGCGGCCTCGACCTGGCCCGCAGCGACTGGCCCGCCACGCGTATCTCCTCCGGCAGCCTGAACGTCACCTACCACGCCACCGCTCCGCACTCGAACAGCAACTTCGAGTTCTACATCACCCGTGAGGGCTGGAACCCGTCCGGCCCGCTGAGCTGGTCCGACCTGGTGCACATCAAGACCTTCACCAACCAGAACCCCACGACCTTCACCAACTGGTCCATCAACGTTCCGCAGCGGTCCGGCCGCCACATCCTCTTCTCGATCTGGCAGCGCGTCCAGGGCAGCACCGAGGCGTTCTACACCTGCTCTGACGTCACCTTCTCGTAGCACGCACCTGTAGCACACACCCGTAAGACACGGCCACACCACGCACCACAGCACCACAGCACCACTGCACCACTGCACCACGGCACCACGGCACCACGGCACCACGGCACCACGGCACCACGGCACCACCGGATCGCGGTAAGACACGGCGCGGATCCCCACGGCCCGGATCCACCTGACAGGGATCCGCTGCTGCGGGGATCCGCGCGACGCCGTACGGCACCGCCCCGGACAGGAGCCCTCCGCCCTCCGCCCGCCACAGGGCCGTCGGGCGGAGGGTTCGCCGACCCCGACGAACCTTCAGCCGAGGAGCACCCCGCGTGAAGAACCGCGCGCCCGTCATGGCAGTTCTGTGCATCCTGCTGCTCTCCGGATGCGGAGGCCACAGCGCAGCGGGACACACCGCTGCGGGCGATCACCCGGCCGCCACTTCCGTCGCCCTGCCCGAAGAGCTGGGCCCCGAGGCCACGAGTAACTCCTACAACGACGCAGACGTGATGTTCCTGCAGATGTTGATCCCCTACAACGGGCAGGGGATGGACGTGGCGTGGCTCGCCGACTCCCGTGGCGTCAACGGTGAGGTGAAGAAGCTGGCGGCGTCGATCGTCAAGTCCCACACCTCCGAGATCGCCACTGCGGCGGGGTGGTTGAAGGGCTGGAACAAGCCGATGACGGCGCCGCCCGACGAGCACGACCACCACGGGGGCATGCCGGGCATGACCGCCCAGGAGTTGAAGCTTGTGAAGGAGGCGCCGGACGAGGGATTCCAGGAGAAACTCCTGAACACCTTGATCGCGCACCATGACGACGCGGTGCAGATGGCCCGTGGGGCGCTGGCGGACGGGAGCAACCCGGAGGTCATGGACCTCGCGAAGAAGGTCGAGGCCCTGCGCTCATCGCAGGTCAAGCAGATGCTCAAGCTTCTCGGGCAGTGAGCCGCCTCGTGCGGGCCGGGCCTTCGCGCCCGGCCCTTTTTGCGTAAGCGTCCCGGCAGGTCGCGGCTCCGCGGCGACTTCGGCTCATGCCGTACGGCCCCGGCCGGGCGGTGCCTGGCTCCCGGCCGGGCCACGGCGCTGCCACCAATGTGCCCGTTCCCCGGGGGCGGGTGTCAGCGACGATCGTGGGCGTGCAGGTCAGCGTTTCTGCACGTGGTGATGGGGGATCGGCCCGTAGGCCCGCACGGGGGCGCGGTCGGAAGGGACCGCGTGCGCGGTGCCGGCCGTGGCCGCGAGCGCCCCGGTGGTGGCCGGGGCCGAGGCGGCGACGCCCGTCAGCGATCTTCTCACTCTCATGCAAGACTCCTGGGGGGAGAGCCAGTGGGGTGAGAGGTCAATCGCCAGGTGAGCGCGATTGTGTTTAGGAAACTTTCTTAAGAATAACCGTAATGCCTTTTCGGCCCCCCGTCAACGGTCGCGCGCCCACAACGCACCGCCGCTTTCGGAACCCCCGTGCGGAAGAGGTCCCGAACGCGGCGGACGGGTTCAGGCTGGGTGCGGTCCCATTGCGACGGCGTCGAGTTCGAACCGGGCCCCAGGAGAGCTGAGGTTGTTGACGGCGACCATGGTGGCGGCCGGAGTCCACCCCTGGTAGTACTCGGCCATGGTGGCGTGCATCAGGTCGGCGTCACGAATATCGGTGAGATAATTCGTGGTTTTGACGATGTTTCGCCAGGTCAGCCCGAGATGCTCAAGAACACCCTGAATGTTGCGCATGACACGGTGGGTCTGCTCAACGATGTCGTCGGGCAGCACGCATTCCTCCGGCACATGCGGATGCTTGTGGTAAAGCGGCAACGCGGTCGCGCCACCCAGGAAATACATGGTGGCGGGAGCGTCGATCCTGACCGCGGGCGCATAGGGCAGGTCTCCCGCGCGCTCCGGAATCGTGTCGATGCGCTGGATGTTCATGGCTGTCTCTACCTTCAGGTGATGTCGGGATCTATGTGTGGCATCACCCCGTGGCCATCACCCCCTGGCCATGGGCGTCGCGTGGGTGTCGACGGTGATGGTCTTGCGGTGGGTGAAGCTGTCCAGGGCCCCTTCAAGCGAGAACTCGCGGCCCAGGCCGCTCTGCTTGATGCCTCCGTAGCTCATACCCGGAAGCTGCCCGAGACCACGGTTGACCTGTACCCAGCCGGCGTCGATGGCGTGCGCCGTACGCAGGGCCCGGCCGATGTCGTGCGACCAGACGTAGGCGGCGAGGCCGTAGTGGGTGTCGTTGGCCATGCGCAGGGCCTCGGCCTCGTCGTGCCAGGGGATCGCGACCAGGACCGGGCCGAAGATCTCCTCGCGCACCACGCGCCAGGACGGCTCGACGCCGCGGAACACCGTGGGCGGGACGTAGAGGCCGTCGCCGGGGCCGGCCTCGGCGGGAAGGCCGCCGATCAGGGGGGTCGCACCGCAGGTGAGGCCGTCGTCGATGTAGGAGCGCACCCGGTTGTACTGCGTCTGGTTGACGACCGTGCCGAGGTCGGAGCGCTCGTCGAGGGGGTCGCCCATCCGCAGGCGCGACACCGCCTCGACCACCCGGTCGAGGAACGAGTCGAAGATGGAGGCGTGGACGAGCAGCCGCGAACCCGCCGTGCACGACTGGCCCTGCCGGGTGAAGCGCATGCCGTCGACGACACCGGCGGCGACGGCGTCCTCGTCGGCGTCCGGGAACACGATGACCGGGCTCTTGCCGCCGAGTTCCAGTGAGACGGGCAGGATGCGGTCCGCGGCGGCCCGCATCACGATCTTGCCCACTTCCGTCGAACCGGTGAAGGACAGCTTGTCGACGCCGGGGTGGGCGAGCAGCGCCGCGCCCGCCTCGACACCGTAGCCCGTGACCACGTTCAGCACGCCCGGGGGGAGGTGGCGGGAGCAGATGCGCGCGATCTCCAGTACGGCGAGCGGCGCGTCCTCGGCCGCCTTGAGCACGAGGGTGTTGCCGGTGATGAGCGCCATCGCGATCTTCACGGAGGCGAGCTGCACCGGAGCGTTCCACGGGATGATGCCGCCCACCACGCCCAGCGGTTCGCGCACCGTGTAGTTGAGCAGCCCGTGGCCGAGCGGCACGGTCTCTCCCTTGGCCTCGCCGGCCACGCCACCGAAGTAGCGGAAGAGCGCGGCGGCGCTCGCCACTTCGGGCCTGGCCTGGCGGCGGATGGCGTTGCCGGTCTCGGAGGCGAGCAGCCGGGCGATCCGCTCGGAGTCGGCCTCGATGTCGTCGGCGATTCGCAGCAGGGCGAGGCCGCGTACGGCGGGAGCCTCGCCGCGCCAGGACCGGAAGGCCGTGGCGGCGGCCTGGACGGCCCGGTCGATGTCGGCGACGTTTCCGCGCGGCACACGGCCAACCGGCTGCCGGGTCGCGGGGCTCTCGACGTCGATCCACTCATCCGTACGCGCGGGGGTCCAATCGCCGTCGATGAGCATGAAGGACTCGGCTGTGCTGGTGCTCTCTACGGATGAGAACTGCATGAAATCCCCCAGAAAACATTCGATTGATTATGCTCAATGAGCATCGGTCAGGCCAGTTTGGGCTGTCAAGAGGTAATGAGAGAATGTGATGGTTATACTGGTTACATGGCATTGGCAGTCGGGGTCCCCAAGGCGGAAGCACTCGCACGGCACGTAGAGGAAATGATCGTGAGTCGTCGGCTGATGCCGGGCGACCGCATCGCCACCAAAGACGAACTTCGCCAGGACACCGGGCTCGCCCGGGCTACCGTGAGCGAGGCGGTGCGTCTGCTCCAGTCGCAGGGCCGCGTCGTTGTGCGTCCTGGGCCTGGAGGCGGACTTTTCGTGGCGCCGACCGACCCGGTGGTCCGGCTGGGGCAGACCCTGCTGGCCGTGCACAGCGAGCCGGTCACGGTGGCCGACGCCGTCGCGGTCAGAGACAGCCTGGAACCGCTGGTGGCCGCCGACGCGGCCAGGCACCGGAGCGCACGGGACATCGCCGACCTGCGGGTGCTGCTCGACGCGATGTCCGACGCCGTCGCCGACCCGGAGCGCTTCCTCCGCGCCAACTGGCGGTTGCACGAGCGCATCGCCCAGATCGTCGCCAACAAAGTCCTGCAAACGATTTACATTGGTCTGGCGCAGTTCATCCAGGACCAGGCGCTGGCCGTCTCCCATGATCTGAGCCCCCACGAGCACGCCGTCTACAAGCAGCACCGGCTGCACCTGCACGTCGACCTGGTCCAGGCGATCATCTCCGGCGACCCCGACCAGGCCGAGCTCGCCGCCCGCGCGCACACGCTCGACTACCGGTCCGGCGCGCCGATCGCCGCCGAGGTCGACTAGAGGGTCGACTAGAGGCCGGCCGGAGGCCGCACGTCGTTGAAGCGCCGCCCGTCCGAGATCGTCGGACGGGCGGCGCCTCGTTGTGCTCATCCCGTCGCGGTGGCGCGTGACACGAGCTCGCCGTACAGCTCGGGCCGCCGCTGCGCCAGCAGCGGAAAGCGCTCACGGGTGAGGTCGATCAGCCCCAGGTCGAGGTGTGTCGTCACCACGCAGTCGCCGTCCGAGGCCGTGGCGACCACGGTGCCCCACGGGTCCACGACCATGGACCGGCCGACGAAGGTGAGACCGCTCACCGGTTCGGTGCCACTCTGGTTGGCGGCGACCATGTAGACCTGGTTCTCCGTCGCGCGGGCGCGCATGAAGAACTCCCAGTGGTCCATACGCGGGCTCAGGAACGCGGAGGGCAGGACGATGATCCGCGCTCCGCGCAGGGCGAGCGTCCGGAAGACCTCGGGGAACCGCAGGTCCGCGCAGATCGCCACGCCGAGCGGGCCGAACTCGGTCGGGATGACCGGCAGGTCGCTGCCAGCCCTCACCCGGTCCGACTCCCTGACGCCGACCGGGATGTCGACCCGTCCCGGCGCGTCGAACAGGTGGCTTTTGGCGTAGGAGCCGAGGACCGTTCCCTCCGGACCGATCACCGGCGCCAGATTCACGCGGGAGCCGTCCTGTGCCGTGGCGTACAGCGAGCCGACGATGTAGAGCCCGTGGCGCCTGGCGCGTTCGGCGAGCAGATCGGTGGACGGGCCGGGCACCGGTTCGGCGATGTCCTCGCCCTCCGGCACCGCGAACCCTATACCGTTCCACATCTCCGGGATCACGACCAGTTTCGCGCCCTGCTCCGCCGCGCGGTCGACCAGGTCGAGGCATCGCCGGACGGTGCCCTCGCGGTCGTTGTCGTGCACGTTGAGCTGGACGCACGAAACGGTCAGACTCTGCGACATCTCACTAGATCCCATCAATAGCCGTTGACCACGAAGTCGATCAGTCCCGTGTCGATCAGTCCCGTACGGCGGTGCACTCGACCTCGATCAGCAGGCCGGGAAGCGCCAGCCCGCTCACGCCTACGATCGACTGAGGCGGGTTGGCCGCGCCGCCCGTCGCGTCCCTTACCGCCGTGGTGATCTCCTCCAGGGAGTGGGGCAGGGTCGTGTAGATCGTCCTGCGCACGACGTTGTCCCAGTCGCAGCCCGCGGCCTTCAGCGCGGTGTGCACGTTGGCCATGGCCGCGAGGGTCTGCTCGCGCAGATTGTCGCCGCCCACGATCTGGCGGTCCTTGTCGAAGGGGACCTGGCCCGCGACGAACACGAGCGTCTGGCCCTGGGCGATGGCCAGGTGGCTGTAGGTGGTGGCGGGGTGCAGGTCGGCCGGGTTGGAAAGTTCGCGCGCCATGTGTGTCCTCCTGGACAAGCGAAGGTGAACATGATGAAACAGGTATAACCAAAACAGGTGCCGCATCCCCTTGACAAGGGGGTTCGGCCAGGTCGATCCTAATCGAACCTAATCAATAGAACGTATAGGGGTGACATGCCGACCATCGAACGCCTCGCGCACGTCGGGATCCACGTCCGCGACATGGAACGTTCCCTGGCCTTCTACAAGGATGTCCTCGGGCTCCAGATCACCGACGACGACCGCGAGCACGGGATGATCTTCCTGAGCTCCCGTCCCGAGATCGAGCACCACGAGGTTCTCCTCTGCGGCGGGCGCACCGTCGGTGACGGCGAGCTCTGGCTGCAGCAGATCTCGTTCCGCTGCTCCACGCTGGAGGACGTGCTCGGCTTCTACCGCCGCTTCGTCGAGAACGACGTGAAGATCGAGTACACCGTTACTCACGGCAACGCCATCGGCGTCTACTTCTACGACCCGGACGGCAACCGCTGCGAGGTCTACTGGCCCACGGGCCTTGAGGCCAAGCAGGGCTTCCTGGAGGGGCTTGACCTCACGCGCCCCGCCGAGGAGCTCGTCGAGCAGGTCCGCGCCTCGGTCGAGAAGTACGGCAAGACCGGCTACGTCGACACGCGCCTGCTTGAGGGCATCGACGTCGACAAGTAGTCGCGCGACCGCTGTACCGTCCTTTCCGAGGAGAACCACGATGGATGCTGCGCTTGCCCTCCTCCGCCTTGTGCTCGGAGTCATTCTCATCTGTCATGCGGCTCAGAAGTCGCTGGGCTGGTTCCGGGGTCCGGGGCTTTCGGCGAGCGCCGTGTTCTTCGAGTCCCTCGGTCACCGGCCGGGCTGGGCCATGACGGTTCTCGCGGCCCTGTGCGAGCTGGCCGCCGGCGTGCTGCTGCTCGCCGGGTTCCTCACGCCGCTCGCGGCTGCGATGGCCATCGGCACGATGCTCGTGGCGGGCATCTCGATGGTGATCAAGGCTGGAACCGTCTGGAACACTCTGGGCGGCGGCGAATATCCCCTGTTCCTCGCCGCTGTCTGTGCCGCGGTCGCGCTCGCCGGTCCGGGCGCCTGGTCGCTGGACGCGGTGCTTCTGCCTCCGTGGCCCGCGGCTGTCGGGCCTGGTGCGGTCGTGCTCGCCCTCGTGGCGGCGGCCGTTCCGGTGCTGCGATCGCTCCGCCACCGGCCCGCCTGATCAGCGGTTCCTGGCACGGGCAGCCCGCGCACTGCCCGTGCGCCACCGGCGTACCGGCCCACTGACCCGTAGGGCCGTCCGGGCCCCTTCGGTCCGACGCGACCACCGCATCGCGTCCCACCACGCGTCCCACAAGGCCGATACCGCCTGCCCGGACCACCCTCTCCCCGCCACCGGCGGGACAACGTCCAAGGAGAACGAATGAAACTCATCGGGTTCCTCCAGGGGAACGTCCGCTACGTCGGCGCCCTACAGGATGACGACACGGTCGTACCGATCGCGCCGATCGACGATTTCTACGCGGATTCCTCCCGCTACCTCGCCGAGGCCCCCAGCGGCGCCTCCGTGCCGGTCGCCGGACTCACCCAGGTCCCGCCCGTTCCCGAGACCACCAGGGTCTTCTGCGTCGGACTGAACTACCTCGCCCACGCCGAGGAGGCCAACGCCCAGGTCCCCGACTACCCCACGGTCTTCGGCCGCTGGGCGTCGACGCTGGTCTGCGACGGCGAGTCGATCCCCGTCCCCGCCATCGAGAAGGGCCTCGACTGGGAGGTCGAGCTCGCCGTGATCGTCGGCGAGACGCTCACCGACGTCGACGGCGACAAGGCCATGGCCGGCGTGCTCGGCTACACCGTCTTCAATGACATCAGCGCCCGCGACCGGCAGTTCGACACCACGCAGTGGACGCTCGGCAAGAACCCCGACCGCAGCGGCCCGATCGGTCCGGTGGTGGTCACCGCCGACGAAATGGAGTCGCCCAACGGCAAGAGGCTCACGGCCAAGGTCAACGGCGAGCTGATGCAGGACGGCAACACCTCCGACATGATCTTCTCGGTCAGCCGGATCCTCTCCTACATCTCGCAGACCTCGTCGCTGCGCCCCGGCGACGTCGTCGCCACCGGCACGCCCTCCGGTGTCGGCTTCACCCGCACCCCTCCCAAGCTCCTCACCCCCGGTGACGTCATCGAGGTGGAGATCGAAGGGATCGGGGTGCTGCGCAACCCCGTCACCGACGCGGCGGCCAGGCCATGACGGCCGAGGCCTTAGCGCGCCGGCTCCGCGGCTCTGTGCTGCGGGCCGGCGACCCCGGCCTCGCAGCCGAGACCCTCGCGTACAACACCGCCTTCACCCTCGCCCCGGACCTCGCGGTCCGCGCGACCTGCCCTGACGACGTGGCCGCGGCATTCGGCCACGCCCGCGAACGGGGACTCGGCGTCGCCGTACAGGCCACCGGCCACGGGCTGACCGCCGACGTCGCCGGGGCGCTGCTGGTCAGCACCCGGGGCATGCGCGCGGTCACCGTCGACCCGGGCGCGCGCACCGCGCGGATCGAGGCGGGAGCGACCTGGGGCGAGGTGATCAAGGCCACCACGCCGTACGGCCTGGCCCCACTCAACGGGTCGTTCCCCGGCGTCGGGGCCATCGGGTTCACCCTCGGCGGAGGACTCGGTCCGATGTCGCGCAAGTACGGCTACGCAGCCGACCATGTGCGCTCCTTCGAAGTGGTCACCCCGGACGGCGTCACGCGCACGGTGGACCCCGAGCGCGAGCCGGACCTGTTCTGGGGGCTGCGCGGCGGCAAGGGCAACCTCGCGATCGTCACCTCGATGGTCATCGGCCTGGTGCCCGTCGCCCGGTTCTACGCCGGTGGCGTCTACTTCGCCGGCGAGTCGGCCGAGGACCTGCTCCACGCCTACCGCGACTGGGTGACCGGACTGCCGGATGAGACGACCTCGTCCATCGCGATCCTGCGTCTCCCCGACGCGCCGGGGCTGCCCGAGCAGATCCGCGGACGGGTCGTCGTCCACCTGCGCATGGCCCACCTGGGCAGCGCCGAGGAGGGGGCCGCCCTGGTCGCGCCGCTGCGCCGCATGGGCACGGTCCTCCTCGACGAGCTGCGCGAACGCCCCTACACCGAGGTCGGCGCCATCCACAACGACCCTCCGAATCCGCTGGACTTCGGCGAGTACTGCGTGCTGCTGCGCGACTTGCCCGTGGGCGACCTGCTCGCCGCCGCGGGCCCTGACGTCGAGCTGCCGCTCGACCTGGTGGAGATCCGCCATCTCGGCGGAGCCGCGGCCCGGGAACCCCAGATCCCGAACGCCGTCGGCGGGCGGGACGCCGAATTCTGCCTGCTGTCCGTCGGGCTCCCCGAGTACACGGCGACCGCGGGAGCGGCCGTCGCCAACGCCGTCGCCGCGAGCCACACCGGTGGCACGCTGCTCAACTTCTGCGGCCAGGGCGACCCGAGGCGTGCATACACTGCGGAAACGTACGGGCGGCTGGCCGCTCTGAAGCGGGTCTACGACCCGCAGGGCCTGCTCAGATTCGGCCATGTCGTGGAGGTTTAGCACTATGTCGAGCGAACCGATCCTGCTGCACAATGGAACGGTCCACACCTTTGACGGAGGAAAGCCGAGCGAGGCGATCCTCCTGCGCGACGGGAAGGTCGCCGCGACCGGAGACCGCGCGACGCTCCGGGCCCAACTGGGCGAAGGCCGCGAGATCAGCCTCGACGGCCTGTCGGTGATGCCCGGCCTGATCGACATCCACCCGCACATGATGCAGCACGCCGGGCAGATCACCCCGCTGGTCGACCTTACCGACGCCGTCGACCACGACGACATCGTGGCCCGCATCGCCGCACGAGCCAAGACCGTCCCGCCCGGCACGTGGATCATGACGACCCCCGTCGGCGAACCGTTCTACTTCCTGCGCAGGTCCTACCGCGACCTCGCCGAAGGCGTCCTGCCCGACCGGCACATCCTGGACCGGGCCACCACCGACCACCCCGTCCTCATCCAGGCATGGGCGCCGGTCACCCCCAACGTGTGCGTGTTCAACACCGCAGGACTGCGCGCCGTCGGACTCACCGACTTCATCCCCGACCAGGTCTGCGACGTCACCCTCGACAAGGACCACACAGGGTCCCTCACCGGCATCCTCCGCGGCGCGGTCAACCAGATCTACAACTACGACCCGTTCTGGACGCAGATCCTCACCCAGCTTCCGCGTCCCGCCGTCGACCTGCCCGGCGTCACCCGCGACGCCATGGCCACCTACAACCGGCGCGGCGTCACCACGGTCTACGAACCGCACAACGTGACGTTCGAATTCCTCGACGCCTACCGCGCTCTCCACGCCGCCGGAGAGCTCACCACCCGGGTCGCGATCTCCATGGAGGTCGAGATGTGCGCCCGGCCGCCCTTCCAGCCGAAGAGCATGCCGGAATTCCAGGCGACCCTGGAGAGCCTGACCAAGGAACTCGGCGACGGCGACGACATGCTCCGCGTGTTCGGCCTCACCCTGTCCGCCTCCGGCGGGCCGGCGTGGCCCGGCCACATGATGGCGCCGGAGCCGTACTCCGACCCCTTCGGACGGCCCACCAAGGGCACGGCGTTCATCTCCGAGGAGAAGATCCGCACCTTCGCCGCCTACTGCCTCGACCGCGGCATCCGCGCCAACTTCCTGGCCGGCGGCTACGGCGACCACGACGTGATCCTCTCCATCCTGGAGGCGCCCGAGTTCGCCGACGAGGTACGGCGGCGCGGATGGATCATCCAGCACGCGGCGCTGATCAACGGGCCGCAGGCCCGCCGGTACCAGAACCTCGGCTTCGACCTCACCACCTGCCCCGGCTTCGGCTGGGCCAAGGGCGAGGTGTACGGCGAACGCATGGGCAAGCACGTCTGGCGCGATCTCGTCCCGATCAAGCGGCTGATCGACACCGGTCTCACCGTCGGCTGCGGCAGCGACTGGGGGCCCAAGAACCCCTTCGAGCAGATCGCGATCGCCGAGGAACCGTACTTCGTGGCGAGCGGACGTGTTCACACCTCGCCGGGCCACGGCGTCAGCCGTACCCAGGCCCTGGACATGTGGACCCGCTCCGGCGGGCGCATCCTCCGCTTCGACGGCATCGGCACCCTGGCTCCCGGCTCCCACGCCGACCTGATCGTCGTCGACCGCGACCCCCTCACCACCTCCGTCGACGCGCTGCCCGGCACCGAGGTCGCTCTGACCATGCTCGGCGGGCGCATCGTGCACGACTCCGGCCGCCTGCGCGCCTGACCGCGCCGCCGCCGTTCCCGAATCCGACCCCGCCGGGGGTTCCGTTCCACCTCCCTACAAGCTCGGTACTGAAGAGATGAGGCCCCCGATGGCCGACGCCGCAATCGCGAAACGCCCAACCAATCTTCGCCGCATCGCGGCCGCCTGCATGGCCGGGACCACCATTGAGTGGTACGACTTCTACCTGTACGGCCTGGCCGCCGCGCTGGTGTTCGGCCCGCAGTTCTTCACCGCCATGTCGCCGTTCGTGGCCACTCTGGCCTCCTTCGCCACGTTCGCCGTCGGCTTCATCGCCAGGCCGGTCGGCGGCATCATCTTCGGCCACTTCGGAGACCGCCTCGGCCGCAAGTCCGTGCTCGTGTGGTCGCTGCTTCTGATGGGCGGCTCGACGTTCGCCATCGGCCTGCTCCCGACCTACGAGCACATCGGAGTCTGGGCGCCGATCCTGCTCGTCACCTTGAGGTTCCTCCAAGGCGTCGGCCTCGGTGGGGAGTGGGGCGGCGCGGCGCTCATGGCCGTCGAGCACGCCCCCAGCAACAAGCGCGGCCTCTACGGCAGCTTCATCTCCCTCGGCATCCCCGCCGGACTGGTGCTGTCCAACGCCGCCTTCCTCATCTTGGACCAGGTCACCACCAACGACGTGTTCAACTCGTGGGGCTGGCGCGTGCCGTTCCTGGCGAGCGTCCTGCTGGTGTTCGTCGGACTGTGGGTGCGCCTCAGCGTCGAGGAGAGCCCGCTCTTCGAGCAGGCGCAGAAGAAGCAGCAGGAGGAGCGGGACCGACGGCTGCCGGTGATCACGGTGCTTCGCCGCTACCCGAAGGAAGTGACGCTGGCGGCCGGCACGTACATCGCCAACAGCGGCGTCGGCTATATCGTCATCGTCTACCTGCTCACCTACGCCACCTCGGTGCTCAAGCTGCCGCGTCAGCAGATCCTGATGTCCATCCTGGCCAGCATGGCGGTCATGGCGACGGCCATGGTGGTCTCCGCGATCGTGTCCGACCGCATCGGGCGCCGCACCGTCTCCATCGCGGCCTCCATCGCCCTCGTGATCTGGTCGGCGGTCTTCTTCCCCCTCATGGACACGGGCAACACCTGGCTCATCCTCCTGGCTATCACGGTGATGAATGGCATCACCGGCACCCTGTTCGGGCCGCAGGCGGCCCTGTTCTCCGAGCTGTTCGGCACCAGCGTGCGTTACAGTGGCGTGACGCTCGGCTACCAGGTGGGAGCGCTGCTCGGTGGCGCGATCGCGCCCACGATCGCCGCCACCCTCTACGAGGTGAACGAAACCTCCACCTTGATCACTGTTTATATGGTCGGCGTGTCGGTGATCAGCCTGCTGTCCTTCCTCGGACTCGCTGAGACCCACCGCCGCAGCCTCGCAGAAGACCCCCAGGCCGCGAAAGCCCCGCAAGCGGCCTAACCCGTAGTGGAGATGTCATGTCCTTCACCACCCGGCCCGAACTGACCGGTACTTTCGGCGCGGTCTCGTCCAGCCACTGGCTGGCGACCGCGACGGGAATGGCGGCCCTTGAAGCCGGAGGCAACGCCTTCGACGCGGCGGTCACGACCGCGTTCACCCTCCAAGTGGTCGAACCCCACCAGAACGGGCCGGCGGGTGATGTGCCCATCATCTTCGCCCGCGCCGACGACAAGACACCGCGCGTCCTGTGCGGTCAGGGCCCCGCCCCGGCGGGCGCCACATCCGCCCACTACCGGTCACTCGGGCTCGACCTCGTGCCCGGCTCCGGCCCCCTGGCCGCGCCCATCCCGGGCGCGACCCCCGCCCTGCTCACCCTCCTGCGCGACCACGGCACCATGACGCTCCGGGAGGTGCTCTCCCCAGCGATGGGCTACGCCGTACGCGGCTTCCCCCTCAGCCCCGCCGCCGCGGAGACCATCACCGCCGTCGCCGAGCTGTTCCGCGACCACTGGCCCACCTCCGCCGCGCTCTATCTGCCCGGCGGCCGGGCCCCCAAGGCCGGCGAGCGGTTCACCAACCCCACACTCGCCGCGACCTTCCTCAGGCTGATCACCGAGGGCGAGCACGGCGGCGCCGGCCGTGAAGCCCAGATCGACGCGGCCATCACCGCCTGGAGCGAAGGCTTCGTCGCCGAAGCCGTCGACGCCTTCGCCCGCCTGCCCTGGCACGACTCCTCCGGCTCGGCTCACGCCGGCGTCCTCACCGGGGCCGACATGGCCGCGTGGCGCCCCGCCTACGAGGATCCGCTGCACGTCGACTTCCGCGGCCACACCGTCTACAAGGCCGGGCCGTGGAGCCAGGGACCGGCGCTGCTCCAGCAGCTCGCACTCCTGGAACCGCTCGACCTCAAGCCCGGCACCGCCGACTACGTGCACACCGTCATCGAAGCCGCCAAACTCGCCTTCGCCGACCGCGAAGCGTGGTACGGCGACGGCGCCGACATCACCGGCCTCCTCGCCGCCGACTACTCGGCGGCGAGGAGGGCCCTCATCGGCGACACCGCCTCCTACGAGCTGCGCCCCGGCGCGCTCGACGGCCGGCAGCCCAAACTCCCCGCCTTCATCGAAGAGGCGTGGAAGCGGGCGATCGCCGGAGGCGGCTCCGAGGCGCGGGCCGGAACAAGCGGGCTCGGAGCCAGCGTCGGCGAACCCTCCCAGGCCGCCCGCCAGAGGACAGGACCCATCGACGGCGACACCGTCCACGTCGACGCCGTCGACCGGTGGGGCAACATCGTCGCCGCCATGCCGAGCGGCGGATGGCTCCACGCCTCGCCGATCATCCCCTCGCTGGGGCTGCCCCTCGGCACCCGGCTCCAGATGACCTGGCTGGAAGAGGGCCTTCCCACCACCCTCACCCCCGGCAAGCGTCCCCGGACCACGCTCTCGCCCAGCCTCGTGGTGCGCGACGGCGAGCCCGTGCTGGCCTTCGGGTCGCCCGGCGGAGACCAGCAGGACCAGTGGCAGCTCATGTTCCTGCTCAACCGTCTCGTCGCCGGGATGGGGCTGCAGGCGGCCATCGACGCCCCGACGTTCCACACGGCGCACTTCCCCTCGTCGTTCTACCCGCGCGCCGCGGCCCCCGGCCAAGTGCACGCCGAGGTCAGCCTGGGCGCCGAGGTGCTCGACGAGCTGCGCGCCCGCGGCCACGAGATCGTGGAGGCCGCCGCCTGGACGCTCAGCCGGATGTGCGCCGTCGGGCGCGACCCCGAGACCGGCTTCGTCCACGCCGCCGCCGACCCCCGCGACGGCCTCGCCTACGCCACCGGGCGGTGACCTGATTCCACGCCACCCCCGTCCTCCGCTGCGCCGTTACCACGGCCGCGGGTGGGCGGGGGTGACGTGACGCCCTTCGCCACCGCAATGTGCGGGTGGTTTCGGAAAGTTGGAGAGCATCTGTGAACACTGGGTTGGCCGATGGTCTGCCCGCCGTGCACCTGGGGCACTGGCTCATCGCCGTGGCCCCTATCGTCGTACTGCTGGCGCTGGTGATCTGGGGCCGGTGGTCCACCGCCGTGAACGGCCTGGTCACCCTCGGCACCGCCGTCGTCCTCGCCGCGGTGTTCTTCGGGGCGGGGCCGCAGGCCCTGCTCGTCGGCGTCGGTAAGGGACTGTGGGTCGGCGTCTGGATCCTGTGCGTGGTCGTGGCGGCGCTGTTCCTGCACCACTGCACGACCCGCATGGGGTTGGAACGATCAGGCGGTGTGCTCCGCCGCATCCTGCCGCGGGACGTTGAGAACGTCCTCGTCGTCGCCTGGATCTTCGCGTCGCTCGTGCAAGGTGTCGCGGGATTCGGCGTGCCCATCGCGGTGGCCGCTCCACTGCTCGTCACGATGGGTGTGCGCCCTGTCCTGGCCGTCGCTCTGCCGCTGGTCGGCTACCACTGGTCGGTCGGGTTCGGATCGATGGGCTCCTCCTTCTACATGGGGGCCTTCACGGCGTCGCTCGACGGTGCGCAGACCGCGGAATACGCGGCCGACAGTTCGCTGCTGCTCGGCGTCAACGCGCTGATCGCCGGAGTGCTGGTCGCCCTGATGTACGGCGGCCTGCGCGGTTTGGCGCGTGCCTGGCGAGTGCTGGCCCTCTGCGGCCCCCTGATGGTCGGCGCCCAGTTCTTCGCCGTCCGCGCGGAACCGGCCATCGGTTCCCTGGCGGCCGGCGCGGCCGGACTCGTGGGTGTCGCCCTGCTCCGCCTGCTCACCAGGGCCGAACGGCGCAGGCAGGCCGCCGCGGTGTCGGCGGAACCTGTCCCTGCGGCGGGCGCCGGGCAGCCGGCGGGTGCCGCCGAGCACCTCGCGTCGGGAGAGGCCAAGGGCCGGGTCGCGGTCGCCACCGGTGGCAGTGCCGGTGGCGCCGCCGCCAGTGGTGGTGGCGCCGGTGGTGGTGGCGGTGCCGGCGGCGGTGGAAAGGGCGAGGCGGCACCGGAGGGAGGCGGCGGGAGCGCCGGAACCGACGTGGAGGCCACGTCGGCGCGAGCCGTCATGGTCTTCCTGCCGTATGCGTTGCTCTTCCTGCTGGCGCTCGCCGTGTATGTGCCGGGGCCCTCGCGTGAGTGGGTCAAGAACAACCTGCTGCTCGGCCCGTCGTTCCCCGCCACCCAGACGGAGTACGGGCTGGTCAACGCGCCGGTCGACACCTACACGCCGATCGCCCTGCTGGGGCACCCCGCGACCTACATAGTCATCGCTGCGCTCCTCGGGCTTCTCGTCTGGCGTATCCGGGGGATCTGGCCGCGCGGGGCTCTCAGGCCCACCGTCCGGGCCTGGCGCAAGCAGTCATGGAAGTCCGCGGGGTCGGTGCTGGCGTTGACCGCGGTCGCCAACCTCATGACCGACACCGGAATGGTGAGAATGGTGGCGGTCGGCGTGGCCGAGGCCATCGGCCCCCTCTATCCGCTGGCCGCTCCCCTCATCGGGTGCCTTGGCGCGTTCCTCACCGGGTCGACCACCTCGTCCAACGCGCTGTTCGCCTCGCTCCAGCGGGACGTCGCCGGCCAGATCGGCGCCAGCCCGGCCGCGTTGCTGGCCTCCCAGCTCGCCGGTGGCAACATCGGCAACTCGCTCGCCCCCGTCACCACGACGATCGGCGCCGTGTCGCTCAACGACCGCACGCTGACCGGGCGTGTCTTCCGGAAGGCGATCGCGGTGTCCTGGGTGCTGCTGGTGGTGACCGCCGCGCTGACCACGCTCTTGGTGTATCTGGCCTCTCCGTAGTGCGAGAGGCGTGCCCGTTTCCGCCCCATGGCCGTGAGTCCACGGCCATGGGGCGGCCTTTTTGACGGGACCGCCCTCCCGTCGGCCGGGTCCGCTGGACACGTGCGGGTGCCGGGAGAGCCCCGCGGTCTGGTGTACGCGAGCCCCGGGGTCGCGTGCGAGGTGTGCCTCGCGGTCGGGTGGGAGGCGAGGGCGAGTCCCGCGCGGACGGTCCGGGGGCGGGGTGCGGTGTCCTGATGCTTCGTCGGCTTCGTCGCGGATGTGGTTACGGCAGCGGGGGGTGGGGCGGGTCGTGGCGGTGCTCGGCCTCGACTTTCAGGAGCCGGGCCGCGAGCTCGTCGATGGAGGCCGCGCTGACGGCCGGTGCGGTGGCGAGGCCGGCCGCCGCGGGGGCGGCGCAGAGGCGATCGGTGCCGGAGACACGGAGGATCGTCCAGTCGGGGAACCGGGCCCGGAGATCGAAGACCGGGTCCGCCTCGATGTGGTCGGCGAGGAGGCGGGCCGCTCCGTCGGGGTCGTCGATCGGGTGGACCCGCCAGGTGTTGGTGGCGCTGATCCAGCGGTATGACTCGGTGCCGCACCATACGAGCATTCCCGGAGCCACCCCGATGGTGATGAAGCCCCCGCGTTGGGCGTGGACGTCGCTTGCGAGCGTGAACACGCCGACCTCGGCGAGCGCGTTTCTCAGCGCCTCCGCCGCGAGATCCGGAGTGGACATGTGCACCTCCCTGGGAACGAGCCCGCCACTTCGGCACGGAGGGCACACCCACCTGGACGGCGTGAGCGACCGGACAGGTGGGTGTGCGGATCCGCGATTCCGATGAGCGGTGCTCGACGGATATCGGCTCCAGAGCCTCCTCGATCGTGCTCGCCTGCGAAACGCCGATGTGTCATCACTCAACGCAGGCGACCGATGACACATCGGCATCGAATCTTGTCGGTCCCGAGCCCTACCTTGTTCTCCGCCTCGTCGGGTGAAGGACAGCCCTGTCGGGTGGAGAACAAAGGGGGACCCCATGAACGAGACACGCCTGTGCCCCGGCTGCGGGAGGACACGGCTGAGCCGATACGGGAGCGGGCCGGTCTGTGCATCGTGCGAAAGGTCGGTCAAGGAGATCTCGGGCGCGGCTCCCTCCTGGTTGTGGGACTGCGCTCCCGTCCGAGAGGCTCTGGCCGCGCACAACCTGAGCGGCTTCCTCGCCCTGGTGCGCGGTGCGCTCAACATGAGCCAGCTTGAGTTCGCGAGCCTGATCGGCTGGTCGCAGAGCTCGGTGGCCAGGGTCGAGAGCGGCGAACGCGACACGCTGTTCGACCTGCGGGAGCTGCTCCGCTTCGCCGACGCGATCGACATGCCGCGCCACGCGCTCACGCCGCTGCTGACCGGCGCCCCGGTGCCACAGGCCGCGGCCGGCGACGCGTCGGGCGCGTCCGTCCACGTGTCCGGAGCGCTTCCCCGTGGTTCCGGAGACCAGGCGCATCCCATCGTGCATGCGGACACGTCCGCATGCACGACGGAGGTTCCGGTGACCGGCGGGGGACACCCGGCACACCACCTCGACCTTGTGGAGGGGGCGTCCATCCACGCCGCCCGGCCCGCTCCCCACAGTGCCGCCGCTCCCCACAGTGCCGCCGCTCCACAGGTTCCCCACAGTGCCGCCGCTCCACAGGGTCCCCACAGTGCCGCCGCTCCACAGGTTCCCCACAGTGCCGCCGCTCCACCGGCCGACCGCGACGATCCACGTGACGCCGCCACCTGCACGCCTCCGCCGCCTCAGGCGGACGACGCCGGGCGTGCGCGGCGCGGCCCGTTCCCGCCCGCCCCGCTCCGGCCCTTCGGCTCGCCGCCCATCGCCAAGCCCCCGGGAGCTTCCCGGCCAGGCGGCACGGCCTGCCCGTCGAGACCCGGCCATCCCCGCCCGCGCCAACCGCCGTTTCCACCGCGCCCCATCCGCGCCGCCGCCGACGCCAAACCCCCTGATGATTCATCTGGGGGCATGGGAGACGTCGGCCCCGGCCGCTCCCGCACCGCCGGACCGCACGGTCCCATGGGGCTGACCTGGTCGGCGGGCATGCTGGCCAATGTCCGGCAAGTCCACGTGAACGCCTTGCCGTATGGGGTGGGGGTGGTGGTGCCCGCACGCGTCAATGCCGCGCATGTGGCCTATTTGCAGACGTGTGTGGAGCGGCTCTACGCGCAAGACCAGGTGATCGGCGGCGCCCTCCTGGTCGGGTCGGCGCTCAGCCTGCTGGCGCGTGCCAGGCGCATGCTGGACGAGGCCGACTTCTCCGAAACGGTGGGCAGGCGGCTGCTCTCCGTCTCCGGGGAGCTCAGCATCTGTGCGGGACGGCTGGCCTTCGACGCCGCCATGGGCGAGCTCGCGGGCACGCTCTACGGCGAGGCGTGCCTCTACGCGACGCAGGCCGGCGACACCCGGCTGCTCGTGCAGGCGGCCCTGGCCTCCGCCGCCCGGTCGAGCCGACCTGGCGGCGATCAACCCTCAGGCGGGCGCGAAGCGCTCCGCGTCCTCGACATGGCCTACGAGTCTGCCCGCCACTGGGCCACGCCCCGTGTCTACGCCATGCTGGCACTCCACGAGGCACTGGCTCGCGCCGCGCTCGGCCACGCCGAAGAACATCGGGAGGCGATGGCCCGGGCGATCCGCGAGTTCGAGCGGGGACCCCACGAGGACGATCCGCACTGGGCGGACTCCCTGAACACCGGTGACTTCTCCACCGCGCAAGGCGTGGGCGCTCTGGCGCTGGGGCGCCTCGCCACAGCGGCCGACCGGCTCAGGGCTGCCGCCGACGACCTGTCCGCCGGTGCACGTGACCGCCTGTGGGCCCGTGCCATGCTCGCCTCGGTGCTGCTCACCATGGGTGACGAACGCGCCGCCTTCCAGGAGGGCATGCGAGTCCTGCCTCCGCTCGGCGGAACCGTGCTGTCTTCACGTGTGCGGGAGACCCTGCTACCGCTCCGCCGAGCCGCGTGGTCCACCGACCAAGCCTTAGCCGATGCCTTCGCCACGGCCTTCGACTGCATCACTTCATAGACCACAGCACACGAGGGAAGCCCCGCGAAGACCACGATCAGCACGTCTGTAATGTCCGCGGAGAAATGAAATGTGATTCTATTTCGCGGACGTGGTTCTGAACATGTTCAGAACCTTATCCTTGTCAATGTGAATATGGTTTTCGCCGTACCTGCGAGGTTGGCGTCAAGGATGTGTCAAAGGGCGCGGGAGGGGTGTCAGGATTCCGTCGTGGAGGCGGCCGAGTTGTGCCGTGAGGCTTAGCGTTTCAGTCGTCCGGCGAATGGGCCGGCGCAAGACGCGGAGGTCTCGGTGATCCACGACGGTGAGGGTGAAGGGGCGTTGCTCGTGCCGGTGCGGGGTGGGGGAGGGACGGTCGCCCTGCGATACTTCCGCACTGCTGCCGGACAGCGGACCGTCGTGGGGTTCACGTCGCGGGAGCGGCTGGTCGGGGTGTTCGGGGAGCGCCAGGAGAGTGTGCGGCTCAGCGTTCCCGCACTACGGGCGATGGTCGGCGGGCTCGGAACCGTGGAGATCATCGTCGACCCGACCGGTGCGGCGGAGGGCGACCGCGGGATATGTGAGGCGGGCGGGTGGAGGCCCGCCCGTGAGCGAGGCCGAGGCGCACCGGCGCCCCGGTGCGGGAATAGGTCGATGGTCCGTTGATCAGGTGACGAACGTCGGTGGGAAGGACATCGGGGCACCGTCTAAAACAGATCCGGGACGGCGGAGCCGTAGGTGCTCTCAGGTGTATCAATTGCGTAAATATCCAAGGTAAGCGTGTCAGGAACACGCAAGAGAAGCATCCGCCGGTGCTTCTGAGTAGTTCGATGGAAAAGAAGGAATCTTCTCACTCTATATCGCCATCGTGACCTGCGAATGATCCCGGTGCCGAGGCCGAGCCCTCAAGTCGACGTGCTCGACCGGCCCGATCGACATGCATGAGGCATGGGCGGCGTGGGAGGTGGCGAGAAGCAGCGAATCCTCTAGGGAAAGGCAGTGGAGATGATGGTCGGAGGGTTCCGCCCTCAGGGGAGCGGAACGCCTGTCGGGCTTCCTTTGGCCGCAGGCTTCACCGTCGTGGTGATGGCGACGGCGCTCGCCTCTCTGGTGTTCTCCCAGGGGGATCTGGCCGGTCGCGTGCTCATCATGGCGATGGCCGTGGCGGGCTTCGCGCTGAGCGGCGTGCGGATCGGGGCCTCACTGGGGACCGGCGTGATCGCGTGGATGTTCACCACGGGGTTCCTGGTCAACGACGCCGGGGAGCTGTCCCTGTCCACCGACGACGCGGCGCGCCTGGTGCTCTTCGTCGTCACGGCCCTGGGCGGAACGGCCGTGGCGGCGATGCTCCGGCCGCGCGAGGGGCCTACCCATCGGCTGCGTGGGGTGCCGGGGCCTTCCGGCGTGACGCTCCCCGCCCAGGGCGTGGACGGCGCGGCTGCTTCCGCACGGCGTCCCGTGTCTGCCGGCACGGCGAGATCCATGACTGAAGGAAAACCCATCAGGAAGGGTGAAGCCGGCGACATGGCACGCTCGGGCACGCAGATCTCGGGCACGCAGACCTCCGGCATGCGCATGGAGATCAGCGATCTGGCCGAGGCCCGCGTGCGGATGCAGGGGCTGTCAAGGGTTCCTCCGCTGAGGCGGGCACGGGATATGCCCGCCTCGGCGGTCAATCCGAAAGTACCGTCGCCCCGAGCTCGCCGACGCTCCTGATCACCAGGTCGGTGTGGGTGTGGTCGGCTCCTATCCGCCTGAGGGCCGCGAGGGTGTCCTCAAGGTCGGCGAGGTCCCGGCAGGCCACTCGCACTTCGGCGTCGACGTCTCCGGCGAGCACCAAGGCGTCGAGGACGGCCGGCACCGTGCGAAGCCGCTCTTCGAAGTGGGCGCTCACGGTGCCGGGCTTGAGCCGTACGCGGACCACCGCTTCGACGGGGCGGCCGAGCGCGGCGGGGTTGAGATGAGCGCGAATGGCCGCGAGCACGCCCGCGTCGCTGAGCCGCCGGATCCTGGCGGCGACGGCGCTGTCGCCGAGCCGCACATCCTTGGCGAGGTCGCAATTCCTGGTGCGTCCGTCGCGCATCAGGATGCTCAAGATACGGCGGTCGATCTCATCGAGGATCGGTAGTGAGGGGGGTTCGCTCGCCGTACGGGTGCGCTTCACAGGTCAGCCCCTTCGAGGAAGATTTCCTGGTTTGAGGCTAGAGAGGGGGCTCAGCGTGCGGTGGTATGGATACGCGACCACCACGGGCGCACGGAGAATCCTGACGTTCTCTTGACTGCGAGCGCCTTAAGCCGGATACGCGTGGGTTTCGGTGGCCTTCACGGACGCCCAGATCCGGCGGCCGGGCTGCAGGTCCAACTCGGCGAGAGCGGCTTGGGTGATGTCGGCGGAGGCCGGGATCGGGCCGTCGAGATGGACACGGGCATTGTCGCCGTGCCGTTCGATGCCGTCGATGCGGGCTTCCCACAGGTTTCGTGGGGTTCCGTCCGGCCGTGAGCGGAAAAGGGAGACCGCGGTCGGTGGAAAGGCGACGAAGACCGGCCCCGCGAGGTGTTCGGAGACGTTGAACACGATGTCGCCGACCTGCACGGCATGGCCGCTCGCCTCACCTCTGTAGAGGTTGAGTCCGACCAGCCTGGCGACGTAGTCCGTGCGTGGACGGCGGGCCACCTCGGCCGCCGTGCCCGACTGCACGACGGACCCGGCCTCGATGACGACGAGCCGGTCCGCCAGCACCATGGCGTCGAGGGGGTCGTGGGTGACGATGACGGTGGCCCCGGCGAACTCGGCCAGATGGCGCCGGAGTTCGGCGCGGACGGTCAGACGGGTGTGCGCGTCGAGCGCGGCGAGGGGCTCGTCGAGCAGGAGCAGTCTCGGCTCGACGGCCAGGGCACGGGCGAGGGCGACCCGCTGCGCCTGTCCTCCGGACAGGCGCCCCGGTGGTGCGTCGGCGTGTTCGCCGAGGCCGACGCGATCGAGCCAGGCCCGTGCCGTACGGCGTGCCTGCGCCTTCGAGGCGCCCTGGCAGCGGGGGCCGAACGCGACGTTGTCCAGGGCGGACATGTGAGGGAAGAGGAGGTAGTCCTGGAAGACCATGCCGATCGCGCGGCGCTCGACGGGAACCCTGGTGAGGTCGCGCCCGCCGAGGAGGATGCCGCCCCCGGTCAGGCCGGTGAGCCCGGCCAGGGCGCGCAGGGCGGTGGTCTTGCCGGCGCCGTTCGGGCCGAGCAGGGCCACGACCTCGCCATCCGCGACCTCCACGGTGAGGTCGAGCCGGAAAGCGGGGCGTTCGACGACCAGGTGGGCGTTCAGGCCGGTTCTGTCGGTCACGAGCGGGTCACCTGCCTTGTCGATCACGGGGAGTTCACCCACCTGTCGCGAAGGGAGGCGAGGATGATCACTGACACGGCGAGCAGCACGAGGCTGAGGACGATGGCCGCCTCGGGCTCGGTTTCCAGGGCGAGGTAGACGGCGAGCGGCATGGTCTGGGTCTGGCCCGGGAAGTTACCGGCGAAGGTGATGGTCGCGCCGAACTCGCCGAGGGCGCGTGCCCAGCAGAGCACGGCGCCCGCCGCGATGCCGGGGGCGACGAGCGGCAGCGTGACCCTGCGGAACACGGTCCAGCGCCCCGCGCCGAGCGTGGCCGCCGCCTCGTCGTAGCGGGGGTCCGCGGCGCGCAGCGCGCCCTCGACGCTGATGACGAGGAACGGCATCGCCACGAACGCCTCGGCCACGACGACGCCCGCCGTGGTGAAGGGCAGGGTGATTCCGAAGGTCGAGTCCAGCCACTGGCCGACGAGGCCGCGGCGGCCGAGCACGAGGAGCAGGGCGACGCCGCCGACGACGGGCGGGAGCACCAGGGGCACGGTGACGAGCGCCCTGACGACGCGGCGCCCGGGGAAGGAGGTGCGGGCGAGCACCCACGCGAGCGGGACGCCCAGCAGGATGCAGATGGCCGTGGCGATGGTGGCGGTGACGAGGGACAGCCTGAGCGCTTCGAGGACGTGGGGCTCGGCCAGCCTGCTCGGCAGGGTCGACCACGGGGCCCGCACCAGCAGCCCGGCCAGGGGGAGCACGAGGAAGGCCAGACCGAGCGCCGCGGGGATCACGAGTGCCCAAGGCGCCCGGCCCACCGCGGGGCGAGGCCGGGAACGATGGAACGTCGCGGATGGCGTCATGCGATCAGGGGGCCTCGAACCCGGCCTTGGTGAGCACGTCGGTGCCCTGCTTGGACACGACGAGGTCGACGAACCGCTGGGCGAGGTCGCCGCTCGGGGCCTTGGTCAAGGCCGCGATCGGATAGTCGTTGATGACCTTGTCGGCCTCGGGGAAGGGGATGCCCTTGACCTTGCCGCCCGAGGCGATCACGTCGGTGCGGTAGACGAGGGCCGCGTCCACTTCGCCGAGTTCGACCTTGGTCAGGGTGGCCTTGACGTCCTGCTCCAGAGTGACGGGGGTGATCTTGACCCCTGCGGCCTCCAGAGCCTTGACGGCGGCGGCGCCGCACGGCACCTGCTCGGCGCAGAGCGCGACCTTGACCTCGGGTTTCGCCAGGTCGGCGAGGCCGTTGACCTTGGCGGGGTTGTCCGACGGCACGGCGATCTCCAGCTTGTTGCGGGTGAACGTCGTGGGCGCGGCGGCCAGCGAGGCGTCGGTGACGGTCTTCATCGTGGCGGGGCTCGCGGCTGCGAACACATCCGCGGGCGCTCCCTGGACGATCTGCTGGGCGAGGGTGGCACTGGAGCCGAAGTTGAAACGTACGGCAGTGCCTGGATTGCCTGCTTCGAATGCCTTGCCGATCTCGGTGAAGGTGCCGGTGAGGGAGGCCGCGGCGAAGACCGTCACGGTCTTGGTGGACGCCGCGGAGGGAGAGGCGTCGGGGGAGGAGCCTCCGCAGGCCGCCGTGGTCACGGTCAGGGCGGCGATCGCCATGGCGGCGGCAGCGCGTCGGGGGAGGAGCCTGAGCACGGAAAACTCCTTACTGGCCGGAGGCCCGGGTGGGATCTGGTATCTCCACGACGACGTTGGTCGACTTGATCACCGCTGTCGCGACCACGCCGGGTGCGAGGCCGAGTTCGTCGGCTGCCTGCCGGCTCATGAGGGACACGACGCGGAACGGTCCAGCCGCGATCTCCACCTGGGCCATGACGGCATCTTTAATCACATCCGTCACGATGCCTCGGAAGCGGTTGCGTGCCGAAGACTGCCCGGTGCCGTTGTCGCCGGAGGCCTGGGCTCTGGCGAAGGCGGCGAGGTCGGGTCCGGACACCCTGCGGTGGCCGTGTTCGTCTCGCGTGGCCGGGAGCCGGCCCGCGTCCACCCATCGGCGAACGGTGTCGGCGCTGACACCGAGCAACGCGGCGGCTTCACTGATCCCAAACGTCGTCACGAGATATCACTTTACTCTCGCAAAATCCGGGTGCTTCACGGGATTGCCCTTGCAGAAGCCACGAAACTATCCCGCTATTCCTGGTATATGCGGCTCTTGTGGGACGGTCCGTTCCGGGCGGTCAACGGGAAGAGCTATGGGTAGGAGAGTGAGGGAGCGCGTGCCACCGGGGGAGCGAGGGCTTCGGGGAAACCGGCGGTGGGGGTCGGCCTGAGTTGATGCCGGCCCATGCGGGCAGGGGCGCTCGGAGGGGGCAGGCGCTCGTACGGCCGGCGGCCGGACGCGCATGGGGACGGAGTGTGTGCGATTTCCGGGGGGTCGCCGATGGCTGTGCCGTACTGGCGTGTGGGCCTTGCGCTCGCGGCGCTCCTCGGCGCGTTCGCGTGCGGACGGGCGACGCCGCCGCGGCAGGCGCCGGAAAGTCTCACGTGGACACCGTGCCGCGTGACGGGGCAGCCGGTGCGGGAGTGCGCCACCGTGAGCGTGCCGGTCGACTGGCGGTTCCCGCGGGGACCGCGCATCGACATGGCCGTGTCCCGCGTCCCGGCGGCGGATCACGACAACAGGATCGGCGTGCTGATCTACAACCCGGGAGGGCCGGAGACGCAGGGGCTCTATGCGCCCATCGCGCTGTGGCCGCCGGAGATCGCGGCGCGGTTCGACATTGTCGGCTTCGACCCCCGCGGCGTGGGGCAGAGCAACCGGGTCGACTGCGGCAGGCCCGGCGGGGCGGTCGCCGAGCTCGCGAAGCTGCCCAGCCTGACGCATGCCCCCGATGTCGCCGCGCTGGACATCGCGGCCCGCACCTACGTTTCGGAGTGTCGGCAGAAGATCGGCTCTCTGGCGGGTGAACTCGGCAGCCTGCCCACGGCCCGCGACGTCGACGAGATCCGCAGACTGCTCGGCGAGGAGAAGGTCACGCTGTGGATGCATTCATACGGATCGATCATCGGCCAGGCATATATCGCGACATATCCCAACCGCGTGCGAGCGGCCCTGCTCACGGGGGCCGTCGATACCGCGACCCCCGGTGTCGACTACACGCTCTCCTCCCGCGCGCAGCCCACGCACGCGCCGACCGGGGACGTCCTCAACGACGTCATCACATCGAACCTGCGGCATAGCCTGGCGGGCTTCGCCCCGTGGTGCGAGACGCATCCCCAGGAGTGCTACACCAGCAAGGACCCCATCGGTGAGGCCAAGGCCGTGGCCCAGATCGAGCGTGTCCCCGCTCCCGGTGAGGAACCCGCCTACCGCACCCTTCTTGAGGCCGCCTGGGCCGTCTCCCTGGACCCGGCGAACTGGTCGCGTTTCTCGTTCGCGGTCTCCGAGGCGCGCGTGGGCAGGCCGGAGGCGCTGCGGCGGCTGGCGGCGATCGGGATCCCGGCCGACATCGGCAGCGCGACCTCCTCGCCGGAGAGCACCGCGCTGCTGCTCGGCGTCTACTGCGCGGACTTCGCCTGGGGCGCGACCGTGGAGCGGGTGCTCAACGACTACCGGACCTCCGGCGATGAGCTTCCTCAGACGCCCGGGGTGGCCTCGCAGTTCGTCACATGCGGTGCCTGGCCGCGGCCGAGCCCTCCGCTGGGGGCGCTGCGTGGAGCCGGGCATGTGCGGCCGCTCATCGTCAACGGGGAGATGGACAGGTATGCCCCGGTGCCGGGTGCCGAAGCGGTCGCCAGGCGGTTCAACGCGTCGCTGCTCATCGTGAAGAAGACAGGTGCCCAGGTCGTCGGCGGCGGCATCCCGTGTGCCGACGCCGCCGCCACGGCCTACCTCGTCGACGGCCGCCCGCCGGAGACACGCACCTGCTCCCCGTGACCGCCCCCCGCGCACCGCGTACGGCAGGAGCCCGCTGCGGCGGGACAGGCCCGATGTCGGTCCGCGGCGGTTGTGGCGGCTGCGGCGGCTGCGGCACGGTCGGCTCTCTAGATCCAGTCCTTCCTCTTGAACACGGCGAAGAGCACGAAGGACGCCGTGGCCATGGTGGCCGCCGAGATCCAGAAGCCGATGGGCTGGCCGAAGCCCGGGTAGGGCACGTTCTGGCCGTAGAAGCCGGTGATCATCGTCGGTACGGCGATGATCGCCGCCCAGGCCGTGATCTTCTTCATGATCTCGTTGAGCTTGTACCCCTGCAGCGTGAGATGCGTCTCCCTGATGTTGCCGACGAGGTCGCGCAGGGAGTCCGTCCACTCGGTCACCCGCAGCACGTGGTCGTAGACGTCCTGGTAGTACGGCGTCATGCCGGGATCGACGACCTCGACGTCCCGCCGGAGCAGGCTGCCGACCACTTCCCGCATCGGCAGGGCGTACCGGCGGAACTGCACCATGGTCTTGCGCAGCTCGAACATCCGGCGCTGCAGCGCCCGGTTGCCCGGCAGGCCGTCGAAGAGCTGGTCCTCCAGGCCCTCGATCTGCTCGTCCAACGCCTGGACGACGTCGAAGTGGCCGTCCACCACGTAGTCCAGCAGGCCGTGCAGCAGGAAGACGACGCCGTGCTTGGCGAGGTCGCGCGAGGAGTCCCAGCGCCGGACCAGCTCGTCGATGTCGAAGTGGTCGTTCTCGCGCACTGTGACCAGCGCGTTCTTGGTGATGAAGACGTTGATCTCCGTGGAGCGCAGGCCGCCGGACTCCTTGTCGAACTCCACGTTGTAGACGGTCGCGAACAGATGGCTGTCGTAGGTGTCCAGTTTGGGGCGTTGGTGGTCGTAGAGGACATCCTCCACGGCCAGATGGTGCAGGCCCAGCTCCTCGCTGATGACGCCGAGGTCGGCCGGGGTGGGGGAGCAGAGGTCGAACCAGACGACGCATCCGGTGTCGCCGAGGTGGTCGGAGACGTCGGCCACCGGGAAGCCCTCGGAGATCAGAACACCGTCGCGGTACAGCCGTGTGCGGGGCATGGACGCCAGAGTAGTGAAGCCGGAGGGCGCAGCATATGATCTCCGCGAATCAACGGGAATCGGGGCTCCGCCGTACCGGACAGTGGGGCTGATCAGGGGATACGGCGGCGGAAACGCAGCAGCCGCCAGAGTCGGAGATCAGGGTTGGCGATCAGAGTTGGAGACCTGTGACCGACTCCACGATGCGGGTCGTCGACCGCCCCGGCACGGCGGCGAGCTCCCAGGAGGCGGCGCCGAGGATGCGGGCGGCGGCGGCGCGGCCCGCGGCGTGGGGGTCGCCGACGGTGTGGGCGAGCGCTCCCGGACGCAGCGGGGCCAGCAGGGTCACGTAGTCGTCGGGGAGGTTCAGCTCGGGCGGACCGGTGACGATGAACACACCGTCGACGAACCGCAGCGCCGCCAGCACCTCGGCCCGCTCGTCGGCGCTGTGCAGGGGACGGGTCGGGCCCTTCCAGGCGCGCACGCGTGGGTCGTCCTCCACCCCGATGACCAGCGGCAGCCCCCGCTCGCGGACCCCGCGGAGGAACCTGACGTGCCCCACGTGCAGGATGTCGAACACCCCCGTCACGACCGCCGCCCCCGGCCGGTCGTACGGCAGCATCCACTGGGGCTCCAGTCTGTTCACGCCCAGTCACCCCCGAGGCATCGACGTTCCTGGCCAACCCGACACGTCGCAGATTAGCGCTGCACGCCGACCGAACGAGCACCCGGGCTACGCCGCCGCCGACCTGGGGTGCCCCAACGGAATCGCATTCATACCTTTTGGCGACATCTCGATGGGCTGTTCCGGCGTCCTTATCTGTGCGAATGGAACGGGGAGCAGCCTGCCGGAGGTGCCATGGACATGTCGGAGTACGGCGAAGCGGAGGGGGCGCAAGACTGGGTGATCCGTTTACCCGGGGTGCCTGAGCAGGTTCAACGGGCCAGGCGGCTCGTGACGGCGGCGCTGGGACGGGACCATCCCCTGCACGACGACGGAGTGCTGCTCACGAGCGAGCTGGCCACGAACGCCGTCCTGCATTCCCAGTCGGGGGAGGGCGGGGCTTTCACTCTGACCGTGACCACGATGCCGGACCGGGTGCGGATCGTCGTCAGCGATGAGGGTTCCGCCACGCCGCCCTGCGCCTGCCGGCCGGGTCTGACCGACCAGGGAGGGCGGGGGCTGCCGCTGGTCGACACCCTGGCCGACCGGTGGGGGCTGAGCAGGGAGGACGGCGCCAACACCGTGTGGTTCGAGCTCGCGCTCAACCTGGTCGGGGTGGCCGCCGTGGACGCCGGCGCGCGGTTCACGCCGCTGCCGCGCTGAGGCCCGCGCCGCGCGGCCGGGGCGTGGAGCCCCGGCAGCGGGCGCGGGCGCGGCGGCCGTCTCGCTCGCGGGCCGGCTAGAGGTAGAGGCCGGTGGCCTCGGGAGCCTCCCGCGCCGGCAGCTCGCGACCGTCGCGGAGAGCGAACAACTGGGCCAGCGTCGCCCCCGAGGGGCCGATGCCCTCGGGGGTGCCGAGCCAGTTCGCGGCCTCCTCGGCGCTGAGCGCGCCGATCTCCACCTGGGCCAGGCAGCGGCCCGGGCGTACCACGGCCGGGTGGAGCCGGGCCAGATCCTCGTTGGTGGTGATGGCGACCAGCACGTCACGGCCTTGGCCGAGCAGGCCGTCGGTCAGGTTGAGCAGGCGCGACAGGCCCTGACCGGTCGCCTCCTTGGCTCCCGCGCGGATCAGCTCGTCGCAGTCCTCCAGCACGAGGAGCCGCCAGCGGCGCTTCTCGTCGTCGCCGGGGCCCGAGTCGTAGCCGACGGCGACCTCCATCAGATAGCCGGGGTCGTTGAACAGGCGCTCCGGGTCGAGCACGCAGTCGACCTGGCACCAGTCACGCCACTCGCGGGCGAGCGTGCGCAGCAGCGTGGTCTTGCCGGTGCCGGGCGGGCCGTGGAGAAGGATGAGACGGCCGTTGACCTCGCTCGGAGTGACCCTCATGAGGCGTCCGAGCCGTTCGGCGACGTGTCGGCCGTAGTTGCGCTCGATGTCGGCCCAGGCCGGCGAGGTGATCGGCTTCTCGGAGCGGTGTCCGCCGTGGGAGCTGCGCCACCAGAACCCCATGTCGACGTGGTCGGAGGGCGGCGCGGGTTCCACGGCGTCCTTGACCACCTCGTCGATCAGTGAGCGGGTGAGCTCCTCGCTGACCGCGGTCACGCTGACGGTGGCCGACCGGCTGCGGTAGCGGACGACGCGCAGCGTCCAACCCTCGCCGCAGACCAGCCGGGACTCGCGGCCGTCCTCGACGGCGACGCGCACGAGATCGCCGCTTGAGGGCATCAGCCGCGCCTCGGGCAGTACGCGTTCCAGGCTCGCGGTGCGCGACCAGGGCTGCGTGCCGGTGGCGAACGGCGACAGCGCGAGCGCGTCGATCACGTCGACGGCGGAGTCGCCGTCGTCGAGCCAGACGCGCATCGGCAGATCGCCTGCGGTGTGCGTGGGGCTCACCCGGTCGGCGGGGCGCCGCGCGGCGTCGACCTTGTCGGCGGCGCTGTGCTGGGCGCCGTTGTGGTTGGCGATGAGGTGGACCTCCCTAAGGTGAGGGTGTTCCGACCAGGCGGGAGTCCGCGGAGCGGGACCGATCGGTTCGGACGTCTGGCCGTCTCGCCGCCTCGCCAGGTCGCGGCTCGCGTGGCGGAGCGGCGGGGCGTCGACGGCATGCGGTCTATGATCCCGCCACAGCTCGCGTACGTCGAATGAGTTTGCCATCAGTTCCCATGATCCATGTGGAATGCCCCAAAACTGGGGTATGGGAGCCGATCCGGGGTTACTCTCGGTCGTCATTTCATTGCCATACTGGAGATAGGTCCGTGGACAATCTCATCCCCCGTCGTGCCTGGGGAGCCCGATCCCCCCGTGGCTCCTACACCACCCTCAGCTCCACCAAGGGCGTCAAAGTCCACTACACCGGTGGCCGGGTCGACCCGAAGATCATCGATGACCATGACAAGTGCGTCGCCATGGTCAAATCCATCCAGAAGCACCACATGGACGGCAATGGCTGGATGGACATCGGCTATTCGATGGTGGTCTGTCCACATCGGAAGGTGTTCGAGGGGCGGGGGTTGAAGAGAGTTCCGGCGGCCAACGGCGCGGGCCTGAACTCCGCGCACTACGCGGTGCTCGGGCTCGTGGGCAGCTCTGGCCTGGTGAAGCCCAACGACGACATGCTGCACGGCATCCTCGACGCGGTCGCCTACCTCAGGGCCGAGGGCGGTGCCGGCAGGGAGATCAAGGGCCACCGCGACGGCTACCCCACCGCCTGCCCCGGTGAAGCCCTCTACACATGGGTGAAGTCGGGCGCGCCCCGCCCCGGAAGCAAGCCCCCGGCCAATTCCGGCACGGCGCCCAAGTTCCCCGGCAGGCTGCTGAAGTATCCGCCGATCATGCGAGGTGAGGACGTCCGCACCTGGCAGCGCCAGATGAAGAAGCTCGGCTACACCATCGACGCGGACGGCGCCTACGGGGCCGCCTCGGAGAAGGTGTGCCGCCAGTTCCAGCGCGATCAGAAGCTAGGCGTCGACGGCGTCGTCGGACCCGCCACCTGGAAGGCTGCGTGGAATGCTAAAGAGTCCGCCTCGAACCGGTAAGTAGCCCCCCCAAGCGATTGTTCTTTAGGCGAGCCGCCTATCCTCCGGAACATGACGGTGCAGCCTGAGCGACTTACCCTGGCCGCCGAGTTCCCGCCCGCCACACGCGAGCAGTGGCGGGAACTCGCGCTAGGGGTGCTTCGCAAGTCGGGTGTCGAGGCCGGTTCACCGGAGGAGGCCCTGGCGTCTCCGACCTATGACGGTGTAACGGTCCACCCGCTTTACGATTCCTCCGACACACCGCGGAGTCCCGGCCTTCCCGGGCTGGCGCCGTTCGTGCGCGGCACCAGGCCCGAGGGCGCCGCCGCCTCCGGCTGGGACGTACGGCAACGCCATGCCGTCGCCGACTCCGAGGCCGTCCTGGCCGACCTCGAGAACGGGGTCACCTCCCTGTGGCTGGAGATCGGCGAACACGCCATCCCCGCGCGCGAGCTGCCGAAGCTCCTCAAAGACGTCTACCTGGACCTCGCCCCCGTCGTGCTCGACGCGGGTGAGCAGACCCGCGAGGCGGCCGAGGCGCTCCTGTCCCTGGGCGGCGAGACGGCGCCGATCGGCAACCTCGGCCTCGACCCGCTCGGGCTCCGGGCCCGCACGGGCGCGGAGACCGCGCTCGACATCGATCTCGTACGGCGCTGCCTGGCCGGACCGGCGGAGCTCCGGGCGATCGTCGTTGACGCCACGCCGTACCACGACGCGGGCGGCGCCGAGGCGCAGGAGCTCGGCGCCTCGGTGGCCACCGGCCTGGCCTACCTGCGCGAACTGACGGACGCGGGGCTGACCGTGGCCGAGGCGCTCGGCCAGCTGGAGTTCCGCTACGCGGCGACGGCCGACCAGTTCCTCACGATCGCCAAGCTGCGCGCGGCGCGGCGGCTGTGGGCCAGGGTGGCGCAGGTCTGCGGCGAGCCCGCGCTCGGCGGCCAGCGCCAGCACGCGGTGACGTCGTCGGCGATGATGACGGCCCGGGACCCGTGGGTGAACATGCTGCGCACCACGCTGGCGTGCTTCGCCGCGGGCGTCGGCGGCGCGGAATCTGTCACGGTCCAGCCCTTCGACGCGGCCCTCGGGCTGCCCGACGCCTTCTCCCGGCGCATCGCGCGCAACACCCACGCCCTGCTGGTCGAAGAGTCGGGCGTCGGCAGGGTCGTGGACCCCGCCGGCGGCTCGTGGTACGTCGAGCGGCTGACCGCCGACCTGGCCGAGGCCGCCTGGGAGCGGTTCCAGGAGATCGAGCGGGCCGGCGGCATGGCCTCCGCCCTCGCCTCGGGGTTCGTCGCCGAGCGGCTCGCCGCGACGGCGCGGGCCCGGTCGGCCGACATCGCGCACCGGAAGGTGCCTCTCACGGGCGTCAGCGAGTTCCCGAACCTCGCCGAGCGGCTTCCCGTCAGGACGGCGGGCCCCGGTCTCGCCGGCGCCTCGGCGGGCGGCGGACTGCCCAAGATCCGCTACGCCGAGGAGTTCGAGGCGCTGCGCGATCTGGCGGACGCCCGGCCGGAGCGGCCGACGGTGTTCCTGGCGACGCTCGGCCCGGTGGCGGTCCACACCGCGCGGGCCACGTTCGCGGCCAACCTGTTCCAGGCCGGCGGCGTCGCCACGGTGACGAGCGGCCCGTCGACGGACCCCGCCGAGTTGGCCGAGGCGTTCCGCGCCAGCGGCTGCCGCGTGGCCTGCCTGTGTTCGAGCGACAAGATGTACGGCGAGTACGCCGCGGCCGTGGCCGCCGCGCTGAAGGAGGCGGGGGCGGTCAAGGTGTGGCTGGCGGGCAAGGGGGAGCATGAAGGAGTGGACGCCCGGCTTTACGCGGGGTGCGACGCGCTCGAGGTGCTCCGTACGACGTTCGACGACCTGGGGGTGACCCGTTGAGCATGATTCCCGACTTCTCTGGGATCGACCTCGGTCCCGGGGCGCCCGGTGCCGACGCGGACACGGCGGCCTGGGCCGCGGCCGTGGCGGAGCGCACGGGCAAGGGGCCGGACGACCTCGTGTGGGAGACCCCCGAGGGCATCGGCGTACGCCCGCTCTACACGGGGGCGGACCTCGACGGTCTGGACTTCCTGGCCACCTATCCCGGCGTCGCGCCGTACCTCCGCGGGCCGTACCCCACGATGTACGTCAACCAACCGTGGACGATCCGGCAGTACGCCGGCTTCTCCACGGCGGAGGAGTCCAACGCCTTCTACCGGCGCAACCTCGCCGCCGGGCAGAAGGGCCTGTCGGTGGCCTTCGACCTGGCCACGCACCGGGGATACGACTCCGATCACCCCCGCGTCGCCGGGGACGTCGGCATGGCCGGGGTCGCCATCGACTCGATCTACGACATGCGCCAGCTGTTCGACGGCATCCCGCTCGACCGCATGAGCGTGTCCATGACCATGAACGGCGCGGTGCTCCCGGTGCTCGCGCTCTACATCGTCGCGGCCGAGGAGCAGGGGGTGGCGCCGGAGCAGCTTGCAGGGACCATCCAGAACGACATCCTCAAAGAGTTCATGGTCCGCAACACCTACATATATCCGCCTGAACCATCCATGAGGATCATCTCGGACATCTTCTCGTACACCTCCGAGAAGATGCCGAAGTTCAACTCGATCTCGATCTCCGGCTACCACATCCAGGAGGCCGGGGCCACCTGCGACCTGGAGCTCGCCTACACCCTCGCCGACGGCGTGGAATACCTCAGGGCGGGCGTGGAGGCCGGGCTGGACATCGACCGGTTCGCACCGAGACTGTCGTTCTTCTGGTGCATCGGCATGAACTTCTTCATGGAGGTCGCCAAGCTGCGCGCCGCGCGGCTGCTGTGGGCCAAGCTCGTCAAGGGCTTCGGCGCGAAGAACCCCAAGTCGCTGTCCCTGCGCACTCACTCGCAGACCTCCGGCTGGTCGCTGACCGCGCAGGACGTGTTCAACAACGTCGTGCGCACCTGCGTCGAGGCCATGGCCGCGACCCAGGGCCACACCCAGTCGCTCCACACCAACGCGCTGGACGAGGCCCTGGCCCTCCCCACGGACTTCTCCGCGCGCATCGCCCGCAACACCCAGCTCCTTCTGCAACAGGAGTCCGGCACCTGCCGCGTGATCGACCCGTGGGGCGGCAGTGCCTACGTGGAGCGGCTCACCTACGAGCTGGCGCTCCGCGCCTGGGAGCACATCTCCGAGGTCGAGGCCGCGGGCGGCATGGCCAGGGCCATCGACGCTGGGCTGCCCAAGCTCCGCATCGAGGAGGCCGCGGCGCGCACCCAGGCCCGCATCGACTCCGGACGGCAGCCGGTCATCGGCGTGAACAAGTACCGCGCCGATGCCGAGGAGCCCATCGAGGTGCTCAAGGTCGACAACTCGGCGGTGCGGGAGCGGCAGCTCGACAAGCTGCGCAGGCTCCGCGAGGAGCGGGACGGCGACGCCGTGGCCGCGGCGCTCGACGCCCTGACCAAGGCCGCGGCGGGAACGGGCAACCTGCTGGCGCTGGCCGTGGACGCCGCCAGGGCCAAGGCCACGGTCGGCGAGATCTCCGACGCGCTGGAGAAGGTCTTCGGTCGGCATGCAGGTCAGATCCGTACGATTTCGGGTGTGTATCGCGATGAGGCAGGTCCCGGGGCCGGGATCGAACGGGTGAGGGCGGCCTGCGCCGAGTTCGAGGTCCAGGAGGGCCGCAGGCCCCGCATCCTGGTGGCCAAGATGGGGCAGGACGGCCACGACCGGGGGCAGAAGGTGATCGCCACGGGCTTCGCCGACCTCGGCTTCGACGTCGACGTGGGCCCGTTGTTCCAGACCCCCGAGGAGGTCGCCCGCCAGGCGGCCGAGGCCGACGTGCACATCGTCGGCGTGTCCTCCCTGGCGGCGGGGCACCTGACGCTGGTCCCGGCGCTGCGCGACGCGCTCGCCGCGATCGGGCGGGAGGACATCATGATCGTGGTGGGGGGTGTGATCCCTCCCGGCGACTTCGACGAGCTGCGCGCGGCCGGCGCCTCCGCGATCTTCCCGCCGGGCACCGTGATCTCCGATGCGGCACTCGGCCTGCTGCGTGAGCTCTCGACGCGGCTGGACCATGCGCTCTAAGCCCGCGCTCGAGGACTATCTGCAGGGGGTCAAGAGCGGCTCGCTCGCCTGGATCGCCCGCGCGATCACGCTCGTCGAGTCGGGGAGGGCCGACCACAAGGAGCTCGCCCAGAAGCTGCTCGTCGAGCTGACGCCGCTGTCGGGGAAGGCGCGGCGCGTCGGCATCACCGGCGTGCCCGGTGTCGGCAAGTCGACGTTCATCGACGGGCTCGGCGTGTTCCTCACCGGTGAGGGCCACCGCGTCGCCGTCCTCGCGGTGGACCCGTCCTCGACGAGGACGGGCGGCTCGATCCTCGGTGACAAGACGCGCATGGCGCGGCTGTCGGTCGACCCGGCGGCCTACATCCGGCCGTCGCCGACCTCCGGCACCCTCGGCGGCGTCACCAAGGCCACGCGGGAGGCCATGGTGGTCGTCGAGGCGGCGGGATACGACATCGTGCTCGTCGAGACCGTGGGCGTCGGGCAGTCGGAGACGGCGGTCGCCGACATGGTCGACACGTTCCTGCTGCTCACGCTGGCCCGCACCGGCGACCAGCTCCAAGGCATCAAGAAGGGCGTCCTGGAGCTGGCCGACGTCATCGCCGTCAACAAGGCCGACGGCGCCTACGAGACCGACGCGCGCAAGGCCGCGCGCGAACTCGCCGGAGCCCTGCGCCTGCTGCGTTCACACGAGGCGACCTGGCACGCGCCCGTGCTCACGTGCAGCGGGAAGGAGGGCACGGGCATCCCCGAGCTGTGGCGGCAGATCGTCCACCACCAGGACACCTTGTCGGCGTCGGGGGAACTGGCGGAACGCCGGCGCCGCCAGCAGGTGGGCTGGACGTGGACGCTCGTGCAGGATCGCCTGATCCACGACCTGCGCCACCATCCCGCCGTCGCCGCGCTGTCCCCGGAGGTGGAGCGGCAGGTGCTCGACGGCGCCCTCACCCCCGCGCTCGCCGCCGAGCGGATCCTGTCCGCGTTCTCGGCGGCCCGCCGCTCCGGCTGACCCGCCGCGCCTCCCCCGCCCCCGCTCGGAGAGCGGGGGCGGGGGGACGGCTCTTTCGGCCAAGGGATTCGAAAACGTCGTTGACAGCGGCGTAGGTCGCTGCGTACCTTACAGGGGTCCTATTGCCGTCCCTTGGGGGCTTAGAGTGAGGATCTGAGGTTCGCGGACACCGCGTTCTCGCACCCGTGTCAAGGGTGCCGCGCATCCGGCCTCAGTGGATCCGCCTCCGGCGGCCTCCCTTCCCCCGCGACCCGCCCAGGTTCCTCGTTCCTGTGGTGTTCCGGGACGCTCCCTCCCGCTCCATCCGCTCCTCGCCAGGGGCATGAGGCCGCAGCCCCGGTGGGCTCGGTCCGAGCGGTGATGCGGTGACCGTCCCGCGGCGGCGGCCGATGCGCGCGGTGTCCTCCCGCAGTGTCACGAAAACCACGACACGTTGGAGGAGCGGCCTTATGGCTTTTTCCATTGTCATTGATGGACTGTCCTATTCCTGGGCCGACGGCACCCCTGTGCTGAAGGACCTCGACACGGCCTTCGGGCCGGGCCGTACCGGGCTGATCGGGGTCAACGGATCGGGCAAGTCCACACTGCTCCGGCTGATCGCCGGAGAGCTGCGGCCCGCCGCGGGGTCCGTCGCCGTGGACGGCGAGGTGGGCTATCTGCCGCAGAACCTTCCGCTGGGCGCACGCCGTACGGTCAGCGACCTGCTCGGCATCAGCGACGTGCGGGCGGCGCTGCACGCGATCGAGCGGGGTGAGGTCTCGGAGGACAACTTCGCCGCGGTCGGCGACGCCTGGGACGTGGAGGAGCGGGCGCTGGCGGAGCTGGACCGGCTCGGCCTCGCCGGGATCGGGCTCGACCGCACCACCGACACGCTGTCGGGCGGCGAGGTCGTGATGACGGGTCTCGCCGCGCTGTTCCTGCGCAGACCGGATGTGCTGCTGCTGGACGAGCCCACCAACAACCTGGACCTCGCGGCCAGGCAGCGGCTCTACCAGGCGGTCGACGCGTGGTCGGGCGTCATGGTGGTGGTGAGCCACGACCGGGCGCTGCTCGAACGCGTGGACCAGGTCGCCGATCTGTCGGAGGGCGGGATCCGCATGTACGGCGGCAATTTCTCCGCCTACCGGGAGGTGCTCGCCGCCGAACGCGAGGCCGCCGAACGCGGCGTGAGATCCGCCCAGGCCGACGTCAAGAGGCAGGAGCGCGAGCTCATCGAGACGCGGATCAAACTCGACCGGCGTCAGCGGACCGCGAGAAAGGCCGCCGACAGCGGCCTCCCCAGGATTCTGATCGGGGAGCTCAAACGACGCTCCCAGGTGTCGGCGGGCAAGCTCCGCAACCAGCATCTCGACAAGGTCACCGAGGCGCGCGACAGGCTGTCCGAGGCGCAGCGCGCGCTGCGCGACGACGCCGAGATCCGCATCACCCTGCCTGAGACCGACGTCCCGGCGGGCCGTACGGTTCTCACCGTGGCGGGCCTGGAGTTGCTGCGCGTACCGGGCTTCGAGCCGGACGGGGACGGCGGCGACGCCGCCGAGCGGGGGCGCCCGCTCGACGAGCTGATCGTGCGGGGGCCGGAGCGCATCGCGCTGACCGGGGCGAACGGTTCGGGCAAGACCACGTTCCTGCGGGCGCTCGTCGGCGATTCCCCCGGGTTCGCGGGGCGGGCCGCCGTCGGGGTGAAGGGCGTCGGCTACCTGCCGCAGCGGTTGGATCTGCTCGACGACGCGCTGAGCGTGCTCGACAACGTACGGAGGTTCGCGCCGGACGCGTCCGTCGGGGCGATCCGGGAGCGGCTCGCCCGCTTCCTGTTCCGGGGCGCGCGGGTGGACCAGGTGGTGGGCACGCTGTCGGGAGGGGAACGTTTCCGTGCGGTGCTCGCCGCCCTCCTGTCCGCCGATCCGCCTCCCCGCCTGCTCCTGCTCGACGAGCCCACCAACAACCTGGACCTGGCGAGCGTGGCGCAGTTGACGCAGGCGCTCAACGCCTACCGGGGCGCGCTGATCGTGGTCTCCCACGATCTGCCGTTCCTGGAGTCGGTGGGCATCACGCGGCGGCTCCGGATGGGCAGGGAGGCCGGCTTGACCGAGGTCGCGTAACCGATGTCAATTGACGCAGGGGATCAATCGGGAAATAGTTGGTTGGTGACTGCCCCCCGTGCGATCCCCTGCGTACTGGTCGTCGCCTCTCTCGCTCTGACAGGATGCACCGCGGAAACAGTTCAGCCGCCGCGCGGGGAATCCAGCGCCGGCGGTGTCATCGGCGGAGACGGATCCGGGGTCACCGCCCCGCCGACGCCGACCGGGCTCGACCCCGTCGGCTATCGCCGCGAGCTGGAGGCCGCGGTCGGACCGGTGCGCGATTCCTTGGAGTCGCTGGCGGACGCCAAGACGCGCAAGACCCTGCGCAAACGCCTCGACGGCGCGAGCGACGCGCTCCGCGACGCCGGAGGGCGGCTCCAGGCGCTCACGCCGCCGGCGGGGACCGAGGCCGCCCACATCGCCTATGTCACCCAGCTCGCCGCGCTGTCCAGCGGGCTCGACACCGTCGAACTCAGCGTGGGGGCGGGCTCGGTGTGCACCGCGTCCAGCGTCATGACGGCCCTCGGCGAGGCCGGCGACATCAAGGACCTGGACCGTGCCGGAGAGGACCTCGCCCGGCTCGGCGACTACCCGGCCGACGCGGTCACCGTGAAGATCCCGGGGCGCCAGTCCCGGCGGTGGTCGAACGGGCGGTTCCTGCGGTCCGAGAGCAGGACGGGCCGCGGCTCGCTCAAGATCGACAACGGGTCGTCGTACGACGCGGTCGTGACGGTGATACGCGGGAAGAAAAAGGCGTTCAGCGTCTACGTGCGCAAGAAGAAGAAGTTCACCGTGTCCGGCGTGCGCGACGGGAAGTACAAGATCTACTTCACCCAGGGCCAGGACTGGCAGTCCAAGGCGCGCGCGTTCGGCCGCATGTGCTCGTTCCAGTTGTTCGGCAGCTCTCTGCGTTTCAAGACGCGCTACACCTCCACACACGTGCGGTGGAACAACTGGACCATCACCCTCCACGGCGTGCGGGGCGGAACGATCCGCACCAAGAACGTCGACCCCGACGACTTCCCGGACTGACGCGCGCGCCGGCAGACGGAATCGCCGACCTGCGGGCTCGCCGACCTGCGGGCTCGCCGACCGGCGGATGAACGAAGACCGCGACCCTCGGGCGGAGGGCCGCGGTCTTCATCGTCGAGGTCTGCCGGCGAATCGCTTCGTCAGCTGGAGAACAGCAGGCCCGCCCAGCCGCGCTTGCGGTGGTGGCTGCCGTGGTGGTGTCCGTGCGGAGCGCCCCACGCGGGAGCGCCGTGAGCCGGCGGCGGCGGCGGGGGAGCGGCGTGGCTCTGCGACCACTGCGACTCCAGACGGGTCAGCGCCTCAAGCTCGCCGTAGTCGAGGAAGATCCCGCGGCAGTTCTCACACTGCTCGATGTGAACTCCGTTGCGGTCGTATGTGCGCATCGTGCCGCGACACTTCGGGCATTGCATTTAGCCGTCTCCTTGCACTTGGCTCATGTGCCTCTACCGACAACTTACTGCGTGAAGACGCTACGGCAGCGCTTCCCGCACACTCACAATCCTGGCGCATGTCTCCACGAGCAGGGCGTCCACTTCGTCGAGAGGCCGGTGCTCCCTCCGCGCCTTGGCCACGGCGCCCGCGGCGAGTTGCGCGGACAGCGCCCGCGCCGGGACGTCGAGCCGCTCCCACGGGTCGCCCGGGCCGAGCGCGCGGCCGCCCGCCTCGACGTATGCCGTGACGAAGCGTTCCCACGCAGAGCGTTCCAGCAGCCCCATCGCGAACCACGCGGCGGGCCGCGCCAGATCCCACGCCTGGTCGCCTAGCCCGAAGTCGTCCACGTCGATGAGCCTCCACGCGCCGAGCCGTACAAGCTGGCCCATGTGCCAGTCGCCGTGGGTCACCTGGGCGTCGGGATGCGGACGCTCACCCCGCGCCTCCGGCGGCAGCGCGGCGAACACCCGGCGGACGACCCGTTCCTCCGGACCGTCGCCGGTGAGCGAGGCCACCAGGTCCGCGGCGCGCGCGGGCCCGCCGGCGGGCGGCAGGGGCGGCAGCGCGCCAGCGGGTACGGCGTGCAACCCGGCCAGCAGCCGTGCGGCCTCCTCCCAGGGGGCGGCCTCCGGGGCGTCGTGGTCGACCGGCTCGCCCGCGGGCCAGACCGTGACAAGCCTGCCGTGCACGTCGGCCACCTCGGCGTGCAACGGCCGCAGCAGCACGGCGTCCAGCACGGGTTCGACCGCGGCGCGCATGCGCATCCGCAGCGGTCCGGCCGCCATGCCCGGGGCGTGCGCCTTCACGACGACACCGCCCGCCCGCACGATCACCACGTCGGGCCGGGTCGGCATGACGGAGGCGTTGTCGCCGCCGTGGTCGCGGCCGTGCCGGAGGGCGATGCGCGCCATCTCCCGGATGAGCGGGTCGGAGAACTCGTCGGCGGGTTCGTCTGCGGAGTCGTCTGCGGGGTGCGTCAGGTGGGGGGCCTGGGTCATGACGAAAGTGAACCATTGGTGCGGGGCCCGCGGTGACCCGGGAGCACGGTCGGCCGCCCGTATTGCGGGGCGGCGCGCCGGGGCCGGGGGGTGGGACCGTTCTAAGGTGAAGGAATGAAGATCAGCTTTGCCGTACCGATGTCGGGTTCCTGGGCCACTCCGGCGAACATGGCGCGTATCGCGCGCCGGGCCGAGGAGCTCGGCTATCACGAACTGTGGACGTTCCAACGGCTTCTCGTCCCGGTGGACCGCTCCCTGGCTCCGGTGTACCAGAGTGTGCAGGACCCCGTCGCGACCCTGGCGTACCTGGCGGGACTGACCGAGCGGATACGGCTCGGCGCGGCCATCCTCAACATCCCGCTGGCCTCTCCCGCCTACTACGCCAAGCAGCTCGCCACGCTGCAGCACCTGGCCGCGGGGCGGCTCACGGCCGGGTTCGGGCTCGGATGGATGCCGGAGGAGTTCGCCGCCTCCGGCGTCCCGATGGAGGGGCGCGGGCGCCGGGCGGAGGAGTTCCTTGAGGTGGTGAGGCGCCTCTGGACGCGTGAGGTGGCCGAGTTCGACGGGGACGTCTATACGCTTCCGGCCTCCCGGCAGGAGCCTCGGCCCGGTCCGGCGCCTTCGATGCTCCTCGGCGGGAACGCCGACGCCGCGCTGCGGCGGGTGGGCCGGCTGGCCGACGGCTGGATCAGCTCAAGCTCGGCCGACCTGCGGCGTATCGACGCTCGGATAGCCCTGGTCAAGGACGCGGCCCGCGAGGCGGGGCGCGACCCGTCGGCGCTGCGGTTCGTTGTGCGGGGGGTGACGAGGGTGCGGCCGGGCGGGGATCCGGGGCGTGCTCCGCTCACGGGGTCCTACGACGAGATCCGGTCCGATGTCGCGGGCCTCGCCGCGATGGGGGTCACCGAGGTGTTCCACGACCTCAACTTCGATGAGGAGATCGGGTCTGTGGAGGCCGACCCCGTGGTGTCGATGCGCCGGGCCGAGGAGGCGTTGGAGCTGCTGGCGCCCGGTACGGATGGGCGAGTTGGGAGATAGAAGCGTGTATTTTCCCTCAATGGGCCTTTCCCAAGGGGAGCGCCGTCTATGAGTGGCAATAGACAAGGGACTCGCCTGGAGGTAATCTATGCTAGGGGTGTTAGCGCCCCTTTTGCCGACTTAAGCGAAGAAGGCGCGAAACATCCCTCGGATGATAGTTAATGATCTCCGAAAGGCGGCTAGGGATTCCTTTAAAGCGGGAAAAAGTCTGATATTTGACTGATAGGTGAATTCTCCCTATACATTCTCGGTGCTAGGTGTTCCCTTGTCCGGTGTCTGGGGGTACAAACGGGTATCGGTGCCTTTTTGGCACCACCCAGTGTTCCCCAACGCAAGGAGCGTCATGGCACAGTCGACCCGCATTCGCTTGCCCTCTAAACAGGTCACGCCTGCCCAGGCGTTCCAGCCGAGTAAGTCGGAGATCGACACCGTGGAGGCGTCCGCGCCGGCATCGCCGAGCGCGCCGACGCAGGAGTCCTCGGCTCAGGCTCTGAATCGCGGCTACGCCGAGCTGCTGCAGGAGGTCCGCATCGGCCAGACCTCCGTGCAGGCTCTGGCGGGCTTCCTGATGGCTCTCGCCTTCATGCCGCGCTTCGCCACCATCACACCGACTCAGCGAATCATCTACGTGGCGGCGCTGGTCACCACGATGATCGCGGCGGCTCTGCTCACCGCGCCGGCTCCCTTCCACCGCATCGTCTACGGACGGCAGCTGAAGAAGAAGCTGGTCAAGTTGGCGAGCCGCCTGACCCTCGTCGGGCTGGTCATGCTCATGGTCGCTCTGGGATGCGCTCTGATGCTCGTCCTCGACGTCATGGGAATGACGGCTGCGCCGTATATCGTGATAGTGGCCTTATTCGGGTTCTTGGTCGTCTGGTTTGTTCTGCCGCTGTGGTTGCGTGTGCGGCATGGCTACAGGGACGAAACCTGACCGACCCCAGGGTGCCGCCGACGAGCGGTGGCACCCGCCGCGCTAAAACCGCTCCTCCGCTTAGCCCGCACCCCGGTGTCCGGCTCCGGCTCCTATCGGCTCTCCCATAACCGCCGTAGAGCGGACCCCGCACATGACCGCCTCTCGCCGACGACGAGGCGGTCGACTCATGTCCGGGGTCAATTCATTTCAGTCATCCGGAAAGACGGTTTACCCATTTCCGAATATGGGCTGACAGGCCGAGTTTCCGCTACCGCGCCAGCCGGCTCATGGCGAGGTGGGCCAGAAGCGCGGCGCCGTCCGGGAGCACCGCGTCGTCGAACTCCACCTCCGCCGAATGGTTGTAGGGAGCGGTGGCCGGGTCGCGCTCCGGCGGGCACGCCCCCAGGAAGAGGAACGCGCCAGGGACCTCGTCGAGGACGTAGGAGAAGTCCTCGGCCCCTGTGACGGGCTGAGGGGCGACGAAGTACCTGCCGGGGCCGAGCAGGTCGGTCACCGCGTCGCCGGCGAAGGCCGACTCGTCCGGGTCGTTCACCGTGACCGGGTAGCCCATGCCGAACTCGGCCCGGCCCGCCAGACCGTGCGCCTCGGCGATGTTCGTCACCAGCCGGACCGCGCGCTCCTTCACGGCGGCGCGGTTGGCCTTGCTGAACGTGCGGATCGTCACTTCGAAACGCGCCTCGTCGGGGATGACGTTCTCCGCGGTTCCGGCGTGGAAACTGCCCACGGTGATGACGACGGGGTCGAACACATCGAAACCCCGCGTGACCATCGTCTGGAGAGCGGTCACCATCTCGCACGCCGCCGGGATCGGGTCGAGCGCCCGGTGCGGAGCCGAGCCGTGCCCGCCTCTGCCGCGTACGGTGACCACCAGGGTGTCGGCGGCGGCCATGATCGGCCCGCCGCGTGCCGAGAACACCCCCGGCCGCAGCATCCCGGACACCACGTGGAGGGCGTACGCCGCGGCGGGCCTCCGTCCCGCCGCGTCCAGCACCCCCTCCTCGATCATGTACCGCGCGCCCTCGTGCCCTTCCTCCCCCGGTTGGAACATGAAGACGACGTCCCCCGCGAGATCCTCGCGCCGCGCCGACAGCAGGTGGGCCGCCCCGGCGAGCATGGCCGTGTGCAGGTCGTGCCCGCACGCGTGCATGACGCCGTCCACCGTGGAGATGTACGGCAGGGCGTTGCGCTCGTGGACGGGAAGCGCGTCCATGTCACCGCGGAGCAGGACGACAGGGCCAGGCTTTCCGCCGCGCAGCACCGCGGTCACCGACGTGAGCGACCGTCCGGTGCCGATCTCTAGCGGCAGTCCGTCGAGGGCTTGGAGCACCTTTTCCTGGGTGCGCGGCAGTGTGAGGCCGATCTCGGGCTCGGCGTGGAGGGCGTGGCGCAGCCGCTGAAGCTCGCCACTCATGTCCCGGGCAGATTGCAGAAGCGACATGACGGCATTCTTCACTGTTTCCCGGGGGAGCGGTTCGTCGCCGCGCACACATTCCCGGCGGGCGCTCCTGCGCCGGCGACCTAGCGGCGGAGGCGGCGGTGTGGACAGGCCCCGGGACGGCCGGAAGGCGGCAAGATCCATCGGGGCCGGGTCGGCGGGGGACAACGGGCTCCAGTGGCGCGGCGGGTCAGGGGCCGATCAGCTCGGGGAGGCGGGCGATGTGCTCGACGAGATACGCGGCGAGCTCCGGCGGAACGAGGTCGAGCCCTTCGACAGCGGCCGGTTCCAGGGGGAGACGCACGGTCTCGTAGTGGCCGCGGGCGGGGTCGTCGAACTCCGGGCCGCAGCGCAGCGCGGCGTCCAGGGAGACCAGGCGGCAGCCGTACACGTGCTGCGGCTTCACGCCCTCGGGCCGCAGGCAGCGCAGGGTGGTGAGCGGGGTGACGCTCCTGACCACGGCGCCGAGCTCTTCGAGCATCTCGCGGTGCAGCGCGTGCTCGAACGTCGCGTCTGCGGGCTCGACGTGGCCGCCGGGCACCGACCAGTAGACGGGCCGTCCCGGCGGGGTGCGGCGGAACACGATGAGCCGGTCGCCGTCGAGCACAAGGGCGCGGACGCTGGGTTGGAGCGTGATCGGGTGCAGGGAGCCCATGGTGCCTCAGTGGTCGCCGCGGCGGAGGCGCTTCAGGTCGGAGCGGTGCTTTTTCTCGGTGAGGCGGCGCTGCACGGCGGCCCGGCTGGGTTTGGTGGGGCGGCGGCGTTTCGGCGGCGGGGCGACGGCCTCGCCGAGCAGGTGGGCGAGGCGGACCTGGGCGGCGGCGCGGTTGCGGAGCTGGGAGCGGTGCTCGGAGGCGACGACGGTGATCACGCCGCCCGTCAGGCGCCCGGCGAGTCGCTCCAGGGCGCGCTCCTTGAGCGCGGGGCCGAGGGCCGAGGTGGACGCGAGGTCGAAGCTGAGCTCGACGCGACTGTCGGTGGTGTTGACGCCCTGCCCGCCCGGGCCGGAGGCGCGTGAGAAGCGCCACTGGAGCTCATCCTCGGGGATGGCGATGGCGCCGCGCACGAGCAGTGGGCCGGACATGAGACGGGACCCTCCGGGTTTCTGATGGGTGTGGGCGTGGCTCGCGGTGCCGTACGCGGGGTGTCCGGTACGGCATCGCGGGGCGGGAAGCCGTGGACCTCAAGGATATCGAGGGCGTCTCCGGCGAAGGCAACTGAATTGTGCCCTAGCGAATTATCAGACCGAGTTGTGGCGCCCCGCATGGTCGGGCAAAGTGTGCGCGGGGTCCGGAAAGCTTGAGGAGTACGCGGTGTCGGCCATCGTCGGCGTGCATGGAATCGGTAAGCACAAGTACTACGAGGAAGCGGGCCGGTCCCCCGAGGGGGCGGCGGAGGCCATGCGCCTCAAGTGGGACCGCTATCTGCACGCGGGGCTCACCGGCGGGTCGGCCCACTCGGGGCAGTCCTACATCACGACGGTGGCCTACTACGCCCACCTGCTGAACGACGGCCCGGCCGGGAACGCTCCAATGAGGGCCGCCGCCCCGCAGCCGATGGACCAGAAGGCGCAGGCCGTCCTCGTCGAGTGGGCCGCCCAGGTGGACGCCCTGAAGAACGCGGTCGGGGAGTCGCTGACCGGGTCGCTGCGCAGGCTCACCGAATGGCTGCTGACGCGCCTCGACCACCGGGCGGCGGCCTTCGCCGGCCTGTTCGCCCCGGAGGTGTCGGCCTACCTGGACGGCAGGCAGGGGGCGCGGGCGGCGTGCGCCAGCGAGGTCGCCGAGACGATCAGACGGGAGAAGGCGCGGGTGGTGATCGCTCACTCGCTCGGCAGCGTCGTCGCCTATGAGGCGCTGTGGGCCAACCCGGACCTGGAGGTGGATCTGCTGATCACTCTGGGCAGTCCCCTGGGACTGCGCCGGGTGGTGTTCGACCGGTTGACGCCCGCCCCCGTCAAGGGCCGGGGGCAGCGTCCGAAAGGTGTCGCGCGCTGGGTGAACATCGCCGACAAGGACGACATCGCGGCCATCCCTCCGGCGCTCGCCGCGCTGTTCGGAGGCGTCGACCTGGACATCCAGGTGAACCTCGACTGGATCGACTTCCACACGGTGGAAAAATATCTGGGGTCGGGCAGGCTGAACCCCCACCTCCAGCCGTATCTGCTCTGACCGCGGGGGAACGCGTCACGTGCCGGCGCTACGGGGTCCGAGGCTTGTCGTCGGGCTCCAGCGGCGGCGCGTTGACGGCGCAGTGGGGTCGGCTTTCCGGCTCGCGCGCCTCCGGGCGGGCCAGCACGTTGCGGCGCACGGCGAGGAAGGCGATCACGGCCGACACCGCCATCAGCGCGGCGCAGGCGAGCATCGCCGTGCGGAAGCCCGAGGCGAAGGCGGCCGGGTCGCGATAGGCGTCGCCGGTGAGGCCCGCCAGCGAAGGCACCGCGGCCACGGCGAGCAGCCCGCCCGTGCGCGCGACCGCGTTGTTGACCCCGCTCGCCACACCCGCGTAGCGCTCCTCGGCGGACGCGAGGACGGTGGCGGTGAGGGGCGCGACCGCCGCCGACAGCCCGAGGCCGAAGACGACGACCGGCGGCAGGACGTCGATCACATAGGAGGCCCCCGGGCCGATGCGGCTCATCCCCGCCATGCCCGCGGCGCAGAGCAGGATGCCCAGCGTCATCGGCATCCGCGGGCCGACCCGCCGCGCGAGCTCGCCCGCCGGGGCCGACAGCAGCAGCATCAGGGCGGTCACCGGCAGCATGGCCGACCCGGCGGCGACGGGGGAGAACCCGGCCGCGACCTGGAGCTCCATGACGAGGAGGAAGAACACCACGCCCATCGCGGCGTACATCACCAGGGTGACCACGTTGATCGCGCTGAACACCCGGTCGTGGAACAGGCCCGTCGGCACGAGGGCGTCGGGGGACCTGCGCATCTCCACCAGCACGAACGCCACGCCGAGGGCCGCCCCCGGGACCAGCGCGAGTAGCGCCGCGCCCTCCTGGATCAGGCCGTAGGTGACGCCGGTGAGCGCGAGCGCCGCGAGCACCGCGCCGAGCACGTCGAAACGTCCCGCCGCCGCGGTGTCCCGGCTTTCCGGCACATGCCGTACGGCGACGGCCACGACGACCGCGGCCAGGGGAAGGTTGATCAGGAACACCCACCGCCAGCCCACGGTCTCGACGAGCCACCCGCCGAGCAGCGGCCCGACGGCGGCGGCCACGCCGCCGAGGCCCGACCACGCCCCGACGGCGCGCGGCCGGTCGTCGCGGACGAACGAGGACTGGATGATCGCCAGCGAGCCGGGGGTGAGCAGCGCGCCCCCGACGCCCTGGAGGGCGCGGGCGGCGATGAGGGCCTCGATGTCGGGGGCCAGCCCGCAGAGCGCGGAGGCGATCGCGAACCAGACGACGCCGATCAGGAAGATCCTGCGCCGCCCGAAGCGGTCGCCGAGCGAGCCGCCGAGCAGGATCAGCCCGGCCAGCGTGAGCGTGTAGGCGTTGACGGTCCACTGGAGGCCGGACATCCCGGCGTCGAGCTGCGCCCCGAGCGTCGGCAGGGCCACGTTGACCACCGTGCCGTCGAGCATCGCCATGCCCGAGCCGAGCACGGTGGCGGCGAGGACCCACCGCCCCCGGCCCGAGGAGAGGCGGATGCGGCCGTCCTCCACCGCGCCGTCACCCTCCGGGCGGGCGGAGGGGGCCATCAGACCCGCGCGCCGAGCGCCCGCAGGACGAACCGCGTCAGGCGGGACTCGGCGGCCTCCGGCGTGGTCGAGCCGTCCAGCAGCGGGATGCGCTCGGAGCCGACGGCGGCGAGGATGAAGCGGGCGGTCGCCGGCACGTCGTCGGCGTGGAAGTCGCCCGCCTCGACCCCGCTCTCGATGATGTCGACGAGGACGCGCTGCATCGGCGCGACGTGATCGGCGAGGCGCTGGTAGGCGTCGGGACCGAGGGTGGCGCTCAGGTCGGCGGGGCCGGGGTGGGGGTGGGCGAGCAGCCCGGCGAGCTGGAGGCGGACAAAGGCGCGCAGCCGGTCGGCGGGGGAGGCCCCGGAGGGCAGCTCGCGCTCGTAGCTCTCGATGAAGTAGCTGGTGACGCGCTCGGTGAACCCCAGCAGGAGCGCGGCCTTGTCGGGGTAGTAGTTGTAGAGCGCCGTGCGGGTGATGCCGGCCTCGCCCGCCACATCGGTCAGGGAGATGGTGTCGATGCCCTGCCTGCGGGCCAGCCGCGCGACCGCTTCAAGGATGCGGTCGCGGGTCTGCGCGCGGTGTTCGCCGATCGTGGCGGCCGAGATCCGGGGCATGTCTCCATCGTCGCACAGCGCGTTCGGGTTCAGGCCGCCGTGCTCGCGGGCAGTGAGCGGCCGAGGTCGCTCAGGACCTCCGTGTTGAGCTGGTAGGCGAGGCGGGTCTCGCGGATGACGCGCTGCCGTTCGGAGCCGTCCACCGGCATCGCGTCCAGCCTGCGGCGGTAGTCCTCCTTGAAGCGCGGCAGGCTGCCGATGTCGAAGCGGTAGAAGTCCACTCCGCCGCCGGGCCCGTAGCCGTAGATCTTCTGGAGCCCCATCCTGATGAACTGCCCGCCGGACAGGTCGCCCATGTAGCGCGTGTAGTGGTGGGCGACGTATCCGCCCGGCCAGTCGGCCATCTGGTTGATCCGCGCCACCAGGGTGAGGGTGGGCTTGCTGGGGGAGATCCGGTCCCGGAAGGACGGGCCGTAGATCGTGGTGAGGTCGCGGATCAGGGCCTCCTCCCGGAAGAGCTCCGGCCGCACGAATGGCCCGGCGACCGGGTCGTCGGCGAGCTGCCTGGCGGTGCCGTCCAGCGCGAGGTAGGCGAAGTAGTGCTGGGCCACCATCTCGCCGTAGGACTCGCGGCTGAGCCGCCCCGCCATCAGCGCCTTGAGGTAGCCGTCGTCCTCGGCCTGCGAATGCTCGCCCCAGGTGGCGTTCTTCAAGGTTTCAGAGAACGGCGTATCGGTCATATGCCACTCACTCGCGTCGGTCGGTGCCAGCGTGAAAAGCTTTCACGACAGAGTGTCGCAAAGACGGCGCGCGGTGGTCAAGAGGATGGCGACACCCTGTCGTGAAACTTGAGCCGGGCCACGGACGCGACCACCACCGCGACCAGCGCCGCCACGGCGAGGAGTAGCATCCATCCCACCCGGCCCGCGATCCACCCCGCGTCGGCGGGCGGCGCGAGCAGCCCCGGCACCGCGCCGAACGGCATGGCCGCCAGCGCCACCAGCACGAGCGCCGTCTGATGCCACAGGAACAGCGCCATCGCCGACAGGTTGATGACCACCACCACCGCCCACAGGCCCGGTCCGCGCGCCAGACGCGCCAGCCGCTCCCGCGCGAGCAGCGCCACCCCCACCTGGGCCGCTCCGAAGCACACCGCGGCCAACGTCGGCGGCGACAGGTTCGACACCCGCGCGCCGGTCACCCCCACCATGCTCGCCGGATAACCGAACCCCACCAGCAGCACCGCCATCCCCGCCGCGCCGCCCAGCAGCAGACCCCACGCCGCCGCGCGCCCGCGCAGCCGGCCGCGCGCGAAGGCCACCCCGAGCCCGTACGGCACGAGCCACGCGGCGAGCACGTTCACCCATCCCAGGGACGTCGGCCCGCCGGGCGACGGCCGTACCAGGTCGACCGCCAGCACGACGCCGGCCATGGCGGCCGGGACGGCGAAGGGCGGCAGGCGCAGCAGCAGCGGCGTGAGCGCGGTCAGCGCCGCAAACACGGCGAGGAACCACAGCGGCCCGAGGGCGGGCAGCATGAGGGAACGCAGGGAGCGCCACGGCATGTCCGCGGCCGTGAGCGCAGTCGCGAGCACCGCCCAGAACAGCAGGAGCGGCACGGCGGGCCGCAGCAGCCGGACCATCCGCCCGCCCAGCCACGCACGGGTGTCCGCGTGCAGGGTGAGGAGGCTTCGCGCCGACACGTGGCCGCCGACGAAGAAGAACACGGCGAGGGTCTGGAGCACCCACGACACCGGGGCCAGGTCCGGCAGGTAGGCGAGCGGGCTGGACATCACCAGGTGGCCCTCCGCGGTGAAGTCCCAGGCCGTGACCAGCCAGTGCCCGAGCACCACTCCGCCGATCGCCCCCGCGCGGAGCACGTCGGCGGCCCGATCGCGGCCCGCCGGCGTGGCCGCGTCCACGCCCGCCGCGTAAGCGCGCAGCCGGGCCCGGATCCGTGGGATCGGCGGTGGTGCGGCGGTCTCAGCGGACAACGGTCACCTCCGAGGCGCGACCGAGTGCGATCAGCGTGAGGTTGCGCAGGGACTCGGACTCCGGGCGCAGGTAGTCGCTGTGGCCCGCCCGACCGGTCGTGAACCGGCGGGCGCCGAAGTCCGGGTGCATCGGGTCGGCCCCGAACCCGAACGGGCCGATCGTCACGTTCGGCACGTTGCTGATCCAGTCGTCGGCACCGAGCCCCGCCCAGAGCCGCACCCCGCCGAGGTCACGGGCGTGGCCGACCTGGAGGCCCGCGCTTCCGAAGACGGCCAGATCGGCCACCGCCGAGCCCGGCACCGCCTTGGCGCACACCACCGATCCGTAGCTGTGGCACAGCAGCGTCACCCGCTTGCCTTCCAGGTTATCCACCACGCCGCGCAGCGCACGTGCGCCCTCCTCGGCGGCGTGCGCCGTCGCCACCCCAAGGCTCCACGTCTTCGGGCTGTCGTAGCCGAGCCAGGCGACCACCGCCAGCTTCGCCGCCGGGTCCACCCGCCGCGCCTCGGCCATCAGCGCCTTCGCCCCGCCCTCCGGCGTGCTGTACGGCTTGTCGCCCCGCCTCTCGAACGTGGCGACCGTGGTGTCCGAGCCCGGCACCACGACCGCCACGTGCTCGGCGGTGGCGAGATCCCCGTAGACCCGGACGAGCTTCTCCACCGGGGCGGCCTGCGGAGAGCCGAGCAGCCCTCCGACGGCCGCCACCACCGCCGCCACGCTCACCATGGTCCGACCTGTCATCCGTTCTCCCCATCCTGTGGTTCAGGCAGGACGGTAGGAGTCCGGCGCTGTCGCGCACGTCACCGCAGAGAGTGATCTTCGGGGTGGTCCCGGGGAGTTACGGAGGGCGACCCGGAGGAGCCGTGCCGCAGAGAGGGTCTTGCTTCAGAAAGGCCGCACCAGGCCGCTCTCGTAGGCGTAGACGATGGCCTGGGCGCGGTCGCGCAGGCCGAGCTTGGCCAGCATGCGGCCGACGTGGGTCTTGACCGTCTGGTCGGAGACGTGGAGCCGTTCGGCGATCTCCTGGTTGGACAGCCCCTGGGCGATGAGGGCGAGCACCTCGGTCTCGCGCTCGGTCAACTCCTCGATCTTCCGCAGCGAGGGCGCCCGCGGCCCGCCCAGCCGGGCGAACTCCGCGATCAGACGCTTGGTGACCGACGGCGCGATGAGCGCCTCGCCCGCGGCGACCACGCGCACCGCCTCGGCGAGCTGCAGCGCCGAGGCGTCCTTGAGGAGGAACCCGCTCGCCCCCGCCCGCAGGGCCTCGTAGACGTAGTCGTCCAGATCGAACGTGGTCAGGATCAGCACCTTGGAGGGGCCGTCGGCCGTGCCGCCGAGGATCTCCCGGGTGGCCGTCAGGCCGTCCATCACCGGCATCCGCACGTCCATAAGGATCACGTCCGGCTTCAGCGCGGCCGCGCGCTCGACCGCGACCAGGCCGTTCTCGGCCTCGCCCACCACCTCGATGTCGGGCTGGGAGGCGAGGAACACGCGGAAGCCCGTGCGCACCATGCCCTGGTCATCGGCGATCAGCACCCGGATCGTCACCGTACCTCCTTGATCGGAAGCCTAGCGCTCACGCGGAAGCCCCCGTCCGGCGTCGGCCCGGCCGCCAGCGTGCCCCCCAGCATCGACGCCCGCTCCCGCATGCCGATCAGTCCGTGCCCGGGTCCCACCCGCTCGTCGTCCGCGCCGATCCGCGCAACGGGGACGGCGGGCGGACCGTTCGAGATCCGCAGCAGCAGCTCGCCCGCCGTACGGCTCACGGCCACGGTCACCGTGGACCCCGGCGCGTGGCGCATCGCGTTGCTCAGAGACTCCTGCACGATCCTGTACGCCGTCAGCCCGGCCGAGTCCGGCAGGTCGTCCAGGGGCTCCGGCGTGGAGACGCCCACTGTCAGTCCCGCCGCCCGCGCGTTGGCGATCAGCTCGCCCAACCGGTCCAGCCCCGGTTGCGGCGCGGTGTCCCGTTCGCCGTGCTCGTCGCGCAGCACGCCGAGCACCCGCCGCATCTCCGACAGCGCGTTCAGCGACAGCTCCCGGATCTCCTTCAGGCCCGCCTCCAGTTCGCGGGCGTCGCCCGCGGCGCGCAGCGGCACCGCCTCCGCCTGGATGGCGATCACCGACATGTGGTGGGCCACCACGTCGTGCAGCTCCCTGGCGATGCGCGACCGCTCCTCCAGTGCCGCCTTGGCGGCCTCCGCCTCCTCGGCGCGCAGGGTGTCGCCCGACAGGCGCCGCCGTACGCGCACGTTGGAGCCGAGCAGCGCCGCCAGCAGCGGGACGATGACACCGAGGAGCATCTCGTCGGGGGTCCAGAGAGCCAACTTCTCAAGCGGTCCGTCGTCCGGGCTCCACATGATCGTGGTGAGAACCGTGAGCACGGCGGCGGCGATGGTGAGGTCGCGCTCGCAGCGGACGGCCACGGCGTAGAGGCAGAGCGCGAGGGCGACGTAGGTGAGCGTGTTCACCGTGCCGATGGTGTCCGGCGGAGGGCTGATCCGGCCGATGGGGAACGCGACCAGGCAGAGGCGCCAGGCCGCGACCGGCGACCGGTCGCGGAGAAGGACGGGCAGCATGCCGCTGTAGAGCGGGAGGAGGAACACTTCGGACCCCTGGGGCACGCCTCTCAGCACGAGCATGACCAGCGAGGCGAGGCCCATGACCACGGCGAGCGCGAGGTCGAGCACCACGACGACGTCGGCCTCCCCGAGCAGGGGCAGGTTTCTGCGTCTGGACGTCGCGATCGGTGAGGAAGGGTGACGCGGGGGGACGGGTTCGGCGGTGCCGGTGAACAGCGCGGCCTTGAACGCCCGCCACGCACGGCCGCGGGCGCGGCCCGCCCGCACGCGGGCGCGGTTGGTCATCGGTCGAGTCTAGATCGGGGTATTCGCGTCCGTCGTCGCCCTTGAGGGGGACAGAGGGGGTGGCCCTTCTGGGGGACACCGGGAAGTGATGGGCTCCCCGCGGGCTTGTACGGGGTGGCCGCTCCGAGGCCCGGTTGATCGCTGACGGCGAACACGCTCAAGTTCGGGAACATTCAGAGGCTCCCAATACTTGAGTCGGTATAACTCAACCTTTGGAGAGAGCGAGAGAGCGTGAGCGAGATACTGACCCTTCCGGTCCTTCCCCTCGACGACTCGGTCGTGCTGCCCGGCATGGTCGTGCCGCTCGATCTTTCCGACGGCGAGGTGCGCGCCGCGATCGACGCCGCCCAGGCCGCCGGCCGGAGCAAGCCGCAGGTGCTGCTGGTGCCGAGGATCGACGGGCGCTACGGCGCGGTCGGCGTCACCGCCGTGGTCGAGCAGGTCGGCCGGTTGCCCGGCGGGGAGCCCGCCGCGGTCGTGAGGGCGGTGGCGCGTGTGCGCGTCGGCTCGGGCACCACAGGGCCGGGGGCGGCCCTGTGGGTCGAGGCCGCCGAGGTGGAGGAGGCGCGGGTCACCGAGGCCGCCGAGGAGTACGGCAGGCAGTACAAGGCCCTGGTCACCACGATCCTGCAGAAGCGCGGCGCATGGCAGGTCGTCGACGCCGTCAACCAGATCGGCGACCCGTCGGAGCTTGCCGACAGCGCCGGATACGCCCCCTGGCTGACCACCGCCCAGAAGATCGAGCTGCTGGAGACGCCCGACCCGTCGCGGCGGCTGGAGCTGCTGATCGGATGGGCCCGCGACCACCTGGCCGAGCTGGACGTCGCCGAGACCATCCGCAAGGACGTCCAGGAGGGCGTGGAGAAGCAGCAGAAGGAGTTCCTGCTCCGCCAGCAGCTCGCCGCCGTGCGCAAGGAGCTGGCCGAGCTCCAGGGCGACCCGTCGAGCGAGGAGGAGGACTACCGGGCCCGCGTCGAGGCCGCCGACCTGCCCGAGAAGGTGCGCGAGGCCGCGCTCAAGGAGGTCGACAAGCTTGAGCGCGCCTCCGACCAGTCGCCCGAGGGCGGCTGGATCCGCACCTGGCTCGACACGGTGCTCGACCTGCCGTGGAACGAGCGCACCGACGACGCCTACGACATCGCGGGCGCGCGGGCGGTGCTCGACGCCGACCACACCGGCCTCGACGACGTCAAGGACCGCATCGTCGAATACCTCGCCGTGCGCAAGCGGCGCAAGGACAGGGGCCTCGGGGTCGTCGGCGGGCGGCGCGGCGGTGCCGTACTCGCCCTGGCCGGGCCCCCCGGGGTCGGTAAGACCTCGCTCGGCGAGTCGGTGGCGCGGGCGATGGGCCGCTCCTTCGTCCGCGTCGCGCTTGGCGGCGTGCGCGACGAGGCCGAGATCAGGGGCCACCGGCGCACCTACGTCGGGGCGCTGCCGGGCCGCATCGTGCGGGCCATCCGCGAGGCGGGCTCCATGAACCCCGTCGTGCTGCTCGACGAGATCGACAAGGTCGGCGCCGACTACCGGGGCGATCCGACCGCCGCCCTGCTGGAGGTGCTCGACCCCGCCCAGAACCACACGTTCCGCGACCACTACCTGGAGGTCGAGCTCGACCTGTCGGACGTGCTCTTCCTCGCCACGGCCAACGTGCTCGAAGCCATCCCCGGGCCGCTGCTCGACCGCATGGAGGTCGTCACGCTCGACGGCTACACCGAGGACGAGAAGGTCGCCATCGCCCGCGACCACCTGCTCCCGCGCCAGTTGGAGCGGGCCGGCCTGACCGCCGACGAGGTCGCGGTCGACGAGGGGGCGCTGCGCCGCCTGGCCGCTGAGTACACCAGGGAGGCCGGGGTGCGAGCCCTGGAGCGCTCGGTGGCCCGGGTGCTGCGCAAGGTCGCGGCCAAGGTCGCCCTCAGCGAGGCCGAGCTGCCGCTCGGCGTCGGCGTCGGCGACCTCGTCGACTACATCGGCCGCCCGAGGTTCGTGCCCGAGTCGTCCCTGCCGGAGTCCCGGCAGCGTACGGCGGTGCCGGGCGTCGCCACCGGTCTCGCGGTGACGGGCGCCGGCGGTGACGTGCTCTACGTCGAGGCTTCGCTGGCCGACCCGGAGACCGGATCGACCGGGGTGACCCTGACCGGCCAGCTCGGCGACGTGATGAAGGAGTCGGCGCAGATCGCGCTCTCCTACCTGCGTTCGCGCGGGGTGGAGTTCGAGCTGCCGGTCGGCGACCTCAAGGACCGCGGCGTGCACATCCACGTGCCCGCCGGGGCCATCCCGAAGGACGGCCCCTCCGCCGGTGTCACCATGACCACGGCCCTGGCGTCGCTCCTGTCCGGGCGGCCCGTCAGGTCGGACGTGGCGATGACCGGCGAGGTCTCCCTCACCGGCCGGGTGCTGCCCATCGGCGGGGTCAAGCAGAAGCTGCTCGCCGCCCACCGGGCGGGCATCACGACCGTCCTGATCCCGGCCCGCAACGAGCCCGACCTGGACGACGTGCCGGAGCAGGTGCGGGCGGAGCTGACCGTTCACGCGGTGAGCGACGTGCGCGAGGTCCTCGACCTCGCTCTGGAGCCCGCCACCACGGCGGTCGCCGCCGCCTGACCTGCGCCACGACATAATTGGGCAAATCATTCAGTCATTTGACTGAATGATTTGCCCATGTTGTCATTGGGGCATGTTGTACGGCACACCCAAGCTGGAGCCGGCGGACGAAGACGTCCTGATCGAGATCGAGGAGATGCGGCGCGACCTGCGCTACCTTCTGGCCGAGCCGCACCGGTGGGACGGTCAGGTCCGGCGGCAGCTCCAGGCCCGCGCCATCCAGGGCTCCAACGCCATCGAGGGCTACCGCGCCGGAGTGGAGGACATCGAGTCCATCATGTCGGGGGAGGATCCGCTCGACACCCCGGGCCCGGCCACCCGGGAGATCGCCGGCTGCCAGCAGGCCATGACCTACATCCGGGTGCTCGCCCAGAGCCCGGCCTTCCGGTTCGACGCCGGGGTGCTCCACGCGCTCAACTTCATGATGATCGGCCACCACATCGACAAGACCCCGGGCACGCTCCGGCCCGGAGCCGTCTACGTGCGCGACTCCACCACCGGAGAGGTGGTCTACGAAGGTCCTGACGCCGCCGAGGTGTCCCAACTCCTCGACGAACTGGTCTCCTGGCTCAACGACGGCGACCTCGCCGCGCCCAGCCACGTCCGCGCGGCGATGGCCCACCTGAACCTCGTCAAGATCCACCCGTGGCTCGACGGGAACGGCCGCGTGTCCCGCGCGCTCCAATCCCTCGTGCTCGGGCGCGACCAGATCACGACCCCCGAGTTCGCCTCCATCGAGGAGTGGCTCGGACAGGCCCGCGTCACCGTCGAGTACCACGCGGCTCTCGGCGAGGTGGGCCGCCGACGGTGGAACCCCCACGCCGACACCCTGCCATGGGTCCGCTTCTGCCTGCGCGCCCACCACATGCAGGCCCAGCGCGTACGGCAGCGCCTGGCCGAGGCGGGCGAGGTGTGGATGCTCCTGGAGGACGCGACCGGCGCCGAAGGGCTCAACCCCCGCTGCGTCTCCGCCCTCTACCAGGTGTTCGTCAGCCGGCGGCTCCGCCGCGGCACCTACCAGTCCGACGAGTCCCTCAGCCAGGGGCAGGCCGCGCGCGACCTCAGGGACCTGTCGGCCAGGGGATGGCTCAAGCCGTACGGCGAGACCAAGGGGCGTTTCTACGCCCCCGGCCCGAGGATGGACATGATCCGGGCCGACTTCGCGCAGCGCGCGGCGCCGCTGCGCGACCCCTACCGAGCCCCCCACCGCGACCCCTGCCGGGCCCGCGTGTAGGCAGGGGCGTGCGACGATGCGGCTTTGGAGGAGGCTTTCCCTGACACGGGCATATGGCTCGCCGGGGGATGCCGGTCGCTGCGAAGAATGGTCGATGTGGCGGTGTTCGCAGTGATGCTCACGGTGTTCTTGTCGTTGGTGGAAGTCGGGGTGGCCAAGGAGGGCGCCGCGGGCGTCGTCTACCGGCGGGAGGACTTCCGGCAGGGCACGGGCGAGGGCACGGGCGAGGGCGAGGGCACGGGCACGGGCGAGGGCGAGGGCGCGGACACCGGCCCTCGGCTCGGCTTCGCCTCGCCGGTCGGCACCGCGGAGCGCACCGACGCGCTCGGCGCCAAGACCTGGGAGTTCGCCCGCTGGACGGGGCCGGAGCGGGCCGTCGGGTTCCCGGCCACCGAACTGATCGCGTCCTGGACGGCGGACACACCGGCCGGCACCTGGATCGAGATCGAGCTCCGCGGACGCAACGCCGCCGGCCTCACCCGGTGGTACTCGATGGGCCGCTGGGCGTACGGCGACGCCGACATCCTGCGCACCTCCGTCACGGGACAGCGCGACCGCGACGGCCGGGTCGACACCGACACCTTCGTCGCCGCCGCGGGCCGCCCCGTCACCGCCTACCAGCTGCGCGCCACCCTGTACCGGTCGCCGGGCAGCGCCGCCACCCCCGTCGTGCGGTCGCTGGGCACGATGGCCTCCGCCGTACCGGCGGCACGGAGGGTCGCGGTGAGCACCGGGGGCACCGCGTGGGGCACGGAGCTCAAGGTGCCGAGGCGTTCGCAGCACGCGCACCGGGGCCACTACCCGCAGTGGAACGGCGGAGGCCAGGCGTGGTGCAGCCCGACGTCGGTGGCGATGGTGCTCGAATACTGGGGCAAGGGCCCCTCCGCCCGGCAGACCGCGTGGGTCGACCGGTCCGACCCGGCCCCCGAGGTGGACCACGCGGCCAGGCACGTCTACGACTACGCCTACAAGGGCGCGGGCAACTGGCCCTTCAACGTCGCCTACGCCGGCCATCACGGCCTCGAAGGGTTCGTGACGCGGCTGCGTTCGCTGGCCGAGCTGGAGAGGTTCACGGCCGCGGGCGTGCCTGTGGTGACCTCGCAGTCGTTCACCCCGGCGGAGCTGCGCGGGGCCGGTTACGCCACCGACGGGCACCTCATGGTCGTGATCGGGTTCACCCGCACCGGCGACGTGATCGCCAACGACCCGGCGGCCCCCACCGACGACGGCGTGCGCAGGGTCTATTCCCGGGCCGACTTCGAGAACGTCTGGCTGCGCGGATCCAACAGCCGGGGCATCGCCTACATCATCCACCCGCCCGGCCACCCGCTCCCGGCCCCCGAACCCGGGAATTCACCCAACTGGTGAGGGGGCGGTCGTTACGTTCCTCGTGCCCGACACCGGGGAGCAGCGCCGATGGGTTCTTGATCTGCCTCGGCGGAAAGATTTTTCGGACTTCTCCCAGCCCGCGCCGACACCCCCTGAGCACGGCTGATAAAGCCCTTGTCAGGACCTGTTGACCTGCAGGTTCGTTCGCTTAGTCAGCTCTTATCGACGGTTTGTCACTCTCTTTGTACCGGGACAGGACATCGACCGGTCGCCGCCGTGGCGTCCACGGTGAGCAACAGGGAGGAAGGCATGTCGAACAACGAGCCGCGGGAGCACAACTCGGCGCCGGAAGACCCGGCGACCGGCGCCGCCGAGTTGCCGGAGGCCAAGGACGGTCGGGCGGAGGAGAGCCGCGCGCAGGAGAGCGCCGCGCGGGACCCCCGCTCCGGCTGGACCCAGTTCGGAAACGAGCCGCCCCGAGCCGGCCGGTACGGCAAGGCCGGGGAGGACACCGACCGCCTCGTCGCCGTGGGGCCGCCGCCGACGGACGACGCGACGAGCCGTACGGCTGAGCACCCCGCCCTGGCCGGACCCGGGGCGGTGCCCCCGCCCGGCTCCGAGACGCCCGCCGTGCCGCGGCAGCGGATGCGGTTCACCGCGGGTCAGAAGGTCATCGCGGGTCTCGCGCTCGCGGCCATGGCGGTCGGCGGCGGCGTCACCGGGGCCCTGATCGCGGGCGGCAACGGGGTCACGCAGGTCGCCGCGTCGAGCCCGATCGTGAACCCCGTCGCGGCCGGCGCCAACACGATCGCCGACGTCGCCAAGAACATCCAGCCGTCTGTGGTCTCCATCGAGGTCGGCCAGTCGGAGGGCTCCGGCGTGATCCTGTCGGAGGACGGGCTCATCCTGACCAACAACCACGTGGTCAGCGGAGGCGGTTCCAACGCCTCGATCACGGTGAAGTTCACCGACGGCAAGTCGGCTCCGGCCGAGATCGTCGGCACCGACGCCACGACCGACATCGCCGTCATCCGTGCCAAGAACGTCTCTGGGCTGACCAAGGCGTCGCTGGGGGACAGCGGCAAGCTCCGGGTCGGCGACTCGGTGCTCGCCATCGGGAGCCCGCTCGGCCTGGAAAGCTCCGTCACCGCGGGGATCATCAGCGCCCTCAACCGCACGCTGACCGTGGGCGGCGGCGGTGGCGGCGGCGAGAGGCAGTTCCCGCCCGGCTGGGGCAGGCAGGAGCAGGCGCCGGCCGACAGCGGCCCCACCACCATCGGGGGTGCCATCCAGACCGACGCGGCGATCAACCCGGGCAATTCCGGCGGAGCCCTGGTCAACGCGGTGGGGCAGGTCATCGGTATCAACACCGCGATCGCCACGAACGGCGGCGACGGCAACATCGGGGTCGGCTTCGCCGTACCGATCAACACCGCCAAGGACATCGCCGACCAGTTGATCAAGGGGGGCAAGGTCAGCCACGCCTATCTGGGGGTCAGCCTCGCGGACGCCGCCAACGGCACCGAGGGGGCGCATGTCGCCGAGGTCACGCAGGGGAGCCCGGCGGACAAGGCGGGCCTGCGCCAAGGGGACGTCATCACCAAGATTCACAATACGAACGTTGACGAATCGGATGATGTTGTCGGAGCGGTCAGAGGTTTCAAACCCGGCGATCAGGTGACGATCACCTATGTACGTGGTGGTCAGACGCAGACCGCCACGGTCTCACTCGCGGAGAAGCCCGCGGAGTGAGATGCTGAGGGGGGAGAGGTGTGTCGCCTAGGTCGCTGCGGACTCGGCGGCACACCTCTCCGCATGTCCGTCCGCATACCTGGCGGGCATGCCGCACGCCGCCCGGTCGGGCGGCGTTTCGCGCAGCGGCCGACTGCACGGCCGTCACGATCAACGCGGCCAACGCGCCCAACGCGGTCATCGCGAGCGGCCCGGCCTGAACGGGGGCCCGGGCCACCGCCGCCGCCGCGACCGGTCAGCGGGCTCCCGCCGCGCGGAGAAGGGCGGCGATCTCGTGGTAATCCCTGGTGACGGCGTGCCGGAGAGGCGTGACGCCGTCGCCGTCGGGCAGGCCGACGTCGGCCCCCGCCGCGATGAGCAGCCTCACGATCTCCTGGTGGCGTTCGCCTCCGTCGCTGAGGACGATGGCCTCAAGGAGGCCGGTCCAGCCGAGGTTGTTGACGTGGTCGACATCGATATCGGTCTTGAGGACTTCGCGCACGTAGTCCACGTGGCCCCGTTCGCAGGCGGGGATGAGGGAGACCCCGCCGTAGCGGTTGGTGATGGTGAGGTCCGGCCGCGCCGGGAGCAGCGCCCGGAGCATGGCGACGCTCCCCGTGACGCCGGTGACGAGCCACGGGGTGTCGTGGCGGTCGTCGGGGGCGTCGGGGTCGGCGCCGGCGGCCACGAGGATCTCGGCGACTTCGACGTGGTCGGCGGCCGAGGCCAGCAGCAGGGGGGTGCGCCGGTGCGCGTCGCGGACCTCCAGGTCGGCCCCGCCGGCGATGGCCTCTCTCACACCGGGGGCGTCACCCGTGGCGGCGGCCCGCAGCAGTTGGTCGTCGAACACGTCTGCTCCTTTCCAGTGGGGATCCGCCGGCGCGCCCGGCCCGGTCGGGGACCGGAGGACGCGCTCCCGCGGTGAGGACGAACCCGGAGGTGAGGCGGCCTGTGCCGCCTCTCCGCCCTCACTCTCCTACCAGAAATCGAACCTACGGCACGCACCCGGCGGACGGCGGACCGGCCCGCCGCCGAACCGCGGAGACGGTGCTCTCCCGCGCGGATCCGCCCGGCTCAGGCGGCCGGACGCCACGCCCAGTCCGGCTCGCTCAGGCGGCCGGAGGCCACTCCCGCGGCGGAGGGGCGCCGGTTCGACGGGCGGGCGAGACCGCGGCGGCCGGCGGACGCCGGCTCGTGGGTGGCGCGGCGCAGGTCGCGGCGGAGTCGGACGATGCGCTCTTCGACGCCGCGCGTCTTCCGTTCGAGCTCGCGGAGGGCCGAGGTCTCGTCCGTGACGTACCCGTTGAGGCTTTCGCGCTGGTCGAGCAGGTCCCTCGGTACGGACCGCCCCGGCTCAAGGAGTTGCAGGTGCGCGATGCGCAGCTCGTGCAGCGACGCCGCCATCTCGCCTTCGCGGATCGAGATGCGGAGCCTGAGATGCCGGTCGGCGTGGTGCTTGAGCAGTTGCCTGAGCCGCATATGCGTGATCGTCCGCCATGGGGTCAGCGCGTAGCGCAGCACGGTGAGTACCGCGGGCAGCCGGAGCAGGTGGGTCGAGACGGGGCCGACGACCAGTACGGCGAGCCCCGCGCCGAGGGTGAACTCGGCGAAGGAGGCCCAGGCTCTGGTCATGGGCTCCGACCGCAGTTGCACCAGGGCCTCGTATTCCACGAAGGCCGCGCAGAAGAGGTAGGCGATGAACGGCGCGGCCAGCGTCATCTGGAGTCTCGGCGTGCAGCGGCTCTTCTGCCACTCCGCCTGGAGAAGACGCAGTTCGACGACGATCGCCAGCCCGATCACCGGGGCGGCGATGGCGATCGACTCCCAGTAGCCGTCCAAAGTCGCACCTCTTATAGCCGTGGGTGGAGCGACGTTCGGCGCCGAGTACACCAGAACGTGAATGGACCTCGCATGAGCGTGCAGCTTCCACTGGTCCGCGCGCGGGCGGCGTGGCGCCGCCCGGCCGGTGGGAGAGAACCAGTGTCGTGACAGGCCGCCGACGGCGACAAGGCATGGCCGTGCGTGCGCACCGCACGCCGGCCACGCCGCGCCTCAACCGGCCGCGTCGTAGTCTGCCAGCCTAGTGCGCCGGTCCCTCCGGCGGGATCCCCCGCCGGAGGGCGGATTCGACGCTCACGGCCGTTCCCGGTCAGCGCCGCCCAGCGGGCAGTTCGAGGCCCAGGAGGACCGGGTCGTGGTCGGAGGCCCGGAACGGGCCGGGTTCGTAGAGCGCCGGTGGATTGTTCTCGGTGTTGTAGTCGAGGATGCGGGCCTCGTCGGCGTTGGTGTGCCAGATGGTCGCTCCGGTCAGGCGCTGGAGCAGGCCGCGGCCGACGAGGGCGTGGTCGAGTTCCCCGGACAGGCCGTTGAAGACGTAGCTGTAGCGCTGGGAGGCGGGGACGAAACGCTTGGTGGCGCTGGTCAGGCCGCCCGCGCGGAGGGTGTCGAGGGGATCTTCTTCTCCATAGGCGTTCAAGTCGCCGAGAACGACGGGGTTGCGCAGGGCGAGGTCGGAGATGAGGCCGAGGGTGGCCTGCGCCTGCCGTACGCGTTCGGCGTTGAAGCACCCCTGGCCGTCGCCCTGGTCGGTATCGGTGCCGGTGGCGCCGTCGCAGCCCTTGGACTTGTAGTGGTTGACGAGCAGGGTGAAGGGCGTGGACCCGCCGCGGGCGCGGGCGAAGGTCTGGATCAGCGGGCGGCGGCGGAACACGGGCGATGCGGAGGTCTGCGGGTCGCCCACCGGCCGCAGCGCGGCGGGTTTGTAGATGACGCCCACCTGGATGGCGTCGGTGCCGGGGGCGGGATGGGCGAGGGCGGCGTAGGTGCCTGCGCCCACTTCGGCGTTCAGCGCGGCGACGAGGGCGTCGAGCGCGGTCTGCCCGTTGTTCTCCACCTCCATCAATCCGACGGCGTCGGCGTCGAGGGCTTTCAGCGTGGCGACGAGTTTGGCGAGCTGGCGGTCGCGTTCGGCGGCGTCGCTCGCGCCGCGGGATCCGAGGGTGGTGAACCAGTTGAGGGTGTTGAGGCTGGCGATCTTGACATTGCCGCCGACGGGGCGCGGTCGGGACGGGCGCGGGTTGGTCCGCACGAAGGAGATGGGCTTGGTGGGATGCAGGCGGTATTGCCCGAATCCGTAGCCGATGACGCCGGTCACGCCGGAGGCGCTGTCGCCGACGCGGACCACGCGGGGATCGGTGTAGGGGATGACGGGCGGGTTCTGGACGGTGGAGCCGTCGTCGAGGAGGAGGGTGCGCCGCGCGTTCCGCGCCGCGTCCGCGCCGGGGCGGTCGGTCGGCTGGTAGAGCCGACCGCCTGACGAGACGGTGACCTCGCCGTACCGTCCGAGGTTGTAGTGCTCGGACACCGTCAGCGACTGCCGGAAGGTGACGAGCATGCTCTCCAGCGGCTCGAACGTCGACCCCGCGGGGCGCGGCAGGGTGTACGGCACGGCCTTGACGGTCCCGGTGCCGCAGCGGTCGACCGCGCTGACCGGGGACAGTTCCGTCCATCCGTTGAATTCGACGGCCTTTCCGCTGACGAGCACGCGGTCGCCGACGGCGACGTCGGCGAGCGCGGTTCCGGCGAAGGCGAACAGGCCGTCGGAGGTCGCCGGGTCGGCGTCGGGGGTGGGGTCCTGCAGGAAGAAGCCCCGCAGTTGGCCGGCGCCTTGGAGGTCACTTGTGACGATGCCTTCGACGCGGACGGTCTGCCCAGCGAGCGGGCTGGTGTCGCCCGTGCCTTGGACCTCGGCGATCTGGTGGGTGGCCGGTACGGCGCAGCCGGCTTGTGCCGCCTGAGGGCTCGTGGCGTGGGCGGCGGGAAGCGTGATGAGGGCGGCTGCCAGTACGGCCGCCAGGGCGGAGTACGCCCGTGAGAGAGCGCGCATAACTCGCAGCATACGGTTGTATTACTTGGTATTTGCCAGATTATCCCCAGTAACCAAGTGATATTCGCAAGTATTGACACATCTACTCAATGAGGGGATGAATCCTCTGTAACGTCTCGCTGTAGATCCCGCCGGACCCTGCCTCTCGCGTAACCTGACCAACCCAGAAGTGTGAGTTCGGTCGCCGATCTCCGAACCTGTCCACCGATATACGGGTATGGGATGGATATGGCCCCCGCACGATCCCCCTTGCACAGCTCGGGTTGGACAAGCTGTGCCGCCACGCCCCAATGCCGCGGCGTGGCGCACCGGCCGTACGGCCGGTGCTTCGCCCATCTGGACCAGGACGAGCTCGCCGACGTTCTCGCCTCCTTCGCGCCGGGAAAGGCGCTTGACGCGCGCGGTACGGCACTGGACGACGACCTGCTCTCCCTTCTCCTCGACGCGGCACGCGACAAAGGTGTCCCGGTGCTCGGCCGGGCCCGGTTCGACGGTGCCAGGTTCACCGGGGAAGCCCGTTTCCGGGAGGTTTTGTTTACCGGGGATGTGTCATTCGACGACGCCCGTTTCGAGCGGCTCGCCTCCTTCTTCGATGCTCGATTTAAGCGAAATGTCTCATTTCGTGGCGCGCATTTCCTCCGTGAACTCTCCTTTCATGAGGTCCGGGTCGCCGGACACACTTCCTTTGACCGCGTGATCGTCGGAAGCGACGCGCTGTTCGGGAAGGCCCGGTTCGAACGCGCCCTGTCGTGCGAAGGCGCGAGGTTCGACGGGTTCGCGGCCTTCGACGAGGCCCGCTTCGGCGACGAGGTCAGCTTCCGCGGCAGCAGGTTCGGTCGGGCGGTGTCCTTCCGCCGGTCGGCGTTCGCCCGCTCGGCCGTGTTCGACGCGGTCAGGTTCACCGCCGCCGTCTACCTGTCCCCGAGCTCGGTCGGCCGCCGCATCACCCTCGCGGGGGCGCGCGCGGACAAGTCCCTGGAGGTCGCCGCCGCCGGGTGCTCGGTCGATCTGCGGCGCGTCGCCGTACTGGGGCCGAGCCGCCTGCGCCTCGCCGAGGCCGAGGCCGACCTGGCCGGCGCCGTACTCCGCGGCCCCGCGACGGTGACGGGGCGCGGGTCGCGCCTGACCTCGCTGCGCGGGGTCCACGCGGAACGGCTGACGCTCTCCGAGATGGACCTGTCCACCTGCCGCTTCGACGGCCTGCACACCCCCGAGGCGCTCCGGCTGTCACGCTGCAACTTCGCCGCGCCACCGCGCGGCGTCCGCGTCGGGCTCGGGTGGCCGCCGCTGCGCTGGTGGTCGACCCGGGCCGCGCTGGCCGACGAGGCGGCCTGGCGGGGATGGTCGCCCGAGATGCTGGACGCGCAGGCGGGCGGCGCGACGACGCCCGACCGCCTGGCCGCGCTCTACACCGGGCTCGGCGCGGTCACCGAGGACAAGCGCACCGCCGCGGACTTCGCCTTCGCCGCGATGGAGATGCGCAGGCACGGCAGCCGCAGCGTGACGCGCTGGCTGCTGTCGATCTCCTGGCTGGCCTGCGGGTACGGCCTGCGCATGGGCCGGGTGTTCGCCTGGCTGGCCCTGGTCGCGGTGCTCACGGCGGGGGCCGTGCTGTGGAGCACGACCGAGCATCTGACCACGTGGCCGCCGCACAGCTCGGGGAAGGCACCGGCCGCCCACCCGCCCGGAACCGCCCACCCGCCCGGATCCGAGTGAACGGCGTGAACGGCGTGAACGGCGTGAACGGCGTGAACGGCGCCGGATGATATCGGGTGCTTATGGCACCGCCGATCGTGGGACGGGCGACCGCTGATGAAACACTGAACGTGCCCGGTTTCGTGGTGGTGCCGTTCGCGCCGCTACTGATCCCGGCACAGGCGCTGGTCTGGCGCACGTTCCGCCCGGGACGCCGCGCCGAGCCCGCGCCGTCCTTCTTCCGACCGGTCACCGAGCCACCCCGCAGAGGCCATGCACAGAGATCTCCTGAACCTCGCCCGCGGCGACCGGGCGGTGCGCCTGCACCTCGCCCTGTGCCTGGCCGCCGCCGTCATGGGAGGGCTCCTCGTGCTGGTCACGGCCGAACTCCTGGCCGGAGCCCTGTCGGGCCGCTTCGAGATCTGGGCGCTCGGCGCGCTCGCCGCCGCCGCGGCCGTCAGGGCCCTGCTGCACTTCGCGCAGGGGATGTGGGCCGGAGCCGGAGCCACCGGGGTGAAGTCGGCCCTGCGGGGACGGCTGCTGACCAGGATCGGCGACCTCGGCCCGGCGCGGCTCACCACCCACCGCTCGGGCGAACTGGTCACCCTGAGCGGACGCGGACTCGACGCGCTCGACCCCTACCTGACCGGCTACCTGCCCGCGGTCGCCGTCGCCGGCGTCGTGCCGATCGCGGTGCTGGTGCGCCTGTTCACGGCCGACCTCGCGAGCGCCGTCATCGTCCTGCTGACCCTGCCGCTCATCCCGATCTTCGGCGCGCTCGTCGGATGGCACACCAAGGTCGTCACCGAGCGCCAGTGGAAGGCCCTCGCCCAGCTCGGCGGCCACTTCCTCGACGTGGTGCGCGGCCTTCCGACACTGCGGGCCTTCGGCAGGGCCAGATTCCAGGCCGGCGTGATCGCCGATGTCGCGCAGGCCCACAGGTCCGCGACCATGCGCACCCTGCGGGTCGCGTTCCTGTCGGCCCTCGTGCTCGAACTCGTCGCCTCGCTCTCCCTGGCGCTGGTCGCCGTGCCCGTCGGCCTGCGGCTGCTGTCCGGAACGCTGGACCTCGACACGGCCCTGCTGGTGCTGCTCCTCGCGCCCGAGGCGTACCTGCCGCTGCGGGCGATGGGCACCCGGTTCCACGCGTCGATGGAGGGGGTGGCCGCGGCCGACGCGGCCTTCGCCGTACTGGAAGGCGAGACGCGGGACGCGCGGCGCGGCCGGCGGCGGATCGAGCCCGGCGCCGCGCCGGAGATCAGGTTCGAGCGTGTGACCGTCCGCTATCCGGGCAGGGACGACGCGGCACTGGAGGACGTCTCGCTGGTCGTCGCGCCGGGGGAGAAGGTGGCGCTGGTCGGGGAGAGCGGCGCGGGCAAGAGCACCCTGCTCCACGTGTTGCTCGGCTTCGTCGCCCCCGACGAGGGGCGCGTGCTGGTCGACGGCGTCGACCTCGCCGACCTGGACCTCGCCGCCTGGCGCGAACGGCTCGCCTTCGTGCCGCAGCGGCCGCACCTGTTCGCCGCCTCAGTCGCCGACAACATCGCCCTCGGAGGTGATCCCGCCCTGGTGCGGCGGGCGGCCGAGCGGGCGCAGGCGGGCGGCTTCGTATCCGAGCTGCCGCAGGGGTACGACACGGTGCTGGGTGAGCGCGGCGCCGACCTGTCGGCCGGCCAGCGCCAGCGGGTGGCGCTGGCCCGCGCGTTCTGCCGCCCTTCGGCCTCCGTCCTGCTCCTCGACGAGCCGACGGCCCGGCTCGACGGGCGCAGCGAGGCGGCCGTCGTCGAGGCCACGCGGGCTCTGAGCGAAGGGCGCACCGCCATCGTCGTCGCCCACAGGCCCGCCATGATCGAACTGGCCGACCGCGTGGTGCGCGTGTCGGGAGCGCGGGTGCTTGAGGAGGTCGCGTGATCACGGTTCCGGACACCGGCGCGGGCCGGGCCGTCGCCCGCGCGTGGCTCATCCCCGGCTCACGCGGACGGCTGGCGCTGGCGGTGGCCGCAGGGGCCGTCGCCGAGCTCGCCGCGGTGGCGCTCATCGCCTGCGCCGCCTGGCTGATCACCCGCGCGGCCCAGCAGCCGCCGCTGGCCGCGCTGAGCGTCGCCATCGTCGCCGTCCGCGCCTTCGCCACCACCCGCGGCGTCTTCCGGTACGGCGAACGCCTCACCGGCCACGACGTCGCCCTCCGGGCGCAGGCCGCCACCCGGCAGCGCCTCTACGAGGCGCTGATCCCCGCCGGAGTGCTCCGCCGCAGGGGAGCCGACCTGCTCAGCCGCATGGTCGACGACACCGACGCCGCTCAAGACCTCCTCGTACGCTGCCTGCTGCCCTTCGCCGCGGCGCTCGTCACCGGCCTGACGGTGGTCGCCCTGGGCTTCGTCCTCCTCCCCGCGGCCGGCCTGGCGATGCTCGCCGGCCTCGGTGCGGCCGGCGTGCTCGTCCCCGCCGCGACCGCCGCCGTAGCCCGCCGCTGGTCGGCCGCGATCGCCCCCGCCCGGGCCGAACTCGCCGAGCGGGTCGCCGATCTTGTGCACGGCGCGGCCGACCTCGCGGCCTACGGCGCCGGGGACGGCGCGGTCCGCGCCGCCGCCGAGGCCGACCGCCGCCTCGCGGCCCTGGAGCGCCGCAGGACCCGGGCCCACGCCCTCACCGCCGCCGTCGGCGTCTTGCTCCAAGGCGTCACGGTCGTCATGGTGGTCCTGGCCGCCCAGGCGGCCGGCATCGGCGAGGTCACGACCGCGGTGCTCGCGCTCACCGCACTCGTCTCCTTCGAGACCGTGCTGCCTCTGGCCGCCGCGGGCGAAAGGCTGCCCGGCATTCTCGGCGCCCTGAGCCGCCTACGGGAGGTCGGCGACACCCCGCCCGCCGTACGCGCCCCTGAACGCCCCGCGCCCGCGCCGTCGGGGCCGATGACCGTGGAGGTCGACGACCTCGTCGTACGGCACGCGCCCGACAGGCCCGCCGCTCTCGACGGCGTCAGCCTCACCCTGGCCCCCGGCCGCCGCGTCGCCGTCGTGGGGCCGAGCGGGGCAGGCAAGAGCACTCTGATCAGCGCGCTGATGCGGTTCGTCGACCCCGAGTCGGGCACCATCACGCTGGGCGGCACCGACATCCGGGAGTTGTCGCCCGACGACGTTCGGGAACGGGTCACCGGGCTCACCCAGGACCCGTACGTCTTCTCGGCGAGCCTCCGCGACAACCTCCGCCTGGCCGGCCCCGGCGCGGACGACGCGGCCCTCGGCGAGGCCCTGAGACGCGCCAGGCTCGACCGGTGGGCCGAGCGCGTCGGATGGGACACGCCGCTCGGAGAGGACGGCCGCACCCTGTCGGGAGGTCAGCTGCAGCGTCTCGCGCTCGCCCGTGCCCTCCTCTGCGCGCCGCCCGTCCTCGTCCTCGACGAGCCGGCCGAGGCCCTCGACGAGGAGACCGCCGACGCCCTCATGGCCGACCTCCTCGACGCGACCCACGGGCACACCACGCTGCTCGTCACCCACCGTCTGCGCGGCCTCGACCAGGTCGACGAGATCCTCGTGCTGGAGAACGGCCGCATCACGCAGCGGGGTCCCCACGCCGTCCTCGCCGCGGAACCCGGCTACTACCGCGACCTCTGGCGGTCCGAGGCGCTTACCCGCTGATCCGGCGCCGCGCCCCCGGACGTCCGAAATGACGTGGCGGCCGGCCGAAATGGCGGGCTTCCGAGAACGACGCGGCCCTGAGAACGACGGAGCCCCCGGCCTCGCGGGTGCGGAGGCGGGCCGGGGGCGTAAGGCGTCAGGTGTGAGGCGTCAGCTCTGGGCGGGGCGCCACATGGGGTACATCGGGGGGCCGCCGTTCGGAATGTCGATCGGGTCGCCGAGGTCGTGGTAGCCGTGGCGCAGGTAGAACGCCCGGCTGCGGAGGCTGCTGGCCTCCAGGTAGGCCGGAAGGCCCGCCTTGTCGACGGCGCCGTGGTGCGCGTCGAGCAGGAGGGCGCCGAGCCCCTTGCCCTGGTGTCCGGGCAGTACCGCGAGGAAGTTCAGGTAGTGGTGGGGTTCGCCGTGCGGGTGCCGTGCGGCGAGCGCGTCGCCGACGGCGAGCAGGCGCTCGGCGTACGGCCCGGCGATCTCCACGGCGCGCTCCACCAGGTTCGGCGGGTCCGGGTAGGGCTCGGTGTTGCGGAACCACACCCCCACCGCGGACATGTCGCTGGTCGCGTAGACGTCGCCGTAGGTGAAGGCGTGCTCCGCGAACATCGCGAAGTAGGGCGGGCAGACCTGTTCGCGGATGTCCTCCGGCGGAACGGCCCACACCTGGGCGGCGCCCGGGTGGAACGCGGTGGCGATGACCTCGCCGACGGCCTCCGCGGCCCCCGGCGTGTCGGTGACGTGGACGACCTCGGTCACTGGCCGCTCCTCACGGAGGCGTGGGCGCCCATCCCGATGGCGGCATAGACCTCGGGGCGCTTCTTACGCAGCGACAGGCCGTACAGGACGCCGAACACGATGGCGACCACGTAGAAGACCGGGAGCGCCCAGCGGAGCCAGGAGTCCGGCGGGACGCCGAGCACCGTGTCGAAGTTCACCATGACGAGCGTGATGACGATGAGCAGCAGGATGCTCGCGATCGCCGGAGCGATCTTGGTGCGCCAGGCGGTCTCGGGGGCGGGGTTCTTGGCGAAGTAGGCGATCACGGAGACCGAGGTGGCGCACAGGAGCAGCAGGACGCCGAGGCCGCCGAACGATCCGAAGACGAAGAACATCTGGATGAACGGGTCAAGGTCGAAGAGCGCGTACAGAATGATCACGATGAAGCCGACGATGGTCTGCGTGATCGACCCGGTGAGCGGCGCGCCGGTCGGAGCGGAGGTCTGGCCGAAGATCTCGGGCAGCACGCGCTCGCGGCCGAGGGCGAAGAAGTAGCGCGAGATGGTGTTGTGGAAGGCGATCAGGGCGGCCATGATGCTGGTGACGAGCAGGACCGAGCCGATGGTGCTGACGGTCGACCCGAGCTGCTCGCCCGGTGTGGCGAAGTAGAGGTTCGGCCCCTGGTCGCGGGCCTCCTGCACGATCTTGTCGGTGCCGATCGGCACGGTCATCGCCCACGCGGAGAAGGCGTAGAGGATGGAGATGACGGCGAGCGCGATGTAGGTCGCCATGGGCACCGTACGGCGCGGGTCCTTGGACTCCTCGGCGAACACCACCGAGGACTCGAAACCGGAGAAGGACGCGACGCAGGTGGCGATCACGGCGCCGATGCCGGGGACGAACAGGTTGGCGGGGTCGAAGACGTCCAGGCTGTAGCCGGTGCCGGGGGCGGGGTTCACCAGGTCGACGACGTCGAAGAGCAGCACGACGGCGATCTCCGTCAGGAGCAGGATCGCGAGGATCTTGCCGTTGAGGTCGACGCGCATGAGCCCGAGCGCTCCGGTGAGCGCCCAGAAGAACAGGGCGATGACCCACCAGGGGAGCTCCACGCCGAACGCGTCCGCGATGAGCGGCTGCGTAGAGGCGCCGATGGCGCCGTAGAGCCCCACCTGCAGCGCGTTGTAGGCGAGGAGCGCGACCCAGGCGGTGGCCACGCCCACGGGCCGCCCGAGGCCCTTGGCGGTGTAGGCGTAGAAGGCTCCCGCGTTCACCACATGGCGGGCCATGGTGACGTAGCCGACAGCGAATATTCCGAGGATTGCCCCGAGCAGGAGGAAGCCGAGTGGTACGCCGGTCACGCCGGTTGCGGCGTACGCCGTGCTCACACTGCCCGCGACAACGGTCAGCGGCGCGGCGGCCGAGATAACAAAGAAGATCACCGACGGTACGCCAAGGCGGTCCTTGGCCAGCGCCGAAGTAACGGCACTGGGTCTGTGCTCTTTGAGGGACATTACGTACTCCGTGAAGGGGGTGGGTTCATCGTCGGCTGATGACGGCGTCGCCGACAGCAGCTTCGGTTTGCGCGATGAGTTCGCGCAGGTGCGCGGGGAGTGAGGCGGTCGTCTGGGCCAGGTATTCCGGGTCGCGCTCCCACAGAAAAGCCCTCTCGCCGCCACAGGCCATAAGCAGGCCCAGCAGGACCGCGTCCTGCTCGGTGAGCGCGTTTCGGCGCTGCATCGCAAGGTTGAGCCGCCCGGTGGGCCACACCGCGGTGTTGGTGTCCACCGGAATGTAGGCGGGGGTTTTGCTCAGCCATGATCGCCGCGGCCTGTGGATGTGGCCGGATTCGATCATCCGGGCCGCCACGTTGGCCTGTGCCGTCTGGCCGAGGAACTGCAGCCAGGTACGGAAGGAGTGCGACGGTTCGGCGATGATGTGATTCAGCGCTTCTTGCGTGGGATTGTCGCCAGTGGGTGTCATGTCGACTACGGCTAGTCGCACTTCTCCCACGGCCATGCCTGCCGTGATACGTCCGGCCAACATGAGCTCGCCGAGTACGGCGCCGGCCAGTCCTAGGCCTGTCACTCGCTGGTTCAGCCGCATCCGGCCGGTCCTGTCGTTGTGCAAGACAAAGAACAGGTCATCGGCCAGCCGGAAGCCCGAAAGATGATCTTTGGACACGAACCGCGATCGTATATCCAGATTTCACACTTTATATCGATATATACATAACGTTCGAGTTTCGAATCGTTCTACCTGCGGTTTTTGGGATGTGGGCTGTCCGGAACCTGCCTATATGTCCCGTCCGGAGATCGTTTGGATAGGGTTTCGGTCCCCGCCGGAAGTCGATGATGATTCGCCTGTCTTCGGGTGAAGTGCATGGTTGGAACATGGGCGGGGCTCGTGTTCACCGCCGGGGGAGTTTCGGATCATGGCTAACCCGGTTTTTGTCCTATGGGCATTGCGTGCCATCGTTTGCCGCCGAATAGTGGCAGCCACGGCGCCCCTGTTCGGCCGTGAAGATTGGAACGCGCCAGGATTTGTGCGCACGGCCCGCCAGGGCGCGCGGCGCCGAACTCCGTCCCGAAAGATTCGGCGCGGGGCGGGCGCAGCGGCGGCGAAGCATGGAATGCTGAGCGGCGGCGGGTGGTTGTCACACCTGGACAGCAAACGCCGAGACGGAGGAACCACTGGTGGCGACGGTCGAGATCACTGAGCAGAACTTCAATGAGGTCGCGGACCAGGGGATTGTGCTGCTGGACTTCTGGGCCGCGTGGTGCGGTCCATGCCGCACATTTGGACCGATCTTCGAGAAGGCATCGGATAAGCACACCGACATCACCTTCGGAAAAATCGACACCGACGCCCAGCCCGCGCTCTCCGAGGGCTTCGAGATCCGGTCCATCCCGACCGTGATGGCGATCCGCGACGGCATCGTCGTGTTCCAGCAGCCCGGCGCGCTGCCCGCCGCCGCGCTCGAAGACCTCATCGGTCAGGTCCGCGCCCTCGACATGGAGACGATCCGCTCCGAGATCGCCTCCGAAATGAGCGCCGCCGACGACAAGAAGTGACCGCCGCGGCGGGTGCCGCGAACCCGTGAAGGGCCCGGGCCATACGGCCCGGGCCCTTCACGATTTTGATCAGGCCGCCCGTCAGATCGCCCGGTAGAGCTCCGCGACGCGGAACGCGAGGTCGAGCGACTGGCTGCGGTTGAGCCGCGGATCGCACGCGGTCTCGTAACGACGGGACAGGTCGTCCTCGGCGATGGCGTGGCCGCCGCCGACGCACTCGGTGACGTCGTCGCCGGTGAACTCGATGTGGATGCCGCCCGGGTGGGTGCCGAGGGCGCGGTGCACTTCGAAGAAGCCCGCGACCTCGTCCAGCACGTCATCGAGGCGCCTGGTCTTGTGGCCGCTCGGAGCCTCGAAGGTGTTGCCGTGCATGGGGTCGCAGATCCACGCGATCTGAGCGCCGCTCGCCGTGACCTTCTCGACGAGGTCGGGGAGCACGTCCCGGATCCTGCCGGCGCCCATGCGCGTGATGAAGGTCAGCCGTCCCGGCTCGTTCTCGGGGTTGAGCTTGCGCACCAGGGCCAAGGCGTCGTCGGGCGAGGTGGTGGGGCCGAGCTTGACGCCGATGGGGTTGCGGATCCGGCTGAAGAACTCGACGTGGGCGCCGTCGAGCTGCCGGGTGCGCTCGCCGATCCACACCATGTGCGCGGACACGTCGTACGGCAGGCCGGTGCGCGAGTCGATGCGGGTGAGCGCGCGGTCGTAGTCGAGGATCAGCGCCTCGTGCGAGGAGTAGAACTCCACGGTGTGGAACTCCGACGGGTTGGCCCCGCACGCGTGCATGAACGACAGAGCCTGGTCGATCTCTCTGGCGAGCTGCTCATAGCGCCTCCCGGCCGGTGACTCGGCCACGAAGTCGCGGTTCCACGTGTGCACCTGGCGCAGGTCCGCGTATCCGCCCTTGGTGAAAGCCCGGCAAAGATTGAGCGTGACCGCGGCCGAGTGGTAGGCGCGCAGCAGCCGTTCGGGGTTCGGCCTCCTGTCCTCGGCGGTGAATTCGAAGCCGTTGACCATGTCGCCCCGGTAGGCGGGGAGCTCGGCACCGTCGCGGACCTCGACCGAGCTGGACCTCGGCTTGGCGAACTGCCCGGCCATCCGGCCGATCTTGACCACCGGCACGCTGCCCGCGTAGGTCAGGACGATGGCCATCTGGAGCAGGGTCTTGATCTTGTTGCGGACGGCCTCGGCGGTCGCTCCGGCGAAGGTCTCGGCGCAGTCGCCGCCCTGCAGCACGAAGGCGTCGCCGCGCACGACGGCGGCCAGCTCGGTCTTGAGCTGGTCGCATTCGCCGGCGAACACCAGCGGTGGGGCGACGGCGAGTTTGCCGACGACCCTGGTCAACTCGTCACGGTCAGGCCACTCGGGCTGCTGAGCGGCGGGGAGTTCCCGCCAGGAATCGAGATTGATCGGTTCAGCGCTCACAACACACCAGGCTATTGCACCTGTGAACTCAGGTCGGCAGCCTGTCCGTTCTCTGAGAAACGGTTGGGTGGAGCGGGGGGATTTCTCCGGTCAGACTATCCCAGACCACCAGGTGGGGCCGCCGGAGCGATCCGTACGTGCTCCGGGCGCACCCCGAGACCGACGAAGCGCCGCGCCACCGACCGGGTGAAGGGCAGGGCGTTCACGAACTCGGGAATCGGAGGCGGGGCCGCCATGGCCTCCAGCGTCGGGCGTATCACGCGATTCTGGACGATCCGCTGGGCGAACTGGGTGACTTTCGTGGGGAACTCCCGCCGCTGTTGGACGCGGGCCAGCATCGAGTCGGGGATCTCGGCCCCGGAGCGCAGCGGTTCGGCCAGCAGATTGGCCGCCGCGACGGCGTCCTGGATCGCGAGGTTGATCCCGACGCCGAACACCGGGGACATCGCGTGCGCGGCGTCCCCGAGGAACAGCAGCCCGGGCAGGTGCCAGCGGCGCAGCCGGTTGAGCGCCACCACCAGCACGCTCACGTCGTCAAAGCTCCTGATCCCCTCCAGCCGTCCGGCGAAGTACGGCAGGAGCCGCGCCACCGACTCCCGGAACCCCTCGATCCCCGCCGCCTTCAGCCGCCCGAACCCGCCCTTCGCGATCACGTAGGCGAGCTGCCAGTAGGTGTCCCTGTTGATGCACACCATGAAACCGCCCGTGGACGCCCGCAGGAACATGTCCTTGGGGTCTCCCTCCTCCATCGGGAGCCGGAACCAGACGACGTCCATGGGAGCGCCGAGATCCCGGGGCGCGAGGCCGACGGCCCGCCGCACATCCGAGCTCCGGCCGTCGGCTCCGACGGTCAGTCTCGCCCCGATCCGGTGTTCGGTGCCGGAAGGGTCGCGATAGCGCACTCCGCGAACCACACCGTCCTCGTGGATCACATCCGTCGCCTCCGCCTCCATGATCAGCCGGAAGTTGGGGTAGCGCCTCGCCTCTGTGATCACCAGGGTGAGGAAATCCCATTGCGGGATGAAGGCAATGTAGTTGTACTTCCCCGGGAGCCCGCGAAGGTCGGCCACCAAGCTGCTGCCGCGGTCGGCCTGGAAGGTCAACGAGTACATCTTGTGGTGGGGAAGACGGTGGAACTCCTCGGCCAACCCCAGCTCGTCGAGCACGTGAAGCGTCGACGGATGGATCGTGTCGCCGCGGAAGTCCCGCAGGAAGTCCGCGTGCTTCTCCAGCAGGGTCACATCGACGCCCGAACGCGCGAGCAAGAGGCCCAGCATCGCCCCGGCAGGGCCGCCACCTGCGATTACACATGCCGTGTCCATGACCCCATCTCATCGCCGGGACGCCGGACACGGCAACGCGCCGCGCTGAACGGCGCGGCGCGATCGCCGTCGGAGACGCTCAGACGGAGTCGGTGGACACGCTCACATGCCTGTCACCCGGATACAGGGTCACCACCGTGCCGCCGAGCTCCACCGCCCCGGCGCGACCGCCGGTGTTCTCGACGGTGAACGCGGTGGTGAACCCCTCGATGCTGAAGTCGTATCTCACCTGGAGCCGCAGCTCCGGTCTCCCGTCCTCCGGCGGCAGCACGTGGACCAGCGTGGCGAACCCGCAGTCGTCCTCCACCACGACCAGCTCGGTGAGCCGCCAGTCGGCGTCGGCGGCGGGGCCGTACGGCACCCTCGGCAGCGGCGGGCGGGACCGGCCGCCGCGGCTCAGCGACAGGACGGCGGCGCCCCGCTCGTTGATCTCCGCATGCCAGCCGCCCAGGCTCAGGATGTAGCGTCGTGGCACGGCGTCGATGGGCGCGGGGGAGTCGGGCACAGATGGTCCCTTCATGATGCGGTCGGCCGGGCGGAGGACGGGTTCGCTCAACCTTCCAGGCCGGATCGTCGTCCGCCGCGGGGCTTCAGGTGGACGCTCGGGCGACCAGGTGCGGAGAGAGGATCACCGCGGGCGTCAGCGGCGTGTCGCCGTTGATGCGGGCGATCAGCAGGTGCGCCATCCGCCGCCCCATGGTGTCGGTCGGCTGGTGCACGGTGGTGAGCGGGGGATCGGTGTGCGCGGCCGCGCCCGAATCGTCGAACCCCGCCACGGCGATGTCGCCCGGCACGGCCAGGCCGCGTTCCCGCAGCACCCGCATCGCCCCGATCGCCATCGGGTCGGACGCCGCGAACACCGCGTCGACGCCTGGATCGACCGCGAGCAGCTCACGCATGGCGACCATGCCGCCGACCTCGCTGAAGTCGCCGTAGGCGACGGGGCCCGCCACGCCCGCCGGGTCGGCGGCGTCATGGAACCCCGCCAGGCGGTCCACCCCGGCACCGATGTCCTGAGAGCCGGCGATGGCCGCGATCCGGCGGCGGCCCCGGGCGATGAGATGCTCGACGGCCAGCCGCGCCCCCGCCCGGTTGTCCACGTCCACGTAGCACGCGGGGTCGACTCCGACGGGCCTGCCCCCGATCACCGTCGGCACCCCCATCGCCTCCAGGCGGCTCGGCAGGGGGTCGCCGGCGGGAAGGGCCAGCAGCAGCACGCCGTCCACATGCTGGCATGTCAGGTAGCGCGCGAGGCGCTCGTGCTCCTCGCTCGACTGCGCCATCGCCAGGATGAGCTGCAGCCCCGTCTCCGACAGCGCCGCGCCGATGCCCCGGATGGTGTCCGCGAAGAAAGGCTCGTCGAAGATCCGCCGGCGGCTCTCGGACACCACCAGGGCCACGGTGTCGGTGCGCCGCGTGACCAGACTGCGCGCCGCCCGGTTGGGGACGTAGCCGAGCTCGTCGATGGCCTGGAGCACGGCGTCGCGGGCCCTCTCGCTCACCTTGGGCGACCCGTTGACGACCCGCGAGACCGTGCCGCGCCCGACACCGGCTCTCGCGGCGACCGCCTCAAGGGTCGGTCGAACGGTCGTGCGCTGGATCCCGGACATGAACCAGCCCCTTTGAGGTGGTGGTCAGTGAGTCTCTCTCCTGTCATCCCGCGGGTCTCCGGCGAGACAAGGAACAACCGGAGAAGTGCATGGGGCTCCGCCCGGGATGCGCCCCCTATTGTGGCCGAGGCGCAGGGGTTCCGCTGGAAAATATGGGAGATGTTTTGTCTTTTTTCTTGAGCGGACAGGGCTTTCCCTACGGCAGGCCCCGCACACCGCCCGGACGCTCCCTACGGAGACGGGCGACTAATGCCCGGCGCCGCCGGCCGAGGTATTCGCCGGACCGTGGGCCCCTTTCAAACCCGCGCGGCCGATAGGGCGCACGGGCCGCGGGTTAAGGAAAGGACCTGCCCACCGCGGGGGCACGCTCCGCCGGGTCGAAATGCGCTCACAGAGCGTAACGATTTCCGGGTGCCGGGTGCGCGGCAGGCCTTAATTCACGTAACCCGGAGATACGGACGGCATTCAGCGGGATTGCGGGACGGGTTTTTCCCTCCCCGCCGGGAGCGCTCCGCGCGCGCCGCCTCGCCGTACGGCACGGGCCTGGGACGCCACCCGGGACACGACCTGGGACGCCATCTGGGACGCCATCTGGGACGCCGCGTCCCCGGGAACGTCTCCAGGACGTCCCGGGAACGTCCCCGGACATCCCCGGCGTCCCGCGGATTCGCGAGCGTAATCGAACCGCTTCACACCGGCGCCGAATAAGCCCAGGTCATTGCGCTCGCCGTCATATTCCCGCAGATAGTCGGGCCGCCCGGCCACCGGGGGCGTCCCCGCCTCGCGATGGCACCGCTCCATGCGGCACTGTAAGCCGGGGCATACCTTGTGACCCATGGTGCGGTGTTATACCCTGCGTTAATGCCGAGTCGGCTGCGAGGCAGCCCACTGTGGCATTAGGAGCCATTAGCATGGCGACGCGCTCCGACCGGTCCGCTCGGACAAGCGCTCATATTCGAGCCGTGGAGCGGTTTCGCCGACCCGTCGGGGGCTAAAAGTGAGACTTTCCCATGGGTCTCGCGTTTCGTTGGCGGGCCTGCCTCCTTCAATAACTCCCCGGTGTTCGACCGCGTCCGGCGGCTTCGCGCGCGGCGGTTCGAGAAGCAGATGAGAGGAGAAGTGGGGACGTGCAGCACTCGCGGCTCGGCCGTACCGCGTTGAAGGTGAGCCGGCTGTGCCTCGGAACCCTGAACTTCGGCGTCCGCACCTCCAAGGAGGACGCTTTCCGCCTCATGGACGAGGCGCTGGACCGGCGGATCAACTTCTTCGACACCGCCGACCACTACGGGTGGCAGGTCTACCGGGGGCTGACGGAGGAGCTCATCGGCGAGTGGTTCGCCGGAGGGGGCGGGCGGCGGGAGAAAGTCGTCCTCGGCACCAAGGTGTTCAGCCCGATGAGTGACTGGCCCAATGATGGCGGCCTGTCGGCCCGGCACATCGTCGCCGCGTGCGAGGACTCGCTCCGCAGGCTCCGCACCGATTGGATTGATCTCTACCAGATGCACCACGTCGACAGGTCGGCCCCCTGGGAGGAGGTGTGGGGGGCGATGGAGACCCTGGTCCAGCAGGGCAAGATCCGCTATGTCGGGTCGTCCAACTTCGGCGGATGGCATCTGGCCGCGGCCCAGGAGGCGGCCCACGACCGGCGCTTCCTCGGCCTGGTCTCCGAGCAGTGCGTCTACAACCTCGTGACCCGGCATGTCGAAGTAGACCTGATCCCGGCCGCCCTCGCGTACGGCATCGGCGTGTTCGCCTGGTCTCCGCTCCACGGCGGCCTACTCGGCGGCGCGCTGCGCAAACTCGGCGACGGCACCGCCGTCAAAACCGCCCAAGGCCGCGCCAAGGTCGCGCTCGACGCCCACCGGCGGGCCATCGCCCTCTACGAGGACGATTGCGCGGATCTCCGGCTGGACCCGGCCGAGGTGGCCATGGCCTGGGTGCTGTCCCAGCCCGGGGTGACCGGGATCGTCATCGGCCCCCGGACCATGGAGCACCTCGACGGCGCGGAGCGGGCATTGGCCCTCGCCCTCGACGACGACCTCCTGGCCAGGCTGGACACGCTGTTCCCTCCACTCGACACCGGAGGCGCGCCCGACACCGGAGGCGCGCCCGACACCGGAGGCGTGCCGCCGGAGGGCCGGTGAGCGCGCCCGGGGACGCGACGGCTAGAGGGTGCCGTCCGCCGCCTTCTTGAGCGGAGCCCACCAGGCGCGGTTGCGTTTGTACGAGTCCACGGTGTCCGCCAGGCCCTGGGCGAAGGGGATGTACGGCCGGAAGCCCAGCTCGGCCGAGATCTTGGAACTGTCCAGGCGGTAGCGCCGGTCCGCCGCCCTGCGGACGGCCGACCGGTCGCGATCATATCCGGGTGTCTCCGGACATGGCGAGGGCCGCACGCGGTGGGTGCGTGCGGCCCTCTTTTTGGCGTACGTCCTGCTGATTACGCCTTGGCGTAGACGGGATAGCCGTATCCCGCCACGTCGGACTTGTTGCGCTGGCGGATCTCGACGGCGCCGTTGCCGGTGTTGCCTTCGACCGTGGTGATGGTGCTGTCGCCGTTGTCCTTGACCACGAAGCCCACGTGGTCGATGCCCTCGACGCCGCCGCCGCCCCAGGCGAAGAAGACGACCGCTCCGGGCTCCGCCTTGCTGCCCCAGTGCTGGTTCTTCTGGAACCACTTGGCGTGGGCGACGGTGTAGGCGTCCCAGCCGACGGTCGGGCGGATGCCGAGCTGGTCGCCGACCCAGGAGACGAACATGTTGCACCAGGGTGCGTTGACGTAGGCCGAGGGGGTGCCGCCTCCGTCGCGGGCGAGGGTCTCGCGGGCCCGCTCAGAGGACGCGTACCACTGCTGGAACTTGGTTCCGCCGCCGCTGGAGTTCTCCTTGATGCCGACCTGCGCGGTGGCCAGGTCGATGAGCTGCTTGGCGGTCACCTGAGGCAGGGACGCGGCCTTGAGCTCAAGCGGGGTCTTGGCGGGCTGGTGGTTGACCGAGCTGTCGGCCAGGGCCACTCCGGAGGCGGTTCCGGTGGCCAGAGCGGCCCCGATCAGGACGGTGGCGAGGCGCTTCGTGCTCTTGGGGGTAAAGGGGAACTTGCGCATGAGGGGGTGAACTCCCTTGCTTCCATGCCGCCTACCGGGTTAGCTGACGGGTTCGGGCTTGGAAGTGCCCTACAGCGCGGGCCGCGTGGGCGGCCGTGCTGATTCACCCCTGTTGGGACGTGAGCTTCGTCGTCAGGTCGGGTGGGCCCGGCGGGGAAGGCGTCTTCCGGGGGGAATCGGCCTAAGGTCCGGGTCCGGGACTGGACGAGCGGCGCTCGGTGGGTCCCCGGTTCCGCATGTCGCGGATTCGGCGGCCGTGTCTCCGTGGAGTGATCGTCTGTGGGGACACGGTCCGGGCAATGTGATGGCAACGGCTGCACGTGTGGGATCACGTACGACGACTGCCTTGAGTGCCCTCAACGTAATACACCGGACAAGGAAACACAAACGTCTTAAACCAACTTATTTTTTGATCAAAGGGAGTAAAGTCCCCAAACCCCCCTATATCGCGGCGATAACGGGACCTTGCACATCGTGGGTAAAGGTCATGGGAACGGCGTGGATGATCATGGAATGATGGCCGTCCCGGGGGCCGGGGGGCGGCCCTTCTTTGCCTGGACAGAGGGGTGTCCAGCGGTTTCATCCGGGATTCGTAAAGATCCGAGTCATGGTGCACGCCGTGGAGGCGTCGGTCGGGAAGGTGCTTCTTCCCGGCTGCCGGCACATGTTTCACAGCGGACTCGGCCGAGAGCCGAGCAGCGCTTTCCCGGTCATCCGGGCCTTCGGCGTACAGGTTCTCGGTGGGCGTTCCCGTGCCTCGCCGCCGCCCTCGACGACCACGCGTCCGTCCTCCGACGTGGCTCGGCTCGGGCGTCGCTCCCGCTCGCCGTTCACGCCGGGCCGGGGGTGCCCTGCCCGGCCCCCGCCCTGCGTCGCAGATGGGAGGCGGTGTCCTGCCTGTTCGGATCGTACGGTGTGAGCGGTGTTGAGAGGCTGGTGATGCTTGTGCAATTAACGATGCATGCGCGACCAAAGAAGCTTATGGGTCTTTTGGGAATCTCGAGGCTGGTGATGCGTCGGGATTCCCTATCTTTGAGGTCTTCTGCCGGTTTTCAGGGTGGAGGAGAGGGGAATCCGGATCCCGGCTGTGCGGTGCCGGTGCACCTCCCGGGGGGCATTCCATGCCGTGACGCCCGGGAGACGAATACGGGCCATGGCGAGGCGGTTGCGAATCGCTCTTGTTATGAAATGAGTAACGTTTCATAAACCGTCATTTCCTAATGAGTCATAAATGCTCACCGTGTATTTCAGGAATGGGACGTCCTCGTGTCGTCCGTACGGTGTCGCGCCCGCCCGATCCGCCGACGTCTACGGGGAAGCGGGGGCCGGGGAAGCCGTGTCAGGCGCCGAAGACGTCGGGGTCCGGCCCCAGGCGGCGGCCCGCGTCGAGACGGGAGATCGCGCCCATGTCCTCGTCATCAAGCTCGAAACCGAAAATGTCAAGGTTCTCGGAGATCCTCGAAGGCGTGACCGATTTGGGGATGGCGATGTTGCCGAGCTGGACATGCCAGCGCAGCACCACCTGCGCGGGGGTTCTCCCGTGCTTGGCGGCCACGTCGGTGACGGCCCGCTCGCCGAGGACGCCCCGGCCCTGGCCGAGCGGACTCCATGCCTCGGTGGCGATGCCGTGCTCGGCGTGGAAGGCGCGCAGGGAGCGCTGGGTGAGCCATGGGTGGAGTTCGATCTGGTTGACGGCCGGGACGATGCCCGACCCCTGGATGAGCCTGGTCAGGTGGGTGGCGGTGAAGTTGGACACGCCGATGGCACGTACGCGGCCGTCGGCGTAGAGCTCGGCCAGCGCCCGCCAGGCGTCGAGGTAGCGGTCCTGGCCGGGGGCCGGCCAGTGGATGAGGTAGAGGTCGAGGTAGTCGAGCCCGAGCTTGCTCATGCTGGTGTCGAAGGCGGCGAGGGCCCGGTGGTGGTCGTGCTCGTCGTTCCACAGCTTCGTCGTGATGAACAGCTCCTCCCGGGGCACGGAGGAGGCGCGTACGGCCCTGCCCACGCCTTCCTCGTTCTCATAGAGCTTGGCCGTGTCCAGGCTGCGGTAGCCGGCCTCCAGAGCGGTGGCCACGGCCCGCTCCGCCTCGGTGTCGGTCATCTTCCACAGCCCGAACCCCAGCTGGGGCATGGCCACACCGTTGTTGAGGGTGATCTCCGTCGTTGTCATCCGATGCTCCGAAGGGGAAACCGCCAGGGACGGGTGCCGACGCACCATGATCGCATTCGTGGCGGGCGGGGAACCGGGGACACGCGGGGTGCCAGGCCGGGCTTGAGCCTGTGACGTGGCTGAAGTTTCATGCAAGCCCGCGGGAAATCCACGTCAAGCCCCGTCTGGGGCGACCGACTCATGCACACTATGAATCCAGCCACATTTCCGACATATGGCTGGAACAGCCATGAAACACGTGTCAGGCATGGTGGCCTGGACACGGCGGACACGACCGGCCCCGCGCCCGCGCCGGCCTCACGGGGGCGTCGCGGAGGCGGGTACCACGGAGGCGATGCGGCCGAGCGCGTGGAGCGCCGCCAGGGCGCTCTCACAGGCCTCTCAGAGAGGCCGCGGCGGCCCGGCGGCGGCCGGCCCCGTGAGCGTGCGGCGCGCCGGTGGCGGCGCGGTGTGGGGATCGCCGCGGGGGATGGCCGTGGGGGATGAACGTGCTGCGAGAGAGGTGATGTGTGATGTCGCTGAGGGTGAGAGTGTCGCTGCCGGACCGGCCGGGGGCGTTGGGACAGGTGGCCCGGGTGCTCGGCGCGCTGGGGGCGGACATTCTCCATCTGACGGTGCTCGAACGTGAGACGGGCAGGGCGGTGGACGACTTCACCGTCGCCTGGCCGGGCTTCATGGGCGGCGAGGACGTCGCCGATCGCCTGGCGGCGGTGCCCGGGGTGCGGGTCGAGGGTGTCTGGCCGACCCGCGAGATGCCCGGAGCCGCGCCCGACTACGACCTGCTGCGCCATGTCGCGGCCGACCCCGCCAGGGCCTGTCTGACGCTGGTCGACGCGCTGCCCGGCGTCGTCGCGGCGGACTGGGCGGTCATACTGACGCCCGCGGCCGAGATCCTGCACCGCAGTATGCACACGCCCGACCCGCTCGACCCCCGGGAGGTCGCCGAGGGCTCGCTGGGGCTGCAACGACCCGCCGCCTTCGGCTGGGACGGACGGCCCTCCATGGGCATGCCCCTGGGGGAGGAGGGCCTCTATCTGGTGGTGGCCCGCACGAGCGGCCCGCCGTTCCACCGGGCCGAGGTCGACCGGGCGGCGCGGGTGGTCGAGATCATCTCCCTGGTGATGGCCCTCGGGGCGAGGAACGTCCCGGTGGCGGCCGAAGGGGTGTGAGAGTCCCCGGCGTCCGCGGCGGGGCCCGCCGATCAGCGCTTCGGCGTGTCGATCCGCGAGCCGTCGAGCTTGAACACCATGAGGCGGCTGAGGTCGACGGCGACGCGCGCGCCGTCGCCCGCCCGCCAGGCGGGGCGGGCGCCGAGCCGTACGATGAGGTCGGCGCGGCGGTGGCTGCCGGAGTTCGAGGCGCTTCCACTGGGGTGGTCCGGGATGTCGTCGTCCGGGGGACCGGAGATCAGGCGGCGCACCATGGCCCTGATCCTGCCTCCCGAGCCGTTCCGCTGCTCCAGGTCCGCCGCGCGGCCGCGCGGGTCCGGGGGCTCGGGGGCGGCCACCGAGGGCAGCCCCGCCTCGATGTAGGCGAGCCACTCGTGACCGTGGTATTCGAGGGTGCGCACCCGTCCGGAGAGGGTGGCCCCTTCATAGGTGTCGGGGACCGGTGACAGGGCGTCGGGCCGCATGCCGACGATGATCTGCTGCCCGGTGTGCTGGGAGATCGCGTACGCGCGGGGGTCGCTCCACGGGATGGTGAGCTGGTGGGCTCCGAAGTCCAGGAGGATGTACTGGTTCTGCGGCGCGCGCACGGTGCACGCCACGAGGTTGAGCTGCTGGGAGCTGAGGAACGCCGCCACGAAGGCGGTGGCGGGGTCGTTGTAGATCTGCCCGGGGGTGCCGACGTCCTGGAGCACGCCGCGGTTCATGATCGCGATGCGGTCGGCCAGGGTGAGCGCCTCGACCTGGTCGTGCGTCACGTAGATCGTGGTGATGCCGAGGGCTCTGACCAGCGCGGATATCTCCATCCGGAGTTCGGTGCGCATGCCGGCGTCGAGGTTGGACAGCGGCTCGTCCATCAGGAACAGGGACGGCTGGCGCACGATGGCCCGGCCCATCGCCACCCGCTGGCGCTGGCCGCCGGAGAGCGTGCCGGGCCTGCGGTCAAGGGTCTCGTCGATGCGCAGGGCCCGCGACAACTCGGTGACGCGGTCTCGGACCAGGTTGGGATCGGCCTTGGCGATCTCCAGCGGGAACGCGAGGTTGCCCCGCACGGTCCGGTGGGGGTATAAGGCACCGTTCTGGAAGACCATGGCCACGTTCCGGTCACGCGGGGGCATCCCATTGGCGATCTCCCCGTTGAGCCACAGGTCTCCGGAGGTGATCTCCTCAAGGCCGGCGATCATCCGGAGCAGCGTGGACTTCCCGCATCCGGACGGACCGAGAAGTACGAGCAATTCCCCCTCGTTGGCCCGCAGATTCATCCGGTCCACCGCGAGGACGCCCCCCGGGTAGACCTTGGACACGTTGTCGAGGACGACGGTGCTCATGGTCGCTCGTTCCCCCCGGGCGCCCGCAGTGCCCGGATCCAGCAATGTGCGTTATGTGATTGATGAGGTAGTACACCGCGTGAAGACGTCCCATGTCCATAGCAATCACCAGAGATGTCGGCATAATTCGCCTGGCATTGCGTGGGGGCGTCCAGTGTCGTGCCTTTCGGATGTCCGCCTGCGATCCGGGTGACCGTACAGTTACGGTTCTGAGCGTCGCGATCGCTAAAGGGGGGCCCAATGACCGATCTCATCCGTGATCTCGGCGAGCCGGAAGCGCGGACCGCACCATGGTGGCGCGACGCGGTGATCTATCAGGTATACGTGCGCAGCTTCGCCGACGGCGACGGCGACGGGGTCGGTGACCTGCCCGGGCTGCGGCAGCGCCTGGGGCACCTGGCCGGTCTTGGCGTCGACGCGGTGTGGGTGACGCCGTTCTACCCGTCCCCGATGGCCGACTTCGGCTACGACGTGGCCGACTACCGCGATGTGGACCCGGTCTTCGGCACGCTGTCGGACGCCGTAGGCCTCATCGACGACGCCCACCGCCTCGGCATGAAGGTCATCTTCGACGTCGTGCCGAACCACACCTCCGACCGGCACCCCTGGTTCCAGCGGGCCGTGGCCGCCGGGCCCGGCAGCCCGGAGCGCGCCCGCTACCTGTTCCGGCCCGGCCGCGGCACGGCGGGGGAGCTGCCCCCCAACGACTGGCAGTCGGTCTTCGGCGGGCCGGCGTGGACGAGGCTGCCCGACGGGGAGTGGTATCTCCACCTGTTCGCCTCCGAGCAGCCCGACCTCGACTGGGACCACCCCGAGGTGCGGGCGGAGTTCGAGTCGGTGCTGCGGTTCTGGCTGGACCTCGGGGTCGACGGGTTCCGCGTCGACGTCGCCCACGGCATGGTCAAGGCCGCCGGGCTGCCGGACGTCGGGCCCGGAGAGCAGGCGAAGATGCTCGGCACCGAGGTCCTGCCGTACTTCGACCAGGACGGCGTCCACGAGATCCACCGGGCGTGGCGGCGGGTTCTGTCCGCCTATCCGGGCGACCGCGTCGGCGTGGCCGAGGCATGGGCCCCGACCCCCGAGCGCCTGGCCCGCTACGTGCGGCCGGACGAGCTGCACCAGGCGTTCAACTTCCACTTCCTGACCGCGGGCTTCGACGCCGCCTCGTTCCGCGAGGTGATCGACGAGTCGCTGCGCACCGCGCGGTCGGTGGGGGCGCCCTGCACGTGGGTGCTGTCCAACCACGACGTCAAGCGGCACGTCACGCGATACGGCGGAGGCCCGGTCGGCCTCGCCCGGGCGCGGGCGGCGGCGCTGCTCACGCTCGCGCTGCCCGGCTCGGCCTACGTCTACCAGGGGGAGGAGCTCGGCCTGCCCGAGGTGCTCGACCTGCCGGAGGAGGCGCAGCGCGACCCGCAGCGGCTGCGGTCGCCGGGGGAGGGGCGCGACGGGTGCCGCGTGCCGATCCCCTGGGGAGGCGCGGCGCCGCCGTTCGGCTTCGGCCCGCCGGGGTCGGCGGCGAGCTGGCTGCCCGTGCCGGAGTCCTTCGCAGAGCTGAGCGTGGAGCGCCAGTCGGCCGACCCGCGCTCCACCCTCGCCCTCTACCGGGAGGCGCTGCGCATCCGGCGACAGCACCCGGACCTCGGTGACGGCCCGCTGGCCTTCCTGCCGGCGCCCGAGGGCGTGCTGGCGTTCCGCCGCGGAGCGGGCCTGGTGTGCGCGGTGAACACCTCGCCCCGCGCCGTCGACCTGCCCCGCCCCGGCGGCGACCTGCTGCTGGCCAGCGCCGAGGTGGCGCAGGGCGCCGACGCCGTACGGCTCCCGCCCGACTCGGCCGCCTGGTGGGGCTAGAGCCCCTGTCTCAGTTTGGCCGCCTCGGCGGCCAGGCGCTCCACCCGGGCGTAGTCGCCCGACGCGAGCGCGTCGGCGGGGGTCAGCCAGGTGCCGCCCACGCACCCCACGTTGGGCAGCGCCAGGTAGTCCGCCGCGGTGTCCGGGCGGATCCCGCCGGTCGGGCAGAAGCGCACGTCCGGGAGGGGCCCGGCCAGCGACTTCAGGTAGGCGACCCCGCCCGCGGCCTCGGCGGGGAAGAACTTCAGCTCGGTGATGCCGCGTTCGGCGAGGGCCATCGCCTCGGAGGCGGTGGCCGCGCCCGGCAGGAACGGCACGTCGGCGGCCATCAGGGCGGTCGCCAGTTCCGGGGTGGTGCCGGGTGACACCAGGAAGGCCGCCCCGGCGGCCGTGGCGGCACGCACGTCGGCCGAGGTGCGGATCGTGCCGGCGCCGACCACGGCCTCGGGCACCTCGGCGGCGATGCTCTCGATCGATGCGAGGGCGGCCTCGGTGCGGAGCGTGACCTCGATGACCGGCAGACCTCCCGCCACCAGGGCGCGGGCCAGCGGCACCGCGGTCTTCTCATCCTCGATCACGACGACGGGCACGACAGGGGCAAGGTCGAGCAGGCTGCTCATCAGGCGTTCTCCTCGGGATTCGAATGCCGGTCAAACGTTCAACGCGCGGTGCCGGGACCGCTGGGTGAGCCAGAGCGCCGCTCCCACCAGTGCGGGCTGCGGCGCGACGATCAGGGTCGTCGCGATCGCGGTGAGGTAGCCGTCCAGGGTCGGGGTGGCCGAAAACCTCGCCCGAAAATCGCTCTTTTCCACCATGTCCACTATGCGCGGGAGTACACCTCCGCCGATGTACACCCCGCCCCTCGCCCCCAGCGTCAGCGCGACGTTGGCGGCGAAGCTCCCCAGCAGCCCGCAGAACACCTCGATGGCCTCGACACACAGAGGATCACCGGTCCGCGTCACGATGTCGGCCGCCTTCAGACGCGGGGCCTCCACGCCGTGGACCAGCGACAGCGCCCGGTGGAGCCGGGACAGCCCCGGCCCCGACAGCAGGTGCTCGGCGACCACGTGCGGCACCCCGTCGGCGCGCAGGACGCGGACGACCTCGACCTCGCGCTCGTCGACCACCGGCACCGCCACATGCCCGCCCTCACCCGGCACGGGCATCCACCCCGTCGGCGTCGGGACGAGACCGGCCACGCCGAGCCCGGTGCCCGGGCCCAGCACGGCCTTCACCCCGTCGCCCGGCGGCGGCCCGCCCAGCGAGACGAGATCGTCCCCTTCGAGGTACGGCAACGACAACGCGAGAGCCTCGAAGTCGTTGAGCAGCTCGACCTCGGGCAGGCCGAGGTCGAGCACCGACCCCGACCAGCCCGCGTTGGTGAGCTTGTACCTGTCCCCCTTGACCGGACCCGCCACAGCCAGACAGGCAGCTCCCGGCCGCACTCCGCCCCCATGCTCATCGAGATAGGCGGCTACGGCTCCGGGAAGCCCGCTGTAGTCGGCTCCGGGCAGTACTGCGATCGCCTCGGGCCTTCCCCCGGGCTCGTTCACCAGGCCGAACCTGGCGTTGGTGCCTCCGATGTCGGCGACCAGCCAGGGCAGCGTCAGCGGGGCGCTCATTCGGCCTGCCCCGCGGAAGCGGTGAACACGCTGTCGAAGACGGAGGCCCCGCGCTCCGCGGGCCCGACGCCGGGCCGGAACACCTCGAACAGCTCGCGTCCGGTGCCCGACCACGCGCCGCGGGCCGGCGGCGCGCCCGACGGCGTCCTCTCCGCCAGTTCGCTCTCGGGGACCAGCAGGTCGAGCGTGCCCGCAGCCCCGTCGAGCCGGATCAGGTCGCCGTCGCGGACGAGGGCGAGCGCGCCGCCCCGCGCGGCCTCCGGCGACAGGTGGATCGCCGCGGGCACCTTGCCCGAGGCGCCCGACATGCGGCCGTCGGTCACGATCGCCACGCGCTGCCCCCGGTCGAGCAGCACGGCCAGCGGCGGCGTCAGCTTGTGGAGCTCGGGCATGCCGTTCGCGCTCGGCCCCTGGTAGCGGATGACCGCCACGAAGTCCAGACCGTCGAGCTCCCCGGCCTCGAACGCCGCCAGCAGCTCCGCCTGGTCGTCGAACACCCGCGCCGGGGCCTCGACCACCAGGTGCTCCGGCTTGACCGCCGACACCTTGCTCACGGCACGCCCGAGGTTGCCGCTGAGCATGTGGATCCCCCCGTCGGCGGAGAACGGCTCCGCCACCCCCCGCAGGACCTCGGTGTCCGAGCTCGGCTCGGCGCGCTCGCGCCACACCGGCCCGCCGTCCTTCAGCTCGGGCGCCGACCGGTAGAGGTCGAGCCCGCGGCCCGCCACGGTCAGCACGTCCCCGTGGAGCAGCCCGGCGTCGAGGAGTTCGCCGATGAGCACCTGCATGCCCCCGGCCGCCTGGAAGTGGTTCACGTCGGCCTGGCCGTTCGGGTACATCCGCGTGAGCAGAGGTACCACGGCGGAGAGGTCGGCGAAGTCGTCCCACGTCAGCTCGATGCCCGCGGCGGCGGCGATCGCGATCAGGTGCAGCGTGTGGTTGGTGGAGCCGCCGGTGGCCAGCAGCGCCACGACCGCGTTCACAATCGCCTTCTCGTCCACCAACCGGCCCACCGGGGTGTACTCGCGGCCGTGCGCCGTCAGCTCGACCACCCGCCGCGCCGCCGCCTTCGTCAGCGCGGCGCGCAGCTCGGTGTGCGGGTTGACGAACGTGGCCCCCGGCAGGTGCAGCCCCATGACCTCCATGAGCACCTGGTTGGAGTTGGCGGTGCCGTAGAAGGTGCACGTGCCGGGCGAGTGGTACGACTGCGCCTCCGCGTCCAGCATCTCCGCCCGGCCGATCCTGCCTTCGGCGAAGAGCTGCCGGCTGCGGGCCTTGACCTTGTTGGGCAGCCCCGAGGTCATCGGCCCGGCGGGCACCAGCAGCGCGGGCAGGTGCCCGAACCGCAGCGCGCCGATCAGCAGACCCGGCACGATCTTGTCGCACACGCCCAGCAGCAGCGCCGCGTCGAACATGTCGTGCGACAGCGCGATGGCCGTCGACATCGCGATCACGTCCCGGCTGTAGAGCGACAGCTCCATGCCGGCGCGCCCCTGCGTGATGCCGTCGCACATCGCCGGGACGCCCCCGGCGACCTGCGCCACGGCCCCTGCCTCGCGCGCCGCGGCCTTCAGGACCGCGGGGTAGGTCTCGTACGGCTGATGCGCCGACAGCATGTCGTTGTAGCTCGTGACGATGGCCACGCCCGGCTTGGCCGCCCCGCGCAGGTCCAGCTTGTCGGCCGGGCCGCAGGCGGCGAAGCCGTGGGCGAGGTTGGCGCAGCCGAGCGCCGTGCGGGCGGGGCCGCGCTCGGCCGCGGCGTCGGCGTCGCGGCTCACCCGGTCGAGGTAGGCGGCCCGCCCGGCCGCGCTGCGCGCAAGGATGCGCTCGGTGACCTCGGCGATCCTGCTCATCACGGTGTTCACGCCGGTTCCTCCTCATGCCAGGTCCGGCCGCTGCGGCCGAGCAGTTCACGTGCGCCGTCGGGCCCCGCCGTACCCGCCGGGTACGGCTCGGGGGGCGTGCCGGCCGTCTCCCAGGTGGCGAGGATCGGGTCGATCCACTGCCAGGCCGCCTCCACCTCGTCGCGGCGCATGAACAGCGTCGGGTTGCCGGTCAGCACGTCCATGAGCAGCCGCTCGTACGCCTCGGGCACCCGGCCCTGGAACGCCTGGCCGAAGCTCAGCGACAGCGGTACCGGCCTCAGCGCGACCTCTCCCGCGCCCGGTTCCTTCGCCATGAGGTGCAGCTCGATGCCCTCGCTCGGCTGGAGCCGCAGCACCAGCCGGTTCGGGGACCCGCCGGGGAAGATGGAGTGCGGCACGTCCTTGAAGCGCACCACGATCTCCGAGTGGCGGAACGGCATGCGCTTGCCGGTGCGCAGGTAGAACGGCACCCCGGCCCAGCGCCAGTTCTTCACCTCGGCCCTGATCGCCGCGAACGTCTCGACTCGGCCGCTGGCCTCGGTCGGCGGCGTGCTCCCCGGCTCGTCCAGATAGCCCGGTACGGCACAGCCGCCGACATGTCCGGCGGTGTACTGCCCGCGGACCGTGAACCGGTCGGCCTCGGTGCCGGAGATCGGCCGCAGCGCCTGCAGCACCTTGACCTTCTCGTCGCGGATGGCCTCGCGGTCGTTGCGGGACGGCGGCTCCATGGCGACCAGGCAGAGGAGCTGCAGCAGGTGGTTCTGGACCATGTCCCGCAGCGCGCCGGCGTGGTCGTAGTAGCCGCGCCGCCCCGGGGTGCCCACGGTCTCGGCCACGGTGATCTGCACGTGGTCGATCCACAGGGAGTTCCAGATGGGTTCCAGGAAGGCGTTCGCGAACCGCAGCACAAGCAGGTTCTGAACGGTCTCCTTGCCCAGGTAGTGGTCGATGCGGAAGATCTGCGACTCGGAGAAGATCTCGCCGACCTCGTCGTTGATGCGCTGGGCACTGGCGAGGTCGCGCCCGAGGGGCTTCTCCAGCACGACCCGCGACGCGGGGGTGACCAGCCCGGCCGCGCCCAGCCCCCGGCAGAACGGCCCGAAGGTCATCGGGGGGCTGGCCAGGTAGAACACCCGGTCGCGCTCCTCGCCGCCGGTGAGCAGCGCGGTGAGGTGGTCCCATCCGGTGCCGGCGTTCGTGCCGCCAGCGGACACGCCGGCGGAGATGTCGACGGACACGTGGTGCAGTCGGGTGAGGAAGCGCCGCCAGTCATCCGGCGTCGCCCCGGGCACGCTCACCTCGGCGCGGACCTTGTCGCGGTAGTCGGCGTCGCCGAGGCCGCTCCTGGACATCGCGATGACGCGCGTGCCGGAGGGGAGGAGGCCGTCGCGATCGCAGTGGTAGAGGGCGGGGATCAGCTTGCGCATGGCGAGGTCCCCGGTGCCTCCGAAGATGACCAGGTCGGCGGGCCTTCGCGCGGGGGCCGCGCTCAACGGAGGCTCTGCTGGCTGCGCGGGTTGTACACGGTCGTGCTCCGAACGATCTACCAAAGAAGGACAGAACGGGACACTATCCCGGATGTTTGGTCGTGTTCAAGCTTAGTTTTGTTATTCAAGATGAATAAGTGGTGACTTCTCATGTCCGAAGGGGGTGTGATTGACTTACTTCTTGATGTCTCGACGTACCGCCGCAGCACTCGCCACCAGCGGAGAGGTGCTGCGCCTGATCCGCACCGGCGAGGCCGTCACACGATCCGACCTCGGCCGCGTCACCGGCCTGTCCCGACCCGCCGTCTCGCTCCGCGTCAGCGAGCTCATCGAGCACGGCCTGGTCGTGGAGGACAGCGACGGGCCGTCGACCGGCGGCAGGCCCCCGACCCGCCTCGTCTTCAACGCCGCCGGCGGGGTCATCCTCACCGCCGCCCTCGGCGCGAGCCGTACCCAGATCGCCGTCTGCGACCTGTCGGGCACGGCGCTGGAACGCACCGACCTCGCGATCGACGTCGAGGAAGGCCCCGGCGCGGTCCTGCCGCTCGTGCTGAAAACCTGGGCCGACCTGCTGGGAGACCGCCCCGCCTCCCTGGTGCGCGGCGTCGGCATGGGCGTGCCCGCCACCGTCGAGTTCGCCGCCGGCCGCGCCGAGAGCGCCCGCGTCATGGCGAGCTGGACCGGCGTCGTCATCCCGCCGATCATCGCCGAACGCTTCCCGGTGCCCGTCTTCGTCGACAACGACGTGAACGTGATCGCCATCGGCGAGCACCGGGCGGCCTACGCCGACCAGGTCGCCGACCTCCTGTACGTGAAGGTGTCCACCCGCATCGGCGCCGGCATCGTCGCGGGCGGGCAGATCCTGCGCGGCGCGCTCGGCGCCGCCGGAGAGATCGGCCACATCCCCGTCCAGCACGGCTCGGGCGTGCTGTGCCGGTGCGGCAACGTCGACTGCGTCGACTCGGTCGCCAGCGGCACCGCCATCCTGCGCGACCTGCGGGAGCGCGGCCGGGACGTCACCTCCCTCGCCGACGTGGTGGCCCTGGTCAGAGCGGGCGACGCCGAGACCATGACCATCGTGCGCGAGGCCGGCCGCAACCTCGGCGAGGTCATCGCCACCGCCGTCAACGTGCTCAACCCGTCGGTCGTCGTGCTCGGCGGCGAAGTGGCCGAGGCGTTCCAGCCGCTCGTGGGAGCGGTGCGCGAAGTCGTCTACCGCCGCTCCACCGCCCTGGCCACCCGCAATCTGCGCATCGAACTCAGCCGCCTCGGGCCGGGGGCGGGCATCACCGGATGCGCCCTGATGGTCGTCGACCACGTCCTCGCCCCCGACGTCATCGACGCGGGCCTGGCGGCGCAGCCGCTCTGACGCCGCGTACGGCGAAGCCGCCCCGGAGGGTCCCGGGGCGGCTTCGCCGTACCCGCCTGCCGCCGGGCGGTCGCGCTCAGTCGCAGAGCAGGCAGCGCAGCGCGTGCTCCAGAGCCTGGCAGGTGGCCGTGGGCCGGGGCCACGGGAGGCGGATCAGCGTCGGGCGCTCCAGCCCGGCGCGCAGCGTCGCGCCGAACCGGTCGAGCTCCCACAGCCACGCCTCGGGCGCCGGCTCACCCATGACGGACGCCGCGACCGTCCTCACCTGGTCGCGGTGGGCCGCGTTCACGTGGCGGATCATGTTCTCGGCCGCCTCGACGAAGGGATCGGGGGAGGCGTCCAGGTAGTCACCGGCGTCCAGGACACCGGACTCGCCCCCGGCGAGGTAGATCACCTGGCCGACATCCACCCGGAGCAGGCGCGGCGCGCCCGGTTCGCCCCTGCGCTCCAACGCCTCGAACAGCCCCTCGTCCGGGCAGCGCTCGGCGATCGCGATCGCGGCCACCCGCGCGTCCGCCGCCGGCACCTCCTCGGCCCACCCCTGCACCTTGAGCAGCCCGCGCGGCTGCTCCACCGCGCCGAGGCTGCGGGTCGCGGTGAGGTCGACCGTCACCACGGTCTCGCCCGCCGCCGCGTGCAGCGGCTCGCCGGGCCGGACGAGCAGGATCGGACGGCCCTTGGCGTCGACACCGCCCCGGGCGGTGGCCGCGGGCGACTCAGAACCCGCGACGGACACATGGCCGGGCACCGCGACGGCGGCCAGCGAGCGGATCCTTTCGGGGATCGGAGGGGCGGTGAGCGGCTGCTGCATTCCCGGTCTCCTAGAGTCGATCATCTGTTAAGGTAAGGCTTGCCTTAGTAAGTATTACCTAACCATAGAGAGGTGAACGTGCGCTACACCGGGCCCAAAGTGCGACTTTCGAGGCGTGCGGGCGTCCCCCTGACCAGGAAGGCCGTGCGCTACTTCGAGGCGCGGCCTTACCCGCCGGGCGAGCACGGACGAAAGACCAACCGGCGCAACGCGGGCGACTACGGCACGCGTCTCATGGAGAAGCAGAAGCTCCGGTGGTACTACGACGTGTCGGAAAAGCAGCTCCGCCGCTACTGGGACATCGCCCTGCGCAAGCCGGGCCGCTCCGGAGCCGAGCTCGTCGTGCTGCTGGAGACGCGCCTCGCGTCCATCGTCCTCCGAGCGGGCCTCGCCCCCTCAATCTACGCCGCGCGGCAATACATCACGCACGGCCACATCACGGTCGACGGCCGCAAGGTCGACATCCCCAGCTACCTGGTCAAACCCGGCCAGACGATCGGGGTGCGCTCCAGGTCACGCCAAATGCAGCCGTTCGTCGCCGCGACCGAAGGCATCTACGCCGACGATCGGACCGCGCCCTACCTCTCGGTGGACCTCAAGGAGCTCCGCGTCACCCTGCTCGCCCGTCCCGAGCGCGAGCAGGTCGCGGTGCCCGTCGACGAGCAACTCGTCGTCGAGCACTACTCGCGCTGACCCACCCGCCGCGTCCCCGCACGCGGCCCCGCTGAGGGCGGTCGCCACGCGACCGCCCTCAGCTCGTTTCCGGATCGTTCCCCGAGGCCCGGCCGCCGGGATGGCCAGGGTTGCCGGGGGGTGCACTGGGCGCCGGAGGCGCTCCCCTGCGGGCCTGCGGGGCGGTGCCGTACGGTGCGCGCTGGTGACCGGGCAGCCCCCTCGTGTGCCTGCGACTCCACACCACTCGGCCGTGAGGTCTTGCCTTCAACGGCGTGACGGGCGAAGCTTTTAACGGCAATCCACGGCAAACTCTGAGCCCTGGAGGATCGCGTGTCGCTAGATTTCGTGGGCATGGACCCCGACTCCCAGCACGACAATTGCCCGGCTGTGTGCGTGGACCCGGAGACACGGGACGGCTACTTCGTCGGGAAGGTGGTGACCGACCCGGGCATAATCGCGGAGGTGGCCGACCACGTGAGCATCGGGGCCGATGAGGCGGTGTTCCGAATGCCCGCGAGCATGTGGCCGACGATCGCCGACGCTGCGGCGGACACCTACGAGAAGGGCTTGAAGGGGCCGGGGCAGGCGACGTTCGCCGAGTTTCTCGCCGACACCGAGCGCTCGGCCGTCCACCTGGAGCTGCGGGACTTCTACGGGCCGGAGGACCCGGCGTTCGTCACGTGGAAGGAGACTGGCAGGCATCCCGATGACGAGCGTGACGAACGGTGGCGCGAGCTGATCGGCTCGGCCGTTGCGCGGGGCGTGCGTGTCCGCCGCCTGCGGGTAGTGTCGGAGCCTGTCACCGAGTACGTCCGCTGGGAGTACGAGATCACCGACGCGGTGAACGTCGCTGCCGGGGAGGAGGTGCGGTGGCTGCCTCGTCCGGAGAATCCAGGGTTGCTGCCTGCCAGTGACTTCTGGATCTTCGACAACCGGGCGCTCCGTCTGCACTCTTACGACTCGGAAGGCGTGAGGATCGGCGACGAGATGATCCGGGAGACGGTCGTGGTCGCTGAGCACGCCGCAGCGTTCGAACGGCTCTGGGACCTCGCGATCCCGCACGGGAAGTACCATCCCGAATAGCTGTTCGCCGACCTCGCATCAGGACACCATGCCCCCGACCTCCGCATCGTCCGGCGCCCAGGAGGCGCGCCAGCATCTGGCCGACCAGCTCCGTGAGATCCGCAAGGCCGCTGGGCTCAACGGAACGGAGCTGGCCCGGCTGGCCGGATGGCCCGGCGTTGCGAAGGTCTCCAGGGTCGAGAATGGTAAGCGGCCCATCTCCGCCGAAGACCTGCGCACTTGGTGCCGTGTCTGCCAAGTGCCGGCCGAACGGACAGAGGAACTGCTGGCCGAGCGCAACGCCGTAGCCGGCATGTGGGTCAGCTACAACCGCCTCCACCGCTCGGGCCTAAAGCAGGCGCAGACAGCCGTCCGGCCCGTGTACGAGCGGGCCATCATGGTCCGCAGCTACCAGACAAAGATCGTCCCCGGCCTGCTCCAGACGCCGGGGACGACGACGGCGCAGCTCGACGCGGTGCGCCGCACGCTCCGCCTCACAGTCAACGACGTCGCCGAGGCGGTCGCCGAGCGCATGGAGCGGCAGAAGGTCCTATGGTCGGGGCGCTGCCGCTTCCTGTTCGTCATCGAGGAGGCCGTCCTGCGGTATCGCACGTGCGACGCCGCCACGCACGCCGTGCAGCTCCAGCATCTCCTCACCGTGATGTCGCTTCCGGCCGTCTCCTTGGGAATCATCCCTACCGACGCGCCGCGCTTGAAGGTCTGGCCCGAGGAGTCGTTCGTGATGTTCGACGACGAGCTTGTAGCAGTTGAGCTGGTGTCAGGCGTCTTGAACATCACCCAGCCCAGAGAGATCGCCCTCTACCGGAAGTCCTTCACCGTGTTGTCCGGCTTGGCCGTCCACGGTGACAAAGCGCGGGCGCTCATCCGGAGCGCGCTGGAGGCGCTGGAGCGCGAATAGATGGCAAACCTTGGCAACCTCCTAGGCGCTGCAGGCGAGCGGCACCTAGCGTTCTGAGCAACGGACCAGACCGCTCAGGCAAGGAGGCCACCAATGCCAGCGTGCGACCGGCCCCGTGAGGTCGACACCGAAACCAGCATCGACCCGCCCCGGGCCGTCGTGGTTGTGATGGAGGACTTCGAGGTCTCCCGGGTGGACGCCTTCTTCAAGAAGGTCACCAGCCGGTTCTCCGCCTCGGGCGACACGATGGCGTTGGTCATCACCCACTTGTTGCCGGAGCGCCCAGCGTTTCTGCGGGCGGTCGGCAGAGCGGTCGGGGTGGCGGCGGTGCTGCCGAAACCGAAGTCAATCGACGCCCGGGCGCTGCGGGAGATCACCGGGCTGATGCCGGTGGAGGAGTTGGACCGGGCCGCGTTTACCGACCCCGGCCACGTCCTCGCGGTGTTGGAAGCGCGGGCGGCCGGGCGCGATGTGGGTGCTGCTGGATGTGGGAGGGTACTTCGCGCCCACGTTGAAGCACATGTGCGCGCATTTCTCGGGGCGGATCGTGGGGGTGGTGGAAGACACCGAGAACGGCCATCAGCGGTACGCGGCCTTGGATAAGCTGCCGTGCCCTGTCTTCAGCGTCGCCCGGTCTCCGCTGAAGGACCCTGAGGACTACCTGGTGGGCCAGTCGGTCACCTTCTCCGCGGAGGCCCTGATCCGCTCCCGTGGGGACATCTTGCAGGGCCGCCCCGCAACGGTCATCGGGTATGGGAAGCTCGGCCGGTCGGTCGCGGCGATGCTGCACGCCAAGCACGTCGCGGTCACCGTCTACGACTCCGACCCCGTCCAGCGCACCCAGGCGCTCAGCCAGGGCCACCGGACAGCCCCCACCCTTGCCCGCGCGCTTGCCGGGGCAGGGCTGATCGTGTGCGCCACGGGCAACCTGGCGCTCAAGGAGGATGACTTCGCGGCCGTCGCCAACGGCGCGTACATCGCGTCGGTGACCAGTTCCGACGACGAGCTGGAGCTTGACGCCCTCGGTGGTCTGTACGGGCGGACCCCGGCAGGGGAGCACATCACGCGGTATGCCCGGACCGGGCACTACTTCTACGTGCTCGCCGACGGGAACGCGGTCAATTTCCTGCACGGCGCGTGCGTGGGTGCTTTCATCTTCCTCGTCCAGGCCGAGATCCTGGCCGCCCTGGCAACTCTGGCATCCGCCGGCCACGAGCCGGGCCTGCACGAGCTCGACGCGACCACCCGTTCGTTCATCGCGGCCACCTGGCTGCGTTACTTCGATGGAGCCACTTCTTGAGCATCACCACCGACGAGATCCGCGCCACCGTCGCCCGCTACCTCGACCGCTACCCCGGCGAGGCCGAGCACCTGGCGCCCCTCACCCGAGCGCTTGAACGCGGAACCGATCTCACCTCTCGCAAGACCTTCGACGGAGGCCACGTCACGGCCGGGGCCGTCGTCATCGACGACACCGACCGGCTGCTGCTCATCCACCACAAGGCCCTCGGCCGGTGGCTCCTGCCCGGCGGCCACCTGGAGTCCGACGATAACGGGCTGATGCTCGCCGCGCTGCGGGAGCTGGAGGAGGAGACCGGCATCTCCTGGGACGGTGCGGTCAACTCGCCGGGGCAGGATGTCACCCCCGTCGACATCGACGTCCACCTCATCCCCGCCAACCCGGCCAAGGATGAGCCGGAACATTGGCATGCCGACATCCGATGGGTGTTCCGGGTGACCGGGCCCAAGGTGGTGCTCCAGGCCGAAGAGGTCGAGGGCTACGCCTGGCGGACCTTCACCGACGCCCCCACCCCGAAGCTGGCGGCCAAGCTCCCCGCTCTCTGATCGGCTCGCCTCGCCACACGTGGTAGTGAGCACCCCAGTACGGCCTGCGCGCACGCCCGCGCGCGGAATTCTGAGGGGCGGTCGCCACACGGCCGCCCCTCAGCTCGTTTCCGGGCCGTTCCCCGAGGCGCGGCCGTCGTCAGGGTTTCCGGGGAGTGCACTGGGCGCCGGAGGCGCTCCCCTGCGGGTCTTCGGGGCGGTGCCGTACGGCTCCAGCGTGGCGAAGAAGCGGGCTGCCTCGGCGCGCAGGCGCATGGCCGCGGCGGCGAGGGGCTCGCCCGCGCGGAGCAGGGAGACCCCCCACGCCGACAGCGCCCGGGTGCCGGCGACGAGCTGCGACGCCAGGACGCGGTCGCGCGGGTCGTCGCGGCCGCCCTCCTCCCGCAGCGCGGCGAGCAGAGCGTTCTCGCGCAGATCGTGCAGCAGGCGAAAGCGCGCCTGGAGCGCGGGGCTGGCCTCGACCACGTCGCTGAACTCCGTCGCGCCCTCGTGCAGGCCGTAGCGCCAGTCGCCCGTGTCGAGCGCGTCGAGGAAGTCGCGCCGGACCGCCGCCACGACACTCTCGCCCTGGGGCCGCCCCCGCACCACCCCCGCCAGGTGCCCCACCACCTCGTCCTGCCGGTCGGCGAACAGGTCCTCTTTGGTGGGGAAGTAGTTGAACACCGTGTTCACCGACACGTCCGCGGCCCGTGCCACCTCCGCGACGGTCACGTTGTCGAACCCGCGCTCCATGAACAGCCCCATCGCCATGTCGGCGATGTAGCGGCGGGTCTCCCGCTTCTTCCGCTCACGCAACCCTTCGCCCATGGGGTCAGTCTATGGGGTTGCACAATAATTAGAGTGGCTGCAAAATTAGGGGTCCTTCACGTCGCCTCGCCGATCACTCGGCTCTGGTCCATCGGGACGACCCGATCGGCGATCATCTCGGTCTCGCCCATCAGTTTCTCCCGAGGGGACCGTCGCCTTTAGGCGACGGGGGAATCGGGAGTGGGAGGGCCGCCAAGGCCCGGGCGTGCCCTGACCCGTCCGGTCTGCGCATCAGAGATCTCCGTTCATAGCGCATTAGATGGATGGTGCTGTTATAACGATCGTGTGACTCGTCAGGTGCGCACCTCCCCCGGTGCGGCGTATGACCTCGGATACCACGTCGTGTGGTGCCCGAAGTACCGCCGCCCGGTCCTCGGCGGGCGGGTGAAGACCCGCCTGGAGGAGTTGATCCGTGCCAAGGCCGACGAGCACGGCCGGCAGATCGTGGCGCTTGAGGTGATGCCCGACCACGTGCACCTGTTCGTCAAGCCGCACCCGAAGAACTCGCCGTCGTACGTGGCCAACCAGTTCAAGGGATTCACCTCCCACCACCTGCGCGCCGAATTCCCGCACCTGCGTTCCCAGTTGCCCACGCTGTGGTCACGGTCCTACTTCGTGGCCACCGTCGGTGCCGTGTCCGCCGAGACGGTGCAGCGCTACATCGAAACGCAGTACGAGCGCACCCCCAAGGGGGATGGCCGTGCGTAGGTCGTTCAAGTTCCTGATGCGCCCCACCCGGCATCAGGAGATCGCGCTCGCGGCGTGCCTGGAAGACCACCGGCAGCTCTACAACGCCGCCCTCGAGCACCGCCGCACCGCCTACCGCAAGGCGTGCGTGACGATCCGCTACGGCGACCAGTCGGGCGAGTTGAAGCACATCCGCGCCGACGACCCCGGCGGGCAGGCCCGCTGGTCGTTCTCCTCCCAGCAGGCCACGCTGCGCCGCCTGGACAAGGCGTTCCGCGCCTTCTTCGACCGGGTCAAGCAGGGCCGCACGCCCGGCTTCCCCCGTTTCAAGGGCAAGGGCTGGTTCGACACCGCGGAGTGGCCCAAGGACGGCGACGGCTGCCGGTGGGACTCCCAGCCCGGACACCCCACCGTGACGTTCGTCCGGCTCCAGGGCATCGGACATGTGCGCGTCCACCAGCACCGCCGCGTCCTGGGCACGGTGAAGACGATCAGCGTCAAACGGGAAGGCTCCCGCTGGTACGTCGTCCTGTCGTGCGACGACGTGCCCGCCCGGACCCTGCCCGCCGCAGCTGCGGTCGCGGGCATCGATATGGGCGTCGCCTCGCTGGTCACCACCTCCGACGGCGAGCACCTCGACAACCCGCGCCACCTGGCGGCGTCCGCTGACCGTCTCGCCGTCGCGCAGCGAGACCTCTCCCGCAAGAAACGCGGATCCAAACGCCGACGCAAGGCCGTCGCCCGGGTCGCGGCGCTGCACGCCAAGGTGCGGCGGCAACGCTTGGACGGCGCGCACAAGGCCGCGCTGGCCCTGGTCGGCGCCTACGACCTGATCGTGCACGAGGACCTGCGGATCGCGAACATGACCCGCTCGGCGTCCGGCACGATCGAGCGGCCGGGCTGCAACGTCGCCCGGAAAGCCGGACTCAACCGGAGCATTCTGGACGCGGGTTGGGGGGTGTTCCTGACGATCCTGTCGCACAAGGCTGAAAGCGCCGGTCGAGAGCTGATCGCAGTCGATCCCCGCAACACCTCCCGCACCTGTGCCCGCTGCGGGCACTGCGCGAAGGAGAACCGCACCACCCAGGCTGAGTTCGCGTGTTCGGCGTGCGGGCATACCGCGCACGCCGACGTCAACGCGGCGATCAACATTCTCAGGGCAGGGCTTGCCCTTCGCGAGGCGGCGGAAGCGGCTTAGCGAGAAGCCGCCTCCTTTAGGGGGCGGAGGAGTCACCGCGTGCGAGGCTCATCGGGAGAGCACCGGCGTGATCGGGCTGGCGTAGGGCGGCTGGCGGCCTACCTACTCTGCTCGTGGTTGCCGCGTTCCGTAGGTGGCAGCAAGAGCTTCTGCACGGTCGCGTAGGGCTGCACGCAGCGACTCAGGGGCGAGCACTTCAGCGGCCATGTCTAGTTGCCAGATTGCCCACACGGCGTGTCGGAGGTCCTCGAAAGTCACGTCGAGACGCACCCAACCATCTGCCTCTGGTTCCTCGGCGCGGACAGCGCGCGCGGTGCTCAGCAGTTCCTCCCGTCGCGCGGGCTTGACCCTGACCAGTACAGGGATGTGGTTCTCAGACAAGAACTGGGCGCTGCGTTCGGCCCAGATTCGGTCAAGGTCAACCTGAGCAGGACGATCGGCGAGCTCCGGAAGCTCTTCGGCAGTCAACATGCGCGTCAGCCGGTAGGTGCGATCCTCTCCCGACTTGGCGGCCAGCAGGTAGGTACGGTCGCGGACGGTGACCAGCCCGATCGGGTCAACGGTGTGCCAACGGGGCTCTTTGTCCGGTGCGGCGTAGTGGAAGCGCAGCTTGTGCCCGGTCAGCACGGCATGGCGGACCACGCCCATGACCCCGCTTGCCACGTCCTCGGTGACCAGCCGGCGTGAGAGTAGGTCGGTCTCTGGCTCGACCAGGAACCGTTTGGCGGCATCGTCCAGGCTGGCACGGTGCCCTTCGGGCAGCGCGTCGACCACCTTGCGCATCGCGGAAGCAAGCGCGGTGCTGAGGCCGAAGACCTTCTCGCCACGACCCGACCCGGCGGTGAGCAGCGCGAGAGCTTCGTCATGGTTCAGCCCGGTCAACTCGGTTCGGAACCCCGGTAGCAGGGAGAAACCGCCGTGCCGTCCGCGCTCGGCATAGACCGGGACGCCGGCCGTGGACAGCGCCTCGATGTCGCGCAGCACCGTGCGCGCGGACACCTCTAGCTCGCTGGCGAGCTCGTCCGCAGTCATCCGACCTCGCTGGCGCAGCAGCAGCACCAGCGAGACCAACCGATCGGCGCGCATAGTTTCATTCTGATCAAAAAACATGACACAAGGTGTCGTGATTCATTGGAAAGCTGGTTTTGTGGGCGTCGAGGACAGCGGCTATCGAGCTGCCGGGCGCACGCAGTCGCAACGATTGGAGTGGCAATGGAACGAACAGTAGTCAACCCGGTGACGTGGTCGCTGGATATGGGGTTTAACCAGGGTGAGGTTGTCTCCGGGGAGACCCGGACCCTCTACATATCGGGACAGACCGCGATGAGCAAGGACGGTAGACCCGAGCACGACGGGGACATCGCAGCCCAGCTTGCGTTGGCCGCGGACAACCTCGAAGCCGTGCTCACCGAGGCCGGCATGTCCCTGGCGAACCTCGTCCGTCTCAATGTGTACACCACCGACGTGGATGCGCTGTTCCCGCACTACGGCGTGCTCGCCGGACGGCTCGGAGCCGCCGGTGTCGCGCCGACGACCACGATGCTCGGGGTGACGCGACTGGCGATCCCCGGCCAGATGGTCGAACTCGAAGGGACCGCCGTCGCGTAACGCGACCTTGCCACTCCTGCTGCTCGTGCCGGCCTAGCCGGCACGAGCAGCAGGCAGATGGAGGAACATCCGATGCTCACAATCATGACAACCGGGGTCTACGGCTTCGACATCAGCGCGATCTTGGAGCGGCTGTAGCGCGCGAACGTCAGCCTCTGCTTGATGTGCGCCAGCGCCGAGGCGTCCGCGGCCCGTGCCACCTCCGCGACGGTCACGTTGTCGAACCCGCGCTCCATGAACAGCCCCATCGCCATGTCGGCGATATAGCGGCGGGTCTCCCGCTTCTTCCGCTCGCGCAAGCCTTCACTCATGAATTCAGTCTATGGGGTTGCCCAATAGTTAGAGTCGCTGCAAAATTAGTGCCACTCTAACTATTGGAGGTGCTCGGGTGATCAAGGTTTCCCGACTCGGCAAGACGTACGGCAAAGCCGGCGCGGCCGTCGACGCGGTGCGCGACCTCACCTTCGCCGTCGACCCCGGCGAGATCATCGGCCTGCTCGGGCCCAACGGCGCGGGAAAGACCACCGCGATGCGCATGCTGACCACCCTGCTGCCCCCCACTTCGGGCACGGCGGTCGTCGCCGGGCACGACCTGCTGGCCGACCCGGTCGGAGTGCGCCGGCGCATCGGCTACGTCGCCCAGAGCGGTGCCACCGGCTACGGCCGGCCCCTCGGAGAGGAACTCGCCGACCAGGCCATGCTGTACGGCATGAGCCGCCGCGAGGCCCTCCTCCGCGCCGGCGAGGTGATGGAGCTCCTTGGGATCGCCGACCTCGCCCCCCGCGCGGGCGAGACCCTCTCCGGCGGCCAGCGCCGCCGCTTCGACCTCGCCTTCGGACTGCTCCACCGGCCGTCCGCGCTGTTCCTCGACGAGCCCAGCCTCGGCCTCGACCCGGGCACCCGGGCCGAGCTGTGGCACCTGGTGCGCGAGCTGCGCGAGGACCACGGGGTCACCGTCGTGCTGTCGACCCACTACCTCGACGAGGCCGACGCCCTGTGCGACCGCCTGCTGATCGTCGACCGGGGCACGCTGGTGGCCGACGGCTCACCGGGCGAGCTCAAGAGCCGGGTCCCCGGCGGGACGGCCACGCTGGACGAGGTGTTCCGGTGGCTGACCGGGCGGAAGGCCCCCAAGGAGGAGCCGCAGCCGAAGGCCCTCGTGTGACCCCCGGCGCCGACCCCCGGCCCGCGGATCTCGTGCGCCGGTTCCCCCGGTGCCCCCTTCCATGGCCCGACCGCCGACGCGCCGTCCGCCCGCCGTCCCTCGGCCCCGCGTCTTGACACCCCCAGGCGCAGGGGCCGGCCGCCATCCACACCACACCCACGACACAAAGGACCCGACGACATGCCATCCCAGACGACGCCGGAGCGGACCCGCGTGCTGCAGGACACCTGGGTGATCTTCCGCCGTCACCTCCGCAACGCCGCACGCCAGAAGATCGCCCTGCTCTTCGGGGCCGTCCAGCCCTTGCTCTTCCTCGTCCTGTTCGGCCCGCTGCTGTCGGGCCTCGGCTCCTGGGAGATGCTCGTCCCCGGTCTGCTCGTGCAGCTCGGCCTGCTCAGTGCCGGCATGGCCGGGTTCGGCATCGTGTTCGACGCCAGGTCGGGTGTCCTCGACCGGCTGCGGGTCAGCCCCGCCCCCCGGGTCTCGCTACTGGTCGGCCAGGCCCTCGGGTCCTCGGTCGCGCTGGCGGCCCAAGCCGTACTGCTGCTCGCCGCCGGCACGGCGCTCGGCCTGCGGGCCCCGCTGCTCGGCATGGCGCTGGCGTTCGTCCTGCTGATCGTCGCCGGCGTCGGGCTCGCCGCGATCTCCAACGCGCTGGCGCTGGTGCTCGACGACAACTTGTTCGCCCCCGTCATGACCACCGCCGTCGTGCCGCTCGTGCTGTTGTCGGGGGCGCTGCTCCCCATGTCGTCGGCCCCCGCCTGGCTGAACGCCGCGTCCATGGCCACGCCGTTCCGCCACATGGTGGACGCCCTGCGCGACCTGCTCACCGGCCACTACCTCACCGCCGCCGTCGCCCTCGGCGCGGCCATCACGACGGTGTTCACCGTGGCCTGCGTGGCGATCGCCACCCGCGTCTTCCAGCGGTTGAACGCCTGACAGACCCGCTGCGCCAATGCATCCCTCTCCAGCTAGAGGGAGGTCTACGACCTCTCCACCTCGGCAAGTAGCCGGTGAGCATGTTCTCGGACAGGATATTGGAGCTCGGCATAGTCATCGACGCGATAGGCGCGTCCGAGAATATGCGCGGCGGCGCTGAGCTGCGCGACATAGCCGGTGGGAGTATCAAGCACGTCGGCGAACACGTCGCGCACCTTCTCGGCTGTCTCACGTACGAGGAGACTGTGACAGTAGAGCAAGGCGGCGCCATATCCGGCTGGACCCGTTCCCCAATACTCCCAGTCCAAGATCCACCTTCGGCACCCCCTCTATCTCTGCCGCGTCGCGGTTTCCTGTCCACGATTCGCCTTGCGCCCAGTCCTGATGCTCAGCAGTGGCGCGAAGCCAGAATCGGCCGTCAGAGGATGTGACGGCCGATCCAATGGTCCGGTCACGCCAGCCGAACACCACGTCGCCGACGACGGCCACCCCGAGCCGCACCGCACTCTCTTCGAGAAGACGCCGCAGGAAGGCGCGTTGCCCCGGCGGCTTGTGGTGTTCGCTGGCCACGTCAGGTCCCCCTGCCCTACTCGGTCGGGCGGCACTTGTTCGGTCGGCAGTTCCTATCAGGGTGACACAGCCGGTCGTCCGGCGTGCACCGCCCGTAGGACGGGCGTGCGCGGCCTGCCGCGGGAAAGGATCTCATTGGAGAACGCGCCTGCGGGACCTGGGCCCGCGTGGGTTCGGGCGTCTAGAGCGGAGGGCCGAAGGGCTCGATCTTGGGGTCGGCGTAAGGCCCCTCGACCGCCATTCCGAGCCGGTGAGAGGCGTCCTCGGTGACACGTAGTGCGTAAAGTCCCTGCACGGGGTCGATGGGCACCAGCCCGTAGTTGAGGTCGACTTCGTCTTTGGCCAGGCCGTAGTGGTGCATCGCGCCGGGCAGGGTCGCCTCAAGCGGGAGCCGTACGGTGATAAGCACCATAGGGGCAACGTTACGCGCCCGCCCGCCGCCGGAGGGCGGCAAGGACACCCGCCGGGTCCACGATGCCGTAGCCGAGATCATGGTCGAACCCGGCGCCGCTCGGGTGGTCGGCGGTACGGCGGAGCACTGTGCGGAGCTCGGCGGGGGAGAGGCGGGCCGCCGGCCAACGGGTGCGGATGGCCGCGACCAGGCCCGCCGCGACGGGGCAGGCGGCCGAGGTACCCGAATCCGGGGCGGGGGCATATGCCTGGGACCCGGAGAAATGGGTGTAGGCACACAGGTCGGGTTTGCGGTTCGACAGTCTGCCCGGCCCCTGCGACGAATAGCCGACGCGCCGGGCCCTGACATCCACTCCGCCGACCGACAGCACGAGCGGATGGGAGTTCGCCCCGACGATCGGCCGGTCGGCGAAGCCGCACCTGCTGTCGGCGCAGTCGCCGCCGCAGTTGCCCGCCGCGAACAGGATGTCGGCTCCCGCCTGCTCCAGGCTCGCCACGATGAGGTTGAACGGATGAGAGGGGTTGTCGGAGTAGTTTCCCGGGTGGCCAGCGGGAAAGTCCCACCGCGGGGAGAACGAGCCCCAGCTGTTCGTGACCACCAGGGCGCGGGTCTCGACCGGCTGGGCGTCGAGCACGCCGCGCAGGTGGCTGAACGCGGCCACCGCGTCCGACAGCACTCCGCCGATCGCGGTGCCGCCCCGCGCCCGCGACAGCAGCAGCGGGATGTCGATCACTGAGGCTCTCGGCGCGGTGATGAGCGCGTCGAACGCGCACATCGTGCCGTGGTCGACGTCGAACTCGCCGGGGGCGCCCTCCACCGTCGAGGGGCTCCAACTGCGGGTCGTGTCGAGTGTCACGTCCCGTCCGAGCTGCCGCGCCACGTGCGCGGCGTTGACGCCGCTGTCGAGTACGGCGAGAGCCGTACCCGACCCGTCGAGCCCCGCGGCGTGCAGCTCCTCGACGCGCATCAGCCTGGCCACGTCGTGCCAGTCGCCGACGGCGGGGTCGCCGCCGCAGACGAGGCTGGTCTCGATGACGGGGTCGGCGTAGACGCCGACGACGTCCCGGCGGAGCAGGGGAAGGAGGTTCAGCCGGGTCGACAGCTCGTCGTCGGCGATCTCGCCGCGCACCATGACGGAGGCGTCCTCGCGGGCGAGGGAGTAGGTGAGCGGCTGCCTCAGGGACAGGGGGTCGCCGCCCGGTGCGGGGATGGGGTGGGGGACGGCGACCGGGGTGTAGGTGTCGTCGAGGACGACACCAGGCAGCCTGTCGGCGACGTCGGCCGCCGTGGCGGTGAGGTCGGGGTCGGCGACGGCCGCGACCACGTCGGAGGAGGGACGGAGTTGGATCATGACTCGCATGGCGCACCACCGTGGTGATCGGGGGACAGCGGAGCGGACATGACCACGTTCGGTCATCGAGATCGTCGATGTCCACCGGGTGATATGCCTCCTGACCAGGCTATTCACCTAGAAAGGGCGACGAATCCCAGCCGGATTTCTGATCACCACGGGGGCGTTCAAGCAGGTCGACGGGCGGACGACGGGCAGACGACTGGAGGTCGACGGGCGGTCGCGGCACCGGGGATGTCCCCGCTGCCGCGACCGCGCGGCTACCTCGACCTGCGGCGTCGGCCCGTCAGAGGCCGCACGCGTTCTCGAGGGCCTCGGCCTGGCCGTTCGCGTTCGCGGTCTGGTTGGGCGTGGGAGTCTGGAGCGGCGTCGGGCGGGCCGCGGCCGTACCGGTTCCCGCCCCGGTCGCCGTAGCCGAAGCACCCGCTGACGGCGTGGACGACGGCGTGGACGACGCGCCCGGTGACGCGGCGGCCGTGGCGGGGCGCTCGGAACGCAGCGAGTTGCGCAGCGCCCGCGCCGTGATGGTGCGGATCTTGTGCCAGTCAGGGTTGCCTGGATGGATCGCCGGGGGCTTGAACTGCACGCTGCTTATCTTGGCGTCCTTCACCTTCATACCGAGCGGAACCAGGTGCTCCAGCAGGTCGCGGGGGATGTCGGTGCGGACCATGTTCTTGGTGGCCCCGGCGATGCGGTTGAAGTTCTGCAGGAGCACGCTCGGGGTGGCCTGCTTGGCGAGCGCCCCGATGACGCAGCGCTGGCGCTCCATGCGGGAGAAGTCGTCAGTGCCGACGCGGGACCTGCCGTACCAGAGGGTCTCCTCGCCGTTCAGCGTCCGGTAGCCCACCTTGATCGTGCCCGCCGTGCCGAACGTGCCGCCCCAGGGGACGTCCTGTGTGACGCGGATCTTCAGACCCCCGATGGCGTCGACGAGCGCGGCGAAGCCGTACATGTTGACCAGGGCGTAGTAGTCGATCTTCATCCCGAGCGTGTGGCCGATGGCCTCTTTGAGGGCCTTGGGGCCCTGGCCTTTGGCGCCTGTGATCTGCGGATCCAGCTCGATGTGGTACCACACCTCGTTGAGCAGTCCTTCGCCGATGTTGAACCCGTTCGGGAACTTGGCGGCCAGCTGCGTGCCTGGAGGGAAACGCACGTACTGCAGGTTGCGCGGAAGGCTGAACATCACCGTGTTGCCGGTCTTCACGTGGACGCTGGCCACCATCATGGTGTCGGTGCGTATGCCCTCCCGGTTGCCGGCCGCGTCGCCGCCGATCATCAGGAAGTTCACCCGGTCGCGTCCCCGCCAGGGGTCCTCGGCTTTGACCGGGTGGGCTTCGGCGCCCTGATTGGGCTGGAAGATGTCGTTGATCGTGTTCCTGGCGGTCACGAGGCTGTTGGCCGCCAGGGCGAAGGGCGCCATCACGGTCACGCACAGCATGCCCACCGCGACGCCGGAGATGATCTGACCGCCTCTTGTGAGCCTGCGAGGGCTGAGCGCGGTGTAGGACACGATCACGAGGGCGAACCACGTGACCGCGAGCACGCCCAGCGTGATCGACACGATCATCAGGGTGCTGTCCCTGGCCACGATTCCGGTGTCGTTGAGCACCTGGACACCGAAGACGACCGTCGCCACCAGGACCGCGCCGAAGATGCCGAGGAGTGTGAACCCCAGGCGCCGGCGTCCGGCCCGCAGGTGGGCCGCGCCGGGGACCAGTGCGGACAGGCCGGTCCAGCCGATGATCGAGGCCGTCGTCACCCCCTTGGCGATGCGGGGCGAACCCGCCTTCGGGCGGGAGGAGCCGGCGGGGGCCGCCGGGCGGGAGGGGGGGCGGTTCGGCGAGCCCGGCGCTCCCGCGTCCGGGCGGCCCTGAGGCCCGCCCCCGGACGCCGAGCCGCTCCCCGCGGGGGGGACGGCGTGGCGCTCGGCCCCGCCGGCGCCCTTGGTGGCGTGCCCCGGCCGGGGCACGCCGTCCGCCGCACCCCTCTGGCCCTTCCGGTCTCCTGGGGCGGCCGAGCCGCCGGTACGGCCAGGCCCGCCCGCCGCGTCGGGGCCCGCGTGCTCGCGGCCGGGGCCGTTCACGGCTCCGCGGCCCTGTCCCTGCCCCTGCCGCTGTCCCGGCCCGTTCCGGTCGCCCGGTCCCTGCCTGCCATCTGCGGAGTTCTGCGGGATTCGAGAGCCCGCCTCCGGCGCGCCTCCCGCGCTCGGCCGACCGTCGGCCCCGCCTGCCGTGTTCCGGGGGCCGCCGGCCGTACCGCCGGGTCCTTGCGTCCGGTCCGGGGAGGGGCGCCCTGAGGCTCCCCGGGGACCGCCCTGCTCCGGGCCGCCCGCGCCGTGGGGCCGCGCGACCGGGTCGCCGGAGCCCTGCCCGGGCCGATTCGGCTGTCCTGGGCCCTGTCGCCCGGGCTCCCCGGGGGCGGTGCCGCCGGGACGTGCCGGTGTGCCCTGGCCTTGAGGGCGCGCCCCCTGCGCACCGGGGGTCGTGCGTCCGCCGCCAGAAGCGGATCGTCGTCGGGGGCGCCGCTTGCGCCCTTCGCCGGCGGGCTCCTCCGAGCTTCCCCCTTGGCCCATCGTCACTCCGCTCTCTCATGGTCACGCCAGGTCATGGCCAACCTGGCGAAACATGCCCTTGGCCCCCGTTGGTCTACGGAATTTCCAGGATTCTACGCCCCATAGTTGGGCATCACAGACAGATAGCCAACGCGGCGTAAACGGACGGTAAAGCGGGGGCAATGTCGTTGGATGTGCGACCGTAGTGTCGCATCCCCAGGACCTGCTTTCTCCCGCTCCCCGAGCAAGAGGCCGTGTGGCCGGTGCGAAAGTGCAGTATTCCTGGATTCCCGGCGACTGTCGCGTCCTTCGCGTCATTCAGGGGTCGGTGGCGGGACAAGGGACCACTTACACGGCCGACCGGTCATCGGGCGTGAGACCGGCCAGGACTTCGGATTCGGGACACAAGCGCACTGCATTCCCACTGGTCACGGATGTAGTCATGTTCGGTCACAGTCCGAAATCATCCAAGGTGATCTCCGCGATGTCCCAGACCGATCACGTGGAGTTGTCCTAGCTTCGATGCCATGAATCTGCAGCAGCTCCGCTATGTGGTCGCGACGGCGGAACACCGCACCATGACCGACGCGGCAAGGTCGCTGTACATCGCGCAACCCGCTCTCTCACGCGCGATCCGAGATCTTGAGCGGGAGCTCGGCATGACGCTTTTCGCACGCTCCGGGCGGGGCGTCGTCGTCACACCGCAGGGCCGCCGGGTGGTGAAACTCGCGCGCGAGGCGCTCAACGCCATCCACGAAATCGAATCCCTCGCGACCCACGGCCACGCCCCCGACGCGGAACTGCGCATCGCCGCCACCCCGAGCCTCGAACCGGGCCTGTCCGCCAGGCTCCTGCCCGCCTACACCGCCGAGCACCCCGGCGTCCGCGTGCACATCGTCCGCTGCGACGGCCGCGAAGCCGTCGTCACCGCCATCCGCGAACAGCGCGCCGACCTCGGCCTCACCGACCTTCCGGTCCCCGCCGACCTCATCACCCGCCCCCTCGAACGCCAGGAGATCGTCCTCATCTCGCCCCCCGGCCTCGAACTCCCCGACCCCGTCCCCATCGGGAGCCTCAGCGGGCTGCACCTCCTGCTCCCCGCCGCCGGCACCGCCCGCCGCCGCGAATTCGACGCCCTCTTCGCCAAGTACGGCGTCAGCCCCGCCGGCACCCTCGAAACCGACGAAACCGGCGGCTGGCTCACCGCCGTCCGCAGCGGCATCGCCTCCCTCCTCTGGTACCGGGCCATGGCCGAACAAGCCGTCCGAGCCGGCCTCGTCGTCCGAGCCCTCGACCCGTCCATCCGCCGCGTCGTCGCCATCGTCCATGCCCGCCGCCGCCTCTCCGCCATCGCCCAGGAATTCCTCGCCGTAGCCGAGAAGGGCACAGCCGCCTGAGCCCGGGGGCAGGGAGGCCGGACCGGGGTGGCCCGCCGGGCGAGCGGCGGTACGGCGAGGCGCCGAGTCGGGGTACGGCTGTGACGCCCGGCCTCGGCCTCATGCCGGCCCCCGAGGCGTCCTTCCCGGCCCCATGTCTCGGCGAGACTCGCCGGCGGGCCGCTGCGGTAGCCGTACCGGTCGACGCGCCGCAGACAGGCCAGATAGGGCCGCGCCCGCGGGCCGGGCCGGGGGAGTGACGCGCGAGGCGGCCATCGGCGTAGGCGTGGCGGCACGATGGGTATTAGGCTCGCTCCGATGTCTAATCTGCGTCTGCGTGGCCGCCGGTTCGGGCCCGGCCAGTTCGCGATCATGGCGGTGGTCAACCGCACGCCCGACTCCTTCTACGACCGGGGGCGCACCTTCGGGTTCGACGCCGCGCTGGCCGCCGTCGACGAGGCTGTGGCGGGCGGAGCCGACATCGTGGACATCGGCGGGGTCAAGGCGGGCCCCGGTGACGACGTCGGCCCAGCCGAGGAGATCCAGCGCGTGGCCGGCCTGGTCGAGGCGGTGCGCGACCGCCACCCCGACCTCATCATCAGCGTGGACACCTGGCGGGCCGAAGTCGGCGAAGTCGTGGCCAAGGCCGGCGCCGACCTCCTGAACGACACGTGGGGCGGCGTCGACCCGCGCCTGGCCGAGGTCGCCGCCGAGTACGGCACGGGCCTCGTGTGCGCCCACGCCGGCCGGGTCGAGCCCCGCACCCGCCCCCACCGCATCGCCTACGACGACATCGTCGCCGACGTCATCTCCCTCACCGTCGACCTCGCCGAACGCGCCGTCCGCGCCGGCGTCGCCCGCGACTCCATCCTGATCGACCCGGCCCACGACTTCGGCAAGAACACCTGGCACTCCCTTGAGGTCAGCCGCCGCCTCACCGAAATGACCGCCACCGGCTGGCCCGTCCTCGTCGCCGTCTCCAACAAGGACTTCGTCGGCGAAACCCTCGGCGGCCTCCCCGTGGACCAACGCCACGCCGGCACCATGGCAACCCTCGCCATCTCCGCCTGGCAAGGCGCCCGCGTCTTCCGCGTCCACGACGCCGCCTCCGCCCGCCAAGCCCTGGCCACCGTCACCCACCTCCGCCGACACCCTTGACCACCCCGGCCCCCGGGCTCCTCTCCCCAGCCGCGTCCGGCGCCGCCCGACGCGCGCACTGCGTCCTCCCCTTGGAGGCTTGCGGATCGCAAAGTGTCCGGGCACCCTAACGTGGTGAGCTCGAACCACCCCCTGGTCGAATTGTCCGATTCCAAGGAAGTGCTCAAAAACGGCTGCCCACGCCGATAAACCAGCAGGTCATTAAGGGTGCTCCCCGCGCACGCGGGGATGGTCCCTCGAACAGGGTGGTGAGCCGCATCCGGCCGTCGTGCTCCCCGCGCACGCGGGGATGGTCCGCCGGATCTCGGCCCCCGCGTACTCGCGGTTGGGTGCTCCCCGCGCACGCGGGGATGCTCCCCATCCCATGTCCCGAACTCAAGATCGAAAGAAGTGCTCCCCGCGCACGCGGGGATGGTCCGCGGTAGATCTTGCGAGGGTCCTGCGGGATGTTGTGCTCCCCGCGCACGCGGGGATGGTCCCGCGGTCCACACGTGAGCGGGGTTCGGACGCTCGTGTTCCCCGCGCACGCGGGGATGGTCCCCCAAGTCCTCTTCTTCCCAAAGCCCCTCAGAGGTGCTTCCCGGGCACGGGGCCGGCGTGGTGGGTCGGGGTGGGGGCGGGAGCCGTACGGGGGTGTTTGGGGAGGCGGACGACGGCATGGAGGCCGGGGGCGGCGTTTTCGAGGTGGACGCTGCCGCCGTGGGCGAGGACGGTTTCGCGGACGATGGCGAGGCCGAGGCCGGCTCCGCCGCTGTCGCGGCTGCGGGCGGTGTCGAGGCGGGTGAAGCGGTCGAAGACGCGTTCGCGGTCGGCGAGGGGGATGCCGGGGCCGTCGTCGGTGACGGTGACGACGATGTCGGGGCCGTCGGGGCGGGCGGACAGGTGTACGGCGGAGGCGGCGTGGCGTACGGCGTTGTCGACGAGGTTGGTGAGGACGCGGTCGAGGTCGGAGGCGTCGCCGGTGACGGCGAGGGCGGGGTCGCGAGACGCGGGGGAGCCGGGCGCGTGGGGGCCGGTCGTGGGGCCGGGTGTGGGGGCGGCCGGGGAGGCGGTGACGGTGACGCGGGCGTCGCCGTACCGGGCGGCGGCGCGGCGCAGGAGGTCGGCGATGTCGACGGGGTCGCGCCGCGCGGGGGTGCCGCCGCGTTCGTCGAGGCGGGCGAGGGAGAGCAGGTCTTCGGCGAGTCGGGACAGCCGGAGGGTGTCCTCTAGGACGCCTTCGGCGGTTTCGCGCCAGTCGGTTCCGTCGGGGTGGCCGAGGGCGACTTCGAGTTGCAGCCGGATGCTGGCGAGGGGGCTGCGCAGTTCGTGTGCGGCGTCGGAGACTAGATGAGTAGTTCCGAATGGTCAGTGGTCATAGGCAATCAAGGAGCGTGTCACGGGCTGACCACTGCGATGGTTGTGCCAGATCGCGACCGTC
>NZ_FNCN01000093.1 GCF_900100605.1 Sinosporangium album | reverse complement strand
ACGGGATCGTCCAGGCGTGGGTCGACGGTGCCCCCAACTACGGCATCCAGCTCACCGCGGGTGACGAATCGGAGTTGCGGAACTGGCGACGCTACCGCTCCGAGGACGCCGGCGGCTGCACCACGGCACCGCTGGAAGCCTGCAAGGGGACGCTCCACCCGCCCATCCTCACCGTCGACTTCGAGGCACCCACGCCGCCACGCCTGGAGACGGTGGTCACCACCTCGCGGGAGCCGCTCACCTCGATTCCCGAATACGAGGAAGCTCTCGCCAAATCCGTCTACGTGCCAGAACTCGACGAGTTGATCGAGCCGCTGAGCGATGAGCTGATCGCTGCAAATGAAGATCAGCGTGACAGTGAAGGCTCCTTGATTGGACTCGACAAGCTCTCCCCCAGCGTGCCAGATCCTGGCGATAGCGACGACACCACCAATCCAGGCGGTGAGGACACAACACCGCCGCGGGTACTGGCGACAGAGCCGACCAGCGGCGCCACCGATGTATCCCTGGACTCCCGTGTACAGGTGACGTTCTCGGAGGAGATCTTCGATCCAGAGTTCGTGGTGAAGAGCACACAGGGTGCCCAGATCCAGGGCGCTACCATGCTGGACGCCACCAAGAAGACCGCGACTTTCACTCCCACGCAGCCGCTCCACCCCGGTGCAACGTACACCGTTGTGGTCTCAGGAGCGATCGATGCTTGGGAGAACGAGATGGTTCCCCACACCTGGTCCTTCCGCACCATCGATCAGGTGGCCGCCAACTGGACGTTCGACGAGGGCACTGGAAAGATTGCCGCCGACTCGTCCGGCAACGGTCACAACGCATCGCTCAACGACACGGCGGCCTGGATGGCCGGCAAGAACGGGAACGCGATCTCCAACGTGCCGTTGCAGGCGCGGATCGCCGCCTCTCAGGCGGCGGCCAAGCAGGGCAAGGCCGTCGAGGTTGCCGACGAGACGACCGCGACCAGCGTCACCTATGCCCAGCCGGATGGGAAGACTTTCAAGACCGAGGTCGCGGCCGGTCCGGTGCGGACCAGGCAGGACGGCCGGTGGGTGCCGATCGACACCACCCTGGCCGAGCAGAGCGGAAAGCTCCGCCCCAAAGCCCTCGCCGAGGGCACGGCTGTGGAGGTCTCCACCGGAGGCACCGACCCCTTCGCCACCATGACCGCCGACGGCCGGTTCTACGCCCTGCGCTGGCCGACACCGCTGCCCAAACCCACGGTCGACAAGAATGTGGCGACCTACGCCGACGCCGCCGGCAAGGGCGCAGATCTCGTGGTCACCGTACTGCCGACCGGGTTCCGGCACGACGTGGTGCTGCG
>NZ_FNCN01000049.1 GCF_900100605.1 Sinosporangium album | reverse complement strand
TGATGCCGTTCCAGACGGAGCTGGTCGCGGACCTGATGGCGTTCCAGACGGTCATCACGACGGTCCGGACGGCGTTCAGGTAGGTGGTGAAAAGGGACTTGATCCCGTTCCACAGCCCGGCCAGGAACGAGGTGATCGCGTTCCAGACTTCGGCGGTCTTCTGCTTGATCCACTCCCAGGCGGCCGAGATGGCGGCCTTGATGGTGTCCCAGTTCGCCACTATGAGGGCGACCAGGGCGATCACTGCGGCGATGACCCACCCGATGGGACCCATCGCGATCACCCAGGCGGCCGCCATCCGTACGGCCTGCGCCATGGCCTGGACGCCCATCAGCACCCAACCGGCCGCCACCCGGGCGGCGGTGACCGCCATGGAGGCGACCATGCGGGCGGCCGAGGCGACGAAGGACGCGCTGGCGGCCGCCAGCGACAGGGCCATCCGGCCGGCGGCAGCGACGACCGAGACAGCGGCCCGACCGGCGGCCGCGGCAAGGCCCGCAAACCATACGGCCCCCGACCCGATCTTGGCGACAGCGGGGCCGATCTTGCCGATGCCGCTCACCAGGGTGCCGATCCCGGTGATCAGCGACCAGATCTTGCCGCCGAGGGCGCCGATGACGACAGACCAGGCCAGGAACTGCGTCACCGTGCCCTGGACGCCGGGCGGCAGGGACGTGATGATCCCCGCGATCGCGGTCAGCGGGCCGACCAGGATCGGCAGGATGCCGCCGAGTGCGGACGCGGTCTGACCGAGCGTCGCGAAGACATTCGCGATCTGCTGCTGCCCCTGGGTGCTGCTCGCCCAGGCGGACATGCGGGCCGTCAGCCGTTCGATCGTGGCCAGCAGTCCCGCGCCGTCGGCGTTGGCGCCCCGGAAGAACGAGGCCAGGAAGCCGCCGATGTTGGCGGCGATCCGGCCGAGCTGCGCCAAGGTGTCGCCGGCGCGCTTCACAATGCCGGCGAGCTTGGCCGCGCCGCGCTCGGAGGTGACGAACGCCGCGGCGGCCTTGATACCGCTGCTCGCCCAGGAGGCGAACCGCTTCACCAGCGGAAGGCCGGCGATGGCGAGCCGTGTCACGAGGGTGATCAGCGGGCCGATCGCGCCTTTGAAGGTGTTGAGCACCTGCGTGGTGCCGGAGAAGATCTTGCGCAGGTCGCCCTTGAACATCGGCGTCGACATGGTGGCCATGGCCTGCTTGGCCATGCCGTTCAAAGCGCCGGACACACCGACCATGCCGGTCTTCACGGTCGGCAGCAGGTTGCCGGCCATCGTGCGCAGCGACCCGGCCAGCCCTTGGAACAGGCGTTGCTGGACCGCCTGGCGGACCGGCTCGAAGGCGTCCTTGAGGCGGGCCGCCTCAAGGACGAACGCGCGGGCGCTTGGGGACAGATCCTTCATCGCCTCGGCGAGCTTTGTGGCGTCCCCCTCGGCGACGGCGCCCATGGCCTCGCCGACGCCGGACAATCCGACCTTGAGGGTGGCCGTGGCCGCCCGGGTTACCGCCATAGCGGCGGGCAGGGCGAGGATCGCCCCGGCCGCGGGGATCAGGGCCGCGACGAGCTGTGTCGCGGAGTTCGCGGCCAGGCCGATCGACGTGGCCAGCGCGGCGAACCGGACCGCCGATCCGGCGATGGCCGCCAGTCGCGCCAAGGGGCCCTCGTCGACCTTGGCGCGGATCGTGACCGCCCGATCCCGGGTGGCCTGCCCGATCTGGGCCTCGGCCCGGGTGGTGTCGAGGTTGACCCGGGTGTCGACGCTGCCGAGCTTGTCCTGCAAGGTCCGCTTGGCCGTCACCGCCTGCGCGGCGAGCCGCGCCGTGTCCAGCGCGGTGGGGATCTTGACCTCGAGCACCCGCTCCAGCCGCTCCAGCGACTTGACCAGCGCATCCTTGAATCGGCTGGTGTCGGGCATCACTCGCACCGAGACCCTGCCGACAACCCGGGACGACGTAGCCACAGCTCACCCCCCGGGGCATCGATCTATGCGGTTGTGGAGATGCGGTCAGCGCGACAGGTACGTGCGCTTGATGTCGGCCATCGTGGTCACCCGCCGCCGGCGTGCCTTGGGCCGCGGGTACGGCGCAACCTTCGGTGGTTTGCGCCGCCACCGGCCGGCCGCCTGCGTCAGGCGGCCGATCGCGTCATACAGGTCGGCCAGCACCATGGTCTGCCGGGTCCAGCCCCGCCATTCGGGGCCGCCGCGCATCGCGGCGGTCAGCGCCGAATCCTCGGGCAGTTCGCTGAGCAGGCCGATCAGCAGGCGGGGGGCGTAGGAGGTGCGTCCGGCGGCGACGTCGACCAGGTCGATTCCGTAGTGCCGCAGCAGGTCGGCGTGGACAGCCTCGCCGTACCGGTCTATGAGGTCGGCGAGGCCGAGGCTTCCCCCGGCTGGGTGGCCTTGGCGTATTCCTCGAAGATCTCCTGCATGGTGGCGAGGTCGTCGCCGACCGCGGCGAGCAGCCGGTCGGCGTCGGCTTTGGACGCCGCTACCAGCCGGACGATCTTCGGGAGTGCCGCTTCGGCGCTCTCGTCGGTGGCGTCTTCACCGTCGAGTTCCTTCTGCAGGGCGGTGAGTTTCGTGCGGGCCGTCTTCGGCATGCGCAAAGGGTTGAGGAGGGTGACGGACTGCCCGTCGCCCATGTCGATCACGAGGGGGCCGAACTTGCGGTCGGCCGCTTCTTTGATGTCTGCGAGGGTGATCTGCGGCATGCGGACCTCCAAGGGGGTACGGACCTTCAGGTGGAGACGGGCGGCGGCGGAGGTCCGCGCAACCGGCGCCGCCCGCGTTCAATGGGGTCAGCTCACGGTCACGGTCACGGCCGCGGTATCGGTCAGCGTCGCGTAGGTGGCCGTGATGGTCGCCGTGCCCGCGGCCACCCCGGTCACCAGGCCGGCCGCCGAAACGGTCGCGATCGCCGGGTTCGACGTCGACCAGGCCGCGGCGGCGGTGACGTTCCGGGTGGCGGTGTCGGGGTAGGTGGCGGTGGCGGCCAGCTGGCTGGTGGCGCCGATGACGACGCTCGGTGCCGCCGGGGTGACCTCCAGCGTCTGGGCGAGCAGGTCGCCCTTCGGGCTGATCTCGAACGGCCAGTTCTGGCCGGAGGTTCCCAGGATCGTGGCGCGCAGCGGCAGTCCGGCCAGTTCTTCTGCGTTGAACTCGATGTCGTCGGCCTGGGCAATCGACACGTTGGGGAAGTACATGCCGAGCTGCTCGATGCCGTCCTCGACGACGACCATCAGGGTGCCGGTGGTCTCGACTGGGTTCACCGGGACCCGGAAGTAGCGGCCGCTCATCGCACCGTTGGCGCCAAAGTACAGCTTGTAGCTCTGCTCGTCCCACTGCTGCGCCACGAACGTCACCGCCCGCACGCGCGGCGAGGTGACGTTGCGCAGGGACTTGTTCTGCCAGGTGCCCAGCGTGGTGGTCTCCCCGCCCTCACTGGTGAGGCCGAACGGATCCTCCAGCGCGGTGTGCCCGAAGTCGATCCACGGCGCGGGAGGAGCCAGCACGTTGGCCGGCTTGGCCGCCCCCTTGGCAGGGTTGAAGAAGAAATGGCCGATCGCCGGGACAACTGTGGCGTCATCGTCAAGCACAAAGACCTCCAGGGGTCACGGGTGATCAACAGGGGCGCGGACCTGGGGCCGGGCTGTCAGCGGGCAGGTCGTACGGCGAGCTCGACGGTGGCCTGGTAGCGGTAGACGCCGTCCGGGACGGTCTGGTCGGGCAGCAGCGTCGACATGGCCTGGTCGCGGAAGAAGGAGATGGAGCCGACGCCGGGCACGACGGTCTGCCGCCGCCAGGCCAGCACCAGCAGGGCCCGCGCGGACTCGACGAGGTTCTCGGCCTGCCGGTCGTTGGTGTCCCAGGTCTGCACGTCCACCAGCGGCCGGTCCAGGAACCGGGGGTCGATGGTGGCGCCGCCGGCGCGGCGGACCAGCACGAACGGATACGTCATCCGAGCGGGAATCAGCGTGCCGACCGTCACCCCGGGGTAGGCAGCGGCCAGCGGCGCCCGCAGCAACCCGAGCAGCAGGTCATGGACGCTGGGCAGCAGCCGTGGAGGCGGAGGCATCCTCCCTCCCTCCGTGCAGCGCCCCGCCGAGCTGGTCGATGACCTTCTCGACCGCCGAGCGGAACCGCGGGTGCCACTCGATGCCCTTGGTTTCCAGGTCGGCGCGGTAGGCGGCCAGCAGGCCGGCCACCCGATCGAGGGCCAGCTGGTCGGCAACGCGGTTCGCGGCCGTCTCGATCAGCAGCGCCTCGTGGCCGGCCAGCCGCTGGTAGGCCTCAGCGGCCGCGCGCCGGGCCTCATCACGCTCGCCCTCGGCGCGGGCGGCGGCGGCCGCCGCGCACACGTGATGCGCCGGATCGCGCCAGCAGTCCGGGGCATGCCCGCTCATTGCAGCCCTGCCGCCCGATGGATGACGTACAGGCCCTGGGAGGCGCCGACCTCGCGGCCGTCCTTGCGGGTGTAGGCGGCATGCCCGTACTCGATGCTGAGCGCGTTCGGGTCGACCAGGCTCACGACCGAGTCGACCCGGCCGCTGGTCACCTCGACCGCGGCGGCGCCGGTGTCCCGGTGTGCGGCGAGAAAGGCGCGGCCGCGGCCGCCGATCTCCTCGGCCTTCGCGCGCACTGCGGCCTTTACCCCCGGTTCCCGGGAGACGATCCGGTTGATGCCGGCGTAGACCTGGGCCATGTCAGGGTGCTCCTCTCGCGCGCAGCAGCGCGGTGATGTGGCGGGTGCGGGGGCTGCCGTTGGACTTCTGGGGTTCGCCGACGACGTCCCACTCCCGGCCGTCCCACACCACCCGCGCCCATGCCCCCAGCGGCGCGGACCGGGTGATGAGCCGGTAGGTGGTGGCCACCTGCTGGCCGGCGACGGCCGCCTCGTCGGAGGTGACCGGCTGCACCCGGCACCGCAGCGCGACCGGCACCGCCGACGGGCCGCGCACCTCGTTGCCGCGGTCGTCGGTAGTGGTGGTTTCCGGATAGATGAGGACCTCGTCGGGGCCGTCGTCGAGCAGGCTCACCGCGGCCCCCTCACCACGGCCCCCGCGGGCCAGCGTCGTACGGTCGGCCGCGGCGGTGCACCGGGCCTCTCCGCGGCGTGCCGATCGTGGGCGCGACGGTCCCGGCGCGGCGGGACCCGACGCCGAGCATCTCCCACTCCTCTTCCAGGATGCCGATCCGGCCGGAGGCCACCAGCGGCGATCGGCTGTAGGAGTAGTCGCCGTCGGTTTCGGAGTTGAAGCCCTCCGGGTTGCGCAGCACCCGCAGCACCGCCTCGGCCTCGACCATCACCACGACCTTGCGGTACTCGGCGTCGGCGACGCGCGCGTCCAGGTCGCGCACGCGACGGCGGATCCGCAGCTCGGCGTCACCCAGCCGCGTCGCCGCCAGGGCCTCCTGCTCGGCCGTGAGGGGCTTGTCGCTGCGCGCCCGCACGTCCTCCACGGTCGCGTACGCCACCGGTTCCCCTACTCCTCGTCCTGATCGACGAGCTCGACGAGCTCGGCTTTCGTGAGGCCTTCCAGCTCGGCCTCGGTACGGGCACCGAGGGACAGCACGTAGCGCGCCCACTCGTCCTTGGTCGCCCGCGGCGCCGGCCGGCTAGCCTCCGGCTCCCGCTCGGGGGCAGACGGCCCAGCCGGACGGACCCCAGAGGCGGCCTGTCCCGCGGCGGGCGGCCGGTCGACGGCGTCGGCGATGTGCGCCGGCACCCGGCCACCGACCCAGACGTCGGGGTTGGTGATGGCCTCCAGTGCCCAGATGGGCAGCGCCTCACCGGGCCCGAACACGCCGCTGCGCCCCTTGCTGCCGGGGCCGGGCAGTTCGATCACGTGCACGTAGGTCGTCAGGCTGTACGACATGGGGCAGCTCCCTCCGATCAGGCGACGTCGGCGACCAGCGTCAGGTCCGGGTTGGCCAGGATCGGCAGCCCTATCGCTGCGGCCTTGGTCCACACGGCGACCGGGTCCTTGGTGGAGTAGGCCCCGGCGACGATGCCCGCCTCCTCGCCGTCCTCGATCGCGTACTCCGGCTCGAGCGCCTCGGCGGTGGTGCCCCACAGCGTCGCGCCAAGCTCGCTGGAGTCGAAGTCGTCCGGGTCGACCGGCGCGGGCAGGAACAGCAGCCGGTCATCGGGGATGACCCGGGTTGCTGAGCCGTTCACCGACACCTGCGTGTCGTAGATGTGGACCGGCGGTAGTCCGTAGGCCTGCAGCACTGCGTTGATCGCGTCCCGGCTCACCACGCTGGGAGTGCCCGCGGTGGTGGCCACCAGCGCCCGCAGCTCAGCGTTGGCCATCATCAGCGACATCACCCGTCGGGAGGTGAGGATCGCGCCCGGGCCGGCGCCGTTGGTGGCGGTGTAGATGTCCAGCCACGCCAGCAGGTTGACCAGCGGCGTCGCAGCACCGGTGTTGGACCACAGCGTGGCCGGCGCCACCATGTGCGAGCCCTTGCGGCCGAAGTCGACCTCGGCGATCACGCCGTTCTCATCCAGCATGATCTTGCCGGAGTAGAGCGCCTCGCCGCGGGCCAGCTCCATGCGGGTGGCCACCGCCCGGGTCATGGTGCGGGCGTCGTCCAGGATCCGGCCGCGGACCTGCCCATCGGCCCGGCGCTGGCGCAGCCGGTCGTACTCCCCCAGCCGGATCTTCCGGCTGATGGGCGGCAGCTCCCCGGTCACCCGGGTCACGCCCTCACGCCTCCCGATCGGCGACTCAGCGTCGTAGGCGCGGAAGGTCGCGGCCTCGGCAAGGCCTTGGCCGCCGCGGACGAACCGGTACTGCAGATCGTCAATGGTCCTGTTCGGCAGCCAGCGCGCGAGCTGGAACTGGTTCACCGGCATGTCCGCCAGGGCGGCCCGCACGTATCCGGTCAGCTCGGCCGGCAGCGCGTAATCGGTGTTGAGCAGCATCTATGTCACTCCTCTCAGAAGAACGCGATCCGGCCGGCGACGTCGCTCTTACCCGCGGCGTCGACGGCGATCGGCAGCTTGGACTCGATGACGGCGCCATGCCACAGCAGCACGCCGGCGGCGTCGACGGCGCTGTTCGCCGGGGCCCGAACCGCGGTGAGCAGAAACCCGGCCAGCACCTCGCGGCCGTCGCCGACCGCCGACCCGCCGGCAGTGCCGGTGGTGACGGCGATGGCCGGAGCGGCACCACCGGTCAGCGAGCCGCTCGCGGCGCTCATCTGCGGCACGTTCTTGCCGGTGAAACGGCCGCCGAACGCAACCGCGACGGCGGTCCCCGGGTGCGGGCCCCCGGTGACGGCGACGTCGCCCGGCTCGACGTTGCTCAGCGCCTCCAGCGCGGCCTGCACCGCGGCGGCGCTGGCGTTGTAGGCGATCGCCGCGGTGGTCTCCCCGTCCAGCGTCAGCGTGTACGTGCCGCCGGTCGGGCCGCCCGTGATCGTGACGGTCTGCACCTCGTTGCTCCGGCCGGCGTACGGGCCGTACTTGCCCGTCGCGGTGATCCGCCCCAGGGGCAGGCCGGAGGGGAAGTGCCCGTCCGGGTAGTGGGTCCCGGGCGTGAACGTGCTGGTGTCCAGGGTGATGCTGCGCCCGGCGTCGGTACCGTGCGCGGACCCCAGCCAGGACTGGTCGTCCGTGGCCCAGGTCTCGGTCCTCATGCTGAGGTCCATGGCTCTCCTTGGGTCAGGTCTTCTTGTGGCGCTGCTGGTAGAGGTCGCGGCCCGCCGCCACGCTGCCGCCGGCGCCGCCCTTGCCAGTGCCGCGCCCCTGGGAGGGGTCCGGCGCCGGGAGGCGCGGCCCGCCCTGCTGACCGCCGCTTCCGGACTGGACCTTGCTCGCGAGCGTCTTTGCGCGCTCCTCAACCTCGGCCTCGGTGGTGCCGCCGAGGAACTGCAGCAGTTCCTCGTCCAGGCCGTGCTTGCGCGCGGCCCGCTCCTTCCAGAGCTCGACCTCCGTGGCGACCGCGCGAGTGGTGGCAGCCAGCAGCTCGTCCTCGCGCTTCTGCGCCTCGGTCTTCTGCGCTTCGGTGAGCTCGTCGAACTTGCCCGCCTTCGTCTTCAGGGCGTCGTAATCGGCGTACCTCGCCCGATCACGGGCGAGCCGTTCGGACACGATCCGGTCGACGTCGGCCTGCGTGAAAGTGCTGTTGCCCGGCGGCGGATTACTGCCGCCGTCGCCTGCGCCCGGGGTGCCGCCCGTCCCGCCGTCGCCGTCCTGGCCGCTGGCCGGGGTGCCTTCGCCGTTGCCGCCGAGCACCGGCCAGATCGGCCGGCCGTCGCGCATCATGCCGATGGCGAGAAGCCCGGTGCGGGGATGGGTGGGCAGGGCGCGTTTGATGATCATGAGTTTCTCCGTGAGCCCGTCGGCGTACTGTCCGGCCTGGTGCGCGGCCGTGGCGCTCCCCGCACTGGGCGGGTGGTCTATGGGGTCAAGCGGTGCGCGTCGGCTCACCGCCATAGGACTTTTTCCGCCACCACCACACGTGCGGGGACAGCAGGTCCACCTTGTACGCGCGGCGTTCGCCCTGGTCACCGTCGTCGCCCTCGTCGAGGTCGTACACAGCGGGCGGGAAGAACTCGGCACCGACCGGCTTGAGCATGACGCAGCCCTCGGGTAACACACTCGTCGAGGACACCACGGCCGGGGTGTGCTCGTAGTAGACGCGCCGACCGAGGAGCTGCTCGGCGGCGGGCTTCTCGTCCAACCAGTCGATCAACGAGTGGTCGAGAAGCTGCTCGATGATGCGGGGGATCGTCCGCAGGGTGGCGAGCGGGTCGGGGTGGATGAACCCTTCCCAGCACTGCTGGCGGTTCAACGCGAGCGTCCACTCGCCTCCGGCGCGGATCTCGTCACGGCCCTTCCAGTCGTTCACCTCCCGACGGTTCTCGGTGCGGAACGTGACGTCGATCTGGACACGGTGGCCTTGGAAGCGGGACCAGTGAGTGCCGTCGCCGAAGACGTCGGCCCACTGCCAGTGGCTCTCCCGGTTCAGCTCATCGGCGAGGCCATGCGCGACCCGGGCCTTGAGGGGCGCCTTGTGCCCGGTCTCCGGGTCCTTGCGGAATCCGATCTCAGCGAGGTGTGGCCGTCGGCTGAGGAACAGCTTCTCGGGCACGTAGCCGTTGTTGCGGTCTCGGTAGTCGGGCATGCGGCTCTCCTGGACGGGCGGGCTACGGTTTCATCTGGTCGGCGAATGGCCTGTGGAGTCAGGCGACGGCCGGCTCTTCAGCGGTCCGCCGCCTCTGGTCGTCGAGGTGGCGGCGCAGGCCCGACAAGGATCTGCCGGCCTCCTGCCAGGTGGCCTCGGCCGCCAGGTAGTCCTCACGGCCCGGCCAGGCTTTCCGGTCGAACACTGGTACGGCCAGGCAGTCGCACCGGTTGTGGTACGGCTCACCGCCGCCGTCGCGCAGCAGCGCCGCCGAGGCGTTCTTGTACACCGGGCCCCGGGAGACGAGCATCAGGCAGAACGCGCACGTGCTCACTCCCGTGGCGACGCGGGCGTAGCCGAGGGCTTCGGGATCGTGGCGGGCGGCATCCGCGACCGCCTCCCGGCCGGCGTCGGCCACGTGCCGCTCCACCACCGCGGCCGCCTCGGTGATGATGACGCGCGGCACCTCCTGCCCCTCGGGCAGGGCCTCCAGGCGCGAGCGGACGCCGCGCTCCAGCGCTACAGCGAGGGCCTCAGGTCGGTAGTTGCGGCGCGGGAACTCCACCGGCCCCGCGGCCGCGCCCTGAGCTACGCGCTGGTCGCGGTAGAAGCGCTCGGCCAGCCGGTGGGCGTCGGTCCGCGACCGGTACACCAGCGGGTACAGGGCATCGGTGACTGCCTTCCACTGGCCCGGTGACGGGCGGGCGGGCATCAGGCCCAGCAGCGGCAGCACCAGGGCCAGCAGTTGCTGGGCGGCCGAGCGGCGGGCGGCCCGGTACTCCTGCGGCGTCATTCGCCCTCGCCCTCGTTATCCGGGTCCTTCGGGTCGGGGTTGCCGGCGCCGGGGGCGGTCTTGTCGGCGTTGGCCTCCAGGTAGCGCACGGCCGGGTCATCGCTGTTGAGGCGGCGCAGCCGGCGCCGGTACTCCGGACCCCAGCCCATCTGCTCCCAGGCCGCCTCCAGCGGCAGGATGCCGGCAGCGTGCAGCTTGACCACGGCATCGGCCTTGGCCGCGAACGTGGGCGTGGCCGCATCGCGCCAGACCGTCTCCAACCGGATCGCTTCGTTCGGGTCCCGGCCGGTGACTGCCAGGCCGCGGCGCATGACCTGCTCCCACGGCCCGGACCGGGTTCGCGCCGCCCGCTCGGCCTTCTTGATCAAGCGGGCCTCCCCGGCGCGGATCGCGTCCGCGCTGGCGGGGTTCTCGGAGGTGAGGCCGAAGTAGTGGGCGGGCAGGCCGGTCACCGACGCGCCCGCGCGGGCGTACCACTCCAGCACGGTCGTGAAGTTGCGCAAGTCCGCGGCCGAGAACTGACCGGCCTTCGCCTCATGGTTCCCCAAGGTCAGGAACCGTCCCAGGTAGGCCTCCCACGCGGTGAGCACCTTGCCGTCCTGGTCGCGGAAGTCCTCCTCGGTGGCTCCCAGCACGTAGCGCTGCGGGACCGCCAGCAGCTCCTGGGCCCCCTGCAAGTTCGTCAGCGTCCGGCACGCGGCATCGGTCAGGCCCATGATGTCGCGCATCTCGGTGTATCCGTCGCGGTACTGGGCCCGGGGCCGGTTGGGCATCGGCACGACCAGGTTCAGCCCCAGCTTGTGGTCGTCAATGTAGTCGACCTCCCAGCCGTCGCGGCGCCGGTAGTGCACCGTACGGTTGTTCAGATACAGGGTCGCGTGCGTCGGCTTGCGCCGGCGCCCGTCCTCGTCGACGTCGCCGTACAGGCGGGCCGCGGCCTCCACGGTGCGACTCCGCGGGTCGGTGGCCGTGGCCATGTACCGGGGCGACTCGACCGTGATCACCGGCGCCGCGTCTCCGCCGGCGTCGTCCGGCGTCCCGACGCATACGAACGCCTTGCTGGCGATGAACGACTCCAGGTGAGCCGACCCGCTCTCCTCGTCCAGGTCGTTGGCCTGCCACCAGTCCCACATCCGATCATCAGTCCGGGCCGATCCGCCGAGCCGGAACCCTTCAACATCGAGCCGCTCTTCCAGCGCGTCGACATACATGCCGGGCCAGTTGACGACCGTCTGCAGCGCGGCGAGCTCGGGCGGCAGGGCCAGGCCGAGCGCCTGCAGGCGCAGGTCGCCCTCGTAGTAGGCGTCCAGCTCGTCTAGGCGCCGCTGACGCTTCTGGATACGGCGAATCAGCGTCCGCAGGATCGCGTCGTCAGGCTGACTCAGGTCGATGTTCACCGCAGCACCACCACCCTTCCGTTCCTCTTGCGGCGCCGACGAGACTCGGGCAGGGCCAGGTAGTCCTTGCGGGCCAGGCGGGCGATGACGGCCGTCACCGCGCCGTCGATCTTGTTACGGGAATGGCGGCTCTCTTTCCCGATGCCGACGCCGTAGTTGTTCGGCCGTCGGCGGGCGTTGAGCACGTGGCGCCGTAGCCGCGGGTCGGCGTCGTGGGTCAGGTCGCCGGCGACCACCGCGGCGTGCGTCGCTTCGCACTCCTCGGTGAACCGGCGCAGCACCGCGGCCCGTTCCTTGCCCGGTGCGCCCGTGGTGGTGTCCTGGGTGGATCGCATGTCGAAGCGGACAGCGTTCTTGGGGTTGGAGCGCACGCACACCCTGGCGCCGTACTTCTCACCCCACTGGTCGACGTAGGAAAGCAGCGGGCCGGGCTCGGCATAGAACGCCACGACGTCGAGCTTGTCGAAGGCCCGGGCGACCGAGGCGTCGAGCTCGCGGCGGGGAACCTCCCAGTCCTCGGCCTCGGGCCCGTCCGGCGGCTCCCAGACATCCCACACGAACAAGCACCCGTCGGAGATGCGGCACACGACAATCGCTGTGGCGTCGCCGGACTTGGACAGGTCGGCGGCGAGCGCCACCTGGTCGCCGTCGGCGAGTGTCTTGGACGGGTCCGCGCAGGCGTCCCACTGTGCAGATTTCAGCCAGGCGTCCTTCGACGCCGTCGGCCGGTTCATGTACTTGCGCTCGGAGTCGTCGGGCTCGCTGGAGGGGTCCCAGATCCGTTCGATGATGAACGATCTGTTGACCCACCAGCAGTCGTCGTAGACGAAGTCCAGCGCCCGGCGCAGCGATGCCTCGTCAGTCATGTCGGTGTCCGGCGGTGCGATCCGCGCGTCGTACAAGATCTTCGTCTTGCCGCGGGTCTTGCCTTCCTCCTGCGCCAGCCACGCCAGGTAGGAGGCCTCGGCGACGCTGCCGCGCTCGGGCTTCCAGGCGTTGCAGGTCTCCAGCATCCGGCTGCCGCTTTTGGCCAGGTTGTCAGCCAGGGTGTTGTAGAACTCCGGGCCGCCGTTGCTCGGAGTCCAGTGCTCGGTTTCGTCACCGACGATGAACGTCGCCTCGCCACCCTCAGCGGAGACGGTCGAGGAGGTGAGCACCCCCAGGGACCCCTCGGGCTGCATGTAGTACTGCGTCTTGCCCGGATCGAGGTTGAAGTCGCGCACCAGCCGACTGCCCTTCGGCGCCAGGGCCCGGATCATGCGCATGGTGTTCTCGGTCTGCGACTCCGCAGTGGCCGCAATCTGCACCAGCGGCATCGTCACGCGGCGGCCGCGCACCCCGCCGGGCATCTGCGGGTCCCAGTCGTCCAGCCGTACCGGCGCGGTCAGCTCACCCAGCCCGAACAGACCGGCGAACGGGCTCTTGCCGGACCCCTTGGCCAGACGCCGTACCGCCCGGTGAAACAGCCAGGCGCCGTTCTCGTCGAGGGCGTAGAACCACAGCGTGAACCGCAGCTGAGAGTCGACGAACTGCCAACGCTTCCCAGCGCGCGGACCGTTGGGATGGCGCATGTACTTGCTCGCCCAGCGGATCATCTCCCAGCCCAGGGTCAGCCGCGGCAGACCCTCAGGCATGGTGACGAGGCGGCTATCCGGAGAGACGCGCTTGGTAGGCATCGAGCGCGACCACCGCGGCCTCTTCGTCCTCGTCGCTTTCGCCGCCGCGCTGCAGCTCCACCCGCATCCGCCGGCGTGCTCCCTCGGTGGTCAGCAGCTCGGTCGCACCGCCCGCCCACGCGGCGATCATCTGCGCCGAGACGCGGCTGCGCTTCCGCAACTCCCGCGACAGCAGCTCGGCCCACACCTTGGCGGTCGCCCAATCGCTCGCCTCGTAGAACGTTGACTGCCCGGACTCGGCGAGCGAGGCGTACCACTCCTTCGCCAGCGCGTGCCAGCGCGGGTTCGCGGCAGGGATCGCCACCGTCTTCCCCGCCGGCGCCGTGGTGACCTCGCCCCGGGCTGCGTCCGCCGGTTTGTTCGTCCGTCTGCGCTGGTCAGACCGCTTGGGGACCGGTCCTCGCTCGCCCATCGCTCACCTCCAGCGGCCGTTACGATGCGTAGTCGCGGGCCGTGCTCGCCGGGGTTCGCGGCCCCGAAAACCCGTAGCGGGTGGCAGCGGCTATGACGCAGCGGGGACCCTACCCCCAGGGGGGCGGGGCGCCCCCCTGGGGTCGTCACGTTGTGTCATCGGCATCGCGGTAGCCCGTCGCGTCGACTTCGTTCGCCGCCGCGATCATTCCTCTTCGTGTGATCCAGTCGGTGCCCTCAGATGTGCGACTGATCAGGGTCACGCCACCGTCCGGTTTGTGGATCTTCGCGATGAGGATGAGGTCGGAGACAAGGTCTCCATCACTGAGGTCGAGGGTGATGCCGAGGCTTTGCATGATGCGGCTGATGTCACTACCCGCCACGTGCACCTCCCTTCAGTGCAGGCCCGGATGCGGTTCGGGTGGCCGGTTGCTCGGGATGCGTCGTGCTGCAGCTGCTCGCCCCCCCTGGCCTCCGCTCTTCAGGAGGTGATGCCAGGAACACTTAGCAGCGAGGTTCTCCAAACGGTGGTCGTTCGGGTCTCCCAGGTGGTCGACATCGGTCGCGCGCCGCGTGCAGCGCGTCTCATCGGGTCGGGTGTGCGTACAGCGGTGGCCGTCACGCTCCAGGACGGCCGGCCGGATGACCGCTGCCCAGCCGGACGGCAGTCTGGCGCGCCGTGAGCTGCCTTTCCATCCGGGCATCAGGCACCTCCTGCTACGTGATGGGGACTTGCCCCGCCCAGAGCACGGGCCGCTCCACGGGGCCGGTGACACGTACCCATGCGTCGTAGGTGCCGTCAGCCAGGACCACCTCTCCGCCGGGGCCGATGAGGATCCGGGCGTCGGCGCCTTTGGCGGTGACGCTATCGGCGTCCCAGGCGGCAGGGTGCCAGTCGCCGGTGACCGGCTCGGCCCCGGGGTTAACGAACGCGACCTCCACGGGCTCGGTGCCGCGCGCACCCTCCACCCAGATGTACAGGTACGGCCTGGACAGGGACGAGATCGGGTCCATGTGTCCTTCCTCTACATCCGGGGTGAGCCGGCAGACCAGCGGGTGCGGGGTGAGACGGCACTCCAGGCGATACGGGGTGGGCAGGCCTTCATGGGCCGGGGCTGGTACTGCAGGCCTGTGATCGGTAGCGCGAGGTCGACCTCGGCGACTTGGCCGAGGCCAGCGGCGCGGACCGGCCGCGCGATGTCGACCTCAGCAGCCGGGCCGACGACGCGGACCTTCCGCTGGATGACCGGTTGGACGAGGTCGAGCTCGGGAGCCGGGCTGAGCAGCCGGGCCTTCTGGGCGTTGATCGGCCGCGCGGTACCAGTCTCGGCGGCCTGGCCGATGAGGCGCACTTTCCGGCCGGTGATCGGCCGCGCGAGGTCGGTCTCGGCGGCGGGCCGGACGGTGGAGCGCCCGCGGATCGGCTCGGCGCGATCGATCTCGATGGCCTGGCCGAGCAGGCGGACCTTCTGGGTGGCAATCAGCTGCGCGAGGTCGGTCTCGATGGCCTGGCCGAGCAGGCGCACTTTCCGGCCGCTGATCGGCTGGGCGAGGTCGAGCTCGGCGGCCGGTCGGACGGGGGTTCCGCTCTTCGGGAGGATCTCGTAGGCGGCATCGGCCTCAGCGGCCTGGCCGAGCAGCCGGGCCTTGAGCACGCGGACCGGTTGGGCGGTATCGGTCTCGGCAGCCTGGCCGACGAAGCGGACCTTACGCCGCGTGACGGGCCGCGCGAGGTCGGCTTCGAGGGCCTGGCCGATGAGGCGCACTTTCCGGCCGGTGACGGGCTGGGCGGTATCGGTCTCTCCCCCGCGGCGGACGTAGGGAGCCGGGCCGAGTTTGAAGCCGGCAACGGCGGGGTTGTCCAGGTGCCAGTAGCCGCCGGCGTCCCGCTGCAGATGGAACTCGGCGGCTGAAGGTTTCCCGCCCGGCCACGTCAGGGTCGCCGAGCTGAGGTACTCGGTTTCTACGGTGGAGTCGGCATCGAAGTACTGCCATAACTCGACGGTGCCGGAGCCGCCCGCGTTGATCGTGTAGCGCAGCTCGACACGAATCCACTGCCCCAGCGGAACGACCTGGGTAGTGATAATGGCCTGCGTCGACGAGTAGTCGACGAATACCGCGATCTGCCCGGCGGGAAAGAGCCATACAGCCGAGACAAAGACGTTACCGCTACCAAGCAGCACAAAGACACGCTGCACCCCGGCCGGATATCCCACCACGTACATGTACAGCCGGGCGCAGAAAACGTCTCCGGACTGGGCGACGCCGATCCAGTCCAGGTGGGTGTCGACGCCGGCGGTGGGGTTGACCACAGACAGGCCGGAAGGGCCAGCGGCTCGCAAGTTGCTGTACTGCGGTGAAGCGACGACGCTGTCGAACGGGTTGCCGCTGCTGCCGGAGTTCGCCGTGGTGATCGCTGCACCATGGGTGCCGCCGTTGAAGGTATTGCGCCTGATCGGATCCGGCGCGGTGAACGACAGGTCATCGATATAGGCGGCGTCCTCGCCGGCGACTTGCGAGCTGTCCTTGGTGTAGCGGAAGGTGACCTGGGAGGCTCCGACGACATTGATCTCGGCCGATTGGGTCCAGGCTACGGTGCCCGACGTCTCCAGCACCGTGGAGGCGCCGACGAGCACCCGGAAGAAGTCAAAACCGCTCTCGCTGCTGACGCGGTACCAGAACCGCATAGTCGTAGCGCCGGCGGGAACGGTGATCGTCGCATCCGTGGTTGCGCCGTGGTCGATTGTGCCGGATTTGAAGCACCAACTGCCGGCGCGGGGGGTGACGGTGGACCGGGCCCAGGTGCCCGTGATGGGGAAGGCGTAGCCGGCGTCTTCGAAGTCCTCGGCGATGATCGCCATTACGCCGGTGGGCTCGCGCGGTAGAACCCGGCGGCGTTGATCTGCGCGACGATGTCACTGCCGCTGGGGACTTCGGGGAAGTCGTGCGCGGTCAGCGGGATGACGGCGTTGTCGGCCGAGCCGGTCGCGGGTCGGTAGCAGATGAGCAGTTTCGCCCAGGCTCCCGGTGACGTTTGGACGGCGGTCCACGTCTGATCGGGGATATCCAAGTCCGTGCGGTCGTTGACGTCGTCGGGGGCGTACGCCGCCAGGTCGGCTGCGGCCAGCACCTTGCGGGCGTAGCCCACGTTGGTGGCCTCGTTGGTGGTGCCGGCCACGACGTCGGCCAGCGTGTCTTTGTCTCGCAGGACCGCGTCGGTTTCGACGCCGGTCGCGGCCAGGGCGACCACCAGTAGGGCGGAGTTTGCAGGGTCGCTGTTCTTGACCCGCCAGTAGAGCTCGGCAACGCGCCCCAATGCGATATTGAACGTGAAGTCGGCCACGTGGTCCTCCAGTAATGCTCGGACGGTCTGCCAGTCGGCGGTGGACCGGGGACGGGCGAGGTTCCCATCCCTGATCGCCCTCCCTAGCGGGAGTCCCTCATATGCGAAAAGCCCGCACTCCGCGGGCCTTCTTGTTTCAGCTGATCACGAGCCTCGGCGCTGGTCGGCACAGGCAGCCCGAGGTGGATCTGGCGGGCGATCGTAGCGAGGTCGTGCCAGTCATACCAGGCCAGATGCCCGTGTTTCAGAAGGCGCCGAGCTCTGTAGCGGGAGGCCCAGGTGCGCACGGTGCGGGGCAGGCGGCCAAGGCGTTCTGCGGCCTGGTTGATGGTGATCGGCTCGCTGCTGTGCATACCCGGTCACCCCCAGACATGCGAAAGCCCTCGAGGGACATGTCCTTGCGAGGGCTGCATTTTGGGATGGCGATTCCACCATCAGGAGCCATTGATACATACTGATCGACTCCTTGTCCAGCGAAGCAACGTGGCGCTCAAGCCCGCCGTGTGGAGTCGTCATCGCCTTCCGCGACAGAAACCATGCGACGGGCATGGGTGCGGGCACGGCGCGCTTGCTGGGAGAGGAGGTCGCGGTAGCCAGCGGCGTCGTAGTCGTTGCCGCACCCCTGGCATGTCGCCCCCGCGTGGACACCATCGATGAGCACTTCGTACAGCTCGGGCCATCCGCAGAAGCCACACATGACGCCGTGGAGATGGCGTGCCGACGGGAGGGTGTCCCCGAGGAGCACCCGGCATCGGCGGGCGAGGTCAAGAATCTCCAGCCCGGCGTCAGCACCGGAAAGGTCGACGAGGTCACCGTTTCGAGTCATCGGCTCATTGGGGAGGGCGAGCAGCGCATCCAGATGCGAGGCGAGCGTTTCAGTGGCCTGGACGAGAGCGACGCCATCTCGTCGGAGTCGCGCGGCGCCGGTGTCCAATGGGGTGAGGCGTGCCACGGTGCGCACCCGTTCCTCCCAGGAAACCAGAGTGTCGAGCATGAGTCGCAGGAGTTCGTCGGCGCCGAGGGAGATGAGCGCTGGGGGTGTTTTGGAGATTGAGATTCGGGGTCCGCTTGCGAGGGCCGGAAGGGTCTGTTCCATGTGCTGGTGTACGTGGACGTAGAGCGCGGGGATGGCTGTGAGGGTGTTGGCGACGGCGGTGCGGTCGGCGTCGCATAGGGGGCGTGGTGTCAGTGCCGGGCGCCGGTTGGTTCGGCCGGTCGGATCGGTGTCGATCCTGGGGGCTGAGCAGCGTTCAGCGCGGGCGCATTCGCGTAGACCGTTGCTCACGCTACTTTTCCGGGTTGTTGCGCAAGACGTGGACGCGTTGGGCCCCGACGATCGGCGCGTCGTCGGGGCCGCGCCAGTGCGGGTCGATCCATCGGGGGCGGTGGATCTGTCGCGAGGGGTACCACTGGTTGCGCCAGAAGCCTCGGACCGGGAACCGCACGCCGAGCGTGCGCCTTTCGCCCTGCTCTTCGGGCGTGGTCGTGTCGGCATGGTCGGTCGCCTGATCCGGAACGTCCGGGCCGGTCGTGTAGCGGCGAGGGCGTGCGTCCAGGATGCGGATGTCCCCTGTGGGATGCCCAGCACGCTCCAACTGCCGGCGAAGGCCTCGCCGGATAGGTTGGGAACGCTGGTAGACCAGCGGCTGGCGCATCAGTAGCAGCGTGGTGAGCAGGTGTTTGGCCCAGTGGGAGGTGTAGCCCGGACTGTCGGATTCGCGGAGCTGCTCTTCCACGGTGGACCCGCTGGGGAGAGCCGCGTAGGCGATGGCGCACTCATTGTCAGGCACTAGGCGGGCGTGATTGCCCCTGATGCTGTCGCGTGTTCGGGGCTCCAGGATGCGATCGAGTATGAGCGACAGGTCGGTGTAGAAGCTCATGAGGACTCCGCCGCGCGCCCAGCTGCCGCCGGCGTCGAAGGGCCCCCAGGTGGCGGCGACTATTCGGATGTCTTCGTAAGGTTGGTCGCGGTAGTCAAGCGTGATCTTGCCGTCGACGAGCAGCGCTGAGGTGTGCTCAGGGCGCCGGAATTCCACGAGCGGAGCTCCGAAGACGATCAGCCCTGTCTGGTGTGGGAAGTCATCGGGGGCTGGCGCGAAGGCCGGCATCGACTTGGCCGCGGCGCGGATGATGGCGGTCATCTCGGGGGTGACGTAGTACAGCTCGGCGTCGGCGACGGCCCGCTGCTCATGCTCGACGAGCATCCGCGCGTAGGCACGCATCGTGCCGGGGTGGCCGTCGAGGTCGGGGCGTCCGATCATGCTTCCCGCGTGGCGTGACATGTTGGCGTGGAAGGTGAGGCCGCGGCCGTCGCGGAGCCAGCCGTGGAGATCACGGCGGAGCGCTGGGACGTCGTCGGGCCGGAACGCGGCGTCCTCGTCAGGGCCGGCAGGTGTCGTTGAGCTCTTGCGCATCACTCGTGATCTCCATCTCGGGCTATGGCCTTGCGCGCGGCGAGGTATTCGGCGGTGGGTGCCGTGCCGGCGCGGCGGGCACGCTGGTCGCGGTGGTTCGGGACGAGCTCTTGCGGTCGCGCGGCCGGGTCGACCAGAAGCCGGGCCATACCGACAAGGACCTGGGGCCAGGTCAATCCGGCTGAGTGGGCGGCAAGGATGACGGCTTGGACCTCGTCGTACGGCCAGTCGCTGCGTACAGCGGTAGCGAGGTCCAGGAGTTCAGGGACCGCACGGGCGACGGTATGGGCGGATTCAGTCACGTGCTCCCCCTGGCGAGCGCGGCGGCACGGATGACGATCTGGCTGGGAGAAGCGTCATCGCCGAGCGCCTGGCGGGCGGCGGCCAGATGGGCGCCGCCAAGGTCGGGGAGCTGCGCGAGCATGTCGCGGGCATCCTCGTACACGGCAGGGTCCGGGCCACTGGCTTGGGCGAGGGCAGCGAGTACTCCGGCGGAGTGGCGCTCGGCGGGAGGCCGGCCACCTTCAGCCGGGTTCCCTTCCACATCAGCGTCGTACGGAGAAGTATTTGCGTGGTGGCTAGGTCTATGGCTAGGTGTATGGCTAGGTGGGCGGCAGGAGATGCCGGTGGTTCTGTCGTCAGTTGCCGGTGGTTCGTGCATAAGCTGCCGGTGGTTACCATCGGGTAGCCCCTCTTCGGTGCCCGTTTTGGGGTGGTTTGCCGGAGGGGTTTCCGGCGGGTAACCACCGGCATCTCCTGCCGGTGCCAGGGGGTTATCCACAGGACCACCGGCACCTGTTGCCGGTGGTTCGGAGTTATCCACAGGCTGACCACCGGCATCTCCTGCCGGTGGTTCCGTCCGCTTCCGCCGCGTCCGGGGCGCGGGCCGCGCCTGCTCCGCGCCGCCCTTGGTGATCTTGCGACGCTTCGGGTCCCACATCGCTACCCGCGATTCCAGATCGTCGGGGAAGGTCAACTGGTACTCGTCGGCCATGTCCCGCAGCCCCGTCGCCGAGGCCTCGAACGTGCGGAAGACCAGGCCGACGCGGCGCAGCTTCGCCAGCGCCTCGCGCACCGTCCGCTGGCCCAAGTCAGTGTCTTTGGACAGCAGCGCCACGCCTGGTCGCACGTCAGCGCCGTTGGGGCTGGAGTAGTTCGCCATGGCGAGCGCTACCAGCTTCGCCGCGCTCCCGAGAAGACAGCGGGCCACGATCGTCCGCCAGGTGAGGGGATCGATCGGTTCCAGGCCCTCTGGTAGTGCCATGGGTCCTCTCGGTAGCGGTCTAGAGCGGCGAAGGTGAGATCAGTCGTCAGGGGTGGTGCCATTCCCCGAGAGGCGTTTGACGCGGGGAGGTCTCGTTGTCCGGGTCGTCAGCGGGCCATGTGCGCCGGCCCGCCGTATGACCTGTTAGGCCCTGCGGCTGGGTAGCGTGCTGGCCAGCTGGACTACGGGGCTCAGAACGGCTCACTGTCATCGCTTGGCAGCGGTTCCAACTCCCACCGGTTGACCGGTGCCGGGCGGCGCCGGCGGGCAACGGCGCGGGCGGTTTCCTCATCGGTCGGGGTGATCGCGTAGACGCTGGAAGGGGCGTAGAACTGCGTGACGGGAGGAGCGTCGCCTGCAGCGGGGACCTCCAGGCGAAGGAACGCCATGCCGGCAATCTGCTGCTCGGTGAGGTGTCCGCCTAGGACACGGTGGCCGAGGAGTTCAAGAATGACCCAGTCATTGATGGTGTCGCTCATGTGTTCCTCTCAGGTCGGGGACGGTCGACGAGCCCCGGAAAGGGCGTATGCGAAGGACGGGCATCAGTCGGTTTCGGCAAGCCACGCCTTGAGACGTTGTTCAGTGCGTTCCGACAGGCGCCCTGAAGCCAGCCCGTGGAGCGTTGATGCAGGGAGAGGAATCTCCCTGGCGGCTTGACGCCAGGACTGTCCGCGCTGCTGCAAGCGAGCACGCACGGTCGCGTGCAACGCCACCGCAGCGACGGCTTTCGCTGGATTGGGTGCGGCCGCTTCCACGTGGGAGGATTCGATGCCGGTGGCAGGCGTGCCCTGGAGCCAGGCAGCGACCTGCTCTCGGGAGCGCTCGGATCCCTGTCCCTTGAGGAGGTTATGGAGCGCCTTACGGCCGATGCCGATCTGATCGGCGACCTGCTGGAGCGTCAGATTCCGGTCGCGGCGTTTCGCCTCAACGAGAACGGCCAATCCGATCGGCTTGGCTTGCACAACGCGGCCGCCTTCCACCTGCCACCCGTGCTTGTCGACCAACTTCCTCACTGCGCCGGCAGGCCATCCTGTGCGGCGTTCGGCGTCGGCGATCGTGCAGCCGGACTTCAGTAAGGCCAGCACTTGGCCGGGCGTGGCATTCACGGTCACGTGTGATCTCCCGCGCTGGTCCCAGGTACTCCAATAGCTGGGAGTTCGGGTGATCGACTGTTGAGAAATAGTTCGTCAGGCCACCGCCCGACGAGTGCCTCGACGTTGTGAGCACCGCATCTGCACCGGCGGAGCACGAGCGTCAATTGCGCGGTCAGCAGCGTCCGGCGCTCCACCGCGATAGCCGTCCAGCGGTGGCGGTGGAATAGGGCCAACCGCATCGCTACGTACCAATCGGTGCGGACCGGATCACTGCGCCCAGTTCCGACGTGGCGTCGGAACCCTCTGCCTCGACCGGTTGCAGCCAGAACTCGGTGACGCGTCTCAGCGCAGCGCCGACACTCCTGTAGACGGCGCCGACAGTGACGTCCGAGCTGATGGCAACTCGCAAACTCGATGCGTCGATGTGCGCGCGAGCGTGGTCAGCGACCTTGTCCGCCAGCTCTTGGATGTTGGCGGCGGCGATGCGCAGTGGTGGTACGGCAAGTTGGCCGACTCGCCGGAAAGTGACCAGATAGGACCGGGGGGTCAGGCCGTCGAGTTCTCCGAGCTCCTCGAGCGTGAAGCAGCCGGCCGGATGCTCGCCTGCGTAGATGGTCCCTGCCATCGCAACGAGGTCGACGGCGGTCTGAACGTCCTCCGACAGCAGGTGAGGGCGCGCGTGGGCGGTGATTCGGTCGGCCAATTCCTCGGGACCGTTCGCCGTGGTGTGCTGGGGGGCGACGTCGTGTTCACGGCCGATCCTGTCGTAGACGACCCGGTAACGCGTTGCAGTCGCGGTCATGGAAGCTCCATGGCAAGAAGGGGACATGGTGCAGGGACAGGGGCGGGAGTGGGTGGGGCGGGGCTGTCCACGCCACAATCAGCAAGAAGGAAAACCAGCGCTCCCAGAGCCATCCCGAGCAGCACGGCGAAGGGCCAGACAGCGTGCGTCGCGATGTCGTCCCGATTGACGCCTTCTCCGGCGGACCGGGGCAACGTAGCGGAGCTGGAGTGGTCGGCCGCGTTCACTCAGGTCTCCCGTTCAAGCTGAACGGCGGCGGCCCGAGAGGGTCGTCTGTATCGACGTCGTGAAGGTCGTGGAGATGGACGATGCGGGTAAGGGTCTGCTGCGGTGGCCGGGCCAGGCGCCTTCGATCGCGTGCACGATCGATCAGCACCGTGACGATCAGAAGCAGGGTGACCAAGAGGACGACGCAGACCACGATGCCGCCAACGAAAGCCAGGACATCCATGATGATCGTCACGACTGCGCCTGTCCGCACCGGGCAGCGGGGCGAAGGCCGGCCGCATGCCGGTGTCGATTGAAGATCCTTCGCCGCGATAAGGCCGGGCGGCCAGCGGCCGGCCGGCGGCAACCCACAGCCTGCCGCCGCCTGGCACGGTACGGCCGCAAGGTCACGCCGCGCCAGAAAACACGGACCTTGCAGCGAGCCCATGCCTGGCCACGTACGGCGTCGTTTCTGAAGGCCGCGATGATCCGGCGGCGCAGCAGCGGACGCAGGGCAAGGTGCTGAGCGATAAGCGCTGAGAGCAGCGCGGCGAACTGGATCAGATCCGTCATGGCACCGGTTGACCCTCTGGCATCACAGCGTCACCGCCCATGCCCGGATACGGATCGCGCCGAGGCGGCGCCATGGCGCGACGGGCAGTCGTGAAGTCGATTAGCGCCCGCCACTCGTCGGCTACGCGCCGGGCCTGCACCGCCATCTGGTCGTATTGCTCAGCGCGCTCCTGGTGCTGGCGGGCGATCTGCCGTTCCATGCCGCCCTGCGCTGCGTAGTTGTCGGCGAACCGGTTGGCTTCCACCAGGCACTTCTCTAAGTGCTCGACGGTGTCACCGCGAAACGCGGGCATTTCGGGGCTGTTGTGATCCATGGACATGGGGTCTCCAACGGGAGGTCGTGGAAAGTCTCGCCGTACTGTCGACATCACGAGAACGAGAGGCTCCACCGGGCGGCAAGCCGCAATGCAGCGTTCGCAACCGGTCAGCCGCTTCAGACCGCTGGCCCTCTCCCCCTTCTGGGCGACCAGAACCAGCGGGTACCGACCAGGGCACGGTCAGGTGGTCGGCAGACCAAGCAGTTTGCGCAGCTCCGCAGTGGGGATCATCAGCCTCTTTCCAGCGCGCACCACGGGGACTTCGCCACGGTGTGCGGCTCCATAAGCGGACGCTCGGGAGAGGCCCAGGATTGCGCCCATCTCGGGCACCGTGAGGACGGGCTGCACCTCGGCCTTGGGCACGGCGCGAACGGGGGTAAAGGTCCTCTTCTTACGGGCCATTGGCGATCACCTTCTTCTGTACTGCGGGCTTCTCACGAAGGAGAACTTCCAGGTCGACCTTGAGGTGCGAGGCGAGCCTGCACGCGAGGGCGAGGGACAGTGACGTCTTGCTCTCCCGCTCGACCTTCGAGAGGTAGGAGGGGGTGATCTCAATCTGTTTTGAAAGGGCCGTGATGGTCAGCCCGCGAGCACGTCGCCATGCACGAATGCTGGGCCCGTTGTGGCGAACTGTCTCTACAGGCGGCATGCGGGACACGCTATGACTGGAGTCATATTGAGTCAATTAATGCGACTAAACTGTTAGGACTCAAATACTGCCATTCGGACTTGCTTACCTCTGTACCCGCGATGCCGGTAACCTGCGTTGATATGGAGCCGTAGGGAGCCTTGACGGGGTCCTATCGCGTCCAAGATGATCGCGGCGTCGACCTGCGCGCACAGCCATGGCTGCACAGACCAGCGACAAGGAGGGTGGCGACGTGCCCTGGAACTCAGAGGACTGGGAGCGCCTGGGAGGACTGCTGGTCGCAAGACGGGTCGACCTGCGCTCCGCGTGGAGCAATCGGCGCCAGTTCGCGGACGACACCATGCTGGACTACCGCGTCGTCTACGACATCGAGAAACACCGTCGACAAAACTTCTCCCCGGCCACGTGCCGACGCCTGGAGAAGGCGTATGGATTGCGGCATGGAGCGATTAAGGCCGTCCTCGATGGGGCCGTCCTCGATGGCTGGGTTGACGAAGGTCCGCCCATAGACGGCATTGACAAGATTGACCAGCTCGATACGCGAATCGTCAAAGACGGTGAATTCGAGGTGTTCTTGGCGTCGGCGGCCGCCGCAATCACGCAGCTCTCGCCCGAGCAGCGCGAGGAGGCGGAGCGGACCACGATCAGGCTGCTGAGAGGCATGCTGAGGGACATGGGCGCCGATATCTGACGCTCCCCGCAGCACCAATAGCGGATAGCAACACCCTTGATCGTGACCGTTTCGTGACGTTGGTCCGGTGTGGGTCATGTTGACCTTGGACTGCCGGTGGCCACAGGATGCATTTCCCGGGGTCGTCCATTTGCCCATTGGTAGGTGCGGATTGGCAATTGACACAAAGGATCTCGTGGTGGCAGTGGCTGAGACCCAGGAACTCCCAGACCACGAGTTCTTCGCGTGGGAGCGTGCCGGCAGATTTTTGGCCATCGTGCACGCTCCCGGATATGACCGCCGGATCATCGCGGCCGCCGCCGCCACGCAGTTCGACCCGGACGACGTCGTCCACATCCGTACAGCGCTCGGGCTCCAGCCGATCGGGGCTGTCGACTCGGCCCGCGCTGCTCTTCTGAAGCGGATCTAGCTCCACGGCATCAAGATCGCCGGTGCCCCCATGTGGGGGCACGCGGCGTAATAAACAGTGCCGCTGTGTCCTTCTGAGGCTTGTTGTGTCTCGGCACTGCCAGCTACGATGCCGTTTAAGCAGATCACAGCGTTGCAGGGGTCGGTTTCGAATCCCACACCCTCCGC
>NZ_FNCN01000047.1 GCF_900100605.1 Sinosporangium album | reverse complement strand
CCTGCCCTCAACTGGTGGAAGCAATTCCGCTGGTCAGTAGCTCGGCGAACACTTCATTCGGCTTACGCCATCCCAGGATACGCCGCGGACGGTCGTTGAGCTCGTCGGCGACGGCCTGGAGATACCCCGGGTCGCTGGTGATCGTGGTCCCTTTGGGGAAATACTCACGAAGCCACCGGTTCGTGTTCTCGTTCGTCCCGCGCTCCCAAGGGGAATGCGGATGGGCGAAGTACACCTCGATATCCGCGGCGACCGAAAGAGCGGCGTGACGGGCCATCTCCGCCCCGCAGTCCCAGGTCAGGGTCCGGCGCAACGCCGCGGGCAGCCCCTTGATCCGCTCGGCCACCGACGCGGTGACCGTCGCCGAGTCCCGGGATGCCAACGGCACGAGGATCAGATACCGGGAAGTGCGCTCGACCAGCGTGGACACGGCCGAGGCGCAGTTGCGGCCGACCACGAGATCCCCTTCCCAATGCCCGGGGACGGCCCGGCCGGCGGCGTCGGCGGGCCGCTCGTCGATGAACCGCATCCCGGTGATCCGCGGCGCGCGGGGAACCCGGCCGCGGGCGGGCCTGCGGCGGGTGCGGCCGGAGCGCAGGGCGATGCCCTCGGCCCGCATGACGCCGACCGGCAGCGCGTAGATCCAGGAGTAGACGGCCTCGTGCGACACGCGTACAGCCTGGCGGCAGGGGTGGTCGATCGGCAAGCGGTACGCGATGGCCTCCGGAGACCAGCCCCGTTCGAGCAGGCCGGTGACGATGAGCCGCAGCACCGGATCGGCGTCGAGCCTGCGGGGTTTCGGGCGTCGCCTGGCCCGGCCGGCCGCCTGTTCCGCACGGGTGGCGCGGTATCTCCGCCTGCCGCCGTGACGGGAGATCTCCCGTGAGATCACGCTCGGGCATCGCCCGATCCGTGCCGCTATCTCCTTCCCGGTCAGGTTCTCGGCGATACCACGTGATATCTCCTCCCGATCCTGCATTGTCAGCATCTGGCGCACCGCCCCCACGGAATCTCCCCCCGACGATCACACGCCGAATAGGGCTACACCAGGAGAACCTCGATTGCTACGACCGGTTGAGGGCAGGGCCTACTGAGCATAAACACGCTTGTTCCGGCGGTTCCCAGCACGTACACCAGCCAGAACACCGGGGAGTACAGGCCGTCCATCGATTTATCCATCCGATTAATCAGATAGGGCCGTTAGCCGTGAAACGGAATGAGGCTCGACGGACAGCCCTTTGCGCATCGCGAGCATGACGAACCCATGGGTCAGTTGCTTGACGGCGTTGAGCTCCAGGTCCAGCGGGTGCAGCATGTGAAGGTAATAAGCGAGGCCCCATTCACACCCGGGCATAGGCCGGCGCGGATAGATAAATTTGGGACACATGTCCTCACAAGGATCATCGTCGCTGCACTCACACGCCCGATCATCCGGTGGAGGATCCTCAGGCATGGTGTCGACTGCCACCAACCACCCGCCAGGAGGCATTCTTTCCTCGATGTGGTCCAGCAGATCCATCAAATGTTCACGGACCCAGTGGTCTGACCGCGAGACATCCGCCAGCAAATAGAGGTGCGCCCCGCTCGGCGGCTCGCGATTGACATACGCTCGCCGGATCTCGCAGCGCTCAGCCACCCCGCAGGCCTGCAGAGCAGCCCACGTATCCACCACGTCGGCCTCGTGCTCAAGCTGAATCCCACGCCACGTCTCATTCAACGCCACCACCGCTGCCAGAGGCGTCCCGTGCCCGGCTCCGACCCCCACCACGAGAGCTCCGTCAGGCGGTTCACACAGCTCTGCAATCGCCAGCGCTTGTTCCCAGTGCAGATCACTGAGCACCTCCACATCGGGGCGTCGCCCTAGAGAGGCAGCTTGGGCTGGAAGGAGCATAGGAGTTGACTCCAGACATTGGTTGGGCTCGGTGTTGACGTGAGCAGCCGACACTGGGCGTGGCCTTGGAGTTGGGGGAGCTGCCGCCTCAACGCGCGGCAGCCCGTGGTCTTCGGGACTAGGGTTCGGGAACAGAAAGGCGGATGCGCCGGAGCATGGCCAAGTCGCGCTTACGGCCAGCCTCAGCGCGCCGCTCTTTGTCGGCAGCGACTTCCTCCCGCCAATTCATGAACCGCGGTCTCTGGCTCTGCGGCTCCGTGACCGCTGCCTCCGTCATGTGCTTCACTATCCGTCTCCAGTCGTATTGGCGTAGGTTGATGTGGGCGCCGCACCTTTCGGCACCCGTGACACCGACGAACGTTACGGTGATCCAAAGGACTCCAGAGCAGACAAAGTGTGTGCGTCTTCCATATGGAGGAGCTGAAGGTGGATCTCAACGGTGTAAATCGACGCATAGCATCCTGGCGTGAGCGCCGGAACCTTACTCAGGAGGAGTTCGGCACCCACATGGGACGCTCCCGTTCATGGGTGCAGAAACTGGAATCAGGACACCGGCAACTCGATCCGAGGATCTCCGTACTAGAGCAGGCATGCAAGGTCCTGGATATTCCTCTAGAAGCTCTACTAAGCGATCAGTCGTCGGACAATGCCGAGAAGTGCGTGGATGCCGCAGAGGTCGTAGTGATAAAAGAGGCGTTTCATCGCTACGACGTCATCAGCGGGAACTACTCAGAAGCTACGGCGCCAGTAGATATCAACCTGCTGAAACGTCAAGCCGCCTATGGCTGGGACGCTTTCCAAGCCGCGCACTACTCCGCGATCGGTCGTCTCCTACCTGCTCTGATCGTCAACGCTGGCAGCGCAGTTCAGGCAACCGATGGTACGAACCGTCTCGCTGCACTGCGGCACGCCGCCCTCGTCTACCAGCTTGCCTGTGCCGTACTGGTGAAGTTCAGTGACGCAGCAACGGCCTCGATCGCCGCTCATCACGCCGTCACGAGCGCTGAGAGGAGCGGCGACCCCATCACCATCGCGGCGTCCATTCGACAGCTCGTCCATGCCTTTCTCGCAGGACAGCAAGTGGAATCCGCAATCGAGATAGCCGTTGCCGCGCAGGGACGGCTGTACAGCGCCCTGCTCCAAGAGGGCGAAGCCGGAATCAGCGTTTACGGGATGCTCCTTCTAAAGGCCGCCGTCGCTGCTGCGGACGCCGATGATGCGCCCCTGGCAACTGAGCTGATCGACGAATCCAGCAGCCTTGCCACACAACTGGGCAGGGACAGCAACATCATGTGGACCGGGTATGGACCGACCAACTGCCTTCTGCACAGGGTCTCCACCCACGTGCAGCTCCAAGACGGCGAGGCGGCCCTGAGCGCCGCCCAAGCGATCGATCCTGGAGCATTCGATTCCCTCCCCCGAGAACGCAGGGCGGCCCACACGATTGATCTCGCCCACAGCCACGCCCTAGTAGGCAAAACCGATCAAGCATTGACAGCCTTGCTGGCAGGCGAACGGTTGGCTCCCCAGGAAGTCCACTGCCGACCTCATGCCCACAAGGTCATCACCCGGTTGCTGAGAGCACCCGGTACGGTGTCCCCGAGACTTCGCGCGCTGGCCACACGAGCCGGAGCCGCCGCATGACTGCCCCAGTCCTTTACGCGATATGTTGTGCCGCTCCTCCCGCACTCCACGCATCAAAGCTCGTGCAGAAGGCCAGGACCCGCTCGTGGGACGTCTGCCTGATCGCTACTCCTACGGCAGCCCGGTGGCTGCAGAACGACCTGCCAGTCCTGGAATCCATCAGTGGGCATCCAGTCCGGAGCCAGTACAAGCTCCCCGGCGAACCGGATGTCCTCCCGCCTCCCGACGCCCTGCTGGTAGCGCCGGCCACCTTCAACACGCTGAACAAATGGGCTTTAGGGATCAGCGACACCCTGGCCCTAGGATTGATCACCGAGGCGGTCGGCAAACGCCTCCCGATAGTCGCTCTGCCCTACCTCAACGCGGCTCAAGCTGCCCACCCGGCCTTCCCGCGCAACGTGGCGCTCCTACGAGAAGCCGGGGTCACAGTACTCCTCAGTGACGACGGCCACGTGCCCCACCAGCCCCAGCAGGGCGACGTCAACGCGTTCCCCTGGGATGTCGCACTAGACACCGTGAGCGACAAACTGCAGTCACACGGACAGCTCCCTTAACTCGAAGGGGCTACATGCACAAGCCTTTCAGCCCTAAGGCGGCGGGCCGAAAAGGCGGCTTACGCCTGCTTCGAGGTCAGTAGACTTCCGAAGCGATGAGCCAAGAGAAGCCTCTGCCCGAACCATGGGCACCACCGGCAGGTTCGTGGGCGTCGTCCGCGGCGAACAGGCGCAGCATGCTCGGGAACCGCAACCGCGACACATCGCCGGAACTGCTTTTGCGGTCACTGCTCCACGCTGCAGGGCTCCGCTACCGGGTAGCAGCCAAGCCGCTTCCCTCGATGCGGCGGACTGCCGATGTAGTCTTCCGTCCGATCCGCGTGGCCGTTTTCATCGATGGATGTTTCTGGCATGGCTGTCCCCAGCATTTCGTCCCTCCAAAAACCAATCCAGATTACTGGAGAGACAAGATCGGCCGTAACATGCAGCGGGACCGCGATACGGATGAGCGCCTTGCCGAGGCTGGCTGGCAGGTGCTCAGGTTCTGGGAGCACCAGCCAGCCGAAGAATGTGCGGAAATAGTAAAAGTTGCGGTAGCCGCCCGCAGGAGCATCCTTCTCAAGCGCTAATTCTCTACGACTAGTCAGCTTGTGGGCTTAGTGCACTGACGCCGGAGTGCGGTCCAGTTCAACCGCCTCGGATGTGGCATCCGAAGGCTTCCTGTTTCCGGATGATTCTCCGTCGAGATCAGAGCACTCGAAAAGTTTGATAGGAGTATTCGCCGCTTCGAAGAGCTCTTTGTCGATGGGACTCAGCGCCTCCCCGGCGTCGGCCCGACGCAGCGCTTCGATAATCGCCTTCCCCATCGTTTCTGCAACAGGCGGGGGAAATGCATTGCCTACCTGGCGGTACGCGGCGGTCTTCTTGCCAGCGAACTTCCAGTCCTCCGGGAAACCCTGAATGATCGCAGCTTGACTCACCGTCAGCTTAATTCCCCGCTCACTGAGCAGGTCACGCTCTTTGTCCTTGAGTGGCTCGTCCGCAACGCCATGCGCGTCGATGCCGAGCAGCTCCCATGCCTTCTTAGCCCTTGTAGGGCCCAGGTCTGCACCGCCGTGCTTCTTTGATCCCCCCACGAGGGTTGGTGCCACAGATCCCCGCTCTGCTTTCTCCAGCCACCGCCGGTAAATCTTCTCGCCCTCGTCTCCTAGAGCCCTGACGCGTTGCCGCATTGACTTTTTCAGCGCGTCAGCAACAGTAACTACCGCCTCAGAGTCTCCGAGAGGAAGTTTCTTTGGGAAGTATGGGGCGTCCTTCTCGCATATAGCGATAAGGATTGCGCGCGGCCTGAGCTGCGGGACGCCGAAATTGCGAGCCTCAACTAGAGTCCACTCCGACGGCACATAGCCCAATCGGCGCAGTATCCTCCGGATTTCCTCCCGGTACTCGGCAAACCTGTGGCTGGGTTCGAGAAGGCCGCGCACATTCTCTATCATGACAGCCCTGGGTTGCAGAGCCTCGACCATATCGAGCATTACCGGAAAAAGGTCTCGATCGTCATCGCGGCCAAGCTGCTTACCCGCTAGTGAGAACGGTGGGCAGGGTACTCCGCCTGCGAGTAGAGTAATTTGGCCTGGTTTGAATCCAAGGCTAGCTATATTGAACTGCTTTTCCTTGGGCTCGGCTTTCTTTGTAAAATTCTTCAGATCGAGCTCATGAACCTGGCAATTTTCTTGCCCGCCGAGTTTGCCGAGGTTGGCTCGAAGAGTGTCGCATGCATGCCTGTCAAACTCGATGAGAGCCCGATGCTGGAAGCCGGCGTTGTGGAGCCCCAAAGCCTGGCCCCCCGCGCCGGCGCAGATCTCCACCGACGTGTACTCCCGGCCCTGCTCCGGCATGGGACTCCTCCTCCAGCCGGGTGCACCGACCTCGCCCGGAAGCACCCTAGCCGTATAGCGGCAACCTTGAACAACCTTCGAACAAATGAACGGCCACTATACCCGGACGGTAGCTTGTCTATCGCCTTGGCCATCGAAACCCTGCCAAAAGGGAAGCACGCTCAGACATCGGCGGAGGTTGGACACGCTGATGCCGCACCAGTCACCTACCCGCAGCACGACGCTCAGCGGTGTCCTCAGTTGACGGGGATCTTGTTCAGGTGATCGAGTAGAGCCCGCACATCATCCATGTCCATCCCGCTCGCTACGGAGGGCTCCTCCTCCAGGTCAGCAAGCTGCTGGACATCAGGATCGTCCAGAATGCGGCCCATGAACTGCAGCTTCTCATCAAGCCGCAGTGCCACTGCCTCGTCGACAGTCCCCTCTGCGATGAGGATCGTGACTCGCGTCTCAGCATCCGCGGGCAGGCCCAGGCGGTGGATACGATCCAAACTCTGCAGAAACCGGCCGGCCATGAAGTCCCGATCAACGTAGACCGCGTCGTGGCAGACCTGGTGCAGGCTGATGCCTTCCCCGAGGGTCGCGGGATTCGATAACAGAACCATGCAGTCCGGATCCTCACGGAAGCGTCTGATCTCTTCCTCTCGATCAGGAACACCGCCATAAACCGTTGCTGGGTTGTAGGGGGCAAGGAGCGACCTGAGTGAGGTCAGACTTCGGATGAAAGTAGACCACACTAGTGTTTTGCGGCCAAGTGCTGCGTTCTCTTTGACAATTGAGAGAGTCTCTTGGTATTTGGGGGAGAGCTCATAGCTTGGCAGGTCCTGGAGGAGCTTATAGAGAGAGTCGTTCGGTAAGACTCTCAATGCTGGGACCCGATAGGCGAGAGGCTCGTAGCGACTGGTGCCTTCAATCAGAAGTGCTGGTGTGATTGCTGCCATCAGGAGCCGGAGCATTGCTCGGCCCAAGGTATCGAGTCGGTCGCGTGACGCCTCTGCACGCGCTGAGTAACGGCCTACCAGCGCGTCATAGATCTCCCGGTGCAGCGGTGGCAGCTCCACACGTCTGATCTTCGGCTCATACGGCGGTAACCCGAGTTCACTTTTGGTGGTTCTTGTGAACAGCGGACGCAGCGCGGCGCTTGCGTAGGCAAGGTCTCCGCCCCTGACAGCGTCGGACACAACCCGGCGGCCGTGGCCTGGCCATACAAAAGACAGCAGGCTCTCAAGGTCTTTGGCTCCGTTGGGGGCTGGAGTCCCGGTGAGGATAAGCCGTCGAGGGGCTAAGGGACCCAGTGATAGACAAGCGGAGCCGTAGGTGCCTCGAGCGCCCAGCTTCATCCGGTGGGCTTCGTCCAGAATGAGCATTGACGGCATGGAACGCAGCCACGAGGCCAAGCCACGCAGCGATCGGTTCAGACGCTCATAATTGACAATTAAAATCTCTGCGCCTGGATCCGGCGACTTATCCATGACGCGACTTCGGAGCGGCTCTTTAAAACAGAACGCGCTCTCGTACATCCATGATTCGTATGCCGATTTCGGGCTGACCACCAGAGCGCGCCGCACTGCATTCTGATTGCGTAGGGCGGCAAACACTGCTAAGGCCACACGGGTCTTGCCCGCGCCAGGCACGCTGAAGTTCGCTCCATGCCGCAGCGAGAGTAAGCGTGCGATATCCCTAAGCTGAAAGGGGGTCAGGTCAGCTGCCCAATTTGGCTTGAGGAGGGGGATTATATCGTCTGTCCTTAAATCACCAGTCTCTCCGTGCTGATCGCTTGCGAGGCGTCTCTCAGCAGCTTCGGCGTCATCGAGCACACCGTGAACGAGCTGGACTAGATCGTCTTCCCACTCCACACTCTCCGGCGCTGGCCATGTGGCTAGCTCGCCGATACCCACAAGGAAATCGTCAAGCTCGATCTCGGCCATGACCGTCCCCCGCCTAGTAGCGGCGGCGAAGCGGGCAAGTAGTTGAGATAGGTCGTCTGTGTGCTCTGGCAGCACGCGAAGGACAGCTTTGGTGCGGGTGATATCGAATGAGATAGCCAGCGATACCTGGCCGGGGGGCATTATTTCTCCCTGCCTACCGCATCCAACAGCCAAGTAACACCCTCGCCAGGAGTTTTGATGCTGCGTGCGGACTCTATAGCAAGCTTGTCCAGGATTCCGCGCAGCCGGATTAGCGCTTCGTCGAAGGCATCCTCATCCAGGGTTCTGGAAGAACGAGCATGTACAAGGTCTGTGATGGACTGCTCGAGATCTAGACAGGCGTCATTGAGCCGGTCGGGGGCTGCTTGCCGCTTCTTCCGGATTCGCGCATCCCGGCCGGCAGGCGTTAGGGCTGAATCAATAGCTTTTTGAGCATCGCCAAGTACGGTTTCAGCCTCATGCGTCTGGGCATCTGCTTCTGCAAAATTAGAATTTTCGTTGGATTTTGTAACCGCTTTGGCCTTTAGTAGGATATCGGTAAACGCTTTGGCTTCGGCGACGTCCGTTCCTGCTGATCGGACACTTCTGCCAAGCCCGGGAATAGAGGTAGGCGTCTGTGTGGCTGATGGCTTGAGATTGTCGGGCAGCACCTTTGCCAGATAGCGTAACTGGAAATCTACCTCGATGTGGCGGATGTCGGTCTTGCTGAACCCGAGCACGATCGCAGCTAGCCTGTTCTCCTTCACGAGATCGGCTTGGTCCTTATTTTCACTGGCGATGTCCATATACTTTCGATGGAGCTCGGCAAGCTTTTCTTTCGAATTTTCGAAATCCATCAGTTTTAACTGAGAGTCGCCAGACTTGCTGCGTTCAACCAGATCGCGAAGCGCCGTAAGAATCCATTTGTCTCGCTCTACAGTCTTGCTCTGTATTCTGAATTCGCGAGCGATATCAGCAATCGGCCGCCCTGACGCTAGCTGCTCGTCTAGTGCAAGAAGATGGTTGATGTAGGAGTAGTCACGCTTATGCTCTCTGCGGAGTTGAAGAGACAGCTCGATAGCGTTGACGTCTTCCCAAGTACAGGATTCCGGAAGGACGCCAACTCGAATGCTTCTGACGCCAAGTTCCCGAAGCGCTACGCAACGTGTATTTCCATTGACGAGAGTTCCGTCGCGAGTGATCAGGCCTGGTTCATTTTGCTTGAAATCGCGAAGACTATTTTTGAGATCCTCGAAGGTAGGATCCTCCTTGGCGGGATCCGCCGGCAGCGACTTGAGAAGAAGGGCCAGATACTCCTGGCTTGTGTCGGACCACGGGTCCGCGTTCAGCTCGGCTTCCCTTTGCGGGTCGAAGCTTCGCTGGGCGCGGATCCGGTGGGTGGCGGGGTTGTAGTAGAGCGCGTCAACCGGCATGTCGATGACCTCGACATAGCGAGGCCGGCCGCGCCACTCGATCGTCAGTGACTCTCGAACCTCAGAGGTGCCGAGAGCTTCCCTGACACGCTGCTCGATGAGTGATCGGTTCTCGTCTGCACGTGGGGGGGAGCCGAAGTCCGTGGCCGTCATGTCTCTCTCCTCCATGTCGTTTCCCAGAGCCGGCTCGCCGACTGTCTGGGGCACTCCATGTTAAGACTGCTCCAGCGACGCTTTTAGCGATCGCTCTTAGTGCAGGCTTCTTGAGTCACTGTTGATGCGCGTCCGTGTTTTCACTCCTAGGTACGAGCCGCAGGTAAGCGAAGAGTGTTATGCGTCCAGCTTCCAAGCCGACTTACCTCAGCGCGTCGTGGACCTCGGCGCGCGCATCTGCCGGGAGCGTCTGGTATCTCGCCCACAGCTTCTCGAGCTCACTGAAGTCGCGCCTCTCCTTCTCGATCCAGTCCTTGAGGATGCGTTGGTCGAGCTCGGGAAGCCGCGCGATGCTCTCAAGGAGAGGCCGGAGATCTGTTGCGAGACCGCGACCGCCGACACGGCATCGGTTGCACTCGATGACGAGCTGGACCTCTTCGGTTCCGTCTCTGCGGGTAACCACGCGGCGCGCGATATCAAGCTGAGCTGTCTCGAACGTGTCGCTGTACGGATGGCCAGCAGGAACACCACAGGAACGACAGAGGTGCCCGTCGCGCGTGAGCACGTCGCGGCGCTGGGCAGCGTTGACCGAGTGGGAGACCTTCTTGCGTGTCGCCTTCCCCGGCTCCCAGACCGGATCGCCCGGAGCCACGAACCGCTGTTCGTTCGAGAGCAGTGCGGCGTCCTCGCGGCTGGTGTCGATCCTCCATCCGAAGTCCCGCAGGTCGCGCATGCGGCGGTCTACCTGCGCCACGCCTGGGAACGCGTCCCGCAGCTGGTCCTTAGTGAACGTGTTTCCAACTCCTACATCTGTGAGGAGCCAAAGAGCGGTCCGCTTCATCGTGCCCAGTTTCTGGTCTTGCCAGGAAGGCAGTGCGGCCATGGGGTGAGTCCTTTCGCGGGGGTCGGAAGAACGTCGGACGGGAGAAGCCGTGACTCATCACCAAATAGCGCTGCAACGGCTGGTTGCCGACCGACAGCTTGCGGCTCCTTGGTGACCAACTACTGTGCACGGTCAGCGCTATCTCCGCAACCCTCGTTGTCGCTGTCCGTGCCCAAAGCCAAACAATGTCCAGTGTTTGTGCAGCTCATCAGGGGTGGCCACGCTTTGCGTGCCGGTTGACTCGGACAGGTGAAAGCCGTGTTGTCCGTTTCGGAAGAGTGCTGGTCACCCAGCGCAAGGGCGTTTGAGTTGTGTACACCCGGTGGCGGCGGGCAGTATTGCGCGAACGTGTGCAAGCTCCGCGTCCCCAGCCATTGGCGGATAGGTCGGGGAATGGGTGTGGCTTGTCATGCTTGTCTGGCCTGAAGGCTGGTCAGCGGAAAGCACCTTGATACAGGGAGGACTACGGAATGCCGAAGCGCCGACAGATGACGAGCGAGCTAGACCACGAGCAGACGCCTGAGCGCCGCCGGTTCGGGGGAATGCTGCGCGAGCTCTGCGCCCTGCGGAGCGACTTGTCGTACGCGGAGATCGCTGAGCGTCTACATGTACATCGATCGACGCTGGCCGGTCATCTCAGCGCTCGCCGCCTTCCTACTTTCGAGTGGTGCGCGGAGCTGTACGCTCTCGCGTTGGCAGGGGCGGTCGAGAGCGTCAGCGCATTGATGCCGTTCACTCTCGAGGAGTTCGAGTGCGCCTACCGGGCGGCCAAGGCCCCGCTATGCGGGCGCTGTGCGCGCCCTGAGGAGCCCAGCGCGTTTAAACGGAGCGGGCTTGGTGCGGGCGGCAGCCGCCATGTCGGCGACATGGCGGCTATTGAAAGGGGGGTATCGCTCGGCGTGCTGCCGGTACCTGGCAGGAAGGGGGACCGGCAGGTTCATCCGGGCGTCGATGCCGGTGTCGCGAGTGCGGTGTTGGAGTCGTTGGAGCGAGGGGACATGGCGCATGCCCGTTCGGCGCTCCACTACGTGGGAGGGGCATTCCTGCCGGGCGAGGTTCTAGCCGTTGTGGATGCGCTGCGACTCATGGAACGAGACGACGCGGCCGACGCTGTTCTCTACCACGCCAGTCGTCGTCCTGTGGAGGAGGTGCTGCGTCTGACGCGCCTGCTTGTTGTCGCTCAGCGGTACGAGGATGCGGCTCTGCTGCTGACAGCAGCTGACGTGGCTTGATGATCTGCACGCTATCCGACTGCGGGGGCTAGCCGGATGGCTCAGCACCTCTGGCAACAGAGGATTCAATTCGATCAGAAAGGCATGACCTTGTTCGACGATGAGGGCCGTGAGCGCCGCGAGGTGCTTCTGCTCCAGATGCAGTTGCTCTTGGTGGTCGCGCAGTCGTGGATCACGTGGGTGCAGAATGCGGGCGGGCTCGGCTAGCACGAAGCCGGCCAAGCCCGCGTGTCGCCAGACGACCCGACCTGCGCCGCCAAAAGCTGGGTCGGGTTCGTCTCTGCATGACTCAATGTAGTTGACGGGCTAACCGGTTCACCTGCTGGGGGTGTGTTTGCGTCTAGCGCAAACACACCCCCAGCAGTCTTCGGGGACGTTTCGGTGCCGACCGATTTCCGCACGAGCCTCCTTCTGTACCAGCACCTTGATTGAGAGCCCTGGGTCTATGGCGTGGGCAGTACCTAAGGAGAAGGGGATGGATGTTCTTGAGGACGGACAGCCCGAGGTCTCTATGGGGTTGGCATACGGGGTTGTAGGCCGAGGCGGTGCATTGTCCAGGCGTGGCCGGCTGCGGCGGCGCGGGCTAGGGGGCCTTGATCCTGGTGGGACAGTGGCGGGCGACGAACTCGCGGAACAGTGTCCACGCCGCGGCGATCTCCCGCAGAGGTGCCGGGTGCTGGCGATGTGGGCGAATAAGAGAGCCGCTCAGCCGTCCCCTGTCCACTCCAGCGCAGTCGGGGACAGGGGACGGCTGAGCGGGTAGCAGGACGTTGACGTGTCGTTCTCGCTGGTAGAGCGGCGCAGACGGGCATTCAGCGGCAAGGCTTTGAGGAACATCGGGTCGCTGGGGGGCGGCAAGCCGTACGGCGACGCCGGTTGTCAGGCCGGAGGGGACGGTCTCCACGTCGCTGAGGCCCCCGCATTGCTGCTGGATTTCGGTTTTTCAGGCGGGGGCGCGGGGGCTGCTTGTCCCAACGCGCGCTGTTCGTGGCCCTCCCCTCCACAGTGGCCCTAGTGGGCGCTCAATGTCGGAGCGTCAGCGGAAGCGAGCGACGTAGCGACCTTGCCGTGGACGCCCGCTGCCGGCCGCGTTTCAGGTGATGAAGGCACGCCAGTTTCCTCGGAGGAGGCGGATTTCCCCGGTTGGTGGTCGCCAGTCCATTATCTTGTTGTTCCTTTAGAGTCGAAGTCCGGGTTGCAGAAACTCGGATCGCACGCAGGCTTTTCTGCGGGATGGCAGTCGCTCCCATCCTTCTTCGGAAGGCATTCCTGTTTGTCTGGCTCGCGTTGCCTGTCGCGGGCGGCTGCTGAAATGGAAGAGCTGACTGGAATCCCCTTGCGGGGCTGATACAAGCGCACCATCGACCGTGCCCTATGCATGTGACCTGGTCAAGAGGGGTTTTTGGTGGCCTTCTCCCTTCGGTTGTCAGCGGAAGTGGGTGATGTAGCGGCGTTGCCAGGGGGTTTCTACGGCGTGGGGGGAGTAGTGGGTGCGGACGTAGGTGACGGCTTCGCGGGGTGGGACGCCGTCGAGGATGGCGAGGCAGGCGAGGGCGGTGCCGGTGCGGCCTCGGCCGCCGGCGCAGGCGACTTCTACGCGTTCGGTTTCGGCGCGGGTCCAGGCTTCGCGGAAGGCGGCGGCGGTGGCGGGGCGGTCGGAGGGGAGCCAGAAGTCGGGCCAGCGGAGCCAGCGGTGTTCCCAGGAGACGGGGGGTGGTTGGCGGCCGAGGAGGTAGAGGGCGAAGGTGGGGTGGGGGCCTTCGGGGAGCGGGTGTCTGAGGCCTCGGCCTCGGATGAGGCGGCCTGAGGGCAGGGCGAGTAGGCCCGGGGTGGTGGGGTCCCACGTGGTGGTCATGGCGTGACCTTAGTTGTGGTGGTGGGGTGGGAGGCGGGTTTCCGCTGTCGGCGTCGCGAGGTACGGGTTTTCGCAGCCGGCGGCTTGTCGGGGGATTGGGTCTTCGCGGTTGGTGAAGCTCTGATGTGGCTGAGGCCGGCCGTGTGATGGGGGTGGCCTGCGGGGCTTTGGGGCCGCTTGGTCGCGAGCTTGCGGTGCGATGCCCGATGGCCGCGGGAGGCGCAGGGGGACGGGGCCTGCGATGGTGAAGGGGATGAACGAGCTGCCGAATGCGGTGTTCTCCTGGACGCTGGGTCGGGTGGACTGGCACGGGGCTCGGCTCGGTTGGTCAGGGAGGATCCCGAGGATTATGTGCGGGATTTGAAGAAGCAGCCGGGGAAGGCCGTCGTGGTTTTCGGGAGTTCGACGCTGATGGTCGATGGACACAAGGCTGTGAACTGTGTCACAGCGGGAACCTGCGGTGGCCTTTTCTGCGACTTACCGGCGACCAGAACACCTTCTCGCTAAGGAGTCACCGTGAACGGAAAGGCAGTCGCGACAAAAGTGGGCGCCGGCTTGGCGGGCGTCGTGCTCGCTCTAAGTGTCGGGGGCGCGTCCGCGGCGGGTCAGGTCGGCCCCGGGGTCGGCGCGGTCGCCACGGAGGCGCCCGCGGCGAAGCTTCCGCCGAAGGGGGCCAGGGCGGTTGTCCAGGTGAGCCCCAATCCCACGGCGAGGCGCGGTGAAGAGGTGACCATCACCGGCCGCTGCGGTGGAGGGCAAGGGCTTAAGGCCGTGATCAGCGGGTTCGGCAAGGTCCAGGTGCTGAAGGACATCCGCATCATCAAGGATGACCCTGACGGTTTCCTGGCGAAGGCGAAACTGTCGGAGAGGATCGGCAACGGGGTCGGCCCTGTTTTCGTCGACTGTGGTGGCGAGGCGGGTGTGACCCTCTTGGTCACGCACGTCTGACGATAAGACCGGTGGTTCGGGGCACAGCCGAAGGAACGGTCGTGAAGGTGAGTACGGCACAGCCCGCTTGGGCTGTGCCGTGCAAAGAACCTCGAGAAAAAATCCATATTTGCTTCTGATGTGGATTCTTGTGGCCAATCTGGTTCTCGAGATATCGGCTCTTGGCCATGGTGGGGGTGGATCCCCGCCGTGGCCTGGTCCGTGTTGAGGCAGGATGCTCCGCGGATGCCTCTTAGAGGAGGCGAACAGGATGACAGTCGGGGTGGCATTGCCGTGAGGCCGCGACCTGCGCAATCGCCGTACGGCGGGCAGCCGGTCCCTGAGAGTAATTGAAGCCTTACCCACAGTTAACATATCCTCGACGCCATGGGTATTCCTACCGAAGCGATCGGAAGCATCCCCCGCCCTGCCGCCCTTGTGGACGCGCTCGCGCAGCACGCCCAGGGGCTGATCGGCCCGGAGGAGCTTGCCGCACGACAGGCCGCGGCGGTCGCCGACACCGTCGCGCGCCTGGAGCAGATCGGCAGCCCCGTGCTGGTCGACGGTGAGCAGTCCAAACCGAGTTTTCTCACCTACCCGCTGGAGGGACTGGAAGGTCTCGACCCCGCCGGAGGCCCCGAAATCCCGTTCGCCGATGGGCACACCCGCCGGTTGCCGGCCCTCACCAAGGGACCGTTCCGCTATCGCCGCAGAGCCGAGACCTATCTGAAGGAGGCGCTCAAACACACAGAGCGCCCGGTGAAACAGGCGGTCATCGCGCCTTCGGCGCTCAGCCTGCTCTATCCCGCGGACGGTATCGCGGACTATCCGCCGAAGGTCTTCTTCGACGATCTGGTGGTGGAGGCCGAAGCCGACATCAGAGGCTGCCTTGAGGCGGGCGCGCATGTCGTGCAGCTCGACTTCACCGAGGGCAGGCTCTCGCTCAAACTCGACCCGAGCGGAGCGTTGCTCGACGACCTCATCGCGCTCAACAACCGGGTGCTGTCGCGTTTCACCGAGGCCGAACAAGCACGCATCGGCGTGCACACCTGCCCCGGCGGCGATGGGGACTCGACGCACAGTGCCGACGTCGACTATGCGGACCTGCTGCCGAAACTCTTCCAGCTCAAGGTCGGCAACTTCTACATTCAGATTGCCGGTGAAGCCGACCCGGAGCGGTCGCTGCGCCTGATCGCCGACCATCTCAGGCCGGGTTCCCGTGTTTTCATCGGGGTGACCGACCCCATCGACCCTGTGGTGGAGACCCCGGAGACGGTTCGGGACCGGGTTCTCGCGGCGGCCCGCCATATTCCGGTGGAGCTGCTCGGCACCTGTGACGACTGTGGTTTCGCCCCGTTCGCAGATGACATCTCGACCACGCGTGAGACCGCGTTCGCCAAGATTGAGGCCCGGGTGCGCGGTACGGCTCTCGCAAGCGAGATGCTCGGGGTCTGAAATGGCTTGCGGCCTCCGCCCGCCGCCTCCGCCCGTCGCCGCGGCGTCCGTTGCCGTAGCGCGCGGCGTGTGATGGGCGGAGGCCGCGATTGCCGGCGGTAGCCGTACGTGTATTTACCTGACCTGCGTGGTTTGCACTACATCGCGGGGATTTGGTGGATACGTCGGACTTCGTGTGGGCCGACCTTGCGGCTCCGGTCCTGGGGGCGGCGGTCCCGCCTTACCGGTCGGCCTTCCTCGATACACGGGTTCACCTGCCGTTTCTCCAGAGAATCGAGACACGCGTGCTGGGGCGGGGCCCCGGTCGGCGGGCCTCCGAGGTGGGTGGCAGCATGCATCTCGGCCCTCGGGGGCTCCCCGCCCTCGACCTGGAAATCCAGAGAACCCCTAAAATGGCCTCTGACCTGGGATTATGTAATCCCTCTCGGGATTCTCTCGTCGAATTCTGGATAGCACATGTGCTGACGTAGGTTGTCCGTCCCGCAGCGAGAGTGTGATCTGTCTCCATGCGGCGATGGGATGCATTGAACGAACGTCAGCTCGCGGTACTCAATCGGATTGGCACGTCCACCGATTCGGTCACCGCCAAGAACTCCGACCTTGCGAACACCGTCTACGCCCTGCGCAACCGGGGCCTGGTGAAGACCCCCCGGCGCGACGGCGTCTGGCGGGCGGAGATCACCGAAGCGGGTCGCTTCTACCTCGAAAACGGCTACCACCCCGACCACCCCGACCGCGCGGTCGAAATGGTCGATGGCTCCCTGCCGAGAGCTACGAGAGGAGTGACGGTGGACCACGGGACCAGCCCGCAGGTGCTGGTGAAGGACCTGATGGAGCGCCTCAAGCGCGACGGCGGGACGCTGCGCCTCAACAACCCCGACGAACAGACCCGTGCGTCGTATCGCAGGCTGATCCACGCCGCCAAGCGGCGCGGCCTGGTGCCGGCGGGGTTCCATCTTCGCCACACCGGTAGGGACCGGGGCGACATGGTCATTCTCCTCACGAACGACTCCCAGCCCGAAACCAACTGGAACCGCGTACGGCTCGGCACGCGCAAGGAAACCTCCGATCCGCGTATGATGGTTAGCCTCCTGGAGGAAGAGCGCAACCGGATCCGCGTCTCGCCCGGGCTGATGCCCCGCGTCAAGGCGCTGCTGGAAGGGCTGTCGATCCAGGCCGAACGCCGCGGCTACAAGCTGATCATGTCGCTCAAGCGCACACCGGTGACGTTCTACCTGCAAAAGCACGAGCAGCGCTGGACGCTGACCGTCTCCGAGGTGATGGAGGACGTGCCGCAGGAGCCGACGGCCGAGGAGCGGCGCCGCAGGTCCAACGGCTGGTCGCGGCCCACCGAGTACGGCTCCGTGCCCACCGGCCGCCTCCGGATGGAACTCCAGCAATCCGGGTTCGCCGAGCGCACCCAGTGGGTCGACAACGGCAGGACCCAGGTCGAGTCCAAGGTCCGGGAGGTCATCAAGGAGCTGGAGCACCGGGTCAACGCCGCCGAGCAGGCGAGGCTCAAGCGCGAGCGCGAACTCCAGGAGATGCGCGCCGCAGAAGAGCGCAAGGAGGCCGAGCGGCTCACCATGTGGGAGACCGCGATGACCGCGGCACGCGAATGCGCCTTGGAGGACCGCCGGCGCGACACGCTCGGCAACGCCCTGCAGGACTGGTTCGCCGCGGCCGAACTGCACGAGTTCTGCGAAGCGCTGGAGAAGGCCGCAGCGAACATGGACAGCCCCGAAGAGGCCGCCAACCTGCGCCAATGGGTCGTATGGGGGCAGTCGATGGCGCGGCAGCTCGACCCGACGATCTCACCCGGCGGCCTCGCCTCCATCAGGTTCGACGCCGAACCCGAGGCGGACGACCTGAGGCCCTACCTCGGCGACTGGAGCCCGCACGGCCCCTACCAGGAATACCGCTACCAGCGGCTGGAGCCCCCCGCGGCGGCGCAGGCCAGGCGCGAGCCGTGGCGACTCGGCCGCCCTGTCCGCGGCCAATGGTGGCGGCGCTAGCCCGACGGACAGGCTGACGTGGGCGAACACGGTACGGCAGGCGTGCGCCTGCCGTACCGCGCATCGGCCGTATGGCCCGCCTGCCGTACCGCGCGCCGGCCGTACGGCACTCGCCCGGTCAGGCCTATGGTTCGAAGACCCGGCCCGTTTAACGCCCGAGCGCCGCGTCAGCGGGCCTGCTGCTCATTGGTTCGAGCCTTTTCCCAGCGCGGGCACCGGGGCGGCGTGTAGCGGCGAGAACGCGAGCAGTAGTCCGCCGGTGATCGGATGGGCCAGATGCGTGCACGTGACTCCGAAGACCGCTTGGACGAGTTCGGGGTCGAGCACCTCCTCGGGTGGGCCGTTGGCGACGATTCGGCCGCGGTGCAGGACGTAGAGCCGGTCGCAGTAGGTGGCCGCGAGGTTGAGGTCGTGCAGGACGCACAGCGTCGCACGACCTAGGTCGCGGACGAGTTCGAGCAGTTCGAGCGCGGTGTGCACGTCGAGATGGTTGGTCGGTTCGTCGAGGAGCAGCAGCGGACTCTCCTGGGCGAGGGCGCGGGCCACCAGGGCCCGCTGCCGTTCGCCGCCGGACAAGGTCGAGAGCCGCCGCGTGCGGTGGCCCGCCAGGCCGACGCGTTCGAGCGCGCTGGCGATGGGCGCGTTGTTGCGGCCAGTGGTCGTTTCGAAGGCTCCGATCCAGGGTCCGCGGCCCATGGCCACGACTTCCTCGACGGTGAAGTCGAAGTCCGGGGCGTTGTCCTGGGCGACGAGAGCCGCGCGTCGCGCGATTTGGCGCTGGCTGAGCGTCCGTATGTCGTCGCCGGCCAGCGCGACGCTGCCGGCGACGGGATCGAGCGCGCGGTAGATCGTGCGCATGAGCGAGGTCTTGCCGCTGCCGTTGGGCCCGACGAGACCGACGCGTTCCCCGTCTCCGACGGTGAGGTCGCAGTCGGCGACGATGGGGGCGGTGCCGAGCCGGACGCTCACACTGGTCAACGAGAGTCTCATGACGCCTCCGAGCGGCGCAGCAGCCACAGGAAGACCGGTGCGCCGAGCAGGGCGGTGACGATTCCGATGGGCAGCTCCTCCGGGCGCACGAGGATACGGCACAGCAGGTCGACCGCGACGAGGTAGATCGCGCCCACGAGCATGGCGATCGGGAGCAGGCGTCGATGGTCGGGGCCGATTGCGAGGCGCACGAGGTGCGGAACGATGAGCCCGACGAAGCCGATGCCTCCGGACACGGCGACGAGCACACCGGTCAGAAGCGAGGCCACGACCAGCAGCTGGATGCGGGCGCGGTGCACGGAGACGCCGAGCGAGAGCGCGGCGTCGTCGCCGGCGGCGAGCGCGTTGAGCGTTCGGGTCTGCAGCATCAGATAGCCGCCGGCGACCAGTACGGCCACCGTCGGCAGCGCCAGGTTCGACCACGACGACTCCGATAGTGAGCCCAGCAGCCAGAACAGCACCGAGTGCGCCGCGTCCGCGTTGGCGGTCCGGAAGATGACGAAGCTGGTGGCTCCGGTGAACAGGTACGAGAGTGTCACTCCGGCGAGGACCAGGCGGCTCGGGACGACGCGTCCGGCGCGGCGCGACAGTCCGAGGACCGCGATCGTGGCCGCGAGCGCTCCGACGAAGGCCGCGGCCGACGTCGACAGGCCGGCCACCGCCACCGACCCGAGCGTGATCGCAATGGAGGCCGTCAATCCGGCGCCCGCGGAGACTCCGAGCACGTAGGGGTCGGCAAGCGGGTTCCGGACGGTCGCCTGCAGCGTGACACCGACGGCGGCGAGACCCGCGCCGACGGCGGCGGCCAGGAGGACGCGGGGGAGCCGCAGGTTCCACACGATCTGATCGTCCATGGCGCTGGCGGACGTCTCGGCGTTGATCAGGTGGTCGCGAATGACCATGGCGACGATGTCGAGCCGCACGCCGACTGATCCGACCGCCACCGCCACGCAGACCGCCACGACAAGGACGACGAACAGCGTCGGTAGGACTATGGGGAGGGATGTGAGCCGGTTCCGGTGGTTCAGGGGCCGCTGGCGAGCGTCTCGCGAGCGCTCGGCCACGTCGGCGGCCACGTCGGCGGCCACGTCGGCGGCCACGGCGGTGGGTGTCTGCTTCGGCACAGCGGACACTACTGGGAGCGGAACGCGGTCGGGTGCAGGAAACGCGCGATCTCGACGACGCCGTCCACCGGCCTCGTGCTCCCGCGCGCCCCGGTCTTGGCCGCGTCGATCGCGAGGAGGCGTCGGTTCTTGACGGCGTCGGTGGTGGGGAACTTCTGGGTCAGGAATTCGATCAACTCACGTTGCCCGGCCGGTGACGCCGTGTAGTCGACGGCGATGATGGCCTGGGGGTTGCGCGCGATGATCTGTTCGGGGCTGATCGGCGCGTACTGCCCGGGCAGGTCGGCGAAGAGGTTGGTCCCGCCCGCTCGTTCGATCACGTCGGTTCCGTAGCCGCCGGACGTCACGTAGAGCTGGCCGGCGACCTGCGAAACTTCGACGACACCGGGCTTGGTCTGCTGGGAGGTGCGCCGGCTCACGTCGTCGAGTCGGGCGCGCAGCTTGTCGGCGAGGGCTTGTGCGGGCTCCTGCACGCCGAAGACCGTGCCGAGCTGCTTGAGGTCGGCGAACAGCGAATCAAGCCCAGGGCTGTCCACGCTGAGGTCCGCGGAGCAGCCACCGGCGACATAGGTCGCGACGCCCAGCCGCTTCAGCTCTTCGACGCTCGGGCTTCCGTTGTCGCCGGAGACCTTTTCGACCTGGTCGGTGATCAGGAGCTCCGGCTTCGCGGCGATCAGTGCTTCGGTGCTCGGGCTGCGCGTTCCGAGATTGGGCAGGGAGGCGAGGCGCTCCTTCAGCTCCGGGGAGGGGGCGGACTCTCCGCGTGTCTTGGCGACGATCCGCTCGCCGACGCCAAGCGCGAACAGCGTGTCGGCGATGGCGTCATTGGTGATCACCACACGTTGCGGGGCGCGATCGAGCTCGAAAGTCCGGTCACAGGATTTGAACGCGACCTTGCTCGTGCCGCCTGCTTGGCGCGAGCCGCCGTCATCGCCTCCGCACCCCGCTGCCCCGATCGCCGTTAGCGCGATGAGGGCGCCGAGCGCGGCGGTGCGGAATCGGCTCGGATCGGCGTGCGGTCTACGACCTCGTGCCCGGTGGTTGAGATACGGCTGGAGCACGAGGCGCCCCCCCTTGCTGAGAGTAACTAACCGTCGCTGAGAGCTGGAGCTACGCATTATCGAATGAGGCTCAGTCGACACATGAGGTTAGGTTAGCCTAACGAAACCAACATCGTCCAAGTGCCAGGTCGGCGGGCCTGGACGCATGGATGCGCGTTCCGTTCGGCTCCTGACCCAACCGGTCACGTGCTCTCACTCGACGGCGGCCGAGGCCGGCATGATTGCGGAGCTGCTGCGTACGGGCGGGGCGTTCGCACGCTCAGCACGGCAGTACGGCAGTACGGCAGTACGGCAGTACGGCAGTACGGCAGTACGGCAGTACGGCAGTACGGCAGTACGGCAGTACGGCAGTACGGCGAGCGCGGCATCGGCGCGTCGCCGACGCGGTTCCTTGACCCGGGACGCGGGCCGACCGTCACCGATCAGCGCGCAAAGGCCATCGGCGACCGGCCCGCAAGGTCAGGGTTCGATGCGCAGGTAGCGGTGTGCGAGGTCGGTGATGTCCGCGATGAGCTCGTCGGCCAGTTGGTCGATGTCCACGGCTTCATGGTGTAGAAGCGCATGCGTGGCGCCGTACCAGGCGCTGTAGATCAGATTCGCGGCCATCGCGGGATTCGGGGCGTCCGGCGGCGGGTCGGGGCGCTCGGCGATGAGTCGCCGAAACGCTTCGACATGCGCGTTCTCAGGGGTGACCTGGATCGTTGTCTTGGCGTTGAGCGGAGTGTGGTCGTAGAGCACGTCGTGCAGCTCAGCGTGCTCGACATACGCGCGGACCGCGTCGCTGAGCCAGGCGTCCACACGTCCGATCCAGTCGTCGGCGGGCAGGCGTCGCACCGCCGCGTCCTGCCGCTCGACCAGCCGATCGATGAAGCGGGCCCGCACCGCGACCAAGAGGTCGTGTTTCGAGCGGAAATGGAAATACAACGTGCCGATCGAGACGTCCGCGTGATCGGTGATCTCGTCGAGTCGAGCAGCGTCGATTCCGCGCCCGACGAACACCCGCTCGGCCGCGTCGAGGAGGTCGGCACGCCGCTCCTCGGCGGGTTTGGTTCGCGGGCGGCCCGGCGTCGATCGGCGCTGACTCATCCCGGGGAGTCTACGCGTTCCGCAGGGGCGTCGCCCTGCAGAGGCATCGCCCCTGCAGCAGGATGAGCCTCCTCCGCGGGGCGCCGGCCGTACCGCGCGCCGGGCCGTACGGCATAAGCGCACGCGAACCCCGGGGGAAGCCTCTCGTGGCGTTCCTAGTCGAGGAGTTGGTTGTGTGCGAGCTCCCGGTAGAGCGGTGAGATCGCCAGCAGCTCGCTATGGGTGCCCTGGGCGACGACCTTGCCCTCCTCCATGACGATGATGGAGTCGGCCGCGACCACGGTCGACAGCCGGTGCGCGATCACAATGATCGACTGTGCGCCGTTCTTGGCGCGGATGACGTCCTGGATGACCCTCTCGTTGTTGCTGTCGAGGTTGGACGTGACCTCGTCGAGCAGCAGGATCGGCGCGTCGGCGAGAAACGCTCGCGCGATCGCGAGCCTCTGCCTTTCGCCGCCGCTGAGCAGGGTGCCGACCTCGCCGACCTGGGCATCGAGGAAGTCGGCCGCCGTGTCGGCGGACGACAGCAGGTTGACCCGCCGCAGGGCGTCGGCGCATTGTGCGTCGCTCGCCGTGTGCAGACCCAGCAGCAGGTTGTCGCGGACTGTGCCGGAGAGCGCGGGGGCGTCCTGCTCGACGTAGGAGATCTGCCGGCGCAGGTCGTCGCGTGACAGCCGCCGGACATCCTCGCCGCGGAAGAGAACCGCACCCTCGGTGGCGTCATAGAACCGCTCCAGCAGGGCGAACAAGGTTGATTTGCCGGCGCCGGACGGGCCCACCAGGGCCGTCGTTCGTCCTTGGAGGAAGTCCAGCGTTACGTTCCGCAGTGCCCAGACCTCGTCCTCCGTACGGTTCTCGGTGCGCTGCGGGTAACGAAATGAGATATTCCGAAGCGCGAAGAACGGTGCACCCGGGGTGTTCCTGACCGGAGGGGCCGTCGACGGCGATGCCACATCCGATGCCACATCCGGGAGCTCCGATTCCGGAGCGACCGACTGGATCGCCAGAATCCGGGTCAGGGCGCCGAATGCCTCACCAAGCAGCGACACCAGGCTTCCGAACATCGTGATCGGCGTGGCCATGAGCAGCAGATACATGATGAAGGCGCTGAGTTGGCCGACGGTCAGGGAACCGGCCGCCACGCGGATCGCGCCGGCCGCGACGACGGCGATGAGCAGGAGCTGGACCGCGACGCCGGAGAAGGTCTGGACGACGGCTCGCAGCCGCGCGACGACGAACCCCGCCTCAAGGGCCGCCTGGGCCTGGCGCACCGCCGAGTCGGCCTCCCGCGTGGTGGACACCGTGGCGCGGATGGTGCGTATCGCACCGAGCGATCGGGATACGGCGGCGGCCAGGTCGCCGACGGCGTTCTGAGCCCGCAGGCCGGCTGGGCGGGTGCGCCGTCCGATCAGGTAGATCGCCACGATGACCATGCAGATGGCCAGCGCGGCGAGCACCAGGAGGACGGCGTCGATCAGTGCCATCATGACCAGGGAGACCAGCACCGTGATCAGGCTGGTGGCCAGTTCGACCAGGCCGGAGCTGAGGATGGCCCGGGTCTGGGACACGTCCGTGGTGATCCGAGAGATGATGTCTCCGCGTTCGCGGCGTTCGAGCACGCCGATCGGCAGCCGGTAGACGTGCTGGATCAGCCGCTTCCGGGTGTCGAACGCGAAGCGCTCGCCGGAACGTTGCAGGACATACTGCTCCAGTCCGTTGAGCATGGCGCTGGACGCCAGCAGTACGAACAGAAGCAGGATCGCCGAGTAGGGAATCTCCCCGGCGAACCCGTCCACCGTCGACGACACGAGGAGCGGCTGCAGCGCCGCCAGCGCGGCGGCAGCGGTACCGAACAGGAATGCCAGGATCATGCTGGACCGGTATGGCCGCAGGAGGGCGAACGCCTGTCGGAAGCCGGCGACTTGAGGAGCCGGTTCGGCGGGCGGCACTTCTGGTGCCACGGCCTGCTGCACGGCAGCGGTGGTCACGTATCGACCTCATTCTCGGGGAGTTGGTGTCAGCGGTGCTTCACCGCGAGGACGGCATGGAAGTGCGCTACCGCCTTGGGCTCACCGATCGGCACGCCGCCGACCTCGACCCAGGCGTGCGCGACGAAGGGGTTCGGCCGGAAGCCGGTCTTCCACGCCGGTGGCGCTCCATGGAAACGCCCCATCAGCATGACCGCGACCGACCGCTGCAGGCAGCCTTCGCCGGCGCACCGACGGCTCACGCTGTTGACCGCGTCACGCCAGGAGAGGACATCCGCGGCGATGGGCGGCCGAGTGCCCTTGACCAGCAGGGTCAGGATGCGGCAGAGGAGATGCGGAGGCAGCATCGACAGCGGCCGGGCGACCCAGACCGCCACCCGGGCGAGGATCGCGTACCGCCGGGCCAGGCCGATCCGGCGCTGCGGCATGATCGGAGCCGTCACGGCAGCTTGCCCTCGATGAGTTTCGCGCGGCGCAGTTCGTCGAGCAGGGCGAGGTGGTCCGAACGGACCCGGTCCTCATCTGCCCCGGTCTCCCGGACGATCTCGCGGATCAGATCGTCGAAGGCTCGGCCGCGGCCGAGCTCCTCCACCACGGTGATCGCCGTCCGGTTGAGGTGCCAGTAGACGCCGCGTCTGGTGTCGAGAACGACCTTGCCGTCATCGACCTCGACGATCGAAAGTCCCTGTCTGAGGTGAACCACCGTTGCTACCTCCGTGGCGTACTACGTCGCTGAGCGCAGCCACCGCTCGGCGATCACGATGTTGTCGAGATCGGCGTAGCCGGCACCGCTCGTGGTGAACTCGTCGGACGAGCGCAGAACGTGCTCCGCGGAGACCAGGCCCAGGTCCTCCAGGGCGGAGCCTTCGGCGAAGAGCCGGCGCAGCACCGGTTTGATCGCCTGGTGCTGGGCGAACACCTCCGCGGTGTATTCGCCCTTGTCCGGTCGGGTGAAGTAGTCGAGCGACATGGCCGACGGCCTCGCCGCGGCCAGCAGCGGCTTCGCCGGATACTGGTGGCTGCGTTCGCCGATGCGCAGCGACAGGCTGATCTCGACGACGCGCCGATCGAGGTACGGGCTGTCGAAGGCGATCCCGGCTCCAGGTGAGGCGGCCTGGTTCATGCGGCGCACGACGTTGCCATGCACCACGAGGTAGCTCAGGATCTGATGGATCGTACGGTCGTCGGAGAGCTGACGCCGTTCCTCGCCGGTGCCTTCCAAGGCCAGCCGACGCAGATGCGCGCGGGCGGTAGAGGTCAGGGCCGGATGCACATTCGGCAGCGGCACCCAGCGTGAGTGTTCGGAGATGCCGTCGCCCGGGCTGCCGAAGTCGTGCCGTGCGATCCGGCGCAGGTCCCGGAGATAGGAGCCTTTCCTGGCGACCATCCGGACGGTCTGGCCGATCGGGTATCGGTTGAGCACGCGGAACTGCCAGGTCCGGCGGTAGCGCTTCTTCTCGCGGGAGTGGAACAGCGACCAGAGCATCGTGGAGACCGAGCCGAAAAGGGCGTCGCCGGCGTGGCCGTTGAGATGCAGCGCGGTTCCGGTGACGCCCATCGTCTCTTCGATCATGGGCACCGAGGCGAGCGCGGTGTTCGCGATGCTGGGCCCCTCGGGGGCCGTCGCCACGGTACCTGTGCGTTCGTCCAGGACGTACGGAATGACCGAGCTGTACGGCACGCTTCGATGATCGGCGCCGAGTTCCGACGCCGCGCGATCCGCCCATCGGTGATCGTTGTTGGCGACGTTGTCCGAGGCGAGAAAGAGCGTGTGCGGCTTGATCCCCAGATCCGCCAAGAAAAAACAGAGCGTCGTGGAGTCGAGACCCCCGGAGAGGTCGGCGCTGACCTCCCGGTGGCCCGCCGTCCGTGACCGCAGTGCTTCGGACATGGCGTCGCGCAGCTCGTGGGCGAGCTCGCCGGCGGACCGGTCAGGCCGCGGTGGCCGCCACCACACCGTGCGGCTGGGAGCGTGATCCCCCCTGGAATCGAGCCACTCGCCCGGACCGGCGGTCTGCACGCCCTGCCAGATGCTCCTGAGCCCGAAGACGTGGGAGATCTCCGCGTCGGTGAGCCTGCTCGCGAGGACGGCCGGGTCCGGGCGCAGTCCAGCGATCGATTTGATCGTGAACTGATCGTCGGAGATCAGGGGCACACCGTCGACCGTGGTCCAGCACAGCGCCCGGGTGAGGAAAAGCGGAGCTTGCGAGCGCATGCGCCCCCGCTCGTGAGCGAAGAACAACACGTCGCCCTCGGTGACACGCGCGGCGGCCGAATCGAGTTCGGCAACCGATTTCTTGTCGCCGATGAGTCGGCTGAGGTCGCCGTCGGTGAATTCCTCCGCGCTGTTTCCAAGGAGAATGACGGTGATATCGCGGTTTTCCGCGTGCACAACCCGGTTGCGGTCATCGCCAATGACCCAGGGGAGTCCGGAAGGGTAGCGGAACAGGACCTCGCCGGCGTGCTGAGCGATCTTGTCCATGAGTGGATGGCGTAAAGGGATGTCCGGAAGGACGACCACAGGCATGGCGGCATTCCCGGTCTTTTCAGCGTGTTCGGCATCGGCAGGAATCGGGTATGACGAGGCGGGCGCGGAGCAGGTGCGTGCTGTTCCGCGCCCGCACTTGACCGTTCCGCTGCGTTACGCCGGCGGGTGGATGACGATCAGCGCGCGAAAGCCGAGGATGTCGCGCTCCCTGGCGCTGCCGAGGCTCTTGGTGACCGTCTCGAACGACCCGATCCTGGTCAGCGCGGGGGCGGTGTAGTCGCTCACGTCGTGTTCCTTTCTCGTGCTGGTCGTGGCTGCGTGGGCATCGCTCGATGCTCACGACGGAAAGCTAAGGCGACCGCCGCCCCCGGGTAATCTCGGTATACCGAGAAGTCGTTTGCTTGCCGTAAGGGAAAGTCATCTGGTATACGCGCCTGCGCGATGAATTGCGAACCGGCCGGGATTGTGTTGAAATCGTCATGACTCCCTGTAGTCAATATGGTCAGGTGAGCGTGGGTGCCGCGGTGTCCGTTTTGCTCATCCAGGCACCCTTGTGGCCATGGGTGTGAATGTTCTAGATTGATGGCGATCTCTGGCCACTAGACGACATTCTCGGCGACGCTGTTCTTTTCTGTCATTTTCGGATGAGCATAAAACTGCAGACCTTAACTGAGGAATATTGGTGGCCGTGATGGCGAACAGTCCGGGTGGGGCAAGCCGCCCGACCGAACTTCATCGCCGAGGAGGCGGTTGGCCTCGCCTGCGCGTAGGGGGCCGGTTCGGGTGTCACCTCCCCGGCAGCCCCTCTTCAGGACCTCGGCGGTCCAAAGGCGCGACACATGGTCAGGCTCCGAGTTTCAGTACAAGAATCCTGATTACGCGGGGGAAGTTATGACAAAGAAGATCATAATCCAGGCACCCGCACTGGCTGGTGAGGCTCCGGCACAGGTCGGTCTCACCGCCGGGCAGTCCGCCACGATCGGTGTCTGCCGTTGCGGTCGATGCCTGGTGGACGTACGGATCGACCTCGACGAGTTGCCGCCGGCGGTCGGCCGCATTGTCGCCGGCAGCGACTCCTGGTCGCTGAGCAATCTGTCCCGTGAGGCACCGATGACCGTGACGAACATGGATGATTGGTACCAATACATCGTGGTTGAACCCGGACGGTGTAACGTGCCGGTTCCCTTTGAGCTAGCGCAGATCGAACTGGCCGCCTCCCCTAAGGCCCCAAAGGTAGCTGTTTTCGGCTACGAACCGCAGTACACCTCTCGGGAGCGCTTGCTGGTGTGCCAGTCGGCCTCCCGCCGCCCGTTGCTCGACCGTCGATCGACCTATTTCTCCGTCCTTTCCGAACTCTGCCGAGACAGACTGAGCGGCACCATGGACGCGAGCCTGCCCACATCGGTGGAGATCGCTGCGAAGCTGCGCGCCCGACATCGGACGATCAGCCCACGTGCCGTCGACGCCCACATCAAGTACGTCAGCGAGAAACTGAGACTGCCCAAAGGGTCCGACCGGGACGCACTGGTCGCCGTCGTCATACGGGCCAACCTGCTGCAGCAGCCATCATGACCCTGAGGTGTCCCGCCGAGCGTTGACCCACCAGGCGGTGCCGACGAAGACCACGGCCCAGGCCGTCACCACCGCCAGCCCGGTCGCCCCACCGAGCGCGAGCGCCGGGCTGGTCGGCATGGCCAGGAAGCTCAGCGTCGCCTCATGCGGCAGCAGCCGTACGACACCGGGCAGGATGCCGCCCAGCATGGGGGAGACCAGAACCGGCAGGATGAACAGCACGGCCAGCGGCGTGACGACCGTCTTCGCGAGGACGGCGAACCCAAAGCCGACCAGGCCCACGAGGAGATAGGCCATCACAAGTGCGAGAAAGCCGCTGATCACACTGCCGACGCCCGAATCGCCGCGAGGGGCGGCCACGTGCTGGACAAGGTGCCCCGGAAGTACGGCGGGGACCGCCGCGAGGACGGCCACCCCCGAGCTCGCCAGGAGCTTCGCCAGGAAGAACCTATGCCGGTTCGGTACGGCGGTGAGACTGACCCGTAGCTGGCCGCCGCCGTACTCACTGCCGGCGGCGAAAACGGGAACGGCGATGAACGCGTAGACGGGAGCCAGCAGCAGAGTGCCGAGCTGGGCGATCGCGACCGGCCCGCCCTGACCGGCGACACGTACGACATCGGTGGCGGCCAGGAAACCCAGCGCCGTATTGGCCACAAGGGTGACGGCGAGGACGATCCACGTCGCGGGCAGGGTGCGGATCTTGGTGAGTTCGGCGTGCATAAGATCGGTGAGCCTGATCTCGCCCGTGTCGCGCAGGCCGCCGTCGGCCTCGACGGCGGTCACCGCGCGTCCCGCCGGCTGAGGGCGATCCCGGCCGCCGTGATCATCACCACTGGCCAGGCGATCAGCACGGCCAAAGCATGCTCGGGTCCGGCGGAGAGCTTGTTATCGGCCGGATTGAGCAGCAGGTTTCGGCCCGCGCTGAGCGGGAGCAGAGCGTCGAGGGCAGGGGTGAACGCGGCCAGGAGCTGGGTCATGGTGAGGGCGATCAACGCCACGGTGACCACGATGCCGACGAGAGTGCTGCGGGCGAGCACAGTGATCGCGAAGCTGATCAGGCCGGTCAGCACCGCGAAGGCGACGAACTTCCCCTGGCCCCGCCACGCGTCGGCGCTCACCAGCAGAGTGGGGTTCCAGTCCTTGACCGCGGCGTACATGAACGCCGTGCTGATTCCCGCGATGAGCACGGACACGAACAAGAGAAATCCGGTGGCGGCGAATGTCTTGGCGACGATCAGCCGACCCCGCCGCGGAACCGCGAGCAGAGACTGCCCGAGCTGGCGGGAGCGGAACTCCTGCCCGGCGATGACCGCGGCGATGCCCGGCAGAAACAGGCCCATCTGGAACGACGACGCGACCAGGAAGTCGACGATCGCCCGGTGGGCGGGCTGCGGGTCGTCAGGGAAGAGTTCGATCAGCCCGGTGGGTGTGATCTTGCTTACTGCCTCCGTGTTGAGGCCCACGTTCGCGAATGACACGAGCAGGTGGAGGGTGATGACGACACCGGTGACAATCCACACCGTGCGCAGCGAAACAATCTTGGTGAGTTCCGCCCGGGTCGCGGCAGGCACGCTGCTCACCACCCCGCGCGGTCGCCGGTGAGCGCGAAGAACGCCGTCTCCAACGACGGATGCCCCGCGGTGATGGCGTCCAAAGAGCCGTGGGCGACGATCCTGCCGCGGCTGATCACCACCGCCTCGTCGGCGGTGCCGGCCATCTCCGCCATGAGATGGCTGGAGAGCAGCACAGTACGGCCGGAGGCCGCGTAGCCCCGCAGGAAATTCCGCACCCAGCGGATACCGTCCGGGTCCAGCCCGTTGACCGGCTCGTCGAGCACGAGGATCTCCGGATCGCCGAGCAACGCCGCGGCGATCCCGAGGCGCTGCCCCATGCCGAGCGAATACTTCTTGACCGGTTGCCTGGCGGCATCACTCAGACCGACCAGATCGAGCACCTCCCAGACCCGGCGCCGCGGAATCCGGTTGCTCTGCGCGATCCACGTGAGATGGTCCACGGCGCGTCGTTCAGGCACCGGGCCCGCCCCCTCGAGCAGCGCCCCGACCTTGCGCAGCGGATGGCGGAGGTCGCGATACCGCTTACCTTCGATCAGCGCGGTCCCGCCGGTTGGATGGTCCAGGCCGAGCAGAACGCGCAGCGTTGTCGACTTGCCGGCGCCGTTCGGCCCCAGGAAACCGGTGACCCGGCCGGGCCTCACGGTGAAACTGACGTTGTCGACCGCCACCTTCGCGCCGTATCGCTTACTGAGCCCTGAAACCTCGATCATCATTAGCCTTATGCCTCATGCCGCGTGTCAGGACGTTCAGCATGGGTCAGGGCCGTCGACGGTCGCGTCGCCCGAAAGTAGACACCTACCGCGGATCGTGCAGCAGGCCCGCCTCATACGCGAGCACGGCCAGGTGGGTACGGTCGTTGACCCCCAACTTGGCGAACATCCGGCGCAGATATGTGCGGACCGTTTCCAGGCTCAGGAACAGCTCGTCCGCGATCTGCTGGTTGGAGTGGCCACGGGCGACCAGCCGGATGACCTGCAGCTCCCGCTCAGACAGAACCTGACTCGCGAACGCATGCCGCTCGTTGGGCCGACGTGGCGCGAACCGGTCCAGCAACCGCGCTGTCACCTCCGGGGCGAGCATGGCGTTACCCGCGTGCACCGTGCGAACCGCGTGCAACACCTCGGCCGGGGACGCGTTCTTCAGCAGGAAACCCGACGCGCCGAACGTCAGGGCCTGATGCACGTATTCATCCAGGTCGAAAGTGGTGAGCATAACGACGCGGGTGCTTGTGGCCGCCAGGATGCGCCGCGCCGCCTCCAAGCCGTCAGTGCCCGGCATCTGCACATCGAGCAATGCCACCGCGGGTTTCAGCGCATCGACCAGCCGGGCGGCCTCGTCGCCGTCGGCCGCCTCCCCGGCGAACCGAAAGCCCGGGGTGCGCTCGAACAACTTCCGGTAGACCTCCCGCAGACGCCTGTCGTCATCGGCGAGGAAAACGGAGATGGAGGCGGGCTCCCGCTCGCTCACGAAGCACCTCGGGAAGCACCTCGGACAGGCAATCGAGCCTCCGCCTCGAAACCACCGTCTGCTTGGGCCCCCACGCTACCGTGCCCCGACTCCACGGACCCGTTCCCGCAGGTCGTCTCCCGAGCCGACCAGGCGCTGAGGTCGTGCCCACCTTATGAACTGGGACCTATGCTGCCCTCTGTGAGGACGTTCATATTTATCGCGGGTGCGCCAGGAGTCGGAAAATCGACGACCGCACAACTGCTCCGCGATCGGCTCGACAGCCCTCTGTTCGAGTTCGGTTGGATCCCGGAGTTTCGCAACACCGGCACCCGACTGACGACCTACCGGGAGGATGAGGCGCTCGCCTTCGAAAATCTCGCGCTGGTGGCGAAGAACTACGCTCGGCACGGCTTCAAGAACATCATCATCACCGACCTTGAGGACAAGCGCATCGGCGAGCTCGCCGAAGTCTACGCGGATTACGACTACGCGCTTTTCACCCTGCGTATGAAGGACCAGGGACTCCTTAGGCGCGTGTGCTGACGGAGGAACGCTCCAGTGGATACCGCGACTGGCAGGAGGCGCTCAGAATCAACGGCCGTCTTCTCGCCCGAGACGGACTCCCACGCGAGCACTTCATCGACATCGACCAGATGTCCTGCGACGACGTTGTCGATTCGCTTATGGGACACCTCTCAGCTTTTCGCCCCGTAGAGGAGAGGGGGAAAGCGTAAGGAAGCCGCTCTCGGGAGCCCGTCCGGGTTGACGGATCCCTCTTGAGAGGGATGGGGGAGTTCGCTCGCTTCGGCGATGTCCGCGTGGCTGCGGGAAACCAGGATTGGGAGGTCATCGCAGCTAAGGAGTCAACGAGTTGAACCTCCGTATCGCCTTCGTCGCCGCCCCCGTCCTCACCTTCGCCTACGGCGTGATCCGCATCCTGGACGGCTTGGACGGCAGCCGCGGTCCCGGGCTCGCCTGGACCACCGGGCATCTGGCCTTCATCGGCGCCCTGGTGTTCTTCGTCATAACATTCCATGAGATGCGGAGGCTGGCCGGTGGCGGACGCCTGGCCACCGGGCTGGCCTCAGCCGGATGTATCGGCATCGTCGTGCTGATCGCCCAGTTCGTCATCGACATCGTGGTCGGCTTTATGTCCGCCGACCACGATGCGATGAGCGTGCTGTTCACGCAGATCCAGGCGGTTCCCGGGTTGCAGCAGGTGATCTACGACTTCGGGCCGCT